>CAWJYQ010000017.1:0-579785 GCA_963847045.1 uncultured Alphaproteobacteria bacterium | reverse complement strand
CTAGCCGCAGCCTTGAGGCAGTGGTTTGAGGCCAAGCTTGATCACCTTGCACAGAAGAGCGACACGGCGAAGGCTTTCGTTATGCGCTGCGTCATTGGGACAGCCTGACGCTCTACCTTGATGACGGGCGCATCGAGATGGACACCAACGCGGTCGAGCGTGCGATGCGGCCGACAAGCTCAATGCCAAGAACGCCCTGTTCGCCGGTTGCGACGAGGGCGCTGAGAATTGGGCATTGCTGGCTTCGCTGATTGAAACGTGCAAGCTCAATGGCGTCAGTGCCGAGCACTGGCTCGCGACGTCCTTGCGAAGCTAATCAATGGCTGGCCTGCGTCACGACTGGACGAACTGCTTCCCTGGGCATCGACCTACACGATGCATGCTCACGATCCGAGGCTTGCGGCATGAGCCTCAACACGACCGCAGTCCGGATCAAGGTGACCCTCAAGGACGTGAAACCGGAGGTAATGCGTCGCCTTGTCGTACCCGTTACCCTGCGCCTGGATCGGCTGCACCTGACGCTTCAGGAGGCCTTCGGCTGGACTAACAGCCACCTCTTCGAGTTCTTCGCGGGTGAGGTCCGTTGGGGTATTCCTCATCCCGACAACGATTACGGCCCCCAGCCCATCGATGCCAGCAAAGCGCGGCTCTGCGATATCGTTCGAGAGACCGGCGCCAAGACGATCCATTATCTCTATGACTTCGGCGACAGCTGGGACCACGTGATCAAACTCGAAAAATGGTTCGACAACACGACGACAGAAGGACTTCCCCTCTTGCTCGAGGCCGCCGGTCGTTGACCTGCGCGAACTTTGAGCGTGGGTCCTCGGGTCAAGCCCGAGGACTGCGCTCGATCGCTATCGCGCTTGAGCTTGCTTCGTATTTCCCTGTCCTTCGCCGGCCTGGTGGTTCTAGCGAGGAGCATGAACCCGATCCCATCCCGAACTCGGCCGTTAAACTCCTCAGCGCCAATGGTACTATGGCTTAAGCCTTGGGAGAGTAGGTCGCTGCCAGGCCTGCCAAGGACAAGGAAACTTCCTCTTTAAGATGTCACGAATACGAAAAACGCCGCTTCCGGCCCTCCGGAAGCGGCGTTTTTTGTTGCGCTGGCGGATGATGCCGGCGCGATTTTCGGCCATGATCGCCGCCCGACCTGTCCCGGTTCATGGCCGGTTCATTTCAAAATCCGTACGCACACCGCACACCTGCCCTAAAACCTGAAGCTCCCATGACCCGAAGGAGACTCCCATGCGTCGTTTGATCGTAACCGGTATGAGCTCCCACGTCCGCGGTGATCAGCGGGCGCGTCCGTAGCGGATCGGCATCCAGTATTGGCGCACGGCCTCGGCGGCCGCTGGGATATCGGCGTGGGCGTTGCGCAGAAAGTCCGCGGTCTCACGGCCGCTTCGTGGCGGTCCGAGCAGCGGACGGCCTTGATCGTCCCGACAGTGCAGCAGGATGGGCAGAAGCAGGCCGTGATTGACGTTGCTGGCGTCCAGCAACGGCGCCCACGCCGACAGCCTGAGCCGCATCGCGTCATAGAAACCTTGGCACCAGGGACGCGGATCGATGTCGCCATTAGGTTTGCGCCGGTGCATCGGGGCGAACTGGCGAGGCGCAGTCGAAAGGATCTGGCTGATCTCGTTATGGCGCAGCGCGACGGCGGAGATCGCGGCGAACTCCGGCGTGCCGCCGTGGTTGAAAGCATCGGCATCGATGGCGAGCAAAGGGCATATCCAGTCGAGCGGGCTCATTGACTGAATCAGATTTCTCGGTAGATTCAATTGCAGAATGCTATCCAACCCGCGTTGGACGCAAAGTTTCTTGAGGATTCCGCCAGTCGATCCCAGACAGCAGATAAGAAAGTTGCGCCGGAGAGATCGTCACGGCTTCACCGGCAGCCGAAGGCCAGATGAATCTTCCTCTTTCGAGTCTTTTTGTAAACAGGCATGCTCCCTGAGAATCGTGCCAAATGATTTTTATCAGATCTGAACGGCGCCCCCTGAAGCAAAACAAATGACCCCCCAGCGGGTCATGCTTCAAGACCTCCTGTACCTGCAAAGCCAAGCTCGGAAAGCCGCGCCGCATATCGGTATGGCCCGTCGCCAGCCATACCCGCACGCCCGAGGGGATCGGAATCATCGCAGCGCCTTCAACACCGCCGACACCAGCAAGGGCGGCGCCGACCCGCAAATCCTGATCCGCCCGCTCCCCGTCAATTCCACCACGATCACTTCACCGGACGGCGCCGCTTCCTTGATCGGCTCCGCTTTCATCGCCGCTTCCACAAAGCCCTGTTCAGCAAGGTCCTGGCGAAGCCGGCGACGCCAAGTGTAAATCAGACCGGTCGAAATATCGTGATCCCGCGCAACCTGCGCCACACACGATCCCGGCGCAAAGGCCTCAGCAACGATCCGGCACCGTTCATCCTCGCTCCAACGCCGCCGGTGTTCCGGCCCCGTAAGCACCGAAATCTGACCCATCAACCGCTCTTAAGCTCGCTCTTAAGTATGCATACGACGAAGACCGCCAGATTGGAGCATGCGCGTGGGCACGGCGGGTTCTATGATGGCGGGGCATTGCGTGAAGGTCAGGCGGCCTGCTGATCGGCGGGCTCGTCGGCTTGGCGCAGGCGTTTCCATTCCCAGGGTAGCAGTTCGTGCAGACGCGAGGTGGGCAGATCGGCGATGCGGGCGAGAACGTCGGCGAGCCAGGCCTTGGGATCGACGTCGTTGAGGCGGCAGGTCGTGATCATCGTCAGCGCGACGGCGGCACGGTCGGCGCCACGCTGGCTGCCGGCAAAGGTCCACGCGCGGCGCCCAAGAGCTATGCCTCTCAAGGCGCGCTCAGCACAATTGTTGGTCAAGCAGATCCTGCCATCGTCGAGGAAGCGGGCGAAGTCGTCCCAGCGCCTGAGCATGTAATTCATAGGCTTCAGAACCTCGGCAGAGCGCGAGAGGGTTTCGCGCTCGCGGAGCAACCAGGCGTGCATGTCGTCGAGAAGTGGTTTGCTCTTCTCCTGGCGCACGGCACGCCGCTCGTCGGCGCTACGGCCATTGATGGCGCGTTCGATCTCGAACAGCGCGTCGAGGCGCCTGACCGCCTCCAGCGCGATCGGGGAGATGGGTTTGCCCTTCTGGCCTTCCCGGGCGTTTTTCTCGATGTCGGCCAGCTCGAAGAAGCCCCGCCGCGCATGGGCCAGACAAAACGCCGGTGTGATCGGCAGTACCTTCTTGTGCGGGTCGAACAACGGCTCAAAACCATTGTAGCAGTCAGCTTGCAGGATGCCGGCGAAGGCGGCCAGATGCTTCTGCGGGTGCTCACCTCGCCGGTCGCTCGAGGCGTAATAGACCGCCGCCGGCGGCGCAGGCCCGGCGAAGGGCCGGTCATCGCGTATATAGCTCCAGATCCGCCCGGTTGTGCACTTGCTCTTGGCCAGGATGCGGATGGTGGTGTCGTCGCCATGAAGGCGCTCGGCAGCGAGCACATGGCGCTCGATCAGGTGGAAGAGCGGCATCACGGCGAAGGTCCCGTGGCCGACCTGATCGGCCAGCGTCGACAGCGGCAAGTCGATCCCCTCGCACTTGAAGCGCGCGCTCTGACGGTTGAGCGGGATATGCATGCCGAACTTGTCGAACAGGATCGTCGCCAGTAGCCGGGGGCCGATGAAGCCGCGCGGCGTGGCATGGAACGGCGCCGGCGGCTGGGTGATCTTCTCGCAATCGCGGCAGGTGAACTTCTCGCGCACCGTCTCGATTAACTTGAAGCGGCGTGGGATCTCCTCCAGCGTCTTGGTCACATCCTCGCCGATCTTCGCCAGCCGCGATCCGCCGCAACAGGCGCAGCTCGTCGGAGCCTCGATGACGACGCGCTCGCGTTCGATGTCATCCGGCCAGGGCTTGCGAACCGGCCGCTTGCGCGTGAAGGCGCGCACGGTCTGCGCCTTCGCCGCCGCGGCCTGCGCGGCAAGCTCATCCTCGCTCGCCGTGGTGACGAGTTCTTCAAGTTCCAATTCCAACTGCTCGATCAGCCGCGCCGTGCGCTCGGAGCGCGGCCCGTACAGTTCGCGTTTGAGCTTCTCGATCCGCAGTTCGAGATGCGCGATCAGCGCCTCGTTGTCCGACAGCTTCGCCCGCGCGTTGGCCGCTTCGGCTTGCCAATTGATGGCTTCGGCCTGTATCCGGGTGACCTTCGCCGCGGCCGCATCGCGCTCGACCTCGACCCTCAGCCGCGCTTCGCGTTCAGCCCGCAACGCCTCACGTTCGATCAATAGCGCCGCCTGGGCGCTGGCAAGATCCGAAGGAAGATCATCCGGCTTCAAACTCATGAAGCCAGTGAATCAGATTTCTCGGTAGATTCAATTGCAGAATGCTATCCAACCCGCGTTGGACGCAAAGTTTCTTGAGGATTCCGCCAGTCGATCCCAGACAGCAGATAAGAAAGTTGCGCCGGAGAGATCGTCACGGCTTCACCGGCAGCCGAAGGCCAGATGAATCTTCCTCTTTCGAGTCTTTTTGTAAACAGGCATGCTCCCTGAGAATCGTGCCAAATGATTTTTATCAGATCTGAACGGCGCCCCCTGAAGCAAAACAAATGACCCCCCAGCGGGTCATGCTTCAAGACCTCCTGTACCTGCAAAGCCAAGCTCGGAAAGCCGCGCCGCATATCGGTATGGCCCGTCGCCAGCCATACCCGCACGCCCGAGGGGATCGGAATCATCGCAGCGCCTTCAACACCGCCGACACCAGCAAGGGCGGCGCCGACCCGCAAATCCTGATCCGCCCGCTCCCCGTCAATTCCACCACGATCACTTCACCGGACGGCGCCGCTTCCTTGATCGGCTCCGCTTTCATCGCCGCTTCCACAAAGCCCTGTTCAGCAAGGTCCTGGCGAAGCCGGCGACGCCAAGTGTAAATCAGACCGGTCGAAATATCGTGATCCCGCGCAACCTGCGCCACACACGATCCCGGCGCAAAGGCCTCAGCAACGATCCGGCACCGTTCATCCTCGCTCCAACGCCGCCGGCGTTCCGGCCCCGTAAGCACCGAAATCTGACCCATCAACCGCTCTTAAGCTCGCTCTTAAACACGTGCTTATGAGTGCTCAATCCGCCTCTCAGAACAAGGCGGTCTTCATCGTAGGCGTACCAAGAAGCAGGCCCTCGACGATCTCAACAGCGCGCTGAAGCAGCCCGAGCCGCCGATCGAGAACAAGGGCAACATCGATCTCGTCGTAAAGAACGTCGACAAGCTCGCCACGATCATGGGCGAGGACCAGCAGTAATATCCATCAAGCGTCGATCGGCATCCAAAACAAAAGCCCCGGAGAATTTCTCCGGGGCTTTTTCGTTTCTCGTCGTCTCGCCCGCCTCAGGTGCGCGTGCGCATCCGCATCATGAAGCTGTCGTAGGAGAGTTCGGCGACCTGGTTCCAGGCCAGCGACTCGTTCCTGAACGCTGACAGGCTCGAATACAGCTTGTTGAAATGCGGGTTGGTCTTTGAAAGGTCCGCATAGATCCCGTTGGCGGCGTTGTAGCAGCCCTCCAGCACTTCCTGCGGGAAGGGCTTTAAGATCGCGCCGGCCACCAGCAGGCGTTTCAGCGCCGGCGGGTTGACGTAGTCGTATTTGCCGGTGACCCAGGTGAAGGTGTCGCGCGATGCCGTCTCGACCGCGGCCTGATAATGCTTCGGCAACGCGTTCCACTTGTCGAGGTTGATGACGTTGTGGCCCTGGCCGGTGCCTTCCCACCAGCCGGGATAATAGTAGTACTTCGCGACCTTGACGAAGCCGAGCTTCTCGTCGTCATAGGGGCCGACCCATTCGGCGGCGTCGATGGTGCCCTTCTCCAGCGCCGGATAGATGTCGCCGCCGGCGATCTGCTGCGGCACGCCGCCGACCTTGGCGATGATGGTGCCGGCAAAGCCGCCGACGCGGAATTTCAGTCCCTTCAAATCCTCCATCGACTTGATCTCCTTCCGGAACCAGCCGCCCATCTGGGCGCCGGTCGATCCGGTCGGAATGCCGATGGTGTTGTATTCCTTCAGGAGATCGTTGAGCATCGCCTGGCCGTCGCCCCACAACAGCCACGAAATATGCTGGCGCGTGTTGAGGCCGAACGGCAGCGCGGTGCCGAAGGTGAAGGCGGGGTTCTTGCCCCAGTAGTAATAAAGCGCGGTGTTGCCCATCTCGACGGTGCCATTCGACACGGCGTCCAGCACCTGTAGGCCCGGCACGATTTCGCCGGCCGCGAACGACTGGATCTGGAATTTGTTGTCGGTGATCGCGGCGACGCGCTGCGAGAAATATTCGCAGCCGCCATAGAGCGTATCGAGTGCTTTCGGCCAGCTCGCGGTATATCTCCACTTGATCTCCGGCATCGATTGCGCGATCGCGGGCGCAGCCACGGCTGTGCTCGCGGCGAGACCGGCGCCGGTTACTTTCAAGAAATCACGACGTTTCATGCGCTTCCCTCCGTAATTGCCGATACGCCGACAAGGTGACGGTCATGATGCCGTCTTTTCTTCGCCGATGATCGACGTTGTCTGTTGCGTTGTTCGTTGAATGCGTTTCCGAAGGCCCTCGAGGGCTCTTGTTATTGGAATTCCGTTGCTTGCGGTTCCGCGCACAGGATGACCAATCGCAACAGGGGAATCAAGGGCGGCCTGCGGATGACGCAGCTGCGAACAATGCCTTTGATTTGGGCGTTTTGACGCAGCAAGCTGATGCGTGGCGCATCACCTGTTAGACGAAAGAAGAAGGGGGAGGCGGCGCATGGCAAAGAAGGTGGTGGTCGCGGGCGCGACGGGGCTGGTGGGTAACGCGGCGCTTCGGCATTTCGGCAAGCCAGGCGGCGCCGAGGTGATCGCGCTCTCGCGGCGCAAGCCGCGCGATCTCCACGGCGCCCGCTTTGTCGCGCTCGATCTCACCGATGCCGCGCAATGCGCTGCCATCGCGGACGAGCTGAAGGGCACCACGCATCTGATCTACGCCGCGCTCTATGAAGAGCCCAACCTGGTCGACGGCTGGCGCGACACGAAACAGATCGCGATCAACGACAATATGCTGCGCAACCTGATGGGGGCGCTCGAGCCGGTCGCGCCCGAGCTGAAACATGTCGCGCTGCTGCAGGGCACGAAAGCCTACGGCGTCCACGTCCGCCCGCTCACGGTGCCGGCGCGCGAAGGACGCTCGGAGATGTATGAGCAGCCGAACTTCTACTGGGCGCAAGAGAATTTCCTGCGCGCGCTGCAGCAGGGCAAGGCCTGGCATTTCAGCATCTTGCGCCCAGTCCTGATCGTGGGCCTGGCGATGGGCGGCGCGATGGACCTGATCCCGCCGCTCGGCGTCTACGCCGCGATACTCCGCGAAGAGCGCAGGCCGCTCGATTTCCCCGGCGGCGCCGCGCGTGTCGCGCAGGCCGTCGACGTCGATTTGCTCGCGCGCGCCATCGCCTGGTCGGGCGAGGCTTCGGGCGCGCGCAACGAGGCCTTCAACGTCACCAACGGCGACGTCTTCACCTGGGAGAACATCTGGCCGGCGATATCGGATGCGCTTGGCATGAAGCCGGGCAAAGCGGTGCCGCTATCGATGGCAAAAGAATTTCCGAACTGGATCGAGCCGTGGGACGCCCTGCGGCGCAAGCACAACCTCGTTGCTCCCGGCCTGAAGGAGTTCGTCGGTCTCTCGTTCCAGTATGCCGACTACAGCATGCGCTACGGCCACACCGAATCCGGCCCGCCCTCGATCGTCTCGACGGTGAAGATCAACCGCGCCGGCTTCACCGAGATGATGGACACCGAGGACATGTTCCGGAAGTGGTTCGCCCAGGCGAAGGAAAGCCGGCTGTTGCCGTAGCCGGATAGGCAACCGCGAAGGGATTGCGCCCCCTCTCCCGCTCTAGCGGGGGAGGGGGATGTCGCCGCAAGTCGCACTGCACGTGTGGAGAGAGCTTCCCCCACCCGCATCCCATCTTTCGATGCGATGCGACCTCCCCCGCAAGCGGGAGAGGTGAACGGAGTCCGCGGAGGGGGCGATTCGACGAGAGAACTCAAGCTTTCGCGAACGCCGCCTCCATCGCCTTGCGCGTCTTGATGGTGTCGGCGCCCGCGTCGTATTCGACGTCGCTCCAGCGCACCACCGCGCCATGCGCGACGTCGTTCTTGAGCTTCACGCGATGCGCGAGCCCGATCGGCAGCGCGCCGGTCTTCAGGCTTTCGGCCGCGGGCATCAGCTTGCCCCACACGGTGTAGCCGCCTTCGCCGTCGAGCATTTCGCCCGCGCGTAAGCTGCGCTTTGCCACCGAAGCGACATCGCCGCGGAAGCCGTAGGGCTGCCCCGTCGGCTCGTTGCGCAAAGCCGCTGACAAAATCGAAATATTCAACTCCAGCCCGATCAGGTGATAGGGCTTGTACATCGCCGCATAGCGTCCGCTGGAATTGGTCTTCAGCCCGTATTGCCTGAAGCAGTCGGCGGCATAGTCGTTCGGCGCCTCCAGCACGGCATAGACGCCCCAGCGCAAATCGCGGAACACGGGACGGCCGTCGCGCTCGAGCGACGACACCACTTCGACCACGCCGGATTTTTCCAGCACGCCGCCCTTGTCCTGCGGCCGCATCACATGCGGCAAATCGTCGACGCCGCAGGGCGGAAACAACAAGCCGTTCGACGGCACGTCGAGCGTGCAAGCATTCGCGATCGCCGCCATTTCAATGGCGGACTTGGTGCCGTCCAAAAACGAATTGAACATCTGCGGGTTCATGCCGGCCGACTGCGCTTCGCTCGCGGTGAGCCCGTAATGCTGCCAGACGCCCTCCGGCGTCACGTCGTGATAGGCGGGCAGATATTTGGTGCCCTTGCCGGCCGCGACCACGCGAAAGCCCGTGGCTCGTGCCCAGTCGACGATCTCGGCCGTCAGCGCCGGCTGGTCGCCATAGGCGAGCGAATAGACCACGCCCGCTTTCCGCGCTTCTTCCGCCAGCAGCGGGCCTGCCAGCACGTCGGCTTCGACATTGACCATGACGATATGCTTGCCGGCGGCGATCGCCGCACGGGCATGGCGGATGCCGACGGCCGGATTGCCGGTCGCCTCCACGATCACATCCATGGCGCCGCCGGCGATCGCCCGCGCGCCGTCGTCGGTGAACGTGGTCGCCGCGATCCGCGCCTCGTCCCAGCCCACGGTCTCGCAGGCATCTTTCGCGCGCTGCGGATCGAGATCGATGATGATGGGCACCTCGAGCCCCGGCACATGCGGCACCTGCGACAGAAACATCGAGCCGAACTTGCCGGCGCCGATCAGGGCGACGCGGACGGGCTTTCCGGCTTTGTGGCGGGCGGCGAGGAGGTGATGGAGGTTCATGGCAACGATCCGATCAAAAATACGTCGTCATTCCGGGGCGCGACGAAGTCGCGAGCCCGGAATCCATATTCACGAGCTGTGGTTATGGATTCCGGGCTCGACGCTTGCGCGTCGCCCCGGAATGACAAAGAAAAAGCTACTCCGCCGCTTGCCGCGGCGCCCGCGCCAGCCGCAGCAGCGCATCGTCGGCAACCGTCTCGATCGGCGTGAAATCGCGGTGCGCGATGTATTCCGGCCTTGTCGGCGTGCGGATATAGTTCGAGACGGCGTTCAGCGTCAGGTAAACGATCTTGCGCGGATAGGGCGTGATATTGCCGCTTGACCCATGCACCAGATTGCCGTGGAACATCAGCATGCCGCCGGCCTTTCCGGTTGGAGCTACGATGCCGCCCTGCTTGACCAGCCGCGTCACGGTCTCCTCGTCCAGCGTCCACAGCGGATAGGAGGTGGTTTCCAGATCATGCGAGGCCTTGAGGTCGCCGGCGGTCTGGCTCTTCGGCACCAGCATCAAGGGTCCGTTGATCGGCATCACCTCGTCGAGGAAGATCGCGATGTTCATCGCACGCGGCTCCGGCATGCCGTCGTCACGCTTCCAGGTGCCGTAATCCTGGTGCCACTGCCAGACGTCGCCGGTGAAGGCCGCCTTGGCGTTGATCTTGAACTGATGCATATAGACCTTCTCGCCGAAGATCTGTTCGATCGGATCGATCATGCGCGGATGCGCGCCGAGCACGCCGAACGCCTCGTTGTAGAGATGGGCGGCAAAGGCGGTGCGCGGCGCCCCGCTCTTCTCGCGCCAGACTTCCGGGCGGTTGGCGTCGTAGATGTTGACGGCTTCCTGCGCCAGGAAATCGACTTCCTCCTGGCTGAACAGCTCCGGCAGGAACAGCCAGCCTTCGCGATTGAAATGCTCGATCTGCTGCGGCGTGAGTTTCATGGTGCATTCCTCCTTTGTTTTATTTGCCTTCACTCTCTCCCCTCATGATGAGGAGCGCGGAACGCGCGTCTCGAACCATGAGGCCCGATCATGACCTCATCCTTCGAGACGCGGCTTGCGCCGCTCCTCAGGATGAGGATGTCCAGTCACTATGCCGCCTGAGCGGCAACCCTCAATCTCTCTTCCGTCCGCCGTCCCGCGGTCTGCGCATGCGCTTGCGCCGCGCTCTCCGCGGCCTTCGCGTTACCCGCAAAAATCGCCGCCGCGATCGCCTCATGTTCGGCCCACGCGCTCTCGCGGTAATCGAGCTCGGCGAGCACGGTCGCCATCGAGCGGCGCATATGCGGCCATTGCGGCGCGATCATCTCCTCGATCGCGGGATTGGCTGACAGCCGATAGATCGCGCTGTGAAAATCCACATCGAGCGCGATCAGTTTCGACAGCGGCGTCTTGCGGTCGATGGCGCGGCCGGCCTGCAGCGCCTTTTCCAGCCGCGCACGGCCTGCGGGATCGGTCTTGACGCGCTCGGCCGCAAGCCGGGCCGCGAGCGCATCGATCGCGCCGCGCACCTCATAGAGCTGGCGGATGCGCGCCGGATCAAGCTGGGTGACTTCGAAACCGCGGCGGCCGCTCTCGGCGACCAGTCCCTGCTTGTGCAACAGATGCAGCGCATGCGAGACCGGCTGGCGCGACACGCCAAGCTTTTCGGCCAGTTCGTTCTGGCGGATGCGCTGGCCCGGCAGCAGCGTACGGTCGGTGATCGCTTCGAGAATCCGCGCATAGACCTGGTCGATCAGGTTCGGAAGCGGGTCTAACGGGATCATGCCGGTCGCTCGTTTGGAATACGGAATGCCGTATTCGGAAATAGCTGGGAGGGCGGGGTGGGTCAAGCCGCCAAGCCTTTGGCAAATCGAAATAAATGAGGCAGAAGGGCTGACCTAATGGTTGCCGCGCTTCTTGCCCGCGGGGCTACCCCGCCAGAAACTCCGTCACGACCTTGCAATAGCCTTCCGGGTCCTGCTCGAACATCCAGTGCTTGGCGTTCGGGATGACGGCGGTGTTCGCGTCGGCGATGTGCCTCGCCATCTCGCGCCACATCGTCGAGAGCGCGCCTGTGGTGTCGGCGCCGCCGATCAGGAGCATCGGCGTCCTGATCGCGAGCACATCCGCCATGCTGTAGGGCTTGCGCGCTTCATGCTGCTGGCCGAGCAGGGTGTAAATGTTGTCGCGCAATTGCTGCTTTGGTGCGGCGGCGAGGCGCTTCCACGCGCCTTCGCCGTCGATGCCGTCGACGAAGTTTTGCAGCGCGCCTTCGATGTCGCCTTGGCGGACCTTGTTGACGGAGAGGAGGATGCGCGCGCTCAGCGCCGACGGCGTCCCCGGCACCACGGCCGGATCGAGGGAGGCGTCGAAGTCGCCGCCGGGCTCGGCCAGGATCACCTTGCGCAACAGGTCGGGACGCTGCTGCGCCACGCGGAAGGAAATGTGCCCGCCGCGCGAATGGCCCATCAAATCCACCGGCTTCGGTTCGAGCTGCTCGATGAAGGCGATTACGTCGGCGACATGCTGCGCCATGCGGTAGTCGTCGCCGACGCCGTCCCAATGCTCGGGAAAGAAATGCCGGAGGCTGACGCTGATCACCCGATGCTGCTTCGACAGCGGCCCGAGTACGGAAAACCAGGTGCGGAAATCGCCAAGCGTGCCGTGCACGCAGACGAGCGGGTGGCCCTCGGCTTTTCCTTTGCCCACTTCGAGATAGGCCATGTCGTATCCGTTGACTCTGATGGTTTGCATGCTCAGCCCGCCAAAAAATCCATTACGATTTCGGAAAATGCCTGCGGCGCCTGCTCGAACATCGGATGCGTCGTGTTCGGAATCATCGCCGTCCGTGAATTCGGCACATGCGCCGCCAGCGTGTGCAGCACTTTCGGCAGCAGGCCCTTGGTCTTGGCGCCGCCGATGAACAGCGTCGGCATCAGAATCGACCCCGCATCCGCCTTCGAAAAGGCCGGGCGGTCGTCCCGGACCTGTCCGATCAAAGTGGTGGCGTTGTCGATCAGGCCTTGCTTCATGAGCGGCGGCAGCCGCTGCCAGCGGCCCGGCCCTTCGAGCGTGTCGACGAAGAATTCAAGCCCGCCATTGACGTCGCCGGCGGCGATCCTGTCCGCCGCGGTCGTGAACCTAGCCAGCAGCGGCGAGGGACCGCCTTTGTAGTCCGGGTCGAGCGTCGCATCGAGCTCGCCGCCCGGCTCGGCCAGGATCAGTCTGCGCAGCAGGTCGGGCCGGCGCTGCGCGACGCGAAAAGAAATGTGCCCGCCGCGGGAATGGCCCATCAGGTCGACCGGGCCTGCATTGAGTTGCTCGATGAAGGCGATCACGTCGTCGACATGCTGGGCGATCGAATAGGTGTTGCCGACGCCGTCCCACTGCTCGGGGAAGAAGTGGCGCAGGCTGCCGCAAATCAGGCGATGCTTTTTCGACAGCGGACCGAGCACGCAGCCCCAGATGCGGAAATCGTTGAGCGAGCCGTGCACGCAGACCAGCGGCGGTCCCCCGTTGGTCTCGCCCACTTCGAGATAGGGCATGTCGTATCCGTTGACGTGGAGCGCTTGCATCGGAGCTCGCGGGAGGGCGGAAAGGGATGGAACCGGCTGTGCAAGATTCCCGGAATCCGGGTGGATCGCAACTATTTCCAAGCCTAGATTCCGCATCAAGACCAGCATGGGTCATCTGATTTAGGAGCCAGCCATGACCGACCAGCATTTTTGCCTGTTCGACACCGCGATCGGCGCCTGCGGCATCGAATGGGGCCCGCGCGGCATCAACGGGATGCAGCTTCCCATGGGCAGCGAGGACAAGACCCGCGCCCGTATCCGCCAGCGCCGCGGCGACATCGCCGAGACCGAGCCAGCCGCCGAGGTAAAGTGCGCGATCGATCGCATCGTTGCCCTGCTCGCGGGCAAGCCGGACGATCTCACCGACATCCCGCTCGATCTCGACGGCGTGCCGGAGTTCAACCGTGGCGTCTACGACATCGCGCGCCAGATACCGCCCGGCAAGACCATGACCTATGGCGACATCGCCAAGAAACTCGGCGGCGTCGAGCTGTCGCGCGACGTCGGCCAGGCGCTCGGCCGCAACCCCTGCCCGATCGTGGTGCCCTGCCATCGCGTGCTTGCAGCCGGCAACAAGCCCGGCGGCTTCTCCGCCCGGGGCGGGGTGGAGACGAAACTGAAGATGCTCGCGATCGAAGGCGCGGTGGTCAACCACACGCCGGGTTTGTTTGATTGAGCTAGTCGCCGCGATGGAAGTGAACTCCCTCTCCCCATTCTTACGGGGAGAGGGTTGGGGTGAGCGACTATCTGGTTTGTCAAGTTGCATTGGCGTACTGCGCACGCGTTTCGCGAGCTTTTGCGTTGAGCATGACGAGGAGCTTGCGGGCCAGGGCAATGCGAATGACCATTTTTTCCTTGCCGGCAGCGACCAGTCTGGCGCGGAACGCGCCGAGGTTCCGATCGTAGCGGGCCGCCGTGGCCGCGACGAGGAAGAGGATCGAGCGGACGCCAGCGCGACCGCCGCGTGTAGATCGCTTGCCCTTTCGCTTACCGCTGTCATTGGCGATCGGGGCGAGGCCGGCGAGCTTGGCAATGGCTTTGTTGGAGAGCAGACCGATCTCCGGCAGTTCGGCATGAAGGCGTGCCACGGTGCGTCCGGCAATACCCTTCATCTCGCGCCAGGCCTCGGCAAGTTTCGCCCACAATGGATCGTCGTCGATCATGGAAGCGATCTCCCCCTCGAGCTTGCGGGATTGTCGCTTCAGCAAAGTGATCACTTCATCAACGCTCGCCTTCATCTCCGCGTTATCGAGCATGCTGGCGCGGCGCTGCTTCTGGACCGTAAGGTCGTCGGTGACCTGTCTGAGCCTTGCTACCAGGGCCTTCAGGCGCTGCTGGGCTTGGCTCGGCAGCGGGGTCGGAGCCAGGTTCTTGGCGTGGGCGAAGCGGGCAATGACGCAGGCATCGATCCGGTCGGTTTTTTCCAGAATGCCCATCGCCTCGGCATAGCGGCGAACACTGCGAGGGTTGGTCAATGCACAGCTGATGCCTTGTTCCCACAGCTCGACGAATGCCCGTCGCTCGTAGCCGCCACTGGCCTCCATCACCACCAGCTCCACGGCGTGCTCGCGGCAGAACGCAGCCAGTTCTGCAATGCCCGCCGTTTCGTTATTGAAGCTCGCAAGCCGATGCTCGGGTTCGATACAAACATCGAGCTTGGCTTTCGAAACGTCCACTCCACAAATCGTATTCTTCACGGTAACCTGCCTTGTCCATGCGATCGGAACTCAAGCGACTGTTCGGTCGTGCGTGACATGGCGAAGATCCCAGAGCTCACCCACGGTTGTAGCCGGAGGGGTAACGGGCGACATCGCCACGCGCCTTGGCCGGTGGCTACCGGCCAAGGCGCTAAGTCGCTTCCATCGCACAAATCATGGCCGTGCAGATACAAGGGGCTTCTATCCGCGAAAATAGTGAGGGATGGATTCGCGGACAGCCCCTCACCCGGATTGCTTCGCAATCTGACCTCTCCCCGCAAGCGGGGCGAGGTGACCTACACCATCTCGCACACGAATCCGTTGCCCTTGCGCTTGATCCTGCCCGATGACGGCGAGGGGAAATGCGCGGTGCAGCACAGCGTGTCGGTGTCGCAATAGCGTTCGAGGAAGTTGCGCCGCGTCACCGCCGACTGCTTCGGATCGACGTCGAATTTCGGCGACAGCTCGGGATAGAGCGTCTGCAGCGGCGTGTGCATGAGGTCGCCGCCGAACACCACGTCGTCCTTGCCCTTGCCGAAGGTGAAGGCGACATGGCCGGGCGTGTGGCCCGGCGTCGGCAGGATGCGGGCGTGATCGCCGAGCGAGAAATCGTTCTTGACGATCTCCGCCTTCTTTGCCTCGACCACCGGCAATACGCTGTCGGCAAACGGCGGCACCTCGGCCTTGGCGTTCTGCTCGGTCCAGTAGTCGTACTCGCCTTGGGCGAAGACATAGCGCGCCTTCGGGAAGGTCGGCACCCAGCGGCCGTTCTGAAGCCGCGTGTTCCAGCCGACATGGTCGACATGCAGATGCGTGCACATCACGAAGTCGATGTCGTTGACCGAGAAGCCCGCGGCATCGAGCGCACGCATGTAGGTGTCGTCGGTCTTCATGTTCCATTTCGGGCGCAGCGGCCGCGGCTTGTCGTTGCCGATGCAGCTGTCGATCAGGACGGTGTGGTGCGGCGTCCTGACGATGTAGGACTGGAAACAGAGGATCAGCGTGTCGCTAGCGTCGAGCGCGCCGGCCTTTTGCATCCAGCCGCGGTTCTCGGCCAGCAGTTCCGGCGTCAGGTCCGGCAGCACTTCCTGCGCCGGCAGGAAGGTAGTTTCCTGCTCGATGATGCGGTGGATGGTGAGATCGCCGACCGAGAATTTCAGAATCATCGCTCACTCCTGCTTAGCTATTACTTGCGCATGATCTCCGCGCAAACGCTACGCGTTTGTCGCGAGGAAAAACCGCTGCACACTTTTCCGGATCATGCGCTACGCCGCGGGCGGCACCGAGATTTTCACCGACGGCCGCTCCAGCATTTTCTGGTGGAACTTGTCGAGTTTGGGATAGGCCTTGCGCCAGCCGCAATCGGCGAAGCGGAAGTCGGCATAGCCGAGCACGCAGACCAGTCCGATCTGCGCGATGGTGAGCGGACCGTTCAGCACGTCGTCACGCTGCTCGAAGCGCGCCATGCCGGTCCAGGCGCGATTCCAGTGGTCGTCGGACCAGGCCTGCCATTGCATCCCCTGCGGACGCCCCATCTTCTCGTAGCGGCACAGCAGCATGGCATCGAGCATGCCCTGCAGCACCGAATGATCGCTCTTCACCTTCCAGCGCGTTGGGCCGTAATCGGGGATCAGGCTGCCGCCGGCGAGCTCGTTGAGATATTCGACGATGACGTAGGAATCGAGGACGACGTCGCCATTGGCAAGGATCAGCACCGGCAGTTTCTTCAGCGGCGTAATGCGCTGATATTCGTCATTCGCCGTGCCCGGCGCGACCGTGGCCGGTACCAGCTCGATCTTGTCGATCAGGCCGAGCTCGATCGCGGCGATGCGGACCTTGCGCGCGAACGGCGAGGCCGGAGAGAAGGTGAGTTTCATGGTGTGCCCCTCTGTTGTTCGAATGTAGCGACGTCGTCATTGCGAGCGCAGCGAGGCAATCCAGCATGGTGCCGCGGACTGGATTGCTTCGTCGCTTGCGCTCCTCGCAATGACGGTGTTGTTAGTACCGCGCCCTCACGCCGCGATGATCTCCTGGCGCTGCTCGCCGAGGCCGTCGATGCCGAGCGTGACGACGTCGCCGACCTTGAGGAACATCTGCGGCTTCATGCCGGCGCCGACGCCGGGCGGCGTGCCCGTGGTGATGATGTCGCCGGGCAGGAGCGTCAGGAACGTCGACACGTAGGCGATGCATTTCGCCATGGTGAAGATCATGGTCGAGGTGTTGCCGGTCTGCCGGCGCTGGCCGTTGACGTCGAGCCACAGTCCGAGCTTCTGCACGTCGGCGATCTCATCTTTGGTGACGAGCCAGGGGCCGAGCGGACCGAAGGTGTCGTGCGACTTGCCCTTGGTCCACTGGCCGCCGCGCTCCTGCTGGAAATAGCGCTCGGAGACGTCGTTGCAGACGCAGTAGCCGGCGACATGGTTGAGCGCATCGGCTTCCGAAACATATTTGGCGCGGGTGCCGATGATGGCGGCGATTTCGACCTCCCAGTCGAGCTTGGTCGACTCGCGCGGCTTCTCGACCGGGTCATTCGGGCCGGACAGCGAGGTGTTGGCCTTGAGGAAGAAGATCGGCTCCGGCGGGATCGGGTTGCCGGTTTCCTTGGCGTGGTCGACATAGTTCAGCCCGATCGCCACGAATTTGGAGATGCCGGTGACGGGGGCGCCGAAGCGCGGCTTGCCCGGGACGGCGGGGAGGGAAGCGGGGTCGATCGCGGCCAGCTTTTTCAGCGAAGCCGGGGAATAGGCCTCGCCGTCGAGGTCCTTGAGATGACCCGACAGGTCGCGCAACTGGCCGGATTTGTCGATCAGACCGGGCTTTTCCGCACCCTTACTGCCATAACGAACAAGCTTCATTTTTCATCACTCCCTTGGGAAAGCTTGGATTTTGCATCGGATTTTGCTTGGAACGCTTCATGGAACAGGCGGCGGGGAAATTCAACTGCCGACTGGCCCTGCATTGCTGCCCCTCATCCTGAGGAGCCCGCCCTTGCGGGCGTCTCGAAGGATGAGGCCACGATCGGGGCCTCATGGTTCTCCCGGCGATGCGAAGCATCGTCCGGAGACGCCGCTTCGCGGCTCCTCACCATGAGGGGTTACAGTGCCATGAATTTGAACGCCTCGCCGTCCCGCTTGATATGCCCGGCATTGTAGTGCCCGCCGATGACAAGCACAGGCCGGTCGGCAAAGCGCGAGAACAAGTCGCGCCGCGCCACCACGGATTGTTTGGGATCGGAATCCGCGGTCGAGGACCAGTCGAGATGCGCCATCTGGCAGGGATGGTGGGCAGCGTCCCCCGTGAGCAGGCCTTCCTCGCCGTCGGACTGGATATGGATGCTCATATGGCCCGGGCTGTGGCCGGGGGTGGAGATCATGCTGATCTCGGACGTCAAGCTCGCGTCGCTCGCGATCAGCTCGGCCTTGCCGGAATCCCAGATCGGCTTCACGGAATCGTTGAACACGGCGATATGCGCGGGCTCCGCGCTGTGGTCGCGCCAGTATTCAAATTCGGTCTTGCCGAACACGTAGCGCGCGTTGGCAAAGGTCGGCACCCATTTGCCGCCGGCGAGTTTCGTGTTCCAGCCGACATGATCGACATGCAGGTGCGTGCAAAGCACGGTGTCGATGGTATCAGGCGGGAAGCCGGCTGCCGTCAGCGTCTCCAGGAACGGGCCGTTGCGGTTGTTCCAGGTCGGCACGTTGCGGCCTTCCTTGTCGTTGCCGAGCCCGGTGTCGACGATGATGCGGTGCTCGGGCGTCTCCACGACAAGCGAGTGGATCGACATTTTCAGCCGGCCTTCTTCGGTCGCGAAATGCGGGATCAGCCAGGGCAGCTTCTGGATCTCTTCATTGGTTGCGAGCGGCAGGATGAAGCGCGTCGAGCCGACGGTTTCGAGCTCAACCACCTTGGTGATCTTGACCTTGCCGACCTTCCACTGCATTCCGCTCCCTCTCTTTTTTTCATCGCGCGCAATCGACAATGACGGTGCCGAGCTTGTCGCCTTTTTCGACCGCCAGATGCGCCTGCGCGGTGTCGGACAGCGCGTATTGCCCGGCGATGTTGTGCAGCCGCTTTCCCGCCGCGAGCCATTTGCTGATGTCGGCCTGCGCCGCCGACAATAGCGGCCAGGGCAGGGCAAACAGCACCAGCCCGCGCAGATTGATGCATTTCTCCATCAGCTCGCGCATCGGCACGACAGGCGTGCGGTTGCCCTGGGTGGCATAGACCGCAATCGTCGAGTTCATCGCCATCAGCTTCGGCGTGGTTGCGACATTGCCGCCGAAATCGACGTCGACCACATGGTCGACGCCGCGCTTGCCGGTGAAATCGAGCGCCTTTCCAACGATGTCTTCCGTCTTGTAGTTCACCACGAGATCGGCGCCGGCAAGCCGCGCCTGTTCGCCCTTTGCCGCCGAGCTCACGGTCGCGATCACCCTGGCGCCGCCCCATTTCGCGAGCTGCACGGCGTAATGCCCGACCGCGCCGGCGCCGCCGGTCACCAGCACGGTCTTGCCCGTGATCGGTCCGTCCGCGAACAGAGAGCACCACGCGGTCATTGCGGGGATGCCGAGCGTGGCACCTTGCGCAAACGAGAGCTGATCCGGCAGCGGCGTCACCAGCTGCTCGGCGAGCGCGATATATTCCGCCGCGGTGCCGAGCGCGCGGCCGTTGCGCTGGCCGTTGAACAGCCAGACGCGCTGGCCGGCTTTCAGCCGCGTCACGCCGTCACCGACCTGATCGATGACGCCGGCGCCGTCGCTGTTGGGAATCACCAGCGGAAATTCCAGCCCGCGATAATTGCCGGCGCGGCGGCCGACATCGGCCGGGTTGACGCCGGACGCCTCCAGCCGGACCCGCACTTCGCCGGGACCCGCGACCGGCGTCGGCTGCTCACCATAGGTGAGCACCTCCGCCGCCGGCCCGCAGCGCTCGTACCAGATGGCCTTCATTCTATCATTCCGATGTTGGAGTGAGCTGCGGCCAAGGCAAAGGTGGGCTCCCTCTCCCGCTTGCGGGGGAGGGCTGGGGTGGGGGTGTCGCCGCGAGTCACACTGTTTGAGTGGAGAGAGTTTCCCCCACCCGCATCGCATCTTCGATGCGATGCGACCTCCCCCGCAAGCGGGAGAGGTAAGCGAGTCCGCAGATAGAGCAACTCGAACAAGGTCGATCTCACTACAGCGTGCCCGGGAAGGCGCCGCCGTCGAGCACGATGTTTTGTCCGGTGATGAAGCCGGCCTTGGCGCCGCACAGGAACGCGCAGAACAAGCCGAATTCCTCAGGGTCGCCGACGCGCCCGGCCGGATTGCTCTTGCCGCGCGAGGCGATCAGCTGATCGACCGTGATACCCTGTTTCTGCGCTTCGGCGACCGCGACCGGCCCGCGCAGCCGGTCGGTGTCGAACGGGCCGGGCAAGAGGCCATTGATGGTGACGTTGGCGATCACGGTCTTGCGCGACAGGCCGGCGATGAATCCGGTGAGGCCGGCGCGGGCTCCATTGGAGAGACCCAGCACTTCGATCGGCGATTTCACCGCGGCCGAGGTGATATTGACGATGCGGCCGAACTTGCGCGCCATCATGCCGTCCACGGTGGCCTTGATCAGCTCGATCGGGGTCAGCATGTTGGCGTCGATCGCCTTGATCCAGTCGTCACGGGTCCAGTTGCGGAAATCGCCGGGCGGCGGGCCGCCGGCGTTGTTGACGAGGATGTCGGGCTCCGGGCAGGCCTTCAGCACATCCGCGCGGCCTGTGGGCGTGGTGATGTCGCCCACGATCTCGGTGACGGTCACGCCGGGGTTGTTTTTGCGGATTTCATCGGCTGTCTTCTTCAGCGCCTCCGCGCCGCGCGCGGTCAGCGTCACATGCACGCCCTCATTGGCGAGCGCGATCGCGCAGGCGCGTCCCAAACCCTTGCTCGATGCGCAGACGATGGCGCGGCGGCCCTTGATGCCCAGATCCACTGTTTCACTCCCGTAAGTCTCAGGTGGTTTTGCGGGCGGACTTTAGCCAACCTCGGCGGCCCTGATAAGAGAGGTCGCCCCGCCAAAATGCATGACTGGGAGGGCTGGCGGCGGTGGCGCGCGCCAGACCGGGAAGCTGAAAAGCCTGGCCAGGCGAGCCCTGAGCCGCGAACTCACTCGTCTCCTTTTATCTCGGGCTTCTCAAACAAAACCGCGTTCAAGAGCAAACTATGAACCTCGATCTTGCCGTTATAGGTGATGAAGCCGAGCTTGCGAAACTTGTTCATGAAGAAGCTGACGCGGGAGCGGGTTGTCCCGATCATCTCGGCCAGCGTCTCCTGGCTGACCTGTGTCGCGATGGGCTGCGGGGCTCCCTCCTTGCCGAAGTTTGCCAGAAGCAGGAGCAGACGCGCGAGCCGCTTCTCGCTGGAATTGAATAGCTGGTCTATCAGATCTTCTTCGATGCGGCTGTTTCGACCAAGAAGATACGCCATGAACAATTCGGAAAACCTTGGCTCGCTTTTAAGCGTTGCAAGCATCGCGGCTTTCGTGATGGACGTGATCACGCTTTCTTCCATCGCCATCGTTGTTGAAATTCGCAAGGGATGGCCATTCAGGCATCCTTCGCCGAAGAATTGTCCGGGTTCCAGGATTCCGACCACGGCTTCCTTGCCCTGCTCGGAGATGACGAGAACCTTGATCCTTCCCTTTTGGATATAGAACACCGCATCTGCGGCGTCTCCTTGCGAGAAGACGACCTCGTTCCTGTCGAAGTTCAATATGGTTTTGCCCTCGCCGACCTTGGCGAGAAAGACTTTTGGATCAAACGAACTTTTCGCCGCTTTTGGCATGAGGCCTTCGGCACCCGGTGCTAAATATAGTTTAGCAGGTCCGGCGCCCAGCCTGTAGGGGATTTGGCCGGGATTTGCAGCCCGGGATTCCGGCTTCAGTCGCGGTCTTTCATGACGTTCTGACGAATTCGGCTGGGTGAGGCCGGATGCCGGAGTGAGCAATATTGCTCAGCAAAACGCCGGGAGATGGATCAATATAGATATGGCCAACATGGTCTTGGATCTGTCGCCAGGATTCGCGGTGGACGTGCCTGAGAGGCACATTTTTGAAAGCAGTCCAGACATGGCTCAAAGCTTGCCGGAAACCCGCGCGTTGGCGCAACTGCTCGCCCGTTATCGCGAGCCGAACAGCACCCGCGGCGTTTTCGAACTGGTGATCACAGCCGTGCCCTTCCTTGCCGTCTGGGCCCTGATGTGGGCTGTCCTTGCCCATGGCTATTGGATTGGCCTGCTGCTGGTGGTGCCCGCGGCGGGCTTGGTTGTCCGTCTCTTCATGATCCAGCATGATTGCGGCCACGGGTCGTTCTTTCACGGCCGTCTTGCCAACGATTGGGTCGGCCGGGCCATCGGCGTTGTGACCCTCACGCCTTACGATTACTGGCGCCGGAATCATGCGCGCCATCACGCGAGTTCAGGCAATCTCGATCAGAGGGGCGTCGGCGACATTGACATGTTGACCGTCCGCGAGTTTGTCGCGCGGCCGCGATGGCGTCAGATCCTTTATCGTCTGTACCGGCATCCGCTGGTGATGTTTGGCATAGGTCCCGCGTATTTGTTCATCTTGCGGCATCGCTTGCCGATAGGGATGATGCGCAACGGCTGGGCGCCCTGGCTGAGTACCATGGGTACGAACGCCGCCATCGCGATTCTGGTCGCCGCGATGATCTGGCTGGTCGGCGTTGGGCCATTCCTGCTGGTGCACCTGCCGATCATGGTTCTGGCTGCGTCGATCGGCGTCTGGCTGTTCTATGTCCAGCACCAGTTCGAGCATACGTCCTGGTCGCATGATGAGGCCTGGAGTTTTCACGAAGCTGCGCTGCACGGCAGTTCCCACTATCAGTTGCCGGGTGTCTTGCGCTGGTTCACGGCCAATATCGGCGTCCACCACGTCCATCACCTGTGCAGCCGAATTCCCTGCTATCGATTGCCGGAGGTGCTGCGGGACCATCCGCAACTCGCCGCCGTCGGACGAATCACAATGCTCCAGAGTTTGCGGTGTGTGCGGATGGCGTTGTGGGACGAGACGGGGCGGCGGCTGGTTTCGTTTGGCGATGCGGACATGGGTGCGGACCTGGGGCCGCCGGTCAGGCAGGACAACAACCGGCACGCCTGAGCGGCGAAGTCTTGCGCTAACCCAACTTCACCGCATCTCCGCCCTGATCATGTCCGCGGCCTTTTCGCCGATCATGATGGTCGGCGCGTTGGTGTTGCCGCCGATCAAGGTCGGCATGATCGAGGCGTCGACCACGCGCAGGCCCTCGAGGCCGTGCACCTTCAGCTTCGGATCGACCACGGCGCTTGCATCCAGGCCCATCTTGCAGGTGCCGACGGGGTGATAGACGGTGTCGACCCGCGCGCGCAGGAGCTTCCTGATGTCGTCGTCGGTCTTCACGTCGGCCGTGAACACGTCCTTGGTCTGCAAGCTCCGCAGCGCCGGCGTCTCCATCAGCCGCCGCGTGGTCTTGAAGCCCGCGACCATGGCTTCGAGATCGGCATCTTCGCCGAGGAAGTTCGGATCGATCCGCGGCGCGGCCAAGGGATCGGCGCTGCCAAGCCCGACGCTGCCGCGGCTCTTCGGCCGGAGCAGGCAGACATGGCAGGAGAAGCCGGTACCGCGGTGGCGCTTGCGGCCGTGGTCGTCGACAACAGACATGCCAAAATGCAGCTGGATGTCGGGAATCTCGAGGTCGGGCCGCGTCTTCAGGAAGCCGCCGCATTCGGCGAAGTTCGTGGTGATCGGCCCACGCCTCTCCTTTCGGTATTGGCCGATGCCGCGGATCAGCCGCGGAATGCCCTTCAGCGAGGTGCCGAAGAAGTGCGGGCTGTCGGACATGTAGCTGAAGATGAAATCCGGATGGTCCTGCAAATTCTGCCCCACGCCCGGCAGATGATGCACACTCGCGATGCCGTGCTGCGCCAGATCAGCGCTGTCGCCGACACCCGAGAGCTGCAGCAATTGCGGCGACTGGAACGCGCCGGACGCCAGGATCACCTCGCGCCGCGCGCGGATCGTCTTTTTCTCCTTGCCCTGGACGTATTCCACGCCGACCGCGCGCTTGCCCTCGAACAGGATTTTCGTCGCGCGCGCAAACGTCTCGACGCGCAGATTGGCGCGGTTGTTCATATGCGGATGCACGTAGGCGCGCGCCGCGCTCCAGCGCTCGCCGTTTTCCTGCGTCACCTGGTAGATGCCGAGCCCCTCATGGTCCTCGGCGTTGAAATCCTCGCGGATGCGGAATTGCGCCTCTTGCGCCGCCTGCAAGAACGTCTGCTGCACCGGGTTGCCGGTGCGCAGTTTGTTGACGCGCAGCGGGCCGCCTTGGCCGTGATATTCGCCGCCGAAATCGGCGTTGTTCTCCGAGCGCTTGAAATAGGGCAGCACATCGGAATAGCTCCAGCCGGTGTTGCCGAGCGACGCCCAATGGTCGTAGTCCCAGCGATGACCGCGGATATAGACCATGGCGTTGATCGCCGAAGAGCCGCCGAGCCCCTTGCCGCGCGGCTGATACCCGATGCGTCCGTTCAGGCCCTGCTGCGGCACGGTCTCGAACGCCCAGTTGTTGACCTTGCCCGCCACCATCAGGATCAGCGCGAACGGCGTCGTCACCACCCAGTTGTCGTTCTTGCCGCCGGCATCGAGCAGCGCAACCGACGTCGCCGCATCTTCCGACAGCCGCCCCGAGACCGCGCAGCCGCCCGAGCCGGCTCCCACCACCACGAAATCGAAAACATCACTCACGCGTCGTCCCCCTGTTTGTCGTTTATTTATCCGTCGTCATTCCGGGGCGCCGCGAAGCGGCGAGCCCGGAATCCATATCCACCGGCTGTGGTTATGGATTCCGGGCCTGCGCCTTACGGCGCATCCCGGAATGACGACATCATACTAAGACATAAACCGCAGCATCTTCTCCAGCCGCGCGATCTTGCCGCCATAGGGCGGATAGAGATCCGCCAGGCGATTGAGCGCCGAGCGGAAGAACACCGGCTTGAGCTTGCTTAAGGTATTGAACCCCCATTCGCCGTGATAGGCGCCCGTGCCTGATGCGCCGACGCCGCCCATCGGCTGGTTGACTTGCGTGAAATGGAACAGGCAGTCGTTGACCGTGACGCCGCCGGAAACAGTATGCGTCAACACCTCGTCGCGCGCGGCGTTGTTGCGGCCGAACCAGTACAGCGCCAGCGGCCTATCGTGCTTGTTGATGAAGGCGATAGGCTCCTTCTCGCCGCGATAGCCCATCACCGGCAGCACCGGTCCGAAGATCTCCTCCTGCATCAGGCCCATGTCGGGCGTGGCACCCACCACCAGCGTCGGCGGGAATTTGCGGCGCGCCTTCCAGTTCGGATCGTCGGGCTTGGCCCATTGCAGGATTTTCGCGCCCTTCGCCGCGGCGTCGGCCACCAGCGTCTCCAGCCTGGCGTAATGCCGGTCGGAGATGATCGAGGTGTAGTCCTTATTTGTCGGCTCGGTGCCGAACATCCTGCGCATATGCATGCGCACCTTCTCGGCAAAGGCCTGCACCGATTCTTCCGGGACCAGCGCATAATCGGGCGCGATGCAGGTCTGCCCGGCATTGAGCAGCTTGGCGTAGCCGATGCGCTCGGCGGCCTCGTTGAGGTCGGCGGTGCGGTCGACGATCGCGGGCGACTTGCCGCCGAGCTCGAGCGTCACCGGCGTAAGGTTGCGGCCCGCGGCTTCCGCGACGATGCGGCCCACGCGTGTTGAGCCAGTGAAGATCAAATGATCGAACGGCAGCGTGGGAAAGGCTTTGGCCACCTCGTCCTCGATGCCGGTGATGAGCAGCTCGGTCGGATCGAATTTTTGCGCGATCCCTTCCTTCAGCAGCGCCGAGAAACGCGGCGTCAGTTCGGAGGGCTTGATCATCACCCGGTTGCCGGCGGCGATGGCGCCGATCGCGGGCGCGAGTGTGAGCTGCAGCGGGTAATTCCAGGGCGCGATGATGCCGACGACGCCGAGCGGCTGCGGGATCAGTCGGTTCTTCGCCGGCAGGAATTGCAGCGCGGTATGCACGCGCCGCGGCGCCATCCATTTCCTCAAGTGCCTGGTGGCGTGCTTGATCTCGACATAGAGGAACAATGTTTCGGCGATGGTGGTCTCGACCGACGAGCGGTTGCCGAAATCGGCCGAGATCGCCTGGTCGAAGCGGGCCTCGTTGGCCTCGATCGCAGCGCGCAGCCGGCGCAGGCGGTCGATCCTCGTTTCGCAGCTCGGCAAGGGGTCGGCACGCGAGGCGTCGAACTGGGCATGGAAGGCGTCGTCGAGGGCGGAAAGGGAAGGGCTTTTCAGGGGCTGGTCCATGGCATTTCCCCGTTTCTGGCTGGTTGAGCGCATGATCCGGAAGAGCCTGCCCCGCACCTGGATCGCGGGGTGGATACCGGTTTTCCGAGAAGATCATGCGCCAATTAGAACATCATGTGCCAATTAAAGGTCGCAAGGCTCCTCCTTTGCGGAACTTCTGGCAAGACTGCGCCATTTCGGGGGATTTGGGCCGATTTTCCCTGTCATAAAATCGAAAAAACCGCCCGTTTGACCCTTTCCAAAGCAGGTGGGCGTTGGTACATACCGCCCGCACCCGCCGGCCTTTTGGCGGTCGGGGTGCCTTCTCAGGAAGCCTTTTGGGACGGAGCATCGGCGCGGCCGCCGCGTTGGCTCAACTCCGTTTCACCTTCGGTTTCTATCAAGGCGCGCAATGGCTTATCGCGGGGTGGAGCAGCCCGGTAGCTCGTCAGGCTCATAACCTGAAGGTCGCAAGTTCAAATCTTGCCCCCGCAACCACTTTCGTCACACCCACTCACCGTCCCGGTCTAACCACCGGGACGGGCATCGAGTTTCTTGGGACGAATTTCTTGGGAAACGGCGCCGGCGGCTGAGTTGACGCGGTTGGGCTCGGGATGAGCCGCGCTTTTATTTCGATACCGACACCTCTACGTGTCGGAGCTGTTGGCGCGCGTCATTGCCTTCCGGATTGAGAGGCCAGGCGACGCAAACCCGCGAGCCGCATGATGGATTGCGCCGCAAGTTTTTGCGCGAGTTCCATGCTGTTCTGATCGGCGGCGCGATCCGCATCGTCGAGATAAATATTGGATAATTGCTCCGCACGGCGCAGCGCACGGCGTTTGACCTGTTCAATTCCCGAATATTCGGGAATTACGTCGTCCGAGCTGGCCGGCGTCGGGAACCAAGGGGACAGCAAGTCCCAACCCTGGACCCTCAGTTGCTCACGCTGCGAGGGATTCAACTCGTGCGACCACGCCATCATGTCCTTGAGGAGAAGACTCTCCAGCAGGGCGGCCGATGCAGTTTCGTCGTTTCCGTCGCGGGGAGCATCCTCCGCTCCGATTTTTCGCTCGGCGCGCCAGGCCAGCCGGCGCTCGCGGCGCAGCAGATTGCCGTCGGACAGGGCCTCACGCGCCAGTCCTTCCGCGGTCTGCCTTACGAGTGGATCTTCGGCCAGAGCGATAACGTAGGTCCAGAACACGAAGGCGCGCTGGCGGTGGTGGGCCGCAAGCGCCCAGGCGGTGTAGGGCGTCGACAGGCTGGAATCCCCGATGTCGGCGATTTCCGCTGCCGGAACGAGATCAATCGGTACCCAGCACAGGTCGGACGCATCGGGCCGTTTGCCGCAGGCGGCGAGACAGGCCGCGGACAAGCTGTCGGCACGCTCGCGCTCGCGTGTTGCAAGGATTTCAAAGATGCCGCGCACCGGCCAAAAGCTTTTGTCCAGTCGTTCAGCGAGAGCGCCGTACCGCTCGCTCGCATCTTGCGCCAGGTCGAACGCAATCGCGTAAAGTTCGACAAGACTTCGCACCGGCGCCGGAGGCACTGCGGTCAGAAGCGGCTCGCTGCGCATGTCGGATTCCCTCCGAAACAACTCTCTGACCTGATCAAAGGGCCGACTGTTTGATCTAGCGCAATCTGCTTCTTGCTCGGCGTCCTAATCTGATTCTGGGAGCTTGCGATCCAGAACAACGGCGTTCTGCCCTGCCATCTGGAACATGCGCCTTGCAAAAATCCGTCAACTTCGTTGCCCTTCTTGGAATCCTGGCCGCTCTCGGCTGGATTGTTCTGGTTGGGGATGCGCGCGCCGCCGGCCGCCTGACCGAATACCTTGGCAAGGCCGAGCCGGCCGAACTGGTCCCAGGCGCGAATCGCTTCGGACCATTGCAGGGTGATCCCGCAATTGCCCCTGCGTTCAAGGATGATCGTCTGCTCGGCTTCGTCTACCTGAACTCGGATTTTGCCAATGCGGTCGGCTACTCGGGAAAGCCCATTCAGCTTCTGGTCGGCATCGATCCGAAGGGGGTGATTGCCGGCCTCAAGCTTGTCGAGCACAAGGAACCCATCGTGCTCGTGGGTATTCCCGAAAAGCGAATTCTGGAAACGGTCAACAAGTTGGTCGGCGCCGACATGGCAAGTGTCGTGCGCGGAGCCACGCCCGCGCCGCAGGTCGATATCGTCAGCGGCGCAACGGTAACCGTCCTGGTGATCGGCGACAGCATCGTTCGCTCTGCAACCAAGCTGATCAAGAGCGGCCGGCTCGGCACTCAGGGCAATGCAGCCGCCAGCGCAGGGCCGCAGACGACGAAAGCGGTTGATCCGGGAAAAAGTGAAATCCGCGATTGGCAGAGCCTTGTCGGCGATGGTTCCGTCCGCGGGTTGATCCTCTCTGTCGCCGACGTGAATCAGGCCTTCGAGAAATCGGGCAACGCAGCCGCTGCTGCGCGGCCGGAGGAGGGCGATCCGGCGGACACGTTTATCGGCCTCTACGTCGCCGATGTCGCCGTGCCCACCATCGGCCGCAGCCTGCTCGGCGACGACGGTTACAATCGGCTGGTCGGCAGGCTGAAGCCAGGTCAGCAAGCATTGGTCGTTGCGGGATCGGGCCGGTATTCGTTCAAGGGAGCCGCTTACGTCCGTGGCGGAATCTTCGACCGCATCGAATTGATCCAGGACACCAACAGTATCCGCTTTCGCGACCGCGACCACACCCGGTTGGGAAGCCTTGCGGCCGAGGGTGCGCCTGAATTTCCCGAGATTGCCCTGTTCGTTGTTCCGCCGGAATTCACCCTCGATCCGACCGAGCCGTGGGTCCTGCAATTGCTGGTTCAGCGCGTCGTAGCCACGCGCGAGAAGGCGTGGCTCACCTTCGATCTCGGCTATGCGCTTCCGGATGCGTACCTCAGGCGCGAGCCGGCGGCTCCGGTACAACAGCGGGCGCCCGCGTCACCGGCAAAGATTTCGGCTGCCGAGACTTCGGCAGCATCGAGGATTGCGGTGGGGAAAATCTTTGCGCCTTCCGACGCCGAGGACGAACCGCTGTGGATGAAGATCTGGCGCGGCAACGTCGTCAAGATCACGGCAACAGTTGTCGCGCTCGGTGCGCTGACCCTGATCTTCTTCTTTCAGAATGTTTTGGTCCGCCGACCCAGGCTTTATACCTGGGTCCGCCGCGGCTACCTGCTCTTCATTCTCGTCTGGATGGGTTGGTATGCGAATGCCCAGCTTTCGGTGGTCAATGTCCTGACCTTCTCCAATTCGCTGCTGACCGGCTTCAGTTGGGAATATTTCTTGTCGGCGCCGCTGATCTTCCTGCTTTGGGCGTCGATCGCCGCAGGACTGCTGTTCTGGGGACGTGGACCATTCTGTGGCTGGCTCTGTCCCTTCGGGGCGCTGCAGGAGTTGCTCAACAACGTCGCCCAAGCCGTGAAGATCCCGCAATACCGGCTGCCATGGGGTCTGCACGAGCGGCTGTGGCCGATCAAATACATCATCTTCCTCGGCCTGTTCGGTATGTCGCTTTACTCGACCGCTTTCGCGGAGCAACTGGCCGAGGTCGAGCCGTTCAAGACCGCCATCGTTCTGAAATTTGCGCGCGAATGGCCGTTTGTCGTCTACGCGCTCACGGTGCTGTCGGCCGGCTTGTTCGTCGAGCGGCTTTTCTGTCGTTACATGTGTCCGCTTGGCGCGGCACTCGCAATTCCCGGCCGCATCCGGATGTTCGAGTGGCTGCGGCGCTGGCCTGAATGCGGCTCGCCGTGTCAGCGCTGCGCCAATGAATGTCCGGTGCAGGCGATCCATCCGGAAGGCCACATCAACGTCAATGAGTGCATCTACTGCATGCACTGCCAGGAACTCTATTTCGACGACCACCGCTGCCCGCACATGATCCAGGTGCGGCTGAAGCGAGAGAAGCGCGAGGCGCTGTCGTCGCCCTCGATGCGCAGCGGCGGCAAGGGTCCGAACACCGTCATCACCGCAGCAGGCAAGCCTGTCGGCCTGCCTGCTGCTGCCACCACTCCACCATGAAAGCCGAGGAGGCCACTATGAGCGACAACGAAAACGACAAAGGCGTTAGCCGAAGAACCTTGCTTGGAACCACGGCGGTAGCAGCCGGTGTGGGTCTTGCGGGCGGAGTTGCGCTTGGAACGGACGGCAAAGGGTTGGTTACGACCGCGGACGCGCAAACAAAAACTGCGGCGCCGAAGGCTCCGGCGGCGCGGCCGGCGGTGCAGAAGACCGAAGTGGCGCCCGGCGAACTCGATGAGTATTACGTGTTCTTCTCGAGCGGCCAGTCCGGCGAGATGCGTATCGTCGGGCTCCCGTCGATGCGCGAATTGATGCGCGTTCCGGTGTTCAACCGCTGCAGCGCGACAGGCTGGGGACTGACCAACGAAAGCCTGAAGGTGCTAACGGAAGGACTGCAGCCAGCGACCCGTGAGTTCCTCAAGTCTCGCGGCGGCACCTACATGAACGGCGATCTGCATCATCCGCATATCTCGTTCACCGACGGTACCTATGACGGGCGCTACGCCTTCTTGAACGACAAGGCCAATACCCGCGTGGCGCGGGTGCGTCTCGACGTCATGAAGTGCGACAAGATCATCGAGCTTCCGAACCAGCACACGGTCCATGGCTTGCGCGTGCAGAAATATCCCCGTACCGGATACGTGTTCTGCAACGGCGAAGACGGCGTGCCGCTGCCGAACGACGGTAAGGTTCTCGACAAGCCGAGCGAGTATCGTTCGATCTTCACGGCGCTGGACGGCGACACGATGAAGGTGGCTTGGCAAGTGATCGTCAGCGGCAATCTCGACAACGTCGATGCCGACTATCAGGGAAAATACGCCTTCTCGACCTGCTACAACGGCGAAGAAGGCGTGACCCTGACCGAGATGACCGCCAACGAACAGGACTGGGTCGTGATCTTCAACCTCAAGCGGATCGAAGACGCAGTGAAGAAGGGCGAGTTCAAGGAAATGAACGGCGTGCCGGTGATCGACGGCCGCAAGGGTTCGCCCTATACGCGCTACGTTCCGGTCTCCAACAATCCGCACGGCATGAACACAGCGCCGGACGGCATTCACATCGTGGCAGCCGGCAAGCTCTCGCCGACGGTCACCGTGATGGACGTGCGACTGTTCGATCAGTTATTCGACGACAAGATCAAGCCGCGCGACGTCGTGGTCGCCGAGCCCGAACTTGGGCTAGGGCCGTTGCACACGGCCTACGACGGCAAGGGCAACGCCTACACCACGCTGTTCCTGGACAGCCAGGTCTGCAAGTGGAACATCGATCTGGCAAAACGGGCGTTCAAGGGAGAGAAGGTCGATCCCATCATCCAGAAGCTGGATGTCCACTACCAGCCCGGTCACAACCACTCCTCCATGGGACAGACCAAGGAAGCGGACGGGAAATGGCTGATCTCGCTGAACAAGTTCTCGAAGGACCGCTTTCTCAACGTCGGCCCTCTGAAGCCCGAGAATGACCAGCTCATCGATATTTCGGGCGACAAGATGATCCTGGTCCACGACGGTCCGAGCTTCGCCGAGCCGCACGATGCGACGATCGTTCACCGCTCCAAGATCAATCCGATCTCGATCTGGGACCGCGCCGATCCGATGTTCGCGGATGCGGTCAAGCAGGCCAAGGCCGACGGCATCAATCTCGAGGCGGACTCCAAGGTCATTCGCGACGGCAACAAGGTGCGCGTCTACATGACGTCGACCGCGCCAGCGTTCGGGCTCGAGCAATTCCAGGTCAAGCAGGGCGACCAGGTGACCGTCTACATCACCAATATTGATGCGGTGGAAGATCTGACGCACGGCTTCTCGATCGTGAACTACGGCATCCAGATGGAAGTCGCGCCGATGGCAACGGCGTCGGTTTCATTCTCGGCGGATAAGCCCGGCGTCTACTGGTACTACTGCTCCTGGTTCTGCCACGCCATGCACATGGAGATGAAGGGTCGCATGTTCGTCGAGCCCAAGATGGTTTGAGACAGGAACGATACGTGTCCGTTGTTCTGCGCATCCTTCCGGCGGCGATTGTCGCCGCCGGAATTTCTACCTTCGCCAACGCGGAGACGCTGACGGCCGGGCCGGACCGGCCGCTGCAGGCGTTGTTGGATCGTGCGCACGACGGTGACGTCGTCGAGCTTGCCCCGGGCCAATACAAGGGCGCGATCCGGATCGATCGACCGCTTGTGCTGACTGGACGCCCGGGCGCCGTGCTCGACGGCCGCGGCGCCGGCAACGTCGTCACGGTAACCGCGCCCGACGTTACGATCCGCGGCGTGACCATTCGGGAATCAGGCCGCGATCTGCAGGCGATGAACTCCGGTATTTTTCTCCAAAAAACCGCCGAGCGGGCGACGATCGAGAACAACCGCCTGGTGGAAAACCTGTTCGGCGTCTACGTGCATGGCGCCGCGGGTTCGCGGGTCGTCGGCAACGTGATCGAAGGTCTGCGTGGAGGACGCCTCAACGAGGCCGGCAACGGCGTGTCGCTCTGGAACGCACCAGACGTCACCATCGCCGAGAATACGTTCCGCTACGGCCGTGACGGCATATTCACGATTTCCAGCCGCAAGGATCGCTTCGTCAACAATCGCTTCGAGCACGTGCGGTTTGCGGTGCATTACATGTACACCAACGACAGTGAAGTGAGCGGCAATTTCTCCGTCGGCAACCACATCGGTTACGCCATCATGTATTCGAATAGGCTCGTGATCCGCGGCAATGTCTCGGATCGCGATCGTGACTACGGCTTGCTGTTCAACTACGCCAACTATTCCGACCTGGAAGGCAACAGGGTTACCGGCGGCCCGCTCGACAATGCTGCGGGCAGTCCGGACGAAGGTCCGGACGAGGAGCGCGCGATGGTTCCCGAAACCAGACAAGCGCAAGGCCTTCGCAGCGGTCCGGAAAAGTGCGTGTTCATCTACAACACCAATTTTAACCGGTTCCGGAACAACTGGTTCGAGCGCTGCGGCGTTGGCGTGCACTTCACGGCTGGCTCTGAAGGCAATGAAATCACCGGCAACGCCTTTGTCGGCAATCGCAATCAGGTGAAATATGTCGGCACGCGCGATCTCGACTGGTCGAAGGCTGGTCGCGGCAACTACTGGAGCGACAACCCAGCATTCGATCTTGACGGCGACGGGATCGCCGATACAGCCTATCGGCCCAACGATCTGGTCGACCGGGTGTTGTGGACGGCGCCGGCCGCAAAGGTGCTGATCAACAGTCCCGCGGTCCAGGTTCTGCGCTGGGCCCAGGCCCAGTTTCCCGCGCTCTATCCCGGTGGCGTCATCGATACCCATCCGCTGATGGCGCCACCGCCAAAACCGTCAGCCAGTCGGAGCCCGAGATGACCGCTACCGTCTCGGTGAACTCCGTAACAAAGAATTACCGCGCGGTGTGCGCGCTGCGAGACGTCTCGTTCGACCTCGGTCCGGGACGGCTCAACGCGCTGGTCGGTCACAATGGAGCCGGCAAGACCACCTTGATAAAATTGATGCTGGGATTGATCCGCGCCGACCGCGGCGCGATCCGTGTGCTGAACGAGGATCCGGCGGCCGGCGAATTCTCCGGGCGCCGTCAGCTCGGATATCTGCCGGAGAACGTCGCATTCAACGCCGCGCTGACCGGGCGCGAGACATTGACGTTTTACGCGCGGCTGAAGCGGGTAAAGCCCGCGACAGCATGGGCGCTGCTCGATCGTGTCGGGCTGATGGAGGCTGCCGATCGCAGGGTAGGGACCTATTCGAAGGGCATGCGGCAACGTTTGGGTTTGGCGCAGGCGCTGCTCGGCAGGCCGCGGGTGCTTTTGCTCGATGAGCCGACCACGGGGTTGGACCCGGCGCTGCGCCAGATCTTCTATGAGATATTGAATGAGCTGCGGGACGATGGCGCGACCGTCCTGATTTCCTCCCATGCCCTCAACGAGCTCGAGGATCGCGCCGAACACGTCCTGATCATGAACCGTGGCGTGCTGGTGGCGCAGGGAACGCTGGCGGAGCTGCGCTCGCTCTCGCGACTGCCGATCCGGGTCGCGCTCGATCTCGCGCCGGGTGCGAGCGGCGTGCCGGCATGGATGAACGGCGAGACGCTCGCAACCCCGCACGGTCGTATCGTGCTGGTGCCCGATGAGGCCCGCAAGATGGAGTTGTTGCGGGTCGCGGCCGGCGATCCGCTCGTCACCAACATTGAAATCGCGGCGCCGACGCTCGACGATCTTTATGCCCATTTCCTTCGCCTGCAGGAGAAGGCCGCATGAGGACCATCGTCATCATCGCTCGCAAGGAGATCCAGGAAGGGCTGCGGAATCGCTGGGTTCTGGCAACGACGTTGTTGCTGGCCGCGCTCGCGCTGTCCCTGACATTTCTCGGCAGTACGCCGACCGGCAATGTCGGCGCCGGCGCGCTCGACGTGGTCGTCGTCAGCCTGTCCAGCCTGACGATATTTCTGCTGCCGCTGATCGCCCTGTTGATTTCGCACGACGCCGTTGTAGGTGAGATGGAGCGCGGCACCATGATCCTGCTGCTGAGCTATCCGGTCGGCCGCCATCAGGTCATCCTCGGAAAATTCTGCGGGCACGTGCTGATCCTCGCCTTCGCCACCGTCATCGGCTATGGCGCCGCGGCGGCGGCGCTCGCCATCACCGGCGCCTCGGTCCTGGCGGCAAGCTGGTATGCCTTCGCCTCCATGCTTGGAACTTCGATCCTTCTTGGCGCGGTTTTCGTGGCGATCGGATATTTCATCAGCAGCATGGTTCGCGACCGCGGCACCGCCGCGGGCCTTTCGGTCGGCATCTGGCTGCTGATGGTGCTGGTGTTCGACATGGGGCTGCTCGGCATCCTGGTGATCGACCAGGGGCGGGTGATCTCGGCACCCGTGCTCGAGGCGCTGCTGTTTCTCAATCCGACCGATCTCTACCGGATGACCAATCTGACCGGGTTCAACGTCAGCCAGTTCTCGGGGATGGCAGGGCTTGCCGGTACGGCGAACGCCGGCATCCGCCTTCTGTTGACGGGCTTGCTGATCTGGATCGTCATCCCGCTGGGGTTCGCAACGATGTTCTTCGCGAGGAGGGAGTTATGACCCTGCGGATCGTCTGCGCGCTTGTTGCTGCAATCTTCCTCACCGGATGCAACCAGGATGCCGCCGATCGGATCGCTCCGCCGCCTGTCGCGCTGACCCGCGATGCGATGGGCGTGTTCTGCGGCATGAACCTGCTGGAACATCCGGGGCCGAAAGGGCAGATCATCACGGCGAACCGGATCGATCCGTTCTGGTTCACCTCGGTGCGCGATACCGTGGCGTTCACGTTGATGCCGGACCAGCCCCGCGACATCCGCGCGATCTATGTTTCGGATATGGCGCGGGCAGCGAGTTGGGAAGAGCCTGGCGCGACCAACTGGATCGACGCGCGCAAGGGGTTCTTCGTGATCGAAAGCCGAAGACAGGGCGGAATGGGTGCGGCCGAGGCGGTGCCGTTCGGAAATCGGGAGTCCGCCGCCGCGTTTGCTGCGGCGAATGGCGGTCACGTGGTGACATTCGCGGAAATTCCGAGCGCCTATGTGTTGGGCAGCGACACAGCCGGCGAGCAGACCGAACACGCTGACAGGCGTCTCAACTGACAGGGAGCGGTCGATGCCAAATCGAAATCTGACGCGCCGACGCTTGATCGCCATTGTCGCGACCGCAGCCGGATCGGCATTTCTGACCGGAGGCCGAACGGCACAGGCCGGCGAACCCGTGCGCTGGCACGGATCGGCGCTCGGTGCACAGGTATCGATCGAGATCCATCATCCCCATCGAGCCGAGGCCGAGCGGCTTGTCGAGCGGTGTATCCAGGACGTGCGGCGACTGGAGCTGCAATTCAGCCTGTACCGGGCCAATTCGGCGATCTGCACGCTCAACCGCACAGGTATTCTGGTTTCTCCCGACGCCGACATGGTGGCGCTGCTGAAAGCGGCGCTGCAGTTTGCCGAGCTGACCGACGGCGCCTTTGACCCGACGGTGCAGCCGTTGTGGCAGCTTTATGCGGATCACTTCAGCTCCGACAAGCCCGATCCGGAAGGGCCACCGAAGGAGAGGCTGGCGGAAGCGCTGGCAAAAGTCGGGCGAAGCCACCTCTTTGTGAGCGAAGACCGGATCGCGCTGAGGCACGGTGCAGCCATTACGCTGAACGGCATCGCGCAGGGCTATGCCACCGACCGCGTCGTCGAGCAGCTGCGCGGCGCAGGTCTGTCGGCGACGCTGGTTGATATGGGCGAGATACGGGCGATCGGAGGGAGAGCGGAGGGGACGCCGTGGCGCGTGGGCCTCGCAGATCCTGACCGGCCCGGCGTGTTCACCGAAATCGTCGATCTTGTCGATCGCGCGGTCTCGACATCGGCAGGCGCCGGATTCCGTTTCGAACTCCAAGGGCCGGTTTACGCATCTGTTCGATCCCGTGACGGGCCGCAGTCCCTCGCTCTACACCACGCTCAGCGTCATCGCGCCGACGGCAACCGAGGCCGACGCCCTGTCGACGGCGTTCAGCCTGATGCCGGTATCGCGGATCCGGGAGATCGCGGCCGCTCGAGCCAATGTCCAGGTTCATGCCATGATGTCAGGCGGAAATTTGATCGTATGCGGGGCCTGATGACTTGTGGCCGGGCTGATTGATCGGACCTGGAAATGCAACCAACTACGACGCACCGCTCAAAGAGGGGCGGGCCCAAAACAGGAGAAAGAGATGCGAGCATTTATTTTCGTCGCTCTGTTGGCGATGATCGGCACGGGCGAGGCGACAGCGCAGGACGCCGCTGCCGGCGAGAAGGTCTTTGCCGTGTGCAAGGCATGCCACCAGATCGGCGAGAATGCGAAGAACGCGGTCGGTCCGGTCCTGAATGGCATCATTGGGCGTAAGGCCGGCAGTGTAGCTGCGTATTCGTATTCCGACGCGAACAGGAATTCGGGGATTACCTGGGATGAAGCGACGTTTCGGGAATATATCAAGGATCCAAAAGCGAAGGTTCCCGGCACCAAGATGATCTATGCTGGTTTGAAGGACGAGCAGAAGACCAAATGACTTGTGGCCGGGCTGATTGATCGGACCTGGAAATGCAACCAACTACGACGCACCGCTCAAAGAGGGGCGGGCCCAAAACAGGAGAAAGAGATGCGAGCATTTATTTTCGTCGCTCTGTTGGCGATGATCGGCACGGGCGAGGCGACAGCGCAGGACGCCGCTGCCGGCGAGAAGGTCTTTGCCGTGTGCAAGGCATGCCACCAGATCGGCGAGAATGCGAAGAACGCGGTCGGTCCGGTCCTGAATGGCATCATTGGGCGTAAGGCCGGCAGTGTAGCTGCGTATTCGTATTCCGACGCGAACAGGAATTCGGGGATTACCTGGGATGAAGCGACGTTTCGGGAATATATCAAGGATCCAAAAGCGAAGGTTCCCGGCACCAAGATGATCTATGCTGGTTTGAAGGACGAGCAGAAGACCAATGACCTTGTCGCATTCCTCAAGCAGTTCGATGCTGACGGGAAGAAAAAATAGGCATCATGTGACCGGCTTGGGGGCTGCCGCGCCACCGTCAACCGACAGCGAGGATGTCTCATGAGCATGCCGCAAGCCGCGCCGGACGATCTTGCCGCCGTCAAGGCCTGGTTTGCCGAACTCGCCGAGCATGTTCGCTCGGTCGATTTCGCCGCCGCGCGCCATCTCTTCGCCGAGGATTTCATCGCCTTCGGCACTTTCACCGACTTCATGATCGGGCGCGAGCTCGCGGAAGACAATCAGTGGCGCAATGTCTGGCCCACCATCGACGGTTTCGCCTGGCGGCTCGACGATGTGAAGGCGCTGGTCTCGCCGGACCGGCTGTTCGCGGTCGGGCTCGCGGCATGGGATTCGACCGGCTATTATCCCGACGGCAAACCCTTCGATCGCAAGGGCCGCGCCACCGTCTCCTTCACCCGCGCCAGGGCCGGCGATCCCTTCCTCGCGACGCACACGCATATGTCGCTGTTCCGCGGCACGCCTGACGTCTCGCATGGCAGCAAGCCGTCGAAGAGTTGATAGGGGCGAGGGCGCCGTCCTGTGAGCCTGCCGCGTCTCGCGCCCATCCCGCCCGCACTCACTGCCGGCGCCACACCTCAAAATCCTTCTCGGTTGCCTCGCAGGCGGCGCGCGCGGCGTTTTGCAGCCAGCCGCCGCGCCGTGCCTTCAGGTCTGCTGTGATCGCCTCGCTGGCGTCGCGGGTTGCGGCATGGATCGAGGCGAGGTCGGCGCCCATGCCGCGCAACAGCTCGAGCTTGAGGTCCGCGCCGGCGTCCTTGCCCAGTTCGATCTTGCGCAAGTCGGCCGACAGTCGCCGGAACACGAACTCCCTGTTGTCGGCGACCCGCTCGACGTGAAGGAACGGATCGGGCGCGCGATAGGCGCCGGTCGAAAGCTCGCGAAACTTGTACTGCCGCGGCGTCTTTCCATGCGCCCCCTTCTGCGCCCAGGTCCAGGCCGAAGCCACCAGTGCCTTGGCCTCGCGCACCACGCGGCCGCCGCGCCAGGTCGCGACGACGACGAAGCGGGGACGCCCCAGGCTGCCGCCGCCCGCCACGCGGCGGAAAAATGCCGCCTCCTTGGCTCCCTCGGGAAGTGTTTTGGCGAGCAGCTTCCGGACGGCGGCCGGGGGATTGGCAGACTTATATTTCTCGACCTCCTTCCAGAACTTGCGGCGGCACGGATCGTCGCAGTTGACGTAAGCGCGGATCCAGATGTTCTGCTCATCCAGCAGCGCGGGCCCGGGGTCCTTGAGGCCGCGGCGATAGCCCTCCAGGATCGCGTCGGCCGCATCCTTGCCGTCGATCTTCATCTTCGGCGCAAGCTCGACGCTGGTCGTGAGCCGGACGAGATCGAAGGCGTAGGGCATGACGGCTGCTTCGTCGAAATCGTTCACGCCCCATACCCAGCGCCCGTCCTCGTCGCGCCAGGTCCCGAAATTCTCCAGATGAATATCGCCGACGCAGAGTGCGGGCGGCGCATTGTCAAGCTTCGGGCAGATCTTCTCGATGAGCCGCGCCCAGCGATAATATGTCGCGCGCAGGAAGACGAAGGGGTTCTTGCGCATCCTTTCGTGCTTGCTGGCGAGGTCGTCTTCGACCACGTCGCATTGGCTGCGAAGCCAGCTTTCATAGGCCTCGGTATCTCCAAGAATGGACATGCGATGATTTCCGTCTCGGAATGCAAAATGAAATAAATGCAATCTGGGCGATAGGGTATGTCAATGCCCCGCAGAGTCAACCTGGCGTTGCGGGCCGTGGCGAAACGACGCTCGCACTCGGCTTCGCCGCGGGTGAGGGTTTCTCTCCGCGGTCGGATCGTGGTGATGTCGAGCCTGTGCAGATGATCGAGCCGCCGGAGCAGCGGGAAGTTCGCCTCCCGATGATCGACTTCCAGCCTGTCCGCGCCAACATAAGCGTGATCGCCATCACAGAGGTTTGATGCATCCAATCCTAGCCTCGCGTCGCCAAAGAAGAAGCGTCCGCAGTTTGAACAAGGAGAGGTCAAATGCGCATCACCAGGATCGTGCTCGCCGTCGCATTCGCCACGTTCGCCGTTGCCTCGTGGGCGAAATACGAAGGGGCCTCCAGGCCCAAGCTCAGTTTTGCCGAGCGCTGGGCGCCTGTTGAAGCAGCGTCGCATTCCGGCGAGTTTCGCCAGCAGTAATGCCGGGCGCATTGCGGCAGTGTTCCGCAACGTCGATACGGACTGCATCTGCGAGCGCCTGATGAGATCAGGTTAAATCGGAGCCGCATTTGACGGTTAACCTCTCCCCTTGTGGGAGAGGTCGTATCGCATCGAAAGATGCGATACGGGTGAGCGACTATCTGGTTTGTCAAGTTGCATTGGCGTACTGCGCACGCGTTTCGCGAGCTTTTGCGTTGAGCATGACGAGGAGCTTGCGGGCCAGGGCAATGCGAATGACCATTTTTTCCTTGCCGGCAGCGACCAGTCTGGCGCGGAACGCGCCGAGGTTCCGATCGTAGCGGGCCGCCGTGGCCGCGACGAGGAAGAGGATCGAGCGGACGCCAGCGCGACCGCCGCGTGTAGATCGCTTGCCCTTTCGCTTACCGCTGTCATTGGCGATCGGGGCGAGGCCGGCGAGCTTGGCAATGGCTTTGTTGGAGAGCAGACCGATCTCCGGCAGTTCGGCATGAAGGCGTGCCACGGTGCGTCCGGCAATACCCTTCATCTCGCGCCAGGCCTCGGCAAGTTTCGCCCACAATGGATCGTCGTCGATCATGGAAGCGATCTCCCCCTCGAGCTTGCGGGATTGTCGCTTCAGCAAAGTGATCACTTCATCAACGCTCGCCTTCATCTCCGCGTTATCGAGCATGCTGGCGCGGCGCTGCTTCTGGACCGTAAGGTCGTCGGTGACCTGTCTGAGCCTTGCTACCAGGGCCTTCAGGCGCTGCTGGGCTTGGCTCGGCAGCGGGGTCGGAGCCAGGTTCTTGGCGTGGGCGAAGCGGGCAATGACGCAGGCATCGATCCGGTCGGTTTTTTCCAGAATGCCCATCGCCTCGGCATAGCGGCGAACACTGCGAGGGTTGGTCAATGCACAGCTGATGCCTTGTTCCCACAGCTCGACGAATGCCCGTCGCTCGTAGCCGCCACTGGCCTCCATCACCACCAGCTCCACGGCGTGCTCGCGGCAGAACGCAGCCAGTTCTGCAATGCCCGCCGTTTCGTTATTGAAGCTCGCAAGCCGATGCTCGGGTTCGATACAAACATCGAGCTTGGCTTTCGAAACGTCCACTCCACAAATCGTATTCTTCACGGTAACCTGCCTTGTCCATGCGATCGGAACTCAAGCGACTGTTCGGTCGTGCGTGACATGGCGAAGATCCCAGAGCTCACCCACGGTTGTAGCCGGAGGGGTAACGGGCGACATCGCCACGCGCCTTGGCCGGTGGCTACCGGCCAAGGCGCTAAGTCGCTTCCATCGCACAAATCATGGCCGTGCAGATACAAGGGGTTTCTCTCCACTCGGTAAACTGCGTTTCGCGCCCGCGGACGCAAACCCCTCATCCGTCGCGGACTTCGTCCGCGCCACCTTCTCCCACAAGGGGAGAAGGAACGGAGTCTGCGGCGAAACCAATTCAACCAAAACTCATCATGCTCTAGCGCCAGATATTCAATCGATCCTCGCTCGGCGCCCGCGCCATCAGCGGCGCCCCGCGTGCATTTCGGCCCGCTCCACCGCGTCGATGACCACGAAAGCGGCGTCGGCTGTTCGATGCGTGCGCTTGGCCGCGGCGGTCAGCCAGTCATAATGCTCGACTGACATCAGCACGAATTCGCGCCGGCCATGCCGCGTGATCTCGACGGGCTCCCGCCGAGCCTGGTGCTGGGCCTCACCGAATCTGCGCCGGAACTCCAATACAGAGATCTGGACCATCGAGGGTATCTCCAATTTGGCGATTGGCGTCATACGAGGCTCACGTTTCGTCGCTCTCCCGCTCATAGGCGCTGACCGCCTCTTTCACGTCTTCGAACAGTTCGTCAGGCATTGTCTCCAGACGGCCGGCCTTCCGCGTATCGGCCCTGGCCGTGAGCCGGCGGTAATCTTCGATGCTGAGCAGTACCAGACGGGGCTTGTTGTGCTGAGTGATGGTCACAGGCCCGCGCAGCGCCTCGGTAATGATGTATTTCGACTTTCGGGAGAGATCGCTGATCGAATATTGAGTCATGAGGTCGGCTCCAAACTTGCGGTAGGCGTCTCCAAATTGGTCGTTTTATTGTGGAGATTGGGGCTCTCGGGTAGAAGAGTAGTTTCAATGAAAAGTTGCAGTTTCGGGCGGCGCTCGAAATAGCTACCCCGTGGCATCAACGAAGGTTCTGGTGGAGCGAACGATGTATTTCTCGGAAGCTGCATTAAAGGCGTTGGCGGATGGTTATGCGACCATGGATAGCAAGGTCAATAAACTCATCGAGGGTTACGTGAAGCTCAAGCTGACGAAGTCCCGCGCGCGCGAGTGTGCCTCGCAGGGATTCCCCCAGCGTCTTAAGACCATGTCGCGTTGCATCAAGAACGTCTTTGCGATGATCCCGCCCGAGCGCGAGGAGCTTCCGAGTGCAGACGAACTCTCGGACGCTACGATCAATGTCCAGAGCTTTGTGTTCAACACGTATGGGGCGGTTGATAATCTCGCTTGGATTTGGGTTTCCGCGAAAGGACAAAAACGCAGCGACGGGACACCCATCCCGGACACATATATTGGCTTGAGCCCCGACAATAAGAACGTCCGTCAAACTTTATCGGCCGAGTTTCAGACTTATCTTTCAGGCCTCGATGATTGGCTGAGGCACTTAGCCAATCTTCGGCACGCGCTCGCCCATCGTATTCCGCTCTACATTCCTCCTTTTGTTATCCAGGATGCCGACGTTGCGGCCTATAATGAACTGGCCGAGCAAATGGGAGCCGCGATCAAGGCCCAGGACTTTGCAGCGTACGATGCCTTGTCGGCAGAACGGCTTAAGCTGGGCCGTTTCCAGCCGTGGATCAGCCAGTCATTTGCTGAAGGCGCGAAACCCGTCGTGTTCCATCCGCAGATGTTATCGGATTTCAGCACGATCGATGAACTGGGCCAAAAAATGCTAGCTGAGTTCGGGGGCTCGTGAACGAAGAGAAGAAGCCAGCAGCAGTCAACGGCGTTCTGGTGCCGCCGCGCTGAAGACCTCTTAAAACTGCCTTGGGACCTTCAAGTCCCATCTCGCGAGCCGGTTGTCTAAATACAAAGCCTGCTACAGAAGCCAATGTTGGCGATACAAATATGGCAGGAAAATCAACGCTGAAGCTGGGCCAATGTAGTACCCCCCACCGCCAACCAACTCAAGTGCTTACCCCTACGTGAAGGCCCTTTTCGGACAATTAGATTTTATACAACTCAAATTCGCATTTGGCACGTGCGAACGGCTGACATCACAAGCCATTGGTCTCAAACTTTGACTAGTTGGCCAGACCGAGGGCGGTTATAGCCTTTGCCATGGCCCTTTCATCTAATCCCCAGCCCCTCGTTGAGTCCGAGCGTAAGTGCGTGGTTATCGTCACAGCACTGGACGTCGAGACCAAGGCGGTTCTCCGTCAGTTGGGGTCTTACAACGACGATCAGGTCGAAGAAGGCACGGTCTTCTACACGGGCAAGTTCGAAGATTGGGAAGTCGTAGTTGTCGAAGTCGGACCAGGCAACGTGTCCGCCGCGATGTTGGCTAGTCGCGCTATCGGCCGTTTCAAGGCATCTGTCGCACTCTTTGTCGGCGTCGGAGGCGGCTTCAAGGACGTCGTGCTCGGGGACGTCGTGGTTGCGACGAAGGTTTATGGTTATGAGGGTGGCAAGGATACCGCAACGGGATTTCGTGTGCGCTCCGATCTTCAGCACAGAGCTCACGCACTGGAGCAGCGTGCCCGCGCCATGAACAAGAGCGCAATCTATGGCGTGGCCGTCTGGACGCGGACATCACTAGAAAGACAGTCCCGAACCTCTTGGTTGGGCCAGTCGCAGCGGGAGAAAAGGTGATCGCTTCCACAAAGTCAGACACAGCGAAGTTTCTCCGCGAGCACTACGGCGATACGCTCGTCGTTGAAATGGAAGGCAAAGGGTTTCTTGAGGCTGTTCACATAAATCAGAAATCTTGGCACCGTCGTACGTGGAGTATCTGATCTACTCAGTCGGAAGAATATTTCGGACAAAGAAGGATGGCAGCTCGCTGCGGCGGATGCTGCGAGCGCTGTCGCGTTCGAGTTGCTTGCATCTCTTGACCCCAAGCCAGCGAGCAATGTTGCACCGACCGTCGATCCATCGAGGAAATCCCTCGACAGTGCGCAGGCTAAGCCAACTAGAGTTGGGCCGGCTTTCGTCGAGACGCAATCGACCCTAAACAAGGGATCATTCTTCACAAAAGGCGAGATTCTAGCCAGGGTCGGTGTCAAGGACGTGGACGAAATCGAGTTCTCGTTCCACGAGCTGCCCGATTCCTATCTTCGCATCATGCCAACTGCTGGCCTGTCCGAGCCGCTTCCGCGCGCTCAACTGATGGAGGCCGCTAATTTTGCGCCGCTACTGAAACTTCGCCAGTACGGGGGCTTTTCGGACGTCAATCGATTTGGCGTCGTAGCGTACGATCCTGGAGGGCCTCACAGCGGGGGACCAGCGCCGCTAGCTTGGGCGACACAACTTTTCCAGAATGGTGAACTTTGGCTCGTGAGCAACACGATGATCGTGCGGGAGCGCGGTAGTAGGCCTTCGTGGATTCCCATACCTTTCATTGCAGCGCTGAGCTTCGAACAGATTTTCTATGACAAGCTACGCGCGGCTGTCGCGTTCGCTGTTCAACATCTTGCAGTGAGGTTCCCATGTGAGATTGAAATGGGCTTGCTGGATACAATGAACGTGGCACTCGCGATCAATGACGAGGACATGCGCGAAGTTCGAACGGAGCAGGTTGTTCTGAGACAGCGTCTGCTAAATTCCAGCGACGACGCAATAAACGCTGCGCTATTGGAATTTTTTAATCAAGTCTATGACGCTACGGGCTACGCTAGACCATCATCGCTCTTCAACTTTCCGCCCGGACCGCCGCGTTCCTAGCCTTTGGTACGCTAGCGTTCCTTCGACACCTTCACTTCAATACAAAGAGTACTACAAAGGCTCGTCCCTCGCGAGGAAATTGGCTAGTCTTTTCAATGCTTGGTTGGTGAGTTCTCGGTTCCCACCCAACTGTACCTAATCGATTGACGAATTGTATCGCCCCGAATCAATTGCCGCTGCCGTTCGATTTCCTCTGCGCGCCGCTTGGTTTGCCGCGAGAGGGGCCTAAAAATTTTCGCGCCAAAAAACTATTTTCCCGAGCCATTTCAATCCGCTTCACCCTGTCCAGCCCCTCCATCACAAAAATTTCACTTCCGTTTTTCCGAAAACTATGTTTCTCTCCCCGCATCCCGCTCCCCAGAGGGGCGCTTCTAGATCGTCACGAGTGTTGGCGCGGGATGCGGTGGACGCGATTGCCTCGCCTGACGTGCGATGCGAGAGCGGACGGCCAAGTCGTGTGGTCCTGATCCCCCGACGCTGCAGGGCTATCGCATATGGCTGATTGCCTGCAAAAGGAACGCGTCGTCCCAGCCAGCGCGCTTGATTTTGCGGCGTATCGAGGCCTGAAGTGGAAGCGCTTGCAGGATGTTGAGGCCGAGCTTTCGCAGGAGGGCAAGATTCTCGGGCGCATGGTCCTTTCGCGCTCGATTACGATCCTCGGAGAAATGAACATCGAGCACCCAATGCAGCCGGTTCTCGATGCCCCAATGGCTCCGAGTAACATGCAGAAGTCTCTTCGGCGACATGTATTTCGACAGGACATAGTAGCGGACGAGGGGCGCATCGGCATGCTGCCCTCGCAGGCGCCTGCGCGATGTGATCCGCCCGACAGCCGCGATACCGGGAAAGCGGTGTAGTTCGGCCAGCCTGGTATTGCGGATGACCGTTGCGCAGCGGGCCTCGCTTCGATCGTGCGCGGATGGTTCGATCTGTTTGGCGCTGCTGCGCATTCCCGATCGTGTAAACTGCTGTGTGACGGCTTTGAACAAAGGACGGCAATTGGCCTTGATCGCCAGGGCGTAGTCGCCGCCTCGTTCCAGTACCGTCGCTGCAAACCCACGCCTGCAGTGCAGCGCATCGGCCGTAACGATGCTGCCTTCGAGGTCGAGAAGCTCCAGTGCCTCCAAGGCCCCTGCCGTCTCGTCGCGTCCGGGTGCCTTCCGCTGGGCCAACGCCATACGGGCATCCACCGCAAAAACATTGACCAGATGCAATGGGCTGGTCTTGCCGCCACGCTCGTAAGCGCCGCGCAAAGCCTTACCGTCGATCGCCACCACTCCGGACAGCTTGATCTGGTTGGCCTTCGCAAACGCCGCCATGAACTGGCGGAATGCACGCTCGAAGGCTTCCGGCTCGAGCAGGCGGAACACGCGGCTGAACGTGTCGTGGCTCGGAATCCCATGCTCCAATCCAAGCACGAGCCGCAGCAGCCCTTCCTTCGATTGTCCGAAGTCCGCCATATCCGCACACGATTCCGCTCCGCACAGCACCGCGGCCAACGCGATGGACAGCACGTCCAGAAGCTCGTGCCTTGCATTGTCCGCTCGCGGGTCCGGCACACGCTGAAATATCTTCGCGAATTTGCCCATCTGACGATCTCCATGATTCTGGAGCCGTCTTCAGAATCTCTTTTTCAGAACAAGGCAATAGCCGTCCAAAACCATATGCGATTCCCCTGCCCGACGCTGGGATCAAGCTTCTCGCGGGACGTTTCGCGAGAGGCGACGGTGGCTAACAAGCCCGGTACACCGAGGAGAGCACGAAGCAGCCGTTAACACCATCGCGCGGGGAATGCCGGATCGCTTCGGCTGTACTCGTGGTGGCTAACGCGCGTGCTTTCTACACTACACGCGCGGCTGCGGGTGCAACCAGCACCCGGCATTCCCCGCGCCCTCTGTTTTCCGAGGCGCAAGATCGATGCATCACTCGGGCATTTCATGCCGCGGGAACGAAATGCCGTGGCTCCAATCTTGTCGTGGCCCATCCTTCGAGACGGCGCGGAGTTTATCATCGGGCCGCGCGTCGCGCGGACCCGTTGGCACCTCCTCAGGATGAGGGCGGAACAAGTGGGTCGACGCCAAATGCCAAACCCTCATGGTGAGGAGCCGCCAACGGGTCCGCGCGGAGCGCGGCCCGATGACAGGCTCCGCGGCGTCTCGAACCATGAGGCCCGAGGGCTGTTTGATAGTTAAATCCGCAATGCGCCTGCCCGCCGCCGGGTCTACCGCGCTTTACGCGGCGCCGGTGCCGCGGCGGTTGGCCTGCAGATGGTACAGGCGCTTGGCCTGAAACATCTTCATGTCGGCGCGCTTGACCACCTGCTCCAGCCGGTCGCCGGGCCGGCTGGTGGCAAGCCCGGTCGAGAAGCTCAGCTCGGAATCGGGATAATACTGGTTGTTGATCTCGAGCAGTCCGGTGAGCGAAGCGAGAATGGCTTCGCCGAAGGCGGTGTCGGTGCCGGGCAGCACGATCGCGAACTCGTCGCCGCCGATCCGCGACACCGACGCCGGCTTCGAGACCAGCGAGCCGAACACCTCGCCCGCGCGGCGCAGCAGCGCGTCGCCGGCGGCGTGGCCAAGCTCGTCATTGGCGAGCTTCAGCCCGTTGATGTCGGCCATGATGATGGTGACCGGGAACGCCCCCTTGCGCTCGAGCCGGTTCAGCTCGTCGACGAAGAACGAGCGGTTCAGCGTGCGCGTCAGCACGTCATGGGTGCCGAGATATTCGAGATAGGCTTCCGCCTTCTTGCGCGCGGTGATGTCGGTCAGCGCGACCTGCACCAGCGACCAGTCGCGCTCGTGGCCCGGCAGCACCGAGAACTGCAGGAGCAGATGCAGCTTGGTGCCGTCGAGCGCGTAGTTCACCACCTCGCGCTGCTGGAACAGCTTGCCGTCCCAGAGATCGACGAGCTGCTCGCGGAAGTTCGGCTCCATCTCGTCGCGAAACACGCGCGAAAGATTGCGCATCAGGGTGTCCTTGTCGGGCGCGCCGAACAGCTCCAGCGTGCGGCTGTTGACGTCGAGCACGCGGATCTCGCTCATGCAGCGGCTGACGAACTCCTCGTGCACGTCGGTGAACACGCGAAAATCCTGGACGCCGCGGAAGCGCACGTCGTCGATCAGGCGCTTCACGGCGGAAAAATCCTCCACCCACAGCGAAACCGGCGAATGGGCGAACAGGCCGAAGGCGTAGTTCTCGCTGTCGACGAGACGGCGCCGGGCGCTCTCCCGCTCGCTCACGTCCTCGATCGCGATCATGACGCGGTCCCAGCTCTCCTCATGGCCGGGAAGGATGGTGCCGTGAAGCTGGATATCGAGCCGCTTGCCGGTGAGCGTATAATTCACCGTGTGGCTGGAGAAGCTCCTTTGGCCGTCCCAGAGCTGGGCCAGCTCGTTGACATGGGTCGAGAAGGTGTCGTCGCGCAGCACCCGGCCGAGATTATCCATCAGGTGGGCGAGATCGCGGGCTTCGAACAGCGACAGCGTCTTGCGGTTCACTTTCAGGATGCGGATGCGCTCCGAGCACTGCCGCACCCGGTCGGGGCTGGTGGCGAGGAACGATCTCAGGTCGGTCACGCCCGCCGCCCGCCACTGTTCGAACAGCGCCTTGACCGCGCTGTAGTCCTCGATCCAGAGCGAGACCGGCGCAAGCTCGAACATCTTGGCGTCGTCGTCGGGCTCAGGTGAGAAAGCGAGCATGAAGGCCTGCGGTTCTTCGATTACCTCGCAGCAATACGCGCGGCGAGCTCACGCTGCACGCGGCCCAGCACCTCGGCCCAATCGCGGGCCCGGCTTTGCCGGAACAGGCGCAGGCTCGGATACCACGGGCTGTCGTCGCGGTCGAGCAACCAGCGATGGTCCGGCGTGAAGGGCAACAGCACCCAGGCCGGGATCCCCATCGCGCCGGCAAGGTGCGCGACGCCGGTGTCGGCCGTGATCACGAGGTCGAGGCAGCTCATCAGCGCCGCGGTCTCGGCGAAGTTGGCAAGATGATCCGCCACATTGAGGATGCGGCTTTTCATCAGCTGCGCCTTGTCGTCGGGCCGCGGGTCCTTCTGCAGGCTGATGAAGATCGCGTTCGCGGCCAGCAGCGGCGAAAACGCCTGCAGCGGGATCGAGCGGTTATGGTCGTTCACATGCGTCGGCCGGCCGGACCAGGCGAGCCCCACCCGCAGGCGATTGCGCGGGCCGAGGTCGGTCTGCAGCGCCTCTTCCCAGGCCCGCGCGCGCTCGGCAGGCGCAGTCAGATAGGACGGGGCGTTCGGGATCGTGTCGAGCCGCGTGCCGAAGGCGAGCGGCAGGGTGCAGACCGGGCAGTGCAGGTCGAACGCCGGCAGCGACATGGCCGATTTCGGCAGGCATTGCGCGACGCCCGGAAGTTGCGACAGCAGCGGGACCAGCACATCGCCGACGACGAGAATGACACGCGCGCCGCGCGCGGCCAGCATGGGCAGGTAACGTGCGTACTGGATGGTGTCGCCAAAACCCTCGTCCTCGTAGACGAGAATGGTCTTGCCCTCGACGCTCTCCTCGCCGCGCCACATCGGCTGCGGGAATGCGGGATACGAGGCCGGACGGGCCGCGGTCCGCCAGCGCGCCTCGCGCCCGGCAAGACCATGCTCGAGGTCGCCGGTCAGGAGCTGGGCCAGCGACAGGTTGAGCTCCGCCTCGGCATCGTCAGGCGCGATCGCCCTGGCTTGCGCGAACGCCGCAAAGGCCTCGTCGAAGCGCTGCAGTTGCGTCAGCGCAAAGCCGCGGTTGGCGAGCGCGGTGGCAAAGTTCGGCCGCAAGGCGATGGCCTTGTCGAACCACTCCAGCGCTTGCTCGTCCCGGCCGAGCATCTGGAACGAGGTGCCGATATTGTTGCAGGTATCCGGGTTGTCCGGGCTCAGGGTCTGCGCCCGCAGGCTGTCGGACAGCGCCTGCATCGGCTGTCTCAGCTTGAGCATGGCGTGGCCGCGCTGCTCGAGCGAGCCGGCATGATCAGGCGCGATCTGGGCGCACAGGTTGAAATAGGCAACCGCCTCCTCCGCCCGGCCGAAATGATTGAGGAGAATGAAGCCGCAGCGATAGGCGGCCTCGCCATGGCGCGGGTAGAGTTTCAGCACCTCCTGATAGCTCGACAGCGCTTCGGCGTGCCGGCCGAGCTGTTCCAGCGCCTTGCCGTGGGCCAGCCGGAACTCGATGTCGCTGGGCTTGATCTGCACCGCGCGGTCGAACGCCTTGAATGCCTCGTTGTGCAGCCCCTGCTGCTCCAGCGCGATGCCGACGCTGTAGAGATAATCCGTCTTCGGATCCTCGAGGTTGGCGCGGGCGATCCATTCGATGGCGTGGTCGTATTGCTTGGCCTGCAGCGCAATCAGCCCCATCAGGTGCAGGCTGTCCAAATGGTGGGGATCGGCCGCGAGCGCCTGCTCGCAGGAGACCTGCGCATCGAGCAGCCGGCCCGCCTGCTGATGCCGCAGCCCGGCCTGGTAGAACGCAGCCGCGTCCGAGGCGCCGGATGGTTTCGAGGCCTTGCTGGCTTCCCGGGCTTCGGCCCGGCGTTCATGACGGTTCATCGGCGCTTTCGAAGTGAAGCCCAAGCCGTAGGTGATTCTCGCGGGGGCCGCAAATGCGGCCGAGCTCGCGATGCACCCGATCGAGCACATATTTCCAGTCGCGCGTTTCGGTTTGCCGGAACAGACGCATGGTCGGGTACCACGGGCTGTCGTCGCGATCGAGCAGCCAGCGATAATCCGGCATGTAGGACAAAAGTGTCCAGGTCGGACAGCCCTGTGCGGCAGCAAGATGCGCGACGCTCGTGTCGACGGTGATCACAAGATCAAGGCAGCGGATCAGCGCTGCGGTCTCGACGAAATCGGTGAGGTGGCTTGTCAGGTCTATGATGCAAGGCAGCTCCCGCAGAGCCGCGCTGTCGTCAGGTTTCGGATCCTTCTGGAGGCTGATGAAAGTCGCATCCCATTCGAGCAAATGGCAAAATGTTCGCAGCGGAATCGACCGGTTGTGGTCGTCCGGATGCCTGGGATTGCCCGACCAAACCAGACCCACGCGCAGTCTGTCGTGGGAGCCGAGGCGCGCTTTCCAAACCTTGTATGGGGCCTATTGCGTCAAGGAGAGAGTGGCGGTGCTGTTGAGTTATTTTGTCACGTCACCAGATTGCATTTGCGGCATGGACAGCCCCTTGCTCGGCTGCGCCGAGCGGTCAAGCCCCAAAGCCGCTTGCGGCGCGCCGAAGGCGCGGGGCTTGACGGCGAATGCGCAGTCCGAGCCATCATAATTTGTCGCCGCAACGTACAAAAGTCATTCGGCGCTGTTCGAGGCACTGTGGATTGCTATTGTGGGGACCTCTCCTTTCACCGACATGAGTAGTCTTGCAGCCTGAAGATCGGCACGACTGATCCGAGGGGAGCTTGCCATCGGGGCGCAGAAGTCACGCCACAACCTTGTATTCGGTCGATCCATGTGTGGATCGCACCATGATGCAGTCATACGCATCGTCGGCGAAGCTCCGGGGCGGCAGGCCCAATCTGCACAGCGGCATTTGAAGCCATGGTTTTAAGGCGGGACACCGCCACCTCGGATTTATCGGCAGGCTCCTAGCACGGGCTGCCAAGCCGTTTGTCCTGTCGTTGCTCTCTTTCCATGCTGTTGCTCATGACGCCGGCCGTAGCACGATGCCCTGCGGAACCTCGCCCCTCGTAACGAGACGCCAGAGGCGATGAGCAGCTTACGCGCCAGCGCCACGATCATCGTCTTGCGTGTGCTGGCGCGTCCGTCGGCGGTTCGCGCCGCGAACCATTGGGCCAGGGCGCTGTTCTTTTGGAACCTGACAAAACGCCAAGCCAGCTGAATTATGCCGCAGCGGACGCGGACATTGCCGGCGCGCGCAAGACCCCGTTCGCGTCGACGGCTGCCGCTCTCGTCGGGCGAGCCGGTAAGACCGGCGTAGCGGGCGACGGCCTTGCGATCGCGCCAGTGGCGCGAGAAGATCTCGTTGACCAGCATGTCCGCCGTTTCGATACCAGCGCCAAAGACACGGGCAATCAGGCGGACCATCGCGTCCGGGCTTTTCGTCTCCGCGGCAGGAGCCACCGCGAGCTTGCGCAGGCGTTCCTGTTCGACCGCACGGATCTGGTCGCGTACGAAACGTAGCCGCGCGAGATGACGGCGCAGTTCCGAAAGCGTGTTCTGTGGCAACGACGTGCCTTCCGCCGTGCGCAAATCTTCGAGCCCTTCGGCAAGCTTGCGCATGGTCGGGCGCAAAGTGCGAAGGCCGAAGCGGGCAAATATCGCCTTGATCTGGTTGATAATCCGCGTTTGCTCAGTGACCAGATTTTGGCGCTCACGGTTCGGTCGCCTCGCGTCCTCCTCCTCGATCGTCGGGATTGCCACCATGCTGCAATGGCGCTTTTCGCCACGCAGCCAGCCGAGAAAAACGCGCATCAGAAGTTCCGTATCGAGACGATCGGTCTTTGCGCGCCGGTGTTCGCGCGACACCGCGATGCTGGTCGGATGGATGACATAGGCCTCGACATCGCGTGCCCGCAGCCAGCGCGCTAGCCAGAACCCATCGCGGCCAGCCTCAAAGGCGACGACGATACGCTTGATGTTGCGCCCAGCCTGGCCGGCTTCGCAGTGCCAACGATGCAAGAGCTTCAGCAGCATTTCTTCTTGGGCATCGAACTTCTTAAGAGGTTGACGTTCGACGCCGGGAACCAGCGCCGCAACCAGCCACTTCGTTTGGCTCATCTCGATCACGGCGACGATTGTGCTATCTTGCTCGAGAGCGGTGAGGGATCTGCTCGCGTCAAAACGAAAATGTTGCGACATGGGTGAGCTCCATCGGTAGCCGTTGAACAGCGCCCATGGTGCCATGTCCTCGCCGCTCGCCCCATATCATCTGCACACGATCTTCCGGGGGGGCGGGCAGATACGATCTGGACGATGGAATCGTGTCCAGTCGGGTCCCGAAGGCCAACGGCAAGCTCATCATGGGGCAATGGAAATCGAACGCCGGAAGACGATTTGTTGCCGAGGTCGGAAGGCACTGCCAGATTCCGGGCAGATTCGACAAGAGAGGATATAGCGAGTCCTGAACGACAAGAACGATCCGCCCACCAAGCCTTTCCAGTAGCGGCGCATAACGAACGAACTGGATGGTGTCCCCCAATCCTTCGTCCGGGACGATCAGGATGGTCCTGTCTTTGAGGCTTTCACGGCCAAGCCAGATGGCTTGCTGGAACTTCGGATAGCCATTCGCAATATTCCATCGCGCCTCACGGCCTGCCCAGCCCGCCTCGAAATTCCCCATCTGCAAGTGGAGATGGGCGGTCGCCAAATGCGCCAGGGCATCGCCTGGATCTGCGGCCGTCAAGCGCTCGTATGTCGCGAAGACTTCAGGGAGTCTGCGAAGTTTTGTCAGCGCGGCGGCCTTGTTGTGAAGCGCATCTCTGAAGTTCGGGCGAAGCGCAAGCGCCTGGTCGAACCACTGCAAGGCCTCTTCGTCTCTGCACAATGATCGAAGGACGATGCCGAGATTGTTGCAAACGTCCGCATTGCCCGGCTCCAGCGCGTGCGCCTGGCGGCAAAGCTCAAGCGCTTCCTCAAACCGCTTCAAAGTGTGCAGCAAGGCGCCGCGCATTTGCAGTGTTGCGACCTGGTTTGGTCGCAGCTCGTCGCACAGCTTCAAATACGACAGAGCCTCCCCGATGCGTCCCAGTTCGTGAAGAACAATTCCGCATTGGTTCGCGGCATCCCAGTGTTGCGGATCGGACTGGAGCACCTGCTGAAAACTCAACAGGGCGTCAGCCGCACGCTTCAGGTCCACAAGAGTTCGGCCGCGCAGCATCCAGAAAGCGGCGCTGTCAAACCCGAGCTGTACTGTCTTGTCGAAGACCTTGAGCACGTCGTCGTGCCGTCCCTGCAACCGCAGGATCGTTCCAAGACTTAGAAAGTATTCGGGCTTCGGATCCTGCCGCAGCGCGAGGGAAATCCACTCGATCGCCTCATCGTATTGTTGGAATTGCAGGGACAAGAGTCCCATCAAATGAAGGGTATCCGCATGGCCGGAATCGACGGCAAGAGCCTGCTGGCAGCGGAGTTGCGCGTCGAGATACTGGCCCGCGTTCATATGCCGGAGGCCGGCCTCATAGAGCTCTGCAGCTGTGCCGGCTTCGACGCCCGTTGAAGCTTCTTCCGGACTGTCCGGCAGCGACCGACGTTCGCGACGGTTCATCAGTGCACTATGATTCCCCTGCAAGACAACCGATAGGTGATTCTCGCCGTAGCCGAAAGACGGGAATCCCAACGATCGCGAGTGCCGGCCTTTTCCGCCCAAATCTCCGCCAAATTGGCGAGAAAACGACCTGCGGGGCGGCTTGGCGGCGGTAGCGGGGTCGGATTACGATGGGCTCTCGAATAAGGCCCACCGGCTGACGATCGGCTCAGGATGTTCGCATGTTTGTCCGTTTGACGCGAAGGCCGCAGTTCGGGCGTGGCCTTCTGCGAACATCGGTCGCGATCGCCTATCTCATCATCTTCGCGCCGGTCCTGATGATCGTGCTGACCAGCTTCTTCTCGCAACAGATCATCAGTTTTCCGCCACCCGGACTGACCTGGCACTGGTACGTCAACGCCTGGGACAAGCCGGAATTTTTGCGCGGCTTTGTCACCAGCCTGCAGGTAGCGCTGCTCGCGGCCGGCGTGGGCGTGCCGATCGGGACCGCGGCGGCGCTCGCCATCGTGCGCAGCGACTTTCCCGGCAAGCAGGCGATCAGCACGCTCTTGCTGGCGCCGCTCGCCGTTCCCGGCGTCGTGGCGGGCTCGGGCCTCTATATGTTCTATGTACTCGCCGAAAACATGCTCGACCGCGACATCAAGGCGACCACCCAGGGGCTCGTCGCCGCGCACGTGCTGCTCACCATTCCCTGGACCGTCCGGCTCGTGGTCGCAAGCCTGCAGGGCCTCGACCGCGCGGCGGAAGAGGCGGCTGCCAATCTCGGCGCGAGCCCGCTGACCGTGTTTCGGCGCATCACCTTGCCGATGATGCGCCCTGGCATTGTCGCGGCCGCGATGTTCTCCTTCATCCAGAGCTTTGAGAACCTGGACCTCTCGATCCTGCTGGTCGGCCCCGGGCGGATCACCCTTCCGGTGGCGATGCTCAACTATCTCGAATTCCGGATCGATCCCACGCTCGCCGCGGTCGCGACCGTGCAGATCCTGATCGTCGGCATGCTCATGGTGGTGACCGACCGCTTCGTCAAACTGTCGCGGGTCGTCTGATGGCGAGCCTGTCGGTGGAGAAGCTGACCAAACGCTTCGGCACGTCGCTCGCGGTCGACGATCTCGATCTTTCCGTGAGCGAGGGCGAACTGGTTGCGCTGCTCGGCCCCTCCGGCTGCGGCAAGACCACGACGCTACGCATGGTCGCGGGCTTCCTGCCGCCGACCAGCGGCCGGGTGCTGTTCGACAATGAGGATGTCACGAGCCTGCCGGCGTACAAGCGCTCGACCGGCATGGTGTTTCAATCCTATGCGCTGTTCCCGCACATGACCGCCGCGCAGAATGTCGGCTTCGGCCTGGAAATGCGCGGATTGAGTGTCGGGGAACGAGGCTCCAAGGTCGAGGAAGCGCTGAAACTGGTGCGGCTGTCGCATCTCGCGGGCCGGTTGCCGCGAGAACTTTCCGGCGGCCAGCAGCAGCGCGTCGCGCTGGCGCGCGCGCTCGTCATCAATCCAAAGCTGTTTTTGCTCGATGAGCCGCTTTCCAATCTCGACGCCAAGCTGCGCTCCGAGGTCCGGATCGAAATCCGCGCGCTGCAGCAGCGCCTGGGACTGACGACACTCCTGGTAACGCATGACCGGGAGGAGGCGCTGACCATGGCCGACCGCCTGGTCGTGATGGATGGCGGCCGGGTGCGGCAGATCGGAACGCCGAAAGAGCTCTATGACGAGCCGCAGGATGCTTTCGTCGCGGATTTCGTCGGTCGCTGCAACATCCTGCCCGGCCGCCGCGAGAACGAAAGCCGCTTCCGCACCGAAGGCGGCCTCTTGTTGGCGGTCGACACCGCGCCCAATGAGAGCGACAATGCGACCGCCTTCGCGCTGCGGCCGGAACGGATTTCGATCAGCCCTGGCACGCAGGGTGAAACCCATGGGCGGCTCGAGGCCGTGACCTATCTCGGAGCGCAGACCGAATACCATGTGCGCATCGGCAATGAGTTGTTCGTGGTGGTGCGGCCGACCCCGGGCGCGAACGAGCCGCTCGTCGCGCTCAAGCCGCAAGACCTTGTTTCCCTGCGGTGGGAGCCAAAAGCCCCACGCCTCGTCCCGCAAACGTCTTAAGGAGAGATGCCATGATATCGCGACGTTATTTTCTATCCGCGAGTGCCGCCGCTGCGACCATGCTGGCCTCGAACGCGCCGGTCGCGCGTGCCAAATCGGCGCAGGTCGTGGTCGGCACCTGGGGCGGCGACTACGGCCAGCTGCTGAGCGACCTCATCGACAAGCCGCTGCTCGTGCCGAAGGGGATCGAGGTGCTGCAGGACGTCGCCAATGCCGATCCCCGGAAGACGAAACTGCTCGCGGAGCGGCAGAGCAGGCGCGGATCGATGGATGTCGCGTGCCTGTCTGACAGCGATCACTATCTCGTGGAGAGCACCGACGCGTTCGAGGCGATCGACCCCGCCAAGGTTTCGCGCCTCGACAAGGTGTTTCCGGCACTGCGCACCAAGACCGCGATCCCGCACATCTATTCGGCGCAGGTGATCCTCTACAATGTGAACCAGGTGAAGGCGCCGCCAACCTCCTGGGCCGACCTCTGGGATCCGAAATGGCGCGGCCGCGTCGGGCTCGCCGACATCCTTTATCCGAATAACACGCTGATGGCCGCGCTGGCCGGCGGCGGCGGCGTCTCGAACTACGATCCCGCCGAGAAGATGCTGATGGAGCTGCGTTCGCTGGATGCGAAAATCTATCCTTCCAACGAAGCGCTCGCGGCCGCGCTCAAATCCGAGGAAGTCTGGCTCACGTCGATGTGGCTCGCACGCGGCTTCATGTGGAAGAAAGCCGGCATCCCGCTCTCCCACGTCGTACCCAAGGAAGGCGCGGTGTCGATCGTGTTCGAGGCCAGCGTTCCGCGCAATGCGCGCAACAAGGACGGTGGCTTCACCTATCTCGATGCCATGCTCGATCCGAAGGCGCAGGCCGCCTTCGCCGACAAGATGGGGTATGTGCCGACGGTCTCGGACGCCGTGCTGCCGGAGGATATCGCAAAGCAGGTGAGCCTGAGCGAAGCCGACCGCGCCAAACTCCTGAAGCCCGATTACAAATATCTGACCGAGCGGTCGCAGCGCACGCTTGATTTCTGGAACAAGCAGTTCAAGGGCTGATCGTGGCGTTGCTGGTCGTTCCCGCCTGCCTGCTGGTGCTCGGGTTGTTGATCGGGCCGATGATCCTGATGTTCCGGATCTCGCTCAATCAGTTCAGCCCGACGCAGTTGATGATCGAAGCCTTCTCCTTCGACAATTACGCGCGGGCGGCGACCGACCCCTATTACCAGCAGATCATCCTGGTGACGCTCGGCATTGCGCTGCTCTGCACGGTGCTGACCCTTGTCATCGCCTATCCCGCCGCCTACTGGCTCGGGCGCCTGCAGAGCCGCTGGAAAAGCCTTGTCGTCATCGCGACACTGTTTCCATTGCTGGTCGGCAATGTCGTCCGCTCCGCCGGCTGGATGGCGCTGTTCGAGCGCGACGGCCTGATCAATGTCGCGCTGCGGCGGCTGCATTTGATCAGCGAGCCGCTGGAGCTGATGTACACGCCGAAGGCCGTGATCTTCGGCATTATCGCTGTCGTGCTGCCCTACATGATCCTGACCATCTCGGCCGTGATCGAGAACATCCCGAGGGATCTGGAGGACGCCGCGTCCAATCTCGGCGCTTCCGGCGTGAAGATCTTCTGGCGGGTGATCCTGCCGCTGTCCGCGCCGGGAGTTGCCGCCGGCTCGATCCTGGTCTTCGTTTTGTGCATGAACACCTATGCAACCGCGGTGCTTCTCGGCGGCCCGCGTTTCAAGATGATGGCGCCGGCGGTGTTCGATCAGTTCGTGCGCGGCAATAACTGGCCGATGGGTGCCACGCTTGCTTTTCTGCTGCTGGCGGTGACCATGAGCTTTACGATCTTCGGCAGCATCGCCTTCGCGCGGCGCTACCGCGTGAGATAGCCGAATGCAAGAGGCTCGCCAAACAAGAGGAAACGCTCCATGAGTGATCAGGCAAAGGCGGAAGTCCCTGCGGGAGATGAGCTGGCGCGCATCCGCAACAAGGGCGAGGAGGCGATCGTCGTCAAGGCAACGAGCCGCGACCGCGGCGTCGGCCCGTTCAAGCGACTGGCGCTGCGCAGCGCCACCGTGATCGACGGCACCGGAGCGCCGCCGATCGGCCCGATCGACATCATGGTGGAGAACGGCCGCATCGTCAGCCTGAAGAAGGTCACAGGCTATGGCGCGGGCCCGAGCGAGCCCGCGGACCACGAGATCGACTGCCGCGGCAAATGGGTGACGCCCGGCTTCGTCGATTGCCACGCCCATGCCGGCGTCTCCTATCATTCCGCCAATGGCTGGGTGCCGCCGGTCGACTATGTCTACAAGCTCTGGCTTGCGCATGGCGTCACGACGGTGCGCGAGATGGGCTCGATGAACGGGCTGGGCTGGGTGCTCGATCAGAAGCAGCGCTCGAAGGAGAACACCATCGCCGCGCCGCGATTGCTGGCCTACGCCTACTTCCCCGCCGTCAACGACATGGTCAAGACCATCTACACGCCGGAGCAGGGCAGGGAGTGGCTGCGCAAGGTGAAGGAGCGTGGCGCCGACGGCATCAAGTTCTTTGGCGCGCCGCCGGCGATCATGGAAGCAGCGCTCGACGAGTGCAAGAAGCTCGGCCTGCGCTCCGGCTGTCATCACGCGCAGATGGCGGTGACGCGCATGAACGCGCTCACCACCGCGCGCTGGGGCCTGACCAGCGCCGAGCATTATTACGGCCTGCCCGAAGCGCTCTACGAGGATCGCGTCGTCCAGAATTTCCCGCTCGACTACAACTACACCGACGAATATTTCCGCTTCTCGGTGTCCGGGCAGATGTTCCGGCAGGCGGCCGAGCCCGGTTCGCGCAAATGGGAGGAGACGCTCGAAAAATTCCTCGAGATCGGCTTCACCTTCGTGCCGACGTTCACGATCTACGACGCCAATCGCGACCTGATGCGCGCACGCCAGGCCTATTGGCACAAGGACTACACCTGGAAATCCATGTGGGACTATTTCACGCCGCAGCGCGGCGGCCATGGCTCATACTGGTATCGCTGGTCGACGCAGAACGAGGTCGAGTGGAAGGAGAATTATCGGCTCTGGATGGCGTTCGTCAACGAGTACAAGAATCGCGGCGGTCGCGTCTGCACCGGCAGCGATTCCGGCTTCATCTACCAGATTTTTGGCTTCGGCTATGTGCGCGAACTCGAGCTCTTGCAGGAAGCCGGCTTCCATCCGCTGGAAGTCATTCGCTCGGCCACCTCGCAAGGTGCGGCGCTGTGCGGCATCCAGGACGAGGTCGGCACCATCGATGTCGGCATGCGCGCCGACATCCTCGTGCACGATTACAACCCGCTGACCGATTTCAAGCTGCTCTATGGCACCGGCGCGATGCGTTTCAACGACGCGACCAACGCGGTGGAGTGGCATCACGGCCTGAAATACGCCATCAAGGACGGCATCATCTACGACACGGAGGAACTGCTCGCCGACGTGCGCGAGCTCGTGAAGGCGAGTTTTGAGACCGACATCCCCGAGAAATTCATGCCGCGGGTCGCCGCCGAATGAGCGACGGCGCGCTCGACTTCTTCGTGCTGACGGGATTTCTGGGCTCGGGAAAGACCACCCTGCTGCGGAATTTCCTTGACCGCCCCGAAGCGGCCGACACCGCTGTCATCGTCAATGAAGTGGGCCAGATCGGGCTCGACGGCGTCGTGCTGCGCGAGGGCGGCGATGTGCCGATGGCGATACTGTCGAACGGCTGCGTCTGCTGCCAGGCCGGCAGCGACCTCGCCTTCACCATCGACCGGCTGATCATGAGCCCGCGCCCCGATGGCGCCGGGCCGTTGCGCCGCATCATCCTGGAGACGAGCGGGCTCTCCATGCCGGGGCCAGTGCTCCGGACGCTCGCGACCCTGGCCGAGCACCGGATGAAGGTCGCCGTGGTTGGCACCTTCGATCTCACCCGCGGCACCGAGGTCGCGGCCTTCGAGGAAGCCATCGCGCAATGGGCGGCTTCGCACCGCATTGTCGCGACCAAGGCTGATCTCGTCGCGCCGGACGTTTTCGCTGGCGCGCCATCGATGATCGCAGCCATCAATCCGCTTGCCGGGGTGATTGCAACTGCCGACCGCGTGAGCGCCGTGCTGACCGCCTTTGCACCGCTCACATCGGCTCAGCCATTGCACGAAATCCGCGCCGAGCTGGCCAGCGCGCATCCGCGTGTTGCGCTGTGTCTCGCCAGGCCCATGGGCGATGTCTCTTATTCCGATCTCGCGGCCTGGCTCGACAATCTCGCCGGCGCGCTCGGCGAGCGGCTGCTCCGGATCAAGGGGCTCGTACGCGTGACGGAATCGAAGCAGCCGCTGCTGGTCGAAAGCGTCGGCACGATGTTCTCGCCGCCGCGCCCGCTTCATGTCGCGTATGGCGCACCATCACCGTTCCTTGTCATCATTGCCCGCGACGTCGGGCAGGCGGAGCTCGAACCGGTCGCGCCCGCGGGGTTGTTCCAGGTCTCATCCTGGAAGACTCCGGACTCCTCGGCAAGCGACCGCCGGACAATGAAGGCCGAATGGGTCGTGTGATCGCATGAGCGGCAGCGCCAATCTCGATCGCGCCTGGTGCGTGCCGCCGGGAAAATATCTCGCGAAGCGGCCGGTTGATTTTCAGCTCACGCAACCGTCCTCACGATACGTCACCATGCGCGATGGCTGCCGGCTTGCGGTCGACGCCTATGTCCCACAGCCGAAGACCGGCGCGAACGCGGCGCAAACCTTTCCGGCCATCGTGCTCTTCACGCCCTATTATCGCCGCTTCAAGCTGCGGCCGGGCGGGTCGGGCGAGCTCAATCCCAACACCGGAAAATTCCGCGACTTCTTCGTGCCGCGCGGCTACGCCGTGGTGGTGGTCGACGTCCGCGGCACCGGCGCCAGTTTCGGTACCCGTGACAGTTTTCGCTCGCCGCGCGAACGCGAAGATTCACGCGAGATCGCCGACTGGATCGTGGCGCAGCGCTGGTCGAATGGCGTGTTGGGGGCGACCGGCATCTCCTATGTCGGCGCCGCTTCCGACTTCCTGGCCTCGACCGGTCATCCCGCGGTAAAGGCGATCGCGCCGATCTCCGCGGTCTGGGACACCTATGCCGACAATTATTTTCCCGGCGGCATCCAGTTGAAGTCGCTGACCCGGGTCTATGACGAGCTCATGATCGGGCTCGACCATGACCGGCGCGACGTCCTCGCGCAGTTTTCCTATTTCAACAATCCCGACTTCGAGGGTCCGCAGCCGGTCGACGACGATCCGGACGGTGCTCTGGTCAAGCAAGCGGTGCGCCAGCATCTCGGCAATTTCCGCCAGACCGACTTCATGGCGGAGTTCAAATTCCGCGAGGAGGGGCTGCCTTACGATCCCGCCTTCAGCTCGGCTTCGATCAGCCCGTATTCCGTCGCTGACGGTATCAGGCCCGATGTTGCCATCCTCTCGATCTCGGGCTGGCTCGACGGTGCGGGCTACATGAACGGCGCGATCGCGCGCTACCTCACCAAGAAGGACAATCTGCGCCATCTGCTGCTTGGTCCCTGGGATCACGGCGCGCGCATCGACATCTCGCCATGGCGCCACGCGGTCGAGCCGGATTTTCCGCTGCTCGGCGAAGTGCTGCGTTTCTTCGACGCCTATCTGATGGGTCTCGACACCGGGCTGCGCGACGAGGCCCCGATCCATTATTTCTCGGTGCATGCCGAAGAATGGCGGTCCGCGGAAAACTGGCCGCCGGTTGAGACGCAGCGGAAATTCTTCCTCGCGCCGGATCAAAGGCTCGCCGACGCCGCACCTAGGGCGGGCGCCGACGAATATCAGGTCGACTTCACGCTCGGCACCGGCGAGGGCACGCGCTATGAGCGCATCGCCGGTCTCGACAGCCGCCAGTATTACGCGGATTGGCAGGGACGTACGGCGAAGATGCTGAGCTACACCTCGCCGCTGCTCGAGAGCGCGGCCGAACTGGCCGGTCATGGCCTCGCCGATCTCTGGCTCTCCAGCAGCGAGCCTGATCTCGCGCTGTTCGTCTACCTCACCGAAGTCGAAGCCGACGGTACCGAGCGCTACGTCACCGAAGGGCTGCTGCGCGCCTTGCATCGCAGGGAGCGGCCGGCGCCTGAAAGCTATCGCACGACCTGGCCGTTCCGTTCGTTTACACGCGCCGATGCCGCGCCGCTCGTGCCCGGCCAGGTCGAACGCATCCGCATTCCGCTGCTGCCGGTGGCATGGCGGTTTACGGCCGGCAGCCGCATTCGCCTGTCGATCTCGGGTGCCGACGACGATCATTGCGGGCAGGTCCCGCATGGCCGGCCGCCGCACTTGAACATGTTCTGGGGCGACGGCCACGCCTCCACGCTGGAGCTGCCGCTCACGGCTAGGCGGACGCTCACGGCGACATGGCCCTTGGGACAATTGTCTCGGCAGCCACGTTGCGTCTTGAATGGCTTCGCGCGCTCGAGCGTCGACCCCCGATAAGAGCGCGCTGATCAGGAGGGCGGCCCCGGTCTCACCCAGGCTGGGGTCGCTCTTTGATCTCTTGGCGGTGCTGGGGTTGATCTTTTGGATGCGCGCATGGCGCATCCAACGAGACGGCCCCGCGTCGGGAGGAAGTGGGGGGCCGGAGCCGCCTCGCCGGAGCGCGCCGCCGTGTCAGAGCCCCTCCTTGCACGGGGCAGCGACGCATTAGACGACGGCGGCGCAATCAGTGCTATTGTCCCAAGGTGCCGCAGTCGGTCAACCAAGCTGTCCTGGTCAATCGCGACGCCGGTTTTCGCAATGCGACACGCAGTTCTATCCGTCACCAGCCGGAGTAGCGCGCCGAGGCGATCGCAAAGAACGCCGCGAGCCAAACCACGCACGACTTCCTTCATCTTGCCCTTCGCAGGAAGCGTTGTGGTGAACACCGTGCATGAGGGCGTTGTCCGGTCGCGTCAGCCCGTTGTAGGCTGCCATTGAAGGTCTCATTCTCGCGCGGAGCATGGATCTGCTGGCAGGTACGGGCAGGGCGGCGGGGTCGACGCGGCTTCGCCTGTTGGCCGCGAGCGCGGCGTTGATCGTCATGGCCGCAGCGGGTGGCGCGGCGGCGATGCCGCTGACCCCGTTTCGCTATGAAGAGCAGGCGCACCGGCATTGCCCCGGCGATACGATAGTCTGGCTCGATTTTCGAACACGCCGATATTATTCCAGCGGCCAGAAGCGCTATGCGCGCGGCTTTGACGGCAGCTTCGTCTGCCGCGAAGAGGCACGGCCGATCTGAACAATTGATGCAGATCAAGGGAACGGATGGGCCCGCGCGTAGGGTTGGTCCCCAGGCAGGGAGGCAAGCCATGACAAGCCTTCTGGAGTGCAATGCACGCGCGGCCTTATGCCGGCACCTTGCCATGCTGGAGCCGGACAGCAGATACATCTGGCTGGCGGAGGCGGAGCGATGGGCGCGACTGACGAAAGAGAATGAAGACGAGCCGGAGACGCCGCGGCATCGCGACGCGGGCATGTCAGCCCTTGGCTCCGTCAAGCCATGCAGGAACTGACGCGGAAGGGATTACGCGCTTCGGCAACACCGGGTTAATGGTTCCCGCGATCAGTGTCCGATCCCCGGCCTCGGCCCTTGCTCGTGCAAATGCCCTTGCCTCGTCCTCGCTGGGAAAGGTCTTCGTCGCGCGAGGGGCACGATCGCCGAGCACACTGCCGCTGATGTAGGAGACATACCAGGTCATCTTGGACGTTTCGGCCATGGGAGCATTCGGTGCGTTGACGGCAGAACTGTAAGCGCCGCCAGGAGGCGTTCTGCGGTAATGTGGTGTTGCGAAAGGCAATGCGCTACCCCCGGTTGCGGGTTCTTGACAGATGTTCTGCTCTTCCAGCTCGGCCACGCAAGCCATTGGCTCAAGGGCCGATTGTCCGGGCGATTTTTTCCCGAACGGGGAATGGGGAGGTGAGCAACCGCTATGGACAGGTCATCACGAAGTGCTAGCTTCGGCGGCGAAAGCAAACCGCGGCTGATCTTCACATGATCACCATTCCGGCGACGATGGCGCAGGCACTGGGCGCGTTCCTGGCAGCGGAGACGCGGGGCCAATTCGGTTCGTCGCACGCACAACTCGCCGAATTCCTGCCCTACGCCGCGAGGCTGACGCTGGAATGCATCGGCAACAGCGACGCGCTCTATCACAACATCGAGCATTCGATGCTGGTGGCGCTGGTCGGCCACGACATCCTGACGGGCCGCAGGCTGCTGCGACCCACCACGCCGCGTGAATATTCGAATTTCATCATGGCCTGCCTCACCCACGACATCGGCTACGTGCGCGGCGCTGTACAGGGCGACAGCGACGGTGAATATATCGCCGACGTCACCGGACGCACCATCCGCCTGCCGATCGGCTCCTCCGATGCCGCGATGGCGCCCTATCATGTCGATCGCTCAAAGCTGTTCGTCATCGAGCGCTTCGATACCGTGGATTATCTCGATGCCGATCGCATTGCCCGCGCCATCGAATATACCCGCTTTCCCTATCCATCGACGTCGAACGAAGGCGTGGACGAACTGAACGAAGAGGAAGGCCTGCTGTTGCGCGCGGCCGATCTGATCGGCCAGCTCGGCGACCCCAATTACATGCGTAAAGCCAATGCGCTGTTCTATGAATTCGAGGAGGTCGGCCTGAACAAGACGCTGGGCTACGACACGCCGGCGGACGTCATCTACAAATACCCGCAGTTTTATTGGAAGAACGTCGCGCCGCAGATCCAGACCGCGATCCGCTATCTCAATGTCACATCCAGCGGCCGGCAGTGGGTCGCCAATCTCTACAGCAACGTTTTCCGCGCCGAGCGCGAGCTGACCCAGTCGGGCCCGCAGATCTAGCGGCCGGCGAAATCGGTGAAGAGCAATCGCGGCAGGATCAGCCGGACGGTGGTTCCCGGAACCTCTGCCGCCTGAGGCCTTCTTCTGCACAGTCCTTGATCTTGATCAAGGCTCGCCCCATCCGCCGATGTTCGCTGCAGAGCGCCCCCGGGCAGGGCCAAGAGCTGCATCGTCAAGGAACTTACTGCGGGTGAATGGTCATGCGTGCATTGATCCGGACGCTGGTCGCGGCCGCCGCGGCGCTGGCATCGCTGGGCGCGATGTCCGAGAAGCCGCGCGATCCCGCGGCGAGTGACGGCGAGATCCGTATCGGCAATCTCATGCCCTATACGGGGCCGCTGTCCGCCTATGCTGCGATCGGCAAGGCCGAGGCGGCCTATTTCGACATGGTCAATGCGCATGGCGGCATCAACGGCCGCAAGCTGCGCTTCATTTCCCATGACGACAATTCCGATCCCTCCAACGCGCTCGACCTCACGCGCGGACTGGTGGAGCGCGAGGACGTGCACGTGATGTTCGGTTCGTTCGGCACGCCCGGCAATCTCGCGGTGCGTCGTTATCTGAACGAGCGGAAGATCCCGCAGCTGTTCGTTGCTTCCGGCGACGAGGCGTGGAACGATGCGAAGGCGTTCCCGTGGTCCATGGGTTGGCAGCCGTCGTTCCGCACGGAAGGGCGCATCTACGCCAACTACATCCAGGCCTTCTATCCTGACAAGAAAATTGTGGCGCTGTGGCAGAACGACGAGTTCGGGCGGGACCTCTTCAGGGGATTCCAGGAAGGCCTCGGCGATCTCACGCGCATGCTCATCGTCGATATCGCCTTCGAAAGCGCCGATCCGTCGATCGAGACCCATGTCTCGATCCTGAAGCGGTCGGGCGCCGACATCTTCGTCTTTGCCGGCGCGCCCGCGGTCGCTGCCAGGGTGATCAGGATCGCGGCCGATCTCAACTGGCACCCCGTGTTCATCCTCGATGGTGCCGCGGCCTCGATCGCCACGGCGCTGAAACCCGCGGGCCTGGAAAATTCCGCAGGCGTGATCTCCACTTCCTTCCTGAAGGACGCCAACGATCCGGCCTGGAGGGACGATCCCGGCGTGAAGGAATGGTCGCTGTTCATGAGTGAATACTACGCTTCCGGCGACAAGGACGACAGCGCCGCCATCTTTGGCTACGCTGCCGCGCAGACGCTCACGCAGGTGCTGAAGCAGTGCGGCGACGACCTGTCGCAGGAAAACATCATGCGGCAGGCGGCGTCGCTGAAAGATTATCAGGTGCCGATGCTGCTGCCCGGCATCGCCATCAACACGGATGCGCTCAATTTCCGCCCCATCCGGCACATGCGGCTGGTGCAGTTCGACGGACGCACCTGGCAGCCGATCGGCGACGTCATCGAAAGCGCATTCTCCGACCGCGGGCGCAAATAGGCCACCCGGCCGTCAGCGGCGTGAGGTGTCCGGCCCGGCTTCCGGCTGATCGTCGCCGGCGTTGGTCTGGACCGGTCCCGTCGCGGACGCGCGGCGACCGGTGCGCTCGATCCAGAACGGCACGAAGGCGTTGTTGCGCGGCGCGAAGGTGCAGGCAAAGCCGATGAGCAGGATTGCCGCGACCAGGCCGAGGAAGATGATCTCCGGCGTATCCATGACGGCGGCCGTGCCGTTGCTTATGCCGTCGACGGCGCGCCGCCGCGGCGCAGGGCGAAACCGAGCCCGAGCCAGCCCGCACCGGCCATCACGAGGTCTATCCCTAAGAAAATGCCGAGCACGTAGACGCTGCTGACCGGCCAGCGCGCCAGGATCAGCACACCGAGCAGCAGCGTGACGAGGCTCGAGAGCAGCACCCAGATCCACGGGCTTTCGCGCTTCATGCTTAGGGCGAGGAAAATCCGCACGATGCCGGATGCGACCAGGGCTGCGCCCAGCATCAGCGTGAGCACCACCGCCGCAAACAGCGGATTTTCAAAGGTGATGAAGCCAGCGACGATGTAAAGCACGCCGAGCAGGGCCCAGATCAGAAACTTGCCCCAGCCCTTGACCTGGAAGGCGTTGATGATCTCGGCGACACCGGCGACGATCATCATGATGCCGACCACGAAGACGCTCGCGACCGTCGCCATCATCACGCTGCCGAGTGCGATGAAGCCCGCGATGAGATAGACCACACCGAGGGCGACGATCCAGCCCCATTTGGCGCGCAGCGGCGCCGTGTCCGACGCGGCGGGAAAATTGTGCAGGCTGTCCGAAGTGCTCGTCATGACCGTCCTCCGATACAAGGCGGCCGCGGTTTCGCCCAGGCGGCCGTTCGATCACGTCATCCAGTACAATCGGATTCTTTTACCGGGGCGTTGATCTAGGTCAACACCGGAGGCGGGTGTCGGGGAACGGAACCGCCCCGCTCATGCGGGGCGATTCGTGGTGGCCGGCCAGGCGCTTGCCGACTTAAGCGGAGACTTCGCGCTTGCGATTGCCAAATTTGTGCTCGAGCCCGAGACGCTAGGCGCGCTCGCTGCGCTCTTCGGCGAGCAGGTTCAATTCCCTGTCGAGACAGTGCGCAATTTGTTTCTTCAGGTCTTCAATGTGGCGCTTGCTGTGCCCATGAAGCTTGGTCGGCTCTGTCATGAAGTCAGGCCTCGTCAGTTTCTCGTGGAGTCCGGCGGGGACACTATCATGATCATGCCGTTGTCATAATCATAGCCGGAAGCACTAACAGCCATGAGCGTTCATTCTCGTTTTTTCGTGAGCGATGGCAATCAGTTCTCGCAATGGCTCGATCGGGGGGTGAAATCGTTTGACGATCGCGAACGGCATGCGGGCCATCGGCCGCCATCGGCCGCGAACGACAAATTCCCGCGTGACATCCTCAAGCGATTGGTCTAAATACTTCGCATGCGAACTAACTCGCAGACGGACCGCCGCCTGATCTTCCTGCTCAACGTCGCGCAACGTCGCCTGCAGCGTTTCGTCGCGTCCCAGACCAGGGAGGGCGGCGTCACTTCGGCGCAGAGCGGGCTCTTGTTCGTGCTGGGCAGGCGCGACGGCATGCTGATGGGCGAGGCGGGTGCCGCGCTCGATCTGGGCATGCCCGGCATCAGTGGGCTGGCCGAGCGAATGGTCGAAGCCGGGCTGATCGAGAAGCGCGCCGATCCCGCCGACGGCCGCGCCTGGCGGCTCTGGCTAACGGCGGCCGGCCGAAAGGCGCTGGCGCGAACCAAAGCCGGCGTCGCCGAGCTCAATGCAAAGCTGACAGAAGGCTTCAGCGACGCCGAAATCGACATTGTCTCGCGCTGGCTCACCAGCGTGCAGAGCAAATTTCCCAAAGGAGACGAGGAATGACCGAGCATATCAGGATCGAGCACAAGGACCATATTCTCACGCTCGCCTTCGCGCGGCCCGACAAGAAGAACGCGATCACCAACGCGATGTATGGCGCGCTGGCCGACGCCATCATCGCCGCCGAGACCGATCACGCGACCCGTGTGATCGTGCTGCGCGGCGAGGGCGACATGTTCACAGCCGGCAATGATGTGGGCGAGTTTGCGATGATGGCGACCGGCGCGTTCAACAGCGAGCGCCATGTCTCGCGCTTCGTCGATGCGATCGCGCGCTCGACCAAGCCGCTGGTCGCGGCGGTGCAGGGCCGCGCGGTCGGCATCGGCACCACCATGCTGCTGCATTGCGACTTCGTCGTGCTGGCGGAAGACGCGCAGCTGTCGGCGCCCTTTGTCAATCTGGCGCTGGTGCCGGAGGCTGCCTCCACGCTGCTGATGCCGATGCGCTTGGCTATGCCCGCGCTTACGAGATGTTTGCGCTCGGCGAAGCCATGAGTGCTTCGACCGCGCTGCAGCTCGGCGTCGCCAGCCGCGTGGTGCCGCTGGCGAAGCTCAATGCGGAAGCGGACAGCGTCGCAGCAAAGCTCGCGAAACTGCCCGCCGGTTCGCTTGCCGCGACCAAGCGGCTGATGCGCAACGCGGAAGTGCTGACCGCGCAGATCGGCGCCGAGAGCCACATCTTCGCCGAGCGGCTGAAGACCGCCGAGGCGCGCGAGGCCTTTACCGCCTTCGCCGAGAAGCGGGCGCCGGACTTCACGAAGGTGGCAGGCTGAGTGGCGTTATTCGGCGGCGAGATTCGACGCCGCCGGCGCTGTCCAGGTGACGGTGCGGTTGCGGCCGGCTTCCTTGGCCTGGTAGAGCGCCTCATCGGCCGCGCGCAGCAGCGCCTCGATTCCGGACATGCCGGCGCTCGCCTCGGCGAGACCGATGCTGACCGTCACGTTGAAGCGGGCCTGTTGCGCGCAGAGGGATTGTGCAGCCACGCTTTCGCGCATGCGCTCCGCCAACACCAGCGCCTGTGCCGCGTCGGTTTCCGGCAGGAGGACTGTGAACTCCTCGCCGCCGATCCGGCCGGCGATGTCGGAGCCACGCTTGGCACGCTGGAAGGCCTCCGCAACCGATACGAGCGTCTCGTCGCCGACCGCGTGGCCAAAGCGGTCGTTGACGGACTTGAAATGATCGATATCGAGCATCAGCATGGAGAGCGGACGCTGGTAGCGCAGAAACCGGCTCCATTCGGCCTCCGCCAGCGCCATGAATTGCCGTCGATTGTAGAGGCCGGTCATTGAATCCACGGTCGCCAGCTTCTCCAAAAGCTCCGCGTTGCGGATCAGGTCGGTCACGTCGCAAAAGGTCATCATCCGGCCGCCGGCAGCGGTGATCTCGCAATGCGCGCGGATATTGCGACCGTCGGGAAGCACCGTGTCGTGAACGGTGGGTGTCGCCGACCGGGCAGCCTCGACGCGCCGCGCGAAAAGCGCATCAAGCTGATCGGGCGGCACGCCATGCTGGCCGGCGTCCGGCGCGTGCATGAGCAGCTCGAGATAAGTGGGATGATTGGCCAGCTGCTGACCAGTCACACCGAAATATTCCCGCACCTTGCGGTTCATGAATTGCGCCCGCAGATCGGTGTCGAGCAGCAACACGCCGTCGGAAATGTTGTCGAGTGCGTTGCGCAGCAATTCGAGTTCGTCGGAGTGGTGGACGATGTCGGTGACGTAGGTATAGCTCAGCATGCGGCCGCCATTGGGCAGCACCGCACATTGCATGCGGATCACCTCGCCATTGGTGCGCCGCAGGTCGCGCGGGTGGCGGTCGCCGGCCCGGACGAAACTGACGGGCTCGCTGATATAGGCATCCATTTCGGAGGCGGTAATGTCGTGGGCTCCGGTGTCGCGGGCGTGCCGCAGCAACGCGACAAAGGACGGCCTGCTGTCGGCAAGAGCGTCGGGGAGCTGCCACATCTTGCGGAAGGCGCGGTTGATGAATTGCGCACGCAGGTCGCTGTCGAGCAGCAGCACGCCGGTCTCGACCTCGTCCATTGCCGAGCGCAACGCCAGCATCTGCCCGCTCGCCACCGAATCAGGCCTGCGGTCGGAAGCCTCCAGGTGATGCGTGGCTTCCTTCGTCTCGTGCGATTCGAATTCCAGCCCGAGCTCGCGGCCTGATTGCCAGACCCGCTTGCACGAGCGTGGCGGGCCGTCGTGCGCGATCAGCAGATGACAATGCTCGGGAATGCCGAGCGAGCTTTCGATCGTCACCGTCGCGCCGCGATCGGAAATCCGCCGCACGACGCAGTCGATGGTCGACTGCCCAAAATCGTAGACAATCTTGCCGGCGAGCAAGGTCCGGCCGCGAACTTCAGAAACCTTTTCGAGCATCGGGATACCTTCGAAAGAAACGTCGTCGTAACGGAAGCCCGGCCGGCGAGCGCTAGAATAAACGCGCATGTCTGACTTAAGGTCGGGTTAAGTTCCATCGCCGGAGCCGGCGGCGCGGCGTCTCTTGACGGGAGTTTTGGGCATGCCCCTTTGGACCTGCGAGCAATGCGGCGCCCAGTTCCCCGAGACGGACAGGTGGCCTGCTTCCTGTCCGATCTGCGAGGACGAGCGGCAATATGTGAACTGGAAGGGGCAGCGCTGGCTCACACGCGAGGAACTGGCGAGCGCGCACAAACTCGTGTGGCGCGACGATCTCGGGGTCAGCGGCATCGCGCTCGAGCCGTCCTTTGCCATCGGCCAGCGCGCGCTGCTGCTTGCGGAGCCGGATGGCTGCCTGATGTGGGATTGTATTCCGCTCGCGACAGCCGAGGGCGTGCAATATGTGCGCTCGCTCGGTGGGCTGAAGGCGATCGCGGTGTCGCATCCGCATTATTATGGCGCGGTCGCCGACTGGAGCGAGGCTTTTGACGGTGTGCCGGTCTATCTGCATGCCGACGATCGCAAGTGGATCACGCGGTCGCATGGCGCCATCGTGACATGGACGGGAGAAAGCCTGGACATCTCCGACGATATCAGGCTGTGGCGCACCGGCGGGCATTTTGCGGGCGGCACGATCCTGCACTGGCGCAAGGCGGCGGGCGGGAAGGGCGCGATTTTCACCGGCGACGTTGCCATGGTTGCGATGGATCGCCGCTCGGTCAGCTTCATGTACAGCTTCCCGAATTATATCCCGCTGAACGAAGCGGCCGTCCGCCGCATCGCCGATGTCGTCGCGCCGCTGGCATTCGATCGCATCTACGGCGCCTGGTGGGGCCGCAATATCGCCGATGGTGCCAAGGCTGCCTTCGATGCATCGGTGCGGCGCTATCTCGTGGCGATCAAGCCCGCGTGAAGCGCCCGTGAACAGGGGCTTTGGAACCTGCTATTTCGGCCCGCCGTCCCATCCTCCGGAAGAAGAAAATTCCCGGTTGTGACCGGATTCATACGTAGGTGTGGCGGTGAAATCACACTCGCCAACGGATTGTTGGATTATGGTCGTCTTGTCATCGTCGACTCGTGTTCGGGCGCTTATCTCGGCTCCATGAAATCCGCACTCAAGCGGGGGAGATTGAAAATGAAGGCGATGCGAACTCTTGTGCTTCTTTCTTCGGCGGCGAGCCTGAGCGCGATGGGCAACGCGCAGGCGGCCGACCTGCCGGTCAAGGCCAAGGCGGTCGAATATGTACGGATATGCTCGCTCTATGGCGCGGGCTTCTGGTACATCCCGGGCACCGATACCTGCATCAAGATCGGCGGCTACCTGCGTGCCGACACCACATTCAATGGCGGTTCCGCCCATGGTGGGCCTGCATGGAGTGGCGATTCCGGCCAGCGCAACCGGTATTATGACAACTTCATCTCGCGCTCGCGCATGGCGCTGCAGATCGATACCCGCACCGCGACCGAATATGGTGTGGTGCGCACCTTTGGGCAGGGCGACTTCCAGTTCAACAATTTCGGCAACTCCAACAATGCGTCGCTCGGCGCGGCCCCGACGGCGCCCGGCGGCTTCAACACCAGCCTCCTCAGCAGCGCCGGCGGTGGCTATGTAGCGGTCGAATACGTCTTCATCCAGTTCGCCGGCTTCACCTTCGGCAAGTCCGCCTCGGCCTATTCCACACCTTGGCAGGGCTTTCCGGCCAACATCACCTCGTTCCTGATGGGCGGCCAGAACACCGATACCGGCGTCAACAACATCCAGTACACGGCGCAATTCGGCAACGGTGTCTCGGGTTCCATCGGCCTCGATGATCCTTCCGTCTGGGATCGGACCTCGATCTACAACCTGTCTGTCGGCCTCAACGCCGTCGGCACCTCCGGCTATGCCTATGGCGGGTGGCACGCGCCCGACGTCGTCGGCAACATCAAGGTCGACCAGGCCTGGGGCTTGTTCCAGTTTTCCGCCGCGGCGCACCAAGTGGATGCGTCCTACAACATCCTGGGCGCCGGCGGTCTGCCGACCAACCTGTCGGAAATCTCCGGCCATCCCGACACCAAGTGGGGTGGAGCGGTGCAGGCGGCGTTGAACATCAAGAACCTCCCGACTGGACCGGGCGACGATTTCAAGATCGAAGGCAGCTATGCCAAGGGTGACACCAAAAGCGTGTTCTCGACGGCCGGGAGCACGCCGAACTTCGCGATGTTTGGCGGCAGCGGCCGGGCCTATCAAAGCATAGGCTTCGGTGCGACCACGGACGCGGTCTTCCTGCCGGTCCTGAACGGCGGTACCGGCGACCTGAAGCTGACCGACGCCTGGGGCACCAGCGGCTCCTTCACCCACAACTGGAACCCCTACTGGAACTCCGCCATCTACGGGGCCGCCTCGTGGCTGCATTACAACGGCTCGTCGACCGACATCACCACGGCCAAGGGTCAGTATTGCTTCCAGTACATCACCAGCAACAAGCTGACGGCCGCGACCACCTCGGCGGATTTCAGCTGCAACCCCGACTTCGCCGTCTATCAGATCGGCTTCAACACCCGCTGGACCCCGGTCAAGGGCCTGACCTTCACGGGTGAGGTGCAGTATGTCCGCCTCGACCAGAATTTCACGGGCACCGCGGTGCTGACGCCTTCGGCGCCCAAGCCGACGACGGCCTACGAGTTCAAGGACCAGAACACCGTGCTGCTGCAGCTTCGCGTGCAGCGTAACTTCTGACCTGAAGCACAATCAAGAAAGTCCAGACCGCGATGGCGATCCCATCGCGGTCTTACTTTTTTATGCCTCGGCGTGACGCACCGAGGCGCCATCCTGCCGCCGCGACCAGGAAAGGTAATAGGCGATCGCGGTCATCATCGCGATGCCGCTTGCGCTGACCAAGACCTGCATCGCGACCGAGGCCGGTCCGGTGATCAGGATGAAATGCGCGGCAAAGGACAGGAACACGCCGACGCAGAACGAGGCGAGCCACTCCTCGCCGCACTTCATGATGGGCTGCAGCAGCCGCGATCGCAGCGCGGGCCAGTAGCGCGGCACGAGATAGGTGAAGAGCAGCGCGAGCGCGAGCAGGTGCACCACGCGATAGAACGCGAGGTTTTCCTTGTCGGTCGGCGTGAACGGGTCGAGACCGAAATCCGGCAGCACGCCCGCGATCGCCGGCGAATGCGCCGCGACCGTCACGACGAAGGCGAACACGACGTAGGTGACCGCGGCGATGCGCAGCCACGGCAGGCGATGCGCCATCGCCGTCAGCCTGGCGCCGTTCAGCGCGAACCAGATGCCGAGCACGAACAGGAGCTGCCAGCAGAACGGATTGAAGTACCAGCTTCCCGACGGGAACGATGGAAAACTCCAGTCGAACACCCGCGCGGCGGCATATAGCGCGAAGGAAGCGGCAAGCGTGAGGTTCGGCCGGCGCAGCGTCGACCACAGCACGAGCGGGAACAACGCCATCAGCGCGACGAAGAGCTGCAGCGTGTCGAGGTTCAAGGGCTTGGCCTGCAGCATGACCCCGCGCATCAGCGTCCGGATCGGATGGTCGACGAGACCGGTGACGTTGTATTCGTCGATGATCTCGGTGGTGGCGTATTGCGCGGCGACGTTGCCGATGATGTCGATATAGATGACGAACAGCACGACATAGGCGGCGTAGAGCTGCCACATCCGCCGGAAGATCCGCGTCGCGGCCACCACGAAGCCGCGCTCCTGCGCCATCCTGCCGAAGAAGATGGCGGCGGCGTAGCCCGCGACGAACACGAACATGTCCGTGGCGCCGGCAAAGCCGAAATTGCGCAGCGTGAGCAGGTTCACCACGTTGTGGGGAATGTGGTCGAGAAAAAGAAACCAATTGGCGAGCCCGCGAAGCAAATCGATTTGCAGATCGGGGCTACGCGCAGCAAGGATTTTCTTCGCCGACAGATTCATTGCAACCGGGATCAAATTGAGTGCGACAGCATCTATGTTCGAAACGCCGCAAATCCAGTCGCGGGGGCCGATCAACTTCGAGTAGACTTTGCGTGATGAGGGCCCGCGCGAGATGGCCTCGCCAATCATCAGAGGCGAATCGGTTAACTTCACGTTTACGACGAGGCGCGCAGAGACTCAAACCCGCGTGAGCCGCGCGATTGCATCCGCAATCGAGGCCAACCAGATCGCCGCGGAGTTTTCGGCAGAAATCTTAAAGGGGTCGAGGCGTGAATATGATCCTGTCGACCCTGACGCGCGCGGTGGCGATCTGTGTGGTGCTGATCCCTGCCAGCTCCGCGGTACATGCCGCATGTCTTGACCTGAAGCCGGATGCGCGCCAGGCCTTCGAGGGAAGCCTTTACTACCAGGTCTTCGGCGGCCCGCCCTACAATGGCGGCGTCAACAAGGGCGACACGCCGGAGCCGACCTACATCCTGAAACTGGACAAGGCAGTCTGTGTCGATGGCAACGATTTGAGCGATGCAATCGAGAAGGCGGACCAGGTCCAGGTCTTCCCCGACCACGACAAAGACGGGCTCTTCAAATCGATGCGGCGACTGGTCGGACGGAGGGTGCGCGTCGAGGGCAAGTCCGCCTTCACCGCCCATACCGGCCATCATCACGCGCCGCTGCTGCTGCCGATCGCGACCATCATCGAAACCTCCGATCCCAGGGAAGCGGAGGGCGGCGGCATGGCCGCGGTGCAGGAGTTCTATCTGGCGCTTGCCAATGCCAACGGCACTGAGGCGGCGCGCTTTATCGTTCCGGAAAAGCGAGCCTCGGGGCCGTTGTCGGCGCGGGCCATGACCGCCTTCTACGGCGATCTCGACGAGATGCTCGCGCTGATGGAGGTCAAGCGGTCCGGAGCGGACGAATTCCAGGTGCGCTATGCCTATGTCAGCCGCGGCGACCGTCGCTGCGACGGCGCGGCAGTCGTGCGAACCAATGGCAAGAACCTGATCAGCTCGATCAAGCCGTTGAACGGCTGCTAGGAGCAAGGGGCGGGCAACGGCAGTCTTGCTCCTCGCGTCAGCATTGTTATATCGGGGCTTTCTATCTCCCGCTTTGCCGCAACGAGCCCTTAAATGACCACTGCCACCGACACCGCCCCCACCACCCAGCCGTTCCAGGCCGAAGTCTCCGAGCTTCTGCATTTGATGGTTCATTCGGTCTATTCGGAGACCGACATTTTCCTGCGCGAGCTGATCTCGAACGCGTCGGACGCCTGCGACAAGCTGCGCTATGAAGCCATTTCCAAGCCCGAGCTGATCGGCGAGAGCGACGCGCCGAACATCCGCATCATCCCGGACAAGGAGGCCGGCACGCTGACGGTTGCCGACACCGGCATTGGCATGGAGCGGCAGGAGCTGATCGACAATCTCGGCACCATCGCCCGTTCCGGCACCAGGGCCTTTGTGGCGAGGCTGGCGGAAGCCAAGGACGGCGCCGGCCTGATCGGCCAGTTCGGTGTCGGCTTCTATTCCGCCTTCATGGTCGCCGATCGCATCGTCGTCACCAGCCGCCGCGCGGGCGCAAGCGAGGTCTGGACCTGGTCGTCCTCGGGCGGCGCCGGCTTTGAGGTCGCGCCGGCGAGCGAAGAGGATACCAGGCGCATGACGCGCGGCACCGAGATCGTGCTGCATCTGAAAGAGGACGCGAAGAAATATCTCGAGACCTACGAGATCGAGCGCATCGTTGGCGCCTATTCCGACAACATCCAGTTCCCGATCTTGCTGGTGGGTGAAGAGGGCGAGCCGCGCCAGATCAATTCGGCCAGCGCGCTGTGGCAGCGGCCGAAGTCGGAACTGACGCCGGAAGAATACAAGCAGGCCTACAAGTCGATTGCGAACGCCTTCGACGAGCCGGCGATGACGCTGCACTACCGCGCCGAGGGGCGCTATTCCTACGCCGTGCTGCTGTTCGCGCCCTCGACAAAGCCCTTCGACCTGTTCGAGCCGGCGCGCAAGGGCAAGGTGAAGCTTTATGTGCGGCGCGTCTTCATCACCGACGACGCCGATCTGCTGCCGGCCTATTTGCGCTTCATTCGCGGCGTGATCGACAGCGAGGATCTGCCGCTCAACATCTCGCGAGAGATGCTGCAGAACAATCCGCAGCTCGCGCAGATCAGGAAGGCCGTGACGAGCCGCGTCATCAGCGAGTTGGAGACGCTGAGCGAGAAGGAGCCGGAGAATTTTGGCAAGATCTGGGATGCCTTCGGGGCGGTCATCAAGGAAGGCATTTACGAGGATTTCGAGCGCCGCGAGAAGTTGCTGGCGCTGTCGCGGTTTGCCTCGACCGCCGGCGAGAAGCGCACGCTCAAGCAATATGTCGCGGACTTCAAGCCCAACCAGACCGAAATCTGTTTCCTCGCCGGCGACAGCATCGAACGGCTGAAATCGAACCCTCGGCTAGAGGCCGCCAGCGCGCGCGGCATCGAAGTGCTGCTGCTCACCGATCCCGTGGACGCCTTCTGGACCTCGGCGCGGCTCGAATTCGAGGGCAAGCCGCTGAAGTCACTGAGCCAGGGCGACCTCAATTTCGATCTGATTCCGCTGCTCGACGAGAACAAGGACAAGGGCGAGCCTGCTGCGGACGAAGCCGCGACGATCGCCATCATCAAGGCGAGCCTCGGCGACCGCGTCACCGACGTGAAGGCGTCGACGCGACTCACCACCAGCGCCTCCTGTCTTGTCGCCGGCAGCCACGGACCGGATCGCGAGCTGGAGCGGCTGTTGTCGCAGCAGAACCGCGGCATGCGCACCAAGCCGATCCTCGAGATCAATTTGCGGCATCCGCTGGTGTCGGCGATCGCGAACAAGGGCGGCGACAAGGCCATCGCCGACGATCTGTCGCTCCTGCTCCTGGAGCAGGCGCAGATCCTCGACGGCGAATTGCCGGAAGATCCCGCCGCCTTCGCCGCGCGGCTCAACCGCCTGGTGCTGCAAGGGGTGACAAGCGGCTAAGCGCTGCGCAAGCTTCCACGGCTGTGCGTTCGACCCGCGGGCGCTAAGTCCACCTGCGCCAATGCGTTGGCTGGATGCCGGACTGCTTCCTGCCTGAAGCGTCGACCCATTCGGCGCCATCCTTGTGACAGGGGAATGCGAGCGCGTGAACGGTTCCGTCATAGGCCAGGACGCAGACTTCGATATCTTCGTCAGGCGGTGGAACCGAAGCGGGTAACCATTCTGCGGATAGCGAATGCATGACGTATCTCCGGCGAAAGGTACGTTGTCGGATGTCTCCTTCACCCGGACTTGGCGGGACAGAAATGCTCCCCGCCGTCCTTCGGGGAATTACCCCAAATGATACCCCAGCGCCGCGGATGGCAAGTGTGAACGGTTTCGCATGCGCCGAAATGCCGCTGACAGGGGGAGGAGAAAGGTGACCATGCACGCGCGGTTATTCGGCGGCGTGCTTGATGTCTTCGGGCTTCGTGCCGGTATCGTCCGGCTTCTTGCTGCGCGTCCAGCGCGACAGTGCGTTGGAAAACGTATCCAGGTAAAGATAGACCACCGGCGTCGTGAACAGCGTCAGTGCCTGGCTGACGACGAGGCCGCCGACCATGGCGTAGCCGAGCGGCTGGCGGATCTCCGATCCCGTCCCGGTGCCCAGCATCAGCGGCACGCCGCCGAGCAGTGCCGCCATGGTCGTCATCATGATCGGGCGGAAGCGCAGGATCGCCGCCTGCCGGATCGACTGCTCGGGCGTCAGATGCTCATCGCGCTCGGCGGCGATGGCGAAGTCGACCATCATGATGCCGTTCTTCTTGACGATGCCGATCAGCAGGATGATTCCAATCAAGGCAATCAGGCTGAAATCGAATCCGAACGCCATCAGGATCGCGAGCGCGCCGACGCCCGCCGACGGCAGCGTCGAGAGTATGGTCAGCGGATGGATATAGCTCTCATAGAGGACGCCGAGGATCAGATAGACCACGACGAGTGCTGCCAGGATCAGGAGCGGCACGGTGCCGAGCGATTGCTGGAATGCCTGCGCCGTACCCTGAAAACTGGAGCTCAGCGTTGCCGGCGCGCCCATCGTGGCCATCGCCTGTGCGACAGCCCCGGTCGCCTGCCCGAGCGCGACACCCTGGCCGAGGTTGAAGCTGATCGTCACCGCGGGAAACTGGCCCTGATGGGCGATCGCCAGCGGCCGCACCGGCACGTTCGTCCATTTGCAGAACACCGAGAGCGGCACCTGCTCGCCCGTGGTCGGCGAGCGGATATGGAGCTTGTCCAGCGTGTCGATCCTGCCCTGCAGCTCGGGGAGGATTTCGATGATCACGTGATAGGAATTGAGCTGGGTGAAATATTGCGTGACCTGACGCTGGCCGAACGCATCATACAGCGTGTCGTCGATCAGTTGCGGCTGGATGCCGTAGCGTGAGGCGGTGTCGCGGTCGATGGTGAGAGCGAGCGTGGTTCCCTCGGTCTGCTGGTCGGTGGCGACATCGCGCAATTGCGGCAGCGTCTGCATCCTGGCCAGGATTTTCGGCGCCCATTCGTTCAGCTCGGCGAGATTGGCGTCCTGCAGGGTGAATTCGAATTGCGTCCGCGTGGCGCGGCCGCCGAGCCGCACGTCCTGCGAGGCCTGCAGATAGAGTTTGGCGCCCTCGACCTTCTCGAGCCTGGGCCGCAGCCGCGCAATGATCTGCTGCGCGTCGGCGTCACGCTCGCCGTGCGGCTTCAGCGTGATGTACATGCGTCCCGAATTGAGCGCGGTGCCGCCGCCGCCGATGAACATCGCGATGCTCTCGACCGCGGGATCGGCCTGCACGATGTTGCTCAATTCTTCCTGATGCCGCTTCATCTCGGTAAAGGAGATGTCCTGCGACGCCTCCGATACGCCGGTGAGGAAGCCGTTGTCCTGCTGCGGAAAGAAGCCTTTCGGGATGATCATGAAGAGGTAGACCGAAAGCGCGATGGTCGCAAAGAAGATCAGAAGCGTCGTTCGCTTCCAACTCAGGGCGAGGTCGAGTCCGCGCTCGTAGGAATGCAGCATGCGCTCGAACAGACGCTCGCTCCACTGATAGAACCGTCCGTGTTTGGTTTCGTGATGCGAGCGCAGGAAGCGCGAGGCCATCATCGGCGTCAGCGTTAGCGACACCGCCATCGAGACGAAGATCGTCATCGCGAGCACGACCGCGAATTCGCGGAACAGGCGGCCGATGACGCCGCCCATCAGCAAGAGCGGGATCAGCACTGCGACCAGCGACACGCTGATCGAGACGATGGTGAAGCCGATCTCGGCCGCGCCCTTGAAGGCGGCGGCCATCGGCCTCTCCCCCTGCTCGACATAGCGCGTGATGTTTTCCAGCATCACGATGGCGTCGTCGACCACGAAGCCCACCGCGATCGTCAGCGCCATCAGCGAGAGATTGTCGAGCGTGTAGCCGAACGCCCACATCAGCGCGCAGGCGCCGAGCAGGGCCAGCGGCACGGTGATGGCCGGGATGACGGTCGCCCAGAAGCTGCGCAGGAAGATGAAGATCACCATCACGACCAGGAAGATGGTGATCAGGAGCGTGATCTGGACGTCCTCCACCGCGGCGCGGATGGTGAGCGTGCGGTCGGAGATGATCTTGATCTTGATGGCGGGCGGGATTGCCGCGATCAGGCGCGGCAGCTGCGCCTTGATCCTGTTCACGGTGTCGATGACGTTGGCGCCGGGCTGCTTGAAGATGACAAGGAACACGCCGCGCTGGCCGTCGGCCCAGGCGGCCTGCTTCATGTCCTCCGGCCCCGCCACGGCCTGGCCGATGTCGCGAATCCGCAGAGGTCCGCCATTGCGATAGGCGATGATGACGTCGTTCCACTTTTCGGCGTCGATCAGCTGGTCGTTGGCGTAGATGGTATAGGCGCGCTTGGCGCCGTCGATGTTGCCCTTTGGGCTGTCGACGGTGTCGATCGCGATCTGGGCGCGCACGTCCTCCAGCGAAAGGCCCTTGGCCACAAGCTTGGCGGGATCGATCTGCACCCGGATCGATGGCTTCTGCTGGCCGCCGATGAACACCTGCGCCACGCCCGAAATCTGGCTGATCTGCTGGCCGAGTTGCACGTCGATCGCATCGCTCAGCCGGATCAGCGGCACCGTGTCCGATGTGGCGGACAGCAGCATGATCGGTGAATCCGCCGGGTTGACCTTGCGATAGGTCGGCGGCGAGGGCAGGTTTTTGGGCAACTGGCCGCTCGCCGCGTTGATGGCGCCCTGGATGTCGTTGGCGGCGCCGTCGATATTGCGGTTGAGGTCGAACTGGATGGTGATCGCGGTCGAGCCGAGCGAGCTCGTCGAGGTCATCTGCGCAATGCCGGGGATCTGCGCGAGTTGCCGCTCCAGCGGCTGCGCCACGGAGGCCGCCATGGTTTCAGGGCTGCCGCCGGGCAGGCTCGCGGAAACCTGGATGGTCGGGAAGTCGACCTGCGGCAGCGGTGCGACCGGCAGCAGTGGATAGGAGACGAGGCCAACGAAAAGGATGCCCGCCATCAGCAGCGAGGTGCCGATCGGAAAGCGGATAAACGGCGACGAAATGCTTTCGTTCATGCCCAGGTCCGGTGATAGCGTCCAGTGACGGCTGGCGCATCTTTTCCCGAAAGCCGGGAGCCGCGCGCGGGTGGCCCGCGGGCACGGATGTGCGTTTCCTCTTGCCTTGCCGGGGCGGTCCGCCGGAAGCGAATCCGAAGGCCGTCCGTTGGCGGGCAACATAATCTGTCCGGGAGCGGCTGCGAACGGAAACCTCAATGAATTCATTCGACCTTCGTCCATATCGACGATCAGGTGTCGCGCCCAGCAGCGAGCGTCGTGGACACCAAATTCGCGTTTTAACTGTTCCGCTTAACACCTGATCAGGCCGATCCGCCTATACCGGGGCCATGACCACCGGCCTCATCGATCGACAGACCGAAACGTCGCGCGGAAAGCCGTCGGCCGCGAAGGCGTGGCTGAAGGCGATCGAGCTGACCTCACGCATCGAGGCCGATCCACGCCGGCTGTTTGCCGATGTCGTCGAAGATTTTACGGCGCGGCAAGGCGAGGCGCCTGCGGTGGTTTCGGACGCGCAAACCCTTACCTACCGCGCGCTCGGCGAGCGCATCAACCGCTACGCCCGCTGGGCGATTGCAGCAGGCATCAAGTCTGGCGACGCCGTTTGCCTGATCATGCCGACGCGCCCGGATTATGTCGCGGCCTGGCTCGGCATCAGCCGGGTCGGTGGCGTGGTGGCGCTGATCAACACCAAGCTCTTGGGACAATCGCTGGCGCATTGCGTCAATGTCGCCGGCGCGGACCATGTCATCCTTGCCGAGGCGCTTGCGGACGTCTTCGAGACGGCGCGGCCGCAGCTTGCGCGTGCTTCAAAAGTCTGGATGGACTCGAGCCTTGATGCTGCGCTGTCGCAGTTCGACGGCGGTCCGCTGTCGCCGGCCGAGCGGCGCGACGTCACCATCAACGACCGCGCGCTCCTGATCTACACGTCAGGCACGACCGGGCTGCCGAAGGCGGCGAGCATCAGCCACCGCCGTATCCTGAACTGGGGCGGCTGGTTCGCAGGCCTCACCGACGCAAAGCCCGATGACCGCCTCTACAATTGCCTGCCGGTCTACCATTCCGTCGGCGGCATTGTCGCGCCCTGCAGCATGCTGTTCGCCGGCGCCTCGGTCGTGCTCGCCGAAAAATTCTCCGCGAAGAATTTCTGGAGCGACCTCGTGCGCTTCGATTGCACGTTGTTTCAGTATATCGGCGAGCTTTGCCGTTATCTCCTGAAGGCGCCGGTTTCCGAATTCGAAACCCGGCACCGGCTGCGGCTCGCCTGCGGCAATGGCCTGCGCGGCGACATCTGGGAGGAATTCCAGGCGCGATTTGCGATCCCGCGCATCCTCGAATTCTATGCGGCCACCGAAGGCAATTTCTCGCTCTATAACGTCGAGGGCAAGCCGGGTGCGATCGGGCGGATTCCGCCGCTGCTTGCGCATCGTTTCCCGGCGGCGATCGTGAAGGTGGACGCCGAACACGGCGCGCCGCTGCGCGACAACAACGGCCTCTGCATCGCCTGCGCCCGCGGCGAGGTCGGCGAAGCCGTCGGCCGCATCGGTAAGGCCGATGAGGGCGGCGGCCGCTTCGAGGGTTATACCGATAGAGGCGAGACCGAAAAGAAGATCCTGCGCGACGTCTTTGCCAAAGGCGATGCCTGGTTCCGTACCGGCGACCTGATGAAGCTCGATGAGCAGGGTTTCTTTCATTTCGTCGACCGGGTCGGCGATACCTTCCGCTGGAAGGGCGAGAATATCGCGGCCAGCGAAGTCAATGATGCGATCCGCGAGTGCGAGGGCGTGGTTGACGCCACGACCTACGGCGCCGAGGTCGCGGGCAACGACGGCCGCGCCGGCATGGCCGCGATCGTCACAGGTGACGGCTTCGATTTCAGGGATTTTGCAGCGCATTTGGCGCAGCGGCTGCCTGCCTACGCCCATCCGCTGTTCATCCGCATTAGCGCCACGCTGGATTCGACCGAAACCTTCAAGCAGAAGAAGCATCAGTTGATGCGCGAGGGCTTCGATCCCGCAATCGTCAGCGATCCCCTCTATTTCAGGGACCCGCAAATAGCCGAATATCGTCCGCTGGACACGGAGGCTTACGCGCGCATCGCAGGTGGTAAAATCCGTCTCTAAATTTTTACGAAAACTTTCCGCATCGCTCGAATCTTCCGGGTTCGGCGAGGGTGCTGTTTACCAACCAAGCCAAAAGTCGCCGCTACGGCTCCGTTAATTCACAGTTACGGACTATGATGATGGCCAACGATTTATTGAAAAGGCGAGGCATTCCATGTCGGTCAGGTTAAGGATCATTGCGGCGATGAAAGAGATCGCCGCGGAGCAGCAGGTGAAGCTGCCGCCGCTTAACGACGAGCTCTCGCTCCACGAAACCGGCTTCGACTTCGCTCGCGTTCGCGATCCTGGTCGCGCGGCTTGAAGACGATCTCGGCGTCGATCCGTTTACCATCTCGGAGGACGCGGCGTTCCCGCTGACGGTCGGCGATTTCGTCCAGGCCTACGAAAATGTCCCCGCGTGAGAATTTTGCGCTCCGCGACTATCTCGGTCCGGAGCTGAAGGGCCGCAGCATCTCCGATGCGCGGCATCTGGTGTCGCTGACCGACGTCCTGTCGCAGACCTGCCTTGCCGACCGCGCGCGCGAGCTGTCGGGGCGTTCGGTGCTGCTCTCGGTGTCCGGGCAACTGCTCGCCGCGCTTGCGATGATCGAGCTCGACGGCGTCGCCCGCCGCATGCTGCTGTGCCCGCTCGATCTCAATCCCGATCACATCCAGGCGCTGATCGAGGATGCCGACATCGATGCCATCGTCACCGATGAGCCGCGGCGCTGGAGCGACGCCGGCGTTTACCTGATTGTCGGCGCGCATCTGCCCGAGGCGCCGGCCAAGGTCTCGGTAAAGACCGAGCGCGCCACCGAGTGGCTGATGCTGACCTCGGGCACGTCGGGCGTGCCGAAGATCGTCGGACATACGCTGGAAGGACTGAGCGGCGCGATCATTGCCGACGGTCCGGCGCGCGGCGCGCCGCCGGTATGGGCGACCTTCTATGACATCCGCCGCTATGGCGGCCTGCAGATATTCCTGCGCGCCATCATCGGCGGTGGCTCGATGGTGCTGTCAGAAGTTGGCGAGCCGCTCGCCGATCATGTCGCACGGCTCTCCGAACGCGGCGTCACCCACATCTCCGGCACGCCGTCGCACTGGCGCAAGCTTTTGATGAGCGGAGCGTCCGCGGACTTTTCGCCGCGCTATGTGCGTCTGTCCGGCGAGATCGCCGACCAGGCCGTGCTGGACGCGCTGGCGCAGGCGTTCCCGAATGCTTCCGTTGGCCACGCCTATGCCTCGACGGAAGCCGGCGTCGGCTTTGCCGTCAATGACGGCCGCGAAGGCTTTCCGGCAAGCCTGATCGGGCAGGACCGCGACGGCGTCGAGATGAAGGTCGTGGACGGTTCGCTCCGCATCCGCTCCAAGCGCGCCGCGCACGCCTATGTCGGCAGGCGCGCCGCCGAACTGACCGATGCGGACGGCTTTGTCGACACCGGCGACATGGTGGAGCTGCGCGGCGACCGCTATTACTTTGTCGGCCGCCGCGGCGGCATCATCAACATCGGCGGATTGAAGGTCCATCCCGAGGAGATCGAGGCCGTCATCAACGCCCATGCCGAGGTGCGGATGTCGCGCGCCAAATCGCGCCGCAGCCCGATCACCGGTTCGATCGTGGTCGCGGATGTCGTGCTCACGGCGGACGGCGCGGGCCGTGAGAAGGAGATTCGCGAGGAAATTCTTGGCCAGTGCCGCGTCAGGCTCGCCTCGCACAAGGTGCCGGCGGTGATCCGCTTTGTCGAGGCGCTGGACGTGACGCCGGCCGGAAAGCTCGCGCGCTCCGATGCGTAACGTCCTCGTCACCGGCGGCAGCCGCGGCATCGGCCTTTGCATCGCGCAGAAGCTCGCCGACGCAGGCTTCAACGTGATCGCGGTGGCGCGGCGCGAAAGCGACGAATTGCGCACGGCAATTGCCGGAGCCAGACAGGGCAACCTCCATTTCCGCGCCCGCGATCTGAGCGCGATCGATGCGCTGCCCGCCTTCGTCAAGGCGCTCCGCGACGAATTCGGCGCGATCTATGGCCTGGTCAACAACGCCGGCATCGGCACCGAGGGCCTGCTTGCGACCATGCACAATTCCGACATCGAGGCGCTGGTGCGCCTCAACGTGCTGTCGCCGGTGATCCTCACCAAATATGTCGTGCGGCACATGTTGGCCGACGGGGAGGGGCGCATCGTCAACATCTCCTCGATCATCGCGTCCACCGGTTATAACGGTCTTTCCGTCTATGGCGCGACCAAGGCGGCGGCGACCGGCTTCACTCGCTCGCTGGCCCGCGAAGTCGGCAAGGTCGGCATCACCGTGAACGCGATCGCGCCGGGTTTCATCGACACCGAGCTGACGCAAAATCTCGGCGGCGAGGGCCGCGAGAAAATCGCCAAGCGCAGCGCGTTGCGGCGGCTGCCGGAGGCCGACGATGTCGCGCGCATGGTGGAATATCTGTTCAGCGACGGCGGCCGCAACATCACCGGCAGCGTGCTGACCATCGACGCCGGCAACACCGCCTGAAGTCTCTGCATTTGCGGGCTGCCGGCCCCCGGCGGCGCCTTCCCGGTTGATCTTTCTCAAACATCGCGCGCAGCTTTTGGACCAAGGTTCCCGGCATCGAAAACAAGCGTGGAATGAGCCGATGTCGTTTGATCGCGCGCTGCGATGGATTCTCGTCTCGGTGGCGGTATTGGGCTTGGCTGCGGGCGGCGTCGCTTGGCTTGTGAAGCGCAACGATATCGGCGACATCTGCTTCACGCTGGCAACGCTGCCGGTGATCGCGGGCCTCGCGGTTTCAATGCTCCGCGACCTTCTGGCAGGGCGGCTTGGCATCGACGCGATTGCGCTGGTCTCGATGAGCGCGGCGGTCGCGCTCGGCCAGCCGCTGGCCGGAGCCGTCGTCGCGCTGATGTATTCGGGCGGCAATGTGCTCGAGGATATCGCGGTGGCGCGCGCCGAGCACGATCTGCGCTCGCTGGTCGATCGCGCGCCGCGCGAGGCCCACCGCCGGACCGATGACCACATCGAGGACGTGCCGGTATCGGCGGTGGCGATCGGCGACCAGTTGATGGTCCGCGCCGGCGAGATCGTTCCGGTGGATGGCATCGTCATATCGCCTGCCGCGACGATCGACGAGGCCGCGCTGACCGGCGAGCCCATCCCGGTCGTCAAGACGCGCGGGACGGCCGTGCTCTCCGGCGCGTTGAACGCCGGCGAAGCCTTTGAATTGTCGGCGACGGCGGAGGCGGGGGCCAGCACCTATGCCGGGATCGTGCGGCTGGTAACGGCGGCACAGACCGCGAAGGCGCCGTTCGTCCGGCTCGCCGACCGTTACGCGCTGTTGTTCCTGCCGCTGACGCTCGGGATTGCCCTGGTCGCCTGGCTGATCTCGCATGATGTGATCCGCAGCCTGGCCGTGCTGGTCGCCGCGACGCCATGTCCGCTGATCCTGGCTGCCCCCGTCGCCTTCATCGCCGGCGTCGCGCAGGCCGCGCGGCGCGGCATTCTGGTCAAGGGCGGTGGCGCGCTGGAGGCGCTGTCGCACGCCCATACCGTGCTGTTCGACAAGACGGGAACGCTGACGGTCGGTGGTGCAAGGCTGCTTTCCGTCGAGGTCGCCCCTGGCGAAACGGTCGAGCGGGTGCTGGCGCTCGGCGCGTCGCTCGAGCAGGCCTCTCATCACGTGCTGGCCGGTGCCATCGTCGAGGCAAGCGCCTCGCGCGGCCTCAAGCTCAAGGTGCCGGAACAGGTCAGGGAGACCGCGGGCACGGGGCTCGTGGGCGTCATCGACGGACAGCGCGTGGCCGCAGGCTCCGCCGACATGATCCTCGCGCCAGGCCGCGTTCCACCCTGGGCACTGCGGGCGATCCGTCGCGCCTCATGGCGTTCGGCGCTGGTCGTGTTCGTCGCCGTCGAAGGCAAGCCGATCGGCGCGTTGTTGCTTGCCGACGAGCTTCGGCCGGACACGCCGCGCGCGATCCGCCTGCTGCGTGAAGCCGGTATCGCCCGCATGGTGATGCTCACCGGTGACCGCGCCGTTGCGGCGCAGGCGATCGGCGCAGCGCTCGACCTCGATGCGGTGCTCGCCGACCGCGTTCCCTCCGACAAGGTCGACGCCGTGCGCGCCGAGCAACGGCTGCATCGCACCATCATGATCGGCGACGGCATCAATGATGCACCGGCGCTCGCGTCGGCCGACGTCGGAATTGCGCTGGGCGCGCGAGGCGCCAGCGCCTCGTCGGAGGCGGCGGACGTGGTGATCCTGGCCGACCGGCTTGACCGGGTCGGCGAGGCTATCCTGATCGCGCAGCGCGCGCGCCGCATTGCGGTGGAAAGCATCGTTGCCGGGATGGCCTTGTCGCTGGCCGCCATGGCGGCTGCGACGGCGGGCTGGCTGGCGCCGGTGCCGGCGGCGATCATGCAGGAGGTGATCGACGTGGCCGTCATTCTCAACGCGCTCCGCGCGCTCGCGCCGGCTTACCGCCATGCCGGGCGGAGTATCACGGCGGAGGACGGTGACGAATTGCGTCGCAGTCACCAGGCGCTGGTCGCTCATCTCGACCGGCTGCGGTCAATCGCCGACGCGCTCGATGATGCCGCGCCGCAGTGCGGTGCGGCCCTGATCGGCGAGGCGAACCGCATCGTTCAGGAGCAGGTGGTCGTGCATGAACGGGACGACGAAGGCTCGATCTATCCAAGGATTGCCGGGCTCCTGCGCGAGAGCCACAGCCTTTCGGCGATGAGCCGCGCCCATCTCGAAATCCTGCATCTCGCCCGCCTGTTGGCGCGGGTGACAGAGGATTTGCCGCCGGAAGCGGTCGATCGCTATTTCATCCGTGACGCCCAGCGCATCATCGAAGCGATCGAGACATTGGTGCGAATGCACACCGCGCAGGAAAACGACATCTATGAGGCCGTGGCCGCGGTGGCGTAACGGGCCCGTATGATCCGGCAACCCGCTCACTTTCCGTGTTTCGGCAGATCTATTCGCTGTTCCGCGAATTCCGGCGGTCCTTCGATTAGTCTTCGAATTCGCCGCTCGCGCTCTTCCGGCGACAGCGAGGGGTCGAGCAACGCGTTGATCTGGCTGACCGCCTCGCCTTCAATTTCGGAAGAATGCTGCCGTACCGAACGATGCGAGCCGGTCACCGGGGCGACCTTCAAGCCAAGCTCCACCAGCAGCTGGATCGCGTCGGCGCGGCTGACGTGGTGCGCCTCGGCCCAGGCGTCGATCGCCGCCGTCAGGCGTTGGGAAAACCGCACGGCACTGACGGCGCTTCGACCGTCGCGAACCGCATGACTTTCTTTGCCGGTATTCGACACGACCCAATCCGCCCATGGCTGAATGTACAAAGGCTAATGACTTTTTAGTGTCACCGTTTTGACAAGGATCAATGACTGGGGCCGGACTTGTTCGACCGCGATATTGGGGGCAGTATCCCGCGCCTTCCGTTCGAGGTCAGCCGTGCAATTCATTCAGACTTTCCAGTTTCACGATTTCCTCGATACCCTCATCAGCCTTCTCATCGCCTTCGTGCTGGGCACACTGATCGGCGCCGAGCGGCAGTACCGGCAGCGCAGCGCCGGCCTGCGCACCAATGTGCTGGTCTGCGTCGGGGCGGCCGCCTTCGTCGATCTCGCCAACCATCTCGACGGCGCCCAGGGCGCGGTTCGCGTCATCGCCTATGTCGTCTCCGGCATCGGCTTTCTTGGCGCCGGCGCGATCATGAAGGAAGGCATGAATGTGCGCGGCCTCAACACGGCAGCGACGCTCTGGGCCTCCGCTGCTGTCGGCTCCTGCGCCGGCGCGGACATGGTCGCACAGTCGGTGGCGCTGACGATCTTCGTGCTGGCCGGCAATACGTTGCTGCGGCCGCTGGTCAATGCGATCGACCGCATACCGCTGAACGAGCGTACGTCCGAAGCGACCTATGAGATCAGCATCACGACCGATGCCAAGCGCTCGGCGGAGGTGCGCGATGTCATGAACGAGCGGCTGTATGCGGCGAGCTACCCCGTGCGCGAGACCAAGATCGTGTTTCACTCGGGCGACAATGTCGAGGTTTCCGCGGTGCTGGTGCCGCTCGCGGTCGAGCCCGGTGAGCTCGACGGCGTGGTGGCCGAACTCGCAAAGCTGCCTGGGGTCAGCCACGCGACCTGGAATGTCAGCGCGCTGGAGTAAGGCGGGCAGGAAATCCAAAGGGGGATCACATGGCGACGCGGCGGGATTTCGTGCTTGGCGCAGCCGCGGCGACCTTGCCGCGATTGATCATGACGGGCATCGGCGGGCCGGCGGCCGCCGCCGAAAATCCGCGGTCGCGGGAGAAGGATTGGGATCAGGGCACAGTCCAGCATCTGATCCCGACTGCGAGCCATGACCGTTTCCTGATCAAGGCGTCATTCACGCAGGCCCAGGTCTCCCCGCCCACGCTGGAGATCGGCAATTCAAGAGTGCGCGGACAGTCCAATGCGGCGGCCGGCGATTTCTGGCAGTTCGACGTCGCCGGGCTGTCGCCGGCGACGCCCTACAAGCTCTCATTGAAAGGTGCAGGCGGGAAAGCGCTGTGCGAGCCGTGGCAGCTTGCGACTTTCCCCGCGCCGGATGCGATGCCGGAGCGGCTGCGGGTGATGATCTACACCTGCGGCGGCGGGCACGAAGGGCTGAACCAGGGCCTGCCCGAAGGCAAGATCAACTGGCTGCCATCGGCGCTGCGCCGCCGCCTCCTGGCGCGCGGGCTGTCGTTCAAGCCGGATGCCTGATCGCCAATGGCGACCAGATCTATTGGGATTTGCGCGCGCCGCAGGCCTCCAAAGGCAGCGGCGCCTCGCCGCTCGGCAAGCAGCTTGCCGGCACCTTCGATCGCACGCAGCCGGTATTTGGCACGGCGAACGAAGCCGTCTTTCGCCGCGCCACAGCGGCGCAGATCATTCCGCAATATGGCGCGCTGCTCCGCTCGACGCCGGTCTTCTTCATGCAGGACGACCACGACTATTTCGACAATGACGAGGCGACCGACGACATCATCACCTTCCCGCCGGATGCCTTCATGCTCGCGCTCGCCCGCGCCACGCGTCAGCTCTACTACCCGGAATATCTGCCCGACCGGAATCGGCCGCTGGGCTTGCCCGGCGCGTCCGCGGCCGATCGGCCGCCCGGCGTCGGCGAGGCCTTCGGCACGCTGCGCTACGGCAAGCTTGCGGAAATCCTGCTCTACGACGTCCGCCGAACGGTGACGCTGGCAGGGCCGAGCGCGGTCTTCCTCGACGGCACGGTAGAGAACTGGCTGCGATCGCGGATGACCGATCGCGAGATGATCCACCTCGTCAACATCCCCTCCAATCCGCCGGGCTGGAGTGCGGGCAAATGGGGCGAATGGTATCCGGACATGCTCGCCAAGGACGGCAAGCTGACGTCAGATGTGCCAAAGCCCTATTGGCAGAGCGGCTGGCTCAAGCAGCACGACCGGCTGATGGCCGAGGTCGCGGCCATGCCGGGACGGATTCCGCTTGTTATCTCCGGCGACCTGCATGCGATCGCGGAGGGCCGCATGCAGCGCAGCGGCGCGCTGGATTTCGGCAAGAACCCCGTCGTGGTGATCCTGTCCGGCCCGCTCGGCACCGGCGACCGCGGCTGGCCCTCGGCCTTCCGCGGCATCGGCGCCACGCCGTCAACGCACCTGACCATGGTCGAGGACTTGAAGCCGATCGAGGAGAACGGCTTCATCCTTGCCGACTTCACCAAAGACGGCATCACCGTGCGCTACTTCCGTTTCAGCTATCACACGCAGTCGGCTGACGTCATCGACACGCTGGAGCCGTTCCGAGTAACGGAGCTGAAGCGGCCGTAACCCTAGATCGTGGCGGCGCCGGGCTTGGGGTTGCCGAGATCGTCGGTCGGCACCAGCTGCTGATTGAAGGCGGAGAAATACGCCGCCCATTCCGGCTCGCCGCTGTCGACCATCAAAGCGCCATCCTGCCAGATGTCGTTGTGGTCGTTGGAATCGTTGCCCGGGCGATGGATGAAGCCTTTCGTCGAGCCCTGGTTGAGATGGACGTCGTGGATGCCGTCGCCGGTGTTGAAGAAGCGGCCGAAGACGTAGACGTCGAAAGTCTGCCGGTGCGCTTTCGACAGCAGCCGAGCGAGCGAGGCCACCGGCTGGGCGTCTTCGGATCCATCCATCACGTCGCTGTCGCGCCATTTGCCGGTGTTCTGCAGGAGATCGCTGCGCAGGAAATCGAGCGCGGGCAGGGCGCTTTGTCCGGTCATGTCCTGCGCGCCGGCCTCGGCCTCCGCCAGCGTCTGGATGATGGGGTGGCGGAAATCGAGGACGAGCTTGTATTTCAGGAGATCGTCATCGTCATTGGTGCCGACATTGACCGCGACGTCCCATTTGTCGCCATCGACCAGCATGCTGAAGTGCAGGTGATACTGGGTTTCGTTGTTGTGGCGCGATGGCTTGAGCTTGGGCTCGGAGGTGATCTTGGCTTTGACAAATCCGTAAGGTAACGCCACGGGACTAATCCTTCTTGTCTGATTTGAAGGGAATTGGATCCTCGCTGTCATCGGCCAGCAAGAGCGGCGGCTTCTGGGTGAAACTTTTCAGACAGGCGAACTATTTCACGCAGCGGCCGGCATCGCCCGCCGATGTCGGGATTTCATAGGCGCCGGGCGATTGCGGCCGGCCATCGAAGAAAATCGCAAGCTGATTGGCGATGCCGAGATCAGTCGCCCCGCGCCGGCGCACATTGATCAGGCGCGCGATGTTCCATTCGTCATGCGAGCCGTAGCTGTAGGTCACCGAGGCGCGCAGCCCGTAATAATTCCGGAAGTCGGCCTTCGTCCTGGCAGCGCCGTTCTGATCGATGGACTTCTTGAGGTCCGGGTCCGCCGCGGCGTTCGCATCGAACCATGCGTCCAGCGCCTCGAGATCGCCCTGGCCGGTCAAGGGGAAATATTTCCCGAAATCGGTCGGGCCGGCGAAATAAAAGAAATCGAAATCCTCGCCGAGTCCGATCGGGCCCTCGAGAATCTGCGTCCACATGTACATGAAGTCGGCGCCGCTTGCGCCTGCCATCCTGTCGCCGGCTTCAGTACCGGGGTTGAGCAGAAACATCGATCTCGCGCCGAAGCGCGCGGTGACGCTCTCGGCGACTTGCGCAGAAATTTTGGAATTGAGGGTAAATGATCCGCCGCCGGCCGGCGAAAGCGGAATGCTGAGATAGCCGATCGACTTGCCTTGCGCCTTGTTGTCCGCGATCAATTTGCGGACGCGCTTCACATTGTCGTTGATGGCGTCGCGGTAATCACTGTTGACGCAGTAGCAGATGTCGAGCCTGGTGCAGGCGGTGGCCGGTGCGCCTGCCGCGACTACCTGCGGCGAAAGCAGCGCCAGCGCCGCCGCGGCGAGCGCCAGGCTGCCGCCGCGGATTTTCGCCTGAAAGGAGCGGGTTCGATCTTGAACGATGCAAAAGCGCTTCATGTCTTCACCCGTTCAGGTCTTGATCGCCATCCGGCGCGCCTCGAACCGTTTCGACCCGACAACGCAGGTATAATACGTGTCTCGCTATATAAAAACAATCTTAGATTGCTTGACGCGCAGATGGCGGTCAATGCCCGCCGCGCGCGAAGATTTCGTAGGCGGTGACCAGGATTTCGAACGCGATCAGGAAGATCACGATCAGTTCCAGCCGCAGCGAGCGCTTGGCGTCGATGATATCGGCGAGCGTGGTGGCGGTGTCGGAGATGACCTCAAGCTTGCGGTTCAGGATTTCGACGCGCTCCGAGAGCTCATATTCGTCCTCGAGCCGGGCATAGAGCCGTTCGAGATCGGGGCGGTCCCAGAGCACGTCGGGCTTTTCGCCGACGGCGACGCGGCCCGACACGCGGTGCTGGACCAGGAGCGAGTTGCCGAGCAGCTTCAACAGGTCGGTCCGACTTTTGGACGTCTGGCCAGACCTGGCGAGCTCGCGCGCGAGCGGCTCGATGGTGTCGAAGACATTGGCGACCTCGCGTTCGTCGCGCCCGAGCACGACGCTCTTGGCGAGCGCATCGGACACGACCAGGAGCCGCTCCAGCGACATTTCGCGAACCTGGATCGGCCCGCCGACCGGGATCGGCTCTTCGGCTTCTCTCGCGACCTGGACCTTCGCCCATTCCTCCTCGCGCGGGGTGATCTTGCCGGAGGTGCGCCCGCTCAACCGCTCGAGGAATTCGGCTTCCTGGTCGGCCGTCAGCCCGAGGAAGACGGCGACGCCATAGCGAAACACCACGGCGAGGCCATAGCTGCCGACGCGCACGGCAAGCGGCGTGCTCGACAGGATCTCGCCCTCGAAGCCGGCCGTATTGATGCGGTCGCCGATCTGGAGTGCATGTACGTTGATCTGCGTAGGGGCCTGGTCGGTCATGGGCTCAGGAGTAACAGAGGAAGGGCGATTTTTCGATGACGGGGAAGGCAACGGTTGCGCTGCGTCATCCGGTCGCGATAGAGCAAAGTCTCTGAGCGCGTTTGGCTTTAAGGCCTGCTTTTGCATTCAGCGTTTGGCTTCGATATTTTTGCATGAACCCGTCGTTCAAATCGACCGTATCTCCTCAGGAATTTGGACCGGACGATCCCACCGATGACCCCAGGCGGCAGCGACACCTTCTATGGCGGCATTCCGGTGTTCCGCGGCTTCACCAAGCTGATGGAGCCGCAGCTCTATTCGCCGTTGCCGGACGACTGGACGATCGGCGTCGCCGATATCGTGGAATCGACCAGGGCGATTGCGGCGCAGCGCTACAAGGCGGTCAACATGGCGGGCGCGGCGGTGATCGCCTCGGTGACCAATGCGCTGGGGGGCCGCGAATTTCCGTTCGTGTTCGGCGGCGATGGCGCGAGCTTTGCGGTTGCCCCCGACGATCTTGCCGCCGCCCGCGAGGCGCTGGCGGCGACTGCGACCTGGGTCAAGCAGGACCTCGACCTCGTCATGCGGGTGGCGCTGGTGCCGCTCGCAGCGATCCGCGCGCATGGGCTCGACGTGCGCGTCGCGCGATTCGGGCCGTCGGCCAATCTGTCCTATGCGATGTTTTCCGGCGGCGGGCTGGGCTGGGCGGAAGCCGCGATGAAACGCGGCGAGTTCGCGGTCGCGGCGGCGCCGCCGGGCACGCAGCCCGATCTGTCGGGGCTCTCCTGCCGTTTCGAGGAGATCCCCGCCGCGCGCGGGCTGATCCTTTCGGTACTGGTGGTGCCGGCGGTCAACGCCGACCCGCTCGCGTTCCGCAAGGTGATCGAGGATGTCATCCAGCTCGTCGAGCGCACGCCGGATGCGGGGCGGCCGGTGCCGTCGAGCGGTCCGCCATTGAAATGGCCGCCGCAGGGTTTTGAATATGAGGCGCGCGCGGCGCGTGGCGGTCCGCTGTTTGCGCGGAAGGGCGCGGTGCTGGCGCTGACGCTGTGGGCCTATGTTGTCATGCGCTTCGGCATCAAGATCGGCAATTTCGTGCCCGCCAATTACACCAGGCAGGTCGTGGAGAATTCCGACTTCCGCAAATATGACGACGGGTTGCGCATGATCCTCGATTGCACCGAGGAGTTGGCGAGCGCGCTCACCGACCGTCTCGCCAAAGCGGCTGCAGGCGGCGTCGTGCGTTATGGCCTGCACCGACAGGACGCGGCGATGATGACGTGCTTCACGCCGTCGGTGATGCGCGCCGACCATGTGCATTTCATCGACGGCGCCCGCGGCGGCTACGCGTCGGCGGCGACCGCGCTGAAAGCCATGGCGGCGTAACGCCGAACCGGCGAGGTCACCAGGGCAGGCCGTTGAGATCGAGCACGCCGTCGCGCGGCGCGCGGCGGATATCGAACACGAAGGGCGCCATCAGGTCGAAGCGGATTCGGCCGCTCTCCTGCTCGCAATAGACCTCGCCGGTGAAGGGATGCCAGCCGCGCGCCTGATAAAATGCGAAATTGTGTTCCTCGCAAAACAGCACCGCGAAGCGCACCGCCTCGTTGGCGCGCATGGTTTCGATCGCCGCTTCGAGCGCGAGGCTGGCATAGCCGCGGCCGCGGCAATCCTCGCGGGTCATGACGCCGCCGATGCCGCCGACATGGATCTGGTGGGCGTTCCAGCTGACGGTGCGGAAATAGATGCCGACATGGCAGGCGAGCCCGCCTTCGGGCGCATCGATCAGCGCACGCAGATCGGCATGCGCCCATTCGATATGGCCCCAGGGCAATTTCTCGACGATGTGCGGCCCAAAGACCGCGTTGTGCAGGGGCTCGGTCCGCTTCCAGGAGGCGTCGCCGTTGAGGATGTCGATTTCGATGCTCATCTGGGGAGGCCTATTTCGCCAATTTGCGGTGTTTCAGAGCGCTGGAACCTTCTATAAGGGGGGCCCGTTAAGTCACGTCTCCCACAGTTCTTGGACACATCCCATGACCTTTACGCTTCCCCCCCTGCCTTACGCCTATGACGCCCTCGGGCCCCATATGTCGAAGGAAACGCTGGAATTCCACCACGACAAGCACCATCAGGCCTATGTCACCAACGGCAACAACGCGATCAAGGGGACCGAATTCGAAGGCAAGTCCCTCGAGGAGATCGTGAAGGGCTCCTACAACAAGAACGCCGCGGTGTTCAACAACGCCGGCCAGCACTACAACCACATCCACTTCTGGAGCTGGATGAAGCCGAACGGCGGCGGCAGCAAATTGCCGGGCCGGCTGGAGAAGAAGATCAACGAGGACCTCGGCGGGTTCGAAAAGTTCAAGACCGATTTCGCCGCCGCGGGCGTCGGTCAGTTCGGCTCCGGCTGGTGCTGGCTCCAGGTCAAGGGTGGCAAGCTCGAAATCTCGAAAACCCCCAACGGCGAAAATCCGCTGGTGCACGGTGCCACCCCGATCCTCGGCTGCGACGTCTGGGAGCACTCCTACTACATCGACTATCGCAACCGCCGTCCGGATTACCTGAAGGCGTTCGTCGAGAGTCTCATCAACTGGGACTATGTCGACGAGCTGTTCGGCAAGGCGGGTTGATACTCTGCGCCGTCATTCCGGGATGGTCCGAAGGACCAGACCCGGAATTCTCGAGATTCCGGGTTCGGTACTGCGCGCGCCCCGGAATGACAAATCAAGGGGCGGTGGCGAAGGCTGCCGCCTCTTTTGCTTGGACCGATCCTTGCAGCGGCTGCGCCATTGCGGCAAAACCGTAAGTGCCGGTGATATCCTCAAGGAAGCAGGCGATGAACTATGTGCTGGTCTTTGTCGGCGGCGGGCTCGGCGCTTCGCTGCGCCACTTCGTCAACGTCACCTGCGCAAGATATATCGGCACCAGCTTTCCCTGGGGCACCTTCATCATCAACATCACGGGGTCGACGGTGATGGGCCTGATCGCCGGCTATCTCGCCTTCAAGGGCGAGGCGTCGCAGCCCTGGCGACTGTTCATCATGACCGGCATTCTGGGCGGCTACACCACCTTCTCCGCCTTCTCGCTCGACGCAGTGCTGCTCTATGAGCGTGGCGCGCTGGGATTGGCTGCCGCATACGTGTTGGGATCGGTCGTCCTGGCGATTGCGGGGCTCTTCGCTGCATTGGCCTTGATCCGCTATCTGACCTGAAGCGCAATCGCGCATGGGCCCCGCTCGCGTGCGCATGGGTTTGGCCGCACTTCCGTTTGCATCGCGCAAGGCCCGCCACTAAGCAGGATGGGTTGTCCCATCGGCGCCAGCCCCCAAACCCTTGTCAGACCTTCCGCTAAAAGAGCCGGTTACGCTGCCGGAAGAAGCCGAACCGGCGCCGCGCCGCAAGCGCAAGCCGATCGGCTGGTCGATGATCACGATCGTCGTCCTGGTCGCGATCAGCGCCACGCTGGTCTGGCGCCGCGACGGGATGGCCGGCGTGCTCGACATCCTGACCCACGACCTCGCGCTGTTCGGCGGCATCCTGCCGCGCGTGTTCGCCGGCTGCCTGCTCGGGGCCTTCGTCGCGGAGATCCTGCCACACGACAAGGTCTCGCGCTCGCTCGGGCCGAACTCCGGGCTGAAAGGCCTTTTGATCGGCGCCGCCTTCGGCGCGATCCTGCCGGGCGGCCCGTTCACGGCGTATCCGGTGGCGAGCGCGCTGCTCACCGTCGGCGCCGATTTCGGCGCCACCATCGCGATGGTCGTGAGCTGGACCCTGATCGGCTACGGCCGCGCGGTCGCCTGGGAATTGCCGATCATGGGCATCGATTTCACCCTCTGGAGAATCGTGATCTCGCTGCCGCTGCCGGTCATCGCCGGCGCGTTCGGCCGCTTCGTCTATGTGCGGATGCATGTCGATAGGGGCGAGGACGAATGAGCGCGGCGCTGCTGATCGACATCATCCTGTGGGGCTCGGTGCTCGCCGTCGGCCTCATCGCCTGGCAGCGCGGGCCCAAGGTCATGACCTCCTCGCTGCGCGAGGGCACCTGGGATTTCATCAACATCGTGCCGCGCATCGCGCTCGGCGTGCTTGGCTCGGGCTATATTGCCGCCGTCATCCCGCAGGAGGTCATCACCGGCTGGCTCGGGCCGGACAGCGGCTGGCTTGGGGTTGCGACCGCGGTGGTCGCGGGCGCGGCGACCCCGGGCGGGCCGGTGATCGGCTTCTCCATCGGGGCGGTGGCGCTCAAGGCCGGCGGCGGGCCGCCGCAGGTCGTGGCTTATGTGGTCGCATGGGCGCTGTTCGCCTTCCAGCGGCTGCTCTTGTGGGAAATCCCGTTCATGCCGGCCAAATTCGTGTGGTTTCGGGCCGCCGTCTCGATCCCGCTGCCGTTCCTGGCCGCAGCGACCGCCATGGCGATCGGTAAGCCTTAAGGCGTTGATCGTCTTGGCAAATGTAATGTTATAATATAACGTGCTGCAATGGTTCCCCACGATCACAGCCATCACCACCACAGCCATGGCCAAGCCTCGCCGCATCCGGCGCAGGCCGCGCCCTGGTCGATCCTGCGCATGCCGGTGGCCTCACGGCTCGCCGCGGCGCTCGCGGTCAGCGCCGGCCTCTGGGCCGTCGTCTGGCTGGCGATGAGGTGAGCCGTGGCGGCGCAACTCACCTTCCGCGACGTCACGCTCGGCTATGACCGCCACCCGGCGGTGCATCATCTCTCGGGCGAAGTTGCAGCTGGCGCGTTGCTGGCTGTTGTCGGTCCCAACGGCGCCGGCAAGTCGACGCTGTTCCGCGGGCTCACCGGCATCCTCAAGCCGTTCTCCGGTTCAATTTCGCTTGGCGGCCTCGATGCACGGGACATCGCCTATCTGCCGCAGAGCGCCGACATCGACCGCAGCTTTCCGATCACCGTATTCGATTTCGTCGGCACCGGGCTGTGGCGCGCGACCGGTTTGTTCGGCGGCATCGGCAAGGCCGAGCGCGAGAAGATCGGCCGCGCGCTCGCTGCGGTCGGCCTCACCGGCTTCGAGAACCGCACCATCGGCACGCTGTCCGGCGGCCAGCTGCAGCGCCTGCTGTTCGCACGCGTGATGCTGCAGGATGCGCGGCTGATCGTGCTGGATGAGCCCTTCAACGCCATCGACTCCCGCACCGCCGACGATCTGCTCTTGCTGGTGAGGCGCTGGCATGGCGAAGGCCGCACCGTGTTGGCGGCGCTGCACGACATGGATCTGGTGCGCGCGCATTTTCCGGAAACGCTGCTGCTCGCGCGCGAGCCGGTGGCCTGGGGCGCCACAGCGTATGTGCTGACCTCAGAAAATCTGATCGAGGCGCGGCGGATGTGCGAGGCCTTCGACGACCAGGCCGCCGCCTGCGTCGCCGATCCACCATCGCGGGCCGCCTGACCGTGTCGCTCTACGCCGCGCTGATCGCGCCCTTCACCGAGTTCGAATTCATGCGCCGCGCGCTCGCGGCCGTCATCGCGCTGTCGCTCGGCGGCGCGCCGATCGGCGTGTTTTTGATGCTGCGGCGGATGAGCCTGGTCGGGGACGCCATGGCGCATGCGATCCTGCCGGGCGCAGCCATCGGCTTCCTGCTCTACGGGCTCAATTTCTTGGCGATGATCCTGGGCGGCCTGATCGCCGGCTTTCTGGTGGCGCTGCTTGCCGGTGTGGTCGCGCGCTCGACCGGGCTGAAGGAGGACGCGTCGCTTGCGACCTTCTATCTCGCCTCGCTTGCGCTGGGCGTCACCATCGTCTCGGTCAAGGGCACCAATATCGATCTCTTGCACGTGCTGTTCGGCAATATCCTCGCGATGGACGACCAGACGCTGCTGGTCGTTGCCTTCAATGCGACGATTACGCTCCTGGTGCTTGCGGTGATCTATCGGCCGCTGGTGATCGAGAGCGTTGATCCCCTGTTCCTGCGCACGGTGAGCCGCGCCGGCACGCCGGCGCATCTCGCCTTTCTCGCGCTCGTCGTCATCAACCTCGTCTCCGGCTTTCAGGCGCTCGGCACCCTGCTTGCGGTGGGCCTGATGATCCTGCCGGCGGGGATCGCGCGGTTCTGGTCGCGCGACATCACCGGGATGATCTGTGTCGCGGTGTTGAGCGCCATGTTTTCCGGCTATGCCGGTCTCGTGCTGTCGTTCCAGACCCGCATTCCCTCCGGTCCCGCGATCATCCTGGTCGCGGCGGTGCTCTATATCGCCTCCGTGCTGTTCGGCGGCGTCGGCGGGCTGGTGCGGCAGCTCTTCCCCGGCCGCCATCTCGAAGCCTGACCATGCGACGGCCTGGGCTCATCGCATTTGCCGTCGCTTTGGTCGCGACCCCGCTGCACGCGGAAGATCGCCTCAGCGTGGTTGCGAGCTTTTCGATCCTCGCCGATTTCGTGAAGAATGTGGGTGGCGACAAGGTCAGCCTCACGACCCTGGTTGGCCCCAACGGGGACGTGCATGTCTATACGCCCGCCCCAAGCGACGCGAAGAAGATCGCGGACGCAAAACTGCTCGTGATCAATGGTCTTGGACTGGAGGGCTGGCTGCCGCGGCTGGTGCAATCCGCTGGCAGCAAGGCGACCATCGTCACGGCATCGAACGGCGTCGCGCCGCTCCAGCACGGCTCCGACGCTGATCCGCACGCCTGGCAGTCCGTCGCAAATGCGAAAATCTATGTCGGCAATATCCGCGACGTGCTGGTTGCGGCTGACGCTGCGGACGCGGCCGTCTTCCGCGCCAATGCGGAACGCTATCTGAAAGAGCTGGATGGGCTAGAGGCCGAGGTGCGCGGGACAATCGCCAAAATCCCGCCGGAGCGGCGCAAGGTGATCTCGACCCATAATGCCTTCGCCTATTTCGCCGCGGCCTATGGCGTCGAGTTCATCGCCCCTCTGGGCGTCTCCACCGAGACCGAGCCCTCTGCCCGCGACATCGCCACCCTGATCGGCCAGATCAAGGCCGAGAAAATCCCGGCGGTATTTCTGGAAAATCTCAGCGACGACCGGCTGATCGCTCGGATCGCGGCCGAGACCGGGACGAAGGCCGGCGGCACCCTCTATTCGGACAGCTTGACCGGCGAAAAGGGGCCTGCCCCCACTTACATTGACCTCATCAGGCACAATATAAAGGCCCTGACCAGCGCGCTCGGCAATTGAGGGGTGGGGGCCACCCCGCCGGCCAGCAGCGCCGCCGGAGCATGATCCGGAAAAGTGGGTACCGGTTTTCCGATAAGATCATGCTCAATAAAAACTAAGGCGGCATGGCAGGATGCCATGACGCCTTTCCCGTTTTGGAGTAGTTATGGCTGAAGTTTCCAAGATCCCCGTGACCGTGCTGACCGGCTATCTCGGCGCCGGCAAGACCACGCTTCTCAACCGCATCCTGTCGGAAAACCACGGCAAGAAATACGCGGTCATCGTCAACGAATTCGGCGAGATCGGCATCGACAACGACCTCATCATCGGGGCCGATGAGGAAGTGTTCGAGATGAACAATGGCTGCGTCTGCTGCACCGTGCGCGGCGACCTCGTGCGCATCATGGAAGGTTTGATGCGGCGCAAGGGCAAGTTCGACGCCATCATTGTCGAGACCACGGGGCTCGCCGATCCGGCGCCTGTGGCGCAGACCTTCTTTGTCGACGAGGACGTGCAGAAGAATGCGCGGCTCGATGCCGTCGTCACCGTCGCCGACGCCAAATGGCTGGCGGACCGGCTTAAGGATGCGCCGGAGGCCAAGAACCAGATCGCGTTCGCCGACGTCATCGTGCTGAACAAGACCGATCTCGTATCGAAGGGAGAGCTCGCCGAAGTCGAGGCGCGCATCCGAGGCATCAACCCCTACGCCAAACTGCATCGCACCGAGCGCTGCAAGGTCAAGCTGTCGGATGTGCTGGAGCGTGGCGCGTTCGATCTCGACCGCATCCTCGACATCGAGCCGGACTTCCTCGAAGTCGATGACCATGACCATGACCATGATCATGATCACCACCATCATGGCCATGACCATCATCACCACGATCATGACCACGGTCACGGCCTGAAGCACTACCACGACGAGGACATGCAATCGCTGTCGCTTCGGACCGACAAGCCGCTCGATCCCACCAAATTCATGCCGTGGCTGCAGAACCTTGTCGCGACCGAGGGCCAGAAGATCCTGCGCTCCAAAGGCATTCTGGCCTTCACCGATGACGACGACCGTTATGTGTTCCAGGGCGTGCACATGATGCTGGAAGGCGATCACCAGCGGAAATGGAAGAGCGACGAGAAGCGCGAGAGCCGCCTCGTCTTCATCGGCCGCGAATTGCCGGAGCAGGCGATCCGCGACGGTTTTGAAAGCTGCATCACGACGTAATGAGCGACCCCACAACCAGCGGCGAGCAGGCCTCCATCGTCTCCGTCACCGACCGCGTGCGCCCGGTTGCGCTCGGCGCGCCGGTCACATCGGTGCATTTCCTCGGCGACAAGGCCTGCTTTGTCGGCGCCGAGGAGAACGTGTCGTTCGTCGACGCCGAAGGCGAGATTTCCAAGGTCGAGGTTTTGAGCGGCGGCATCCTGTGTGCGGCTTCCGACGGCAAGCGCATTGTCATGGGCGGCGACAATGGCAAGCTGGTTTCGCTTGACGCCAAGGGTGCGGTGACCGAGCTCGCGGTCGATGCAAAGCGGCGCTGGATCGACAATGTCGCTGTCCATCCCGACGGCGCCGTGGCCTGGTCGGTCGGCAAGACCGCGTTCGTCCGCAGCGGCAAGAACGAGGACAAGTCCTTCGAGGTGCCATCGACCGTCGGCGGTCTCGCGTTTGCGCCAAAAGGCCTGCGGCTCGCGATCGCGCATTACAACGGCGTGACGCTGTGGTTTCCGAACATGGCGGCGAACGGCGAGTTCCTGGAATGGGCGGGCTCGCATCTCGGTGTCAGCTTCAGCCCCGACAATAAATTCCTGGTCACCGCGATGCATGAGCCGGCGCTGCACGGCTGGCGGCTGGCCGACAACCGGCACATGCGCATGTCCGGCTATCCCGGCCGGGTCAAATCGATGTCGTGGAGCGCAGGCGGCAAGTTTCTCGCGACCTCGGGCGCCGACATGGTGATCATGTGGCCGTTCGCGAGCAAGGACGGGCCGATGGGCAAGGAGCCCGCGATGCTGGCGCCGCTGCAGGCGCGTGCCACCGTCGTCGCCTGTCATCCGAAGCAGGACATCCTCGCCTGCGGCTATAACGACGGCACCGTGCTGATGGTGCGGCTGGAGGACGGTGCTGAAATCCTGGTGCGCCGCAATGGCACGGCAGCGGTGGCCGCGCTCGGCTGGAATGCCAAGGGGACATTGCTGGCGTTCGCCGATGAGGAAGGCGACGCCGGTATCCTGCCCCTTTGATGACGGCAGTTTCCGAGGAACCTTTGGGCCGACCCAACCGTTCTTACCCGCGGAGGATTTCGCGAGTGAACGAGATGTCGCCCGATACCAAGCGCGCGATCGGCAAGCAGCTATGGCTTGCCGCCCTGCTGACGACGGCGGGGCTGGCGATCGCCGGCCTCTCGCTGGCGCAAATTCACGCGCAAAACCAGCTGCAGATGGCGCAGGCGACCGGCACGCCCGGACAGCCCCTGCAGGCCACACCTTCTCGATCGCCTCAGAGCGACAAGCCGGCCGAGTCCACGCCGGGCGGCACGCGTCCGACCACGCCCGCGCCTGAGCCGGCGCAGCCCACCGCTGAGGCGCAAAAGGAAGGCGCCAAGCCCGCGCTGCCGCCCCCGCCCGCGGAGAAGATGGCGCCGCCGATCAAGCAGAAGTAGTTGCCTCACGCTCGACCTCATCCTGAGGAGCCGCGCAGCGGCGTCTCGAAGGATGGGCGGCGGGCCTCATGGTTCGAGACGGCGCTGCGCGCCTCCTCACCATGAGGTTGACGTTTTGCCGCTTTTCCAGTCTCGCTCCTGACGCACTGCCGCCCCATAATGGCGCCCGCCAACACGCGAGCCGAGGCAGCCCATGAAAATCGATGACGTCAGGCGAAACGCCTATTCGATGCCGCTGAACAACCCGTCCTTTCCGCCGGGGCCCTATCGCTTCTTCAACCGCGAATATTTCATCATCACCTACAAGACCGATCCGGAGGCGCTCGCAGCCGTCGTGCCGGAGCCGCTGGAGGTCGCCGAGCCCGTCGTGAAATACGAGTTCATCCGTATGCCCGACTCCACCGGCTTCGGTGACTACACCGAGACCGGGCAGGTGATCCCGGTGCGCTTCAAGGGCGAAGTGGGTGCCTACACCCATGCGATGTATCTGGATGACGAAGGCCCGATCGCCGGCGGCCGCGAGCTCTGGGGCTTTCCGAAAAAGCTGGCGCGGCCCAAGATCGAGGTCGAGAGCGACGTGCTGGTCGGCTCGCTGCATTATGGCTCGGTGCTCTGCGCTTCCGCCACCATGGGCTACAAGCACCGCTATGTCGATCACGACACGGTGCTGAAATCGATGAAGACGCCGAACTTCATTTTGAAGATCATCCCGCATGTCGACGGCAGCGCGCGCATCTGCGAGCTGGTGCGCTTTCATCTCGAGGACATCACGCTCAAGGAAGCCTGGACCGGCCCCGCCGCGCTCGGCCTGTTCCCGCACGCGCTCTGCGACGTCGCGCGGCTGCCGGTGCGCGAGGTGGTCTCGGCCCTGCATTTCAAGGCGGATTTGACGCTGGGGCTGGGGACCGTGGCGTTCGATTATCTCGGCAAATAGAAGCTGTCATTCCGGGATGGCCCGAAGGGCCAGGCCCGGAATCCATACTCAAGATGGTGGTTATGGATTCCGGGCTCGCCGCTTCGCGGCGCCCCGGAATGACGAGCGGGGGGGGTGGTGCTTCATCGCACCAGAATATTCCTGAACTGCCACGGATCAGACGTGTCGATATCCTCCGGAAACAATCCGGGGCGATCGGTCAGCGGCGTCCAGTCGGTGTAGAAGCCTTTCACCGGGCCGAGATACGGCATCTGGATTTCCAGGCAGCGCCTGAAATCCATCTCGTCGGCCTCGACGATGCCGGCGGTCGGGTTCTCCAGCGCCCAGACCATGCCGGCCAGCACGGCGGAGGACACTTGCATGCCCGTGGCGTTCTGATAGGGCGCGATCCGTCGCGTCTCCTCGATCGAGAGCTGCGAGCCGTACCAATAGGCGTTCTTGGCGTGGCCATAGACCAGCACGCCAAGCTCGTCGATGCCGTCGACGATCTCGTGCTCGTCGAGGATGTGCCATTTCTCCTGCATCTTTCCGGTGGCGCCGAAAATCTCGTGCAGCGACAGCACCGCGTCGTTCGCCGGGTGATAGGCGTAATGGCAGGTCGGCCGGTACAGCACCTTGTCGCCGTCGCGCACGGTGAAATAATCGGCAATCGAGATCGAACTCGTTGTGGGTGACCAGGAAACCGTACTGCGCGCCGGGCGTCGGGCACCAGGAGCGCACACGGGTATTGGCGCCCGGCTGCAGCAGGTAGATTGCCGCACCGCAGCCGTCGGGATGGGTGCGTCCATTCTCCGGCATCCATTTTTCGTGGGTGCCCCAGCCGAGCTCGGCCGGCTGCATGCCCTCGGAGACGAAGCCTTCCACCGACCAGGTGTTGACGAACACGTCCATCGGCTTCGGATTTTTCGAGCGCTGGGTATCGCGTTCGGCGATATGGATGCCTTTGACGCCGAGCTTGTGGGCGAACTGGCCCCAGCTTTCGCGGCTCTTCGGCTCATTGAAGGGCGTGCCGGTGTCCTGCGCGATGTTGATCAGCGCCTGCTTGACGAACCACGACACCATGCCGGGATTGGCGCCGCAGGTGGAAACCGCGGTGGTGCCGCCCGGATTCTTGTGTTTGGCAGCAAGAAGGGTCTCGCGCAGCGCGTAGTTGGAGCGCTTCTCGGTGCCCATGCTCTTGTCGAAATAGAAGCCGGTCCACGGCTCCACGACGGTGTCGATATAGAGCGCGCCGATCTCCCGGCACAGCGTCATGATGTCGACCGAGGAGGTGTCGACCGAGAGGTTGACGCAAAAGCCCTGGCCGCCGCCTTCAGTGAGCAGCGGCACCAGCAGTTCACGGTAATTGTTCTTCGTGACGCCCTGCTTCATGAAGCGCACGCCGTGCTGCTTCGCGAGCTCGCCGTCCTCATGCGGATCGATGATGACAAAGCGCTTCTTGTCATAATCGAAATGCCGCTCGATCAGGGGCAGGGTGCCCTTGCCGATCGAGCCGAAGCCGATCATGACAATGGGGCCGGAAATTTTCGCGTGGATTGGCGAGGCGGGGCTCATCTTCTTTGGTCTCTCCGGAAAAGTGCTGGCGGGCAAAGAGGGCGCGGGCGGGGGAATCAGGCGCTGCGTCGCTTGGCGGTCACTTCGACCTCGACTTTCATCTCGGGCTTGTAAAGGCCGACGACGACGAGAAGAGTTGCGGCGGGACGGATGTCGCCGAGCACCTCGCCACAGACCGCCAGATGCGCATCCGCGTCCCCGGCGTCGGTGATGTAATAGGTCGCGCGGACGATATCGGCCACCGCGAAGCCGGCCTCCTTCAAGGCGGCTTCGATGGTCTTGAAGCAGTTGCGTGACTGGCTCGTGACATCGGCCGGCATGGTCATGGTGGCGTAGTCGTAGCCGGTGGTTCCCGCGACAAAGCAGAAGTCGCCGTCGACCACGGCGCGGCTGTAGCCGGCGGTCTTTTCAAAGGGCGAGCCGGTCGAAATCAGACGGCGTGGCATCTCGGACCTCGGTTCATAGCGTTTTCAAGCGAAGTGGATACCGGTTCGCGTGAAGAAAACGCGTCAAACAAAAAAGCGTTGGAAGCGGGTTTAAAGACTTTTCCCCCGCAGGGGCAAGCCGGTTCAGGGCAGGCGCCGGGTGACGTCGGGCGAGGGCGGGGCTAAGCCCCAGCGGCGGACGAGGATGTCGCGGACGATCATCACCGTCATCAGGATCAGCATGATCGTGGTGACGGTGCTGCGGAAACGGGGACGCGCAACAGCGCGAGCGATGGCACGGTTCTTCGGCATGGTGACGGCGCCTATGCCACGGCGGTTGCGGCGCGCAGCGCCTTCTTAGCGCGCACTGCCTTAGGCTTGAGCACGGAGGGGCCGGTCGGCACGATCATGCCCCAGGCGCCGTCAAGCCCACCCTCGACCAATTCCAGCGCCAGCAGCCGTTCGCGCTCGAACGCGCCGGGCAGCTGCAGCTCGCGCGCCTTCTCGGCCGAGAAGCCGAAGCGCGCGTAGTAGGGCGCGTCTCCCAGGAGAAGAACCGCGCGATGGCCACGTGCTTTCGCCGCCACGAGCGCATGGGCCATCAGCGCGGTCCCGACCCCGAGCTTGCGGTGGGCAGCGCCTACCGCAAGCGGGCCGAGGATGAGCGCCGGGACGCCCCCGGCGCTGACGTGCCACAACCGCACGGTGCCCACGAGCCGGCCTCTCGTCACCGCCGACAAGGCAAGGCCTTCGGCGGGCGCACGTCCGTCACGCAGGCGCTGGCAGGTGCGCGTATGGCGGTTGTCGCCAAAGCAGGCATCCAGCAGTGCTTCACGCGCAACGACGTCGGAAGTCCGCTCCGCACGGATCGCGAACGGAGCGGCTTTCGAGGTGAGGTCAACGGGGGTCTTCCGCAATTCGGTCATGGCACGTCAGTCCTCGCTCCAGCGGCGGTTGGCGCCGCGGAGCGTCGTCAGAAATAGCGATAATGGGAGAGAGCCGGCGCACCGGCTCCCGATTTAGCCGAGCCTCAAACGAGGCGAGGTCAGATGTGGTAGGTCTTGAGCGGCGGGATGCCGTTGAAGGCCACCGACGAGTAAGTCGACGTATAGGCCCCGGTCCCCTCGATCAGCACCTTGTCGCCGATCTCAAGCGTCACCGGAAGCGGATACGGCATCTTCTCGTACAGCACGTCGGCGGAATCGCAGGTCGGCCCTGCGAGCACGCACGGCGTCATCTCGGCCCCGTCATGCGGGGTGCGGATCGCGTAGCGGATCAACTCGTCCATGGTCTCGGCGAGACCGCCGAACTTGCCGATGTCGAGATACACCCAGCGCACCTCGTCCTCGTCGCTCTTCCTGGAGATCAGGACGACCTCGGACTCGATGACGCCCGCATTGCCGACCATGCCGCGTCCCGGCTCGATGATGGTTTCCGGGATCTGGTTGCCGAAATGCTTGCGCAGCGCGCGGAAGATCGACCGGCCGTACTGCACGACCGGCGGAACGTCCTTGAGGTACCGGGTCGGGAAGCCGCCGCCCATGTTGACCATGGTGAGGTTGATCCCCCGCTCCGCGCAGTCGCGGAACACGGTGGAGGCCATCGCCAGCGCGCGGTCCCACGCCTTCACCTTGCGCTGTTGCGAGCCGACATGGAAGGAGATGCCGCACGGCTCCAGGCCCAGACGCTTGGCGAGGTCGAGCACCTCGACCGCCATCTCCGGGTCGCAGCCGAACTTGCGCGACAGCGGCCATTCGGCGCCGGCGCAGTCATAGAGGATGCGGCAGAACACCCTCGCAGCCGGAGCGGCGCGGGCGATCTTCTCGACCTCGGCGGCGCAGTCCACGGCGAAAAGCCGAATGCCGAGCGCGAAGGCGCGCGCGATGTCGCGCTCCTTCTTGATCGTATTGCCATAGGAGATGCGGTCAGCCGTCGCACCGGCGGCCAGCGCCATTTCGATTTCGGCGACGGTTGCGGTGTCGAAGCAGGAGCCCATGGAGGCGAGCAGCGACAGCACTTCGGGCGCAGGATTGGCCTTCACCGCGTAGAACACGCGGCTGTCCGGCAACGCCTTGGCGAAGGTCTGGTAGTTGTCGCGCACGACTTCGAGGTCGACCACGAGGCAAGGCTCGGTGTCCCGGCCCTCGCTGCGGCGGTTGCGCAGGAATTCCTGAATACGTTCGGTCATAGCACCCTCCAAACGGCCCAGCGACGGGACCCGTTCAAATAGTTCCCGGACCTGAGTTCTTTGGCGCGACCGCACGATGGAGACGCGGCAACGCCTTGGAATCAGACCGAATTGTGCTGCCGTGGATTGGTTGGGAATGCTCCCGCCCGCTCACCTGGCAATGAAGGACAAGCCTTTTCAGTAGCCCGCGCCGGCGTTGGACTGCCGGTAGAGACCAAAAAAGCCCGATCCGTCGTTGCTTTAAGTCGCGTCCCCCGTTGAGAGCGGGGTGCGCCGGTTCGCCTCCGGCTGTCAGTCACGGTTGCAAGCGGTGGAGGAGCCTTCAACGGCATCCCTGGAGAGAGATGCTGGCCGCTTCTTTGTCTTCGACGTTACGCCCGTCTTGACGCTTCGTCTCCGACCCGAGCCTTAAGCTCGATGCGACCCTCGGTCCTTTCACCCCTTGGCGGCTGTCCGGCCTCTTGTCCGGATACCTACCGACTGACACACGACCACAGGCACGTGCGAAATTGGGCAAGGCTGGAAATAATCTTTTTGACTCGGCTTCGCAAGAATTTTTTTAGGCTCGCGGCAAATTTCCCTAACGTGTGATTACGAGCGCGTGTCGACGCGTGCGCTGAGCGAGCGAAGATGAACAGCTGTTAAGTTTTTTTAAGAAATGCGTGAGTGAAGTTGTGCCTGTGCCGCAGCGACTTCTTCCGTTCGAAATCAGGCCCGCTTGAAAAGCGGCTCGACGCGCTGGGCGGCGCGGACGAAGGCCACCATCACCAGCACGCCGAGCCCGAACAGCACCGCCTGCAGGATGTGGGCGCCGGTGTCGTCGAGCCCGAACAGGATCGCGAGCGCCCAGCCGCCGGCAAACGCCGCTCCGAACACCTCGGCGCCGATCAGGATCGCGGCCGAGATGACGGTGATGACGCTTGGCCAGACGATCTGGCGCGAGGCGGTCGGGGTGGGTTCGAGGCTCATGGCGTGGTCCTGTTTCAAGGGGCGCAATCTCTCCGAAAAGGGGCCGGCTCGCAAGCGCAAAAGGCCCAAAAATGGCCCTTCGCGTGATATAGCAGGACCCCGAGAAGCCAGCACAATTACGGGATTTTTTCGATGTCAGAGACCGCCGCAACCACGCCCAATCCGCTGCTTGTCGCCTGGCAGACGCCGCATCAGACGCCGCCGTTTTCCGAGATCGCACCCGAGCATTTCCTGCCCGCCTTCGAGCAGGCCTTTGCCGACCACACGGCCGAGGTGACCGCGATCACCCATGATCCGGCGGTGCCCGACTTCGACAACACCATCACCGCGCTGGAGCGCTCCGGCAAACTCCTGACCAAGGTCTCGGCCGTGTTCTACGACCTGGTCTCGGCGCATTCCAACCCCGCGATCCTCGAGATCGACAAGGAAGTTTCCTTGCGGATGGCGCGGCACTGGAACCCCATCATGATGAATGCCGTGCTGTTTGGCCGCATCGCGATGCTGCACGAGAACCGCGCCAACCTCGGCCTCACCGCTGAGCAGATGCGGCTCCTGGAACGCACCTATACCCGCTTCCACCGCTCCGGCGCCGGCCTCTCCGAGGACGCCAAGAAGCGGATGGCCGAGATCAACGAGCGCCTCGCCCAGCTTGGCACCAGCTTCAGCCATCATCTGCTCGGCGACGAGCAGGATTGGTTCATGGAGCTCGGCGAGGACGACCGCGCCGGGCTCTCCGACAGTTTTGTCGCCGCCGCCAGGGCCGCGGCCGAGGAGCGCGGGATGGCTGGCAAGGCCATCGTGACGCTGTCGCGCTCCTTTGCCGAGACATTCCTGAAAAACTCGGCGCGGCGCGACCTGCGCGAGAAGGTCTACAAGGCCTTCGTCGCCCGCGGCGACAATGGCAATGCCAACGACAACAACGAGGCCATTGTCGAGATCCTGGCGCTGCGCGAGGAGAGCGCGAACCTCCTGGGGTACCCGACCTACGCCGCCTATCGCCTGGAGGACTCCATGGCCAAGACGCCGGAAGCCGTGCGGGGCCTCTTGGAGCGGGTCTGGAAGCCGGCCCGGGCGCGAGCGCTCGCCGACCGCGACGAACTGCAGGCGCTGATCACGGCCGAGGGCGGCAATTTTGCGCTCGCCCCTTGGGACTGGCGCTACTACGCCGAAAAGCTCCGGCAGGCCAAGGCCAATTTCGACGACGCCGCGATCAAGCCGTTCCTCTCGCTCGACCACATGATCGAGGCCGCCTTCGACTGCGCCACCCGCCTGTTCGGCATCACCTTTACTGAGCGGAAGGACATTCCGGTCTGGCACCCGGACGTGCGGGTCTGGGAGGTACGAGACCGCGAAGGAAAGCATAAGGCGCTGTTCTATGGCGACTACTTTGCCCGCGCCTCCAAGCGCTCGGGCGCCTGGATGACCTCGCTGCGCGACCAGCAGAAGCTCGACGGCGAGACCGCGCCGCTGATCATCAATGTCTGCAATTTTGCCAAGGGAGCCGACGGCGAGCCCTCACTGCTGTCGCCGGACGACGCGCGGACGCTGTTCCACGAGTTCGGCCACGGCCTGCACGGCATGCTGTCCAACGTGACCTATCCCTCGCTGTCGGGCACCTCGGTATTCACCGATTTCGTCGAGCTGCCCTCGCAGCTCTACGAGCACTGGCAGGAGCGCCCCGAGGTGCTGCAGAAATTCGCGCGGCACTACCAGACCGGCGAGCCGCTGCCGGAAGACCTGCTGCAGCGTTTCCTCGCGGCGCGCAAATTCAACCAGGGCTTTGCCACCGTGGAGTTCGTCTCCTCCGCGCTGGTCGATCTCGAATTCCACACCCAGCCGGCTGCGGCGAGCCGTGACGTTCGGGCCTTCGAGCAGGCCGAGCTGAAGAAGATCGGCATGCCCGATGAAATCGCGATGCGGCACCGGCCGACCCAGTTTGGCCATATCTTCACCGGCGATCATTATGCCGCGGGCTATTACAGCTACATGTGGTCGGAAGTGATGGACGCCGACGCCTTCGGCGCGTTCGAGGAGGCCGGCAACATCTTCGACCCCGCCACCGCCAAACGCCTGCACGACGACATCTACTCGACCGGCGGCTCGGTCGATCCGGAAGCCGCCTATGTCGCGTTCCGCGGCCGCGAGCCGGAGCCGGATGCGCTTCTGCGCCGGCGTGGGCTGCTGGAAACGCCGGAAGCGGCCTGAGGTGAAGCGCGCCTTACGGCTTATGTCCGGCCTGCTGCTGTCGCTCCTGCTCTCGGCGGGCGCGGCGGAAGCCCATCCGCATGTCTGGATCACCTCGGTGAGCGAGCTCGTCTATGCGGCGGACGGCACGCTGACCGGCGTGCGCCACGCCTGGACCTTTGACGAGATGTTCGCGGCCTACGCGCTGCAGGGCCTCGATACCAAAAAGAAAGGCGAATACAGCCGCGAGGAGCTGGCGCCGCTGGCGCAGACCAATGTCGAGGCGCTGAAGGAATTTGCGTATTTCACCTTTGCGAGAGCCGACGGCCGCAAGGAGCGATTTCAGGAGCCGACCGACTATTACCTGGACTACAGCAACGGCCAGCTCACCCTGCATTTCACCTTGCCGGTGAAAGCCCCGTTCAAGGCGAAGCAGCTGGTACTCGAAGTGCTCGACCGCTCCTACTTCATCGACTTCCGGATGGCCGAGAAGGATCCCGTCAGGCTGGTCGGCGCGCCGGCTGGCTGCCAGGTGCAATTGCAGCGGCCGAATGACGGCTCAACGGTTGCCCAGAAGCAGAACGAACAGACGTTCGTGGACGGTGGAAGCAACGCCAATTACGGCATGATGTTCGCCAACAAGATCACGGTGGACTGCCCGTGACGCGGCCAGCCCGCTGGCTGCGCGGAGTGGCGATCGGACTGGCGGCACTCGCGTTCATGCTCGTCGTCGACGGCGCGGTGCATGCGCTGCTGGCGCAGTCGCCCTTCGGCGGGCCGCGGCCGCCGGCCGAGCCGCCGGTCGGCGGCATCGTCGGCTGGATCCTGGCGCGGCAGTCCGAATTCTATCGCGAGATTTCCGCGACCATCCGCAGCGCCAAGACCGACGGTTCGGCGGTGTGGACGCTGCTGCTGATTTCCTTTGCCTACGGGATCTTTCACGCCGCCGGCCCCGGTCACGGCAAGGCCGTGATCTCGTCCTATCTCGTCGCCAACCAGGAGACCGCGCGGCGCGGCATCGCGCTGTCGTTTGCCTCAAGCCTTCGCTGGTCGCGGTCCTGATCGTGGCGATCGGCGCCTGGCTGCTCAACGTCACCGCCAGGACCATGTGCGGAGCCGAGAAGACCGTCGAGATCGCAAGCTATGCCCTGATCGCGGCCTTCGGCGCCCGGCTGGTCTGGCTCAAGGGCGGCGCCTTCATCCGCGCGCTGCAGGGCGAGCGGGGTGAGCCCGCGATGGCGGTCGCCCCGCATCATCACCACGATCACGCCCATCACCATCATCACGGCGACGACCACGTCCACGACGAGCATTGCGGCCATTCGCACGGTCCGGAGCCGAGCGAGCTCGCCGGTCCCGGCGGCTGGCGCCGCGGGCTGGCGGCGATCTTCACCGTGGGCATCCGGCCGTGCTCGGGCGCGATCCTGGTTCTGGTATTCGCGCTGGCGCAGGGCCTGTTCTGGGCCGGCATCGCCGCAACCTTCGTGATGGGGCTCGGCACCGCGATCACCGTCGCGACCATCGCCGTGATCGCGGTGTCCGCCAGGGACGTGGCGCGGCGGTTGAGCGAAGCCCGCGACGGCGGCGGCGCGCTCGTCCTCCGCGGCATCGAATTCGGCGCGGCCGGGCTGGTGCTGCTGTTCGGCGCGGGGCTGCTGTTCGGCTACATTGCCGCCGAGCGCACCACCTGTTTTTAGGTGACCGTAGGGTGGGTTGAGCGAAGCGAAGCCCACCGCCCCGTTGAGCGAGGAAGGATGGTGGGTTTCGCTCGCGCTCAACCCACCCTACGAATTCGGCACAAAACGGCCTCACGGGCGAATTTGACATTCACTGAACGCCCGATGATGCCATGGAACGATCGGCGTGTTGATACAGATCAATGCCGTCAGCGCCTGATGCATTTGCGCTATATGTCGTGGGGCGAGGACCGCTATCGCTGCCAACCTATGGAGCGGTTGATCGACAAGGAGGCGCCCATGCGCTGGATCCACCTCGGCATCATCATTGTTTTCGCCGCAGCAACGTTCATCTTCGTGCTGCAAAACTTCGAGATCGTGACAATGTCGTTTCTCGGCTTCGATGTACGCGTGCCGCTCGCGCTGGTGGTCACCATCGCCTACCTTCTGGGCGCGGCGACGGGGGGCAGCCTGTTCGCGCTGCTGCGCCGATCGTACGAAGGTTCAAGGCAAACGATGGTGGGGTCGCACTAGGAGGCTGCCCCCGCGTGATTTGCCCGACGACGGGCAAATCAGTTCACGATTTTGGCGTGGTGCCGGCAATCGGCCGCGTGAAGTCCCGAAAAAAATCGTCGCGCCAAAAAACTAATTTTGCGAGCGGATTAAGCGGGTTGGCCTGATCAGGTCCCATCGTTGAAAAATTTCACTTCCGTTTTTCAGAAAAATATGATTGTCTGCGCGCATCCCGCGCCCACAGGAGGGGCGTATCGCGATCGTCACGGACGTTGGATGCGGGATGCGGTGGACGCTTCGGCTCAAGCGCGATTTCGCGCGGACGGATGAGCCTGGAGCGGACGAGCTAAATCGCGTGGTCCTGATCTCCCGACGCTGGGATCAAGCTTGCCGGTATGGCGATGTCGGCCCTTCGGGCCCGACACGCCGTGATCGGCAAGCGACGGTGGCTAAAGAAGCCGGGACACCGGGGAGAGCGCGTATAAGCCGTAAACCATTGCGCAGGGAATGCCGGCATGTTCGGCGTACCTGTGGTCCAACTCGTGTGCTTTCTACACTGCACACGAGGCTGCGGGTGCGGCCTGCATCCGGCATTCCCTGCTCCCTCTGTTTTCGAGGGACATGCTTCATGCATCACTCGGGCATTTCGTGCCGCGGGAACGCGGTGGCTCGTCCTAACCCGGCAGCCACTGCCGGATCAGCGGCAGGAAGAAGATCACGACGTTGATGGTGAAGCCGACATTCCAGAGGATCGAGCGCAGCCGCGGGCGGTTGCCGATATAGGTCAGCACATAGGCTATGCGCACGATGAGAAACAGCACCGCAAGCTCGTTGATCAGGTTCTGCGGGGCGGCGTGGAATTCGGCGAACAGCACGGCGGCGGCGAAAAACGGAAAAGCCTCGATGCCGTTCTGGTGGGCGCCGAGCGCGCGGGCGCGGATCGCGTCGGTGTAAAAAGCGGGGTCGCGCGGCTTGGAATTGTCATATTGCCGAGATCCGATCCATTTGATCGGCACGATCGTCAACAGATAAAGCGCCACACATCCGAAAACACAATATTCGGCGACCGTCATGCTCCCTCCCGGCGCCCGGAAATTGGGCGGGACACTAGCGAAACCGCCACCTCCTTGACAAGGACAGTCCCCCGCGCGAAGCGGATAACAACATGACCACAGCCGTTCCCATCGAGAGCACGCAACCCGCCGCCGCGGCAAAACTGCCGCACGTCGGCGTGCTGCTGGTCAATCTCGGTACGCCCGACACCGCCGACGCCAACGGCGTGCGGGTCTATCTCAAGGAATTCCTGTCCGATCCGCGTGTGATCGAGGACCAGGGCCTGCTCTGGCAGCTGATCCTCAACGGCATCATCCTGCGCACGCGGCCGCGGACCAAGGCGCGCGATTACCAGAAAATCTGGAACAGGGAGCGGGACGAGTCGCCGCTGAAAACCATCACCCGCGCGCAGGCCGAAAAACTGGCGCGCGGCGTCGCCGCCCACGACCATGTCGAGGTGGACTGGGCGATGCGTTACGGCAACCCGTCGATCCGGTCCGGGGTCGACGCGCTGATGGCGCGGGGCTGCGAGCGTCTGCTGGTGGTGCCGCTTTATCCGCAATATTCGGCGGCGACCTCGGCCACCGTCTGCGACGAGACCTTCCGCGTGCTTGCGTCATTGCGCGCCCAACCAACCCTGCGCGTGACGCCGCCTTATTATGACGCGCCCGATTATATCGAGGCGCTGGCCGTGTCGATCGAGGCGCATCTGGCGCAACTCCCGTTCAAGCCGGAATTGATCGTGGCGTCGTTCCACGGCATGCCGAAGGAATATGTCGACAAGGGCGATCCCTATTCCGCGCAATGCATCGCCACCACCGAAGCGTTGCGCCGCCGCCTGGGACTGGACGAGACAAAGCTACTGCTCACCTTCCAGTCGCGCTTCGGCAATGCCGAGTGGCTGCAGCCCTACACCGACAAGACCATCGAGCAGCTCGCCAGGGACGGCGTGAAGCGTCTTGCCGTGGTGATGCCGGGCTTTGCCGCCGACTGCCTGGAGACGCTCGAGGAAATCGCGCAGGAGAACGCGCATATCTTCAAGGCTAACGGCGGCGAGGAATTTTCAGCGATTCCCTGTCTCAACGACAGCGACGGCGGCATGAATGTCATCCGCCAACTCGTGCTGCGCGAGCTGCAGGGATGGATCTGAGGATGATGCGATCGAACAATGTAACAGGTGGCGTTTTCCCTAAGTCCGCAAGCCACTTGCACGGTTAACGCGTTCACCATCTGGCGGCCGCCCAACTCATGCCTACGTAATTGGGTGCAACGACAGCCGGGCGAACCGGCGACGCCGGCACCAAGACAAAACAAACGGCGTCCGCGAGCTGTTTCTGGCGGGCATTTGGCGCGCGATCACGCAAGTCGCGCTTGGAGGGAATATGTCTGGTTTCGACGTTTTCGCGATCGCTCTGGCCCTGCTTGTCATCGTCACCCTGTTCTCCGGCGTCAAGACGGTGCCGCAGGGCTACGACTGGACCATCGAACGGTTCGGCAAATACACCCACACGCTGGAGCCCGGGCTCAACATCATCGTGCCGTTCTTCGACCGGGTCGGCCGCAAGATGAACATGATGGAGCAGGTGATCAACATTCCCGAGCAGGAGGTGATCACCAAGGACAACGCCACCGTCACCGTCGACGGCGTTGCCTTCTATCAGGTCTTCGATGCCGCGAAGGCGAGCTACGAGGTGTCCAATCTCAACCAGGCCATCATCGTGCTGACCATGACCAACATCCGCTCGGTGATGGGCGCGATGGATCTCGACCAGGTGCTGTCCCATCGCGACGAGATCAACGAGCGCCTGCTCCGCGTTGTCGATGCCGCGGTGTCACCATGGGGTCTGAAGGTCAACCGCATCGAGATCAAGGATATCGTGCCGCCCGCCGATCTCGTCGAGGCGATGGGCCGGCAGATGAAGGCCGAGCGCGTCAAGCGCGCCGACATCCTGCAGGCGGAAGGCCAGCGCCAATCGGAAATTCTCCGCGCGGAGGGCGCCAAGCAGGGCCAGATCCTGCAGGCCGAGGGCCGCCGCGAGGCGGCGTTCCGTGACGCCGAGGCCCGCGAGCGTTCCGCGGAGGCCGAAGCCAGGGCGACGCAGATGGTGTCGGATGCGATCGCCAAGGGCGATGTCGCTTCGCTGAACTATTTCATCGCCGACAAATACATCAGGGCGTTCGGCCAGTTCGCAAGCTCGCCGAACCAGAAGATCATCATGCTGCCGGTCGAGGCCGTGAGCCTGCTCGGCTCGCTCGCCGGCATCGGCGAGATCGCGAAGGCGACCTTTGGCGAAAGCGAAGTGTCGGCGCAGGCGGCCGCGCGCCGCACCACCTCGGTGCCGCCGACGGGCCCCGCGACGCCCACGCCGCCGGTCGTGCCGCAATAGGAGTAGAGCATGATCCGGAAAAGTGGATACCGGTTCTCCGATAAGATCATGCTCCAGAGATAGCGAGAGGTCGTGTCATGACCGACATGTTTTCGACGTTAGGCACCTGGAACTGGCTGATCTTCGGCTTCATCCTGATGGCGCTGGAGCTGGCCGCGCCGGGTGTGTTCCTGTTCTGGCTCGGGCTCGCCGCGCTGCTGGTTGGATTGCTGTCGTTCGCGCTGCATCCGTCCTGGCAGACGCAGCTCCTGATGTTCGCGGTGTTCGCGTTGGCTGCGGTGCCGATCTGGCGGCGGCTCGCACGCAGCAACAGGGAGGGCAGCGAGAGCAATCCTTTTCTCAACCGCCGCACGGCGGCGTTGGTCGGCCGCGAGTTCACGCTGGAGAAGCCGATCATCGACGGCTCCGGCACGGTGCGTATCGACGACACCATCTGGCGCGTTGCCGGCCCGGACGCGCCGGCCGGCAGCCGCGTCAAGGTGGTGCAGGTGGACGGCGCCAATCTCACCGTGGCGGCGGCGTAGGTTGCCGTCATTGCGAGGAGCGACTCCAACGGTCCGCAAAACGGTGCAGCGGCAGGAACGTCTTCCTCAGCTCGAGCCCGAGCGGCGTGAGGCTGTAGCCTCCGCCTTCGCTGAGCTCGACAAAGCCCGCCTCGCGCAGTTCCTTCAGCCGCTCGTTCAGCACGGTGGGCGAGGCCTCGTCGCAGGCGGTGCGCAGCGCCCGCGAGGTCATTGCACCCTCGCGCAGCTCCCACAATATCCGCAAGGTCCAGCGCCGCCCCAGGAGATCGAGCAGCATCATGATCGGCCGCCCGGTGCGCGAGCCGCGGACGCGGCGTTTTGTCATGGTTTTGGCCGGCTTCGGCATGGAAGCTCCCTTGCGATGCTACGGAATATGTAGCATAGTGCTACTGATAATGTAGCACGGGAGTCCGCCATGTCACGTATTTCTCCATTGGAGCCCCCCTATGCGCCCGACATCCAGGAGCAGTTCGACCGCATCATGCGCGGCGCGCCGCCCTTGGTGCTGTTCCGCGTCATGGCCGGCCACGCCCGCGCCTGGGAGAAATTCCGCGGCGGCGGCCTGCTCGACCGCGGCCCGCTGTCTCTGCGGGAGCGCGAAATCGTCATCGACCGCACCTGCGCGCTGAACCGATGCGAATATGAATGGGGCGTGCATGTCGCGGCCTTTGCCGCCGCGGCAAAGCTGACCGATGAGCAGGTCCGTGCCACCGTGCTGGGGCCGGCCGACGCACCGTGCTGGTCGGAAGCCGAGAGGGCGATGATCGTGCCCGTCGACGCGCTGCATCACCGCGCAACGCTCAGTGATGCCGAGTTCGCGGCGCTCTCGGCGCACTACAACGACGACCAGATCCTGGAGATCATCCTGCTCTGCGGCTTCTATCGCACGGTGTCGTATCTGGCGAATGGGTTGGCGCTGCCGCTGGAAGAGAAGGCGGCGCGGTTTCCGCGATGACGGCTACGCCACCCCGGCCCGCAGCAGGTCGTGCAAGTGAATGATTCCGACCGGCTTATTCGCCTCGGTCACGATCAGTGTGGTGATCTTGGCGGAGTTGAGCAGCTCCAGCGCTTCGCTGGCGAGTGAATCGCGGTCGATGACCTTCGGATTCCCTGTCATGATGTCATCGACCCGCGATGTCATCAGGTCGGGCCGCATCTGGCGGCGCAAATCGCCGTCGGTGATGATGCCCGCGATCTGGCCGCGCGCATCGACGATGGCGACGCAGCCAAAGCCCTTGGCCGACATCTCGACCAGCGCCTCCGACATCAGCGTGCCGACCGGCTTGACCGGCACCGCATCGCCGGTGTGCATGAGGTCGCTGGTGTGCTTCAGCATCGCCCCGAGCTTGCCGCCGGGATGGAATTTCGCGAACTCCAGCGCGGTGAAGCCGCGGCTTTCCAGGAGCGCAATCGCAAGCGCATCGCCGATCGCGGCCTGCATCAAGGTCGAGGTGGTCGGCGCCAGATTATGCGGGCATGCCTCGCGCGCCTTCGGCAGTTCCAGCACGATCCGCGCGGCCTGCCCCAGCGAGGATTCCGCGTTCGAGGTGACCGCGATCATCGGGATCGCAAAGCGCGCCGAGTAATTGACCAGGTTCTTCATCTCCGGCTGCTCGCCGGACCACGACAGCGCCACGATCACGTCGTCCGGCGTGATCATGCCGAGATCGCCATGGCTCGCTTCGGCCGCATGCACGAAAAAGGCAGGCGTGCCGGTCGAAGCCAGCGTCGCCGCGACCTTGCGCGCGACATGGCCTGACTTGCCGAGCCCGGTGACGATGACGCGGCCCTTGGCCTGCCGGATCAGGTCGACCGATTGCGCAAACGCCGTCCCAAGCGGGCCCTGCAGCGCGGAGGCGATCGCGGCGATGCCGCTGGAGCCAACCTCGAGCGTGCGCAGTGCCGACTCGACGGCGGCGTTCGCGTTCCCAGTGCCGGATGATGGGGTCATCAGCGGTTGTTGGCTTGCCATGTCTTATCTTCCGGAGGAGCAGCCTGCCCCGCCGCCTGCTTAGCACGGCAGGCCAAGCGAGGCGACGCGCCAGCGGGCCGTTCTCAACGGCTCATTAACCATAATTGTTTTAACTCCATTAACGACTTTTTTCCTTTCGCGCATCCTCGCGTGCCGCAGAGATGGTCGCATAAGTATCTGAATTGGCTGGGGTTTCAACATCGTGATGGCGGGTCCAGCAAGGGGCCGAAGAAAGCGCGCGTCCCTCTCGCGCGCAGCTTTCGCCTGCCTTGCGCTGATCGCGCTCGGCGAGAGCAGGGCCGAAGCCCAATCCGTCACCTCCGACCTGTTCAGCCCCCGCCGCGCCACGCAGATGACGCCGGACAATCTGGCGCCGCGCCAGATCTCCGGCAGCCCGAGCAGCACCACGCTCGATCCCAACGCGACGCTCGATCCCAGCAACGATCCGAACAGGCGCAAGGCCGACAAGCCCGCGGAGTCGCGAATCGGCAAGGTGCCGACCTATGGCCTGCCGGCCGCCAATGGCGCATCGGAGGCCGGCTACGACTCGCTGAACCGCAAGCGCAAGCAGCTGAAATATTATCCCGCACAGGCCAGGCCGAAGAGGCCGCCGGGGCCGGGCTCCTTGCCGCCCAAGGACCTACCGCTGAACGCCGCCGGGCAATTGCGCCTCTCGATCCCGCCGTCGGAGGCCGCCAACAAGCAGCCGCTGCCGCCGGCGATGGCCGGCACCGTGCCGGGCCAGCCGCCACGGCGGCGACTCAGAATCGACGACGATCCGTTCGGCGCGGTCGGCGACTACGCCGGCAGCTTCCTGATCAAGTCGGCGGTCGAAGTGTCCGGCGGCTACGACAGCAATCCCGGCCGCACCTTCCAGTCGAACGGCCTGCCGTTATGGGTGGTGGCGCCGGAATTTCTCGCGGTCTCCAACTGGGAGCGCCACGCGCTGGTCGCCGATTTGCGCGGCTCCTTCACCGGCTATGGCGGCTCGCTGCCGCAAACCGTCGGCGGCCAGGTCAACCCGGCGCCGACCAATGTCGACCGGCCGGATTTCATCGGCCATGTCGACGGACGCCTTGATGTGACGGAAGACTTCGACCTCACCGCGCAGACGCGGCTGCGCGTTGCGACCGACAATCCCGGCAGCCCGAACATCCAGGCTGGCCTCGCGAGCTACCCGGTCTACGCCGCGTTCGGCGGCACCTTCGGCTTCGACCAGCGCTTCAACCGCCTGCAGGTCTCCGCCGGCGGCACGGTCGACCGCACCGTCTACCAGAACTCGACGCTGACCGACGGCGAGCATTCCTCGAACGACGACCGCAACTTCAACCAGTATGGCGGCGTGGGGCGCGTCTCCTATGAGCTGAAGCCGGGCCTGAAACCCTTCGTCGAGGTCGAGGGCGACACCCGCGTGCATGACCTGCCGTTCGACCGCAACGGCTTCCAGCGCGATTCCAGCGGCGGCTATGTCAAGGGCGGCTCGTCGTTCGAGTTCTCGCGGCTCTTGACCGGTGAAGTCGCGGTCGGCTGGTCGGAGCGCACCTATGTCGATCCGCGGCTGAGCCGGCTGCAGGGCCTGCTCACGACCGCCTCGCTGGTGTGGAATGCGACGCCGCTGACGACGGCGAAATTCTTCTCGGATACTCAGCTCGGCGAGACCACGCTGCCGAACACCTCAGGCGTGCTGGTGCATACCTATACGTTCGAGGTCGATCACGATTTCCGCCGCTGGCTGACCGGCATCGGCAAGTTTACCTTCGGCACCTACGACTACCAGGGCGACAACCGCAACGACAAGACCTACTCGATCGAGGGCGATCTTATTTGCAAGATGACGCGCAGCCTCTGGGTCAAGGGCACGCTGCGCCACGACATCCTCGACTTCAACGTGCCGCTCGCGGGATCGAGCGCGACCGTGGTGATGCTGGGCGTGAGGCTGCAGAATTAGCGCAGTGAACGCACAATCGTCATGCGCGGGCTTGACCCGCGCATCCATCCTAGAAGAACTCTTTCGAAGGGGATGGATTGCCGGGTCAAGCCCGGCAATGACGATCTCTATTTCGGCATTTCATTGCGCCCGCCAAATAGCTCGTCGATGACGGCGCGCGGTGGAAGCCACCGCCTCATATTCGATTGTCAAACAGCCGGAGAGACACAACTCCGCACTCCCGCGGCGCGAAAGCGTCCGGGTCCTGCAGGAAGCTCGCCCTCGAAAGCAAGAGGGCGCAGGGAATGCCGGATGCTGGCCGCACCCGCGAGCCTTGCGTGCAAAGAAAGTGCACTTTGCGCACGCAAGCAACGACAGGGCAGCCGAAACACCCGGCATTCCCTGCGCAATGGTTTTAACGGCTGCTTCGCGCTCTCCCTGGTGTACCGGGCTTGTTAGCCACCATCGCCCTGCGAAACGTCTCGCAAGACTTGATTCCAGCGTCGGGGAATCAGGACCACACGACTTGGCCGTCCGCGACCCCACCGCACGTCTGACGACGTGATCGCGTCCACCGCATCCCGCGCCCGACACTCGTGACGATCGCGAAGCGCCCCTCTTGGGGGTGCGGGACGGGATTATGATTAGCAGAAATTCGGAAAAATGGAAGAGGAATTTTTGATGCAAGGTCGAAGTTGTGCCAACCGCCTGAATTGTCTCGCGAAATTGACGTCCTATCAGGGGAAAGCGGACATCGATGCAGCACCTGTCCAGACCGTGTTGATAGTTCTAGCGCGTGATGACTTTTCTTCGAATCGTCATCGCGCTCTATCTTTTTTGCATGATCTTTTCGGAAAACCGCTGCACACTTTTCCGGATCATGCGCTAGGGGAAATACCGCCGAGCAAACTTTTGGAAGTTTTCCATCAGGAACTGATTTGCTCGCTTACTGATTGGAGCGTCTGGTACCAGCACGTCAAAACCGTGAAAAGCGCCGTCGAATACCTCGAATTCAACCGGAACATTGGCCCGACGAAGGTTCTCAACGTAGATTCTTCGTTTCATCCCGAAATGGCTCCAGACTGCCGACGTAAGTGATCGTCGGCGGCAATTTCGTATAGTCTGTGCAGCGTGCCGCAGCTGCGTAAGGCGTAACGTTCGTCACGCCATCGAGATAACGGGACCATGCCAGCCTGTTAGCTTCTTCATCCCATACGGGTGCGTCGTTTCCAACGGCAGAGGCGCTATTCTGCCGGTCATCAATCATTGGATATAGCGGCATCTGAAAGGCTATTTTTGCATCGCCGGTATCGGCAGCCTTGAGCGAGACGGCCGCCGCAAGCCCTCCGCCCGCGCTATGGCCTGACACGATGAATCTGTCGGTTCTTCCGCCGATGGAGGCCGCATTATCCCTTATCCATAGCAGGGTGTCGTAGCAGTCGTTGAATGCGGCCGGGTACGGCGATTCAACGGCCTTTCTATAGTCCGGCGCGACTATGATGCATGGCTCCGTCTCGATGAAGCGCTTGATGCTTGAGCCGAATTGCTCGGGCACCCCGTGAACGTAACCGCCGCCATGCAGATACAGCATGACCGGCAGTGGTCCAACTGCCGCGGTTGGCCGATAGACTCTCACGCGAATAGGCGACCCACCATTTCTGCTCGGAATATGCCGTTCTCGGCAGACAAGTCCTCTAATGTCTTTTCCCCGCAGGACGGCCCCACTGAAACGGAACACGAGCAGAGAGAACCATCTCGTGTGAAAAAATCTTGCGATAATCCGCCCAGCGGCATATCTGGCGCGCAAGTCTTTATCCACCATGTCTCTGGTGACCTTCATCCGATACTTCCTGCCTTAACTCGCGGAACTTCTTCCATCTGACGGGTGTCGGCCGAAGCAGGCTTTTTTCCCAAATCGGATGCAGCAAGTTCAGGAAGCTAGAGCATGATCCGGAAAAGTGTGCAGCGGTTTTCCGAAAAGATCATGCTCAAACAAAAAGATAGAGCGGGATGACGATTCGAAGAAAAGTCCATCACGCTCTAGTCTAGCAGGACACCGGCTACCGCGCCGCGACCTTCACCTTTGCCGGGACGGGCAGCCGAAGGCCCAACCCCCGAGAAAACGCCGGGCGCCTCGATGCTGGCAGTCTTTCCGGAAGCTGTCCGAAATATGAAATGGTTTGCGTCATCGCACCTCTGATGGCTGGCTCGATCTTCGCGCAAATAAACCAGCAGACCAGGACAAGAATGCCCAGCTCAACCCATACGGCCGAGGTGGCATCGAGGCCAGCATCGACCAGGACACGAATGATCGCTGTGCCAATGACGTTGTGGGTGAGATAGAGCGGATAGGTGATCAGCCCGAGCGTTCTCCAATAAGCCGGCGCTTCAGGCGAAGCGGTGGCTGCAGAGCGCCTGTTCCTGTTCGCGCCATAGGCAATGAGGCCCACCGCCGCCGCCCAAACCATGATCGGCACAAGGGCTGATTGATCCGAGATGGCGGGTATGCACGTCAGGAAGAAAGAGGCAAAAAAGTAGATTTCTGCGGCACCCGAAAGACAGGTGACGGCGACGGCGACCCGTTCGAGCGCCGTCAATTTTCTGTTTGCAGAAATGAAAAGCCAGATGCCCAGCGCAAAAAAGCAGCCATGGGTCAACAAGAATGCTGCGCACGGCACCCGAAACATCAGGATAACGAGATAGGGCAAGTCGGAGGGCGTCGTGCATGACAGCACCAGCAACGCGACAGCATTGAAGACTGCGCTGTAGATGGTGAGACCAAAGGCCAGGTGTCGCAGGGTGATCCTCTTCGTGAGCATCGCGCAAAACACGAGCCCATAAAACGCCGCCTCGGCCGCCAGCGTCCAGTAGACGCCGTCGAGCCATTGACCGGTGACTCCCTTGGGAACGAGCGTCATGGCGTGGATGTAGGGCACAATGAATTGGGATGCTGACCCGCTCCCAAACAGAACCAGAACAAGGAAGGTGGCGGTGGCGCAAACCCAGACCGCCGGATAAAGCCTGAGAGCGCGGCCAAGAAGAAACTCGGTCGGCGAAGACTTGCTCGCGGAATTCGCTATGACGAAACCGGAAATGACAAAGAAGATTTCAACACCCACCCAGCCGAACCATGTGAAGGGCGCGGCGGACGGGTATAGAACATCGGCGGCGACGTAGCGCTCGAAACCCGGGACGCCAATCGAAACCCAGGCCCAGGACCAGAACATCTGGTGAAAAATGGCGACTCCGAGAGCGGTCCCGAAGCGCAGCGGATCCAGCAGGGGAAAATGGTTCTTCACGGGAGTGCCTCAAATCCATGAAACGATCCCGTTGCAGATATTGAATCCCCTCACCAAGCTCTTTGAGGTAGGTCACACTTCCCCGCCCACCGTTCAAACGCACAAATTGTCGCATGGGTTAACGAGCGATCTGTCGCCCAGGACAAGTAATCGCGGTCACGACGACCCCAGCTCATCTGTGCTCCGTCGTTACCGCGGCTGATCACGATGGCCGGCAAGGGCGCGAGGCGGAGCGCGTTCCCGGTTGGTAAGCCGCATACGGCCATGCGAGGCGCCTTCGCGCTGTGTGATTTTCCTCACGGTCAATGAAGGTTTGCCCTTGCACCAAGACCACTCTTCATGAGGCGACGCGGTGCCGCTTCAGGGGAATCAGGACCACACGACTTGGCCGTCCGCGACCCCATCGCACGTCTGACGATACGATCGCGTCCACCGCATCCCGCGCCCGACACTCGTGACGATCGCGAAGCGCCCCTCTTGGAGGGTGCGGGACTTGTTTATGATTAACAGAAATTCTGAAAAAGAGAAGAAAAATTTGGCGAGTTGACCGAGGCGTGTCTCGCGAGTGTCGGAAAAGGGGCCAGAAGCCGATTCATACACTGCAGTGAATACACCTTGACGCCGACAATTATCCGTATATGACCCGCGCCCGCACTCGACGGGCGAGCGGCCCGGGAGGGGAACCATGGAGGGCGTCGTTGTGAAGGGGAGTGAGGCAACCAAGAAACGCAAGTCGGCGCACCACACTCAATGGGCCGCTCAATTCGCAGTAGCTTCCGAACTCTGCAAGCGCGATTATCAGGTCGCACTGACGATGGGCAACCACCCTAACGCAGACTTGATGGCCATAAGTCCGAACGGTGTTGCGTTCACTGTCGATGTGAAAGGACTGCGATCCAAGAACACTTGGTTGATACGGCGAAAGCCTAAAACCGAAAGACTGTTTTATGTGCTGGCATGCGTGCCTCCGGGGCAGCCGAACCAATTCTTCATAATGAGCCAAGCGACCACGAATGGCTTGATTAGGGGCGATAGCTCAACGTCGGATATCCCGTGGAAGAACTGTTTGCCCCATCTCGACAGGTGGGAGGCGTTGCCAGTGTAGACAGAAAGCCCGGCCGACGCGCCCGGCCTCTGTGCTATATTCGATTTGCTGCACGGTGCGGGAATATGGAAGGGGACAATTATGGCGAAGCCCATTTCTGAATACACCGATCCGAAAGCCCTGCGGAATTTGATGGTCAATGCGAAGAAGCTGAACCGCGATGATGTTTGGCGAGAGGCTTTCCTTCGTCTCTGCGCGCTCGAAGGCGAAGACCATAGCGACCCTCTTCATCGCGATTTTTATGCGACGCTTGCCGCTTACGAAGAGCTCCTAACCGAAAAAAATGGTCGCACCACACGTGCGAACCGCACTCGTCAAAAGCTGAAAAACAAGGGCGTTATTCAATGTCTCGAAGATTGGGCGATTGCTCCCGGCGGCACCGATGGCTTCAATCTATTGATCGGTTTCGGGATGATCGAGCTAACCGGTGAGTATCTCGTTACAAAGTACCCTGATCGCTTTTCGCAAGAAGCCGTGAGGGCTGCCAGCGCTCGCATATTACGATCTGTTCACCCGACATAGCCTGCCGCGCCCGAAACCCGGCTGAACGATTCTGGAAATATGATCAGGCGATGTCGCCGAGCGAAAACACTGCCAGGAAAGTTGAGCCCGGCAATGACATCCCCTCACCGCGGCAAATTCGTCGATCCCATCAAAAACTTGTCGATCGACTGCGCACACAGGCGGCCTTCGCGGATGGCCCAGACCACCAGCGACTGGCCGCGGCGCATGTCGCCGGCGGAGAACACGTTGGGGCGCGAGGTCTGGTAGTCGGCGAGGTTGGCGCGGACGTTGCCGCGCTGGTCGAGGTCGACGCCGAGCAGCTTCAACAGACCCTCGTGCACGGGATGGACAAAGCCCATCGCGAGCAGCACGAGCTCGGCGTCGAGGTCGAACTCGGTGCCGGGCAGCGGCTTGAACTTGTCGTCGACTTTCACGCAATGCAGTTTTGCCACTTTGCCGTCGGCGCCGGAAAACTTCTGCGTCAACACGGCGAATTCGCGCGCGGCGCCCTCGGCCTGGCTGGATGAGGTCCGCATCTTGAGCGGCCAGTTCGGCCAGGTCAGGCCCTTGTTCTCGTGCTCGGGCGGCGCGGGCATGATTTCCAACTGCGTCACCGACTTGGCGCCCTGGCGGAACGAGGTGCCGATGCAGTCGCTCCCGGTGTCGCCGCCGCCGATCACGACGACATGCTTGCCGTCGGCCAAAATGTCCGTGACGCCATCCAGCGATTCATTACTGACGCGGCGGTTCTGCTGCGGCAGGAAGTCCATCGCGAAATGGATGCCGTGCAAATCGCGGCCGGGGATCGGCAGGTCGCGCGGGGCTTCCGCGCCGCCGGTCAGCGCGATCGCGTCATACTCGTTGAGCATCTCGCGCGGGTCGAGCGCGCCACTGGCGCCGACATGGACGCCATAATGGAAGCTGACGCCTTCGCCCTCCATCTGCCTGATGCGGCGGTCGATGACATTCTTCTCCATCTTGAAGTCGGGAATGCCATAACGCAAAAGCCCGCCCGCCTTGGCGTATTTCTCGTAGACATGCACGTCATGGCCGGCGCGCGCGAGCTGCTGCGCGCAGGCGAGGCCCGCGGGACCGGAGCCGATGACCGCGACCTTCTTGCCGGTCTTGTGCGGAGCGATCTCCGGCTTCAGCCAGCCATTCTCCCAGGCGCGATCGACGATCGCGCACTCGATGGTTTTGATCGTGACCGGATTGTCGTCAATGTTGAGCGTGCAGGAGGCCTCGCACGGCGCCGGGCAGATGCGCCCGGTGAACTCCGGGAAATTGTTGGTCGAATGCAAATTGCGCGAGGCTTCTTCCCAGTTGCCCTGATAGACGAGATCGTTGAAGTCGGGGATCTGGTTGTTGACCGGGCAGCCCGGCGTGCCCGGCTGAACCGAGCCGGTGCCGTGGCAATAGGGAATGCCGCAATTCATGCAGCGCGCGGCCTGGTCGCGCGTTTCTTTTTCCGAAAGCGGAACGACGAATTCGTTGAAATGCTTCAACCGCTCGGCGACCGGCGCATACTTCCGGTCATGCCGCTCGATTTCCAGAAACCCTGTAACCTTACCCATTTAAACCTGACGCCCCTGCGTTCTCTCTTCTCGTGTCAGACCCTCATCCTGAGGAGCGGCGTCTTCGCCGCGTCTCGAAGGATGAAGGCCCGGATGGTGGCCTCATGGTTCGAGACGGCGCTTCGCGCCTCCTCACCATGAGGATTGTCATTTGTGCATGATCTTGTCCGAAAACCGGTATCCACTTTTCGGGATCATGCGTTACGCCCCGATCGCGATTTTCGGTTCGGCGTCGGCGTTGGCCTTCATTTCCTTCAGCGCGCGGCGGTACTCGACCGGCATCACCTTGCGGAATTTCGGCAGCCATTCCTTCCAGTTCGCCAGGATCTCGGCGGCGCGCCGGGAGCCCGTCGCCTTGGCATGGCGCGTGATCAGGACGTGCAGACGCTCGATATCGGCATCCAGGAGATTCCTGAACACGTCGACCTTGCCGTGCGCCTCGAGATCGCCGGAGTGGTGATAGGCGCCCTCGTTGACCATCTCTTCCGACAGCAGCGGCTCAAGCTCGACCATCGACATATTGCAGAGCTTGTCGAAGCTGCCCTCCTCGTCCAGCACATAGGCGATGCCGCCGGACATGCCGGCCGCGAAGTTGCGCCCGGTCTTGCCGAGCACGACCACGATGCCGCCGGTCATGTATTCGCAGCAATGGTCGCCCGCGCCCTCGACGACCGCGACCGCGCCGGAATTGCGCACGGCAAAGCGTTCGCCGGCGATACCTCGGAAATAGCATTCGCCCTCGATCGCGCCATACATCACGGTGTTGCCGACGATGATGCTCTCTTCCGGCACGATGCCGCCGTTGCGCGGCGGCTTGACGATGATCTTGCCGCCGGAGAGGCCCTTGCCGACATAGTCGTTGCCTTCGCCTTCGAGCTCGAAGGTGACGCCCTTGGCAAGCCACGCACCGAACGCCTGGCCCGCCGTGCCCTTCAGGTGCACCGTAATGGTGTCGTCGGGCAGGCCGGCATGGCCGTAGATCTTCGCCACCGTGCCGGACAGCATCGCGCCGGCCGAACGGTTGGTGTTGTTGATCTCCATGTCGATCTTGACCGGCGCGCCGCGGTCGAGCGCGGCCTGCGAGCGTTCGATCAGCCGGCGGTCGAGCACGGTCTCCAGATGATGGTTCTGGGGCTCGGAGTGATAGATCTTCTGGCCCTTCTCTTCCTTTTGCCGCACGAACAGCTTTGAGAAGTCCAGCCCCTTCGCCTTCCAGTGCGCCACCAGCCGCGTCTGGTCGAGCATCTGGGTCTGGCCGATCATCTCGTTGAAGGTGCGGAAGCCGAGGCTTGCCATGATCTCGCGGACTTCCTCGGCGACGAAGAAGAAGTAGTTGATGACGTGCTCGGGCTGGCCGGTGAAACGCTTGCGCAGCACCGGGTCCTGGGTGGCGACGCCCACAGGACAGGTGTTGAGATGGCACTTGCGCATCATGATGCAGCCCGCCGCGATCAGGGGCGCGGTGGCGAAGCCGAATTCGTCGGCCCCTAACAGCGCGCCGATCACGACGTCGCGTCCGGTGCGGAAGCCGCCGTCGACCTGCACCACGATGCGGCTGCGCAGCCGCTCGCGCACCAGGGTCTGGTGGGTCTCGGCCAAGCCGATCTCCCACGGTGAACCCGCATGCTTGATCGAGGTCAGCGGCGAAGCGCCGGTGCCGCCCTCGAAGCCCGCGATGGTGACATGGTCGGCGCGCGCTTTGGCAACGCCCGCCGCCACCGTGCCGACACCGACCTCGGAGACGAGCTTCACCGAGACCAGGCCCTCGGGGTTGACGTTCTTCAGGTCGTAGATGAGCTGCGCGAGGTCCTCGATCGAATAGATGTCATGATGCGGCGGCGGCGAGATCAGGCCGACGCCCGGCGTCGAATGCCGAACCTTGGCGATGGTGGCGTCGACCTTGTGGCCGGGCAGTTGTCCGCCTTCGCCGGGCTTGGCGCCCTGCGCCATCTTGATCTGCATCATGTCGGAGTTGACGAGATATTCCGTCGTCACCCCGAAGCGGCCCGAGGCGACCTGCTTGATCGCCGAGCGCATGCTGTCGCCATTCGGCAGCGGCTTGAAGCGGTCGGCTTCCTCGCCGCCTTCGCCGGTGTTGGATCTGCCGCCGATGCGGTTCATCGCGATCGCGAGCGTCGTATGCGCCTCGCGCGAGATCGAGCCAAAACTCATCGCGCCGGTGGCGAAACGCCTGACGATATCCTTGGCCGGCTCGACCTGGGCGAGCGGTACCGGCTTGCGCTTCTCGTCCTCGGCGCTCTTGATCCGGAACAGGCCGCGCAGCGTGACCAGCCGCTCGGATTGCTCGTTGAGGATCTTCGCGAACGACTGGTAGCGCTCCCTGGAATTGCCGCGCACGGCATGCTGCAGCGTCGAGACCGATTCCGCGGTCCAGGCGTGATCCTCGCCGCGGGTGCGGTAGGCATATTCGCCGCCGACGTCGAGCGCGGTCTTGTAAACGAGCGAGTCGCCGAAGGCGTCGGCATGACGGCGCGTGGTCTCTTCCGCGATCTCGGAGAGGCCGACGCCCTCGATGCGGGTGTGGGTGCCGGCAAAGTACTTCGCCACGAAATCGGCCTTCAGGCCGACGGCGTCAAAAATCTGCGCACCGCAATAGGACTGATAGGTCGAGATGCCCATCTTCGACATCACCTTGAGCAGGCCTTTGCCGATCGACTTGATGTAGCGCTTGACGACCTCGTAGTCGTCGAGCGCGGCCGGCAGCCGATCCTTCAGCGCGATGATGGTCTCGAAGGCGAGATAGGGATTGATCGCTTCCGCGCCGTAGCCGGCAAGGCAGGCGAAGTGATGCACCTCGCGCGGCTCGCCGGATTCGACGACGATGCCGACCGAGGTGCGCAAGCCCGTGCGGATCAGGTGATGATGCACGGCCGCACAGGCGAGCAGCGAGGGGATCGGAATCCGGTCCGAGCCGACCATGCGGTCGGACAGGACGATGATGTTGACGCCTTCGCGCACCGCGCCTTCGGCGCGCGCGCAGAGCTCGTCGAGCACCTGCTCCATGCCGGAGGCCCCGAAGCCCGCATGGAAGGTGGTGTCGAGCGTGCGCGACTTGAAATGGCTTTCGGCGATCTCGCCGATCGAGCGGATCTTTTCCAGGTCCGCGTCGGTCAGGATCGGCTGGCGGACTTCAAGCCGCTTGGTCGAGGCGAGGCCCTTCAGGTCGAACAGGTTCGGCCGCGGCCCGATGATCGAGACCAGGCTCATGACGATCTCCTCGCGGATCGGGTCGATCGGCGGGTTCGTCACCTGCGCAAAGTTCTGCTTGAAATAGGTGAAGAGCTGCTTCGGCCTGTCGGACAGCGCCGAGATCGGCGTGTCGTTGCCCATCGAGCCCGTGGCTTCCTCGCCGGTGGAAGCCATCGGCGTCATCAGGATGGTGATGTCTTCCTGCGAATAGCCGAAGGCCTGCTGCAGGTCCAGGAGCGGCAGATTGGAGCGCACGCCCTTGGCGGGCGCGGCCGGCAGTTCCTCGAGCTGGATCTGGGTGCGGTCGAGCCACTCGCGATAGGGGTGGCTCTTGGCGAGCTGCGCCTTGATCTCGTCGTCGGGAATGAGGCGGCCTTCCTGGAGATCGACCAGCAGCATCTTGCCGGGCTGCAGCCGCCACTTGGTGACGATCTCGTTCTCCGGGATCTTCAGCACGCCCATTTCGGACGCCATCACGATGCGGTCGTCGCTGGTGACGAGATAGCGCGCCGGCCGCAGGCCGTTGCGGTCGAGCGTGGCGCCGATCTGGCGGCCGTCGGTGAACGCGATCGCGGCGGGGCCATCCCACGGCTCCATCAGCGCGGCATGATATTCGTAGAAGGAGCGGCGCCTCTCATCCATCAAGGGATTGCCGGCCCACGCCTCCGGAATCATCATCATGACGGCATGCGGCAGCGAGTAGCCGCCCTGCACCAGAAATTCGAGCGCGTTGTCGAAGCAGGCGGTGTCGCTCTGGCCTTCATAGGAGATCGGCCAGAGACGGTTGATGTCCTTGCCGTAGAGGTCGGAGCTCACCGAGGCCTGGCGTGCCGCCATCCAGTTGACGTTGCCGCGCAGCGTGTTGATCTCGCCGTTATGCGCGATCATCCGGTAGGGATGCGCCAGCGACCAGGTCGGGAAGGTGTTGGTCGAGAAGCGCTGATGCACCAGTGCGAGCGCGCTCTCGAAGTCGGGCTCGTGCAAATCGGCATAGTACTTGCCGAGCTGGTCGGCGAGGAACATGCCCTTGTAGATCACGGTGCGGCACGACAGCGAGCAGGGATAATAGCCCGCCAGGCCGCGGTCGCGGCGCTGATAGATCGCGTGCGAGATCGACTTGCGCAGGATGTAGAGCTTGCGCTCGAACTCGTCGTCGCTCTTCGCGCAGCCATTGCGGCCGATGAAGACCTGCATGTGATAGGGCTCGGTCGGCTTGACGGTGACGCCGAGCGAGGAATTGTCTGATGGCACGTCGCGCCAGCCGAGCAGCATCATGCCCTCGGCCTTGATCTGTTCGGCGATGATGCTCTGGATCACCTTCCGCCATGCCGTCTCCTTCGGCATGAACAGCGCGCCGATAGCGTACTCGCCGGGATCGGGCAGCAGGAAGCCGATCTCGGCGGCCTTGCGCTTGAAGAAGGCGTGCGGAATCTGCACCAGGATGCCGGCGCCGTCGCCGAAGCGCGGGTCGGCGCCGACGGCGCCGCGATGCTCGAGGTTGCAGAGAATGTTGAGCGCATCGGAGACGATCTGATGCGACTTCTTGCCCTTGATGTTGGCGATGAAGCCGACGCCGCAGGAATCTTTTTCCAGCGAAGGATCATACAGGCCGCTGGCTTCGGGACGCCACGTGTGGAGCTCGCGGTCGGCCGGTTTCGAATCCGCGCGGGCCTGCAGCGTTTCTGCCACGATGTGTTCGCGCTCGATTTCCGACCCGCTCATATTTACGTCTCCTCGAATGAGGGCCTTCCCGTTGGCTTGCGTCTTCGGCGCACCTTGGGCGTTCCGCGGCACCCCAAAGAAAAATCAGGGGGGTCACCGCTCGTCCAAGAGCGAGCCGTATTTTCAGAGTTCAGGCTCAGCGTTCAACGTCCCTGGAGAACGGCTTTGCCTGGTACCTTTGCGGCGCTAGAGGCCGAACTTTCGTTGCAATCCCTATGCCGGTTTCGCAACGAAATTTGAGACAGCTATGCTGTCCTAACTTCCACCATGCCTTATTTTTCTCTACCACACAAGCGCGGGAAAGTCGTTGGGGGCTCATGCAACTGCAAACCTGATCTGTGCTGCCGCGGATTTGAAGCAAACGTGCCGCGATCCGGCCCAAGCAGCGCCGAAATCACCGCCGAGATTTGCCGCCGAGCTCAACTTCGGGCTTAGCGGGGGCGCTTGCAGGAGCATTGAAACGATGAAGCGTTTCGCAGGATTGGCCGTATTGACCGGATTGATGTTGGCGGCTTCGGCCGCCAATGCTCAGATGCCGGCACCCTATCGGGGTGTCTCCGATTTCGATGCTCCCTACGAGCGGCCCTATGGTGCCGTGCCACCGGCGCCGCCGCCGGTTTCCAATTATGGCGGTTACGGCCAGTCGCTGCTGCCGCCGCAGGAAGTCTATGCGGTGCTCCGCGACAACGGTTTCTCGCCGCTCGGCATCCCGCATCAGCGCGGCTTTGTCTATGTCATCGCGGCGATCGACCGCCGTGGTGAGGACGGGCGGCTGGTGATCGACGCCCGCAACGGGCGGATCCTCCGCTTCGTGCCGGCCTATGGCTTCGGCGGCCCGGCTCCCTACGGCGATAATTTCGAGGCCGAGCAGATGTCCGCTCACGGGCTAGATGCCGCCGTGCCGCCGCCGACCGTGATCCGCGGCGTACCGCGGCCGCCGGCCTCGGTGCCGCATGTCGCAAGCCGCGCCGTGCCGATGCCTGCGCCGAAACCGGCCGTCGCCGCGAAGCCTCCGGAGCCGGCGCCGCAGCAATCGGCGGCGATCGAGACCAAGCCTGTGACGCCGCCTGCGCCGGCCGCGAGCGCCCCTCCATCGGCGCCGGCCGCCTCGCAGGCGAACGTGTCACCGCCGCCGTCGGCCGCAACCGTCGGCGAAGCCAAGCCCGCGCCGGTGATCCGGCCGACGCAGCAAATGCCGGCGGCGCAGGGGCTGGATTAGACGCAAAAAGTCTCGTCGTCATTCCGGGGCGCCGCGAAGCGGCGAGCCCGGAATCCATAACCACCATCCTGGGTATGGATTTCGGGCCTGCGCCTTACGGCGCATCCCGGAATGACGACGAAGCAAAAACGCCCCGGTTTCCCGAGGCGTTTTTCCTTACACAGCTACGCTGCTGAAATTTGATCGCTCAGGCGGCGGCCTTGTCGGCCGAGCCGTCGACCACCTGCGGAGCGGCCGAGCCGATCGGAATGCTGCGGGGCTTCTTGGCCTCGGGGATCTCGCGGACGAGATCGACATGGAGCAGGCCGTGCTCGAGCGAGGCGTTCTTCACCACCACGAAGTCGGCGAGCTGGAACACGCGCTCGAAGGCGCGCGCGGCGATGCCGCGGTAAAGCACTTCGGCCTTGTCCTTGCTGTTCTCGTTGGCGACTTTCTCGCCCTTGATCGTCAGCGTGTTTTCCTTCGCGACGAGGGAGAGCTCTTCCTTGGCGAAGCCGGATACGGCTACCGAGATGCGGTAGGCGTTATCGCCGGTGCGCTCAATGTTGTAGGGGGGATAGCCGGGGCTGCCGTCGGAAGTGGCCTGGTCGAGCAGGGAGAAAAGACGGTCGAAGCCGACGGTGGAACGATAAAACGGCGTGAGGTCGTAGGTACGCATGGGTAGTCCTCCATTGAGCGACTGTTTGAAATACCCGCCCGCCATCGGGCCGGGCTTAAGTCCTGTGCAGCCTCAATGTTTTGGGGATGTTCGATGTCCCGAGACACTGGTAGCGGCCTGCACGTTGGTGATATGGGAGAAGGCAAGACGGCGTTCAAGAGGGCGGGAGGTGAGCCTTTTTTGACCCTTCCAGCCCTTGTTTTTCAGCCTTTTCCTCCTAGTCAACCCGGCCCATGACGCTCGTCTCGATTCCCGCCAATCCCGCTCCGGAAAACTTTGTCTCCGGTACCATCCGCACGCCCGACGGCGCAGAACTGCGCTTCGCCCGCTGGGCGCCGCCAGTGGGCCGCAAGGGTACGGTCTGCATCTTCCATGGCCGCGGCGAGCAGATCGAAAAATATTTCGAGACCGTGCGCGACCTGCGCGATCGCGGTTTTGCGGTCGCCACGTTCGACTGGCGCGGGCAGGGTCATTCGTCGCGCCGCCTGCGCGATCCGCGCAAGGGCTATGTCCGCAACTTCGCCGACTACGAGATCGACGTCGAGACCTTCGTGCAGCAGGTGGTGCTGCCGGATTGTCCGCCGCCGTTTTTTGCGCTGGCCCACTCCATGGGCGGCGCGGTGCTGCTGCGCCTCGCGTACGCCGGCAAACGCTGGTTCGATCGCATGGTGCTGTCGGCGCCGATGATCGATCTGCCCGGGCGCTCCACCTCGCTGCCGGTGCGGCTGCTCTTGCGCACGCTGCGCTTTGCCGGGCAGGGCGGCCGCTACGTTCCCGGTGGCGACGACACGCTCACCGGCACGCGCTCCTTCGTCAACAATCCCGTGACCAGCGATCCCGTGCGCTATGCCCGCAACGCCGCGATCCTGGAAGAGGAGCCGACGCTGGGCATCGCCTCGCCGACGGTGGCCTGGGCCGACACTTCCTTCCGCGCCATGACCACCTTCCGCCGGATGTATTATCCCTCGCAGATCCGCCAGCCGATCCTGATGCTGGCGGCCTCCAACGATGCCGTGGTGTCGACGTCGGCGATCGAGGAGTTCGCCTATCATCTGCGCGCCGGCTCGCATCTCGTTATCGCCGGCTCCAAGCACGAAATACTGCAGGAACAGGACCGCTACCGTGCGCAATTCTGGGCGGCGTTCGACGCCTTCGTCCCGGGCACGCCGCTGTTCGGCTAGTTGATCCTCAGGATGAGGGGCAGGGCTTCGTAACTAGTCCGCGGCGCGTTTGGCGACCAGCTCAATCTTGCCGAAAGGCACGCCGGCCTTCAGCAGCCCCTCGCGATAATGGGCGATATCATTCGGATTTCTCCAGTGGAAATTGCGCAGATGCCGCTCGACGCTGAAATTCGGATAATTGCCGAGCAGCAACTCCGTGGCTTTGGCGGCTTCATCCGTGCGGCCGAGTTGCGACAGCGCCGCAGTCCGGATCGCCAGCACCTGGAGATGGTTGGGATTGAGGTACAGCGCTTCCCGCGCCCAGGACAAACAGGCGTCGTATTGGCCAAGGAGATAATGGCTGAAGGCGATCGAGGCCGCCCATTGATAGCGCGGATCGCTGTTGCCGCGCTGAACAGCCATTGAAAGCAGCTCGATCGCCTCGCGATGCTCGCCGATCAGGAGGTGGCAGATGCCCTGCACGCCACGCGCGCCCATGTCATACGGGTTCAGCGCGACCGCGCGCTGGATCGCCTCGATGGAGGCTTCGTAGCGTCCCTGCATGACGTGCATATAGGCGAGGATCGAGTAGGCAAAGGACGAGCGCGGATCGAGCCGGACACTGCTCTCGGCGAGATCCATCGCGGTGGCCCACAATTCGCGGCTGCTCCTGAGCCAGCCATACTGCACGCCCTGCACCATGATGGTCGCGAGATAGGCGCGCGCGATCGATAGCTCGCCATCGAGCGCAATCGCCTGCTTGAACAGGTCGATCGAGGCCTCGAAGTCTTCCTTGGTCTCGCGATAATAATGCGACAGCCCCTTGAGGAAGCGATCCCATGCGGTGAGGTCGGAGTGCCGTGCGGGCGTGGAGGCTTCCGCGCGATAGATCGCCGGCGCGATCGCGGCCGACAGGCTGGTCGTGATCTCGTCCTGCAGCGCAAAGAGATCGTCGATGTCGCGGTCGTAGCGGCCGGTCCAGAGCTGCTCGCCGCTTTCGGGCGCGATCAGTTCGGCGGTGACGCGGATCTTGCTGCCGGCGCGGCGGACCGAGCCCTGGATCAGGTAGGTCGCATCGATCTCGCGCGCGATCAGGCGCGTGCTCACATTCTTGCCCCTGAACGCAAAGGTCGAGCTCCGGCTCAGCACGCGATAGAACGACTGCAGCGACAGCGCGTGAATCAGGTCTTCCGTCAGTCCGTCGGCAAAATATTCGTCGGCGCTGCCGCTGAGATTGTCGAAGGGCAGCACACCGATGATCGCAGTTCGATATTGCGCCGGCGGGTGCGCGCTGTCATTGGATTCGCTGCCCCTGGCGTCCAATCCTGCCGGTGCCCAGGTCCAGATCAGGATGGGATCGGCGATATTCTTGAAGCGATGCGGGCCGGCGTCGGTGAGCGACGCGCTCAGGCGCTTGCCGGCTTCCGCAAAAGCCTTGTCCGACACCGCGATGCCGCCAGGCGTGGCCACCGTCTGCAGGCGGACCGCGATGTTGACGTCGTCGCCGAACACCTCGTCCTCGTCGGCCATGACGTCGCCCATATGCACGCCCATGCGGAAGTGCATCGTGCGATCGGCCGGCAGATGATGATTTCGCTCCGCCATCACCGTCTGCATCTCGATCGCTGCCTCGATCGCGCCGACGATGCTCGGGAACTCCACGAGAAAACCGTCGCCGGTATTTTTCACCAGCCGGCCGCCATGATTGAGGATGATCGGATAGATCGCGCTGCGATGGGCCTTGAACGAGGCATGCGTCCCCGCTTCGTCGGCACCCATCATGCGAGAGTAACCGGCGATATCGGCGCAGACAATGGCGGCGAGACGTCTCTCCATCGGCCCCGTGCGCGGGAATCGCCACCTGCTGGCGATCGACAGGAATCCTGCGTGTCGTATCTGACGGAAGAGCCGCCCGGAGGCAATAGGAATGCCTCCTATCCTGCGGAAAGTTGTTGTGTGCGCACAAAGCCGTGGCGTTTGACCGCACGGGAACCGCGGCGATGCCTTTAATTAAGGCGCGCCCGTCTCGAGTTTGTAGATCGCAGCCCCCGCGAGATAGATCCCGAGAACGATCATCGCGATCAGGAACCAGTGGCGGAAGGCTTCCGCCGGCATCCGCGAGCGCACCGCCTGTCCGGTGAACATGCCGGCAAAGGAACAGGCCATCGCGATGCCGCCTGGCAGCGCCGTCGAAGCGCGGAGCAGACCCGAGGTCGTGAGATTGATGGTCAGCGCCAGCGTCGCGACCGTGAAGAACACGCCGAGTGCCTGCACCAGCTCGTCCTTCTCCATGCCGATCGCCTGCAGAAACGGCATCGACGGGATTACCTGCACCCCGGTCGCAGCCGAGATCAGGCCGGTGATGAGCCCGACAATGCCGCCGACCCATTTCTCGCTGCGCGGTGCGACGGTGAAGGCGAATTTGCTCAGGCCAATGACGGCATAGATCACGAGCAGGACGCCGAGCGCGATCGGCAGGTAGTGCGCGTAAGCGCCGGTCAGCGAACCCCGGTTCAGCCAGATCCCGAACGCGGTGCCGGCCAACAGCGGCCACAGCCGGCGGATGATGTCGCGCAAATAGGAGCCGACGAAGGTCTGCCAGATATTGGTGATGACTGCGGGCACGATGACGATGGCAAGCGCCTGGCTCGGCGGCATCGTCACCGCAAGCAGGCCCATGGAAACCGTCGGCAGGCCGAGCCCCACCACGCCCTTGACGAAGCCTGCAATCAGGAAGACGCCAGCAATGAAATAGAGCAGGGGTTCGACGTGCATCATGCCGAGAGATTGACCGATCCGCGCAATCGGCACAATGTGGAGGTTACGGAGCCAGCCTTCGTCTGCGACGAAGGCTTCCATCCCGGACGAACCCCATGCGCTTCGACCTCGTCGACCTGAACCTCTTCATCGCGGTCGCGGACAGCCGCAGCATCACGCGCGGCGCAGACCGCGCCCATCTCGCGCTCGCCTCCGCCAGCGCCCGGATCAAGGGCCTGGAGCAAGCCTTCGGCGTCGCGCTGTTCAAGCGCGGCCGCCGCGGCGTGGAGCTGACCGCGGCCGGCGAAAGCCTGCTCGATCACGCTCGCCTCGTCATTCACAATGTCGAGGCGATGCGCGGCGATCTCGCCCGGTTTGCTTCCGGCGTGCGCGCCAGCGTGCATCTGCTCGCCAACACCTCGGGCCTCTCCGAACACCTGCCGCGCGCTCTCGCGTCCTTTCTGCGCGAACATCCCGACATCAATGTCGATGTCGAGGAGCGCGAAAGCACGGATATCGCGACCGCGATTGCGACCGGTGCGGCCGATCTCGGCTTTGCCGCCGAACATGCGCTGCCGGAAAACGTCGAACGCTTCACCTTCAGCGAGGATCGTCTCACGCTGGTGACCGCGCGCAAGGGGCCGTTCGCCGGACGCCGCCAGATCGACTTCCAGGAAGCCGCCGCCTGCAGCTTCGTCGGGCTGACCAATGCGACCGCGCTGCAGGTTCATATCTCCAGGCACGCCGCGCGGCTCGGCATGCGCCTGCATTTCCGCGCGCGGTTGCGGGATTTCGATGCGATCTGCCAGATGGTGGCCGCCGATGTCGGCGTCGCCGTGGTGCCGGAAGCGGCCGCCCGGCGCTGCTGTCGCATCATGCCGATCGCGATGGTGCGCATCCGCGACGCCTTCGCCAACCGCAAGCTCGTGATCTGCGCCCGCAGTTTCAAGGCGCTGCCGCGGCCGGCAAAGCAGCTGGTCGAGCATTTGCGCGAAGCCGCGGCGTGAGCGCTACTTCGTCGTCGGCACGCCGGCGTCCTTGATCACCTTGGCCCATTTCTTGGTCTCTGCGGCGATATAGTCCCGGAACTGGTCGGGTGTTTGCGGCACGAGTGTCAGGCCCTGGTCGGAGAGCTTGTCCTTGACGTTCGGATCGGACATCGCTTCGGTCGTGATGCGATTGAGCTTTGCAATGATGTCCGGCGGCGTCGCGGCAGGAGCCACCATGCCGTACCAGTTTTCGATCAGGAGTTCCGGCATGCCGACTTCGGCCGTGGTCGGCACGTCGGGCGCCTGCGATGCGCGCGTTTTCGCGCCGAGTGCGATCGGGTGCAGATTGCCGGCCTTGATCTGCGGCAGGATGACCGGGAGATCGAGGAAGGTCATCTGCACCTGCTGGCCGAGCAGGTCGTTGATTGCGGGCGCGGCACCCCGATAGGGCACATGGACGATATCGATCTTGGCCGTCAGCTTGAACAATTCGCCGGCGAGATGCGGCAGGCCGCCGACGCCGGCGGAGGCAAAATTGAGCTTGCCGGGCTGCGCCTTGCAGAGCGCGACCAGCTCTTTCATGTTTCTGGCCGGCACGTTGCCCGCCACGACCAGCATCTCCGGCACCTCTGCCACCAGCGTGACCGGCGCCAGATCCCTTTGCGGATCATAGGCGATCTTTTCCATGGTCGGGCTGATCGCAAGCGAACTCGCGCTGGTGATGGCGATGGTGTAGCCGTCGGGTGCGGATTTCGCGACCGCGTCGGTGCCGAGCACGCCGGCCTGTCCGCCGCGGTTGTCGATAATGACCGGCTGCTTGGTGATTTCCGACATGCGCTGGCCGACCACGCGCGCGATGATGTCGTTGGGGCCGCCCGGCGGGAACGGCACGATCAGCCGGATTGGTTTTGAGGGAAAATCTTCCGCTGCGGCGAAAGACGGCAACAGCAACGCAAGTCCCAGCAAGATCCTGACGAGGATCTTCATGTACGCCTCCCTTTGATTGCCGGCTGTTTTTTGGTGCCAGCCATTTTAGCAGTCTTTTGCTGACGGCTTTCTAGCAGTTTGCGCGAGGCACTTGCACCCGTCGCTACGACATTAGTTCATGCGTGGGGGCCACCCGTGTCGACCACAAGCATTGCGTCCATCGGTGGCTAACCCTTGAGCAGTTTCAGCGCCGCCTCATGCACGCGCGGATCGCCGGCCGCGACAATGCGGCCGCCGTTCTGCGCCGGCCCGCCTTCCCAATTGGTGACGACGCCGCCGGCACCCGTAATGATCGGGATCAGCGCCGCGATATCGTAGGGTTTCAGTTCGGTCTCGACCACGAGATCGAGATAGCCGGCCGCCAGCATGCAATAGGAGTAGCAATCGCCGCCATAGCGCGACAGCCGCACCTCGCTCTCGATTCGCCCGAAGATCGCGCGGTCGGCGGCGCTCATCAGTAATGGGCTCGTGGTGTAGGAGGTCGCCTCCTTCAGCGACGCGCAGCGTCGCGTCTCCAGCCGCCGCTCGCCGGACGGTCCCTGGTAATTGGCCGCGGCGTTGTCGCCGGAAAAGCGCTCGCCGATGTAGGGCTGGTGCATCATGCCGAACACCGGCGTCCCCTTGTGCAACAGCGCGATCAGCGTGCCCCAGATCGGAAAGCCCGCGATGAAGGATTTGGTGCCGTCGATCGGATCGAGCACCCAGACATAATCGGCGTCCTCGCGTTCGTTGCCGAATTCTTCCCCGACGATGCCGTGCTGGGGGAAATGATATTTGATGATCCGCCGCATCACCGCTTCGCCGGCACGGTCGGCTTCGGTGACGGGGTCGAACTCCTTGGGGCTCTTGTTGTCGATCGACAGCGAGGTGCGGAAGAACGGCAGAATGACTTCGCCGGAGGTGGTCGCGAGGCGTCCGATGAAGGCGGAGAAGTCGATGACCGTCACGTCTGTTTCCTGGATAGTGCGTGGAGGCGAGCGCCGGCGGAGGAATCCGGACGCCTTGCCTAGCTCAATCCTGCGCCATTCGCACGCCGAGCGGGAGCCTCAGCCTGGCATTTTGAATGCCGAATCAGCAGGGCCGCGCTGGTATAATTTCTGATGACAAATGCAATCACGAAATCGAGAGATTGCCTAAGTAGTTTGCGGATTTTGCCTGATCCGGCCGCGACGCTCGACTAACATATTGAAAAATATTACAAATATTTGACGTCTTGAACGTGTTGCGCGTATGCACGGCCTTCCAAATTTGCATGGGAAATCCTTTAAAAGCCCTTGCGTTTTGTGCAGCGCGGTCGCATATTGTTGCGGTGCGGTAGCGCCTCGCGCTATCGCTGCCCTCCTTGGGCGTTTCCTCCCTAGACTTGGGCCGCTTGCTTTCGCAAGCGGCCCTTTTTTCTGACTAGAGAGGCTTAAGCATTGTCAGCTCCGGCCTGAGAGAGCGCTTGTCGGACCGGGACCGACAAAAGCCTAGAGCAGACTTCCCGCGATTTTATTCCGCGGCGGCCTGGAACGGGCCGAGATCGCCGAGCGGAACGGTGGCAAGCGCGTCCGCCAGCGCCATGAAATCGGCGGCGACCTGCGCAAAGCGCGATCCCTTCTCGCGCCGCCGCTCGTCCATGTAGATCGCGCGGTTCAATTCGAGCTGGATTGCGTGCAGCCCGCTTGCGGGATTGCCGTAATGCTCGGTGATGAAGCCGCCGGCATAGGGCTTGTTGCGGCCGACCGAATAGCCGAGCTGGCTCATGGTTGCCTCGACCCGGTCGGGCAACAGCGGTGCGCAGCTCGTGCCGTAGCGGTCGCCGATTACGACATCCGGCCGCCGCGGCTCGTCGCGCGACACGCCGATCGACGGCATGGAATGGCAATCCACCACCACGACCGTGCCAAAGCTCTGGTGCACCCGGTTGATCAGCCGCCGCAGCGCCCGGTGATAGGGTTTGTAAAGAGTCTCGATCCGCGTCAGCGCATCGTCGACCGACAGCCGCTCGCGGTAGATTTCCTGCCCGTCGCCAACCACGCGCGGAATGGTGCCGAGCCCGCCGGCGACCCGCATCGACCGCGTATTGGCGAAGCTCGGCAGCCGGCCGGCAAACATCCGCGGGTCCAGCTCGTAGGGTTCCCGGTTCACGTCGACATAGGAGCGGGGGAAGTTGACCCGCACCACCGGAAAGCCGCGCGCCGAGAGATCGGCGATCAGCTCGTCCATGAAGGAATCTTCCGAGCGGCGCAGCGTCGGCAGGTCGATCCGGGACGCGTTAAGGAATTCTTCCGGATACACCGATCCGGAATGCGGTGAATTGAAGATGATCGGCGCCCGCCACTCGGCCGGCTCCACGATCTCGAACGGAGGCGGCAGTTCGCCATCGGAAGGAATCATCGTGGGGCGCCGTCCCTACCATCTGCCGCGCTGACGGGCCTATCCTGCCAGAACAGTGGGCTTTTTATGAACGCGCATTGTCGGTAATCACAACCCTTCTGCCAAGCAAAAAAGTCTCAAGTCGCGCTGGAACGCATCAAAAGGCCGCGCTTCATTGATTTAAGCCGCATTCCGGTCCAGAAAAGACCTTGCGAAGGGCCAGCTCGGCTGTTCCCCTTTCACCCGATATTTACCGTCCATCGGGCTTAGTGAATGCCTTGGTCCGCCGACAGTCAGGTTAGATCTCCTCGCCATGCACAAGATCCTCCTTGCCGAAGACGACAACGACATGCGCCGTTTCCTGGTCAAGGCGCTGGAAAACGCCGGTTTTCAGGTTTCGCCGCACGATAACGGCATGTCCGCCTATCAGCGGCTGCGCGAGGAGCCGTTCGAGATGCTCCTGACCGACATCGTGATGCCCGAGATGGACGGTATCGAGCTGGCGCGCCGCGCCTCCGAGCTCGACCCCGACATCAAGATCATGTTCATCACTGGCTTTGCCGCGGTCGCGCTCAATTCGGATTCGGAAGCCCCCAAGAATGCCAAGGTGCTGTCGAAACCGGTTCATCTTCGCGAATTGGTCAGCGAAGTGAACAAGATGCTGGCGGCCTGATTCGGCCGCCAAATCGGGCATTGGTTGTATTTTGACGCGTTTTCTTAACGCGAACCGGTGTGCCCACTTCGCTCGAAAACGCTATGCCATGGGGGCGGCTTTGGCTTGCTTGCCCGGCTTGGAGCCGATATAGGGACCGCGACCCCATTAATTGGAATTCGGGCACGTAGCTCAGCGGGAGAGCACTACCTTGACATGGTAGGGGTCACAGGTTCGATCCCTGTCGTGCCCACCACGCTTCAGACGGTGATCTGATTCCATTGAGCTTTTTGCTGGATTTCCCGCACCTAACTTCTCGGTGAGGGAATAGACGTTCGCTCTATGGTCCATGGAGCCGGTCATTCGTTCGAGCTTTGCAACGCCCCCATACGCGAGTTTCTTGCGGTTGGCCTTCTTCGTGTAATGGCTCGCCATCCGACGATCGGTCCACCCGAAGATCGCATCGAGTTCGGCCTCGGTCGCGCCGTTCTCGGCTGCGACGGTCGCGGCCGCCTTGCGCAGCCCGTGCGCTGATCGGTTCATCAGGCCAGCAGCGACGCACTTTTCCTTGAACAGGTTGCCGATGCTCTCCTTGGTCATCGGCTTGCCGTGCCGAGTCGCGATGTAGGTTTTGGTCCCGATTGGCCCAGCCTCAAGTGTTCTGCGCAGGACATCGAGCATCGGGAAGGTGACCTCAATGGTCTCATCTCCCTTTTCGAGGCGCTTCATGATGATCGGAACGGTGACCTTCTCGACTTTTCCATCCGGTCCAATTCGCTCTTGCACCTGCTCCGTCACGTCGGCAGGGCCGAACGACGCTGCGTCACCGCGCCGAAAGCCGGTGAAGAGGTAGACGTCGATCATGATGCGCTCGCGTGTGCCGACTGGCCAGCGCTTGTAGTAGCGGCGCACGTCGGCATCAGACCATGTGACAAAGCCTTCGGTCTTCGCCGGCTTCGGTGTTTTGATCCCTTCGGTTGGATCGGCCTGCAGGATCTTTTGCGCAACCGCCCAAACGAACATCCGCCTCATTGTGGTGAGGAAGTGCCGAGCGGCGGACGGATTCTGAGCGCGCCGCCCAAGCCCGTCGAGGATGTGCTGCTTCTGGATCGCGGCGGCCTTCTTGTTGCCGTTGGCCTCCAGCACATGCATCATGAGGTTATTGCGCTGCTTGTGAGTGCTCGCCTTCATCTCGCGCCAATCCGGCGCTTTCGCTTTGTACTCCTCCCACAGCCATTTGAGGCTACCGTTGAAAACCCTGGCGGTAGTCTCTTTGGGGTCGATGGCGAGGCGCGGCCTATTGAACATATCCGCCACTGCGATGTCGTAGTTGCGGTTAAACTCAACTGACCCGTACTCACCGCGAATGCGAGTGCGTTTGCCACCCACGTCCTTGTTGCGAACATACCAAACCGTCCTGCCGTGACGGTTGGTTTCCTTGTGAAGGTAGGGCTTGCGAGGACGGAGCATGGAACGAATCAAAGCACGAAATGCTCTTCAGGCTCAACAGCCTCATCGGTCTCTTGCACCGCAGTGGATTTGAGCAAGTTAACGATGATCGTGCCGTCTGGCTTGATCTGGAGCGATGGAGCGCCAGCCGCTTTTGCAGCGCGGATTGCCCGCGCCACGTCGCCTTGGGTAAATCGGGCGGGGCGCCGGCTCATTAAAACCCCTTCCATTTGTTGATCGGTCCAGATGCTTTCCGCCAGGGAGCCGGCTCCGCGAACCGGCCTCTTTTGATATGCGATCGCTTCGCTGGGCCTAGCACATACGTGCGCTTCAGCACGCCGTCGGCTTTGCGCATGCGCGGGGTTGTCCTCCTTGTGGATCTTGTTGCTGCAGCATGGTAGCTGCCTTCGAGTGCAGTCAAGTCAGAGTTGTCCGCCACCGCATCGATATCAAACGTCGTCGCGGGCTGCGGCATGCCAAGGTTGTTGCGATGACGCATCGTCGCACGCGGGATTTCCGCACTACGTGGCGACCCAAATGCCTCGATCCGAGTCATTTCGTCCTTGCCGCGCATGCCTCCGCCCTGAATCATGATCAGTCTGAGCGAATAAGATCGTAGGCCGCTCCAGCAAGAAAGAAGTCAGGTGCACAGGTCCGGCTCCTGGGTAGCCGTGGCGTACAAATAGGACGAACCGGTTCGGTTGGCTCTACTCGTCACCGGACTTCATCGCACTCGCCTTTCGGTCGCCATCCGACTGGATCTACGATCCAGCTGTTGATGTCGGATTCATGCCAGCCGGTCCCGTTGGAGCTGATTTTCAGCTGAGCCAGGAAGGTGCCCTCGGCGATCTTACGGTAGATGGTGGACCGAGACAGTCCGGTCCGGGAAAGAACGGTTTTCAAACGTATGATACGGTCTGGTTCGCGCATGGCCGCGCCGCCTCCTGCTGGCTGTTTCTGACGGCATTTGAGACCAGACAGGACGGGCCGTTGCAGGCGCGCAAGAGCATTTTGCTCAAAGTACTATGGCGTTCAGACGGCGGAAAACAGGATTGGTCAAATTTCGAGGCCACGGCCTCTACCAAGGTCGATGCCGTGGGTGAAGGCCAATTCGAGGCCGAGCCGGCGGCCTGACTCGAATGCGATGCCAAGCTCCCGCTTGCGATTGTCGAGGAGGGATTCCAGTTGCGGATCGCGTTCGAGGCTTCTGGCCATGTCGCCCATCGCGGAGCGCGTCGCCCTGTAACCGGAGATATCGCCCGCCTGATACTGGCGCAGGCTGGCCTGGTCGAGCTTCTGCCAGTCCTCCACGAAGCGGTCGGCGCGGCGGCCCGGATTGATGCGCAGTTCAGTTTCGAGCTGGAGCGCGCGGATCGTGCGGTTGAGCCGGCCGCCAGCCGCCTCGCGGGCCAGTTCTGGGTTCTTCTTGTAGGCGGCTTCGGCATCGTGCGAGCCATGGGGGCGCACCTCCTCGAAGACCTTGCGGGCCTTTTGTAGTTCTTTCACCTGCTCGGGACTTGCCTCGCCGCCCATCTCCTGCGCCTCGAAGATCGCATCCACGGCGCGGGCATGGCGAAGGAGCGCCTTGGTGCGGGCCTTCCGTAGCGCCGCTTCCGGGTCCGTCGCTAGCTTCCTTTCTGGCGCTTCGGTTTCGCGCCGCTCGGCTCCCGTACCGCTCCTTTCCCTTTCCGGCGTGTCCCGTTCCGGCCTCCGTCCGCCATCAGGGCCGGGCACATCTGAAGGAGAGCGAAGGCCGTCGAACATGTTGCGTACCTTCTCGGCCACGACCTTGCGCACGATCTCGGCCACGCGCTCGCGGAAGGTGATCCCACGCCGCTCGGCGTAGCTCTGTACCGGATCAACACGCTCGTAGTCCAAGGCCATATCCTTCGCGCGATCGCGCGACAGGGTACGGACAAGCCGGTCCTGATTGGCAAAATCGTCGCGGCCATAATGCAGCTCCACCCCGTCGCGGTGCCGCGACAGGGCGACATAGCTGCTTTGGGCATCCATGCCCGGCGTCGCCAGCACATGGGTGCGGTCTACCGTCATGCCCTGCGCCTTGTGGATGGTCGCGGCATAGCCATGGTCGATCCGGTTATAATCCTTGAGGTCGAATCGAACGGATCGGCCATCGTCGGTTTGCACGGTCATGGACCGCGCGCTGACCTGCTCGATGGTCCCGAGTGTGCCGTTCTTCACGCCAAGGCCGCGCTCATTTTGCAGGAACATGACGCGATCCCCGCTGGCGAGGCTGCGCCCGCCGCGTTCGACCGTCACATGCACCTCGTCGCCCAGATCGCCGGCGGCCCGCATCCGCATCCGCGCTGCCTCGTTGAGGGTGCGGACTTCGTCGTTGGTGTGGGTGAGGATGATCCGACTCTTGTCGGGCGACACCTGCCGGTCGCGGTTCCAGCGCTCGATCAAATCGCCGCGCGCCTGTTCGCGGGTCTGGGCCTCATGCACCATGTCGTGAGAACGATAAGCTTCAAGCGCATTACCGGTTTTGCCAGTGGCGAGATCGCGCGTGGCGTCGCGCTGCCAGTCCTGGCGCTGACGGTGCACCTCGCCGATTTCCGCGCCGCCGTGTCGCTCGTGAATCGAACGAAAAGCTGCGCCCGCCTCGATGGCTTGCAGTTGTTGCGGATCGCCGACCAGCACGACCTTCGCGCCGGCCTCAGTGGCATGGGACAGCACGCGCTCCAACTGGCGCGTGCCGACCATGCCCGCCTCGTCGATCACCAGCACATCGCGGGTCGTGAGCAGGTCGCGGCCCTGTTGCCAGCCATGTTCCAGGCTGGCGATGGTGCGCGACGCTATGCCCGATCCGCTTTCCAGATTCTCTGCCGCGATGCCGGACAGCGTCACGCCCCGGACGTCGTAGCCCGCTGCTTCCCAGGCCTCCCGCGCCACGCCCAGCATCGCGCTCTTTCCCGTCCCGGCATGGCCGACCACGACACCGAGATCGCAACCGTCCATGACATGCGCCAGCGCCTCGGCCTGTTCGCCTGAAAGGACAAGGCCGCGCGCTTCCGCGCGCGCCAAAGCGGCTTCGCGGTCCGCGTCACGCATCTCATGGCGTTCCCGTTGCGCCATCAGTTCGGCCGCACGATGCAGGCGCTGTTCCGCCTCGATCATTTCGTGCGTCGTGAAGCGATCCTCGCCGCGAGCGTCCTTGCCGAGTTCGACCAGATCTGGCGCGCCACGCATCGCGCCCATGACCTCATTGAACTGATCGATCCCGTCGCTGTGCCGATGCGCGAACTTCGCCATGTCGCGGCGAGTGAAGGTCGATTGCTGATGTGTGATCGCGTCCAATGCAAGCGACGGATCGGCGATGATCCGCGCGCCATTGCCGCGCGCGATCTCGCGGTGCATTTCGGCGCGGTCGGCTTCGAGCCCTTCGCCCTCGATGCCCCGAACCTCGATACGTTTAGCGGGCGCGCCGATCTGGCTTTGCGGCTCCAACGCGATGCCTTGGGCTTCCAGACTGCGATGGTCAATACGTGCGTCGATGTCGAGTTCAGCCAGGCGCTCGTTGACGAGCTCGGCCCAGCGTTCGCGCCAGCGCTCGACCATCTCCGTGCGGTTCCAGTCCCGAACCTTCCGGCCAAAGCCGCTTTCGTCCACCGCGCGCATGGTCAGCATGACGTGGGCATGGGGTTTTGCCGTGCCGTCCTCGGCCATGTCCCAATGCACATTGAGATCGGCGATCATGCCCTGATCGACGAACTCGGCGTGCACGAAGTCGCGGGCAAGCTCGATTCCCTGAGTCTGCGTCATCTCGCGCGGAATGGCGAATTCGACCTCGCGGGCCAGCTGGGCGTCCTTGCGGACTTCGAAGGCTTCGACATCGTTCCAAAGCCGCTCCCTGTCGCTCCACGCTTCCGGCGCGTTCTCTGGCAGCATCACCTCGGAATGGACGACGCCGCGCTTGGCGGAAAAATCGTGGCTGCGATCCAGCCGCTCGTCGCGCAGCCGCGAACCCGAACGGTAGGCAGCTGACGCTAACGCGCTGGAGCCAGACTTGCGGCCAATGACCTTGACGTGAAGATGATAGATCGCCATCGCGATCAGATCATCTACACGGTCAAGCGCACGTCGGAACGACGTATAAGCGCGCCCTCCCTCGAAAAATTCTCGGGCGGGATTACACCGTCTCAAACCGTCCCGGCGACCTTACAGCATTATGCCCAGGGCTCAACTATCATCCCCTCGTCAACATGGCTGGAGAACGTGATGCGCAAGCCGCGAGATTTCGACGGGGAACTGAAAGCGCTTCAGGACAAGGCGCGCGACCTCAAGAGCCGCAAGGTGCAGCAGCTCGGCGAACTGGTCATCGCCACTGGGGCAGATGGCCTCAACGTCGATGAACTGGCAGGCGCGCTGATCGTGCTGACTGAGACCAAAGATGCTGGAAAGAGATGCTATGGGGTAAGCGGCGAGACAGCTGTAAAATCGTCGCTTCGATCAACTTGCAATTGACGGAGCTCCCAATGCAGAAACCCCACGACAACAGTAAAGCCAGTCCCGCCGCCTTCATGCAGGATAACACGCTGATCGCGGTCATTGAACTCAGTTTATCGAGCTGGCTGGTCGCCGGGCTGATACCGGGAGTTAGCCGGGAACCGCTGAAGAAATTGGAGCCGAACCCGGAAGACCTGCTGAAACTGCTGCATCGCTGGCGGGATGAAGCAATTAAGGCCGGCAGGCTGATCACCCGGATTGCCGTGGCGTACGAGACTGGGCGCGATAGTTTCTGGCTGGCTCGCTGGCTCCGGGAACGCGACATAGATGCGCATGTCATCCACGCCAACAGCGTGACCGTATCCCGCGAACATCGGCGAGCTAAAACGGATCGGCTCGATACGGCGATGTTGAAGCGCGGCTTCCTTGGTTGGCTACGTGGTGAGCGAGGCCATTGCACTGTGGCGATTGTCCCGACCATGGAGGAAGAGGATGCCAAACGCCCGCATCGTGAGCGCGAGGGATTGGTCCATGAACAAACCCGTGTGGTCAATCGCATGAAATCAGCCTTGATCCAGTTTGGCGTCCGTAACTTCAATCCCAAGCTACGCAAGGCGAGCGTAAAGCTGGAGACTGTCCGCACACCAGAGGGCAAATCCTTGCCGCCCAACACGATCGCCGCCCTTCGACGGGACATGGAGCGGTTGAAGATCATCAAGGAACAAATCAAGGCAATCGAGCAGGCCCGGCTGCAGCAGTTTGAACAAAAGCCGGAGGCTCTTACGAACAGGATGGTTTATCTGCTGGTACGGATTTACGGGCTTGGTTTGGAGACGGCCGATCTTTTGGTGCACGAGCTTTTGTCCCGAACGTTACGCGATCGCAAAGCTGTAGCCCGTTATGCCGGATTGACCGGCTCACCGGATGAAAGCGGCTCAAAGCGACGAGAAAAGGGCCTTTCCCGCTCGGGCAACGCGCGGGTACGTAAAATCATGATCCAGCTGGCCTGGCGCATGGTGAAGTTCCAGCCCGACAGCGCTCTGGTACAATGGTTCAAACAACGCACCGAGAATGCAAAGGGATCACGCAAGCCGATGATTGTAGCGCTTGCCCGCAAGCTCATCATTGCCCTGTGGCGCTATGCGAATGACGGCCTCATACCGGAAGGCTTCAGGCTGCATTCAGCGGCGTAATCGGCAACAGGAAGAAAGAAGAAATACCAGGTTTTGGCACCTCGGCGCACATAGCGACGAAACCCCAAAAAACGATCCGGGGTAGCAGTAGCCCGCTGTCCTCCCATGGTCTCTGCACCGGGAAAGAGAATGGGCTGCTGCTGCTTCGGAGCCTCGCCTTCGATGCGCATAGTTGCATCATGGTTCGGATCCAACGGATCCACCGTATATAAGGATGTAGCGGCTGGTTTTGACAACCATCGTCAACTTGAAAGCGGGCTCCACCTCGTGTCGCTTTTGTTTTTAAGTCAAGTGATCGGACCGCAGCCGCCTGGGATCGATCGGCGTCGGTTTTGACCCAAGCTACCGGTTGCCATGTAACGGCGCGTGCGGCCCCGATCCGATCTAGGATGCCGCCGTGCTCAGGCCAATCAAGGCCAAGCCCCTTCGGGTGGCCGCGAAAGACGCGGCCAGCCTTGACAGGCCCTGCGCGCGGCGGCCGAGAGACTTAGCGGTCGGGGCGGAAGAATGCTCGCGGCGCGGGTCGAACCAAAGAATGGACCAATCGACTGCGCCGGCACGCGCTGATTTAGGACAAAATTAAATCGTCGCTGAAGTGAGTCGGCACTTGACTTCAAACGTCCCATATAAGGGAGGCATGGGCCAGGCGCGGAGCCGCGTTCTTTCAGAGCCGGGCGCGGCGAACTGCACCGGCAGCTGAGCGCCACACTGGCGGCGCTGGGGCGCAACCGGGCGGTGCGCAACAGGCAGCAAGGGCGCGGCATGATATGCGCGCATGGCAAGTCGAGCGCCGCAAGCGCACGCGGCACCTGATCGAATTGGGCGGCCTCGTCGTCAAGGCTCGTGTGGTGGACCTGACCGGCAATGATCGCGCCATCATCCTCGGCGCGCTGCTCTGGATGGCAGACAAGCTCAAAAGCAATCAAGGCGAACAGGCGCGAGCGCTCTGGGCCGCAAAGGGAAAGGGGGCATTCGCTGTGGAACGGGCGACAGATGCGCCCACCATCTCGCAGGAAACGCCGCAGGATCGGGCATGACCGCGGGCGGCGCGGAAACTCCAAATATCGCAGCGCTGCCCGCCATCGCGCGGCTTGGCACCTGTGAATCGGCGCGGGGTCCCGACGCCGATCGGCGCGTTAAGCTATTGAGCCAATTTGCGGTGGAGGGGTCGGAGGCCTTCAAGGCAAGCCGCTAAGCCTCGTGCGGTCGAGGCTGTGTGGCGCGTCCTCAACGCGCCTTGCTGGGCGGTGGAAACGGAGGTGTGCCTCCATAGCCAAAAACAGCGGCTCGAGCCTGGCATCCAATCTAGCAGTGGCTTTTGCATTTCTCCGCCCTGAACATAGCGCCAGGTTCCTCGTTACAGTAATGTGATGGCTTTCCGGGAGCGGAATCATGATTGAACGAAAACGGATTGCGAAGACGCCGCGCGAGCATTTCATGCAAGCTGCCAAGGATGAACTGGAAAAGTTTGAACGCAGGGAGATCGCATTCCAACAGGCAGAACGCGCCGAGCGCGCAAAGAAACTTCGCTTGCCCGACCTGGCAGCAAACCGGGCAGAAGTTCACAACCGGGCACGGATTTAGCTGCCATGCATCGTACCCTCTACATCATCGCTTTCTTCGGAGTGACCGGGCTGGTTTTTGCGTGCTTGATTGCGCGTCGAGGAGCGATCGGAGGTTAAACGCCTCAGGCCGTAGCTTTGCTGTCGACAGCCGTATTTGAACCGTGTCGCCAGGTCTACAATGGGCCTCATCGTGGTCGCCCGCATGCAAGAGATCATGCTTGGCATCATCTGTGGGGAGCGTCGCTTCGATGCTGTGCTTCCAAGGAACGTCGCTCGGCGTTGCGTCACCGCCGAGAGGCGCAGGTGATTGTGTCAAGAAGATGCGAGAGCATCATGCTGCACGAGAGATGAAGGTAGGCCCTTCGGAGCCGTCCTGTAGGGGAAGGCTCCAAACTGCCATAAGCTGCTTCGGACAAAATCCGCGGTGGTGAACGTTGTGGTTAAAAGGCGTGGCAATGACCACGTCATGTGAGAATCAGGGAGACGAACGCAAGTGAACCTCCGATGAAGCATCGAGATCCTCTCAGACGACATCAAAACCGGAGCCTTCACCTTGTTCCGGGAAGAGCATGGAAGAAACCTACGTACTGTCCATGTGGTGTCCGGTGTATAGGGGCGTGACCCTGATTTGGGCTTTCGTGCGGAACTTGAGAACCTGGACGGCGATGCCAAGGGAAAAGGTACAAGCGGTGACCCCGTGAGGCCGAAAGTACCGATGCGTCGGACAGGGGCGGACTGCTCCGTAGTAGTGATGAAGTGGGGTAATGCCCATGGAGCGAAGGGGGCAGGTCACTCGCGTCGGGATCGACGGGTCAGCGGGAAACCGGAGGAGCCCGTCGTGTCGACGGAAGACGGCAGTCTTCAGTGGGTGGCACGAGCCGTGTGACTGGAGACAGTCAAGCACGGTTCAGTGAGGGACTCGGGGTGCAATCCCCCGGGTCTACTCGGCAACTCTTCCGCCAGAAGTCTTGCATGGTTCCACTTGAGCGATATTGGGTTCGGACTCGTGAAATTCGGCTTGAACCCGGCAAGGATCACTGTCGCGGGCACGAGTAGTTACAAAGATGAACATGCCGACCTCCTGGCTTTTGTAGCGAACGACCGGTGAGACAAATTCCGCTCGACTTGTATTGAATTTCACCGGCCGTTGCTTTGCTCGGACTACCGCCACTTTGTCATCAGTGGTTGTGATTGGCGGCGCGGGCGTTCGGTCGATGCAGCCTGTGGCTCTCGGAGCATTTGCTCCGTAAGGCGGTCGGCGAACGAGCCGATCGCGATGGACGCAAGGCCGAAGAACGCCATAACGGCTTCAAGGTAGGTAAAGTCCATTGGTGCTATCCTTTCTCTGTTTCCACAAAAACGTGGTCGATAAAATCCGAGTCATCCTCCAGCGCTCACGTGCTTCATGCCTGTTGCAATGAAGATATCGAAGCGTTGGGCGAAGGGTTTTTCTTCGGGTGCTGCCTCCTCGTTTCGTATTTTCAAAGAACCTGTTGCGGGATCATCCAAACTGAGCCGGTCTGCCAGATGCCGTCTCCTGAGTTGCGTTGGTATGCGACAAAGTCAGCGCCGTTGTCGCGCATCAGTTTGTGGCGATAAGAGTTGGTCCTTTTCGTCATTGAACTTCTCCTCGTGGCTTGGCGTACAACTTCGTATGACGCCCTTATTGGACGAGATGGAGAGGAAGGTCTGCCTTGCCACCTCATGAATTTTGGAAGCAATCCTTCCGAAGTCTGAAAGGCCCCCGACACTTGGAGTCAGATCGACGCATCGTGGTAGCCAAGGTCCTGCTCACTCAAGCGAGATAGCCGGACACGCCGTCCCACAACAGCTTCAACGCCGTCACGACCAGCAAACCGTAGCAGGTCCGATAAATCTGACGCTGGTCCAGCGCGCCGTGAAGCCGCCAACCCAGCCATACGCCGGCGGGAATGGCGAGCAGGCAAATCGCCATCAATGTCCAGACGTCGGCGGTCGGTTTCACCAGCAACAGCCACGGCACTGCCTTGGTCGCGTTGCCGACAGTGAAGAATAGACTGGTTGTTCCCGCGTAGATTTCCTTGCTGAGGCCGAGCGGCAGCAGATACATCGCAAGCGGCGGTCCGCCCGAATGCGCCACCATGGTGGTGATCCCCGATGCGAGGCCAGCGGTGATTGCCTTCGGCGTCGAACGCGGACGGATCATCGCCTCCGCACCTGCAACAAGCCACAGGCCGACAAAGATCAGGGTCGTCGCCGCCATCACAATCGAGATGGCGCGATGATCGAGGAAGCGGAACAAGAGATAGCCGAAGCCGATGCCGGTCACGAGTCCTGGCAGGAGCCGCAGAAGGTCCGGCTTCGACCACGTCGAGGGCTTCCAGTAGAGTAACGCGAACAGATCCATCGCAATGAACAAGGGCGCGAGCAGACCGCCGGCGGTGACCGGGTCCATCACGATCGACAACAACGGAATGCCGACGATGGAGAATCCGCCACCGAATGCTCCCTTCATGAAGCAGATCAGGAATACGCCGGCAAAGGCGATCAGGATCGTGGAAACCGTCAGTTCCATGGAGGCTATCATCACATCCTCCCCCGGTCGGGAAGAGTGATGAAGCCGTGGACCGCGGCTTCGATCTGGGAACGCACGAGACCGATGTCCCGCAGTGCGCGGTCGTCGAGCTCGCCAAGGCTTTTGATGGCAGCGCGACGGACGAAATGGCGCGCGATCCCATCCCAACAGGCGCTGAAAATCTGAGCGAATACGTTCGCCCGCTTCGTGACCTCAGGCCGAACGATCGTTGCAAGGGTTGCAGACATGCTGGTCTCCAATGGTTGCTCCGGGGCAATGCGAGGCCGTCCGCGCAAGCGCTCGTCGCGCCGGCCATGGCTCATTGACCTCAGAAATCGTCGTATTTCCCGGTACAATCGGTTGATGTAAATATAATGTTCCGATACAAATCTCGGTGCAATCAAAACATTGACCTCGGTGCAATAAATGTCGAAATCCGAATATCTGAAGCTGGCTAACGCGATCGCCGCGGAGATAGCTGGTGGCACCCTCAAGCCCGGCGACCGCCTGCCTCCCCAGCGCAATTTTGCCTACGAGCGCAAAATCGCCGTCTCGACAGCAGGCCGCGTCTACGCTGAGCTGTTGCGCCGCGGGCTTGTGGTCGGTGAAGTAGGGAGGGGCACCTTCATCTCGGGCGATGCCAAGCGCGGCGTGGCAGCGCCAAGCGAGCCGCGCGGCATCCGGATCGACTTCGAATTCAATTACCCGATGCTTCCCGATCAGACCGCGCTCATCGCAAAGAGTCTAGATGGCCTGGAGAAACCTGCGGCGCTCGATGCCGCATTGAGACAGGCGACCAGCGTCGGAACACCGACGGTCCGAAGCGTTGCAGCCGCGTACCTGTCGCAGGGCGCATGGTCCCCGGCCCCTGAACAACTCGTGTTCACCGGCAACGGACGGCAGAGCATTGCCGCAGCACTGGCCGCAGTCGTTCCGACGGGCGGCCGCTGCGGCGTGGAGGCTTTGACCTACCCCTTCATCAAGGGCATCGCCGCCCGGCTGGGTATTTCGCTGGTGCCGCTGGCGATGGACGAAGGCGGCGTACGACCTGACTCGGTGCAAAAGGCGCACCGCGAGGCCCATCTCTCGGCCATCTACATTCAGCCGGCGATCCAGAATCCGTTGGGTATGACAATGACCTGGGCGCGCCGGGCCGATCTCCTGCGTGTTGTCGAAAAGCTCAACCTTCCGATTATCGAAGACAATGTCTACGGCTTCCTCGACAATGAGCCGCCGCTTGCCGCGCTCGCGCCGGGCTTCTGCATTGTCATCGACAGTCTCTCCAAGAAGGTCGCGCCGGGCCTGACGCTGGGCTTCATCGTGCCGCCGCAGCGGCTGCGGGAAACCGTGATGGCCTCAGTGCGCTCTGGCGGATGGACGGCATCAGGATTTGCGTTTGCGGCCGCGCAGCGGATGATGGGTGACGGCACCGTTGCCGAACTTACAAGACTGAAGCGCATAGATGCGCGCGCACGTCAGAAACTGGCGGCCGATCGTCTTTCGGGCTTCGAAATTCAGACCAACGAAAAATGCTATCATCTGTGGTTGACGCTGCCGGCGCACTGGCGCTCGCAGACTTTCGTCACTGCCGCAGCGAGGCGCGACATCGCGTTGACGCCCTCGACGACTTTCGCCGTCACGCCGGGCCATGCGCCGAACGCCGTGAGGCTGGCGCTGGCGGCTCCGACCATGGACCAGCTCGATACCGGCCTGCGCACATTGGCCGCGATGCTGAACGCCAGGGAGGAGGATTTCGATTTGACCGAATGAGCATAGTCGCTACCGCCATACTTGATCCGCATCAAGGTAATTCGGCCGAACCGACTAACGACTAACCTATGCATATCCTCGTCTCCATCGGGCCTTGTAGCGACGAATACCTGCGTAAGAACGCCTATTCGCGCGCTGTTTCAACCTGATGACCGAAACCTTGGCCCGGGCTTTCCACAATGTGGAAGGGCTCCTTCCGATTTACGCGCCTGTTGAAGCATGGTTCTCGTCCCATCTCCTGACCGAGACGCCGCTAGAGCGCGGCACACTACACAGGAGGCGAATATGGGCGAAGTTGTCCGATTTGTTTCGAAGGCCGAGCGAGAGCGACTCCGCCTGATTCGAGAAGCTCGCGCGATATACGACAGCGTTTTCCCGCGGTCTAATTCGCTCAGCGAACAGCGAGACAATACGTCAATAGCTCATACCGCCAACCGGCCCAATGTTCAGCACGGCGACAACATTCTGTTGTGATCAACAACGTCGCCGTGATCTGCAGCTGCTACGCATTTGTCGCAAACAAAGGAGAGCGCCATGTCAATCCGCAACGTACTTATCGCAACCGCATTCGCTTTTGCTTCTCTGACGAACGCCCATGCTGATGGCCTACGTCCGATTGAGGCCAAGAGCATCGACCTTGGCGATGTATCGGGCGTCGCCTACTACACGGCCGAGCACGACGGGCTTCATGTCGTCACCACTCTTGCGGAAGGCAAGGAGGGAACGCCGATTCGTGTCGTGTCGGTCCTTGCGCCCGGCCAGCGCGTGGTTCTCTCGACGCCGCAGGCGGGTGCGCTCGAAATCAGCCGGCAAGGCGACAGCGTGTTCGTCCGCAAGGCGAACGCGGTCTCGAACTGAATTTCGAGGTCAATCGGTGCCTTCGTTAGAAGGCATGGAATAAGGTAGCAACGCGCATGTCCACGATTCACTTCCATCGGACGACAACGGCAACGCCCGAGCAGTACATTGCCGGCCTCACCGATTTCGGGCCTGGACGCTCGAAGCTCTTTCGCAACAGCGCGGACGAGTACCTCAAGGTGCATCACAAAGGCCCCTTGCAGGCCGACGTTACGGAAGGTTCGAACGGCATATGGGAACGCCTGCACTACGATTGGTCGGATCCAGACCGCCTTGTGCTCACGACGACCGACTCCAATGTGTGGGGAGGCGCATCAGGCCACACCTACACCTTTACACGTCGGCCCGACGGGACAACCGACATTGACGCCGTTGTCGTACGCGACGGCAAGAACCTCAAAGGGCGGGTGCTCGGTTTCGTGCTCGGGACCATCGGCAAGCGTGTTTTGGAAACGGCGTTTGAAAACTCGGTCAAGGCGATCGAGGCCCGGAACAGCACCTTGAGGCGCCGCGAGATGATGGCCGCGGCCGTCGGGCCATAGCCAAGCCTATCAGCGATGAGGCGGTTTGGACTCAGCGAAGATTCGCTTTAGCCGGGGCGTTGCAAAGTCGAGGAAGGCGCGCACCTTGATCGGCAGAAACCGGTTAGCCGCGTACACAAGGTTGACCGGCCGTGGTGCGGGCTGGAAGTCATCGAGCACCGTCGTCAACGCTCCGCCGTCCGGAGCTGCCTGGAGTTGATAGGCGAAGGCGATCGTAATTCCTATACCGGCGCGGGCTGCAGCATACGCGGCCTCAGCGCTGCCGACGACGAGCCGCGTATTCACGGGCACCGCAATGGTCGCGTTGTCTCTCACGAATGTCCAGACATCGGGTGCCCCAAAGGCGGCATAAGTGATGCAATCATGCTTGGCCAGATCTTCCGGCGTACGCGGCGTCCCGCGAGCCGCGAGGTAGGCGGGACTTGCGCAGACCGCCCGGCGCGTCATCCCAACCGGTATCGCAATCAGGCTGCTGTCCGGCAATGCGCCGATACGCACCCCGACATCGATGTGCTCCTGAAGCAGGCTCAGTTCACGATCCATCGGGATCAATCTGGCCTTGATATCCGGATATTCCTTGAGGAAATCCGCCATGATCGGGATGAGGATCGTGCGCCCAAGCCCGATTGGGGTCGTCACACTCAGCTCACCTGTTGGCGCAGTATATTCACCGGAGGCAGAACGCTCGGCTTCGGTCACGTCCGCGAGAATGCGCTTGCATGCGGCCAGATAGGAATTGCCCGCATCAGTGAGTACTAGCTGGCGGCTCGAGCGGTTGAACAGCCGGATACGCAGATGTGATTCAAGCTCCGAGACCTTACGGCTGACCGTTGTGAGTGGCGTCTTCAATCGGCGCGCTGCGGCGGACAGACTGCCGGCCTCGACCACGGCGACGAAGGTCGACATCGTTTCCAGGCGATCCATCGAATTCTCTTCCATAATTCGGAAGGACGGGCTTCGATTTTGTCACATCACCGCAAATTTCGGAAGATGGTCTCTTGAAGTCCGAAAGCGTCTACGCAGTCACTAATTCACCCAAAGTGCGCCCACGTGTGGACCCGAGGGCACCCTGCGGCCGCTTACGAGCTTTTCGGATTCGCCGTAGGAACGTCCGGCTCAGGTGGCGAGTTCAACTGATCGCCACAACACATTCTGCGAAATTCTCAGCTGACGCCCTAGCGGCGACTTGAAGGACCAACGAAAGCGCTTGGTTCGTGCTAAGAGTTGGAGACAAGTTCGGGAGCCTTGCGCGCTTCCAGCGCAGCCCCCGCCCGCTGCTGCGTTGAGTTCCGAAACATGTCGATATTTTCGGCAAGCCATTGCGGCAGCGTTCTTGGAGGCTTGCCGGTCAACGCCTCGACAGTCGAGGTGGTCTCTCCAAGAACGGATTCGCGGAACACCTGGTCCAGCCCCACCAGCAAATCAGCGACCAGTAGCGGGAGGCCGTCAGCTAACAGCGCGGCTCGCTGTTCCTCGGGCGATCGGTGCTTGTAGACGACCGGGTGGCTGAGCAGGCTCGACAGTTGCTCAGCAATCTGCTGCATAGTCCAGGCCCTTGGCCCAGTCGGATGATAGGCCCGCTGCGACTCCGGGCCGAATTCCTCGAGCAACGCCACGCGCGCTGCGTCTGCAACATCACGCGTATCGATAAAGTTCACGCGCCCCCCGCCAGCCGCGCCCGCCCATGAGCCGGCGGCGATTTGACCAGCCGTACGCTTGAGGATGTCGACGTATGCCGAAGGCCGCAGGACGGTCGACGCCACCGGCTGCTGAGCCAAGTGTGCCTCGATCTGCATGTGCCAGGCAAAGGGATTAAGGCGAGATGCCGGCCCCAGGGCGGAGAGTTTGACGATCTGGCGGACGCCAGCAGCGACGGCGGCGTCGATCAACGCGATCTCGTTGGGCGCTTGCCGTGGCGATGTACCATGCGAAATGAACAGCCGATCGGCCCCACGAAGCGCATTCTGAAGCGTATGCGGCTGATCGAAATCGATCGCGGCGATGCTGGCACCCTTGGGCAGTTGAGCCGCGTCGGGCCGCCGGGTCAGTACGGTGATATCGACCGGATCGGGAGCGAGAAGGCTTGTCAGCGTCGAGCCGACGCGACCCGTCGCGCCGACTATGGCGATCCGCAGCTTCTGCGACGCCGGTTGAATTTCCTTGGACATGGCGAAGTCACCCTTGTATCTTGGAACAATCGGTCCAACATAGGTGGAACGATCGTTCCGGGATGTCAAGGAGGGCTCATGAGCGGCAAGCCGCAATTCGATGAAGTTGCCGTGATCGCTGCGGCAATCGAGGTTTTCTGGCGCAACGGCTATGCGGCCGCTGCTATCAGCGATCTGACGGAGGCCACGGGTTTGTCGCGTTCCAGCCTCTACCAGCGATTCCACGACAAAGACGGCTTGTTCTTGGAAGCCCTTGCAGCCTATACGCAGCGTGTCTTGCGACGCATGAACTCGGCCAAGGCTGATACCGCGCGTGGACGATTGAAGGCGTTGCTGCGTGCTTTTTTGCCGGACAGATCCCGGCCCGCGGGCTGCCTGATCGGGCGAAGCTGTGCCGAGATCGCAGCACTGTCCAAAGAAGGACAGGCCGCTACACTGGCAGCAGCCGCTCGTCAGCGCGAGGTTTTGGCAGGCGTCCTGCGTGAAGGCGTGGCGGCGGGCGAGTTGGCTGAAGATGCCGACATCGATGCCATGTGTTGGTATTATCTCGGCGTGCTGCAGGCCATATTGAACTTGCCGCAAACGGGTGCTCATCCGAGCATGCTCGATCGTATGATCGACGTCGCCATGTCTGTTTGGCCTGGCACTCCTCTCAGCGACTCCTGACCTGAAGATCACGGATTCACCTACGGTCTGCTTGCAAATCTCGGACGGGGTCAAAAGCGAACGGGCGGGGAGGGGACCTTTCGGCGCGACGCGGGCATTCGGCGAAACATGATTTCCGAAAAGGACAAGGGCGACATCCCAGGATCGGATTGGAGCCAAGGCCCTTGTTCCAAGGGTGCATAGTCGACTTCGGAGGCTATTTCCCCTGCCGCGCGCTTTCGAGCAGCGTCATGCAGGCCTCGAGACAGGCTGCGGCGATCGCGCGTCCAAGCGGACTCGGCTTCTTGTTCAACAGCCGATGCATCACCACTCCGTGCAGCATCATCATGACCGGGTAGGCGATCTGCATGGCCCTGCTTTCATCCACTCCAGCGCGCACGATATGAGCGGTGTATCGTTCGATTTCGCTCCCCTGCGCATCCTTTGTAACTCGCTCCATCCAGCCGCGCCCGTACAGCAATTCATAATCTCTGGGGTGGCTGGTGCCGAACTCGAGATGTCGTGCACAAGCGTCCCGGAAATCTCGCGATTTTGCGAGGTAAGCCGAGAAACGCTGAAAGGCGAGAGCGCGCAGAGCCGCCAGCAACGCCTCTCGATCCGCGTAGTAACTATAGACCGTCGGCGTCGTCGTGCCCGCTTCCGCCGCCACGCCGCGGATCGTGACGGCCTCCTCGCCGCCCGACTGCCACAGAGCGTCGGCGGCCTTCAAGATCCTGTGAGGCAGTTCGGGATCGGCGGTTCGCGGCATCGGGCCTCTTGCCTTTACGTTGTATAAGTTATACGTCGTCTAAATAATATCCCGTTTCCAGGAGCAAGCAAATGGCCCTTCCCCCGAAACTGATCGGACCTGCTATCTCAATGATCACTGGCCTGATTACCTCGACCAGCATGTCATTCGTTGGTCTCGCGTTGAACTATGGCTTCCAGGCCGATTTCGCGGTGCGCTGGCTGAGGGCCGCGGCAACGAGCTACGTCCTGGTCGTGCCGATGTTGGTGATCGTGATCCCGCGAATCCAGCGCTTCGTCATGCGGCAGGCCGGGTTGCAGCCGCGCCAAGGCTAGCTCGCCGCACGGCAAGAAACACCGGCGCAGGCCGAAACCGCAACTTGTCTCTTGAAGTAACCCGAGGTCAGCGACATGACGACGAAACAAAAACATGACAACCCCATTCTAGTGACCGGTGCAGCCGGCGCTGTGGGCGGCATCGGCCGCAACCTCACTGAATTCCTGCTCGCAAGGGGGCACAAGGTGCGCGCCTTGGTTCGGCGTGAGGACAAGCGCGCCGAAGCCCTACGGCAGCTCGGCGCAGACGTCGTACAGGGCGATCTGACTGACCTCGCCTCGATGCACCGCGCCGTCGAAGGTTGCAAGCGCATCTATTTCGGAATGTCTGTGTCGGCGGCTTACCTGGAAGCCACGATCAACACCGCCGCGGTGGCGCGCCACCACGGCGTCGAGGCTTTCGTGAACATGTCGCAGATGACGGTCTCGCAGATGAGCATCAGCGAGACCACCGACAGTCCGCAACACAAGCTGCACTGGCTGGCGGAACAGGCTCTGTCCTGGTCGGGGCTGCCGGTCGTAACGATGCGGCCCACCGTTTTCCTTGAGGGCTTTTTTCTTACGCTCGCCGGCGGCGTGCGGGCTTCCGACGAGTTGGCGCTCCCGATGGGCGACGGCAAGACGTCGCCGGTATCGGCAGTCGATGTGGCCCTTGCGGTAGCGGCAATCCTCGACGACCCGACACCGCATATCGGACAAATCTACGATCTGACGGGACCCGAATTGGCCGATCTGGACCACTATGCGCGCGCTTTCTCAGAGGCGCTCGGCAGGCCCATCCGATATCGCGATGTCCCGCTCGCGGCGTGGAGTGAAGGCCTTCGGCGGATGCGGTTTCCCGAACACGTCGTCAACCATCTCTCGGCCATGACCGAGTTGAACAGGCAGGGGCGTTACGACCGCTTGACGGACACCTTCTATAAGCTCACCGGCAAAGCGCCGACGAACATGCGCGATTTCGTGAAGCTCCATGCCGCCGAGTTCGAGCAGCGGGGCACGCCTGAGTAATGCCGCTCCTAGAAAAGCGCCACCGGACAGACGAAAAATACTATCGAGCAGGTCAGCCGCCTCCATGACAAGGATCACCGAGATGAACGCTCCAAAATTATGGATTGCGGGCCTATCTGCGACCGTGCTGGCGGTATCCGGCAGCTATCAGTGGCTCGAGGGCATGCCGACGAACGTCATGATACCAGCCGCGAATAATCCCGCCGCCCGCCCCGTGCCTGTGACGACCGGTGTGGTGAAGGATCAGGAATTCGCGATTTCGCGCGTAGGATTAGGCACTGTCCAGGCCTACAACACCGTGACTTTAAGAGCGCGCGTCGATGGTGAGGTGCAAAAGATAGCGTTTCGCGAAGGACAAGATGTAAAAGTCGGTGACGTGATGGCGCAGATTGATCCGCGCCCCTATGAGGCGCAACTGCATCAAGCGGAGGCCGACAAAGCACGCGACGAAGCGCTGCTCGCCAAGCCAAGCTTGATCTAGAGCGCTACAGCAAACTCGCGGTCAAGGAGTACGCTACCCGCCAGAGATATTGCAGGCCGAATGACATCACTTACATTAAGCACTCCCAAAGGATAGAAAACGGCAATGCCTTTTGCAATCGAAGTAAAGACTTCGGACGGCCCTGCATATCTGCAAATGGGACCGCAAGCCTCTGCCGTATTGGCGGAAGAGCTAGGGACCTATCTGAAGCGGTATGCCGGTAAATGAAAGAGGCCGCCAACTGAGACAGCGCTTACTTCGGCGCCTGCAATCCGGGCGAGGTAAGCCAGTCGTTCCTGCGGGAAGCGGTTTCGGCCTGCCGCGCTTTGTGGATTAGATCGTCGCGCTCTATACCCAGTGGAGTGTCTCGGCCTGCTCTCTGAGGCGCTTTGCTTTCGCGGAAAGTCGTTCTTCAAGCGATTGAGTTTGTTTGAACCGGCGACGCAGCATGACACGACCTCGTGCTTACGGGTCCTAACCGCAGGGTTTGCACCTCCGATCCTAAATACGCTGCACCAGCCCATCAGTTCCATAGTGAACACAAAACGAATTAGGCCACCGCTTTTTTTCCAGGTTCGGTCACTGCGGCGGGGTGCCGCCGGTACGCTATTCTGGGGTGGCCGCCACGAAAATCCCCGGCTACGGAGGGGGCATCCATAGGCTGGGAGTACACGAGCAACTTGCCTGGTCCAAGCCTCGCAAGTTCAACAATTTAGCTATCAGTCTAATGTGACACTTTCCTAGCTGTCCCGCCTGCGAAGCGTTCGGGATTCACAGTCAGCCGATACGCGACCTCGTGCGCGCCATCGAACGTCTCAAGTAGGTTTTTGCAGACGAGGCAATGATAGGAGCCGGGTTGGCCTTTACGCGACACAAGTTCGATACGCCGATAACCCGCGCCGCAGTCGAGACACTGTACGTCCGATTTCCTCATGCCGGGATAATGCATGGAACCGCAAGGCCACCCAATCCCAAAATTTAAATTGGGGTTCCGGTACTGAGACACCGCAGTCTTGCGGAATCCACCACGAATTCGGAAAACTCTAAATTGGTAATTGCCGGGGCTGGATTTCATCCCGAACAAATTTGTACCGGCAGGGGGTCGCTAAGGAGCGGCCCCTTTTGATTCCGAGCAGAGAGGGATGACGATAAGGCCGCCAACTGAGGCGGCTGAAGAGAACTATTGCGGAACTGCGGTTGTATTTCGGAATTTCGGGTTGTGTGAATTGTGCCGACCTGAAAAGGGACCCACCCAAAAATCAAAAGGGACCATTGACTCAAGATACGTATCGAAAGGGACCGGCACTCGCCCTCCTTCCAATAGGAACAGTCAGAGAACTGGGAACGCGCGTGGAACACCGGATCAACTAGAGGCGCTCGTCGTCATGGCGTCAATTAGCGATTGCCGCCAACTGCCTAGATCGACAATTCCCGGGAAAAACTGTCGGCTTTGTGACCAACACGCGCCCCCGCTACCAATCCTGCGATCTTGTACGCTTTCCTTCGATTTCATTCCGACTGCACTTGTACTGGTGCTCCGAGGTTCCCAATGGTGCCCGGAGCGATCACGAGATAGCGGCGCTGGGTGTTGTCTTCACTGCGCACGATTTGACGGATCGGTCCGATCGCGTTGACGATCGCCGAGCCGGCCGGATTGGTCATGAAGGTTTGCAGCGGCTCCAGCACGCCACCGCCGGACGCCTCGCCTGAAAGCGCCAGCACGTAAGGCTTTCCAGGTTCGAGTGCGGTGACCGAGGCCTCCAGCACTTGCACCAGCCCCTGGTCGGAAAGCGAAACACTGGTAGGGGGCTTTTCCGTTTTTCGCCCCGCCGGTGCCAGCCACAGTTGGGTCGACAGCCCGGCGGTGCCGAGCGGCTGCAGGTTCTCGGTTCCGGCACGTTCGGGGACAAGCGGCATTGCAGTCATTGCGGAGTTGGCACTGTCGCTCATCATGGGAATGGCGCCCGGCACGTAGACAACCGCCTGCGCGGCCTGTCCGATTGGGCTCGTCGCGATCACCTTGCTCGTCAGCGTGTCGATCGCGGCGATACGGTCCTCGTTCTCGAGCCCAACATAGACCCGTGTGCCGTCTCCGGATGGCCAGATGCCATGTGGCAATTTCCCAACCGGGATGGTCGCGACTCTGGAAAAATCGTCGGTGCGATAGACCTGGATCTCATTGAGGCCGCCCACCGTGACACACGCGAACATGCCATTGGCATTGCGCACGATGTTGACGTGATTGGTAATGGGACCGGTGTCGAGCGTCTTCAACGGAGAGAAGGGCGGCTGCCCATTGAAGACCTGAACCTTGCCGGTGTCCTTCAAAGTAAACCAGACCTGAGAACCGTCTGGCGTGACGGCAATGTTGGGGCAGAAAGGGCTGGCCTGCTGAACCTTCCCGACGATCTTGTGGTCGGCGACGGTTATAACGTCGGTCTCTCGCGTGAACGACGAGCAGACATAGCCGTATTTTCCGTCAGGCGAAAAGATCGTCATGCCGGGGCCGTTCGCAACCACGATCCGGGTCTTTTCTTCGTAGGTCGTGCCGTCGAGCACGGCGACATAGTTCTCGCCCCGCACTACCACCCAGACCTCCTTGCCGTCGTTGGTAAAGAACGCCTCGTGCGGAGAGCGCCCGACATAAGTGATGTGCTTGACGGAGTTGGTCGCCGTATCGATGAAATTCACGGCATTCGAGCCGATCGCAACGACAGCAAGGGTGCGATGATCGGGTGAGAATCCTAGGCCGTGCACCAGCAACTGGCCCTTATAGAGCGGGCTGAAGCTGGCCGGCAGCGGATCGCCGAGCCGGATCACGCCAAGCAGCTTGTTGTCGACGGGATCGGTGACAGAGACCGTGTTGGAGAACTGCTCCGCGGAGTAAACGCGATCGCGATGGCTGATCGGTATGTCGGGATCGGTGGCAGCGCCCGGGACTTGTCCGGCCGACGCATATTGCCCACCAACCAGTGTGGTTGCGGCCAGCAAAACAACCAAGATCGAGGAGCTCTTCATGTTACTGCTCCATGATCGGGTTCATGGGTCGGGATTTCGAGTTGATCTGCTCCGCAGAAGGCACTTGGGTTGGCGAGGACAACGACGCCGGCAATGGTTGGCCGACCGCCAACCGCATCGCGGCAATTTCCTCCTGCTGGGTGACGATGATCTCCTGGGCCAGCCGCCGGATCTGTGCGTTGCGGCCGTAGCGAAGCACCGCGACCGCCATGTCGATCGCGCCTTGATGGTGCGGCACCATCATGGCCACGAAGTCGGCATCGACGTCACCTGAAGGCTTCACCGCCATGCCGCTCATCATCTTTGCCATGGCGGCGTCGTTCTCGGCCAGGAATGGGGCTTCCGAGGTGCCCGCAGAACCGGTCGTCGCGCAAATCTCCTGTTCCGGCAGTGATCCGTCGTGGGCCCGCACCAAGAATGTGGCCCCGATAAGAAAGACGATCGCAAGCATACCTGCCCCCAGCGGGAGGAAACTACGAAGTGACCAGTTCATAATCCGGACCTCCCATAATGTGATTGGGGTTTGCGCCCGAGCCAGCGCTGGCGCTCACCTTCGGCTGTTCCCTAGCCTGGATTTCCACGGAACCGAATTCGCCTAACTTCACGCCTGCTCGAGTCCATATTTTGTGGGCCTTCGCGCTATGCAGTGTTATGCGAAATGGTGCGCTGATAGCATTCCTGCGCGACGTTACTTGGCCTTCATGTCTTCATGTTTCGCGGGATTTCCGCGTTCTTCTTAGCGAAGTAGCACTGCGATGAGCCCTTATCAGCGCACCAATTGTCCTAATGGCGTGGCCAGAATTCACGAGTTCTTGTGAATCCCTTAGCGACGCACATGTTAGGCGAATCTGTCGCCGTGGAAATCCAGGCTAGGTGGTCTTTCCTTCGTACAAGATGCCTTTCCGTGGCATACGCCTCTTGTCTCTTGCAGGTCGCGACGCGAGTCTCACGAAGCCGTGGTTGCTTTGCCTGCTATCGCCTTCAGCGTTGCCGTCATGGCGTCGATCGTGGCCTTGGCCGCCTCCTCCAGGCCGTGCCGTTGTGCAAGCCAATGCGGATCGCTGTCCGATAACCAGGTGGTGCCCGATGCATCCTGCCACACCAGTGCCTTGAGCGGCAGGTCTATACCAATCGTCTGAACGGATTGCATCAGCGGTGTGCCGGCTTTGGCACTACCGAAAATCAGAAGATCAGTCGGTCGAAGCGACATTCCGATTGCAGCGGCTCCTGCCGCGTGATCGATCTGAGCAAAGACGGTCATGGCTTTGGCTCTTACTTCCGCCTCGAACCTGTTCATCGTTTCTTCCGGCCCGCGGCCGCTGCGTATCGTGGTCAATCCTTCTGTGGCCATTGCTTGCACTCCCCTAGGCACATCATCAATGCGAGAAATCCCGGCTCTCATCGGAAGCCCTGTCCTATCCTGCCGAACGCTAACATCGACGCCATGAGACGTTGCATCGGCAATGATCGTACAGCACTGCGGCTGGAGCGGAAAAATCTCCTACTGCTCGGCCGGAGAGACTCGGGACCAGAAATCGTTGAATTCGATACTGTCGAACATCGCGGACGCCTTGGTGACCTTGCCGTCGTGCATTTCAAAGAGCCAGAAATAGGTGTTGGCATAGGGTTTGCCGTCGCGCGCCGTTCCCTTGGCGTCAAAGAAACAGCGCCGGCAAGCGGGCAAATCGCTGCGGGCGAGGTGCCCGCGCGCGTCCCATGACACCAACATCGGTATCGGGCGTGGCAACAAAAAGCGCGACATCATCGCGCTGATCAAGGTATCGAACCAGGATCGGGTCGAGACCCTGATCCCGATTCGACACGGACGCATGCTCTAATCGGAGTTCGCGTTCTTTCGCGGCACGGCCTCGTTTCAGGAGCACGATCTCAAGGGCGCTCCCGCAAGCGGAATCACCGTCCAGGCCTGTGGCGACTGCCGCCACCTGATGAATTTTGGCGGATTTGCCACGTCGGAACGAAATCTGGTGTTCGATATCAACGATTTCGACGAAACTTTCCCCGCACCGTTCGAGTGGGACCTCAAGCGGCTGGCCGCGAGCGGTCCGCTAACTCTCTATGGATGGGCTTTTAGCCGGAGCTTTGATACCCAATGGTGATACTCTAACAGCGAGCCGAGGATTTTCGGCCTATCAGATATGATTGGAGGAGAAGCCCTCCCTCTCCGCCACCGTTTCACGACAGCGCAGAAGTCCTTCAAAATCAGGCATTTCTCGAACCGCTGGCTTTTGACGGTGGAGCACCGCGACGGTTCAACTTTGCCATTTTTGGAGTGACCGCGGAAGTGAAATTACCCACCGTGGGCGGTGGTAGCTTTCCCGGATTTCCCCGCTAGACGGGACCCGGGTGGACCTGATGAGAAGCCAGTTCTCGGAAGACGTACCGCCGTCCAACTATGTGCAGCTGGATCCATGGCGACCACCGACACCGGTGCGCAGACTCAAGGCCCGACGCGATCGCTGCGAGTTCTGCGGCGATCCGGAGCTGAAGGCCGTGTTCGCCTCGCTGTGGGACCTTCCGGCCGCCCCGTGACTGGCGATGCGCGACGGCAGTCTGGCGGCCATGCGCCGTTGATCACTTTCTCCAAGGCGGAGATACGCTTCAGGTTGTTGTCGAAACTCGGCGGCGGGTTGCTACCCCATCCCAGCTCGTTGAGCCGGAGTATCGCCGAAACCTCGTCCGGCTCCAGCATGGCCTCCCTCCGCGGATCCTTGAACCGCAGAGCACCTGAACTGAGCCGCTCCATAAAACCCCCCGTTCCGACCGTGTCGCGAGGGGGTCAATTCCTCGTGTCGTCAGGGGGGCAATTTTCCATGTCGCCCGACACCGCTTTGAGCAGGGGGCAGAATCCTTAAGCGATCCCACATTCGTCGCTGCTATTTGGGGAGCAGTGATTCAATGTCATCCTTGAGTAAGAGACGCCGCTTCTTCAGCTCTTCGAGCACTTCGTCGGCGGTTGGCGCCTCTTCGGATTCGATGTGCCAGATTTGACGATTGACCTCATCGTAAGCGGCTGCGAGCCGTCCGAACTCGTAATTCGTTTTGGTCAGTCGCCCGATCAGCGATGCTTGGTCGGAGAACTCGTCTCCGAGCTCGTGGGGAATGCGCATGCAGCACCTCGTTCTTTGGCACAATTGATCATGGGTGACCGCAGGCCAGCCTTGCGAAACTATTTCATTTGAGGAGCGCTGGCTAAATAGACGCTCCACTCATCGGGATCGTCGCCAGCATCCAAGTCAATTTCCTCGTCGCTGATTGCCTGGTCGCGAGACTGCTCCCATTCGGCATGTTGTCCCGTCGTCGCCTCTTGTGCCTGGATGGCAGACTTTCCGTCCCATAGCGGCTTTCCGTCCTCACCAACGAGCGCTCTTAGGTCAGATCGCATACCGCCTTCCTGGTCGTCAATCATCGCGCGCGCTTTATCGTCATCCTCAGCGCGAAATGCTAATATCGGTTTCCCGCCAATGGTCGCGACGTACGTTTTCACACTAGATCTCCTTTCCGGCGGTCGCGGCTTCAACTAATTGTCGGATGTTGTCTCGAATCAAGGCGATGCGATTGTCGATCGAAGAAGGCGAACTCGTAGTGTTCATCATTCCTTCCCTTCGTCATACTTCGAAGGTGATGGTTGCATGGCACTAAGGGGATCTGATGCGGGAAACGAGCCGCCAACAATACCGGCTTTGAGTTGCTCATCGACGTTGCGGTCGGCTTTCATAGCATCCTTAGGATCCAGGGCATATTTGTCAAAAGGTGCGGGATCGAATTTCTCAGCCATGTCAGTCTCCATCAGGAAATGCAAACTCACACACGTTCAACTCACAGTCTGCGAATTTCACGTCGATCGACCTGCAGTGAATTCCCGTAACGGATTGAGCCGTGTTGGTGGTTGATATGGATCAGCCTTTCGCGCGTGACAGAGCTTGAATGCCATGCACGAACGAGATGAGATATCATCGTGCGCATCTACGGCAAACTCCCTCATCTACGGCAAACTCATCGAAACCGTCCTGAGGTGGACGTTGGCGGCAGCCAGTTTTGTTCTCGGCACTCTTGTCATGTTGCCTTTGATCTGGAGTGCTCGCCGGCTCGGCTTGACCTTCGCGCGCTGCGACGTGTGCGAAGCGATCAGACGACGCCAATCCTTGCTAAAAACCAAATCGTCGTGAGGGCCGCTAATGGGTCAATCTCGACAGAATTTGCCGTCCACGCCATGTCCGGAATACCCCGCTAGTGGCATGACAGCGAACATCCCGGATCGGCAGCTTCGTGCCAACATCTGAAGTCGCCATAGCGGCCGGGTGGACCGACAGACCGCCAAATGGTAGGTCATCTGCGCCTCCCGTTCGCGGTCTCGCGCTAATCTCCATTCGGAACGCTGCCTAGGAAAGCATTGCCGTCGCGCGACGCTCATGATCTAGATCAATGCGCGGGTCGCGCGGCGATCGAGCGGTCAGCACGAGTTGATCTGAAAAAGTATTCGATATTGCAGGAACGCCGGGTGTTGTCTTTGCTTTGTTGCTATAGCGCCTCGGCTCGCTAGGATCCGGGCCTCGCTTCGTAGAGGCCTTTCGCGAGGTCATCGTGAGGATCGGACTTTTCGATGAGGGAGCCCATAATTGGCTCATCTCCAAATTGGCCGCGCAAGAGCCGTGATGTCCCGTGTGTTTGGTTCGACAGGGCAGAATGTAATCAATTGGTCGTGACTAGCGGCATAGATACTGGCGTCTTCTCCTTCTTGGTGCAGGCGACATTCAGCGGAGGAATTTGAGGATCGTCGTGATTGTCCGCAGTATCCGGTCGCGACGACCGCTCCCCGTGCCGTTCGTGCCGCCATTCGTTGAGCATCGCGAGCTGCGCGGATGCGCTGCGCGCGGAGAAAAGCTTGCTGTAAATATTCAAATAGTCATGCGCCATCCGCTCGGCGGTGAAACGGCGTTCGAATTCGGCACGCACCAGAACTCGATCCGAGCGTGTTATTCGTCCGACGGCCGTCACTGCCTCGTCGATCGTATCGACGACAAACCCCGATACGCCTTCCTCCACTATCTCGGGAACCGAGCCGCGCCGGAACGCGATCACCGGCGTGCCACACGCCATCGCCTCGATCATGACCAGCCCGAAGGGCTCCGGCCAGTCGACCGGAAACAACAAAGCGGCGGCGCCACCAAGGAAGGCCGCTTTGTCGCCTTCGTTGATCTCGCCGATGAACTCGATGTCGGGATCGGCCTCGACCATCGGGCGGATTTTCTCGTCCCAATATGCCTGATCGGCGCGATCGATCTTGGCCGCGATCTTCAACGGCATCCCAACTCGTGTTGCGATCTTGATCGCGAGATCCGGCCGTTTCTCAGGCGCGATGCGACCAAGGAATGCGAGGTAGCCCCCAGCATGTGGCTGGAACGCAAGAAGGTCGCGCGGAAGACCATGGTAAACTGTGCCGAGCCAATTCACGTCACGCAAATACCGCTGCTGATCGTTCGAGATCGAGACGAGGGGGAACTCTCGAAAGGTTCGGTAGAACGGTGCGAGATCCGGCAAGTCCAATCGGCCGTGCAGCGTCGTCAAAGTCCGGTTTGCGATGGTGCGAACCAGCGAGCTGTGAAGCAGATCAATGTGGAAATGCAGGATGTCGAACTGATCGAGTCCTCTGACGCACCTCTTCCAGCATAATCATGTGGTAGGGCAAATGGTCGCGCACGGACGGCTTGAGGCGCAACGCCATCTCGCAGCACGGCACGAGCCGTGCTGATGTCTCGGAATCTCCGCTTGCAAAGAGCGTGACATCGTGCCCTTGGCGCACCAGCTCCTCGGTCAAGAACGAAACGACTCGCTCCGTGCCTCCGTAAAGCCGCGGCGGAACGCGTTCGTGAAGTGGTGCGATTTGAGCGATCCTCATCGATAAAATCCCCTGAACAAATAAATAGTATAAGATCCAAAAGAGGCAGATGATTTTGATTTACCTCAATAGCGCAACGACTAAAAGGCCGGACAGGTATGAGCGACCTTCTCCTCTCGCCTTGCTGCGAGCCGGGTTGGCTCCTGATCGAAGAAGGTATCGATCCTGCGCGAGAGCATGAGATCGAGTTGATTCTTGCCATCGCCAATGGATATCTCGGGGTCAGGGCCTCGATTGCCGAAGACGGCAGATTTTCTCATCCATCGACCTTTATCGCGGGCATCTACGTAAAAGATGTGGGCCTCGAGCTCGGGCCGAGGCTCGCCGTGCTTCCGAACTGGCGGCACATCGAGGTCACTGTGGAGGATCGGCAGCTATCGCTCGAGACTGGCCGCATACTTCAGCATCGGCGTCTGCTCGACCTGCGTCAGGGGGTGCTGTGGCGGGAGTGGCGGCATCAGGATCCGAGCGGGCGCATCACCCGAATGATCCATCTACAGCTCGCTTCCCTCGCTGATCGTCATGTCCTTGTCCAATCGGTAACGGTAACGGCCGAAAACTATTCGGGGAGGATTAGCCTCGTCTTACATCCTGCTCCTTCTGTAGGCGCCCGCACGGATACCACTCTGATAGCAGTTGAGCCAGCGGTCCTACGGGTACGCGGATCGGAGACCGAGATCTCCATCGCCAGCTTATCCGAGTTGCGAAGCTCGGGGGCGCCAAGTCATCAGCCAGCAGCCGCGAGCGGCGAGCAGCAGTGGTCGTGGGATGCGGGACTCGGCGACACCGTGCGCCTGGACCGCGCTGTCACCGTCTTCACGTCACGCGATATTGCCAGTCCCGCGAAGGCGGCGGCGGATCATCTCGCTGCAATCCGCTCATGTGGCCTGCCGGCCGTGGCGCAGGCACATGTCGACGCCTGGCGTCGGAAGTGGGAAATGGCCGAGGTGCGGATCGTGGGTGACGAGCGGGCGCAGCATGCACTCCGCTTCGCAACTTATCACCTCATCGCAGCGGTCAATCCCGCCGACGACCGTGTCTCCATCGGTGCGCGTGGTCTGACCGGCGAAGCGTATCGGGGCCATGTTTTCTGGGATACCGAGATCTACATGCTGCCGTTCTACGTCTTTACCGATCCGTCGGCTGCGCGGGCTCTCCTCATGTACCGCTACCACACTCTTGATGCAGCACGGCGCAAGGCCAAGGCTCATGGCTTCGAAGGGGTCCTGTATGCTTGGGAGTCGGCGGACACCGGCGATGAGACCACTCCGCGGAGCACCGTCACGTCCGATGGTCGAGTGGTGATCATCTATTCAGGAGAGAGGGAGCACCACATCAGTGCCGATATCGCATATGCGGTGTGGCAGTATTGGTATGTGACCGGCGACGATGCCTTCATGTTGCCAGCTGGTGCCGAGATTCTCGTGGAGACAGCGCGCTTCTGGGCGAGCCGAGCGGGAGTCGAACGCGATGGTCGTGCCCATATTCGGCAGGTGGTCGGTCCCGACGAGTATCACGAAATGGTTGACGACAATGCCTATACGAACGCGATGGCGATCTTCAATCTTGAGCGTGCTGCGGACACCGTAGAGCTCCTGGAGCGGGAGTGGATCGCCGACTGGAAAGAACTGTCCGCGCGCCTCGGCATCACGGAAAAGGAATCCGGCGCCTGGCGAGCGCTTGCAGCCGCGCTGGTCACGGGCTTCGATCCCACAACCAAACTCTTCGAGCAGTTCTCCGGCTATTTCCAGCTCGATGAAGTCGACGTCGTTGCCATGCGGAGCTACGCGATGCCGATTGACGTTAGCCTTGGACCGGAGCGCACGCGCCGCTCGAAAGCGATCAAGCAGGCGGATGTGGTGGCGCTCAGCGCGCTCCTGTGGAATAAATGGCCCGCCGCAGTGCACGAGGCGAACTTTCGCTACTACGAACCCCGGACTGCGCACGGCAGTTCCCTGAGCCCGGCGCTCCACGCGCTTGTGGCCGCCCGTCTCGGCGACGCGGCACTTGCGCAAACCTATTTTCGCCAGGCCGGAGAGATTGATCTGGCCAACAACATGGGTAACGCTGCAGGTGGTGTACACATGGGTGCGCTGGGCGGTATTTGGCAGGCTGCGGTGTTGGGCGCGGCCGGTCTGCGCGCACTGACGGACGGCATTGCCATCGATCCGCATCTGCTCCCCGGTTGGACCGAAATGTCATTTCCGGTGCAATGGCGTGAACGTTCGCTCTATCTGCGCCTTGTTGCCGATCCCAAGCGGATTGAGGTCGACGTCGGAAATGGTGAAGAGTTGACGCTCGCGGTACCGGATGGGCCGGCGTGCCTCGCGCGTCCTGGTCGGCGCTACGTCTTGCGACATGACGGTTCGGGATGGGGAGCTTGGGAAGAGGTCGGCCGATGACATCCGGGACGACAGTGCTGGTTCCTCTCGACGGCTCCATCCACGCTACGGTGGCTGTGCCCGTCGCGCGCGGGCTCGCTGAATTGTATCACGGTACTCTCGCGGTTCTCCACGTCACCGACGAGGTCCTGGTATCCGCCGCGCTTATCGATCGCGTGAAGCTTTCGTCCGAAGACGTGCGCGGGCTGGTGGTCGAGCGGCGCTCAGGGGCAGCCGCGGCCGTCATCGTGCAGGAGGCCACCGAGCGGGGCGCTGCTCTCATCGTGATGTGCCCGCAGGTCAGAGCAGACGTCGGGCTGCGTGCGCTCGGCAGCGTGGCCGCAGCTGTTCTCCGCACGGCTCCGTGCCCCGTCGTCCTCGTTCCACCGGCTCGCGGCCGCAAACCTTGGGCTTTGCGTCGGCTGTTGGTCCCGCATGACGGGACGCCGACGAGCGCCGCTACGATCGGCCCTGCAAGTCACCTCGCATCGATAGCCACGGCGGAACTTGTGGTGCTTCACGTCGCGACTCCCGGTACGGAGCGGCCCGCCGAGCCCGGGACATTGATGTCCCCGCGCTACGTCGACCAGCCCCAGCACGAGTGGCCGGCCTGGGCTCTAGAGTTTCTGGATCGGCTGCGTGCTGTTGGCGGTGTCAGGAACAGGGTCGACATTCGTCTCGCGGTTGCCCAAGGCGAGGTCGGCTCGGCGATCGTCGACTTCGCGCGACACAACGACTGCGACCTCATCGTTCTTGGCTGGCGAGGTTCCCTCGAACCCGACCGTGCACAGGCAATGCGGCGCGTGATCCGCGAGACCAGATCTCCGGTGATCGTATTCCGCCTGGACCGTGATGATGGCGAATCGGTAGCGATACGATGATCACGATCATTGTCGAGCGCTTCGAGGCCTTTATCTTCGACTTGGACGGCGTGATCACGCAGACAAACTCGGTCCACGCACGCGCTTGGAAGCAACTATTTGACGAATTCCTTGCCAAGAGAGCGACCCAAACCGGAGCTCCATTCGTCGCCTTCGATCTGGAGACTGACTACCGTCGCTATGTCGATGGCAAACCGCGCATCGCGGGCGTGCTGGACTTCCTCGCCGCCCGCGGCATCGACGTGCCCATGGGGGAGCCAGGGACTGACGCGGAACGAGACACCGCTCATGGACTTGCCAGGTGCAAAGATCGCTATTTTCTGGAGATTCTGGCGCGCGAGGGCGTGCAGGTATTTGACTCCGTGGTGGCTCTTCTCCGTGATGCTCGGAAGCGCGGCTTGCGCGCCGCCGTTGCTTCATCCAGCCACCATTGTGCAGAGATTCTGCGCGCCGCCGGTCTGACGACGCTCTTCGATGCGCGCGTTGATGGTATCGATCTTGATCGTCTAAGGGCATGTTAATAAATAACTTAGTCACTTTTTGATACGCTTCTTATTGGGAGCTATGGTGTAGTTCCATTCCCCGTGAAAGTCATGAGGAAACATGTTCACGGTGGCGAGTTGCGCATCGGAGACTTTGAGTCCCTTGGGATATTTCTTTTCATCGAGTTCAGCACGTACGGTGAGACCTGTCTCGGTCGTCGTAGCGGCAATGAGCTCGACGATTGTGCGAAAACTGCGCAGGGGTTTGCCGCGCCAGTTGATGCTGATGAAAGAGAAAAGCCGGTGCTCGATTTTATTCCACTTGCTGGTTCCGGGCGGCAAGTGGCACACCGTGATCGGGAACCTAAGCTCATCGGCCAGTTTCTGTAGCTCGATTTTCCACAGACGGACGCGATCCGTTCGATCCACCGCCGTCAGCGGTCACCAACAGACCTTTGGGTTTCGGATAACGTTTCATTCCCATGGCCTTCCACCAGCGGCGAATGGCGTTGACCGCAAAGGCGGCGGTGTCGTGATCCGTTCCGACGCTGACCCAACCGGTGTTGTTGTTGATGTCATAAACGCCGTATGGCACCGCGCGTTTCAGCCTGGGATCAATGAAGTCATGCACATTGACCTCTTCGGGTCTACCTGTGGGTCTCCATTCGCGGCCCGCATTCTTGAAATTGCCCACCAATTCCTTTTTTTTCGTATCGACCGAGATGACCGGCTGGCCGTCCGTCAAGAAACTGCCAGCCTTTTTGCTGATGTATTCAAACTGAGCATTCCGGTCCATATGCTCGCTGCCTTCGTGGACTTTCCGATTGGCCTGTAGGCTATAGTGCAGCTTGTGCAGGCAATCTCCAACGACAGGATGGCTGATGTCGTGCCCCTTTCGCTTCAACTCCGCGCGTAACTTCCGCAGGCTGAGCGACGTCCACAATCGCCGTCGCATCGGATCACCTCGCGTCACCGGTTCAAGCAACGACTTAAGGTCGGAAAGTAAAGTTGGGTCCTCGGTTATTCTCGATTTACGTCCGCCACCCCGCCGCCGTACCCGGTCATTCCCAACCGAGGCACGATCCTCGAGATCTTCAAGTCCTCGATATATTGTCCGTCGCGCCAGACCCGTCGCCGCAGCCGCGGCGCTCACGCCGCCGTGTCCAATCATACGTGCTTCCGACGCCGCCCAGCGTCGGCGGCTCCTCTCATCCAGCAGAGGAGCCATCGACTTCCAACGTTTCCGAAGAGCTCTGATGGCCGAAGCGCTTATCAGGCGACAATTCTACCGCCGCCGATTCCCATCAGGGAATCCCCAAGTCATAAATTCTCGCAGAACGTGATAATTATGACTCAGTTATTTCTTAACTGACCCTAAGCCTCGCCGGAAAACCGGCGCCTGATATGTTCCTGGAGGCGGCGCGCCGTCTCGGCGTGCTGCCAGAGCGGGCTGCGGTTTTCGAGGATGCGACGGTCGGCATCGTTGCGGCTCGTGCGGGTGGCTTTCGCCTTGCGATTGGCATCGGGAATGGCGCGCACGCCGCAGATCTTCTTAACAGCGGCGCGGATGGTGTCGTAGCCGACCTGAGCGAGGTGCATCTGGCGGGCGGTCGCGAACCAGCGAAGCGAGAGGGATGAGAAACTTGCGGTATGGTAAGCTGATACTGGCCGAGACTTGGCGATTATCCGCCGACGCGGCTTCGGCAATTCGTTTCCTTCCGAGGGTCCGGGAGCAAGCCGGGAGAGCCCCAGGCTTCCGTCGGTCATGGCCGCGCCGGCAATTGACTCAGAAACAGGGGCCACGCAGGAGCGCGCCCGCTATTGCTCTTCCGGCTCGGGACCGACTGTTTGATCGATATTGAGCAAATCCGCCGGCTCGGGCTCGGCGTTCGTCTCCACGAATTCCGTCACGACGAATACACCTGGAACCGGCTCCTCGATCAAGTCGACAATCGTCGTTTCGGTCTGCTGAGTCTCGACAATCATTATTTCGGGCTGCGGTGTCTCTTGTTGCTTCGGCGTTCTCCGTCGTCTCGAAGCCGACTTCTTCGCGCCCGATTTCGCATCCGATCGCCCCGACCTGGCGCTTGTTTTCTGCCGCTTCGCCTTGGTCTTGAGCTGGCGCTTCGCGGCTTGCTTCTTTGGCGTTTTCGCTTTCTTGGCGACCTTTTTAGATGCCTTTTTGGGCGCCTTTGCCTTCCGTGCTGTTGCCCGTTCGGTCCGTTTGGCCATCACACACTCGCTTTGATCAAGCGCCCACGCTGGACGCGGTTCTTTTAAGAATCGATGCAATCGCAAATAAAGCAAGTCGGCGCACGGTCGGGTCAGTGACCGGCAATCGGCCAAACCATCGCGCCCCATGCAGCAGACCTGAGGTGATCCGCAAATCGTCATTCCATCACCAAACTCGTAAAGAATGGCTCGGTGATCTCAGTGACTGACGGGCCCTTCTCGTCAGACGTGACCGTAGCGACAAATTCGTTTTTGCAGTTCCAACAATGCCAAAGATCCTGGACTTCCCGCGCATTGACGCGTTCATCCCACTCGAGACTGACTAACCCAGAACCGCACCGAGGACATTTTTCGTGTTGTGGCGTTGAGATCGATTCCATCGATTCCATGGGACATCTCTCATTTTTCCTTGCGCAGTATGCGACGCCTAGCAGTCTCGGAAATGATCTACATCAACGATTTGATCCGCGCGCTTGCGGCGCGGCTCGGGCGAAGGGCTGCTGGTTCGTATCGCGTGCTGGCACCGCCACGATGTGTTTGGCCGCGTCGCGCAGCGTGCGCAGAGCCTTGCCTTCCGCCCGTCTCGCTGATTCGAAACGGCTCGCCCAACCGGCGAGCCTGCTCCGCAACCACCGCCTCCTATGGGCCTTGGCCGCAGGGCTACCTTGATCGACCCAACGCGCCTAGGAAGTTTACGGCTCCTCCGGTTTTCTACTTAGGGGAACGACCCGAATTTCGGTTCTTTTGGAAATGGGCACACTTCCGACGAAAACCGAAGTTCTTCCATGCTTACCACCGCAGCCGCCAAGTCTTCGACCTACGCTCGACCCTCTGTGCCGGTTCGCACATGCGCGTCTTCGGCAGGCCCTCTCGGCTTGGCGCTCCGATGCGATTTGCCCGCAATGTCGAAATCTTTGGCGAGGATGAGCAGGCGGAATACTTCTACCACGTCATCTCCGGCGCGGTGCGTACATACCGCATGCTCGACGACGGACGGACGGAGACAAGTTGTCGCCTTTTATTTGCCCGGCGACATGTTTGGAGTCGAGGCAGCCAACGTCCATCAGTGCTCGGCAGAGGCTATTGCCGAATCGCAAGTGCTCGTGGTCAAGCGCTCGAGCGTTATGGCCCATGCCGAACGTGAAAGGGACTTGTCGCGCCAGCTCTGGATGCTCACGGTCCGCGAGCTGCAACGCGTCCAGCAGCATTCGCTGGTCCTGATCAAGAGTGCAGAAGAGCGAGTCGCCGGCTTTCTGCTCGAAATGGCAGACCGCTGTTCCGACAGTGGTGCGATTGAGCTGCCGATGTCGCGCCAGGACATCGCGGACTATCTCGGGCTGAGTATCGAGACGGTGTCGCGCACCATTACCCAGCTCGTTCAGTCTGGGACTATTTCGCTTGAATCCTCCCGCCGGATTCAGTTCCGCAACCGCGCCGCGCTGCGGCGGCTGGACGCGTAACGCACGGCCTTCCACGCGGACCAGGCAGATCAAATACGAGGACAGCTTTTGTCAAACTCCGTGGGGAAGCAGTCTTAAGAAACGAACCACCATTTCGGCGGGTACCATGCTTATCAAGAAACTCACGGTTCATTCGTTGATCTACATTCTGGGCCTCACGAGTTTTGTGGCAGTGCCCCAGGTTATTTCCTTGCCGAATTCACCGGCAGTTTTTCAATCGGATACTCGTCAAATTGCCAATCGGTCGGCTAAGACCGACAGGTTACCAATCAGGCAACTAAGGCCTCAGGCTAATGACAAGGGGCCAGGACAGATCGCGCCAAATCCAAAATTAAAAGGCAACTGTAAGCCGCCAATTGATGTCCTTGGACGCTGCTTTGCAGACGCCAAGGTGAACCACAACGTCACGTAGTCCGGTTCTGGCGCGAAGCGGATATTCGATAAAGCGTGAGGTTCGAAAAGTGCCAACATCCGCCGATCGACCACCGTTCGGGCTGCCCGAGTTGACGGTAGCCGTTCGAACCTCGCTTTTGCATTGCAGGAAGACTGAAAAGCCGAATACTTATGCCGGTGCGGGAGCCATCTTGGTATCCTGGTGTTTTTGTGAGCGTACGCATGAGCGAGGCCGACGAGAGCCAATACCGCCTTCAGGCAGTCCTCGACACGGCGGTTGACGGTATCATCACGATCGACGAGCGCGGGATCATACAGAGCGCCAACCCGGCCGTGGGCAGGCTTTTCGGATTCGCAGCTGCGACCGAACTGGTCGGCCGCAATGTCTCAATTCTCATGCCATCCAGCCATGGCCAACAACACGACGAATATATCGCACGCTACATACGGACGGGTGAGGCACGGGTTGTCGGGATCGGGCGCGAGCTCGAGGCTGTGCGGCGTGACGGCTCCATCTTTCCGATCGAGCTGGCCGTCAGCGAGGTGCCCGGAGACGGCGCGCGGTATTTCACCGGTATTATCCGGGACATCAGTGCACGCAAGCAGGCCGAGGAGGCCTTGCGCGAGAGCCAGGCGCGGATCCAGGCCGTTCTGAACACCGCGGTGGACGGCATCCTGACGATCGATGAGCGTGGCGTCATCGAGAGCGCCAACCCGTCGGCAGGCCGCCTGTTCGGCTACGACCCGGCAGAACTCGTTGGCCGAAACATATCGATGCTGATGCCGGCGGACCATGCCAAGGCCCATGATGGCTATATCGAACGCTATCTCAGAACCGGCGAAGCACGCGTTGTGGGCCTCGGCCGGGAAGTCGACGGACTGCGACGCGACGGGTCGACCTTTCCGGCAGAGCTCGCGGTGAGCGAGGTGCGTTTCGGTGATCAGCTTCGTTTCACCGGCATCATCCGGGACATCACCGTTCGAAAAAATGCAGAACAGGCCCTGCTCAGGGCCGACGCCATGAAAGACGAATTTCTCGCCAATACGTCGCACGAGCTGCGCACGCCCCTTAACGGCTCGAGACGATATTCGAATCGTTTTCGCAGGGCGATGGATCCATTGCGCGCGAACAGGGCGGCACCGGGCTTGGGCTAGCCATCAGCAGGCAGCTTACCGAACTTCATGGCGGAAGCATAAGCGTAGCATCGGAGGTCGGTGTCGGATCGCACTTTACCCTTTCGCTTCCGCTGAGCCTGACCACGCGAGAGATGCTCACGTTCAAAAGCCGGACGGACGAAGCCGTCAGCCAAATCCTTCCGGACGTTGAACTGAACCGGAGGACGGCGGGAGCAGCTGCGCAATCATCCGCCGGTGCCGGTCTGCGGGTTCTGGTGGTGGACGACGAGCCGGTAAATGTTCAGGCTCTAGTGAACTTCCTGACCCTGGCAAAGTACGACGTCGTCACGGCCGCGGACGGGCGAGAGGCGCTTGATCTTCTGACCGGGAAAAGACCGTGCGACATCGTCCTGCTCGATGTGATGATGCCGAAGCTGTCGGGCTTCGACGTCTGCCAACGCATTCGTGAACACTACTCGCCCGCGGAACTGCCGGTGATCCTGCTGACGGCCAAGAACCGCGTCTCTGACCTCGTCATGGGGTTCGGAGTGGGAGCGAATGATTATCTGACCAAGCCCTTTGCCAGCGACGAACTGCTGGCGCGGGTCAGTGTCCATCTCGAACTCGCCAAGATCAGCGACAGCTATTCGAGGTTCGTACCCCGGCAGTTCCTGGAGCAACTGGGCAAGCAGCGCATCGTCGATGTTGCGCTTGGCGACCAGGTGCAGCGCGAAATGACCGTGCTTTTCTCGGACATCCGGATGCGGTAAACCTCGCCTCTCGCGTCGAGAGCCTCACGAAGACCTATCGCGTTCCGCTGATCATCACCGAAGCAACCTTCCTCGCTCTGCACGATCCCGCGGGCGTTTCGGTTCGCCGAATCGACCGGGTTCTCGTCCAGGGAAAATCGCAGCCTGTCGTGCTCTACGAGGTGCTGGACGCCCACGACCTGCCGGCCCGACAGGCGAAACAGCGCGCACTGGCGGACTTCGAAAAGGGCGAGTCGCTTTACGAGGCCCGGGATTTCTCAGGGGCCATCGGGCATCTGGAGCGGGCCCTGGCTCGCAATCCATCGGACACAGTTGTCGAGGTTCTGCTTGAACGCGCTCGCCGCTTCTCTGGGACTGCAGAAGCATGACCTCGAACTCTTCAAGTCAAGTCTTTCGCATCGGTTCGTAAGTCCCCAATGGGTCTTGGCCGTGTAAAAACGGCCTTAAAGGGCGCGGTTCTGAGAGCCAGGGGCCGGCGTTGTCTCAGGTTGCGATCGCAGCGATCAGCGGCCTGATGCCGACGATGTTCATGACCCGTGTCAGATTATAGGCCAGTACCGAGAGAGCCATCTCGGCAGCTACTTTTGGAAGCGTTTTGGTCAGGAAGTGCGTCGCCCCCATGCGGGCTTTCATCGTGCCGAACGGATGTTTGACCGTCTCCCGCCGCTGCCGCATGGCCTGGGGTTGTTGTCGAGGTGCCTCTGCACCTCTCCCAGAACGTGCTCATGCTCCCAGCGCGTAATCCGCCGCTCCTTGCCGGTCGTACAGCTAGCTTTGAGTGCACAGTCGCGGCACGCATTGGTCCAATAGCGCCGCAGCTGTTGCCCAGCTTCCTCGTTGGTGTAGTGGTAGGTCAGCTTTTCGCCAGCCGGACACCGATACGCATCCTCGTCGCTGAGATAGACAAAGTCCTGTTTGCCAAAGCGACCCCGTGCCTCAAGACCTGATGTCATCGGCTTGGGAAGTGTCACCACAATTCCAGCCTTGTCGCAGTCAAGGATTTCCTCGCCGCTATAATAGCCCCGATCAGCAACGGCTTCGAGTTTTTCGACACCGAGGACACCGCGCCCAAAGGCGGCCAGTTCGTGCTGTATGCCAAAGCGCTGCACGGGTAATCCGTATGACGGCCACACACTCGGTCCTGTCATCGTCGATCTCGAAAAGCTCACAGGTGCCGCAGTGCGCCGCATCCATGGCGACAAGGGCTATCGCGGCCACTATCCGGACCGGTTCAAGGTCTGGATCAGCGGCCAGGTCCGCCGGGTCACCAAAGCCATCCGTCGCGAGATGCGCCGTAGCGCCGCGGTCGAGCCCGTGATCGGCCATCTCAAGGACGATCATCGGATGCGTCGCAACTATCTCAAAGGCCGAGATGGCGACCGGATCAATGCCGTGCTCGCAGCCGCCGGCTTCAACTTCAGCCTGCTCTTGCACTGGTTCGAGAAGCTTTTGCGCGCATTGTTACTGATCCTCAGTCGCCGCTTCCCGTCGCCGCGCTTTGCATAGTCCGCCCTGCAGAACATTCTTCACGAACGACTCCGGACGTTCTATCCGCACGTCGGCATGTCTCAAGGTGCCGCGACCGGACTACGCGAACTTATGATCAACTCCAGCGTCAGCAAAGCAGCGCCCAAGGATATCAATTGGGGGCTTGCAATCGATTTTAATCGGATTTCGCCTGATTTGTGCTGGCGTCTGTACAGGTGCTTTGCCGTTAACTTGAGGCTTTGCTTGCTTGATTGGCAGCCTGTCACCCTTGATCGAGCGATTGGCGGTCTGCTGACTAACTGATGCGGTAATACCGACACCAGGTCGCGAGCCTGCCCCTGTGTCCGAAGGAATGACCTGGTGCACCGCCATTGAACTAGACGACCGATTCCAAGAAAGTTGTCATATGGGTGGGATTCATTTGTCGTTTAGAGCCGGCTCCGCAAATTTGAACAGATCGATAAGTGGAGTTTCTGCCTGACAGCGGGCACGCTGGTGCCTGCGAATCAGGAGCGACGATGAGCAGACGAGCACGCCGGAACCACACACCGGCCTTCAAGGCGAAGGTGGCGCTTGCCGCCGTCAAGGGCGACCGGACGATAGCTCAGCTTGCCGAGCAGTTCGACGTCCACCCCAATCAGATCACGGCGTGGAAGGCGCAGCTGGAGGGTGGCGCTTCCGGAGTTTTTGGACCTGGCAGCGCTGCGCCGGCCACGCCTGCGATCGACGTGAAGTCGCTGCACGCCAAGATCGGCGAGCTGACGCTGGAGAACGATTTTTTAGAAGGAGCGCTCACCAAGGCGGGATTGCTGAGTTCGCGGCGGGACATGGGAAGCGCCATCACTCCTGCAGCTGTCAGGCGACGATCCATTTCGAGGAGAAACGCAGCCACTCGTTCGAGCGAGTTCTTACGCCCTAAAAGCAGCATGTGGTTCTCGGCATGCTGGAGATTGTCCGTCGTCATGTTCAGGATACTGCGAACGATGGCGGAATCGGCTTTCGCCACGCGCTCTAGACTTTCGCGTTTCACGAGGCAAACTGTGGTGTCAACGATGGCTTCCGCTGTGAAGCGGTGGACACCGCTATTTTCGAGGCCGAAGATATCTCCCGCTAAGTGGAACGCGCCGATCTGGCGGCGACCATCGGATAAAAGCTTGTGAGTCCGAACCGCGCCTTTGGCCACCTGGTATATGTATTCTGCCGGCTCTGTCTCTCCGAAAATCTCGTTGCCTTTGTTATACTTAAACTCACCCGAACTGACCTTCGTATGAGACAGCGCACCAAGCTCGCCAAGGAGCCGCGGCCTCTGATTGGGATCAGTATTGAGGTTTGTAAACACTAGATGCCCTCTGCTATTTTAAACATCATACTAAGGGGCCCTTTTCCATTTTTGATCGATATCAAAAGCCGCCCCGCTTTTTACCTGTCATTGTCCAGTTACGAGTCAAATCCAAAGCAGACGCTCCATTGACCTGATGCCGCGATCACCATTGAATTCAGTCAATGCCGTGCGGTGGTCGGCCAGTTTGCGGACCGTGTTCAGCGGCGATGTCAGGTCGTCGCGGAAAACGTCGCCTTCTTCAAAACAGGGGTGCTCGGCTGCGGATTTCTGTCAACTATTCTAGCGATGATGGCGTCACTATCGGCTGCTCGATGTTCGCTCTGGCTCGCCGCGAAGTTCTCGTTCGATAGGCGCGACCACTTTTCCGCCTCCGCCATCCAGAGGGTCCGGTTTGCCGGCTCCCGCATTGCGAGTTGTCTGCATAGCGCGGCCCGCGAGCGAAGCTCCAGTTGACTAGCCATTATCGTCCCCTGCCTGAGGTTTTATTCCCGCCATAGTACGGCAAGTGTAGTTCTCGGGACTACTGTCCTCATGGCCATTGTCACAACGGGCACGTGACGTTGACTGCACCAAATGGCGTCGATGAGCCACTATGACGGTCCAGCGCCGTTATTGGATATCGGAAGCTTGATCCGAAACGACGCACCGCCGTGTTCCCGATTTTTTGCCCATATGAGCCCCTGGTGCGCCTCGATAATGGTGCGCGCGATGGACAGCCCCATGCCCATGCCTCCCGCCTTGCTGGTGAAGAACGGTTCGAAAATCTGTTTCAGTTTATCTCCGGGAATGCCCGGTCCGCGATCCGACACGGATAGCTCGGCAAACTCTTCAACGCGCGAAGTCCGGATGCTGATGATGCGATTTTCCCTAGGCGTCTCCTTCATCGCGTCGATCCCGTTCGCGACCAGGTTCAGAATGACTTGTTGAAGTTGGATGCGATCGCCGAGGATCGGAAGCGCATCCCGTGTGATAGAGGTAGTCAGCTCGACCTTTCGTGCGACAGCCAGTGTCGTAAGAAGTTCGGTGGTGTCCCGAACGAGGTCGTTGAGGTCGAGGCTTTTCAGCTCAAATGGTGCCTTTATCAGGAGACTCCTCATCCTACGGATGACTTCGCTGGCGCGCCGATCATCCCGCAAAATATCGTCCACAATATCCTTGAGTTCAGCAACGTCGGCGAGTTGAGCGATGTCGGGGCTCTGGGATTTCAGGATCGCGTCCGCAGTTTCAGCGTTGGTGAGAATAGCGCCGAGCGGCTGGTTAATTTCATGAGCGATTGAGGCGGTCAGTTCGCCAGCCGTGGAGAAGCGGACGACACGGGCCAGTTCCGTCAGGCGCTCCCGCGACTGCACTTCGGCTAAGCGGCGCCGACGATGCTCAAGTAACAGGGCCGAGATCAGCCCGGCCTGCGCGAGAATAACGGCCGTGATCAGCGAGATTTGCCAGGAATACCGCTCCCACACCGTTGGCTCCCGAAACAAGATTGTGCTCCCCGCTGGCAGGAGACTTTCGCTGATGTTCCAGCGTTGAAGTTGTCGCCAATCGTATTTTGGTGCTGCATACCGTAGCGGCAGAACTCTGATCTCGCTTGCTTTCTCTCCACCAAGCATACGAACGGCAATCTCTGCGGCCAGTCGGCTCCCCTCAACCACGGAGAACATCGGACCGCCCACAACTTCTGTGCCGAAGTAGCTTTCATCGTAGGTAAAGATCGGAGCGTTTGCCACCGCGTAAAGCCTCCTGAGCGCAGTGTCCCCCTCATAGGCAACACCCGCAGCATCGACACTCATGAGATGCCAGAATATTGCGGTGTTCGGCGGGAATGCCGCTGCTTCCTTTGCAATGGTTTTCAACGGAGTATTCTCGAACCACAGGAATTTGACGCGGCCCTCAAAGGGCCTAGCGTCTCGTTGCAGTTCGCCGAGCCAGAACTTCTCGTTGGCCGATGAGCCGTTGATCACAACCACGGTCTTGGTGTCCGGCAGCACGCGGAGAATATTCTCGAAGATCGCCGGGAAATCGTGTGCGACGGGGACCACCACATCATCTTCGGTGAGGCTTTTGAGATCTATTCGACGTTGTTCGACCGAAGTCAGCAACAAGGGCGTTCCCGGAAAGAGATCACTGCGATGCCGCTGAACGAAATTGGCAGCGGGTGCACCAAGGCAAATGATCAGATCAGGAGGGCGCTTGGCTTCGAGCGCGTTCAAGTATTCCACGAACGCCGCTTCCGGATTATCGTCAATGGACCGGCCGATGATCAGCGAATGATCTTGAATGTTCAGCGTCCAAGGCGATTGCCGATCAAGTTCAACCCGAATGGCTCTTGCGTAATCGGCCCAAGGCCTGAAATCCCGACCAAAGGAATGCAGGATCAGCACGCGTTTGGGTTCTGGATCAGCCGCCTGACCTCGACACAGCGTTGCCAGTAACAATAAGACGACCAGCGCAGCGGTGAAAATCCGCGCGCAAAAAGATCGCGATGGTAAGGCAGCCAGCCAAAAATGCATGCTGTCCCGCTCCGAGTAGGAACAACTATTTACCGGCCACGCCTGGGGCAAAAATGGCTGCTACGGGGAAAGCCCGAACAGCGTGATTGCCAGAAGGGCTATCGTTAAGACAGTTAGGCCCATCGAAACCGGAATTGTCCAACCGTACTGCATCATAGACGCAGGATAATTGGCTTATCGGTTGCTGTTTTTGATCTAGATTAAATTCACTTCAACATAAACAGACGCGCTTGAACTGGACGTCACGGGTGCTAAGGAGATGCTTGCTGCGGATCGCCGGCAAAAAGCCGGCCAAGGAGACGGGCGCGAAGAAACCCGCCGCCAAACCCCGGCGCAGTTGGCGTAGAGGGCTCCGCCGCAGCAATGACGCGGTCCGCGCCTTCAACCGAGAGGTCGGATTTGCCTGAAATGAAAACCATTCGGAGTGAACCTCCTGGCCACGGCCCGCACCTCGCCCTCGCATGTTTCCAGCGCGATCTTCTGCGCGAGCATAACGTCTCCGATCGGCAGGGTGCCGATCGGCATGAAACACAACCCCTCCTGCGGGCGACCTCTCTCGTCGATCTCGCACACGTTCACCGAGGCACCGACGTGGATCCTGTACCGCTTTCCGCTGTCGCTTCCGACAACCTCGAAGTAGCCCTTCCTGGCGAACTGTTCCCGCTGCGCCGGCGACAACCATTGTCGCAACAGCCGCAGCGACCGGCCCTCCGGCGTGCTCTCAGCGCCGTGCCTAATGAAAAGGACCCGCGTCGCTCTCATGCGGGATCGGCCACCCGGCGGCGACTGTCGAAAGCCGAACATGGCAGGAAGGCGACTACCCGCCGACCAGCCTGGGGAAGAAGAGGGTTTCTTCCGCGGTGGGGTCGAACGATCGGATCTGCGACACCTGACCTGGACCGGTCCGGACCGCGGCGGTGAAGCCCACTTCCGTCAGCTCGTAGAACCGCTGCTCCGCCTCCGCCAATTCGTGTGCGTCGTCGGAGTTGAAAGGATGACGGCTATCGCCGGTGCGGTCCATCACGATCTGGATTCCCATGATCGCCTCCTCGGATTGCTGATAACCAAGAGTATCCGGCCGAAGTCGCGGACTTTCAAGAGAGAATATGCCATCGGCAAGATGCCGTTCGTCCGCTGATCGCAGCGGTGCACTCAAGCCGGCGGGCAACTGGGGGCAGGTGTCACCGGTTGAATCAAGCACGTCACGAACAGCCCGGAGCGATTCCGGGTGGCGGATATTCACGGGCGATGGTGAGGGCACGCTTACGGACGTACAGATCGCCGCAGTCCTGCATCCAGCCATACGCATTCTCGGATGGCGCCCACTTCCTGCCATAAGCACCACCACGACGGGCATTGAAATCGGTAATGCCGTTGGCCCGGAGGATCACGGTCTTGCCATCAATGACGAACTGCTTTGTTCTTCAGCGTGGCTTCCACGATCCACGGATATCGGTTGGTCCAGTTGTGGCTGTTCCGGGTGAACAGCCGTACACGATCGCCGTCACGCTCGACCCGAAGCCGCCAGCGGTCATTTTGATTTCGTGGAGCCAATCCGGGTTGTCATGAACGCTCGTTGATTTGGTGGGAAGCAGAAGAAGATGGGTTGCAGAGAAATCGCTGGAACTGCTTGCAAAATAGGCAATCGCACGGAAATTCGCGAATCCAAAACGTCACATTTGACCATTAAAATCCCGGACGGATAACCAAGGGGGGATTCGTTTTTGTGGGCTGGGGTTCGAGGATCAGTAGGGTTGTTGAGTATGTCTCTGCAGTTCCACCAAGTCGTCGAGAACATGGACGTATGGAGCGCGAGCAGCGCTGACATTTCGTTCGTCATCACATTTGCCAGTCCGACCGGCCCCGGCTTCCACGGGCGTCGTGGCTTTCTTGCATCGTGGCGGCCGATGTATTCGAGCACAGGCGCGGTCAAGCTCACCGGCTCACCGTTCAATACCTTCGCGGACGCCGAGGGGGCCTGCAACATAATGCTTGGGATATTGGAGGGGACCGGAAGAGCCAGTAGCGCTGCTCAAGCAACCAACGCAGCACCGCTTTCGGTGAATTTCAGGTGGGTGCCGCTCTCGTGTCACCAAGGCATAGCCCAGCGCCATGGCGCGCTCGATCCCGGCGCGGAAGTGCTCGCCGCTGCCCCCAGCGTTCAGAAAGGCTCATGACCCGCTCGATGAAGACACGGCTATCTTGCACCACTTCGACGCTAACCAAACCTGCTAAGCCCGGCCTATGGCGGGGCGAAAACAGGAAGTTTTACGGCTGCTGAATGGGGCGTGCGTCAGACGCTGGACATGCGTTCAATCGACCGCGCCTTGGTGTCGGTGCCCCGGCCATGGTCCGGTAACCTAGGCCGCAATATCGCAGCCCAGCTCTGTGAGTGCGAGCTTGCAAATCTCAGCCGGGTCTTCAATTTCCGATCGGCCAATCACAATGATCTTCCCGGCGACAAGCTGCGTGATGGGGTCATCGCGATCCTTTAGGCGCAGCGCCCGCAGCGTCAGTTCGTAAGCGGCCACCAGACGTTCGATGTCCTTCGGCTCGAACAGAGTGTTTTGTATCAGCCTGTAGATAGCCATATCTTATCAACGCGGCGCGGCGGTATTTCGTCGTTCATTAGATTTTTAAAACTGCCTCAACGACAAGGAACAACAGGACGAGCGTTGCTCTCTTGGGCCACCCACAGCCGAGTTTGTGGCCCGGCACAGCCTCGTCTTTCGCCCCATTGCCCAGAGGCGGGCCGTGCTTCAGTCATTTGTCCGGCCCCGGATGTACGGGTCGGTGGCGCGGGTCAGCATCAACGGGGCGCTTTGATGCCGACCATGCTAACAATCAGCCTTCATCGGAGAGACAGCCCGTCGAAATTTTCCGAAAGCGGATATCTGCTGAGCTTCACGGAGAGCACCTACTTTGCCTATGAAACGGTCGCGCCATCTTAACTGGCTGTCGTCGGCGTCCAACTGGACCGCCCAAGGGGAATGATCGGATGAAGGATATCATTGCGCACTGGGAAAAAATCCGAGCCCACGCGGTTGACTGCGCGATGACAAGAGATTGTTCGGTAGACCCGACGAAGCGCGAATTGTTTAAGCGGCTTGCCGTACAACTCGAAATGCTCGCCTCTGAATTGGAGCGGGTGATAACGGCCAGGGTGGAAGACGGCTAGATCGGCTACCCTCGAGCAGCCATGCGAGACTTACGCCGTGCGTCAGGCTGAAGCGGGCGATCTCCTGATGCTTGAGCTTCAGGACTAGCTTGTCGGAGAGATCGCGGGCCGCGGCGATGTCCCAGATGCGCTGACGCATCGCGTCATTGAACTCGCGCCGTCGCGCCATTCCTTCGTTGTTTGACCGACGCGTCGGATGCGCGGCGAGAAATGTGACGTCGTCGACAATCGCGCGTTCGATCCGCTCCGCTTTGATGTCGGTATATTCATGCTGGCCGCTGGCCAGGGCCGTCTTTTTCCAGGCTAGCGCGCGTGGGATCACTTCCGAGAACATGCATCATGGTTGGTCAGGGATGGCGACCAACCTAGCTAAAAGCCCAGTCGAAGTCGGGCTCAGGTCCGGCGGACAGCCGCCGAGGGAGAAAGTGCCATGTCCCTTGTTTCCATCGAAGATCGCGGCCGCGTTCGTGTGATCACCTATGCGAACGCCCCGTTCGGCACCATGACTGCCGCCGGCTCGACCGAGATGTTCAGTGCGATTGCGGGCGCAGGCGAAGACCTGTCGGTGCGGGTCATTGTCATCACCGGCGGCGTACCAGGCATCTTCATTCGTCATTATGAGAGCTCTCTGATGCCGCGGACGCCGTTCAAAGCGCATCACGACGGTCGTCGCCACCACCAGGTCCTCAACCACGAGGTTTCCACGCGCTCACGGACATGATTGCAGCGGTTGAGAAGCCGGTCATCGCAGCGATCAATGGCCTGTGTATGGGCGGCGGATTCGAGCTTTCGCTAGCGTGCGACCTTCGCGTCGCCGCCAATGCAGTCAGCGCAATCGGCCTGCCAGAGACCCGCCTCGGCATCTTTCCAGGTGGTGGCGGCACCCAGCGCTTGCCCAGGATCATAGGTGAGGCCAAGGCGCTCGAGATGATCTTGCGAGGACTAACCGTGACGGGACCGCGTGCGCACGAAATCGGGATCGTGCATGAGGTCGTCGCTGACCCACTCGCTCGCGCCCTAGATATTGGCGCCGAGCTGGCGAGCCGAGGCGCCGAGGGGCTAGCACTTGCCAAACGCCTCACCCGGGCTGCCCTCACCGTCCTCTGGCTGATGGTTTGGCAGCGTGAGAGCTTTGGGGCTATCATGAAGACGGCTTCGGCCGGCGATGGTTTGCGAGCCGGCCGCCCGCCCGTCGAGATCCAGAAGCTTTGATGCTGGCAGAATACCGGGGTCTCAGTCGCCGTCAGGCGGCAATATCGACGCTTGCAACGGGCTCCTATCGTGCCCCTTTTTGACGGCTAGCTTACCTTGCCGGAATGGGCCCATTTGCATTGCAGCAAGGCGCCAAATCTTAAATTCTGAGGCTAGGAGCCCGTCCAGATAGGGGTTGCGACGAGCATTTGTTGCAGGTTAGCCGGCTCAGGCTTCCTTTTTTGCGAAGGTGAAGAGCTTCAGGAGGTTGTGGGCGGTGCAGATCATGGCCCATTCGGCACGCACTTTCTCGACGCCCCGTAACAGGAACTGGCGGAAGCCGCGTGCCTGTTTGATCTGTCCGAACACCGGTTCCACCACTTGCTTTCTCAATCGGTAGGGCGTTTCGAAGCCGCCATCATCGATCTTCTTTCGCATCCGTTGGGTCAGCGGTCCGCCGATTTTTCCGTTCGCGACTGTCGGGTGCTTGGCGCGTCCGGGCGCGACATAGCCGTCGACGCCGTGTGCTTGGAGCGCGTCGAGATTGGCTTCGCTGCAGTAGCCGGAGTCCGCTGAGGCCTGCTCCGGCTTGCGGCCGAGATTGTTCTCGATGGCCTCGATCAGGGGCACCAGCTGGCCCTGATCGTTGCCGCACTGCGTCAGTTCGTGCGCGACAATGATCTGGGCGCCTGCGTCGACGGCAGCCTGTGCATTATAGGCCTGAACGAAGCCATCCTTCGACTTCATGATGCGGCTTTCCGGATCGGTGAAGTTGCGTTGCGACTTGGGATCGGGCTCGTCCGATGGCGGCGCCGCCGGTTTGCCCGGCTTCTTGCGGCCTTCGGCTTGCCGCTGCTGTTGCTTTTCGGCCTCGATGCGACGCTCTTCCTCCGCCGCCAGCCTGGCGTCCGCCTCCAACGCCGCCATCGCCTGCTGGATCTTCACCAGCCGTTTCTCCTTGTCGCCGACCCAATCCGGCATCTCGTCGCCGCGCTTGTCTTTGCCAAACGTCTCGTCCTCTTCAGCATCCGCCGCCCCGGCCGCCGCCAGCATCCGAGCGACCTCGGCTTTCAATTCCGCCTCGCGCTTCTTCATGCGTTCATAACTCATCGCCTTATGTTTCGACGCGTTCGCCTTGATCTTCGTGCCATCCAGCGCGACGTGGCCGAGTTTGACCAGCCCGGCTGTCTCGCACAACTTCAGAACCTGCAGGAACAGCGCGCCGAGCGCCTTCAAATGCCGCTTGCGGAAGTCGCTGATCGTCCGGAAGTCCGGCGGATCGAGCGCCACAATCATCACAAAATCAGCCCGTTCGCGGCAGGCCCTGGCAATGCGCCGCGACGAATACAGCCCACTCGCATAGCCGTGCAGCAGAAGCGACACCATCATCCGCGGGTCAAACGGCGGTTGCCCGAGACCGCTCACATAGCTGCCCGTGATCTCCTTGAGATCAAGGCTCTCCCGCACCAGCTCAACGATAAACCGCGAGACATGGCCTTTCGGCACAAAGTCCTGCACATTCGGCGGCAACAGCAGCGTCTGATCGATATTCCAGGGTCGAAAATACTTGCTCATAGTCCAAGCTTGAAATCAAACTCGCTCAGAATTGAACAGCCACTATTCGGACAGGCTCCTAGGAAGATATTTGGATGAGGTTGGAGACGATCTTGCAGGCGATGAAATCTCGGAACGGCAGACGGAGCTAATTTGTTCTAGGTTCTCTCCCTTCCCAGCACCCGAGCGGGGTCCGAGGAGCAAGTTTTTTTCAAGTTTCTCTCCCCCCAGCGAGCCGTCCTCCGACCATTTACCGCGCAAGCCTCGTGATCCTGGGCGGTGGCCGGCAAGCTCTTCACGTCTCCAGCCAATCGTCAAGATCGTCCCGGTTTGATTGCCCTCCTGGGCTCGGCCGTGGCGCCGCCCTTCGTCGTCGTGCTCCCAGTGAAGCTTGCGGCCCGGAAAGTGGGTTGCTGCGGAGAGCCAGTGTAGGTCCGAAAGGCGCCGGCGTCCGGGCTATTGACTGATTCTGTACGGTGCTGTACGGTACCTCTCGGAGACAGGCCATGGTAAATATCATCATCTTGCGTAAAGGCGCGGAAGAAGCTCGCAATCAGCTGCCGGATCTGCTCGAGGCGGCGGAGAAGGGCCGCTCGACGATCATTACCAGACATGGCCGTCCAGTTGCAGCGCTAGTGCCGATCGAGGCGTACGGCGCCGCCATTCGCCAGCAGTCTCTGATGCCCGTCGCCGGATCTGGTCGTGGGTTATGGGGGAAGAATAGTACCCGCACGCTTCGCAAGCTGCGTGACGAATGGACCCGTTAGATTTTGGGGATCTGCCGGAGGATGCGCTCCTTCTCATCGATTCGGCACCCATCATCTACTTCCTGGAGGGGCACCCGAAATTCGGGCCGCGCTTCAAGCCGCTCTTCGACGCCCATGGAGCTGGGCACCTGCGCTTCGCGATCACGACTATCACCATCGTCGAAGTGTTGAGCGGGCCACTGCAGGCAGCTGATGACGCGCTCGCGCAGCGTTACCGTGCGATCCTCGAATCGTGGCAACCGATCGCGCTTGACGTCGACATTGCGGAAAGCGCTGCAAGACTGCGAGCGTCCCTCCGCCTCAAGCTTGCGGATGCTGTTCAAGCGGCTAGCGCATTGGCGATCAACGCGGCCGCGCTGGTGACGCATGACCGTGATTTCTCGCGCGTGCGTTCGCTGCGTATAATTTCTTGACGGCCCCGCACGTCGACTTGACGATCGTTCACGAAACGCTCTGCAGCTGGCCGAGGATTATCATGTCGTCGATAGGGACCAAGCTGCTCAATAGCCTTCGTTCCGTTGAACGCCCGGGCGATTTTTGTGTCGGCGGAATTCGAGAGATCTTCATGCCGACGATCGATGTCCCCGGTGTGGGCAGGATCGCCTTTCCGATCCTGCCCGTCCAGGCCGAGCGACTCGTCGCAATCGCCGAGGCAGCTCACTATGGGCGCGGTGAGGAGACGGTGGTCGATCGCGAAGTTCGGAGAACTTGGCAGGTCGATTCCGCCAAGGTTTGGATCGGAGGGCGTCACTGGGACAAGACCCTGGCCGGCCTCGTCGCCGACTTAGCCCTCGCGCTCGGTGTGGACGAGCCGGTTGCGGCCGACTTCTACAAGCTTCTTGTCTACGATACTGGCAGTTTCTTCGTCGATCACCGCGATTCCGAAAAAGCGCCCGGCATGTTCGCAACCATGGTGCTCGTGCTGCCCTCGACCCATAGCGGCGGAGAATTGGTCATCAAGCATCTCGACCGGGAGGTCGTGCTCGACCCGCGTCCAGGGGAGCCGTCGGAGATCGGCTTCGCGGCCTTCTATGCCGACTGCGTCCATGAAGTGCGTCCTGTTACGAAGGGATGTCGTCGCCCATCACTTGACAGGTTCGTTGTACGAAAATCGAGATATAGTTGGCCTAGCCTGCTTCTTAAATCGGAGGTGGCTATGGCAACAGAGCGGCAAAGAACCGGCAACCGGCTGGCGTCGCCAACCGAGCAGCCGCCGAACACTAGCAAGCTTCCGGCTAAGAGCATTCCAATTCAACGCTCAATTCAAGAATTGAGCGACGGTCTAGACGCACTCAATGAGCGGATCGCCGAGCTACAAAAAGAAGGTCATCGGGGTCATGCAATGGACGTGTTGAAAGCAAACGCTTTAGATTTTGCACGTCGGATCGATGAGCTTCGGAGCATACTGGTTGTTGTACCGACCAAGAAAGGTCGGCCTTCGTAAGCTGCGCCGCTCATTGGGCGCAAGCCGATGCCTCAAGATTGAAGCCGGCCTATCAACCGATACCTGTTGCCCAAACAAACCCACCGGCAATGAGTGTCACGCCCGTGATGAAGAGCGCCGTCTCTAACCGCGTCAGTGTCCAATCGTTACGCATGGTGCGCCTCAATTGTTGGACTGTCTCGGAGTAGGATGGCTTCGAATTAATTAATGAATAGTTAACGATTGCCCTGGCTCCTTTGGGGCGAGTTGAGGGCGGCAAGTTGGTCGGAAAATCCGAATGGGGGCTGGGTGTTTTTAGGTCATACAATCGCTTCCGGCTTCCGTATTCCGGGCCGCCATTGGAAACGCTTCCACACGCGTGTCGTTCAATTGCAGGACTCGGAAGGCCGGGTTCTCTGGAAACCCGAAGCGCACGCCTGTCACTCCAACGTCGAGACTTGGGTACGCCAATCTCCCGCCCACAAACGGGTTAGAGGCTTCTTGCTGCAAGGGCCGCTCTTCGGCTTCTGGAGGGTGCTAGCTCACTCCCTTATACAGATCGAGGACGGATCCTTGATCGACATCACCCGCAGGAAGGCGATCAACAACATCCGTTTGTCAGGCACCTTGGCACTAACGATGAATTCGAAAAGTTCGCAGATCGGGTCAAGCTCATTGTTCGGCCGCAGCCATGACCGACGCGCCGACTACCGTTGCGTACCATTCGATCGCGATCAGCGTGTGCCTGGCCCAATGATGTGCGGTTGTCGGCAAGCGCGGCGCCGACGTGCGGCCGGATTTTCAATTAGCCTCAATGCGCGTGCGCCACGAGCAGGATGGCGGCGACCAGCACGGCGCACCATGCAATCGAGATCGCAAAGAGCCAGTTATCGCGCGTCATGATTGAAGCCTACGCCCACAAGCTGACATGAACCTTACGTTCGCGGCGTGTTCACGACGCCAAGCATCCTTTGATCCAGATCAAAGGATCGGACATTCGGCGAACGGTATGTTCGGAACGCCTGATGCCGCTCGCGTGTGGCACGGGCGCGGCAATGCCAAGTATGAATCAGGTCGCCAACTGAGGCGCCCTTACTCCGGTGGCTGCAATCCGGGCGAGTTAGCCCAATCGTCTAAATAGGATGCGGTATCAGCCTGCCGCGCCTTCTTAAGTAGGGCGTCGCGCTCTGAACCGGGCGGAAGCGAAGCGGCCTGCTCTCGTACCTCTTTCACGAATGAAGCAAGCCGATCTTTCAGGGATACTGTCTGTTTGAAACGGCGACGCTGCATGACACAACCTCGTAGCTACGGGTCCTAACCGTTGGGTTTGAGTTTCCCGATCCTAATATGCCGCCGCTAGCACGTCGGTTCCAAAGTGGACACAACTCAAAACAGGCCACCGCATTTTTTCAGGTTCGGCCGCTGCGGCGCGTCCGCTTTCCGTGCGTTATTCCGGGGCGCCCGCCACGAAAATCCCCGGCTACGGAGGGGGCATCTATAGGCTGGGAGTACACGAGCAACTTGCCTGGTCCAAGCCTCGCAAGTTCAACAATTTAGCTATCAGTCTAATGTGACACTTTCCTAGCTGTCCCGCCTGCGAAGCGTTCGGGATTCACAGTCAGCCGATACGCGACCTCGTGCGCGCCGTCGAACGTCTCAAGTAGGTTTTTGCAGACGAGGCAATGATAGGAGCCGGGTTGGCCTTTACGCGACACAAGTTCGATACGCCGATAACCCGCGCCGCAGTCGAGACACTGCACGTCCGATTTCTTCATGCCGGGGATGATGCATGGAACCGGAAGGCGGCCCAATCCCAAAATCTAAATTTGGGCTCCGGTACTGAAACACCGTAGTCTTACGGAATCCACAAGGACTTCGGAAAACTCTAAATTGGTAATTGCCGGGGCTGGAGATCGTGTCCCCCAGCGTGGTGTAACTGGCGGCGGGACACCGCGTTGACCGGCAAGAGCCGGGCAGATCAGCTGGTGATAGCCGGAAGGCTGACGGTGGCACCATCGCTCAACGGTGTGATGGTTTCCATCATATGGCGTACGCGCTGGACGGTCACTCATCGTTCTGTTCGAGCAGGATCGCGCCGATGGGGCGGGCGCCGCTGGAAATTCCCGTTTGCGATCAAGGCGCCCGAATAACCGGTGAGGGTGCATAAGTCATTGATCTTGTTCTTGGCTTTCGCCCCTGTCGTGCCCACCACGCTTCGCCCTTCGGGCTCCGCGTGGCGCTGCCAGCCCAGACCACCTGGCGAAGCGTGTCCGGCGTAGCTTGAGCGCAGCGAAAGCGAAGACGGACTGGTCGAGGCATGGCCCGGTCTTCTCCAGCCACGGCTCGGAACGCCACCCGATCCTCTATTCAGATGAGTGCCTTCAGGCGGCCGCTGGTGTAGCTTCCGCGTTAGGGCGGGGCAGTGACAGGAAGCCCGAGGGATGCACGACCCGCGTGCGGTGGCGGCAATTATTGACGCGTTGCGACAGGTCTATGGCGACGCCGGAACGCGGCTGATGCTGCAGGATGGGATGACGCTGGAGGCGTTGATCGACGCGCTGCTGCGCGCGCCGCTGAGAAACCGCGAAGCGGCAAGGCTGATGACCGCTGCCCTGCAATCCGGCGACTTCGACATTACGCCGGACTTCACCACCGCACCGTCCCACGTCAAATACGTCTATGATCCGCCCAAATCGTTGCGGGTCGTCGATATCATCATGTTGACCGAACATCGCGCGTTCGCGAGCAGCGAAATTCGGTTGCGTCTGCTGTGAGGCCCGGCGGTCCGGTCGATCGGGCCGATCCGTTCAACCTCATCTGCGTGCCGGGCCTGACAGACGCGCCATCGATCGCAATGCTGCAGGCATGCGCGCGGAGCATTCCTGATCGCCGATTGCGACAAGGCCGACACCGTCGCCAGCGTTATCGCATCTCGCCGGAAAGACCGGGCAGGATGCGCGGAACTCGGCGCTTTACTTTCCCTGGGTCATCGCTCCCGATCCGCTGGATAACGATAAGGTTCGCGCTTTCCCGCCTTGCGGCTTTGTCGCCGGCGTGCTGGCGCGTCTCGATACCGCGCGCGGCGTCTGGATGGCGCCGGCAGGATCATGGGCCAACCTCATCGGTGCATCGGATTTCAGCGTCCATGTCGATGACGCCGAAAATGAAAAGCTGAATGGACGAGGGAATCAATTGCCTGCGCAGCTTTGCGGATCGCGGGCTGCTGATTTTCGGCGCGCGCACGCTCGATGGCGAGGACAGCCGCGGCTCGGAATGGAAGTATGTTTGACCGCGGCGTGGTGAACATCGTGATCGGATTTGCCCCGCTCAAACCTTCCGAATTCGTCATCCTCACGCTGTCGCAGCTCACGGCCGCAAGCGGCGCGGGCTGAGCGTTGCCGCTCAGCGCGGCGCTTTCAATTCGACCGCCAGATAATCCACCAGCGCGCGCACCTTGGCCGAGGGCCGCGGTCCGCTCGGAAACACCGCGCGCACGTCGACGGACGGCAATTTGTAGCCGCGCAGGAGCTGCACCAGCGTGCCGGCTTTCACTTCTCCTCCCGCCATCACGCTCGAGACCATCGCAATGCCAAGTCCTGCGACCACGCTCGCGTACAGGCCCGGTCCCGAATTGGTCGAGATGCGGCCGCGCACGTCGACCGACATTTCCGTGCCGTTGCGGTTGAACGACCAGTTGTTGCGGCCGAAATTGCCGGGGCCGGCGATGCAGTCATGGGAGGCGAGATCGGCCGGCGTCTTCGGCGTGCCGCGCGCGGCGAGATAGCCGGGAGTGGCGACCAGCATGGTTGGCAATTCCGCAAGCTTGCGTGCGCCGAAAGCGGAGTCGTCGAGATCGCCCAGGCGAATCGCGAGGTCGGCGCCTTCCGCGACCAGGTCCTGCCGCGCATCGACCACCATCAATTCCACGCGCAGCAGCGGATGTGCCTCCAGGAATTTCGGCAGCCGCGGGATGATCTCGCGCGTGCCGTAGACGATCGGGATCGCAAGGCGGATCGTGCCGCGAAGCGAGTCGAGGCCGCGCGCGGCGTCTTCGGCATCCTCGATCTGGCTGAGGATTTCGCGGGCGCGGTCGAGGAACAGCGCGCCGGCGTCGGTGACGGTGATGCGGCGCGTGGTGCGCAGGAGCAATGTCACGCCGAGCCGCGCCTCGAGTTCGCCAATGATGCGCGACACCGAGGGCTGCGACAGCGACAGCTCGCGCGCCGCGCGCGAAAAGCTGCCGCTCTCGGCCGCGCGCACGAAAACCTGCAATTCCTGCAGGCGGTCACTCATTTGCATACCGAATAAATGTTGTCCATATTTGCCGTATACCCCTTCTTTGGCAAATGAGCCAGATTTTGCGGGCCAACCAACCAGGGAGTTTCCCATGTCTTCGCAAAATCTTGCCCTGCAAGACCGTCTCGATGCCTTCAAAGCCGATTTCGTCGCCGGCAAGCTCGCCTTCAAGCCGACCAGGGAGCGGCTCGCGCTGATGGAACGTGCCACCCATGAGCTGATCGAATCCGGCCAGGCGCAGCGCGCCAAAAAGGCCGGCGACACCGCGCCGGAGTTCGCGCTGAAGGACGGGGAAGGAAATCCGGTTTCTTCCCGCGATCTGCTCGCCAGGGGGCCGCTGGTGGTCTCGTTCTACCGCGGCGTCTGGTGTCCGTATTGTAACCTCGAGCTGCAGGCGCTGCAGGCGCAGCTCGCCGACATCACCGCGCGCGGCGCGAGCCTGATTGCGATCTCGCCGCAGACGATGGCGAACAGCCGCAAGTCGCAGCGCGACAACAAGCTCGCCTTCCCGATCCTGAGCGACGTCAAGAGCGAAGTCGCCAACGCCTTCGGCATCCGCTTCGCGCTGCCGGATTATCTTGCCGAGACCTACAAGAGCTTCGGCAACGACCTCGCCGTCGTGAACGACGATCCGGCCTGGGTGCTGCCAATGCCGGCGCGCTATGTGATCGGGACCGACGGCATCATCGCCTATTCGGAAGTGAACCCGGACTACACCCGGCGTCCGGATCCGTCCGAGCTGCTGCCGGTTCTGGATCGCCTGCGCACCAGCCGGGCGCCTGATCTCAACCGACCGGCGCGTCTCGCGCGCGCCGGCCCTCTCCGTGGCGGGCTTTCGATATTTGGCGATCCCGCTCCCGGACCTTTGATCCTGGTCAAGAATTGTATCGTTCCCGGGATTATCCTGTGTGGACGCGGAGGGCAGCTCACATGACGAAGACTCCAGAAATTGCGATTTCAGCTGAAAAGGTTGCCGAAATTCTCTCCATGGCCCGGCGATACGACGTCAAGGACGTGGTGACCGACCCCGAACTCGGGGTCGAATGCCAGTGATGAAGCCATGCTTTCGGTGCTGGAGGATCACGCCGACGATCCCGTCCGAAGCGAGTTGCTGGCGATCATCAGGGGGCTCAGCGAAGACGAACAGGTCGATCTGGTTGCCTTGGCCTGGCTCGGCCGCGGCGACGGCGGACTTGGCGATTGGAACGACCTTCGCGCGGAAGCCTCTCGCGCCCATAACCGGCGGACGGCGGAATATCTTATCGGCATGCCGCTGTTGAGCGATCACCTGGAGGAGGCGCTCTATTTGTTCGGCCATACGGCGGAGGAGTTCGAGCAGCCTGTTTGAAGCATCATCGAGCTGGCAATGCCTTATCGTGTGAATGCCGATCTGCCGCCCGCGGTCCGCAACCATTTGCCGCCGCACGCGCAGGATATCTACCGCGAAGCTTTCAATCACGCTTTCGCCGCACACGCGGATGATGTCCGGCAGGAGGAGATCGCGCACCGCATCGCCTGGGCCGCCGTCAAGCGCTCTTACGAGAAGGTCGGCGATGAATGGGTGCGGCTTGCAAGGTGATTTTTGCCGCGAAGCGCGATTAGCAAGCCTGGCGGCCGCCGCCTATTTCCCTGTCTGCGGCTTGCGCTGGTGCGGAAGCCTCAGGGCTTCACGGACGTCGTCATCCTCGAGTTCGTCACGGACGCGGCATTCGTCGACGGTCTCGCGGGCGGGCACGGGCTTCGTCGGGACGGGCGTCGCGGCGTGTCCTTCGAATACAGTTCGGTCTTTCATTGCATCCATCCTGCCGGTTGACGACTTTCTTGTGTCATCAAGCCACAAGGCCGAGCGGCCGTCCTTGACCGGGATCAAGCCCGCACGAGTCATATGCCGTTCGATGTCCGTGACCGGACGTGATCGCGGGCGCTGGATTGATTCAGGTCAATGGCGAGCCTGATCGCAAGCGCGAGGCTCGATTCTCAAAGATCGTGTCTGCCCAAGGAGACTCGTATGAAAGCGCGGGATGTCATGGTTTCACCGGTTATCACCGTGAGCGAGAACGATACGGTTCGCGACGTGGCCAGGCTCCTCGTCGCAAAGCACATCAGCGCCGTGCCGGTGGTCGATCAGGCAGGAAAGCTTGTCGGAATTGTCAGCGAAGCTGACCTGATGCATCGGGCTGAAGCCGGCACCGAACGCCCCATCTCGTGGTGGCTGTCGGTCATCAGCGGAGATCGCGCCATTGCCGCAGAGTATGTTCAATCGCACGCGACGCGCGTGAAGGACATCATGACCAAGGACGTGCAGACGGCGCTTCCGGAGACGCCGCTGTACGAGATAGCGGATGTTCTGGAGGAGTGTCACATCAAGCGCGTTCCGATCGTCAACAGGGACGGCGATCTGGTCGGCATCGTCAGCCGCGCCAATATCGTTCAGGCTGTCGCGAGCGCCGGCCCCGCGCTCAAAATAGGTCTGACCGACTCGATGATCCGGGACAGGCTGCTGGCCGAGCTGAAAAAGCAATCCTGGTCGCATGTTCACAAGTTGAATGTGACGGTGACGAACGGCGTTGTCGACCTCTGGGGTTTTACCCAATCCGAAACGGAACGGCAGGCGATCAGGGTTGTCGCCGAATCCATTCCCGGCGTGACCGCGGTCGACGATCACCTGATGCGGGAGCCTGCGTTTATCTACTAGCCAAGATTTTCGGGAGGCGCCCGGATCGCCCGTATTTTTCGCGCCGGAAATTGACCTAGGTCAACCGGCTCCAGCCTTGCCGGGACGATGGTTTCCATACCGTTAGAGGAGTTGTCACGATGACACAGGACGTCGAGAACCGGCAAACCCCGATTGCCGTAGCCAGAACCGCGCAGATTTTCGCCCAGAGAGCCGTCGCGATGCAGGCGGAGTTTGCCGAAAGCGTGATCCAGGCGAACCGGCATTGGCTTCAGCAAGCCGCTGTCGAATGGAACGAAGCGCTGGAACTCTTTCGCAAGCTCAATGCCAACGAGACCACGGCCGAGAAAGTAAGCGCGCTGCAGGCATGGCTGCGCGACGCGACCGAGCGCGCCATGAAAGATGCGACCTACGCGATCGAGGTGAACCGCGAGTTGGGAAACATCGAATTGAAGCTGTTCGGTTCTCCTGCCCAGTTGGAGGAACCGAAAGCACCGAAGGCCGCGTAAGCCGTCCGGAAAGGAAGACCAAAGATGATCCGCAATCTGGGAAGGCTCGATCAATTCATAAGGATCATCGCCGGATTTGCCATCTTTGCCTATCTGTTCAGGGACGGCGCGATCGGCCCGGCCTGGCCGGTCCTGCTTCCGATCGCGCTGATCCTGATCGCGACGGCGTTCTTCTCGTTTTGCCCGCTTTATGTCCTGTTCGGCTGGAACACCGCGAAGAAGGCCAAAAGCACCTCGTGAAGGAGCCATCTCCGACCGAAGCCCGTTGTGCCGATGCAACTTGCGCCAGGCGCGGTCTATGCCACGATCGGTTTCGTGCCGACGGCATGATGTTCAATTGATTTTTGATTTCATTTCTCACCACTGCGATTCGCCGCGGTTGACGCAGCGCAATCGTCCGTTGGTGCATCGATTCTAGAATAAATTTGATCGGGACATCCCGGTGAGACATTGGCGACTGCATCATGGCTATGGCGGAACAATCCATCTCCTTGCCGCAAGGGAAGAAATTTGGCGTAAGCGCGGTGTGGTCGGCATTGCTTGTGCACAAATGGTTTTTCCTGACGGCCGCGATCGTCGTGGGAGCGGGAGGCTGGCAGGGTGCCAGGGTGATCCTGGGGCCCGCCGTCGTGGTCGACCAGGCCAAACACGGCAAGCTGATCGAAACCGTTGTCGCCAGCGGCCATGTCGAGACCCCCTATCGGGTCGAAATCGGAAGCCAGATCACCGGGACGGTGGAAGAAGTTCTGGTCCAGGAAGGCGAGCGCGTCACCAAGGGCCAACCGCTGATCTCGCTGGAGTCCCGCGAATTGAAGGCCGCTGTGGTGCAGGCGCGGGGCGCGGTGGCGCAGGCCGATGCACGGATGCGGCAGCTTGATGAGCTTACGCTACCATCGGCACGCGAGGCGCTGACCCAGGCGCAGGCGACCCTGCTCAATGCGCAGCGGACGTTCGACCGAACAGAAAAGCTCGCCAACGATGGCTTTGCCACGCGCGCCGCTCTCGATGATGCCCAGAAGACGCTCGATGTCGCGCGGGCGCAGAAGCGATCCGCCGAATTTCAGGTCTATACCGCAAGTCCGGGCGGCAGCGATTTTGTAATGGCGCAGACCCTGCTCAATCAGGCCCATGCCAACCTCGATACGGCGGAATCCCGGCTCGGCTATGCCACCATCGCGGCGCCCCGCGACGGCGTGCTGATCACGCGGAGCGTCGAGCGCGGCACCGTCGTGCAGCCCGGCAAGGCGCTTTTGGTGCTCGCACCGACCGGCGAAGTCCAATTGGTGCTGCAGATCGACGAGCGCAATCTCGGCAAGATAGCCTTGGGACAGAAAGCGGTGGCGTCCGCTGACGCCTATCCCGATCAGCGCTTTCCCGCGGTGATCACCTACATCAATCCCGGTATCGACATCTCGCGCGCTTCCGTTGAGGTCAAGCTCACCGTCGACAGCCCGCCGGACTACCTGCGCCAGGACATGACCGTTTCCGTCGACATCGAGGTCGCGGCAAAGGCCGACACGCTCGCGCTGCCGATCCGTTCAGTGCATGATGCGTTGTCCGGACAGCCTTGGGTGCTGGGCCTTAAGAACGGCCGCGCCGTCAAACGGCCCGTGAAACTGGGACTGCGCGGCCATACCGAAGCCGAAATTCTGGAAGGTCTCTCCTCGGACGAGGTGGCGATCCCGCTCAACTCCGGCGTGATCACCGGGCAGCGCGTGCGGGCCGTTCTGCCATGAACCGCTGGCTGCCGTTTGAATGGATCGCCGCGGTGCGCTTCCTCCGCGAAGGACGGCTCCAGACGCTGTTCATCATCGGCGGAATTGCGATCGGCGTCGGCGTCATCGTCTTCATGTCGGCCATGCTTGCCGGCCTCGAGGCGAACTTCATCAAACGCGTGTTGACCTCGCAGCCGCAAATCCAGTTGCTGACGCCGGACCAGATTGCCCGTCCCTTGCGCGATGCTGCCGGCGAGTTCGAGGACGCCACCGTGCAGCGCCCGAGCCAGCGGGTCATTTCGATCGACCAATGGCCGAAGATTCGCGACCAGATGCTGGCCATGCCGGAAGTGACCGCGGTCTCGCCGACGATCCAGGGTTCCGTTCTTGCGGTACGCGGCGACGCCAGCCGTGCCGTCACGATTTCCGGCGTCGAACCGGATTCCTATTTCAAGATCGTCAGGGTGCCGGACTATATCGTCGCAGGCGAGCCGCGGCTGACCAGCGAGGACATCATCGTCGGCACCGAGCTTGCCCGCAATCTCGGCGCAACCGTCGGCGACAAGCTGAACATCCAGGCGGCTTCCGGCGCCAACCGGATCCTGACCATCGCGGGCCTGGTTGACCTCGGCAGCAAGGGCGTCAACCAGCGCACGACTTTCGTCGCGCTGCGGACGGGGCAATCGCTGCTCGGCATGATCGGAGGGGTCACCACCATCGACATGACGGTGCAGGACATCTACGCCGCGGAGAAAATCGCCCAGCGCATCCAGGCGGCCAACGCCGTCGAGGCCGACAGCTGGATCAAGACCAATGCGCAGTTCTTCACGGCGGTCCGGGCACAGGAAACCAGCAACACCCTGATCCGGCTGTTTGTCGGCCTCTCCGTCGCGTTCGGCATTGCCGCCGTGCTGGTTGTGTCGGTGATCCAGCGCTCGAAGGAGATCGGCATTCTCCGCGCGATGGGGACATCGCGGGCCCAGGTGCTTCGGGTGTTCCTGCTGCAGGGAGGTCTGCTCGGCTTCGTCGGCTCGATCTTCGGAGCGGCGCTCGGAGCCTTCGCACTGATCTACTGGCATGCGGTCGCCCGGCAGGCCGACGGTTCGGAGTTGTTCCCGCTGATCCTGGAACGTCGCCTTTTTATTCTTACCGCGCTGCTGGCAACCGCGACCGGGCTGTTGGCGGCCACCGCGCCGGCGCTACGCGCGGCCAAACTCGATCCCGTGGTGGCAATCCGTGGCTGAGGAAATCCTGCGGCTGGAGAAGGTCTGCAAGTCCTACAATGTCGGGCTATCGACCGAGACCGAGGTGCTGCATGATATCGATCTCAGCCTGGCGCAGGGCGAATTTCTCGCGCTGATGGGTCCCTCGGGTTCGGGCAAGAGCACGCTGCTCAATATCGTGGGTCTGCTCGACCGTCCGACGTCGGGCCGGCTCCTGATCAAGCGCCGCGATACGAGCGCGCTGGGCGATGCGGCGATTACCCACTTGCGTGGTCACACCATCGGTTTCGTGTTCCAATATCATTTGCTGATTTCAGCCTTCACCGCGCGAGAAAACGTGATGATGCCGATGCTCGTGGATCGGGGCTTTCCCAGCGCCGAAATCGAGCAACGGGCGAACCGGCTGCTGGCGCGGGTGGGTCTGGAAAAGTTCGGCGACAATCCCGCCAACAACATGTCGGGCGGTCAGCAGCAGCGGGTGGCGGTGGCGCGAGCGCTCGCGATGAACCCCGATCTCGTATTGGCCGACGAGCCGACCGGCAATCTCGACACCAAATCCGCCGGTGGCGTATTCGAACTGATGCGCGACGTAAATCGCGAAAGCGGAACGAGCTTTCTCCTGGTCACACACAACATGGACCTGGCCCGCCGCTGCGACCGCATCATCGAGGTGATTGACGGCCGCATTCATCAGTGAAGGCGTGCAAGCCCGATCGATGGAGACGGGGGGCCGTACCGATGTCGACGTCCGAGGTTGATGCAGGTCAAGTTCCCCCCAACGCTATCCCATTAAACTGGATGCCGTCATCAACGCGGCGACGTGGAGGTTCTGATGCGCGCCCACCAGATCATGACTCGAAAGGTGCTTACCGTCACTCCGGAGACGACAGCCGTCGAAGCTGCCAATCTGATGGTTCGACAGCACGTTAGCGGGCTTCCGGTGGTCGACCCCGCTGGCACGGTCATCGGTATCCTGTCGGAGGGGGATTTCCTGCGAAGGAGCGAGATCGGCACCCAGCGGCAGCGCGGCCGCTGGCTGAAATTCGTCTACGGTATCGCCAGGACGGCCGACGAGTATACCCATGAACACGGCCGCAAGGTCTCCGAAATCATGACGCCTTCGCCGGTAACCGTCACCGAAGAGGCCGCACTGCCCGACATCGTCGATCTCATGGAACGTCACAATGTAAAGCGTGTTCCCGTCGTGCGCGACGGCAAGCTCGTCGGAATCGTGTCGCGCTCGAATCTGCTGCAGGCGGTCGCCAGTCTGACGCGCGACGTGCCGGACCCGACTGCGGATGATGATCACATCCGCCGGCGTATCATCGACGAGATTGAGAAGAGCGACTGGTGTCCGATCGGCCTCAGCGTGATCGTGCGCGACGGCATCGTGCATCTCAGCGGTACCATCACCGAACAGGCTTCCCGGCAGGCCGCTGTGGTCGCCGCGGAGAACGTCGCGGGCGTCGTCAAGGTGCACGATCATCTTTCCTGGATCGACACCTTGTCCGGCTACTATCTGAATTCGCCGGAAGACGAAGAACTGGCGAAGGCGGGCTAGAGCATGATCCGGAAAAGTGTGCAGCGGTTTTCCGAAAAGATCATGCTCAATCAAATCGCTAAAGCGCGATGACGATTCAACCTAATCTCATCGCGCTTTAGGGGCGTCCTAGGGCAATCCCCGCGCGTCGATCTGGCCGATCAGCTGCCGCAGGCGTTCGTGCAGATCGCTGCCGGCGCCGTCGAGATCGAACACCGACGCCGGGCTGCCGGGCTTGGTCAAGAGCGCAAAGCGCGGGCAATGGCCGGCGCTGCAGAGCATGTCCTTCAGCTTCTCGCCTTGCGCGACAAAACGCGGCGCGTCGGCCTGCGACCACGCCACCACCAGCGGCACATCGAGCGTAGTGAGACCCGGCAGTGCCGACTGGCTGTCATATTTGCTGGCATCGGTGCCGAAATAGGATTTCTCGCCGTCACCCGCATCCGGCGTCGGGCGATAAACTCCCGACACCAGCACGGCGCCGGCGACATAGGAGTCGCGCTCCTGGAATTCCGGATGGGCGAGGAAGCTCGCGAGGTGGAAGGCGCCGGTGGCATAGCCGATCGGGATGATCTCGTCCTTGTTGCCGCCGAACAGATCGGCGTTCTCGTGAACCCAGGAAATCGCGGCGCCGACATCCCTAGATCCCGCCGGCCAGGGCGCCGCCGGCGCGAGCCGGTAGGACACGCTGAAGGCTACCAATCCGTTGCGCGCGGCAAAGCACATTGCCTCCCCGAGCAGCGGATTCGCCGCGGTCGTGCTGCCATCGCCGGCAAAGTTGTCGCCCGCCACGAACACGACGACCGGACGTCTCATGCCCGAGGATTGCCCGGTCGCGACGTCGAGGACGTTGAGGCTGTTCTCGCCGTATTTCAGGCTGCGCGTGAACGTGACGCCGTTGCAGGAGGCGGGATCGTTGGAGGTGGAGTCCGACGCGGCGGGGGTGGGTGATGCCGCAGGCGAGGGTGTCGCGCGAGGATCGTCGTCCAGTCCGACCCTGATCAGATTGTCATCAAGACGCTGGCCTGCGTGGGGCAGGCCGGTGACGGCCGCCAGCGCCATCAGAAGCGAGAATGCCAGGCACTTTATCATTTTTGAACCGCGCTTTTGCTGCCGAGCCACCCAACCATCCATCCTCGATGGGGCGATTTCACGGCATTTGCCATGCCCTCAATCTCGACGGCAAGCGCCGGGATAGATGGGTTTATCAGTTCGCGCGCGCCAGATGTTTTCCGGCGATATAGCCAAAAGTCAGCGCCGGCCCGAGCGTGATGCCGGCGCCCGGATAGTTCCCGCCCATGATGCTCGCCATGTCATTGCCGGCGGCATAGAGCCCCTCAATGACGCGGCCACTGGCGTCAAGCGCGCGGGCCTGCGCGTCGGTCTTGATCCCGGCATAGGTGCCGAGATCGCCGATCACGAGCTTGATGGCATAGAATGGCCCATGCTCGACCGGCGCGATGCAGGGATTGGGTCCATGCAGTGCGTCGCCCTGATAGCGGTTATAGGCGCGCGAGCCCTTGCCGAAGGCGGGATCGCGCCCCTCGGCCGCAGCCTTGTTGTACTCGGCAACCGTCGCCTCAAATCCCTTCGTGTCGATGCCGGCTTGCTGCGCAAGTTCCCCAAGCGTCGCGCCGCGCTTGAGATAACCGGTGCGGACGTGCTCTCCGATCGGCATCGGAAATGGCGGCACGCAGCCGAGCCCGTATTTGCGAAGCGTGCGGTAGTCGCAGACGAGAAATGCCGTGATCTCCTCGCCCGGCTTCGCCGCTCTTACCATCTCCTGCACGAAGTCATGATATGAATTGCCCTCGTTGGCGAAGCGTTTTCCTTCGCGTGTCACTGCAATCACGCCCGGCTTGGCGCGGTCGATGAAATGCGGCATCACGCCTTTGCTGCCGTCTTTCCGCGTGGTGACCGACACCGGCACCCACGCCGCTGCGTTCGGCAAGGTGTCCTCGATGCGGCCGCCCGCGGCTTCCGCCAGCCGCAGGCCGTCGCCGGTGTTGCCTGTTGGCCCCGGCGAATAATGCTCTGTTCCGGTCGGCGCATGCGGGAACATCTTTTGCCGCCGCGCCACGTCATGCGGAAAGCCGCCGCAGGCCAGCACCACGCCGCGTTTGGCGGTGACGCGCACCGGTTTGCCGTCACGCTCGACCACGGCGCCGCGCACCGCGTCGTCTTCCATGATCAGTTCACGCACCGGCGAAGACAGCCACAGCGGAATGTTCAGATCGAACGCCGACTTCGCGAGCCGGCCCGCCAGCGCATTGCCGTTGGTCAGGGTCATGCCGCGGCCGTGGCGCATCACGTCGACAAGATGCTTTGACAGGCGCTTGGCTACATACACTGCCGAGGCCAGCGACTTGGTCGCGCGCATGAAATGCACGATGTCCTTGCCGGACCCCAGCATGATGCCGAACACGGTAAGTTCGGGCAGGGGACGGCCGAGGTCGTGCACGCGCTCGCCGAGCTCGCGCCCGTCGAAGGGGCGCGTCACCATGGAGCGGCCGCCCTGCGCGCCGCCCGGCGTCTCCGCGTGATAGTCGGGAAAGGTCAGTGGCATGTCGAAGCGCACGGCGGTCTTGTTGGTGAAGAAGTCGACGGCTTCCGGACCGTTCGTCAGGAACGCGTCTACGCGGGCAGCATCAAAGCTGTTGCCGGCTTCATGGCGCAGATAAATGCGGGCCTGCTCCTTGTCCTCGACGATGCCCCAGGCTCTCGCGAGCGAGGTGCCGGGAATCCAGAGCCAGCCGCCGGAGCGCGCGGTGGTGCCGCCGAAGCGCGGCTCCTTCTCGACGATCAGGACCTTCAGCCCGTGATGGCCTGCGGTGACCGCGGCGGAGAGGCCGGCGCAGCCGGAACCGACCACCAGCACGTCGCACTCATTTTCTTCATTCCCGGCTGTCATGCGTTCGCTCCGCGCTTTTCTGAAGCGTTCCATTTGGAGCGACAGGGAGTCAACAGTTCTTGCGCCGAGAGCGGGGCGAGGGCACTCTGCGTCGCGGCCGGAAGAGCCGCCCTGGAAAAATCCGCGGAGGAATGATGCAGTTCGGCATTTTCGACCAGAACGACCATGGTCCCTATGCGCTGACCGCGCAATATGAGAGGCGGCTTGCGCTAGTCGAGCTCTACGACAGGAGCGGTTTCCGCACCTATCACATGAGCGAGCATCACTCGACGCCGCTCAACCTGACGCCGTCGCCGAGCGTATTCCTCGCCGCGGTCGCGCAGCGGACCAAGCGGCTTCGCTTCGGCGCGCTGGTCTATGTGCTCCCGGCGCACCATCCGCTGCGGCTTGCCGAAGAGATCTGCATGCTCGATCATCTGAGCCACGGCCGGCTCGAAGTCGGCATCGGCCGTGGCGCCTCGCCGCATGAGCTGAACTATTTCGGCATCGATGCCGATGTTGCGCAGGCGATGTATGTCGAGGCCTATCAGGTCATCATGCAATCGCTGACGCGCGATGAGGTGAACTTCGAGGGCAAGCACTATCAGTTCAGGAACGTGCCGATCGACATGAAACCGGCGCAATTGCCGCATCCGCCGCTGTGGTATGCGGTGCCGGTGCCGGAGGGCGCGGCCTGGCCGGCGCAGAACAAAATCAACATCGTCTGCGCCGGGCCAGCCGCCCGCGTGCGCGAGATCACCGACCGCTATCGCGCCGAGTGGCTGGCAGCGGGCAATTCGCTCGACAAGCTGCCCTTGCTCGGCATCAACCGCTTTGTGCTGGTGGCCGACAGCGACCGCGAGGCGATGGCGCTCGGCCGCCGCGCCTGGCCGCGCTTCCACCAGAGCTTCATGAAGCTCTGGAAGCTGCACGGCACCCAGCCGCGCTTCGCGCGGATGCCCGAGGATTTCGACACGCTGGTCGAGAACGGTGGCGGCATCGCGGGCTCGCCCGCCACGGTTCGCGACCGCGTCCGCGCCATGACCGAAGAGGCCGGCGCGAACTACTTCATCGGCCAGTTCTCCTTCGGCGAGCTCGCGCACGAAGAGGTGATGCATTCCGTCAGCCTGTTCGCGCGCGAAGTGCTGCCGATGGCGGGCGAGCGCGTCGCGCAGGCGGTCTGACGAGCGTTACGGCGTGATCCGGGCGCGCTCCACGGCCCTCGGCGCGGTCTGCACCTTCCAGGTCGAATTGGCGACATGCACGGGTGAAATGCCGGCCGTTCGACATAGCGGCCGTCGCCGCGTTCGGCGCGAAGCTCGCCCTGCTTCCAGGCGATCCTGCCGCGCGACAGGGTGACAACCGGCGCGCCCGTGCAGTCGTATCCCTCGAACACATTATAATCGATGCGGCTGAGCTGGCGCTTCGCCGTGATGGTCTTGCCCGCCGCGCCATCCCACACCACGATGTCGGCATCGGAGCCGGCGGCGACCGCGCCCTTGCGCGGAAAGATGTTGAGGATGCGGGCGATATTGGCCGAGGTCACGGCGACGAATTCCTCCTTCGTCAGCCGGCCGGTGTTGACGCCGGCGGTCCACAGCAGCGGCATGCGATCCTCGAGCCCGCCGGTGCCGTTCGGAATCCTGCGAAAATCATCGGCGCCGGTCCGCTTCTGCTCGGTGGTGAAGGAGCAATGGTCGGTGGCAACCACCTGAAGCGAGCCCGATTGCAGCCCGGCCCACAGGCTTTCCTGGTGCGCCTTGTCGCGGAACGGCGGCGACATCACGCGCCGCGCGGCGTGGTCCCAGTCGCGGCTTGCATATTCGTTTGAATCGAGCAGCAGATGCTGGATCAGCGGCTCGCCATAGACGCGCTTGCCCGCGGCGCGCGCCCGTGCGATCGCCTCGTGTGCCTGGCGGCAGCTGGTGTGCACGACATAAAGCGGCGCGCCGGTCATGTCCGCGATCATGATGGCGCGGTTGGTGGCCTCGCCCTCGACTTCCGGCGGGCGCGAATAGGCATGGCCCTCAGGGCCCGAAATGCCGCGCTCGAGCAGCGCCTCCTGCATGCGCGCGACCACATCGCCATTCTCGGCATGCACCAGCGGCATCGCGCCGAGATGGGCGCAGCGCGCGAACGAGTTGTAGATCTCGTCGTCGTTCACCATCAGCGCGCCCTTGTAGGCCATGAAATGCTTGAAGGTGTTGATGCCGTAGGTTTTCACGACGATTTCCATCTCGTCGAACACCTGTTTCGACCATGATGTCACCGCCATGTGGAAGCCGTAGTCGGCGGCCTTCTCGGATTTGCGCCGCCAGTCCTGGTAGGCGGCCAGCATCGATTGCCCGGGATCGGGAATGCAGAAATCGACCACCATGGTCGTGCCGCCGGAGAGTGCCGCTTTCGTGCCCCATTCGAAATCGTCGGCCGATACGCTGCCCATGAACGGCAGCTCGAGATGGGTGTGCGGATCGATGCCGCCCGGCATCACATCGCAGCCGCCGGCATCGATGATCTCGGCACCGGCTGGCGGTTCGATGGCCGCCGCAACCGCGGCAATGGTCTCGCCTTCGATCAGGACGTCGGCGCGGCGGGAATGGTCATGGTTGATTACCGTGCCGCCGCGGATCAGGATGGACATGCAATCTCCGGGCAATCGATTTATAACGCAGCGGAGCGGTTCCCCGACGTGAAGCCTCGCTCGCAACGATAACAAACAGTAGCAAGAATTGCGCCATGATCATCCGCCTGATTGCCAAAAGCCGCTCGATCGAGATCGACGATCCCAAGAATTTCAAGGCGTTTTCGGTACGCATCGAAGGCGTGCTCGATCCGGTCGCGCAGGCGGAACTGCTCGGCCGCATCGCGGTGAAGCATGATGCCGGCCACGCCTGGATTTCCGAGCAGGCACTGCGCGACTGGCCGCAGCTGAAGTCCGAAGTCTGGTGGCAGGACGGCCTGACCGGCATGATCGCCGCCGTGCAGAAATTCGGCTGGATCGACAACGACAGCCGCTCGATCCGCGCGCATATCGAACACGCGCCATAGACATGCCGGATGGACTGACCAAGTCGGCGCGCCGGGTCTTCGATATTCTCGAACTGTTCCGCGAGCGGCAATCTCCACTGCGCCTGAAGGACGTGGTCGATGCGCTGGGTATGCCGACCTCCAGCGCCGCGGCGCTGCTGAAAACCATGGCGCAGATGAACTACCTCTCCTTCGAGAGCAACTCACGCGCTTATCTGCCGACGCCAAAACTGTCGCAGCTCGGCGATTGGGTCACGCCGGCGAACTATGAGGGCGGTGCGATCCAGGAAGCGGTGCGGCGGATCGGCCGCAAGCTCGGCGAGACCATCCTGCTCGGCACCCCTACCGACATCTATGTCGAGATCGTCGAGATCCTGCGGGCGCGCGAGCCGCTGCAATATTTCACCCATGTCGGCTCGCGCGTACTGCTGGTGCACTCCGGCCTCGGCTGGCCGCTGCTCAGCGAATTGCGCGACGACGAGATCGCGCGGATCTACCGGCGCACGGTGCGGCAGAAGAAGATCGAGCGCGGCCTGTCCTCGCTCGATCGCCTCAAGGGCGGCATCGAGCAGGTGCGTCGCGACGGCTATTGCCTGTCGCGCGGCATGGTGACGCGTGGCGTCGGCGTGGTCGGCATGATGGTGCCGACGCCGGTGGGTCACCGGCGGCTTGCGATCGGCATTGCCGGTCCGCAGGAGCGGATCGAGAAGAACCTGACGAAGATTCTAGCCGCGTTCCGTGCCGAGAATACGCGGCTGAAGGACTTTGCCGGCGAGGGGGATTAGCGCTATCCCCCTATTCTTACCTCGCCCCGCTTGCGGGGAGAGGTCGCCGCGCTCTTGCGCGGCGGGTGAGGGGGACTCTCCGCGAGTTGAACTCGTGGAAGCAGCCCCTCACCCCAACCCTCTCCCCGTAAGAACGGGGAGAGGGAGAAGAGGCAGCGCGCTCGCAATGTCTATCTCCCACGCTCCCGCGCATTATAGCGCTCGATCGAATCGAATCCCGCCATCAGCCGCTTGTGTCGCGCCTCGATCCATTCCCGGGGCTCTTCATGGGTGAAGATGAAGAACTCGCTGCGCGCAATAGCGTCGAGCACGCGTTTTCCCACTTCATCGGGGGCCAGTCCAGCAGCCATCCAGGCTTTGCCGATATCCGCGCCCGGCCGATCGAAGGGACCGCCAAGCCGCTCCGGCCGCCGTGCCGCCGAGGCGTAGAGCGTGGTCGCGACCAGAGCCGGGCACAGCACGGACACAGCGAGATTGGAGCCTTCGAGATCGAGTGCCAGCGCTTCGGACGCGGCAACCACCGCATATTTGGTCACGGCATAAGAGCCGTTGCGCAGTTTCGGATTGACCTGCAGCCCGCCGATGGAAGCAGTGTTGACGACATGGCCCGCTTCGCCGTGCGCCTTCATCCGCGGCACCAGGGTGCGGATGCCGTTGATGACGCCAAAGATATTGACGCCGAAGATCCAGTCCCATTGCTGCGGCGTCACCTCCCATAGAGGTTTGGGTCCCATCGTGATGCCGGCATTATTGAACAGGAAATGGATATTACCGAATTCGCGCTCCGCCTCGTCGGCGGCGCGCTCGAAGGCGGCCGCGTCTGATACGTCGACCTCGATGGCGCGGGTGCGGATGTTGAAGGTTTCGAGCTCGCGCCGCGCGGCGTCCAGCGCGGATTGCTCGATGTCGGCGAGCACGAGATTGACGCCGTTCCGCGCCAGATGCCGAGCCCGATCCCGTTGGCGGCGCCAGTGACGAACGCCGTCTTGCCCGAGAATTCCATCGCTCGCTCCTCTCATTGACTCTATCCCCTCATCCTGAGGAGCGCGAAGCGCGTCTCGAAGGATGAGGCCACCATCGGGGCCTCCATGGTTCGAGACGGCGCGTTCGCGCCTCCTCACCATGAGGATTTTCTTTCTATCCCGCCTTGCGGTGCGATGCCTCGCCGAGCGCGTCAAAACCCTCCAGCATCGACTTGTAGCAGCGCTCGACCGCGGCGCGGGTCTCGGCATGGGTGAAGACGAAAAGCCGCCGTGTCTCGATCGCGCCGATCACGAGCGCTGCGACATCGGCGGGATCGAGGCCGCCCCCCAGCGCCCTGGCATAGCGCGCATTGCGCTCGGCATTGGCGCCGTCGGCATCGAGCTCGATCGGCCCGCCGAAGCGGGCAGGGCGGTTGCGGCCATTGTCGAGCATGCGGGTCTTGACCCAGCTCGGGCACAGCACGCTGACGCCGATCGGCGTTTCCGCCAGTTCCGCCGCCAGCACCTCGGACATCCCGACCACGGCGAATTTGGTCGCGCTGTAAGGCCCGGCGAGCGGCGCGCCGACGACGCCATTCACAGAGGCGGTGTTGACGATGTGGCCCTCTTCGCCATGCGCCTTCATGTGCGGCAGGAAGAGTTGCAGGCCGTGGACGAGGCCCTTGAGGTTGACGCCGATCACCCAGTCCCAATCGCTGCTGGCGATGTTCTCGATCGGGCCCGCGCGCGAAACGCCGGCATTGTTGCAGAGAATGTGCACCTTGCCGAACTCGCGAAAAGTCCGCATGGCGGCCTCCGCCAGCGCTTCGCGGTCGGACACGTCGCAGGCGCTGCCGATCGCCGCGATCCCCTCGCGGCGCAAGGTCTCGACGGCTTTCGCGCAGGTCTCGGCTTCGACATCGGCGATGGCCACCTTCATGCCGCGCTGGCCGAAGGCGCGCGCCATCGCAAGGCCGATGCCGCCGGCTCCCCCGGTGATGAACGCCGTCTTGCCGGCGAAATCTTTCATGGTTTCACCGGTATCTTTTGTTCACGCGGTGCGCGCCTGCGGCGCAGCCGTCACGACCTCGCGGTTGCGCGCGGCCTTCACCGTCAGCAGGAAGGTGCAGGTTGCTGCGATCAGCGCAGGGACACAGGCACACAGGAAGATTTGCTTGGGCGGCAGGCCGAAGGCGAGCAGCGTTCCGCCGATCGCCGGACCCGCGATGCCGCCAAACCGGCCGATGCCGAGCGCCCAGCCGACGCCGGTGGAACGGATGCGTGCCGGGTACAGCGCCGCTACCATCGCATTCGCGCCGAGCTGGCTGCCGATCATCGCCGCGCCCGCGCCGAGGATCGGGATCGCGATGAACGGCACCGGCAGGTTGGCGAAGCCGACGCCGAGCACGAAGATCACACCGGAGGCGAAGCTGCAGGCCAGCACCTTTGGCGCGCCGAAACGGTCGATCATCGGTCCGAGCAGCAGACATGAGAGAATGCCGCCGAGCTGGAACATGCTGGCGTAGAACACCGCGACCTCGGGCTTGAGACCAGAGAGATTGAGCACCGTTGGCATCCAGTAGCTGAACAGGTACATGTTCAGGAGGTTGGCGAAGAACACGATCCAGACCAGCATCGTGGTCAGCGCCAGCCCGCCGGTGAAGAGCTGCTGCACAGGATTGCCCTTGGCGACATCGACGAGCTTCGTCGCCGCGGCCTGCGCGCTCACATTGAGCTTGCGCAGGATTTCCTGCGTCGCCGGCGCGTCGCCGCGGTGCGCGATCAGGAAGCGCGGCGATTCCGGCAGGAATAACATCAGGAACGGTATCAGCACCAGCGGCGGAATGCCGCCGGAGAGGAAGATGCTCTGCCAGCCCAAAATCGGCAGGATTTGCGCGACCAGCTGGCCGCCGAGGAAGCCGCCGATCGTATTGCCGCAGAACATCAGCATCAACAGCGTGCCGCGCCGGCTGATCGGAGAGTAGTCGGCGGTGAGCGCGACGGTGACGGGCATCGCGCCGCCGATGCCGATGCCGGTCAAAAAACGCATCGCTGTGATCGACGGCACCGACCAGGCAAACGCCGACAGCACCGAGAACAGGCCGATGAAGCCGACGCTCAGGATCAGGAGCGGCTTGCGTCCGAAGCGGTCGCCGAGCGGTCCGGAGGCCAGCGCGCCGACGAGGATGCCGACGCTCGACATCACAAAGGCGATGGTGAATTGCGGCGGCGCCACGCCCCAGGCTTTCGACAGCGACGGCGCCGCCATGCCGATGGTGCCGAGATCGAAGCCGTCGAAGGCCTGCACCAGCGCGCATAACAGGACGACCCGCAATTGCAACGCGCCGAACGGCTGGTTCTCCAGCGCCTCTTCGACCGGCGACTTCAATTCCCCGCTCATGATTGCCTCCCCAATGAAACTAGTAGGAGGTGCCTTGGGCAGCACTCTTGTTGTTATGTTCTCAGATTTTTGAAGTAAATCCTAGGCAGCGATCTCCTCGCCGAGCGGGACGCGTCGCACCTCATGGGCCAGCAGCGCAGGAAGCACCTCGCGCGCGAAGCGGCGGATCTGCTCCATGAACATCTCATGCGGCAGCGCACCGCGGTTAAGGCTGATCTGCACCTGGTTGGCGCCGGCGGCTTCCGCGGCGGAAATAATCCGCTCGGTGACTTCCTTTGCCGTGCCGAGCGGCATGTGCTCCGCCTGCCGCTCGAAATCGGCCATGGTCATGTTGCGGTAGTCCTCGCGCAGGCCCTGCGCCGCCTTCATGTTCTCCGGCCGCACATAGTCGGTGGACGACTGCGAGACGTAGCCGGCGTCGCGCTGCTTCGCTGTTTCCGTGAAATTGCCGTGGCTGAACAGCGTGCGGTTGAAATAGAGGTGGTAGGGCGCGAATTCCTTCACCGCTTCGGCCTTGCTGTCGGCGACATAGGCCGACAACGCGATCGAGAGATGATGCGGCGTGATCTGGTGGCCGTTGTTGGCCAGACATTTGGCGAAATAGCGGATGATGTCTTCCTGCAGGCCGCCGCGGGCGAGGCCCGGCGTGATGACCGCGTTCTTCTTGGCGGCAAACTCGATCGATTCCTTGCTGCCGACGATGGGAATCCAGATTTTCGGACCGGGCTTCTGCACCGGCCGCGGCCAGAGCGCGACATCCTTGTAGGACCAGAATTTCCCCTCATAGGAGAAGATCTCCTCGGTCCAGGCGCGGGTGACGATCTCGTAGGCCTCTTCGAAGCGCGCCCGCGAATCCTTCAGCGGCACATTGTGCACCTGGTATTCCCTGGGAATGCCGCGGGCAAAGCCCGAGACCAGCCGGCCGTTCGACAGGCAGTCGATCATGGCGAGCTCTTCGGCGAGCCGCAGCGGCTCGTGCAGCGGCAACAGGTTGCCGTAGATCAGGAGCTTCAGCTTCTTGGTCCGCTGCGCGGCTGCAGCCGCCATCAGGTTCGGCGAGTTCATCAAGCCGTAAGGTGAGCAGTGATGCTCGTTGAAGCCGACGCCGTCGTAACCGAGCCTGTCCATTTCCTCCCACGCCTCGAGATGCTCGGCATAGGTGCGTACGGCGACGTCGGATTTGAAATAGCGGTTGGAGAGCGGATAGGGGAGTTCGCTGCCGACCTTGAGATGATCGAGCTGTTCGCCGTAGGCGAGCAGGTCAAAGACAAAAACCTTCATGGCATCCTTCCCCGTAGATTTTGCTAGCTGCCCTGAGCGGGCGCCTTTGCGACAGAGGTTACGGCGGGCGCGGAGGGCGCGCCAAGGTGCACAAAAAAATTCCACATATGTGGAAATGGCAATAATGGTCTAAAAACACAGCGACTTTAGTCGCGGCAATCGCCTCACGCCGCCGGAAATTCCAGCTCGAACGCCGCGCCACGGTCGGCCGGCAGCAATCTGATCGATCCGCCGTGACTTGTCATGACGGCTTTGACGATCGCAAGCCCCATGCCGGTGCCGCCGGTGTCGCGCCGCGTGGTGAAGAAGGCGTCGAAGATCTTTTCGCGATTGGACGCCGAGATCGGGTCGCCGTCATTGGAGACGGTGAGCCGGATCGTCTCCGCTGCACCGGAGGCCTCCAGCCGCACGTTCCGGGCATTGTGGCGCATGGCGTTGTCGGCGAGATGCGACAGCACGATCAGCGCCTTCTCCGCCGACATGCCGATCGAGCGGTCGAGGCAGCCGCTGGCCGAGATGGTGCGGGTCGGAAACCGGCTCTTCAGCCCGCCAACCACAAAGCCGAGCTCGGCCTGTTCGTTTTGCGGCAGGGTTTCGGCCGCGCCAGCTCGCGCAGCCGTTGCGTCATGGTCTCGAGCCGGTCGGCATCGCCGAGGATATTCCGCAAAAAGTTCTTCTGCTCCATCTTCGTCAGCGTGTCTTTTTCGCTTTGCGCGGATTCCAGCAGCAGCTCGGCGGCGCCCTTGATCGAGGTCAGCGGCGATTTCAGCTCATGGGTCAGATGCGCCGAGAACGTCGCGATGTAGTCCGAGCGCCGTGAGAGCTGCTCGGCCATGTCGAGGAAGCTCCGTGACAGCTGCGCGAATTCGCGCGTGCCGTAATGGGCGAGCGGCCGGAAGGCGTCGCGGTCGCCGCGCGAGATGCGCGCAGCCCGGCCGATCAGCTCATACATCGGTTTGGTGATGGTGCGCGAGAACACCAAGCCGATCGCGAGCGTCGCCAGCATTACGGCGATCGCGGCGAGGGCGAATTTCGTGCACTCCTGGTAGAAGTGCTGGAAGATGTTGCTCGGCGTGCGCGAGGTGTAGATCACGCCGGCCACGTGGTTGTCGACGATCACGGGCATCGCCGAGAACACGTGGACGCCGAGGCCGCGGCTGAAGGAATAGATCGGCGGCGGCGGCTTGTCGGGGACGCGGGTGCGCAGCACTGCGCGGTACTGGCCCCGCAGGGCGGACGCGACCTCCTCGATATGCGCCAGCGATTGCCCGACCTCGTCGCGTCCCGCGATGACAACGCCGTGCGGATCGAGGATGCGAAAGCCCGCGAGCGTCACCTTCTGCGTCTCCGAGATCAGCGGCATCAGCGCGGCGCCGATCTCGACGTAGGCCGGATCGGCCGGCGTCCTGGCCGGCAGCGCATCGGGCCGACGGCGGAACAGCTCGTGGCCGGTGAGATCGAGCGCGGGCCGGATCGGCGCAAATTTGTCTGAAGGATCGGGCCGCGCCTCCGGCGGAATTTCCAGGCCTAGCCCGATGCCGGCGCCGCGTCGCGCCTCGACCTCGCGCGCAAAGACCGCCGAAAGCACCTGGCTCTGTGCGATCAGCTCGGCCTGGGTCTGGCGGATGAGCTGGTTGTCATAGAGACGGAAGAAGAACAGTCCCCCCAGCGGCAGCACCATCACGAAAGCCAGCACCGCGAACACGATCAGCCCGAGCGAGGGCCGCCATTTTTCCCGCGTGGCCTGGCTGATCATGCCTGCTTCTCGCAGCGGCCGAGCTTGAAGCCGACGCCATGAATGGTTTCGATGACGTTGTCACAACTTACCGCGGCAAGCTTGGCGCGGATGTTCCTGATGTGGCTGTCGATGGTGCGGTCGGAGACCTGGATGTTGAGCTGATAGGCCGCGCTCATGACCTGCTCGCGGCTGAACACCGCGGTGGGGCGTCCGAGAAACGCCTTGAGGATTCCGAACTCGATCGCGGTGAGGCGCAGCGGCGTGCCGGCAAAGGCCGCGACATGCCGGGTCGGGTCGATCGAGAGCGCGCCTTGCGCGAGTGCGGCCGGCGCGGGCTTGTCCAGTTCGCGCGCGATCACCCGGCGCAGGATCACATTCACCCGCGCGATCAGCTCGCGCGGGCTGAAGGGTTTGGTGACGTAATCGTCGCCGCCGATCTCAAGGCCAAGGATGCGGTCGATCTCGTCGTCGCGGGCGGTCAGGAACAGGATCGGCACGTCGGAGGATCTGCGGATCTGCCGGCACACTTCGAGCCCGTCGAGCTCGGGCATGCCGATATCGAGGATAATCAGATCCGGCTTGTCGGCGGCAAAGCGGGCGAGCGCCTCCCTGCCGTCGCGCGCCTCGGTCACGGTCATCTCGGCCTTGCGCAGCGCCACGCGGATCACTTCGCGGATGTGCAGGTCGTCGTCGACGGCGAGGATGCGATGGGTCACGTCGGTCTCCGGCTCAACCTGCGCTCGAAGGCTGATCAGGGTGGGCGTCCAGCCAGCGCTGCAGCCGCCAGCTCCGGAAACCCCAGCTTCGCCATGATGCCATATCTGCGGCCTGTATCTGTAGCAGCCGATTGCGGTTGCAGGTCAAACGGGCCTCGATCCCGGGCAGCTCGCGCGCCCGGTTGAGCGCCGGCAATACCTGCGGTCCCAGTTCGTTGAGATAGTTGGTATCGAGGTTCACGCCCTTGCCCGACGATTCCTTGCTATGGGTGACATTATAGTCCGCGATGATGGCTGGAAAGTTGACCAGGGCGCATACATAAAGCGTCGCGGTCAGGCTGATCAGGTTCATCCGGACCAGCCAGCCATTGGATTGTTCCAGAATGATACGGGCCACGATCAGCACCAGCCCAACCGCGACCAGCAGCATCCAGACAAAGGCGGCAATCCGCATCGTCGTCAGCAGGTAGGTCTCCACATAGAGGTGCAGGCGCAGGATGCAGGAGGCGACCATCATCACGTTCTGCGCCACCCAGAGATAGACCAGCGGCCGGATCACCTGTGATTTCTCCGCGGGTCCTCCCGGCCGCATCGCCGCGAGCACAAAGCCCGCGGCCAGCAGCGCCGTGACGATCAGGGGATAGGCGCCGCGATGGGCGTAGCTGGCGTAGGTGACGTCGGGAGGAAGCGTGGCGTTGCCCCAGAGATAGGCCGCGTCGAGCACGGTCTGGACCGCAAACAACAGGTTGAACAGGATCAGCGAGCGCAGGATTGCGTCCGCGCCGAAGAGATCGAGGGCGTCGCTGCGGGGTTCGGCATTGTCCGCCACCGGCTCAACCGCAGCGGCTGCGCGCTGTTTCCTGCGGCGCCAGCGCACGTGGATGAACGGCCAGACCATCGACAGCACGAAAGCCCAGAACAAGGTCCGCGCGATATTGATGTGGGAGGTGGAGTCTGCGGGATTGAGCTCCTTGATCCATTTCTCGATCAGCGGGTTGGCTGAGGCGAACAGCAGCAGGAAAATGAGGGCGAAGGCGACCGGCACGAACCATTTGGCGAAGCCGGCGGTGAGATCGTTCATGCTGAGCAGGCGGATGAGGTCGCCGGCGAAGCGGAACGGTCCGATCAGATAGAGATCACGGAACGCACCGAGGCGACCGAAGAACAGCTGCTTCAGATCCGGATTGGTCAGGATCGAAATGGCGTAAGCGAGCGCGGCGACAATGAAGAGAAAGGTGAGCCCGTTGAGTTCTTCGACAGCGGGGACAAGTCCGACGAAGAGGACGAGTGCTGCCGTCACTGTGCGCCGCCAGTTCAATCCAACGAGATTGCCGAGCCAGGAGCCTATGAACAGCGCCATGGCGAACAGCGTCATCGAGATTCCGATGCGCTGATCATAGAACAGCCAGTCGGCCAGTGCCGTGAGGCCGAGTGTAATCGCAAGTTTGACCGGGAGAAGGTTGCGCGCGTCGGCATGAACATCGGGAAGCGGCGAAGCGAAGCTCGTCATGTCTGAAATGTCCTGCATGGGTGTTGGCAGCACGGAGGATGCCGAGCGATCGTGCAATTCCCTGTCCGGCGTTCTGCAGGGTTTCAGGATTGTTATGCAGAATTTGTGCAGGCGCTGTTTGACGCTGGAATCACTTGAGCGACGTTGATAGTTGGCGTGACCGCAACATCAGCCTTGCGGTGCCCTCATGCCATCAGCCAAACGCCTCGGATTGTTCCTCGCCTGGCTGATCGGGCTCGCTTTCACCTTCGCCGCCGTCTGCAAGAACGGTCCGTTTCTGGTATCGTTGCGCGGCACGGGAAACCTCATCATCGTCGCGAGCAGCCTTGTCGTGATCGGGTATCTGACCAGACGGGAATATTGGAAGCGCGCCGGTTTGGCCGGACGCTGGCTCGTGCTGCTGTGGTTGCTGCCGCCGCTCTCGATGCTGTCGGCGCAAGCGTCGTTCGAGAACACGAAGCAAGGCGTGCTCTCGACCGAAACGAACCTCGCGCAAAGTCTCGGCCGGCATTTCATCGTCGGCTATTCGTCCTTTGAGGAGGTCGCCCGGCTCGCCGAGAAGGGCCTGATATCAGGCATCTATGTCAGCAAGGCCAATGTCATCAGGCGGAAGCCGCCGGTGATCAAGGCAGAGATCGCGGCGCTGCAGGAGCGTCGCCGCCGCGCCGGCCTGCCGCCGCTGATCGTCGCCGCGGACCAGGAAGGCGGCGTGGTCTCGCATCTCTCCCCGCCGCTGAGCCGGCTGCCGCCGCTTTCGTCGCTCGCGGATTTGTCGCCCGAGGCGCGGGTGAAGAAGGCGGAAGAGTTCGGCAAGACCCATGGCCGCGAGCTGTCCTCGCTCGGCATCACGCTGGACTTCGCGCCGGTGCTCGACCTCAAGCCGAAGGGCAGGCGCAACCGCTTCGATTTCAACACCATGACCAGCGTGCGCGCGATTTCGGAAGACCCGGCCGTGGTGAGCGATATCGCGCTCGCTTATGTGCGCGGCCTCGAAGCCTCTCACGTCGGTGCGACGGTGAAGCATTTCCCGGGGCTCGGGCGCGTGCGCCGCGACACTCACATCGTCTCCGCCGATCTCGATACGCCGATCGAGGAGCTGGAAGCCTCCGACTGGCGGCCGTTCAGGGACGTGCTGGCAGGCTCGAAAGCCGGGTTGATGATCGGCCATGTCAGCCTGACCGCGGTCGATCCGGGACGGCCGGCTTCGCACTCCAAGGCCGTGATCGACGGCATCATCCGCAAGAAGTGGAATTACCAGGGCGTGATCATGACCGACGATCTCGTGATGGGCGCGGTCTATGGCAGGAATATCTGCACCACAGTGGTGGAGGCGCTGAATGCGGGTGTCGATCTCCTGCTGGTCGCCTTCGACAGCGACCAGTTTTACCGGATCTTTGCCTGTGCATCGGAGGCCGCGGCGCAGGACAAGCTCGATTTCGACATGCTGCGCGCCAGTGACGCACGGCTGGAGAAGAATTTCGGAAAGCCGCCGCCGCCTGCCTCGACGGCCGCGCCGGCTGACGCGCGGCCAACTGCCGAATGAGGCGCGCGACGATCACCAGCGAAACGACAGCCACCTTGACCCACCTCGTAGACTCTCCCCATCTTGTGAGTAGACATTTCGAGAAGGCCGGCAGGACAATTCATCGGCCGGCGGTTGCAGATGCGCACGGGCAAAGTTCGATGGTTCACCGCTTCAACACCAACGCTGTTGTCGCTGACGAGGATAGGGACGATCTGTCCTTCGTGCTCGTCGACGACATCAAGCCGCCGCCCCGCATCGCGCTGGCGCGTGAGCGTATGCTGATGTGCCGCCTCTATCTCGGCCTGATCCGCGGCATCAACGACGATTATGGCGCTCAGTTTGCGGCCGACGGCGACAGTTGCACGGTGCGCACCATCGGCATCTATGTGTTCCTGCGCACCGTGATGTGCTCGCCGGTCCGCGCCTCTACCATCGCGCAGGCGCTGAAGCTGCCGCGCACGACCGTGATCCGCCGCCTGCAGGACATGGTGAAGCAGGGCTATGTCGAACGCGTCGGCAACGCCTATCGCGTCACCGACAAGGTCAATATCCCCGAACTGCAGGACAAGCTGCAGCGCCGCATCGACATGATTCTCGAAACCGCTCGGGAATTGTCGAAGCTGAAACCAGCGGCTTAGGAAGCTCTATTCCCTTACCAGGATGGCTACCAGCACCGCGCATTTGGCGTGCATCGAGCGAGCAAAAGCCATTGAACCAACCCCACCACATCGACCGCGATGCTTGTCGTGGCGAGCGGCCGGACCGTTCACGCGAACGCGGGCAAGAACGTGCTCTTAAGGTTCAATCTTGAGAGGTTGAACGAGTTAATGTGGTTCAACCGAGCTCTATGACGGGCGAGATGGCAGATGAGGAGTTGGCGCTTTGAATTTGAAACGCCACGGCTTTTTCGCGCTGAAGATTTGCGCGAACTGGCTCGCATCAAGAATGTGATTGAATCCTCAGTTCTTCGCCGTGGAGGCGGCGCCTGAAGCGCTCAAGAATATGAATTAACGAGCAATGCTTCGATCGAACTGCAAAGGCGGCGATCCCGCCTCTCATATAGCTGGCAACGTTTAATTTTTTGTGTCGCACTCATTCACCCTCACAAGGCCTGAGCCGCCGATCAACGGGTTTTGCCCCGATCGTGAAGTCCTCCCATGAGACCAGCGCAGGCCTCGGCCCCTTGCGCCCTCGAGTTTGAGGGAGCACTCTTGCCGCGCGGCGCAAAGCACCGCCAACATAAAAACTCGAGGAAATCCAAGGGAAGTTTCATGGCCACGGCCACGCGGATCGACTGCGACATCCATCCGGCGGTGGGCGGCACGCGCACTACGCTGTTGCCCTATCTCGACGATCACTGGAAAGAGCAGGTGGTGAGCCGCGCCATCGACGGCCTCGATCTCACCAGTTATCCGCCGAACATGCCGCTCTCGGGCCGGCCGGACTGGCGCCTCGCCGAGGGCAAGCCGGGAAGCGACCTGAAGATGGTCCAGCGCGGCGCGTTCGACCAGCTCGGCGCCAGCCATGCGATCTGCAACGTGCTCTATGGCGCGTCCGCCGTCTACGATCCCTATATGGCGTCGGCGTTCTGCAAGGCGATCAACGACTGGATCGCGGCCGAATGGCTATCGCGGGATCCGCGCCTGCGTGCCTCGATCCTGGTGCCGATGCAGGCGCCGGATCTGGCGATCGAGGAGATCGAGCGCCGCGCGGGCGACCACCGTTTCGTTTCCATCCTGGTGCTGGCGCAGGGCGAGATGCTGCTCGGCCGCCGGCACTACTGGCCGATCTGGCAGGCCGCCGAGAAATACAAGCTGCCGCTCGCGATCCACGCCGGCAGTTCGTACCGGCAGGCGCCGAGCTCGATCGGCTGGCCGTCGTATCGCTACGAATACTACTTCGTCGAGGCGCATGCGTTCCAGGCGCAGATCCTGAGCCTGATCTATGAAGGCGTGTTCGGCAAATTCCCCGGCCTCAAGGTCGTGCTGATGGAATCCGGCGTGAGCTGGCTGCCGGCCTTCATGTGGCGCGCCAACAAGACCTGGCGCGGCGTGCGCGTCGAGGTGCCCTGGGTCGAGCGCGAGCCGGCCTCCATCATCCGCGACCACGTCCGCGTCACCATGCAGCCGTTCGACGGCCCGCCCGATGCGACCGCCGTTGCCGATGTGATCGACCAGATCGGCTCGGAAAAGATGTTCCTGTTCGCGTCCGATTACCCGCATTGGCAGTTCGACGGCGACGATCCGATGCCGCCGCATCTGCCGAAAAGCATCATCTCGCGCATGTGCGCCGATAATCCGCTGGAGACTTTCCCGCGGCTGAAGTTGAACTAGGAGGATCGCATGAGTGAAGTCATCGACCGCCCGATACTCGAGAGGGAAGCCACCGCCGCGACCCGGCTTCGCATCATCGATTGCGACATCCATCCGAGCCTGCGTTCGCGCGCCGACCTGAACGAGTTCCTGCCCAAGCGCTGGCAGGAGCACATGAAAACCTACGGCGATCATCTGCGCACGCCCTATATCGGCACCACGCCCTATCCGCGCTCCTCGCCCCTGATCTGCCGCCGCGACGCCTGGCCGCCGACCGGCGGCGTGCCCGGCTCCGATCTCGCCTTCATGCAGAAGCAGCACCTCGATCCCTACGATGTCGAGTTCGGCATCCTGCAGGTGCTCGATCTCTTCATCTTCTCGCAGCAGAATCTCGAATTCGGCGCTGCGATCCAGCGCGCCATCAACGAATGGCAGCTCGCGCACTGGGCCCATCGCGATCCGCGCCTGAAGGCCTCGATCCTGGTCAGCCAGGACGACACGGTGGCCGCGCTCGAGGAGATCGATCGCTGCGCCAGGACCGGCGAATATATCCAGATCAACATCTCGCCGCGCGCCAACGAGCCGCTTGGCCGCCGCCGCTATTGGCCGATCTATGAGCGCGCGCAAGAGCTGGGCCTGCCGCTGGGCATCCATGTCGGCGGCTATGGCGGGCATGCGCCGACCGGCGGCGGCTGGCCGTCCTATTATTGCGAGGAGCATCAGTCCAACGCGCACACCATGGCCGCCAACCTCGCAAGTCTCGTGATCGAAGGCGTGCCCGAGCGCTTCCCGAAGCTGAAGATCGTCTACATCGAGGGCGGGTTCGGCTGGATTCCGTCGGCGATGTGGCGGATGGACCAGCACTTCGAGCGCTTCCGCAGCGAGGTGCCGCATCTCAAGCGCAAGCCAAGCGAATATGTGCGCGAGCATTTCTGGTTCACGACCCAGCCGATCGATGAGCCGGATGAGGCGAGGCACCTGCGTCAGCTGATCGAATGGGTCGGCGTCGACCGCCTGCTGTTCTCCTCCGACTACCCGCACTGGGACTACGACGACGCGCGCTTCGCTTTCAAGACGCCGCTGACCGAGGTCGAGCGCAAGAAGATCTTCAGCACCAACGCGCGCGCGGTTTACAAGCTTTAGGTCTTTGACCCTCATGGTGAGGAGCGCCGAAGGCGCGTCTCGAACCATGAGGCCACTGATCGGGCCTCATCCTTCGAGACGCGGCAAAGATGCCGCTCCTCAGGATGAAGAGACAGACCGCATCCCGCTCTTCGAAAAGCGGGATGTTTTTTGCCTCATAATATATATCCGTGATATATGTTTATGGCGCCCAACGCGGAGCCGCCCGATGCGCCTGACAAATTTTTCCGATTACGCCCTGCGCCTGATGATGTATGCGGCCGCGCGCAAGGACGAACTCGTCACCATCGAGGAGACGGCCGCGCTCTACGGCCTGTCGCGGGCGCATCTGATGAAGGTCGCCAACCAGCTCACCCGCGCCGGCTTCCTCAAGGCCACGCGCGGCCGCAATGGCGGGCTGTCGCTGGCGAAGAGGCCTGACAAGATCAGGCTCGGCGACGTCGTGCGCTCGACCGAGCCGGATTTCGCGCTGGTCGAATGTTTCGAGAGCGGCAATCACTGCCTGATCACCCCGCGCTGCCGGCTGCGCGGCGTGCTGCACGAGGCGATGGGCGCCTTCATGCGCACGCTCGATCGCTACACGCTGGCCGATCTCCTGCTGCGGCCCGAGGATTTCGGCATCAAGCCGGCGGCGTGAACTGGAATGGCGTCAGGCAGTGCGGCGACCCATGATGAGGCCATAGACAAGAAGCACGATGACGGCGCCGACCACGGCACCCAGGAAGCCCGCGGATTCTCCGGAATTGTACCACCCGACAGCCTGGCCCAGGTAAGTCGCGACAAACGCCCCGACGATCCCCAGAATGACCGTCAGGATGAAGCCCTGCGGCTCGGTCTTGTCGCCGGGCATGATGAACTTGGCGACCACTCCAACGATGAAGCCAATGATAATTGTCCAAAGGATGCTCATCTCGCTGCTCCTCCTGAACGGGCATTCGGGACAGTGAACATCCTGCGAGCGATGGCCTCAGGGCGCTCTTGACATAGATCAAGGGTGCTATCGGAGCGAGGGGAGGGGCGCGAAGGACGGACATCAGCCCGGACGCCCCGGGGGCCTGACGTGATAGGTTGCGGTGGCATCGATTGAACTCCTTCCTGGCAGCGCCTGACGGAGATCCAATCGTGCCACCGAATTCCAGAGGACGAGTTATCGCGAACAGCTCAGGGGCATGTAGGTTTGTCTTCAACTGCGCTTTTTTCGCTGATGCCCCTCGAGCCGCAGCCGTTGCGCTGTCATGCGCTGGATCTCCTCGTCAAGCACCTCGATTTTGTCATCGAACTGTTTCTTCCTGGATTTCGCCGCATCGGAGCCGCGCAGTTTCTCCAATGCCTTCTCGACGGAAAGTTTGGTTGTTTCGGCCATGGCAGCAACCCTGATGTTGTCGCGTTTGCAGTCCGGTACCACGACCGTGATCAGCGCTGCTGCGCCGACCCCGGTCGTTGATCTGGATCAAGAGGCCTTGTGCGCTCGTCGCGGTCGACAAGACAGAGAGGTCCGCGATCCGTCAGGGGATGGGCGGATGTCATCAAGGACTAGAATTTGCCGACGAGACGGTTGACAGCGCCCGGGCGTTCGGCCGCAATGGCGCTTGCCAACCTGAGGTGGCGCATGAACATCCAGACCCGTCCCGACCCTGTCGCCCGCGCCCGCGAACTCGGGGCGGAGATTGCCGCTAGCGCCGACGAAGTCGAGCGCACCAGGCGCATCCACGAGCCGCTGCTGGGGCGGCTCCATGATCAGCGGCTGTTCCGCATGCTGCTGCCGCGCTCCGCGGGCGGCGACGAGACCGAGCCCGCGGTCTACGTGGCGGCGATCGAGGAACTCGCCCGGCACGACGCCTCGATCGCGTGGAACGCATTCGTCGCCAACAGTTCCGCCCTGATCGCCGCCTTTCTGGAGCCCGCCGCCAATGGCGCCATCTTCGCCGATCCGCGCAGCGTCGTGGCCTGGGGCCCGCCAAATGCCTCGCGCGCGACTGCGGTCGAGGGCGGCTATCGCGTGACGGGCAAATGGGATTTCGCCAGCGGCTGCCGGCAGGCGCGCTGGATGGGCGCGCACTGCCATGTGCTCGAAGCGGACGGCGCGCTCAGGCTCAACCGCTTCGGCCGGCCCACGGTCCGCACGCTGCTGTTTCCGGCTGGAGAGGCGACCCTGATCGACACCTGGCACACGATCGGGCTGCGCGGCACGGCGTCGGATTCCTATAGCGTGAACGATTTGTTCGTGTCCGAGGCGTTCAGCACCACGCGCGAGGACCCGGCGCTGCGCCGCGAGCGCGGCCCGCTCTATGCGTTTACCATGCAGGGGCTCTACGCGGCCGGGGTCGCCGCGGTGGCATTCGGCATCGCGCGCGCGATGCTGTCCGAGTTCATCTCGCTGGCGTCCCGCAAGGCGCCGCGCAACCTCTCCCGGCTCGCCGACAACGCGGTGGTGCAGGCCGACGTGGCGCGCGCGGAGGCGCGGCTCGGCTCGGCGCGCGCCTACCTGATCGAGACGCTGACTGCGATCTACGCGCAGGCCGACGATGTGGCGCCGATCGAGATTTCAGATCGGGCCCGCGTGCGGCTCGCCTGCACCAACGCGATTTACGGCGCGGCGGAGGTGGTTGACTTCGCCTACAAGGCAGCCGGCGTCGACGCAATCTTCCCGGGCAGCCCGTTCGAGCGCCGCTTTCGCGACATGCACACGCTCTCTCAGCAGATCCAGTCGCGCGCCGCGCATTTCGAACAGGTCGGCCAGATCCTGCTCGGCGTGCCGCCGGAGGTGTTTCTCTAGCGCGGCGGTGCGGTGATCGTTCTGAATGCGCTCACCGCCTTGGTCGCTAATCGATCGAAATATTCGCCTCATGCGCGACCTTGATCCAGCGCTCCGTTTCCAGACGCATCAAGTCTCCGAATTGCTGCGGGGTCATGGTTTCGGCTTCGGCGCCCTCATTTGTAAGAAACTCGCGGAGTTCGGGTGAGGTCAGCATCCTGCCGATCTCCCTGTTGAGCGCCTTGACGACGTTCGCAGGCATCCCGGCCGGGCCGACAATGCCCCACCAGGACCACAGATCAACGTCGGCGACGCCTGCTTCCGCGAGAGTTGGCACATCAGGCAGAAGCGCTGTCCGCCTGGCGCTCGTCACCGCAAGGGCCCTGGCCTGGCCGCTTCGGGCGAGCTGCAGCACCTGCGGAAGGCTCGATACATAGATGTCGACATGGCCGCCGACGAGATCGTTGAGCGCCGGTGCACCGCCCTTGTAGGGAACGTGCATGAACCTGGCTCCCGCCGAAAGCGCTATCAGCTCGGCTGCAATCTGGTTGATGCTGCCAGGACCGGCCGAGGCGTAGGTGATCTGGCCTGGTTTGCTCCTGGCGAGATCGAGCATTTCCTTGGCGGATTTCACCGCAAGCTGGTTCGACGCGACGAGCAGCAGCGGCGAGCGGGCAATGAACGCGACCGGCGTGAAGTCCTTGACCGTGTCGAACGGCATGTTCTTCTTGATTGCCGGGTTGATCGTGAAGGTCGACGACACCAGCAGGAGCGTGTAGCCGTCCGGCGGCGCCGCGGCGACGGCAGAGGTGCCGATCATGCCGCCCGCGCCGGGGCGGTTTTCCACCACGACCGGCTGGCCCCACGCTTCGCTCAGCTTCTTGCCGATGGCGCGGCCGACCACGTCGTTCGAACCCCCTGCCGCGAACGGAACGATCAGCGTGATCTGCCTGGACGGATATGTTTGCGCGCGCACCGCCGGGCTTGTGAGTACGAGCGCTGCGGCAAGGAGAGCTCCAGCCCTGATCATTTTACGTTTCTCCCGGCACCTGCTGCTATAGGAAGCGCGGACTCGAAAATGACCTATAATCATCGTGTCCGCGCCAGCCACTTTTGGCGATCATAGCCTTTTTACTCCGGGGATAAGCAATGGACTTCCAACTCACCGAACAGCAGCGGCGGATGGTGGCCGTGGTGCGAGACCTCGCTCAGGGAGAGTTCAAGGCAAAGGCGCAAAAGTACATGGATGGTACGTTTCCCTGGGAAAACATGAAGAAGCTCGCCGAAATTGGCGTGCTCGGCATGTCGGTCCCCGAAGAATATGGCGGCCTTGGCCTGCCGGTCTTCGATACGGCGCTGGTGCTCGAGGAGATTGCCAAGACCTGTTACGTGACCGCGATGGCCACCCTCGGCGAAGCCGGGGTTCAGACCCGCGTGATCGCGACCTACGCGCCCGACAATATTCGCGAGCGAATTCTTCCCAGGGTCGTCTCCGGGGATTGCATATTGGCCGTCTGCATGACCGAGCCGCATGCCGGCACGGACGTGGCGAACTACCGGACCAACGCCGTCGTCAGGAATGACCGCGTCATTCTCAACGGGACCAAGACGCTGATCAGCCGGGCCAGGGAGGCCGGCATGTTCGTCATCTTCACCCGGATCGATGGCAGGCCCGGCCGCGAGGGCATCGGCTGCGTTCTGCTGGAGCCCGACACGCCGGGTTTCGAGGTGACCGGGACCTACCACACCATGGGCGGCGAAAACCTCCATGAGATCCAGTTCAACAATTGCGAATTGCCGCTGGAGAATCTCGTCATTCGTGACGACGGCTTTCGCAAGCTCTTGAACGCCTTCAACACGCAGCGCTGCCTCAATCCGAGCATATCGCTGGGGCTCGCCGAGGGCGCCTTTGAAGAAGCCCGCAACTATGTCAGGGACCGAACGGTGTTCGGAAAGGCGGTCGGGGACTATCAGGGCGTGCGCTGGAAACTCGCCGAGATGTACCGCGAGATCGAGACCGCGCGCAGCATCCTCTATCGCGCCTGTATCACCGCCAATCCGTTCCCCGATCCCTTTATGGCAGCGGTGGCCAAGATCACGTGCAACGAGATGTCCAACCGGGTCACCAGCGAGGCGATCCAGCTGCACGGCGGATTTGGTTTCACCGACGAATTTCCGGTGTCGCGTCTCTATCGCGGAGCCCGCTACGGCACGCTCGGCGGCGGCACGTCAGAGACGCTCCGCGATCTCATCGGCAAGCGGATCATGGATGCGACGGAGGCGGGCGCCGAGCTGCTGGCTTATGACATGACGGGCGCATGATCCGGGTTCAACGGACCAGAAAAACCAGCTTGCCGCGAAAGTGGCGGGATTGGCTTAACCTGTGCGCGGCCACGGCTTCGCTGAGCTTGTAGCGCGTCACTTCCGGCGGATGGACAGCCCCCATCGCCACCAGTTCCGCGATGCGTTCGAGATGCGGCCGATCGCGACCGACGCTCGGCCGCAGCGCAACGAAATCGCTGCGGTCCGGCCTTGGTGCCTGTGCGCCCGAGGCAATAAAGGCCGCCCGGCCGCCCGGTTTCAGCACGGCAAACGAGCGCTGTGCGACATCGCCGCCGACAGTATCGAACACCGCGTCGCAGTCTTTCACGGCTTTAGTGAAATCCACCGCATTGTAATCAATGATCTGATCGGCACCGATGCTGCGCAGATAATCATGGTTCGACGCGCTTGCGGTCGTGATCACGTGAGCGCCCAGATGTTTCGACAACTGGATGGCAAAGCTCGCGACACCGCCCGCGCCGCCCTGGATCAGGATCGTCTCGCCCGCCTTCAGTTTCAATGTGTCTTCGATGGTGCAGATCGCCGTCAATCCGGCAAGCGCAAGTGCTGCGGCATCGACATGCGACAGGTGGTCGGGTTTCCTGGCGACGATGGCTGCCTTGATCGCAATCTTCTCGGCATAGGCGCCTTCCTGGCCCACGTCGCAGACGCCGAAGACCTCATCGCCAACACGCAGGTCTCTGACACCATCCCCAATTGCTGAAACGACCCCGGAGAAATCCCGTCCAAGAATGTAGGGGAAGCGGGCAAGCTGACCGGATTTGCCCTCACGCACCTTCCAGTCCGCGCCGTTGACGCTGGCGGCGACAATATCAACCACCACCTCGCCGGATGCAGCCACGGGATCCGGCATCTCGCCATATTTGAGAACCTCCGGCCCACCATGTCGTTCGATGAAGGCAGCTTTCATTGGCATTCCCCGCTTTGACAGGACCAGCGTCGCATTTTTGATTGACGCATTCAAATCCGACAGCGCCGTTGCCCCGGACATCGGAGCTGCGCTGCGGCCGTCACATCCAAATCTCCCACCTGTTACCATTCTGTCACGGTCTTTGGCCGCCGGTTGTGGCCTAGTATCGAATACCCGTCGTCACTTATGGCCTCGCGGACCGCTTTTGGTCGCTGCCACCGGTTGCAAATGCCTGCAGAGGTTTGCAATGGGATCGATCGAAACAAAAATCCGGCTGATCGGCTGTGTGGCAACGATTGCCGCCCTCCTGCTTTGCCCTGAAGTCTCGCGTGCCGACGAGGGTGGCGCTTCATTCTGGCTGCCGGGTCAGTATGCGAGTCTCGCTGCCGTGCCGCAGGCGCCAGGCTGGGCACTGAGTGCGAGCTATTACCATGCAAGCGTCGCCGCATCCGGCAGCGCTGCTGCGGCAAGAGAAATCCTGACCGGCAGAATCCCCGCGACCGTGAAAGTTGATTTGAATCTGAGCCTGAGCGGGCGAGCCGATCTGGTCACCCTCGCACCATCGTATACTTTCGCCACGCCGGTTCTTGGCGGACAGTTGTTCGTGAGCATGTCCGGCCAGTACGGCCGAAACACCGGCAGCATCGCTGGAACGCTGACCGCAGTAGCCGGACCGATTGTAGTGACGCGCAGCGGAATGCTCGAAGACACGCTGACCTCCTATGGAGACCTCGCGCCGACCGCGGCGCTGATCTGGAGCGAGGGCGTCGACAGCTACATCGCCTATGTCACGGGCAACATTCCCGTCGGCGACTATAGTCCGACCCGGCTTGCCAATATCGGGCTTGGCCACGGTGCAATTGATGCAGGCGGCGCCTATACCTATCAAAACGCAGCGACGGGAATTGAATTCTCGGGCATTGCCGGCTTCACCTATAATTTGAAAAATCCGGACACGCAGTACAGGAACGGCATCGATTTCCACTTCGACTGGGGCGCGTCGTACTACCTGACCAAGCAGCTTTTTGTTGGGATTGCCGGGTATGCCTATCAGGAGATCACTGACGATACCGGCCAGAACCCGATCCTGGGGCGCTTTCGGTCACGTACCCGCGGTGTTGGTCCGCAGATCGGATATAACTTCCCGGTGGGAAACATGCAGGGCTTTCTCGGCCTGAGGGGCTATGGCGAATTCGATACGGCCAATCGGGCCCATGGCTGGAACACCTGGCTGACCTTCGCCATTTCGCCCACCGAACCCGCCGCGATAACGCCCACCAGGCATCCAGTGGCGAAATAAGCTTTGTCCGGAACTGCAGCTTGTTCGGCGATCGGCCCGAAGGATGCCGCGACCACTATGGCTATGGTGCAGCGGGCTCTGGCGCCGTGTTCTGAAATCCCCGGGCTCTGATTTCGCGGAACGACACCAGGCGGCGCTGCGCCTCGTCCCACAGCACAAGCCTTACGCACTGAATGCTTTGCAGGAGCGTGATGTGACCGACCTCGCGCAGTTCCGGGTGGTCGCGCAGCACGCGCGGCAGCTCGTAAAAGGGGATACGACTGCAGAGATGATGCACGTGGTGGATGCCGATATTGGCTGTGAACCAGCGCAGCAATAACGGAAGATCGTAATGCGAGCTGCCGTACAAGGCGGCCTCATGCAGATTCCACCGCTCGTCGCGCTCCCACGCGGTTTGCTCGAATTGATGCTGTACATAGAACAGCCACACGCCGGCCGTGGCGGCAAGCAGCATGATCGGAAGGTGCACGAGCAGGAACGCCTTGATTCCGATGAACCAGGTGAGCGCGGCGACGATCAGGGCGATGGCGAGATTGGTCGCCATCGTGCTGGCCCAAGGCTGCCAACCGTCGCGCATGAAGCCTACCGGGAGACGGTGTTGCAGGAGGAACAGATAGGCCGGTCCGACCACGAACATGACCAGCGGGTGGCGGTAAAGTCGGTATTTCAGACGCCCCCACCACGAACGGGCCTGGTATTCGCGCACTGTCAGGGTATCGACATCGCCGATGCCGCGCCTGTCGAGGTTGCCGGTGGTGGCATGATGGATCGCATGCGTGCGGCGCCACCAGTCGTAAGGCGTAAGCGTGAGTACGCCAATGACGCGGCCGACCCAGTCGTTCGCCAGACGATCCGCGAAAAAGGTGCCATGGCCGCAGTCATGCTGGATCATGAACAGGCGCAAGAGAAAACCAGCAGCCGGAATCGCGATCAGCAATGAAGCCCAGGCATGGCCGAGGTAGAACGCGAACCAGGCTGCTGCCCATAACGTCACGAGCGGCAAAGCCGTGATCACCAACTCGGCAACGCTGCGCACGTGATTTGGCGTGCGATAGCTGCTCAAAATGCGCGTCCAACGCCGAGAGTTCGGCCGCCGCCAGACCTGAGTTGTGTCCAATGCTCACGAGGATATCCGAGGCCTGCCGATCGCACGCCGGACGGGTTGAACTCTCGGCCCCGCAGTCCGCATCGCTTGCGCCTTTTCGCGCTCGCGCTCCGCTTTCGGCGCCCCCGCGATCGTGATTGGCTCGTTGACTTGCAATGTCGTCATCACTTTCCCTGGGACGGTTGCGGCCAAACAGCAAATCCCGCGTGCCGAGTGATCGGCCGCGGGACTTTCGAAACCACTAGCCCTGCCAGTACATCCGTGGTCAGAGCGGCATGGCCCTTCGCGCAGCCGCTCAGGCAGCGAGCAGATTTTCAGCGGCAGATTTGCCGGTCCGGCGGTCTGCAACGATATCGAAGCTGACATTTTGCCCCTCATTGAGGGTGCTCATGCCGGCGCGCTCGACCGCGCTGATATGAACAAAGACGTCATTGCCGCCATTGGCAGGCTGAATGAAGCCAAAACCCTTCTGGCTGTTAAACCACTTCACAATTCCCGTATTCACGAGGATGCCCTTTCACTGACAACGTACACGCACGACCTGGTACACGTAAGACTTGGTACACGTAGGATTTGGCGCCGAGAGATCAGCGCCCTTTGTCGGTTGATCGATTTTGGAGAAGGTGGTCTGAAACGTGCGCGCCTCTCAGTAGCGAGGCGAAGCGGCCCAGGTCGTTCGGCCAAGTGTCGATTATACTACATATGGACATGAATTGCAGCGGCGTCAAGTTCCGCAGGCCTCCGCGTCGCCGACGTCCGCAACGTGCACATCGCGTTCGTTCGCCTGCGGACTTACTTCGAGGCTTTGGCGGATCTTGTGCTCCAGGTGGCCGATCTCATCGCGGCGGAGCTGGCTCAATGATGGAAGGATGTCCTGACGTATTAGGTCAACCTTGCTGACCAGCCCCTTCCGCACTCCTTGGACCGCCGTCGCGCCGCCGAAGCGCCAGTTTTCACGAGCCCGAGCCGGAGGGGCAATGGGATGCATTGCATCACGGCATGGTCTACGCTAGGGCAACCGCAACTTTTAGAGGTAGACACATGTCATATGCCTACAAGCTGAATGAAGACGTTCACCACCAGCTCCAAGGCCCGCAAGGACGTGCCGCAACTGATCCACCCATGATTTACACCATCGTTAAGCTTATGCCGATCGAGGCAGACGGACGTATTAGATACCGCATCAAGAGCAAGTCGGAGAATATCGAGCGGGTAGTTACGGAAGATCAGCTTTCGTATTCCCAGTGATTTGGCGCGCTTGATGACGGTTTGCCCCGAGGTCATCACCGACACTCGCCCGGATGCACTCAAACGCAAGACATGATCTCGCGTTCTCCGGTCACCCCAACCCTTCCGCTTTCAGAGAGTTTGCTTGCGCATGTCCAACGCCCTCTTGCGCCGGTCATCTAAAAGATATAGATAAAATATATCTTATGAAGGCCTGCCATGACCAAGGCTGTTGCAGACATGATCAAGGCTGTCGCAGACGACCCCGAGGGTGCCGCGGAACGCCGCGCCCGCATCACTGCCGATCTCATGGCCAAAACCGGCATCGACGACGCCATGATCGAGCGCCTGGTGCGGACGTTCTATGCGCGGGTGCAGGCCGATCCCCTGATCGGTCCGGTCTTCGTGGCGCGCATTGAGGACTGGGAGGCGCATATCGCAAAACTCTGCGCGTTCTGGTCGTCGGTCGCGCTGATGACCGGCCGCTATCACGGCCAGCCGATGCAGGCGCATCAGGAGCTTCCGGTCGCCGCAGAACATTTCGACCGCTGGATCGCGATCTTCGAGACGACCGCGAACGAGCTGTGCCCGCCGCAAGCCGCGTCGCATTTCATCGAGCGCGCACGGCGGATCGCCGACAGCTTTGAGCTCGGCATCGCTGGCCGGCAGGGCGGAATCGCGCGTCCGCGGTTCTCCACCGTGGTGCGGCAGTCGGTGCGTCCGGCAGCCACCTCGGAACAGGTGTCCTGCGGCTGATTGCGCGCGCCTGTGTCATCGCGCTAGACTTGAATTCCTTGCCGCCATCGGCGGCGCTTGCCGGAATTCAACGCCATGACCCGACACATCGTCGCGCGCACCAGCGATATCCCGCCCGGCGGCAACAAGGTGGTCGGCATCGAGGGACGCGACATCGTCGTGTTCCATGTCAATGGCGAGTTCTTTGCGCTGCTCAATCGCTGTCCGCATGAGGGCGCGCCGCTCGACAAGGCCGCCTGCGTGGCGCGGCTGACCTCGCCGGAGCCCGGGGTCTACCACCGTGATCGCGTCGGCGAGATGTTGCGCTGCGCCTGGCACGGCTGGGAATTCGACATGCGCAACGGCCAGTCCTGGTTCGATCCGAAGCGCTTCAAGGTGCGTTCCTATCCGGTCGCGGTCGAAAGCGGCGAGGAACTGCAGAAGGGGCCCTATGTCGCCGAGACCTTTCCGGTGCATGTCGAGGATAGCTACGTCATCGTGGAGATCTGAATAGCCGCACGGTTTCGCATGGGGCGGTTTGACGCCGTGACGGGCTGGGGAACTCCGGTCGGTACCTCGCTGCTGCTCGCGTTGTGAACGGAACCCTCTGGCTATTTGTCATCCGGCTGCGGTAGAAGGCGCACGCGATCCATCAGACGGGTGTGAGCGGATGTCGAAGCAGTCGATGCGGGAAGAGGCCGAGCGGCTGATCCGCGAAACCATGGAAAAGCGCAATCTCGTCATCAAGCAGGGCAATACGCGGGTCGAAGCGGTCTGCGGCAAATGCGGCGCGCCGAACCGGCTCTCGGCTGAACGGGGCACGAGCCGCGTGAAATTTTCCTGCAAGAATTGCGGCCACAAGCAGGAAACACTGTAGGCGCGCTTGCAATTGTCCGATGAGAGCAGCTGGAGTCGCTACCACGCGGGGGCTGCGCTCCCTCTCCCGCTTGCGGGGGAGGGCTGGGGTGGGGGTGCCGCCGCGAGTTCGCGCTGTTCGAGTGGAGAGAGCGTCCCCCACCCGCATCGCATCTTTCGCTGCGATATAGCCGAAGCTTCGCTTCGGCGTCTCTTAAGAACGGCCGCCGAAGGCGGCCTTTGCTCCCCCGCAAGCGGGAGAGGTGAATCGAGTTCTGCCGATAGGCCGCCAATTCATCCGATACCACCTTTTCCTAACCGGGCTTCGCCGTGAGCCCGTCGATCATCGCCCGCACCAGCGTTGCGATCTCGATTCGCAGCGCATCGAGCGGCACCGCGATCAGCTTCTGCTCCAGCCCGAGCGCGACCATGCCGTGCACCGCGGAAAACAGGCTGCGGGCGGTGACGCCGAGCTGTGCGGGCGAGCGCTGCGGAAACAGTGCGGCCAGCGGCTTGTAGATGTGGCGGAACAAATCCATCTGCTCGGAGATCGCCCATTCCGGCACTGCCTTGCCCGGTTGCATCCGGTGCTCGAACAGCGCGCGCCACAGCTCGAGATTTTCGGCGGCGAAATCGCAATAGGCGACCGCGATCCGCACCAGCGTCTCGCGCGGGCTGGTCTGGCCGCCGATTTCGGCGAGCGAGAGCGAGGCGTCCAGCCGCGCCAGCGTGCGCGAGCCGACGCGCAGGATCAGCTCGTCGACATCCTCGACCAGATTATAGACCCCGCCATTGGCGATGCCGATTTCATCCGCCAGATCGCGTGTTCTCACGCCCGCAAGCCCCTTGGCGGCAATGGCGCGCTCCGCCGCCTCGATCAACGCTTCACGCAGTTTGGCTCGTCTTTCCAAGGCCTTGGACATCATTTACCTGCCGTTAATCACAATTGTGAGCACCGCTCAAATAATTCTTGAGCGCTGTTCAAGATGTGCTATAAGCGACTCATGAGCAGTGCTCATAACAGGGAGCCGTCAAATGTTCAAAACTGTTTTGACGATTTTCCGCGGCAGCGTCGCAGCTGCGGGTGAGGAGCTGGAAGACCGGACGGCGCTTCTGATCCTCGACCAGCAGATGCGGGACGCGGCTGCCGCCGTGGACCGATCCAAGCGGACGCTGGCGCTCGCGATCGCGGGTGACCAGGCGGAGGGCCGGCGACTTGAGGCCACGAATGCGCGCATCGCCGATCTCGAAGTGCGCGCGACCGCGGCACTGGAAGGCGGCCGCGAGGACCTCGCCCGCGAAGCGGCGCAGGCGATCGCCAATCTCGAAGCCGACCGCGATTCGGCGATGACGGCGCGCGCGCTGTTCGCCTCCGAGATCACGCGGCTGAAGCGCCACGTTGCCAATGCCGAGGCGCGCATCACCGAGCTCGACCGCGGCCGGCGGCTCGCCCGCGCGTCCGAGGCGGTGCGCTCGCTGCGAAGGACGGGCATCGAGGCGGCCCGGCCTTACGAATCCACCCTGCCGGAAGCGGAGGCCACGCTGAAACGCCTGCGCGAACGGCAGATGGACGCCCAGGCCGCGGACGAGGCCTTGCTTGAAATCGACGCCGCGAGTGGACCCTTGGCGACTGCCGAAAAACTTGCCGAGCAGGGCTTTGGCCCGCGGATGAAATCGACCGCCGACGACGTGCTGGCGCGGCTGAAAGCCAGGCGCACGCAGCCGGCGTGAATCTCGACCCCGATCAACCACCCCCATGATCATCAAGGAGAGTGTCATGAACCAGAACGTCCAACCCCACAGCGGTGCCTGGGTCACCTTCACCTACGCGTCCTTCGCGGCATCCGCCTTCCTCGTCGCCCTCGGCGTGTTCTATCTGCCGATCGATCTCTGGATGAAGGGCTACCTCACCATGGGCATCGTGATGCTGGTGCAGACCTGCGTCACCCTGACCAAGACCATCCGCGACATGCACGAGGGCTCCAAGCTCGTGAACCGCATCGAGGACGCCAAGGCCGAGCGGCTGTTGATGGAAGTTTCCAAGGCGGCCTGAACGGGCTGCAGGGAAAGCGGCGGGTGTTTTTGCACCCGCCGCTTTTGCCGTCGACGCAAATTTTGCCATTCGCTGAACACCTCGTTTACCCTGCAACGAGCAGCGTCAGGTTGCGCTTAACGCTCCTTAAGACGTGGGAGCGCAGAAATCCGCGCTGATCACGGGCAGGCAGGATGGCATCCTCCGATAACGGCAACGAAACGCCGCAGCGGCGCGGTGGCTTCGCAAAGGGGCGTGCGGCCATCGCAGGCCTGCACCGCCATGCCGTCTTCTGGCTCAAGGCGCTGTCGCAACCCAATATCGATCTCACGCTTCGCACCCATGCCGGCCTGCGCACCAGGATCGTCGAGCAGCCCGGCCTGTCGCTGCCGTCGGCCGAGCGCGAGGCGCTGGTGGCGCAGCTGCGCACCGTCGCCGCCAAGACGCTGCCGCAGGAAAAGCTGACCTACGGCATCTTCTCCGGCGAGGTGGAGCCGCTTTCGCGCGCCATCGTTACCCTGATCTCGGAGGAAGACACCGGCCGCCCGATCGCCTTCAACGCGCTCTCGGTGATGGATGTCGTGCTCGACGGCGAACCCACAGAGGTCACTCATCTCGGCCTTGTCATGGTCGATCCCGATGTACGCGGGCAGCGGCTGTCCTGGGTGCTCTATGGCCTCACCGCGCTGGTGCTGTTCGCGCGCGACGGCTTGCGGGCGAAGTGGATCTCCAGCGTGACGCAGGTGCCGGCCGTGGTCGGCATGGTCAGCGACACCTTCTCCGACGTGTTCCCGTCGCCGCGGCCGGGCGTGCGCCAGAGTTTTGCCCATCTGCAGCTCGCGCGCGGCATCATGGCGCAGCATCGCGCGGTGTTCGGCGTCGGCGCCGACGCCGGCTTCGACGAGACGCGCTTTGTCGTCACCAACGCCTATACCGGCGGCTCGGATGCGCTGAAGAAAGCCTTTGACGCCGCGCCGAAACATCGCAACGACATCTACAACGCGTTCTGCGTCCGCGAGCTCGACTATGACCGCGGTGACGATTTGCTGCAGCTCGGCCGCATCGATCTCGCCGGCGCGAGGCGCTATCTGCTCAGCGAAGTGCCGCACGGCTCGCTGCCGTCGCTGCTCGCCGCCTCCGCCATGCTCGCGCTGCAGCGGCTGGTGCTGCCAGTCGCCTATTGGCTGGACGACAAGCGCGCCTTCGGCACGCTGCGGCCGCGCCACCATGACGACGGGGCTGTGCGATGAGCCCCAGCGTGATCGCCGATTCCATCGTCAATCTCTGCGGCGCCATTGGGCTGTCGGTGGCGATGATGACGTTCTACCGCCGCGATCCACGCAGCCCGCTGACGCGTCGGCTCTTGATGGCGCTTGGCGTGATCGCGCTGTTGTTCTTCATGCGCGGCGCGGCGTGGGCCACGGGCAGCGAGACCCTCGATTCCCTGGCGGAGTTACCGGCGGCGCTGATCCCGCTCGGCGCGCTGATCCTGACCGAAGGCATTTTGCGGCGGCATGCGCCTCGCGCAGTGAAGCTGGCGGCGCTGATCGGCGGCATCGTGCTTGGACTTGGCGGAATGCTGGGGCTCGAGCGGTTCGCGATGGCTTATGCCATCGCGCTGTCGGCGTTCCAGCTCGCCGGCGCCGCCACCTGCGCTCTTTTGCTCGCCACGCGCGATCGCGCCGCGCTGATGCCATCGGAAAATCGCAGCATCGGGAGGCTCGCGGTCGGCGCGCTGGTCGTCATCCCCTTCATCCTCACTGATTTTCGCACGCTGTTTCCCGACATCCCGGTCCGGCTCGGCGCGCTGGGCGCGCTGCTCACCGTCACCGTCATGCTGATTGCCGGCGGCGGCGCCGAGACGCGGCGGCACGGCCTTGCGATGATGGCGCTGCGGCTGATCAGCTCGGCGCTGCTCGGCATCGCCGCCGCCTTCATCGCGCCGGATGTCGATGGCGCGCAGATCGTCCGCTTCTGCGCCGTCGCTGTCGCGGGCGTGCTCACCATCGGCCTGATGACGGATGCGCTGCGCGCGCTGTTCGAATCGCAGGAACCGGGCGTGCTCAATTCGGTCGCGGCCTCGCCGGCGCAGACCCGCGACCAACTGATCGCCGAGCTGGCACGTCATCCGATCTTCGACGGCGCAAGGCGTTTTCGCGAGGCCGAGCTCGCGAGTTACGATCCGCCGCAATTGCATGATTTCCTGTCGGGGAGGCGCGTGCTGCGCCGTTCCGACGCGCCGTGGGGGCGTGCGTCCACCGATCCCGCGGTCGAGCGCATGGTGTCGCTGATGACGGCCTGTAGCGCCACCCATGTCATCGTGCTCGCCCACGATCCCATGGACCTGATCGTGCTCGCGGTGCCCGTGACCTCGGCCGATCCCGCCACCGAAACCGCGCTCGCACTGGTGCGGCGCCTGCTGGCACTGACGCCGGAGAGCGTCTAGCCTTTCTTCACGAAGGCCGCGAAGGCTTCGGCATAATCGGGATGCCAGCGCGACAAGGCGGGGCGGTTCTCGACGATGTCGCCGGCCGCCCAGAGGATGCGCCGCTCGTCGAGCTGGCGCGGCACGTCGTTGTCGGGGCAGAGGATGTAGAAGTCGCCGGCCTCGAGCTTCTCGATCATGAAATCCACCGTCTGCTCCGCCGTCCACGCGCCGGCGGGCTTCTCGGTGCGGCCGCGCGCGGTGAGGCCGGTGAAGACGAAGCCCGGAATGAGCAGATGCGCGCTGATCTTGCTGTTGAGACCGCGCAGCTCGTGCTGCAACGCTTCGGTGACCGACTTCACGCCGGCCTTGGAGACGTTGTAGGCGGGATCGCCGGGCGGCGTGGTGATGCCCTGCTTGGAGCCGGTGTTGATGATCAGCCCAGGGCGGCCGCGCTCGATCATATGCGGCGCGAACACCTGCGAGCCGTTGATCACGCCCCACAGATTGACGGAAAGGATGCGCTGCCAGTTTTCCGTCGGGCCAAACATCTGGCTGCCCGGCTGGATGCCGGCATTGTTCATCAGGATGTCGGTGCCGCCGAAACGTTTTTGCACCGCGCGTTCCAGCTCCTGCAACTGCTCGACGCGGCTGACATCGACGGTTGCGATCATCACCTTGGCCGGATCGCCCGCCGCCGATGACATTCTTGCCTCGGCCTCTTTCAGCCGTTCCGCGCCGATATCGGCAATGCAGACCTTCATGCCGGCTTTGGCAAAGCGGATCGCGGCGGCAAGCCCGATACCGGAGGCGCCTCCGGTGATGACGGCAACATTATTCGCTGACATGGCTTCAAGTGGCATCGGTGTTCTCCCTGCGGATCAGAGAACAATGCTCGCGTGATCGAATGATGACGAGATTCTTCTCCCTCTCCCCGCCTCTTCGCGGGGAGAGGGTCGGGGTGAGGGGCTGCGTCCGCACATATGGTCGGAGTCAGACTCTGCGGAGAGTCCCCCTCACCCGACTTGCTTCGCAAGTCGACCTCTCCCCGCAGGCGGGGAGAGGTGAAGAGAAAGCAACCTATCGACTGGCAGCCTTCTTCGGCTTGCCGATGTCGCTGCGCAGCGCCGCCAGCTCCTTCTTTACGGCGCTGGCCGCATCGCGCTCGATCTTGCGGTAGCGCGCGACCAGCGACACGCCGAACGGTGTCAGAACCGCGCCGCCGCCATTCTTGCCGCCGGTCTGCCGTTCGACCGCCGGTTGCCGGCAGATGCGGTTGATCTCGTCGACCAGGTCCCAGGCGCGCTTGTAGGACATCTCCATGGCGCGGCCGGCCGCCGAGATCGAGCCGAACGCTCGGATGTTTTCCAACAGCTGGATCTTGCCCGGCCCGATCCGGCCCTCGCTATCGAGGTCGATGCGTACGCTCAGCGATGGCAGCGGCCTGGCAGTGGATTTTTGCATCGAAGACCTGCTCCCGCGGCTCTCGGGGCGACATTGCCATTGAAGCCATTTCCGAACAAGATGAAGGCCTCACCTATTCAGACCGTAAAATATCGGGGCAGCAATGAAGTTTCCGCATTTGTTTTCACCGTTGCAGGTTGGACCCTACCAGCTCAAGCACCGCGTCGTGCTGGCGCCGTTGACGCGGATGCGCGCGGCGAAGCCGTCGCTCGCACCGCGGCCGTTGAACGTCGAATATTACGCCCAGCGCGCCATGCCGGGCGGCCTCTTGATCGCGGAGGCCTCGCCGGTGATGTCGACCGGTTTCGGCAGCCCCGGCGTCCCCGGCATTTACAGCGAGCAGCAGGTTGCAGGCTGGCGCAGCGTCGTCGACGCCGTGCACGCCAGGGGCGCGTTCATCTTCCTGCAGCTCTGGCATGTCGGGCGCGTCTCGCATTCCTCGTTCCAGCCCGAAGGCCGGCTGCCGGTCGCACCTTCGGCGGTCGCGATCTCGGAGGAATTCAAGGCGTCGACCGCCGACGGCAAAATCGTGCCCTATGAGACGCCGCGCGCGCTTCTGACCGAGGAGATCCCCGCCATCGTCGAGTCCTACCGGCAGGCTGCGCACAATGCGCTGGCCGCGGGTTTCGACGGCGTCGAGATCCACGGCGCCAACGGCTATCTGGTAGAGCAGTTCCTGCAGTCGCGCAGCAATTTGCGTGCCGACCGTTATGGCGGGTCGATCGAGAACCGCGCGCGGTTTTTGCTGGAGGTGACGCAGGCCGCGATCGACGTCTGGGGCGCCAACCGCGTCGGCGTGCGGCTGTCGCCCTACGGCATCGCCAATGGCAGCGGCGAGGCCGAGCCGATGCCGCTCTACCGCTACGCGATCGAACAGCTCAATCCGCTCGGCCTAGCCTATCTGCATTTCATCGAGCCGCGCTCCAGCGGCGCCGGCCGCGCCGAGGTCAACTGGCAGGGCGTGCCGTCGGCGATGGTGCTGTACCGTCCGATCTGGAAGGGCGTCCTGATCACCGCCGGCGGTTTCACCGGCGAAGCCGCAGAAGCCGCCATCGCCGAGGGCCATGCGGACGCTATCGCCTTCGGCCGCATCTTCATCTCCAATCCGGACCTGCCGCTCCGCCTGCACCTTGGCTATCCGCTGACGCCGTACGACCGCAAGACCTTCTATGGCGGCGACGTCGCGGGTTACACGGATTATCCCTTCTACGACGCGATGGCGCCGGCTTGAGGCGCTAAACCCACCATCGTCATTGCGAGGAGCGTAGCGACGAAGCAATCCATTCTTTTCCAGCGTGGTGGCATGGATTGCTTCGCTTCGCTCGCAATGACGGGGTGGACGGGGATACACATGGCAAAACCAGCTCCCGCAGCAGGCATCGCATCCGGCCAATGCCTGTGCGGCAAGGTCGCCTTCGAGATCGACGTTCCGGCGCGCTGGGCCTGGCATGATCATTCCGCAGCGAGCCGCCGCGCGCATGGCGCCGCCTACGCGACCTATGTCGGAAGCTGGCGCAAGCGCTTCCGCGCCATCAAGGGAGAGAGGCTGGTCGCGCGCTACGAGGACAGCGCGACAAAGACCACACGCAGCTTCTGCTCGAACTGCGGCACGCCGCTGTTCTACGAACGCGCGCGCTCGCCGCACATGGTGAACATTTCGCGCGCTTTGTTCGGAAACCGCACGGGCCGCCAGCCGCTCTATCACATCGCCATCGAAGAGTTGCAGGAATGGGCCTATACCGGCGACCCCTTGGTGCCGCTGAAAGGCTTTCCCGGCGTGGTCTGGCAGCGCTCGAAGAGGAAGCGCCGCGGAGCGGGCGAGGACCCGTTCGAGCTCGGCCGCGAGGACACGTGAGGCAATCTCGTGCCCCGGATGCAGCGCAGCGCGTCAGCGGTGCGCTGCTGGTCCGGGGCCCACGTTCGATTGTGCGGAGAGTTCTGGGTCCCGGATCTGCGCCGCATCACTTCGTGCTGCGTCGCGTCCGGGACACGGGAGTCTGCAATGCAGCCATGAGCCGCCTCCATTGCTCTCGCCGCCGCAATCAGCATGATGCCTCAACCCGGCGGCAACGTCCGTGGGCACGGAGGAAACATGAAGAACCGCATTACCGGGCGTTCGGCCTTCCTGGCGCTGCTCAAGGACGAGGGCATCACCCATCTGTTCGGCAATCCCGGCACCACCGAACTGCCGATCATGCACGCGCTGAAGGACCATCCCGACCTCACCTATGTGATGGCGATGCAGGAGAGCCTAGTGGTCGCGATCGCCGATGGTTTTTCCCGCGCCTCGGGCAAGCTCGTCGCCTGCAACGTCCATGTCGCGCCCGGCCTCGGCAACGCGCTGGGCTCGCTGTTCAACGCAAAGTTCACCGGCACGCCGATGATCCTCACCGCCGGCCAGCAGGAGCAGGGCCACGGGCTGATGGAGCCGGTGCTCTATGGCCCGCTGGTGCAGATGGCGGAGCCGCTGGTGAAATGGGCGGTCGAGGTGACCCGGCTGGAGGATCTGCCGCGCATCGTGCGCCGTGCCGCCAAGATCGCGACCACGCCGCCGACGGGACCCGTGTTCATCTCGCTGCCCGGCGACATCCTCAATTCAGAGGCCGGCATCGAGCTCGGCCGTTCCACCCGCGTCGACACGCGCGTGAAACCTTCCGACGAGTCCCTGCAGGCGCTCGCCGCGCGTATCCTGAAGGCACAGCGTCCGGTGATCATCACCGGCGACGAGATCGTAAAGAGTGACGCGCTGCAGGAAGCGGCTGCGCTCGCCGAGACGCTGGGCGCGCCGGCCTATCAATGTTCGACGCCTTACGGCGCGCATTTCCTCTCCGAGAGCCCGTGCTTCATGGGCGCGCTGTCGCGGCTGCAGAAGCAGGTGCGCGAGGTGCTTTCGCCCTACGACCTCATGATCGTGCTTGGCGCCGATCCCCTGCGCATGTCGGTCTACAGCGAAGTCGACCCGCTGCCCGATGGCCTCTCGATCCTGCAGATCGGCCTGGTCGATTGGGACCTCGCCAAGAATTACGGTGCGGAGATCGCCGTGAAGGCCGACGTGAAGGAGACGGTGAAAGCGCTGATCCCGGCGCTGAAGGCGGCCGGTGGTGCTGCGCTGGAAGCGCGCGCGAAGAAAGGCATAGCCGAGCTCGCCGCGAAGAACTGGTCCGCGCGACGGAAGCCGCTGATGGAGCAGATCGCCAAATCAGCCGGCAAATCGCCGATCGATCCGGATTATCTGACGCTGCAGATGGTCGAGGCGATGCCCGATCATGCGATCATGGTCGACGAGGGCCTGACCTCGGGCCGCCAGCTGCTGTCGCTGCGCCCGCATCGCGACCGCTACGGCTATCACGCGCTCGCCTCCGGCGGCATCGGCTGGGGCGTGCCGGCCTCCGTCGGCGTAAGCCTCGCCAATCCTCAGCGTCCGGTGGTGTGTTTCTCCGGCGACGGCAGCGCGATGTATTCGATCCAGGCGCTGTGGACCGCCGCGCACCACAAGCTGCCGCTCAATGTCGTGATCTGCAACAATGGCGGCTACCGCATCATCAAGCAGCGGCTGCTCGCTTTCCACGGCGACGACCATTATGTCGGCATGGATTTCGTCGATCCGCCGGTGGATTTTTCCGGCATGGCCAGATCGCTCGGGCTGGAGGCCATCAGGATCACCGATCCCGCCGATCTGAAGCCGAAACTGAGCGATGCGTTCAAGCGCCCCGGCGCGAAGCTGATCGAGGTGGTGCTGAGCAATTCGGTCAATTGATTTTCTCCGTCATTGCGAGGAGCGAAGCGACGAAGCAATCCATATTTCCCCGCGCTGAGGCGTGGATTGCTTCGCTTCGCTCGCAATGACGGTGGAGAGAGCCCATGCATATCACCGCCATCCACACCCACATCCTCGAAGCGACGCTGTCGCAGCCTTTCGCCTATTCGCGTGCCTGGTACGACAGACGCACGGCGATGGTGGTGGAGATCGAGACCGATGACGGCATCACCGGCTGGGGCGAATGTTACGGCCCGGCGCGGATCACCGCCGCCGTCGTCAGCAGCATCGCGCCGTGGCTGATCGGCGAGGATGCGCTGCGTACCGATCATCTCTGGCGGATGATCTACGCGCGCCTGCGCGATCACGGCCAGAAGGGCGTCGTCATCCAGGGGCTTTCCGGCATCGATATCGCGCTGTGGGACCTCAAGGGCAAGTATTTTGGCGTGCCCGCCTACCGGCTGCTCGGCGGCCCGTTGCGTACGGAAGTGAAGGCCTATGCAACCGGCCTTTATCGCCGCAAATCGGGCGAGCCGGCGAAATATCTGGCGGAGGAAGCGGCAGGCTATGTCGCAGACGGCTTTTCCGCGGTGAAGCTGAAGGTCGGCTTCGGCGTCGAGGAAGACGCGGCGATGACCCATGCGGTGCGCGACGCCATCGGCGACAACGTCGCGCTCATGGTCGATGCCAATCACGCCTATGACGCGCTCGCCGCGATCCGGCTCGGCCGCATGATCGAGCAGCACGACATCGGCTGGTTCGAGGAGCCGGTGCCGCCCGAGGACGTCGCCGGATATCGCGCCGTGCGCGAGGCGATCGCAATTCCCATAGCCGGCGGCGAATGCGAGTTCACGCGCTTCGGCTTCCGCGACCTGCTCATTTCGCGCGCGATCGACATCATCCAGCCCGACACCTGCGCGGCCGGCGGGCTCTCCGAATGCAAGAAGATCGCCGACATGGCGGAAAGCTTCGGCATTCGCTACAACCCGCATGTCTGGGGCACGGGGATCGCGATCGCGGCCTCGCTGCAGCTTCTCGCGGTGTTGCCGTCGCACACGCCGACATCGCTCAATCCGCTCGAGCCGATGCTCGAATTCGACCGCACCGAGCACCCGATCCGGCAGGCGCTGCTGACCCAGCCGATCGAGCATGCGAGGGGCGTGGTGCGCGTGCCGGATGGACCCGGCCTCGGCATCGAGATCGATCGCGCGGCGCTGAAGCGTTTTGCGGTGAGCTGAGTGGACTAGGGCGTGTACTCACAAAACAACGAGACCCTTCGGGGCTGACGTCTGCTTCGTCAATCCTTGCGCTGGCCCCTCCCCATCGCCTCGTAGATCATCGTTTTCAAGTTCAGTTGGATCCGTCCACCCTGTGTAGGCGACATCACCATGAAGATTCCAATCATCTCGTCCTCGGGATCGACGAAGTAGAAACTGCCGCCGGCGCCGTCCCAACGGTATTCGCCGAGTGGCCAGCTCGTATTCGGAGGTGGCGAGGTGCGCACGGCAAAGCCGAGACCGAAGCCACTGGTGGGGCCCGGAAAATAGAAGGGATCATGAATGATACCGGTCTCCGGCCCAATCTGATCCGACGTCATCAGTGCGACTGTCTCACGCTTGAGGTATCGCCTGCCGTCCAGTTCACCTCCATTCAACAGCATCTGCAGGAAGCGGGCGTAGTCCCCTGTCGTCGAGACCAGGCCCGCTCCACCGGACTCCCAGCGCCGCGGCACTGTAGGATCGAGGATTCCGGCGACGCGAAAGCGATCGACAGGAAATCCCCTGGCGATCAGCGGCCACTTCGCCTTATCCGCGACATAATACGCAGTGTCGGACATGCCGAGCGGATCGAACAATCTCTGCTTTTCGAATTGGTAGAGCGTCTGCCCCGAGACCACCTCGACGACACGTCCGAGCACGTCGGTTGAATGGCTGTAATTCCAGCGCGTTGCGGGTTGATCGGCAAGCGGCAGCACTGCGATCCGGTCGGCGAAGTCGGCGTTGTCGAACTCCCCTGCATATAATAGAGGGTTCGCATAGAGTTTCTGCACCTGGGTCTCGCCGAAGAAGCCGTAGGTGATACCCGAGGTGTGCCGCAATAGATCCCGGATCGTAATCGGGCGCTTCAACGGCTCGAGCTTGAGCGGATACTTTCCTGCTTCATCGGAAGTATCGACGCCGACTTTGGCATCGGCAAAGGAATGAATGTATTTCGATACGGAATCGTCGAGAGCGAGCTTGCTTTCGTCGACCAGCATCATCGCCGCAACCGACGTAACGGCCTTCGACATCGAATAGATCTGGAAAAGCGTGTCCGGCGTCATCGGCTCCCCCGTGTCGGGGTCGCGCACGCCGAAGCATTCGAGATGGACTGGCTTGCCGTGTTGCTGGATCAGCAGGACCCCGCCGGGAATCTTGCCGGTCGCGATCTCATTGCGAATGGTGTCGCCGAGCTGCCTGAAGGCCGCGGGTGAAAGAGTTCCCGCAGCCGGCGTTCGGGATTCGGCGCGCAGCTCGAACCCCCAGCCGACGACCAGGCAAATTGCGAACGCCGCCGCGGCGACGCAGCGCAGTGCGGTGTTTTCAGTTTGCCATCGTACCATGGACGAGCAGCTTGAGGGACCGCTGGATGCGCCGGCGTTCCGAAGGCGTCTGCTCCAGCCGCACGAAGAATGTCTCCTGCTTACGGTCGATTACCATATGGCAGCCGCTGGCGCCGTCCCATTTAAGCTCGCCCAGCGATCCGGCGTCAACACGCCAGCCCTCGCCTATATTTGCGCATAGGCGGCTAGCGCCACCGCGCCGATGACCAACTCGCCGGCGCATCATGCCAGCTCTGCCGTCATCGCCGGCAGAGGCAGCCAGAACCACAGTGAATGGGAGCTTGTTGCACATGGCCATTTCCGAGATTGCCGAAATGCGCTGTGGCGGGTTAGTTTTGGGTCCCGACTTGGGGTGCAACGCGAGGATGTCGAGAATTTGGCTAAAATAATTGGAGCCTCGCCAGGCGTAAAGGGCGTTGAAATACCGAGATGCATGAAAATTCATCCATGAAAATTCGTAGACTGGGGGCTCTTCCCGGATGATTTATCGATCTTCGTTGTTCCCTTTGCACGGACGTCGAATTTTCGCGACGACGGGCGGCGCACCGCTTGATCCAGATCAACGGGGCCGGGGCATATGCGCTTAGATTTATCAAAAGTCAGAGGAGGGCGCCGCCGCTGCGCGATCAACGCCCGCAAGGAGCATCGGCCTGAAGGCGGATGCACAGGGGCGGGCGCGACGGATGCTGGCGCAGGGTGATGCAGGTTTATGCTCCCAGCCCGATCGGATCTGACGGCGCAGCTCGGATGAGTGCCGCGGCGCCGATGGCGTTTCGCACGCGGCCCCTGCTTTTCGTCTTGTCGCTTGGCCTGATCGCCGCGGCGTGGGTCTGGATGGCCTTACCGGTGACTCTTGCAGCCGTCGATCCCGCCGGCAAACTGGATTGCGTTTCCTACGCGCCATTCCGCGCCGGCCAAAGCCCGTGGAATTCCAACGAAATCATCGGGGCGGAACAGATCGCGAGCGATCTTGCGACCCTTTCCACGATCTCGGGATGCATCCGCACCTATTCGGTCGAGAACGGGCTGGACAAGGTGCCCGAGCTCGCCGCGAAGGTCGGACTGAAGGTCATTCTCGGTGTCTGGATCGGACGGGACCCCAAAAAGAACGCAGCGCTTGTCGACACTGCGGTCGCGCTGGCAAAGGAACATCCCGGCGTGATCATTTCAATGATCGTCGGGAGCGAAGTGCTGCTGCGCGGGGAAATGACCGCGTCCGAGCTGCGCGCCATCATCCGCTCGGCCAAGTCCCGCCTCGGCATTCCCGTGAGCTACGCCGATGTATCGGAGTTCTGGCTGCGTCACCGCGACGTCGCGGACGACGTTGATTTCGTGACCGTTCACGTCCTGCCCTATTGGGAGGATTCGCCGGTGCGTGCCGAAGATGCGGCGCTCCATGTGGATCACATCCGCAAGGAGATCGTGGCTGCGTTCCCCGGCAAGCAGGTCCTGGTCGGCGAAGCCGGATGGCCGAGCGGGGGGCGCATGCGCGACGGTGCGCTTCCATCGCGCATCAATCAGGCACGCTTCTTTTCCGAACTCCTCGATCTTTCCAGGCGGGAAGGCTTTCGCGTCAACCTGTTTGAGGCCTATGACGAGCCATGGAAGCGTCAGTGGGAAGGAACGGTGGGCGGCCATTGGGGGCTCTTGGATGGATATAGCCGCGAGCTGAAATATCCGCCGGGATCAGCCGTCGGCAATCATCCGTTCTGGGAGCTGCAGCTTTGCATCGGGCTGGTTTTCGGCGCTTGCGTGTTCGCAGCCGCCCTGCTTGCGCTTTGGCGCAGGCGATTCGAGGCAGGGCTCAAGCCCTGGCTCGCGGTGGCGGTATCCGCTTCCATTGGCGGTATCCTGCTCGGCGTGGCTGCGGAAAAGGCGTTTTACGAAAGCTATGGTTTCGCGGGCTGGTGTGAGAAGGGCGGACTGCTGGCTGCCGCAATCATTACGCCGCTGTTGTGCGCCAATGCGTTGATGTCGGGACGCCCGCTGCCGGCCTTCGTGGAGCTGATCGGCGCGCGAGAGGACAGGGCGAAATCCTGGCCTTCGCTGGTCCTGGGATTCGTGCTGGTGATCACGACGCTGGTCGCAACCGAGACCGCGCTCGGCCTCGTGTTTGACCCGCGCGGGCGCGACTTCCCGTTCGCCAGCCTGACCATGGCAGTCGTACCGCTTTGGACCGTGGCGCTGCTCAACAAGAGAAAAGCGGCCGTCCCGCAGCTTGCCGAGGCCACCTTCGCTTGCCTGTTCGTCGCTGCCGCGCTCTGCATTGCCCTCAACGAAGGGCCTCGCAACTGGCAATCCTTGTGGACCTCGGCCGCCTATGTTCTGCTGGGTGCGGCGCTGTGGCCGCGTCTGGCTCTCGCCGGGAGCGCGATCGCCTTCTGGAAGCTGCTGAGCGACGAAGGCCGTGCAGAACCGGTCGCAGTCATTTCGGCTTCGCCGTCGCACCTGCAATCCAGCGCGACGCTGGCTTCGCCGCGCAAGCCGCGTCAGGAATCAGGAAGCGACAGGTGAGCCGTCGCCGCGGCGCAAGCGGCCGGTCGCGGCAAATGGAGCAGGGTCGTTGAACAGGCTTTCTCGGCGCGATCTTGCCAAAGTCGCGGGATCGGCGGCTCTCGGCGCGCCCGCGCCATCGGCCCGCGCTGCCGATGTCACCGCGGCCCCTAACGCCACTTTTCCCTCCGGCTTCCTGTGGGGCGTTGCCACCTCGGCCTATCAGGTCGAAGGGGCCGTCGCCGAAGACGGGCGCGGTCCGTCGATTTGGGACCGTTACGCGCAGATGCCCGGCACGATTGCCGATCACAGCAATGCCGATGTCGCCTGCGACCATTTCCACCGCTACAAGGACGACGTGCAGTTGATGAAGGCCCTCGGCGTGAAGGCCTATCGTTTCTCGATCGCATGGCCGCGCGTTTTCCCGGAAGGATCGGGCCTGCCTAATCCGAAGGGCCTTGATTTCTACAACCGCCTGCTCGACGAGCTGATAGCGAACGGCATCGAGCCGTTCGCTACCCTCTATCACTGGGATTTGCCCCAGAGCCTTCAGGACCGCCTCGGCGGCTGGACGTCGCGCGACACCGCGAAGGCCTTCGCCGATTATGCTGGCTATGTCGCGCAACGTCTGACCGATCGCATCACACACATCTTCACGATCAACGAATGTTCGCGGCTGGTCCATCTCGGCCATGGTCTTGGCATTGACGCCCCCGGCCTCAAGCTTGCCCCGCAAGAGCTCAACCAGGTCCGCCACCATGTCGCGCTTGCGCACGGCCTCTCCGTGCAGGCGATCCGCGCAAGCGGACGGCCGGGGACGAAGCTCGGACCGGCGGAGAACATGGTGACCTGCATCCCCGCAACGACAACGCCGGAAAACATTCGCGCCGCGGAGATCGCGACGCGCGAGCTCAATGGCGGCTATCTGACCGTGATGCTCGAGGGCGAATACGACGCGTCCTTTCTGGCGCAGGCCGGGAAGGATGCCCCGAGATTCACGGCCGAGGATCTGAGGATCATTTCATCCCCGATCGATTTTTTGGGGCTGAATGTCTACAAGCCCGACCACTACATCGCGGCTGCCGACAACGCGCGCGGCTTCACCTCGTTGCCGTTTCCGCCATCGTTCCCGCACATGGAGTCATCCTGGCTCAACATCGCGCCGGAAGCGATGTACTGGGCATCCCGCCACGCGGCGAGGCTGTGGAACGTGAAGTCGATCTATATCAGCGAGAACGGAACATCGGCGACTGATGCGCCCGCGGCCGACGGCCAGGTCTACGACACCGACCGGATCATGTATCTTCGCAACTACCTGCAGCATTCGCAGCGCGCGACGTCGGAGGGCGTGCCCGTGGCCGGTTACTTTCTCTGGAGCCTCATGGACAATTTCGAGTGGGCGGACGGATACGAAAAGCGCTTCGGACTCTATCGCGTCGACTTCGAGACGCTGGTTCGCCGGCCGAAACTGAGTGCCGCGTTCTATCGCGAGACCATAAGGCGGAACGCGGTGGCTTAGGTGATTTGCCCGTCGGTCTGATTTTCCGAAATCCTTGTCAAGCCCCGCGCTGAAAAATATTTCGCTTTTTCAGAAGCGCAATCGGGTGTATGGATGCGTCATCCCGCGCCTCATCAAGAGGGACGCTCCGGATCGTCACGAGTGTTGGCTGCGGGGAGCGATGGACGTGTTGGTGTGCGCCGACGAAGCACACTGACGCGGACGGCAAAATCGTGTGGTCCTGATCCCCCGACACTGGGATTAAGCTGCTCGCGGACGTTTCGCGGGGAGCGACGGTGGCTAACAAGCCCGGACACCGGGGAGAGCGCGTTATAAGCCGTTAAAACCGTTGCGCAGGGAATGCCGGTTGATACGGCTGAACCTGTGGTGACTGCCGCCTGCTTTTTTTGTTGCAGGCGGGCCATGGGTGAGGCCATCACCCGGCATTCCCTGCGCCCTCTTGCTTTCGGAGGGACGAAGATGACGCATCACTCGGGCATTTCGTGCCGCGGGAATGCGAACGCTCGTCTCGCTTCGCTCGCAATGACGGCGAGGTTGTTTGACAGTTGAATCAGAAAGCGAGCGTCTTGTCTTACCCTCCCCCTCCAGGGGAGGGTGGCCATCACGCCTTCACGCTGGGCCTGGCGCCGACGCGCGCGAACCATGCTGCGATGTGGCTGTTGCTCTGATCCAGCGGCTGACCGACCTGGTTGCCGAAATCGAGCCAGCAATAGAGCAGGATGTCGGCGAGCGTAAAACGCTTGCCGCAGATCCATTCTCTGCCGTCGGCCATCTGGCCGTTCAGCCATTTCAGGCGATTGGCGGCGATCATCTTCAACCCCGGCGAGGCTTCGGGTGCGACGGGAATCCGCTTCTCGAAGAATTTCAGCGCCTCGCCGAAGCGGTAGCCGTTGGCGAGCGGTTCGCAGATGTTGAGGTCGACGCGGCGCGTCCACATCCGGCATTCGGCGCGTTCTTCGGGCGTGGCGCCGATCATCGCGGGCGAGGGGTTTTTCTCTTCGAGATATTCGCAGATCGGCACGATCTCAGAGAGATAGCTGCCGTCGTCGAGCTCCAGCGCCGGCATCTGGCCGTGCGGGTTGCGCTTGAGATGCGCCTCGTGCCGGTTCTCGCCGCCGCGCAGATCGACGGTCTGCTTCGGCATCTCGATGCCCTTCTCGGTCATGAACATGCGGACAATGCGCGGGTTCGGCCCGATCGAATCGTAGAGCTTCATGGTGCGTTTCTCCCCGGTTCCGGCTTTTTCTTGCCGCCTATCAACAGGCAGCCACGCCGTTTGTCAAACGGTCACCCTCATGGTGAGGAGGCGCGAAGCGCCGTCTCGAACCATGAGGCCCCGACGGTGGCCTCATCCTTCGAGACGCGCGTGTCGCGCTCCTCAGGATGAGGGGAAGGAGCGTCACTAATCGTCGAGCTTGTTGAGGTCGCGCACCGACTGCATGATCGGCTCGAAATTCGAGCGGGCATCGAGCGCGTCGAACAATTGCGCGGTGTCCGACAGCAGGGTGTGCGAACGCTGGATCGCGATCCGCACGTCGTCCTGCGGCGTGTCGGAGAGCCGGCCGTGGCCGGACAGCAGGATCTTCGAGTTCAGCCCCTTCAGCTTCTCCAGCGACTGGATGTAGTCCGCGATCGAGCCGGAGCCGAACACGCCGCCCATCACGCCGCCCGGCATCAGCGTGTCGGCGGCAAACAACAGGCCCTTGTCCGCGTCGAACAGGGTCATGCAGGCCGAGGTGTGGCCCGGCGTATAGAACACGTCGAGACGGAAATTGCCGAGGTCGATCACGTTGCCTTCCTCGAGCCAGATGTCGATATTGATCGGCACATTCGGCTCGTTGAACATCTTGCGCAGCATCGAGAAGTCGTCGCGCAGCATGATCTTGTTGGCGGCAAGGCGATGCGCGGCGATATAGGTGCGTCCGGCGAAATGATACGCCGCGCCGATATGGTCGAGATGCTCGTGGGAGAGCACCACCATGTCGATCTTGTCGGGGGTGACACCGACATGGTTGAGGCAGGCGAGCAGGGCGGGGTAGTTGGTCGACAGCCCGACGTCGATCATGACGGTGCGTTTGGAGCCGACCACGAGATAGGCATTGGCGGCGCGGTTCTTGAAGCGCACCTGGTAGACGTCGGGCGCGGCCAGGATCAGCGTGCAGACCTCGGTCTCGAACAGGGTCTTGAACGGGGACGGACGGCGGTCGCTCATAGATTGGCCGCCGTCTGGAAGGTACGATCGTTCGACGCCCTGAGCCGCTTGCTCAGCGCGTCCATGATCATCAGCGCGAACGCCGGCTGCTGGCTCACCAGATAGACGAAGCGGGCGTGGTTGATGCGCATCACGCGCGTGCTTGCCGCGGCCGCGATCGCGGTCGCCGAGCGCGAGGAGCCGTCGATGACCGCCATTTCGCCGAAAAATTCGCCCTTGCCCAGGGTGACGATGACGGTCTTGCGGTCGCCGCTGATCTTGGCGATCTCGACCTGGCCGTCGAGCACGACATAGAGCTCGCGCCCGGTCGAGCCTTCCTCGAAGATGACGTCGCCGACGCCATATTCGTTGATGCATTTCTCGATGGCCATGGCATCCCCCGGCGGCCGGTGCCCACTCATCCGCCTTCATGTTAGTCGGGAAATGGCCTTGCGCAAACGACGGTTAAGCGAGGGTAACGATTTTACCGCATGGCAGCAATTTAATCCGGGTGCCCCATGGACGCCCCCATCTCGGCCAAAAATGGCCCCGGAGCAGTTCCTAAAATTTCCGTAAGTCCGACCGCCGGAAGGCCGCCGGTAACGAATTGGCAAGCAATGAAAGTTACCAAATGGTCAACCAATTCTGGAGACTTGTCACGTGAGCGAACAAGAGGCTGAGCAGATCCACGGTGATCCCGGTTCCGTCGGCGCCGGTTCGACCGTTCCGCATTCCTCCGCGACGGCGGGCGAGGCTTCCGCGGCTGCCGCGCTGGCCCTGAGCGTGCTCGAATCGCCCGCGGTCGCGCCCGATCGTGAGACGACCAGGGTCGATGCACTGCGCGAAACGACCAGGGTAGATGCACTGAAGGCGGACGCGCCCAAGGCTGAGCTCAGAGCTGACCCTGCGAAGGCGGGTGCGCCGCGCGGCCAGGCCAGGGTGCTGATCATGTCGCCCAGCGACCGCGCCTGGCACGACCACAGTGCCGAGGTGAAGGTGGAATCGGCCCCCAAGCTGGAAAGCGAAACCCGCGCCAGCGCGGCGCCCAAGTCGGGGTCCAAGCTCGAGTCCAGGCCCAAGCACGGCTTCCTGGCCACCGCAGCGATGCTGGCGTTCGCGACCATCGCGGGTGCGATCGGCGGTGCGCTTGCCACCACCGGCCTCACCCATGTCGCGGACGCCGCCGCGACCGCGCCGGGCAATGGCGCGCTGGAAGCCTCGATCGCGCGGATCGATTCCGACATCCTCGCGCTCAAATCCGGTCTTGAGCACACCACCAAGACCAGCGTCACCCAGTTCAACAAGACCACCGACCGTCTCGACAAGATCGAGAAGGCGCAGGCCGAGCCCAACGCGAAACTCGCCAAGCTGACCGAAGCCGTGGACAAGCTTCGTCCCACGCCCGCGGCAGCGGCTCCCGCGCCGGCCGCACCTGCGACGACGGCCGCCGCGCCAGCCGCTCAGAAGGAAGTGACCGGCTCGGTGACGCCGCAAGCGGTTGCTGCGGCTACACCTGCTCCCTCGGCTTCGCCCGCACCCGCAGCGCCGCCCAAGCCGGAAGTTGCGCGGTTGCCGACCGTCGAAGGCTGGACGCTGGCCGAAGTCGGCTATGGCGGCGCGCTGATCCGGGGGCGCCGCGGTACCTATGAAGTCTATGCCGGCGACTATATTCCCGGTGTCGGCCGCATCGATGCGATCCGCAAGCAGGGCGGCCAGTGGGTGGTCGTTACCAGCAAGGGCCTGATCACGCGCTGATCAGGTGTTGTGACGGCAATTCGAAAGCGCTTCACCGCAGCGTGAAGCGCTTTTCGCTTGAATAGACATAATCGCGCGGTGTTAGTGGAGGCATGAACTTCGCCTCGCGACTGGCCGCGATCCTTTTTGCTTTTTGTTGCGCGCTGCCGGCGCGCGCGGATGGCCCGCCGCTCGAGCGCGGCACCGCGATCATCGATCCCGCCGCGCTGCGCGAGCTCGATGGCGGCCGGTTTGGCCTCTCGCGCATCATGGTGCCGGAGCGATCGGCCGATACGCCGCTCACAACTGCGCAATTGTTCGCGCTGCCGTCGATGGCGCCGGTCGGACTCGCGCTCGATGACGATTTCGATCGCTATATCGCCAAACACAAGGCCGAGCTGCCGAACGAGAGCATCGGCGTCGGGCCCGACTTCGCCGTTCAGCTGTTCGACCGCGCGCAGCTGGTTTCGCCGGACACGCGCTTTGTGTTGTCCGGCATCGTCAACCGCATGGACCGCGCCTATGTGGGCGGGCAGGAATGCGGCGAGGTCAGGCTGATCTATCGGCTGACGCGAACGAATGCGGAAGCCGTGGGCGAGGCCGCGGTGTCGCCGCGGCTGCCGATGACGCTGAATGTGGTGCTGAAGGCGAAGGGCAACGGCGTTACTGTAACCTGCGCCGAGATCGCGAAACGCTGGCTCGCGGCCGGTAGCCTCACTGCGACAGGCGCGGAGCTCGCAGAGAAGCTGACGGTTCAGGGTGGCGCGCTCGACCTGATCGCGCCGAACAATATCGACCGCATCGAGACCAATCTTCAGATCGCGCATGCGCCGAAATCCGCCACGCGCGACTTCCGCACCGACTATCTGATGAAGGTGTTCGATTACGATGCGAAGTCGTCGACCTTCGTGGAATCGCCGCTGGAGAACCAGATCGATCGCGACCGGTTGCTGACCGACAAGGACTTTGCCCGCGACTTCAGGACGTGGCTGCTCGAGCCCAAACATTTCGCCGAGCTCGATCGCGGCACCATCCTGATCCCGGATCGCTTTCTCCTGAAGGGCGCGATCGCACCGACGCCGGTCGGATTCGCGCCGTCGAACCTGCAGCCGGCCTTCGGCCTCGTCGCGGGCGAGGAGGGCACCAGCAATCCCGTGTTCAGCAAGGAGGACGTCGTGCTTGCTTTGGCGAAAGCCGCCGCGAGCGACGTCAAATTGCAGAACATCCGCTCGGTCGCGGGCTTCGAGCGCAGGCTCAACGACATGAGCTGTTCCGGTTGCCACCAGACCCGCGGCATCGGCGGCTTCCATTTCCCCGGCGTCGACTGGATGGCGGCAAAGCCATCCAACTCCACCGTCGTTCCGGCCTCGCCGCATTTCTTTGGCGACCAGGTTCGCCGCCGCGATATCCTCACCGCTTTTGCCGAAGGCAAAGAGCCAGATTTCTCGCGCGGCTTTGCCAGCCGCCCGCAGCTCCGCGGCAGCGTGGAACTCGCCGGCACCGAATATGAGAACGGCTGGGGCTCGCATTGCTATGTGCAGCACGCCAAGGCGAGCGAGAACGACAAGAGTTTCCTCGGCTGGACCTGCGCCGCAGGGCTGACCTGCCAGGGCGCCAATGCCGAGGCGCGGATGGGGATGTGCTTTGTGAAAACCCGCTAACAATGCGGGGCGAGTCAGATTGACAGTAGGCTTACTAATATTGTTTCATCGCCATCCAGAGGGATGGAAACATGGACGAAGTCATTATCGTCGGTGCCGGCATCGGCGGCCTGACGCTTGCGTTGGCGCTGCAGCAGGCGAAAATCCCCTGCCGCATTTTTGAATCGGTCCCGGACATCCGCGCGATCGGTGTCGGCATCAATCTGTTGCCGCACGCGACCAGGGAGCTTGCCGCGCTCGGGCTCGAAGACGCCTTGGCGAAGGTCGCGATCCAGACCACGGACGCGACCTTCTTCAACCGCTTCGGGCAGCTGATCTACCAGGAGCCGCTCGGCCGCGCAGCCGGCTACGAGCATCCGCAATTTTCGATCCATCGCGGCGATCTGCAGATGGTGCTGCTGGATGCGTTCCGTTCGCGCGCCGGGCACGACCGCATTGTCACCAACCGCCATTGCCTCGGCGTGGAGCAGGACGAGACCGGCGTCACCGTGACTTTCTCCGAGGGCCCCGGCGGCGCCAACCGTTTCACCGTGCGCGGCCGTGTCGCGATCGCCTGCGACGGCATCAATTCGGTGATCCGCAAGCAGTTCTTCCCGGACGAGGGCGAGCCGCGCTATTCCGGCGTCAACATGTGGCGCGGGGTGACGCGCTGGAAGCCGATGCTCTCTGGCGCGAGCATGGTGCGCGCCGGCTGGCTGTCGCATGGCAAGATGGTGATCTATCCGATCCGCTCCGCCGGCGCCGACGGCTTGCAGCTCATCAACTGGGTCGCCGAGATCGAGACGCCGACCTATCGCAAGCGCGACTGGAACCGCGCCGGCTCGCTCGATGATTTCATTGGCCCGTTCTCCGACTGGCATTTCGACTGGTGTGATATGCCCGCCTTCATCCGCGCCGCCGATCACGTGCTGGAATTTCCGATGGTGGACCAGGACCCGCTGCCGCGCTGGACGTTCGGGCGGGTGACGCTGCTTGGCGATGCCGCGCACCCGATGGTGCCGCGCGGCTCCAATGGCGCGGGACAGGCGATCCTCGACGCGCGCGTCTTGACCGCGATGCTGCTGCAGCACGCCGATTCGTCCGCCGCGCTTTCGGCTTACGAAAAGCAACGGCTGGAGGCGACCACGCGCATCGTGCTCACCAACCGCACCAATCCGCCGGACGCGATCCTGCGCGAGGTGTTCGAGCGCACTGACGACAAGCCGTTCAAGGCGATCGACGACGTCATCAGCCGCGACGAGCTGGTCGCGCTGTCCGACAGCTACAAGCGGATCGCGGGTTATTCGAAGGAAGCCTTGCGCCGGTGAACCGCCGCGCTAGGCTGACGCGCATCAACAGCGGTCGGCAAGAACCGCGCGCATTCAGGAGGGAAGGGGACGACCATGGCGACTGAGCAGACCCGGGCCGGCGGCAAACCGGCGATCGACCTTGTCGAGTTCATCGACCGCCAGCCGATCGGCGGCTTCCAGATCCGCCTGCTGCTCACCTGCGCGGCCGTGCTGTTGCTAGACGGCTTTGATACCCAGGCGATCGGCTATGTCGCCCCCGCGCTTGCCAAAGAGTGGCACCTCACCAAGAGCGCGCTGGGCCCGGTGTTCAGCGCCGGCCTGTTCGGCCTGATGATCGGTGCCCTGGCGTTCGGTCCGCTCGCCGACCGCGTCGGGCGCAAGAAGATCATCATCTTCTCGACCGCCGCGTTCGGCCTGGGCGCGTTCGCCACGGCGTTTGCGCAGGACGTCACCACGCTATTGGTGATCCGCTTCCTGACCGGACTCGGCCTCGGCGGCGCCATGCCGAACGCCATCGCGCTGACATCGGAGTACAATCCGCAGCGCCGCCGCGCCACCATGGTCATGATCATGTTCTGCGGCTTCTCGATCGGCGCCGCACTCGGCGGGCTGCTCGCGGCGGATCTGATCCCGCGGCTCGGCTGGCGCTCGGTGTTCATTGTCGGCGGCATTGCGCCGCTGCTGATGGTTCCGCTGCTGGCCTGGAGATTGCCGGAATCGGTGCGATTCCTGGCCACGGCCGGCAAGGCGCCCGAGCGGGTGGCGCAACTCCTGCAGCAGATCAGCCCGCATACCGCGTTCGCGCCCGACGCACGCTTTGTCGTGCACGAGGCACATCTCGCCGGCATCCCGGTCGCGCATCTGTTCCGCGAGGGGCGCGCGGGCGTGACGCTCTTGCTGTGGGTTGTGTTCTTCATGAGCCTGCTCGATATCTATTTCCTCGCCAACTGGCTGCCGACCGTGCTCAACGATCTCGGCGCCTCGGTGTCGGAAGCCGTGGTGATCGGCTCGATGCTGCAGGTTGGCGGCGTGGTCGGCACCTTCGCGCTCGGCAGTGTCATCGACCGCTTCTCGTTCCGCGCGCTGGCGCTGGTCTATTTCGGCGCGGTGTTCGCGGTCGCCGCGATCGGCCAGCTCGGGCACTCAGCGATTTTGGTGTCGATCGCGATCTTCGCCGCGGGCTTCTGCGTGGTCGGCGGGCAGATCGCCGCCAACGCGCTGGCGGCCGGCTTCTATCCGACCTCGATCCGAGCTTCCGGCGTCGGCTGGGCGCTCGGCATCGGCCGGGTCGGCTCGATCATCGGCCCGCTCGTCGGCGGCGCACTGCTGGCGGCAAAATGGAGCACGTCGGCGGTGTTCATCGCGGCCGCCGCCGCCGCGCTGTGTGCGGCGCTCGCGGCCGCGTCGCTGAGCCGGCTGGTCCGGGGCGGCACCGTCGCCGGGCAGGCGTCATCAATTGATGGTACATTGAAGGAGGTGACGACAGTCAGAACTTGAGCGGAGTCCGGTCGATGAGCTCTTCCGACCAGGAGAAACGGCAGCGCAATCGCGAAATCGCCCAAAATGAGGCTATACGTCAGGCCACCAGCGCGATCCGGGTCAGCGGCTGGCGTTTGCTGTGATCATCGGCGTGATCGTGGTGTTCATCGTATGGGCCTGGCTCAATCGCTGAACGCAGCGCTTCTCGACGGAATCCCGATGCTTACTCGACGCGGCTTTGCCAGAACTCTCGCTTGCGCCCCTGATCGGCTGTGCCGGTCTTCGCTGGAGCCTCGCCGCCGCTGAAAGCGGTCTGGCTTCGCTGGGCGAAACCCTTGCGAAAATCGAAGCCGAAAGCGGCGGCAGGCTCGGTGTCGCGGTGCTGGAGACAGGTTCCGGCGCTTTGACAGGTCATCGCAACGATGAACGTTTTCCAATGTGCAGCACGTTCAAGGCTCTCGCCGCGGCGGCGATCCTCGTCAAGGTCGACGCCGGCAAGGAACAGCTCGCGCGGCGCATCCTGGTCGAGCAGAAGGATATCCTCAGCTACGCGCCGGTGACCAAGCAGCATGTCGGCCAGGAAATGTCGGTTGCCGAGCTCTGCGACGCTATGGTCACCTTGAGCGACAACAGCGCGGCGAACATTTTGCTGGCGAGCATGGACGGGCCTTCGTCGATCACCAGTCTCGCGCGCTCGCTCGGCGATGACATCACGAGGCTCGACCGCATCGAGCCCGACCTGAACGAAGCCACCCCCGGCGATGTGAGAGACACGACAACGCCGGCGGCGATGGTGAAAAACCTGAAAGCGCTCGCCACCGGCAACGCGCTGTCCACCGCCTCGCGCGACCAGCTGATCGCCTGGCTGGTCGGCTGCAAGACCGGCGATGCGAAAATCCGCGCAGGCCTGCCGAAGAGCTGGCGCGTCGGCGACAAGACCGGCTCCGGCAATCATGGCTCGAGCAACGACGTTGCCGTGATCTGGCCGGATGGCAAGCCGCCCGTGATCGTGACGTCCTATCTCACTGAGACGGCCGCGCCCGATGACAAACGCAATGCGGCGCATGCCGCGGTCGGCCGCGCGATCGCCGCTGCGCTGGCGAGCTAGTGATCAGGCCACCGCGCCGGAGGCGCGCAGCTTCCGGATCGAGGCCTCATCACAGCCGGCGCTGCGCAGAATCTCGTCGGAGTGTTCGCCGATGCCGGGCGGCTTGCGCGGCTGCACCTTGCGCACGCCGTCGATGAAGATCGGGCTGTTGACGGTCAGCATGGTGTCGTTCTCGAACGGCACCAGCACCTCGTTCTCGATCATCTGCCGGTCGTTGGGGATGTCGTCGAGGATGCCGACCACGCCGAACACCAGGCCATTGCCGTCGAGGATCCTGCGCCATTCGGCGAGGTCCCTGGTGGCGAAGATCTCGTCAAAGACCTTGATCAACTCCAGCGAACGCGCATGACGTCCGGCTTTGGTCGCAAACCGTTCGTCGGCGATCAGGTCTTCGCGTCCCATGCAGCGCGCCAGCGTCGGCCATTGCCGCTCCTCGTTGAGCAGCGACAGGATCAGCCAGCGGCCGTCCCTGCACTTGTAGTGGTTGGTCACCGCGTTCAGCGCCCGCTCGCGCGGCCGCCGCTCGCCGAATTTCGCGCCGCAGAGCTTGGCCTGCGCCAGCACGGATGCCGCCCAGACGCCGTTCGCCATCAAATTCGACGACACATGCGAGCCCTTGCCGGTGCGCTCGCGCTGGTAGAGGGCGGTGACGATCGCGCCGTAGAACGCCATGGCGCAGGGATGGTCGCCCATGCCGGCGACCGAACGCGCCGGCGTGGTGTTGGTGTCGGCGCGCACCAGGTCCATCAGGCCCGACCGCGCCCAATAGGCATTGCTGTCGAAACCGGGCTTGTTGGCCTCTTCGCCCTTTTCGCCATAGCCGGTGAAGGAGGCATAGATCAGCCGCTCATTCTGCGGGGCGAGGTGATCGTAGGTGATGCCGAGCTTCGCGCGCACCTGCGGCGGATAGTTGGTAATGAAGACATCGGCCTCGCCGGCGAGCTTGTGCAGCACTGCTTGTCCTTCCGGCTTGGAAAGGTCGAGCGCAAGGCCTCGCTTGTTGCGATTCTCCAGGAGCCACGCGAAATTGTGCTCACTCGCCGGATAGCCCGGCAGGTTCGGCAGGTTGCGATAGGGGTCGCCCAAGCCCGGCGGCTCGATCTTGATCACGTCGGCGCCGAAATCCGACAGCACGGTCGCGGCCGCGGGTGCCGCGATGAAGCTCGCGCAGTCCAGAACCTTCAGCCCCTCGAAGATGCCTTTTTCCATGGTGGCGTAGTTCCCTGTTATTGCTGTTGTTCCCGCGGGATGGAATGAAACTGGTGAGATCGAACCCCCATTTGACCCTTCTTGGGCAGGGGATGCAACGGTGCTGCCGGGCCACCTCTCGCCCGGGAGAGCAGGGCTGTTCCGCCTCACTCGCTCGATCGTGTCATCGACAGGCAGGGCGAATGTGGCAATGTGTCCGTCCGGTTGTAAAAGCCTAGTGACGCCGATCACATCGGGTGGGCCGCGAGAAAGCCTACGCTCCGACCTCCTCGTCGTTCGATGGGAGAGATGATGATGCCGTCCTTCCGCCGGCTGCTGGCGGTGGCGTTGCTCATGCTCTGCTGGGGCGCGGCCAAAGCCGGCGATCTCGAGGATTGCACCGGTGCCGTCATCGGGAAGATCGAGCCGGCCTGCACCGCCCTCATCAATGATCAATCGCGGCCGGCAGACAACCGTCTCAAGGCCTATGTCATCCGCTCACGGCTGTTCGTCAGCCGTTCGAAATACGACCTTGCGCCGCCAGGCGCGCGGGGAAGAGGCAGTCACGATCCCCTTCTGTAATCCGCGCCGTAGGGCAAGGAATTTCGTTGATGAAGGAATGTCGGGTTTCGCAGCAGAACGAGCCGGCTGGCCACATTCACTCTTCAATTGTCCTTCTTGAAGGAGCAATCCTTGATTGTCTAAGTATTTGAAATATCGCAATTTAACGAAGTGTTATCCGAACTATGGAACCCTGTTTCCCAAGGACGACTTACGTCCTTCCGGGACTGGCAGTACGCCGCGTTAGCGGTAGGAAATTTTTGCGTCGGAATCCCTCAATTTGAACAGGAGCTTCAGATGTTTTCGTGGCGAAGCAGCGCGGCTGCGCGCAACGCGTTGGCGCAAGCTGCTGCGATCAGCGAATCGCAGGCCGTGATCGAGTTCAACATGGACGGCACAATCGTTACCGCCAACGAAAATTTCCTCAAAGCGCTCGGCTATACGCTTTCGGAGATCAAGGGCAAACACCACAGCATGTTTGTCGAAGCGTCCGAGCGCGACAGCGCCGCATATCGCGAGTTCTGGGCCAAACTCAATCGCGGTGAATATCAGGCGGCGGAATACAGGCGCATCGGCAAGGGCGGCAAAGAGGTCTGGATTGAGGCGTCGTACAATCCCCTTCGTGATACGAACGGTAAGCCTTTCAAGGTCGTCAAATTTGCAACCGACATCACGGAGAAAAAGATCCGAAGCATGGAGGATGCCGGCAAAATCGATGCGATCCTGCGGGCTCAGGCTGTCATCGAGTTCAACATGGATGGCACGATCATTACGGCGAACGAGAATTTTCTGAAGACCATGGGTTACGCGCTCGCTGAAATCCAGGGCAAGCATCACAGCATGTTCATCGAGCCGGCCATGTGAGAGAGTGCGGAGTATCGGGAATTCTGGGCCAAGCTCAATCGCGGCGAATACTCCGCGGCGGAGTACAAGCGCATCGGCAAGGGCGGCAAGGAAGTCTGGATACTCGCCAGCTATAATCCGATTCTCGATGAGCGGAAGAAACCCTTCAAGGTTGTCAAGTTCGCAACCGATGTCACCGACCAGAAGCTGAGCACCGCCAATCTCGCGGGCCAGATTGCCGCAATCGGGAAGTCGCAGGCCGTGATCGAGTTCAACATGGACGGCACGATCATCAGCGCAAACGGCAATTTCCTGGGCGCAATGGGTTACACATTGGACGAGATCCGAGGTCGGCACCACAGTATGTTTGTCGACCCCGCCGAGCGCGACAGCGCCGAGTATCGAGAGTTCTGGGCCAGGCTCAACCGTGGTGAGTATCAGGCTGCGGAATACAAGCGTATCGGCAAGGGCGGGAAAGAGGTCTGGATTCAAGCCTCCTATAACCCGATCCTCGATTTGAACGGCAAGCCATACAAGGTCGTGAAATATGCAACCGACACCACAGTGCAAGTCATTGCTCGCATGAAGAGTGAAAAAGTGCGCGGGATGATGGAGTCGGTTGCTGCCGGAGCGGAAGAATTGAACGCCTCGGTCCGTGAGATATCTGAAGCGATGGTCAAGTCGAAGGAGACCGCTTCAGAGGCGGTACATCGCGTTGAGAAGGCCGACGAGCAAGCCAAGCGGCTCAGCTCCGCAGCCGAGTCGATGAGCGGTATCGTCGAAATCATTGGAGACATTACCGGGCAGATCAATTTGCTTGCTCTCAACGCCACGATTAAGTCCGCGCGCGCAGGCGAAGCAGGTCGAGGATTTGCCGTCGTGGCGGCTGAGGTCAAAAACCTGGCAAATCAGGCTAAACAGGCGACGGACAAGATTACAGACGAAATCGGATCACTCAACGGCATCTCCGGAGATGTTGTACAGGCGCTGATTTCCATCAGACAGGCAATTCAAAACGTCAGCGAGTACGTGACCTCTACGGCTGCCGCGGTCGAAGAACAGAGCACCGTTACCGGCGAAATGTCTACGAGCATGCAACGCGCCGCAGCCGAGGCGGCAAGCATCGGAGAGCGAGCGGCATAGGATCGGGTGCCGCGTCTTCTGGTATCGGTATCCACGCTGGCCGGAGGTGACGTCAAGAATGGGCGAACTGCCGCGCTCCCCCGACGAAGCCGAAAGTCAGTCCGTTGGTCGTTGGCAAGGACGGCTTGCTGCGTCCGAGACCGTCGATAACATCATCGGGTCGACGAATACGCTTGGCGCCTGCCTCGAAGGTTTGCTGTCCAGCCTTCTACGGCTCGACGAAGCTTCGCGAGGCCTTGAGAGCGTCGTTGGCCGCTTGCCTGCCGGTGAGGCGAGACAGCAAATCGAGCATCAACAAGCTCTCATCAAAGAGCAACTCATCGTAGTGCGTAAGCTGCTCGCAGGCTTTTAGCGAAGCGAACGCCGCCGAAGCCGGCGACTGAGCTCTCCACGCAGGAGCCAAAACCCGGAAACGCAACTCTGGCGCATCTGCGAGCAGCTTCTCGACTCTCGCCGCAAATCAACACCTTACCTCACCCCGCGCTCCGGGCCCTCGTCATCCACCATCAGCGCGGCGTTGCCGCCGGCGGCCGCGGTGTTGACGGTCACCGTCTGCTCGGTAGCGAAGCGGACCAGATAATGCGGCCCGCCGGCCTTGGGGCCGGTCCCGGACAGGCCATGCCCGCCGAACGGCTGCACGCCGACCACCGCGCCGATCATGTTGCGGTTGACATAGATGTTGCCGGTCTCAAGCCGTGCGATGATCGCTTCCACCGTGTCGTCGATGCGGGAATGGATGCCGAGGGTGAGGCCAAAGCCGGTGCGCTCGATCGATCGCAGCACGTCTTCCAGGTGATCGGCGGCGTAGCGTACGACGTGCAGGACTGGTCCGAACACCTCCTCGGTGAGTTCGCCCGCATCCTTGAGCTCGAAAATATGCGGCCCGACAAAATTTCCCTCCGGCGCGGGGCCGGCAAAATGCACGCGCGCCTCGAGCTTCATGCGCTCGATATGCGCATCGAGCCGCGCCTTGGCCTCAGTGTCGATCACGGGCCCGATATGGGTGGAGGGATCGGAGGGGTCGCCGATCTTCAATTCGCGCGCGGCGCCCGCGATCATCTCGACCATGCGGTCGGCGACGTCGTCCTGCACGAACAACAGCCGCAGCGCCGAGCAGCGCTGGCCCGCCGAGCGGAACGCCGAGGTGACGACGTCGTCGGCGACCTGTTCGGGCAAGGCGGTGGCGTCGACGATCATCGCGTTGATGCCGCCGGTCTCCGCGATCAACGGCACAATAGGTCCGTCCTTGGCGGCGAGCGTGCGGTTGATCGCGCGCGCGACCTCGGTCGAGCCGGTGAAGACGACGCCGGCAATGTCGGGATGGGCGACCAGCGAGGCGCCGACGCTGCCGTCTCCCGGCACCAAATGCAGGGCGGAAGCGGGGATGCCGGCTTCATGCAGCAGCTTGACCGCCTCAGAGGCGATCAGCGGGGTCTGCTCGGCCGGTTTGGCGACGACGCTGTTTCCAGCCATCAAGGCCGCTGTGACTTGCCCCAGGAAAATCGCCAGCGGAAAATTCCAGGGCGAGATCGCGACAAACACGCCGCGGCCGCGCAGGCGCAGCGTGTTGCTCTCGCCGGTCGGGCCCGGCATGGGTTCGGCGGCGTCGAAAAGCTTGCGGCCTTGGCCTGCGTAATAGCGGCAGAAATCCGCGGCCTCGCGGAGTTCGGAGAGCGCGTCATCGAGCGTCTTGCCGCCCTCGCGCTGCAGCAGCGCGATGAAATGCGGCCCGCGCCGCTCCAGCAGATCGCCGGCATGGCAGAGCGCAGCGGCGCGATCTTGCGCCGGCGTCGCGCTCCAGCCTCTAAATCCCTCGCGCGCGGCCGCGATGGCCGCATTGGCCTCAGCCTGTGTCGCATCGGCAACGCTGCCGGGCGCCGGCACCCTGGCGGCCGCGACCGCGGCGAGAAGCTTGTTCAGCGCGGCGCGTTCGCCGAACTCCAAGCCGGCCGAATTGATCCGCTGCGGCCGCAGCATCTCGCGCGGCAGGGGGATGTTCTTGTGCCGCGCGCCGCCGGGGTTGCCGATGATGTCGGCCGGGCGCCGCAGCAGGGTTTCGACCGGCACCGTGTCGTCAGCGGCGAGCGCCACGAAGGAGGAGTTGGCGCCGTTCTCGAGCAGCCGCCGCACCAGATAGGCAAGGAGATCGCGATGGCTGCCTACGGGTGCGTAGGTTCGATAAGCAATGTCGGAGCGATCTTCGCCGAGGCGCGCGTAGAGCGCCTCTCCCATGCCGTGCAGGCGCTGGAATTCAAATCCGCTCGCGCCGTCGGCGAATTCGAGCACGGTCGCCACCGTCAGCGCATTGTGGGTGGCAAATTGCGGAAACAGGCGCGGCCGCAGGCTCAATAGCCGTCGCGCGCAGGCAACGTAGTTGAGATCGGTCATCGCCTTGCGCGTGAACACGGGATAGCCGTCGAGCCCACGCTCCTGTGCGCGCTTGATCTCGGTGTCCCAATAGGCGCCCTTGACGAGGCGCACCATCAGCCGCCGTTGATGGGCGCGCGCCAGCTGGTCGACATGGAAGATCACGTCCGCGGCGCGCTTCTGATAGGCCTGAACCGCGAGCCCAAAGCCATCCCAGCCGGCGAGCGAGGGCTCGGTCAGCGTCGCTGCGATCACCTCGAGTGACAATTCCAGACGATCCGCCTCCTCGGCGTCGACGGTGAAGTTGAGGTCATGAGCCTTGGCGCGCCGCGCCAGATCGATCAGGCGCGGCACCAGCTCGGTCATCACCCGCCCGTGGCTCACCGCCTCGAAGCGCGGATGCAGCGCGGAGAGTTTAACGGAGATGCCGGGCCGGTCGGGCAGGGGACGGTCGCCGGCGGCGCGGCCGATCGCCTCGATGGCGCGGGCATAGGCGTCAAAATAGCGCTCGGCGTCTTCGGCGGTGCGCGCGCCTTCGCCCAGCATGTCGAAGGAATAGCGGGGGCTGCGCGCGGATTGCGACTTCGCGCGCGCAAGCGCCGTCTCGATGGTTTCGCCGAGCACGAAATGGCTGCCCATCAGCCGCATCGCCTGTCGCGTCGCCGCGCGCACGGCGGGTGCGCCGATCCGCTTGGCGAGCCGGCCCAGCGTTCCCTGCGGTGTCTCGCCCGGCTGGATCACCCGCGCCGACATGCCGAGCGCCCAGGCCGAGGCATTGACCAGGAAGGCCGAGGATTTGGTCTCGTGGTGAATGAAATCGCCTTCGCCGAGCTTGTCCTCGATGAAGCGGTCGGCGGTACCGGCGTCCGGCACGCGGAGCAGGGCCTCCGCCAGCACCATCAGCGCCAGGCCTTCCTTGGTCGACAACGCGAACTCGCGCAGCATGTCCTCGACGCCGCCGAGCGGGTCGTCTTTGGTGCGGATCGCCTCGATCAGCCGCGTCGCCGTGCGGTCGATCCGCCGTTCCTGCTCGGGCTCGAGACGGGCGGCAGGCAGGAGCTCCGCCGCAATGGCGCCATCGTCGGGCGCAAAAGGTGCGGCGAATGGCGCAACCGGCATGGAATCAGATTTCATTGGTACGCCGTCCAGAATCGCAAAGGTCTCCAATATGCCGCCGGTGCCTGAATCGTGAAACAGTCCCCATGATTTTGGTAGGGTTTTTCACGGAATGTGATAGAGCACGCGGCTGATGAGAGGGCTGGAACGTTTAGGCGGATTTGGCAAGACGGCCGCGTTTTGCGGCCGGGCCACGGTGTTTCTCGCGCTGCTGCTAGCGGCTGGCGCACCATCGGCATTCGCGATCGAATTGAGCCCGCCCCAGGCAGCCCTGTACACCACGGTCTCGATTTACCCGCCCTCGGCGAGTTCGATGACGGTTTGCTACGGGTTCGTTTGCCGCCGCCGCGAAGTCCTCGACTTCACGCCCGCCGACCGGAAAGCCCTGACCACAATTCTCGCCGCCGGCCGCGCGTCCGCGGCAGCCGAACGGGCGGCCGTGCAGAAGGCGGTGATCTGGTTCGACCGCCGGATGGGTCCAGTGATCGGAACGGAAAAACGTGTCGCCAAGGCCGACTTCCGCTACTTCGACGACAAGCACAATTACGATTGCTGGGACACCACCCGCAATACGACCAGCCTTTTGCTGGTGTTGCAGGAGTGGAGCCTCTTCAAGTACCACACGGTCGGCAATCCCCATTATCGCGGCAACGCGCTGGTCCTGCAGACACCGCACAACACGGCCGTGCTGGTCGAGAAGGCGACCAAGGTGGAATGGGTCGTCGACATGTGGCCGCGTGGCTACGCGCAGCCGCCGGATGTCATGACCGTCGAGAAATGGGTGACGGAGGATTAGCCACGGTCGAGAATCCGACGTCGTGGCATGCGTTCCAGGCCCGGTGAGTCGCAACCAACCAGCTTGGCCACTGCAATAGACATCCTATGCGCGGGAAGAGCGGTCGCCGCTCTTTCCGAAGGCAATTTTCTCAGATGAAATTTGTCGAAAGCCCCGCTCCCGGATTACTTCCGGGAGCGTCCGCGTGCCACGCTAGACCTTGATGTTTTCGGCCGAGGTCTTGCCGCGATTGGCGATCTCTTCGTATTCGATGGTCTGCCCTTCATTAAGCGTCGAAAGCCCAGCTTTCTGCACTGCCGAAATGTGAACGAAAACGTCCTTCCCGCCGCTGGAGGGCTGGATAAATCCATAGCCCTTGGTTGGGTTGAACCACTTGACCGTACCTTTAGCCATCCGTCGTCTCCGCGGGTGCAATAAATAATAAAATGCGAATAGCCGGTCCCCGCAAACCGGCACATTCCGACACGCAGGATACGACGGTTGCGGCAAGCTTGGTAGCTCAAACAAGCATCGGATTTCGCCGGAAACGTTCGATATCGCGGCGCATTTGAGGCTTTTTCGCGTTTCGCGGGCCGCATGACGCCGGGCCTAGAGCGGTATGACTATCGTCATCCCCGCTTATATGAGGGCGCCGCTGTCAAGGGGGATTTCGGTGGCGTTTAGCGATCTTGATAGCCTCCTGGTTATGGATTTAGGCGCGCGGTCAAGTCCCGCAGCCGCGAAGCGGTGCGCCAAAGGCGCAGGGCTTGAGGGTGCGCCTAAATCCATAACATCATCGAAGAGATCGCCAAATTTTCTCTGTCGCTCCTCATTTGTTTGAGCTTCGTTCCGATCCAAGGCAAGCCCTTTGCGTGCGTGCGGCGCTCGCCGCACCAACTTATATCCGGCCGGGTACAACCCGTCCCAAGGTCCCTCATGCGCGTTGCGAGGGCGCGGGCTCCAAGGGGGATGGGACCATTCTCTACCGCGGCATCTTTCAGCCATGTCGAGATCCGGTCACACATCCACCTTGGATTCATAAGCTCCTTTTATCGGTATTTGATCTTCGTTCGTCACCCTTTGAGGACGGCACCTCGCGGCACCACGCCAGTTTCAAGATAACGCCAAAGCGCCACCAGCAGCTTGCGTGCCAACGCCACAATGGCGATGCGGCGGATGCGGCCTTTCGTGGTACCGACACGCGCCCGGAACCAGACGCTTAAATCGCTGTCGGGCTGATAGCGCAGCCACAGCCAGGCGAGTTCGATCCCGGTGGTTCGCCCCTTGCGGTTGCCGGCCTTGCTGATCCCTTGGTCATGGGCCACGTTTCCGCTCTGAAACGGGCTCGGCGCGTAGCCGACATAACTCGCCAGTTGGCGGCGATTGTTGAAGTCACGATGGAATATCTCGCCAACCAGCACCGTGGCAAACTCCGGGCCGATCGCCTTGAGCTGATGGAGATTTTGGATTTTCTTGGCGTTGACATGCGTTGATGCTTCATCCTCAACAATCGCGTCGCGCTCCGCCTCAAGAGTGGCGATCATCTCGACCACCAGCTCCAGCCGTTGCAATTCCCGCTTGATCTCAGATTTTAGCCGGGGCGGAAGTGAGATGCCTTGTGCCGTGCGTAACTGCTCTAGGCGCGCCATCGCCTGCGGGCGCAACGGCTGGTAATCGTAGATGCCGTGGAGCGCGCAAAGCCCTTTAATGCGGTTGACGTGTTGAACGCGTTCCGAGACCAAACGGTCACGCTCACGATGCAGCCGCCGCGCGTCTTCTTCGGCAACGCTGGGCACCCGCACCACGCTCCACACCTTCGGCTCGCCGCGTAGATAAGCCATTAGCGAGCGCAGCAACCGCTCAGCGTCAATCCGATCTGTCTTTACTCGTCGCGCCCGCCGGTCCACCTGCAGGCTTGCCGGATCAATAACGTAATTGCGTATGCCATGCGCTTCGAGTAGCCGGTGTAGCCAGAAACCGTCATAACCGGCCTCGTAGCACGAGATCACATCCACCGCCCGACCCGTTTCTCGGCTGACACGTGCTCGCACCTCCTCCATCAAATCGAGTAGACCTTTCCAATCGCCTCCACTCAAGCTCCGGCGGCTGATCTTCGCGGAAAGTGGCGTAATGAATCCAATAACCCAGTTCTGCTTGCTCAATTCGATTGCAAACAGACACCGCGTCGTCTCAACATGCATTGCGGCGGGTTGGTTGCTTACTGTGCGGACCGTCATCAGGCTCTCCTATGCCTTGGTGGTGGGGTTACACCGAAACGGTATCACCCCGCCCGCCGCGCCTGCATAGGATCTCTATCCTTTTGTTTGAGCATGGTCCCTCGGGGCCCGAGGGCATGCTTTTCGGAAAACGGGTCCCACCCCGCATCAAGTGCGGGGCAGGCTTTTTCCGCACCATGCTCTAATAGGTCGCGGCGAGGTACTCGACGATCTTGGGCACATCCGAATCATCGATCGGCGCGCCATAGGTCTTGATCATCTTGGTGACCTCGGCCTGCCAGAAATCCTTCTTGGACTTCATGTTGCGCGGCTGGGTGTTGACGTAATCGGCCGAATGGCAGCCGGTACAATTGTTCTGCACCACGTCGAGATTGGGGCCGGGTTTGAACGCGGCGGTCTCCGCCGGCAGTTTGTAGACCACGGGTACCGCGCGGGCGGCGACAACGCCGAGCGCGGCGACGGCCGCGCAAGTGAGAAGAACGGAATGCCTCATATCGGTTCTCCTCAGGCCGCGGTGACGCGCGTGGTCTCGACGACGTTGCGCAAGTACCCGGCCGGATTCCAGCGGGGCTCGGCCGGCTGGGTCTCGCCGCTGTTGGAGGTGGCGCGCACCTTCAACTCGTAGCTGCCGGCCGCCAGCTTCACCGGCAGCTTCCATTCGCGGAACGAATATTTGCCGAGATCGCGGCCGAGTTTCGCCGGCACCCAGGTCTTGCCGCCATCGGTCGAGACTTCGACTTGTTTGATGCCCTTGCCGCCGTCGAAGGCGATGCCCCTCAGCACGGTCCTGCCAGGCTTCAGCTTCGCACCGTCGGTCACGCTGGTGATGAAGGAGCGCACCGTGAAGCGGTTGATCGGGATGGTCGCCTTCGGCGCGGTACCCGGCTCGACGCTGTTGTTGGGCGTATCGGGAATGCGGTAGGCGGACTTCATCCAGAAGCCGTCGAACGCGTGGTCGAGCACGGTGATCTCGTTGAGGTGCTTGACCCAGTAGGTGCCGTAATAGCCGGGGACGACAAGGCGGAGCGGAAAGCCGTTGAGAACGGGCAGGTCGTCGCCGTTCATGCCATAGGCCAGCATGACCTCGCCGTCGCGGGCGTGGTCGATATCGAGCGCTTTGACGAAGTCCGGCGTCTTCTCCATCACCGGTCCGTCGAGGCCGCCGAAAGTCACCTGTTTGGCGCCGGCCTGCACGCCGGCCATGTCGAGCACGGTCTTCAGCGGCACGCCGTGCCAGCGCGCATTGCCCATCGCGCCATTGGCGAGCTGGCCGCCGGCGACGCGCGGCTCGAAGAAGCCGCGGCTGTTGCCGGAGCATTGATTGACCGCGACGATCTCGGTGGCCTTGAGTTTGCGAATATCCTTCAGCGACAGCTTCAGCGGGCGATCGACCTTGCCTTTCACTTCCAGCGTGAAGGTGTCGGGATCGATGTTGAGCGGCACGTCGGCGAGATGATAGCGCACGAAGAAGGCGTTGTTCGGCGTGATCGGGCCGTCATTGAAGACGGAGAAGGGCGTCTCGAGCTGCGGCGGTCGGCTGGTCAGGCCGATCATCGAACGCTTCTGCGGATAGTCGACGAGCGGCCGCTCGCCATTGTCGAAGGGAAGTTTTACGGTGTCGAGCGCCAACGCCCGCGTTGAAGCAAAACTTGTAGCCAGCGCGGCCATGCCGGCGCGCTTCATCAACTCTCGTCGATCCAGCATTTGGGCTTCCTCCGAAGCTTCTTGATGATCCGGTCATCACCGGAATCGGAAAAGCCAGAGTGAGGCACCGCCGCGGCCCAAGTCAAATCATGCTTTCGGCGCAGGTGGTTGCGGTACAAAAGGACGGCGAAAATCCCGGCCGCGGGCGGCCGGGATTTCCACGCTAGCAAAGCCTGCGATCAGTAGCAGACGTTGACGAGGCGCATGCGGTAGCCGAACGGGGTCAGCACGGGCTGGCTCACCCAGCAGCCACCACCGACGCCGACCAGGCCGAGGCCAATGCCGCCGAAGTGGTGATGATGGAAGCCGCCACCCCAGCCACCGTGGAAGCCGCCGATGCCATGTGCGGAAGCAGCGGTCGGAGTGAGAGCGGCAGCGCTGATGGTAGCGGCGGCGACGAGTCCAAGAGCAAGTTTGCGAATCATAGTCATTCTCCAAATGATGCGCCGCGGCGTTTCGCTTGGGCGCGGGTTGCAGTCGTACCCACCGTCCGTCAGTCGATGGATTGGAGATGCGGGTTCGGATTTTTGGGGTCAGAATTTCCTGAACGAATGTTCAGATGTGCTGGAAATCACACGGGGATTTCGAGCGGGGCACGGCCTATGCCGCGGCGGCACTGAGGGTGTCGACGAGCGCGGCGAGCATCTTTGCTTCCGCGACGACGCGCACCGTCATCGGTTCGGCGCGGCCGCGGATCTCGACTTCCTGCGGCGGCAAATCGTGCTCGCCAAGGCCGGCGGTCGCGCGCACCGCTTCGGAGATGATGGCTTCGCAGGCGGGCGTCTTGGTCATGTCCTGCAGGCGGGCTGCGACATTGACGGCGTCGCCGAGCGCGGTGAATACCATGTGGTCGCGATAGCCGATGTCGCCGACGATCACCTCGCCGCCGTGAATTCCGATGCCGAAGCGGATCGGCTCGCGCAGATCGTGGCTCAGGAACTGGTTCAAGTCGTCGATGTTGGCCGAGATCAGCGAGGCCGCGCGGATCGCCTGGCGGCAGGCCGTCTGTGCCGAGGAGGCTAGTCCGAACAGCGCCAGCATGCCGTCGCCGACGAATTGGTTCGGCCGCCCGCCGCATTCGATCACCGCCTGCGACACCGCGGCGAGGAAGCGGTTGACGACGAATACGGTGTCGAACGGCAGCCTCTTTTCCGCGAGCCGCGTCGAGCCGCGCATGTCCACGAACAGGCTGACGAGATAACGCTCCTCGCCGATGCGGGCCGGATTCGACGTATGCGCGTTGGCGGAGGCCAGACTCGGGATGAAGAGCTGGAAGAACGAGAGGTCGCCGGTCGGCCGCAATTGGCAGGCGAGGCGAATGGATGGATCATTGCCGCCGACGCGGCCGAGCACGAAGGCCTCGCGTTGCGATGGCTCGGGCAACACCGCATGATCGCCGATCACGCGGATGCGGCAGGTCGAGCAGCGCGCGCGCCCGCCGCAGACGCTCGCATGCGGCACGTTGTTGCGCAGGCTCGCTTCCAGCACGCTGAGGCCCCTGGGCACGCGCACCGTGCGGCCGTTCCCGTAGGACAAATTGATCATGCCGCCGCGGCGCTCGTGGAGCGCTCGGGCGCCGCGTGCCAGGATCACGATCCCGATCAGGCCGATATAGCCGGCGATGAAATAATTGATGATGTTGTCCAGCGTGTCCTGCTCGGCCGGCGTTCCGACCTGACGCTCACCGAGATTAGCCGCCTGCCAGGCGGCGTCGCCGCTCAAGGCGATGACGGTGCGGCCGGCCTGATAAAACCCGAGCAGCGCCAATGTCGGCACCAGCACGGCAGCCGCGAGCAGGAACGGCGCGGCGCGCTTGAACCATGGCTTCATGCGCAGCCAGAAATACAGCCCGATGCAGCCATGCACCCAGGCGATCACCAGCACCGCCGAGATCTGCAGTGCCTTGATCGGGTGCGAGACCCAGAACGCATGCAGCTCCTGCGGATAGAGCTTCTCGTGCGCGAACAGCGTCTGGCCGAGCCGCACGCCGATAACGTGGACGGCAACGAGCAGCGGCACGCTCAGGCCAAGCGCGAGCTGCAGCGGCTCCATCGCCTTCCAGCTGAATTGCCGGCGCTGGTAGAGCGCCCAGATGCCGAGCCCGGAATGCAGCAGCGCCGAGGTATAGAAGACGATCGCGACGGGCAGGAACTGCCAGAACACCGTGTGGTAATAGACGCCGTCGGCCAGCGCATCGAGCGAGATGTTGCCGAGCGCGTGGTTGAGGAAATGGCTGATCAGATAGGTGAACAGCACCATGCCGCAGACAAGCCGGACCTGCCGCGCGCCGATGCCGCGAAAGAAGGTCCTGATCTGCTCGCGTGAGGCGGGGGTTGTCTGATCCATATCGTCATTATCCGCTATCGATGACATCCATTCCAGAGGGGAAAAGATCGCACGTTGACTCTCTCGGGGGAGTTGGGGAGAAAGCGCCGTGATACAGACCTCGCTTCCCCTTCACGCCCGAAAATCCGACCGATCGGCGCGGCCTCTGGTCGTTGCCGTGATCGTGATCGCGGCGATGACGGCGCTTCGAATCGCCTATGCCAGCCTGATCGATCTGCGCACGGACGAGGCCTATTACTGGACCTGGTCGAAGGAACATGTGCTGTCGTTCCTCGATCATCCTCCCATGATCGCCTGGTTCATCCGCTTCGGTACCGCGATCTTCGGCGACACCAATCTCGGGGTGCGCTTCGGCGGCATCGTCGCGATGCTGGTCACGCAATTGCTGCTCGCCGACATCGCCCGCCGCGTAACGCACGACGTCAGGGCGATCGTGTTCGCTGTCCTGATGCCGGAGGCCGCGCTCTATTACGGGCTGTTGATGTCGAAGGTCGCGCCCGATGTCGCGTTGATCCCGTTTGCGGTCGCGATGATCTGGTCGCTGGTGCGGCTCGCTGAAAGCGACGATCCGCGCTGGTGGCTTGCGGCGGGCGTGTTCGGCGGGCTGTCGCTGTTGTCGAAATTCACCGTCGTGATGCTGCTGCCGGCGATCGCCGCCTTCATGCTGGTGCCGGACTGGCGGTTGCGCCAGTTGCGCTCACCCTATCCATGGCTCGCGGCGCTGATCGCGCTTCTGCTGTTCTCGCCGGTCCTGATCTGGAACTACCAGCACGACTGGGCGTCGTTCCGCTTCCAGTCGGTGCGCGCGACCGCGGTCCACGAGTTTTCGCTGCGTACCGTCGGCGACTATATCGGGCTGCAATGGGGGCTGGTCGGCTTCGTGCTGCTGCCGGTGGTGCTGTCGGGGCTCGGCTTCACCGCCTGGCGCGGCTATCGCAACCGCGAGCCGATTGCGATCCTGCTGTCTACCGCGGTGATCGTACCCTTCCTCTATTTCTTCTGGAAGTCGCTGACATTGCGGGTCGGCGACACCTGGCCGATGTTCATGTGGCCGGCCGGCTTTGCCGCCGCGGCCATCAACATCGCCATGCTGCCGCGTGAAAACTTTCCCGCCTGGATGATCAGGTCGACCATCTTCTGGGCCAACATCGCAGTGGTTACCGGCATTGCGATGGTCGTTCTGGTGGCCTGGTACTATGTCGCCTCGCCCTGGAATTTCATCGGCCGCGCCGATCCGATCGGCGGCGAGGCGGGCTTTGAGGCCGTGGTGGCGCGCACTGAGGCCGAATTGCAGAAGACCGGAGCGACCTGGATCGCGACCACCGATTATCGCACCTATGCGATGCTGCGCTGGTTCTTCAAGGATCGAGTGCCGGTCATCGAAGTCACCGAACGCGGCCGCTTCCAGGGATTTGCCGACCCCGGCATGGACAGGATCAAGGGCCATACCGGCCTCTATGTCGCGCGCGAGCCCGACCAACTGCTGCGGCTGTGGGATCTGACCGGCGCCAAACGCGAGCCGCTGGAGCGGGTCGAGCGCGTCTGGCGCGGCATCGTGATGGACACCTATGCGCTGGAAAAGCTGACCGGCTGGACGCCCGAGTTGTCCCCGCCGCCGGATACGCCATTCTTCCGCTGGCGCGTGCTGGCGCAACGGCTACAATCGGACGCGGCGGCGTTGTAATCGCGGAGGTATTCGGGATGGATACAAGCAACGATCTCGCGCAAAAATATGAAGTGGTCGCAGAAGACCTCGAATACGGCCAGGCCGGCGACACACCGTTGCTCGCTCGCTTGTATCGTCCGCGCGGCGTCACCGGTTTCCCGTCCATCGTCGACGTGCATGGCGGCGCATGGGTTACCAACGACCGGCTGCAAAACGCCGCCATGGACCAGGTGATCGCCTCCGCCGGCACCGCGGTGCTCGCGCTTGATTTTCGCATGGCGCCCGCATCGCCCTATCCGGCCTCGATCGCCGACATCAACCTCGGCATCAGGTGGTTGAAGGCCAACATCGCGAAATGGGGCGGCGACCCAAGCCGCGTCGGAGGGCTCGGCACCTCGAGCGGCGGGCATCAATTGTGGCTGAACGTGCTGCGACCGCGCGACCCGAGATACACCACGCTGAAACTCGCCGGCGCCGACGACGTTGATGCGAGCCTTGGCTTTATCGTCGTGTGCTGGCCGATTTCCGATCCCGTGGCCCGCTACAAAATGGCGCGCGAGACGGGCAACGAGCGGCTGGTCAAAAATCACGACGCTTTCTTCCTGACCCAAGCTGCAATGGCCGAAGCCAATCCGCAAACCATTCTGGAAAGCGGTGAGGCGCGCAACCTGCCGCCGGCGTTGCTGATCCAGGGAACGGCCGACGCCAACGTCACCCCAGACATGGCCGACAGGTTTGTCGCCGCCTACGCAAAAGCCGGCGGCCGGATCACGCTGCGGAAGTTCGAGGGCCAGCCGCACACGTTCATTTCCCAGAACCCGGCGAGCCCGGCATCCGTCGAGGCGCTGGGCCTGATCACGGGTTTCATCCGCGAAGAGACGCGGTAGCTACTCGTCCTCCTCGCGCTTCTTCAGCAGGTCTTTCGCAAGGTCGGTCAGCGCTGGCCGCGGCAGCGCGGTGAACGGCAGCGGGCGCGTGACGTCGATCGCGGCAAGCCCGAGGCGGGCGGTGAGCAGGCCGTTGAGCATGCCTTCGCCGAGCCGCTGCGAGAGTTTGGCCGCGATGCCATGGCCGAGCATCTGCTGCACCAGGCTGTCGCTCGCGGCCATGCCGCCGGTGATGGCGAGATGAGCGATGACATGGCGCAAAAGCCGGATCATGCCGAGCGCGCCGGGCCGGCCGCCATAGAGCCGCGCAAGCTGCCGGATCAGCCGCAGCGAGGCCACGAACACGAAGATGATGTCGATCGCTGCGCGCGGGCTGATCGCGGTGACGATGGAGACGCGCTGCGCCGCGGATGAAACGAGGCGGCGCGCCTCCGTATCCAGCGGGGTCATCAATTCGCGCTCGGCGAGCTTGATCAGATCGGCGCCGTCGATGATCTCGTCGGCATGGCCGCTCAGCGCGGTGCGGGCGCGCGCGAGCTGCGGCTTCTCATGCGCGATCTTGAGCAAGTCTTTCAGGATGGCGCGGCTCTCGTCGCGGTCGTCGCTGAGCAGCACGGCGGTTGCCCGCGCGTGGAGCTTTTCGATGGTCGCGAGCCGGACCAGCGCGAGAAGCTCGCGTAGCGTGATCACGCCGAGCGCGAGCGCCGCGGCGAAAGTGAAGACCAGGCCGACGACGCCCAGGCTTTCGCTGCGCGCAAACAAGTCCTCGATCAGGTGCGTGACGCCAAGCCCGAGGCCGAGCAGCACCAGGCCGGCGACGCCGGACCAGAACATCGCGCCCCAGCCGAACGCGCGGCGCGGCACGGCCGGCGCTTCGACGGGAACCGGCAACTGGGCTGTATCCGGTTCCGGCGTGATCTGCACCGTGCCGCGGGCGGGTTTGCCGGCGTCGTCGGCGTCGATGACCGTCACGGCGGGATCGTCGAGCCGGAAGGTCGCGGGACGCCGATGTTTGGATCGATCGTTCATTGCAATCGGTCTCCGATCAGGAACTGCAGCGCCCGGTCAAGGCGGATGTGAGGCAGCGCGGGCTCGCCTGCGCCCTCGCGCTCCAAGAGCGGCGGGCGGAAGCGCAGGAAGCGGAAATCGCTCTTGTCGGCCGGCGACGAGGACAGGCCGCGAAAGCCGGCGCCATCGAACAGCGCCTCGGGATCGACAGGCAGATCGCCGGGAAAGGTCGCGACCTCGGTGTTACCGTCAAATATTTCGCCGCCGGCGCTCTCGCCCGGCGCCGGCATGCCAAGGATGGACGGCAATTTGTCGCGGCCGCGCGCGACGGTTGCCTCGCGGGTGGCCCGCACCGCGGCGAGCGCGACCACATCGATCTCAGCGCCGGTCGCTTCCGCCCGCGCCACGGCTCCTGCGACGGCGCGGCGCAGCACGGCTTCCAGCCGGTCGTGGCTCAGGTGATGCAGATGGTCGGCCTTGGTCGCCGCAAACAGGATGCGGTCGATCCGCGGCCGGAACAGCGTTGACAGGATCGTGCTGCGGCCGATCCGGAAGCAGTCGAGAATGCCGGCAAGGGCCGCCTCGAGATCGTGCAGCGCCGCAGGCCCGGAATTGAACGCGGCCAAAGCATCGACCAGCACGATCTGGCGATCGAGCCGGGCAAAATGATCGCGGAAGAAGGGCCGCACCACGACGTCCTTGTAGGCCTCGTAGCGCCGCACCATCATTGCCCACAGCGAACCTTCCGGCGCGGTGCCATCGGCGGGCACGTCCAGCGGCGCGAAGGTCAGCGCCGGCGAGCCCTTCAAGCCGCCGGGCATCAGGAAACGGCCGGGCGGCAGCAGGCTCATGGCGAACCGTTCCTCGCGGCAGGCGCCGAGATAGTCGGTGAAGAGTTTTGCCGAGGCGAGCGTCGCCTGCTCGTCTTCCTTGCCTTGCGGATTCAACGTCGCCAGCTGCGCGTGCCAGGCGGCGGCCAGACGCGCACGCGGCGCTTCCCGCGACAGCGCGAGAACTTCTCGGCGGACCATTGCTCGAAACTCTTGTTGAGCAGCGGCAGGTCGAGCAGCCACTCGCCGGGATAATCGACGATGTCGAGCGTGAGCCGGCGGTCGGCGCCGTTGTGGCGCTGGTAGTCGATGACGAGCCTGAGCTCGCTGATGTCGACGGTCGAGTTCGGCCAGCGCCGCTCCTCGATCAGCGTGCGCAGATGGTTTTCATAATCGAAGCGCGGCACCGCATCGTCGGGCTGCGGCGCGAGCTCTGCCCGCGCGATCCGCCCCGAATTGAACGCCTCGAACACCGGAAAGCGGCCGCCGCGTGTCAGCCCGTGGATCAGCGCGGTGATGAACACAGTCTTACCGGCGCGCGACAGGCCGGTGACGCCGAGCCGCGCTGTCGGGTTAAAGAGGTGCTCGCCATAGTCGAGCAGCGCCCGCGCCGACAGCCGCGCTTCCTCGATGATTTCGGAAAAACTGGGAGCCATGTGATGTAAGGAAAACGCTCGGCGTCGGGGGGTGCAGATGGGCGAGTTGCCCTGAAAAATGGCCATTGGCGGGCCAAAATCAAGCTTCACATTTCAGGCGTGATTGCGGTTAACTGGGTTTTGCGAGGGGGGCTTGAACGTTGCGTTGACGGTGCGACACCTATTGTCTATTCGGTCTGCAAGAGACCTGCAGGTGATCCATGACGATCTTCCAGCTGAAGCAACTCGCCTCGACATCGATCAATGCCGCAACCGGCGCGATTCGCTGGAACTACGACAAGGTCGAGCTGATCGCCGACGGCGTCGTGCATGCCATCGGCATTATCTTCGGCCTCATCGCCGCGACCGTGCTGGTGGTGCTCACCGCCGTCTATGCCAGTGCTCTCTCTATCGTCGGGGTCTCGATCTATGTCGCGGGCCTGCTGTCGATGCTGGTCTTGTCGGCGACCTATAACCTCTGGCCGGTGTCGCGCACCAAATGGGTGCTGCGGCGCTTCGATCATTCGGCGATCTATGTGCTGATCGCGGCGACCTATACGCCCTTCATCATGCAGCTGAAGGACAGCGTGTTCGCGCTGGCGCTGCTGGTTGGCGTCTGGTGCGTTGCGGCTTTCGGCATTGTGCTGAAGCTTGCCTGGCCCGGCCGGTTCGATCGCGTTGCGACCGGGCTTTATCTCGCGCTCGGCTGGAGCGGCCTGATGCTCTATGATGCCGTGGTTTCGGCGTTGCCGAGCATGGCGCTGTGGTTGGTGCTCGCGGGAGGGGCGCTCTACAGCCTGGGCGTGGTCTTTCACGCCTGGCGGCGGTTGCGCTTCCAGAACGTGATCTGGCATTGTTTCGTGCTGTTGGGCGCGGCCTGCCACTACACGGCGGTGATGGACCTCGTCCTGACCTGAACAAGAACAACAGCGGGAGGTGACGATGCAGGTGACCGGCAAGGTGGTGGTCGTCACCGGCGGCGGCAATGGCATCGGCAGGGCGCTGTGCGAGGCGTTTCACGGCGCGGGCGCGGCCAAGGTGGTGGTTGTCGATCTCGATGGCGCCAATTCGCGCGCTGTTGCCGCTGCGATTTATGGCGCGGCGTTCCAGTGCGATGTCGCCAAGGAAAAGGACATCCTGCACGTGATCGACGAGACCGAACGGCAGTTCGGCCCGATCGCACTGTTCTGCTCCAATGCCGGCATCGGCGGCGGCTTCGATCCCTTGTCGGTGAATGCCGGCGGCACGTCGGACGAACCGTGGCAGCGCAGCTGGGCGATCCATGTGATGGCGCATGTCTATGCGGCGCGGCATCTCGTGCCGCGCTACAAGGCGCGCGGCGGCGGCTATTTCCTCAACACGATCTCCGCGGCGGGCCTGCTATCGCAGGTCGGCAGCCCCGCTTATTCGACCACCAAACACGCCGCGGTCGGCTTTGCCGAAAACCTCGCGATCTCGCACCGCGCCGACGGCATCAAGGTCTCGATCCTGTGCCCGCAGGGGGTCGACACCAACATGCTGCGTTCGATTCCCAAGGGGCCGCAATCCGGCGACGGCGACCTCTCGCCCGAGCAGGTGGCAAAGGATGTGCTCGCCGGTCTCGAACAGGAAACTTTTGTGATCCTGCCGCACCCGCAGGTGCTCGGCTACATGCGCAAGAAGACCGAGAACTACGACCGCTGGATATCAGGCATGGCGAAGATCCAGGCCAGGATGCGCGAGACGTACGGGAAATGACCGAAGGTCATTCCGGGATGGTGCGAAGCACCAGACCCGGAATCTCGAGATTCTCAGGTGCGCAATTGCGCACCATAGTTCGCGCTTACGCGCGCCCTGGAATGATGGCCTAGGCCGTCAGCCTTTACCCGCGCAAAGCGTCGGCACGATCGGCCTGCAGCGCGCGGGCATAGAGCATCAGCCCGTCGCGCACCACGCGGTGCTCGGCCTCCGTCAGACGCTCCAGCGCGCCGGACACCTGGCGGCGGCCGAAGGCGTGCAGCGCAGCCAGCGTGCGCCTGCCCTTCGCGGTCAGCGCCAGCGGCTTGAAGCGCGCATCGTCGGTATCCGGCATCTCCGTCAGCTCGCCGCTCTCGATCAGCTTGTGGACCAGCCGGCTCACGCTCGACTTCTCCAGATGCAGGAACTTTGCGATCTGCCCCGCTGTCATCGGGCCGCGGATGCCGATCTCCAGGATCGTATGCACGGCGGAGGGCGGATAGTCGGTCGCGGCGACGGTCGCCTCCATGAAGCCGAGCTCGCGCACCATCTGCCGCGAGGCGGCGCGAATATCGTCGATGAGATCGAGGTCCTGGGCGGCCATCTTGACTCCGGCCTAGTAGTTGTACCATACAACTATATGCGCTGGCAATGCCGCCTGCGCGTCCGACACCGGATTTGCTGCGATGAGTGAGGCTCTTGCGATCAACGGCGCTCCGCGCCCCTCCCTGCAGCGGATGAGCGGAAAGGTCTGTCTCGTGACCGGCGGCGGCAGCGGCATCGGCCGTGCCACCGCGCTCAGGATGGCCGAAGACAGCGCGGCGGCGGTGCTGATCGCCGGCCGGCGCGAGAGCGAGATCGAGGGGACCGCGGCCGCCTGCCGAGCTCTCGGCACGCAAGCGCTCGCCGTCAGGACCGACGTCACGCGCGAGGACGAGGTCGAGCGGCTGGTGAAGACCGCGCTCGACCGCTTCGGGCGGCTCGATGCCGCCTTCAACAATGCCGGCGTGCAGGAGCGGCGTGCGCCGCTGGAAGCGCAAGCGACGGCGGTCTATGACGAGGTGTTCGACGGCAATGTGCGCTCGGTGTTTTACTGCCTGCGCCATCAATTGCCGGCGATGTTTGCGCGCGGGCAGGGTCGCATCGTCGTCAACGCCTCCGTGAGCGGCGTCCGCAATCCCAATCCCGGGCTCTCGCTTTACTCGGCTTCGAAGGCCGCGGTGGTCTCGCTGGTCCGCTCGGCGGCGATGGAGGCCGCACCCCGCGGCGTCAGCGTCAACGCGGTTGCTCCCGGCCGCGTCGTCACCGACATGATGCTGCGTTCGGGCGTCGGCGACATGGCAAGCGTCGCGGCGGGGTTGCCGCTGAAGCGGATGGGCAAACCGGGGGAGGTGGCGGAAGCCGTGGTCTGGCTGTTGTCGGACGCCGCGTCCTATGTGGTCGGCCATGTGCTGGCCACGGATGGCGGATTTCTCGCGTCCTAAAGAGGACATTGTCATTCCGGGACGGTCCGCAGGACCGGACCCGGAATCTCGAGATTCCGGGTTCGACGCTTCGCACCGCCCCGGAATGACGGCTTACGCCGTCAGCTCTTCTGCACGTAGAGCAGGGGCACCGCGGAATTGACGATGACCTCAACCAGGCTGACACCTTTGTGCGCGAGCGAACGCTTCAGCGCTGGCGCGAACTCGGAGGCCTTGGCGACGCGCACGGCGTCGCAGCCCATGCCTTCGGCGATCTTCACGAAATCGATGCCCGGTAGATCGAGGCCGGGGACATTGCGCACCTGCATTACCTGGCTGAACGAGCGCATCGCGCCATAGCCGGCGTTGTTGATGACGACCACCGTCAGCGGCACCTTGCGCTGCGCCGCGGTCCACAGCGCCTGGATCGAATACATCGCCGAGCCATCGCCGATCAGGCAGACCGTATGGCGCTTCTCGCGGCCAAGTGCCATGCCAACTGCGGCCGGCAGGCTGTAGCCCAGCCCGCCGCTCGCCATGGTGTAAAAATTGTCCTGGCCGCGCATCGGCATGAATTTCTGCATCGCCGGGCGGTGCGAGGGGACTTCCTCGACCAGCGCCGCGTCGGCCGGCATCGCGGCCGCAAGCGAATGCAACAGGAACTCGACCGGGATCGGATCGGCGGCTGCGGGCGCCGGCGGCAAGGTGCGGCCGGCGGGTGCCGTGCGCTTGGTCTCCGGCAGCAGTTCAAGCAGCATCGCAAGCGCGGGCTTCATGGTGGCGACGATGCTCGAGCCGGCGGGAGAGACCGCCGCCGCGTCGGGATCGTCCGTGATCTGGAAGATCGCGGTTGATCCATCGAAGATCGAGGCATGGCCCTCGACATGGAAGGTGAACACCGGCGCGCCGATCACGACCACGAGGTCGTAGGCGCGCAGCGCATCGGAAAGCTGGCCAGGTGAGGCATGCAAGAAGCCGGTGAATTGCGGATGCCGTTCCGGGAAGGAGCAGCGCGCCGAGAACGGGCTGACCCAGACCGCAGCTTTGGCTTTCTCCGCGACCTTCACCATGAGATCGACGGCTTCCGCGCGATCGACGCCGGGGCCAACCACGAGGGCAGGGTGCTTGCTCGCCGTGAGCGCCGCGACCAGCGCCTTCATCGCGTCGGGATCGGGGCCGATCTCGCGGCTGACCTTTCGTGCCGCCACCGGTGCGACCTGATGCGTCCAGTCGTCGATCGGCACCGAGACGAAGGTCGGCCCGCAGGGCGGCTGCATCGCCGTGTAATAGGCGCGCGCGATCGCGGCCGGCACGTCCTCGGCGCGGGCCGGCTCGACGCTGTACTTGACATAGGGCCGCGGAAATTCCGACGCGCGCTCGGCATAGAGAAAGGCCTGCAGCGGCAGGATCGAGCGCGCCTGCTGGCCCGCGGTGATCACGAGCGGCGTCTGATTGCGATGCGCAGTGTAGATGTTGCCAAGCGCGTTGCCGACGCCGGCCGCCGAATGCAAATTGACAAAGCCGGCATTGCGCGTCGCCTGCGCATAGCCGTCGGCCATGCCAACCACGCTCGCTTCCTGCAGCCCCAGCACATAATCGATGTCGTCGGGCCAGTCGGAAAGGAACGGCAGTTCGGTCGAGCCGGGATTGCCGAAGACCTTTTTGATGCCGAAGGCGCGCAGCAAATCGAACGTCGCCTGCTTGACAGTGACGGACTTGCCGCTCTTCGGCGCCTTTACCACGTCGCCGTTCCCTTCATCGTCGGCTGTCCTTCGGCGTTCGCGGTCCACAGCTCCATGCTGCCGGCGTTGTCGTTGGCGTTGACGGAGAACTCGCTGCCCTCGAACAGCGGCTGCACGCCGCGATAGGCGAGCCTCGCTGGTGGTGTGCCGCCATGCAGCTTCGCCGCCAGTTCCACGATGAACGCCGCCTGCAGCGGGCCGTGGAAGATCAGCCCGGGATAGCCCTCGACCTTGGTGACGTAATCGCGGTCGTAATGGATGCGGTGGCCGTTGAAGGTCAGCGCCGAGTAGCGGAACAGCAGCACCGGATCCGACACATGAGTCTCGCGGTGTTTTGCCACCGGCGGCGGAGGCGGGGCCTTGGGCGGGGCGGCGGACGCGCCGCCCATCTCGCGATAGACGATGTCCTGACGCTCGCGGATCGCGGTGCCGCGCGGCGTGGTTACCGCATGCTCGACGGAGACGAAGCACAGCGTGCCGCTCGAACCCGACTTCACCGTCACATCTGAAATGCGCGACGTGCGCTTGGCTTCATCGCCGACGCGAAGCGGATCGAGAAACTCAAGCTCGCCGCCGGCCCACATCCTTCGCGGCAGCGGCACCGGCGGCAGGAAGCCGCCACGCGTGGGATGGCCGTCGGGGCCCAGCATCGACATCGGAAACACCGGCTGCGCCAGGCACCAATGCACGGTGAACGGCGCGGCGTCGCCCGCCTTGGGCTCGTCGACGTCCTGGAACAGGGTCGCGCGCAGGCCCTTCACCAGCTGTGTGGTCACGATATCGGACGCCTCCTGGCTCCGGCCGATCCATTGCCGCAAATGATCGAGGTCGAGCTTTTCGGTCATGACGATTTCCGCAACCCGACCTTGGGCAGCTCGGCATGTTCGCCGATATCAGGCACCGCCCCGTAATGGCGCGGCTCGCCGACAAAGATCGCGGCCGGCGCCGAATAGGTCACGACGCCCCTGGGCGTATCGACCTCGATGCGGCGCAGATGCGGATGCACGGTGAGGTCGGCCATGGTGTTGACCTCGGCAAAGGCGATGTCGGCGTCCGCCAGGCGCTTCAAGAGATCGATACGCGTCATCGTCGCAAAACTGTCGGCGACGGTCTTGTCGGTCAGGGCGCGGTTCTTGACCCGCTCTGCCACGCTGGCAAATCGGGGATCGCTCGGCATGTCAGGCTGATCCATCACCTCGGCGCAGAGCTTCTTCCATTCGCGCTCGCTCTGGATCGAGATCAGGATTCCCTTGCCATCCTTCGATTGGAACACGCCGTAGGGCGCGATCGAGGGATGCGCCAGCGCCATCCGCTTCGGCGGATTGCCGGCTTCCGAATTGAGCAGCGGCACCGCCATCCAGTCAGCCATCACGTCGAACATCGAGATCCGGATGTCGGCGCCTTTGCCGGTGCGGCCGCGCGCGATCAGCGCTTCGAGGATCGAGGCATGCGCGGTGGCGCCGGTAGCGATATCGACGACCGAGATGCCGACGCGAGAGGGCCCTTCCGGTCCGCCGGTGATCGAGGCAAGCCCGCTCTCGGCCTGGATCAGGAGATCATAGGCCTTGCGGTGCGCGTAGGGACCCTCGTCGCCGTAGCCGGTGATGGTGCAGCAGATCAGCGCCGGATAATCCTTGCGCAACCGCTCCAGCGAGAAGCCGAGCTTGTCCATCGAGCCGGGCTTGAGGTTCTGCAGCAGCACGTCGGCGCCGGCGATCAGCTCTTCCAGATGCGCGCGCCCGCTTTTGGCCGAAAGGTCGACGACCACCGACTGCTTGCCGCGGTTGAGCCAGACGAAATAGCTGCTCTGGCCCTTCGCGGCCGTGTCATAGCCGCGGGCGAAATCGCCCTCGGGGCGCTCGACCTTGATCACGGTGGCGCCGGCATCGGCCAGGCGCGATGAGCAGAACGGCGCGGCAACCGCCTGTTCCACGGCAATGACGGTTATTCCCTTGAGCGGCAACATGTTGGTCTCTCAATACGATCGGGGCATGCCGAGCACATGCTCGGCGACATACGAAAGAATGAGATTGGTCGAAATCGGCGCGACCTGATAGAGCCGCGTCTCGCGGAACTTGCGCTCGACGTCATATTCTTCGGCGAAGGCGAAGCCGCCATGGGTCTGCACGCAGGCGTTCGCCGCTTCCCAGGCCGCGTCGGCCGCCAGCATCTTGGCCATGTTGGCCTCGGCGCCGCAATCGAGCCCGGCTTCGTATTTGCGGGTGGCTTCCTTCACCATCAATTCGGCCGCGCGCATCGCGGCATAGGCTTTCGCGATCGGGAACTGAATGCCCTGGTTCTGGCCGATCGGACGGCCGAATACCACGCGCTCCTTGGCGTAGGAGGTTGCTTTCGCGATGAACCATTTGGCGTCGCCGATGGATTCGGCCGCAATCAGGATGCGCTCGGTGTTCATGCCGGAGAGGATGTAGCGGAAGCCCTTGCCTTCCTCGCCGATCAAATTCTCCGCCGGCACCTTCATGTCGGTGAAGAACACTTCGGTCGTGGAGTGGTTCATCATGGTCCGGATCGGGCGGATGGTCAGCCCGGCCTTGCGCGCCTCGCGCATGTCGACCAGGAACACTGAAAGCCCCTCGGTGCGCTTCTTCGCCTGCTCCTTCGGCGTGGTGCGCGCAAGCAGGATCATCAGGTCGGAATATTCGGCGCGGCTGGTCCAGATCTTCTGGCCGTTGACGATGTAGCTGTCATTGCCCTCGCGCCTGGCAAAGGTCTTGAGCGAGGAGGTATCGGTGCCGCTGGTCGGTTCGGTGACGCCAAAGGCCTGCAGCCGCAGCTTGCCGCTCGCGACGCCGGGCAGCCACTTCGCCTTCTGCTCCTCGCTGCCGTGCCGCAGCACGGTGCCCATGGTGTACATCTGGGCGTGGCAGGCGCCGGCATTGCAGCCCGCGCGATGAATCTCCTCCAGGATCGCGGTCGCGGCCGAAAGCTTCAGGCCGGCGCCGCCATATTCTTCGGGGATCAGCACCGAGAGGTAGCCGGCTTCCGTCAGCGCATCGACAAAGGCCGAGGGGTAGGCCATCTCGCGGTCGAGCTTGCGCCAGTATTCGCCGGGGAACTGGGCGCAGAGCTTGGCCACCGCCTCGCGGATCTCGGCGTGTTCGTCTTGTAGGTCGTCTTGAGCAGTCATCGGAACTCAGGTGGTAGGTCAAGCGCGCGCATCGTGGCAGTGCAGAATGCGCATAGGCGCTCGGACTTTTCGTCTCGGGTGAAAATCTCGACGGTGGCGACACCGATCGAGCCCGACATTTGCAGGGTTTTGGCGCGCGCCACAAGCTCGTTGCGGTCGGCGGGCGCGAGAAAATTGACCTTCAACTCGACCGTGACCCCAATCCGGCCCCTCGGCAGACCGGAGGTGACGGCAATACCGGCGGCATGGTCGGCCAGCGACGCGATGACCCGCCGTGGAAATGGCCGAAGAACTGCACGAGGTCCTCGCGGCGCGTCAGCGCCACTTCCGCATATCCCGGCTCGATCTTGACGATGCGAAAGCCGGCCGCATGGGTAAAACCCTTCGCCGAGATTTTCTCGGCGAGCTCAGGCGGGTTGAGCTCGGTACTCATTACGCAGGAATGCGAACCGGCAGGACCTCGATGCCGCGCACGAAGGAGGAATAGATCCGCTTCGGCTCGCCGACCACCTCGATCCGGTCGAAGCGCTTGAGCATCTCCTGCCAGACGATCCTGAGCTGCAGCTCTGCGAGCCGCATGCCGACGCAGCGGTGGATGCCGAATCCGAACGACAGGTGGATGCGCGGGCGGGCGCGGTCGATGATGAACTCGTTCGGCCGCTCGATCACTTCCTCGTCGCGGTTGCCGGAGACGTACCACATCACCACGCGGTCGCCCTTCCTGATCTTCTTGCCGCCGATCTCGGTGTCCTGCAGCGCGGTGCGCCGCATATGCGCGAGCGGCGTCTGCCAGCGGATCACTTCCGGCACCATGGTATCGATCAGCGCCGGATTTTCGCGCAACTTTTTGTATTCGTCGGGGTTCTCGTTCAGCGCCAGCACCGAGCCACTCATGGTGTTGCGGGTGGTGTCGTTGCCGCCGACGATGAGCAGGATGATGTTGCCCATCAGATTGTCCGGATCCATGTGGCGCGTGGCTTCGCTGTGCGCCATCATCGAGAGCAGATCGTTGCGGGGCTCGGCATTGACGCGCTCGTTCCAGAGTTGCGCGAAATATTCGCGGCACTCGTCCATCTCCTGGCGGCGCTGCTCCGGCGATTCCACGATGCCGCTCTTGGGCAGCGCGGTCGAGACGTCGGACCAGCGCGTCAGCTTGCGCCGCTCTTCCCAGGGAAAGTCGAACAGCGTCGCCAGCATCTGCGTGGTCAGCTCGATCGAGACGCGCTCGACGAAATTGAAGGTCTCGTTGCGCGGCAGATTGTCCAGCACCTTGGCCGAGCGCTCGCGGATCAGCTTTGCCAATTCATCAAGATGCGTCGGCGTGAACATCGGCGACACCGTCTTGCGCTGGTCGGCATGCTTCGGCTGGTCCATCGCAATGAAGCTCGGCCAGTCGTAGCCAGGGGGTGCGTCACGAATTGAAATGCCACCGAGCGCGGCGTCGGACGAGAAGATGCCGTGACTGGTGTCGACATGCATGATGTCGTTGTATTTCACCACCGACCAATAGGGCTCGATCGGCGCGTTGGTGCAGTAATGCACCGGCTCTTCCTTGCGCAGCCGCTCGAACCATGGCCACAGCGTGTCGTTCTGGAACAGCCGCGGCGCGCCGGGGTGGAAATCCTTCAGCGGCGTCGCATAGGCCTCCTCGCGCGCCTGGCGCAGCAGCTCGGCCTTTTCGGGGCGGATCGCGGTCTGGACGTTCATCGTGCTCATCCCCTCAAAAGTGGCGGAATTCAATCAGCCGGAAATGCGCACCGGCAGGTGCTCGATTCCCTTGACGAAGCTCGAATACACCCGCTTGGGCGGGCCTACCACCTCTATATTGTCGAAGCGCTTGAGGATTTCTTCCCAGATGATCTTCAATTGCAGCTCGGCGAGCCGAATGCCGACGCAGCGGTGGATGCCGAAGCCGAACGACAGGTGCGTGCGCGGCCGCGCCCGGTCGATCAGGAACTCGTAGGGGCGCTCGATCGCCTCCTCGTCGCGGTTGCCGGAGACGTACCACATCACGACCTTGTCGCCCTTTTTGATGTTCTGGCCGCGGAACTCGATGTCCTCCAGCGCAGTGCGGCGCATATGCGCGAGCGGCGTCTGCCAGCGGATCACCTCCGGCACGAAGCTGTCGATCAGATCAGGGTTCTTCTTCAGCTTCTCATATTGGTCCGGATGCTGGCTCAGCGCCAGGATCGAGCCACTCATGGTGTTGCGGGTGGTGTCGTTGCCGCCGACGATCAGGAGGATCAGGTTGCCGAGGAAGTTCTTCGGGTCCATGTCGCGGGTGGCGTCGCTATGGGCCATCATCGACAATAGGTCGCTTTTCGGCGGCTGGTTGATGCGCTCGTTCCAGAGCTTTGCGAAATAGGTCGCGCATTCCATCAGCCCGGCCTGCCGCTCGTCTTCGGTCGCGACCAGGCCGCCGGGGCCCGGAATGGTCGTCGCGATATCGGACCAGCGGGTCAGCTTGCGGCGATCTTCCCAGGGGAAGTCGAACAGCGCCGCGAGCATCTGCGTGGTCAGCTCGATCGAGACGTGATCGACCCAGTCGAATACTTCGCCCTTCGGCAAATTGTCGAGGCACTCGGCCGAGCGCTTGCGGATGTTGATCGCCAATTGATCGAGATGCGTCGGCGTGAACATCGGCGCCACGGTCTTGCGCTGCGCCGAATGGCGCGGCTGGTCCATGGCGATGAAACTCTCGCGGCGCAGGTCGGGATCGATGTCGCGGATGGTGATGCCGCCGAGCGAGGCGGCCGACGAGAACACGGCGTGGTTGGTCTCGATGTCCATGATGTCGTTGTACCGGGTCACCGACCAATACGGGCCGAACATGCTGTCTTTGGTGTAGTGAACCGGGGCTTCCTTGCGCAGCCGGTCGAAATAGGGCCAGAAAGTATCGCTCCTGAACAATTCGGGATCGCCGGGATCGAGCTCGCTGAGCGGCAGCGAATAGGCGCGTTCGCGCGCAGCCTCGGAATCGGTGTTGGCGGCGACGTCGATGGTCCCGTGCATTGGCGGCTCCTCGTTTGTCCCTCTTGACGGCGCCTGCAAGGCGACCTTTGCTCGAATTACATCCCGTCATGTGCGTCCACGCAAGCGGGACTTTGCCATGGGCCAACAGGCCGCAGGCTGGCATTCCACCCTGTCTTGCGTTTTCTCTCCGTGGGCAGGAGCCGACTTTGGGCTGAGGGGCGTGAAGGATTGTCCGCCTCTCCTCGAACTCCATGGCGCCGCGGACCACAACGTTCCGCTCGCGCAAGGCGCGGCGCTGGCAAAACCCGCCAAGGCGGTCGGCGCGCCTGCCGAACAGGTCACCTATACTGGCAAAGCCCATGGCTTCGACGTTTCGGACAGTGACCCGATCGCAACCGACGCCATCGATCGCGTCGTCAGATTCTTTCGATCTTGGCTGCAGGCCGGGTAGAGCAAACCCGAGAGCGAATCGAGCTCGAATATCCCGGCGCCGGAGTGCGCTCTCAAGGAATAATCAAGCCTTTCTTCAGGGAAAATCAAATCCCGGTCGAACTCTGCCGCCGGCGCTCCGGCTATGCTCGAAAAAATCTGGGAGGCCCCTTGGGAGGGGCATTCACCAGCGAGGTAGCGGCGCGGCCGACAGCAAAGACCGGAGACGGCACCATGGGCGACGTGACGATGCTTGACACGAGCGTGTTTGGCGCGCTCAACCGCGCAAAAAGCGGACCGGCGGTTGCCAAGGACCTGCTGGAGCTGCTCGCGCAGGGTGATAGCCTCGTGGTCTGTTCCTCGACCTACGCGGAAATCCTGAAAACGCCCAATCCCGACCTCAGGGCCGCGCAGCTGCGCCAGATCACTGACTTCAGGATGACGGTCCAGCAGGCCAGCATGGCCGACCGTGGCGATCTGTACCAGGATTACGCCATGACCACGGTGGACGAGTCTGGCCAGAACTTCCAGCTGAAGCGGGCCGGCGTCGAACTCAAGGACTTGCCGGTCGTCGGCGACGTTCGCGCCTACATGAAAAGCGCCCCCGGTCAGAGGGTCAAGTTCCTAACCCGTCGATCGCATGGTCAGGAACAAGAAAGCCATCGAGACGAGCTACAAAGTCGAATTCTCCGACAAGAGCCGCGAATTGACTGATCTGGGGGACAGGGTCGTGTACGATCCCGAGGCGCTCGGCGTCAGGGCAGTACCTGCCAAGGATTTGCCCCCGGAGGTTGCGGACGAACTGCCCCCGATCGCGGAGGACATGCCCCCGGTGCGGCCGGAGGTGCCGATGCCGAAGCCCGGACCCGGCTCCGGTCGGATCTTCATGGATGCCGCCAAGGCCGGTTTCAAGGCGGGCATAAAGAGCCTGTGGAGCGCCGATACGATCGTCGGGGTGGCTGCGACGCTGCTCCTTGCCTACGCCGACAAGGCTGCAACCGCCGATGCAATCCGCAGGATCCAGATCAAGTTCATAAAGGAGGGGTTTGCGAAAGGTGTTGCGGCCGGCGTGTTGGGTTGGACCGAGGAGGAAGTCGCATTGAACGCAATGAATCGTGTCACTGATTTCAGGGTTCATGGCCTCGGAGACGCGGCAGGCAATCTCAGACTGGACCATATGCTCAAGATTGCGGAAGCATACGAAAACTACGCTGTCGGCGTCGGATATTACTTCGCCCGCTCGAGAGCGATGTCATGGCAGGAGGACATGCGCGTTCTGGGTTTCAACCGTTTGAAGCGGCTTGGATACACCAATCTTTTGCGAACCACTGACGACATGTTTGAGTACCGGTTTCTGGCAACGTACGCGTGGGCATGGCGTGACGCGACCGACGCGATCGTCGGGCCCGCAATCCGAACCTGGAATAAAAGTCCGCGCGAACTGGAGAAAAGGTTTCCGACCGGCGGACGCAACGCGCCCTGATCGATGCTTAATCCTATCCGCTGCGACTGCTCGGGAGGCCATCTTGCGCCGGACCATCCTGTGCCTTCCGCGAGTTGGTTCAAAGCGCCGGAGGCATGATCCACCGCCGCCACTCGGGGTCCTCGATCGCGCCGAGACCGCGGTAGGACGACTGCACCCGGCCATTGTCGTTCAGCACGAACCAACAGGAGCGCTCGTGCCCTGTAGGCACGGCCGTGCAGCGCCGCTGCGGTATTTTGGTTGCAATTCCGCCCGTGACAAGGTTAGCCGCTCGGAATAAGCCTGTGATCAGACAGAATTGCAGGATTTCTCCGGGAGAGCGCCATCATGATCCCCAACGCGTATCGGATCTTCAATTTCGATCTCGGCGAGACTGCGGATGCGATTCGCGAGACCGTGCATGATTTCGCCAGCAACGAGATCGCGCCGCGCGCCGCCGACATCGACAAGACCAACCAGTTTCCGCGCGACCTCTGGCCGAAGATCGGCGCGCTTGGCCTGCACGGCATCACCGTGGAAGAAGAATATGGCGGCGCGGGGCTCGGCTACCTCGAGCATTGTATCGCAGTGGAGGAGATTTCACGCGCCTCGGCTTCGGTCGGCCTGTCCTATGGCGCGCATTCCAATCTCTGCGTCAACCAGATCCGCCGCAACGGCAACGAGGCGCAGAAGCGGAAATATCTGCCCAAGCTGATTTCGGGCGACCATGTCGGTTCGCTCGCGATGAGTGAGCCGGGCTCGGGTTCCGACGTGGTGTCGATGAAGACCCGCGCCGAGAAGAAGGGCGACCGCTACGTGCTGAACGGCAACAAGATGTGGATCACCAACGGCCCCATCGCCGAGACGCTGGTGGTCTATGCCAGGACCGATCCGAATGCGGGGCCGCGCGGCATCACCGCCTTCATCATCGAAAAGGGCATGAAGGGTTTTTCCACGGCGCAAAAGCTCGACAAGCTCGGCATGCGCGGCTCCGACACCTGCGAACTGGTGTTCGAGGATTGCGAGGTGCCAGAGGAGAACGTGCTGGGCGAGGTCGGCCGCGGCGTCAACGTCCTGATGAGTGGCCTCGACTATGAGCGCGCGGTGCTGGCGGCCGGGCCGCTCGGCATCATGCAGGCCTGCATGGACGTGGTGCTGCCCTACGTGCACGAGCGCAAGCAGTTCGGCCAACCGATCGGCACCTTCCAGCTCGTGCAGGGCAAGATCGCCGACATGTACACGACCATGAACGCCTCGCGCGCCTATGTCTATGCGGTGGCGAAAGCCTGCGATCGCGGCGAGACCACGCGCGAGGACGCCGCCGGCGCGATCCTGTACGCCGCGGAGAAGGCGACGCTATGCGCGCTGGATGCGATCCAGCTGCTCGGCGGCAACGGTTACATCAACGACTACCCCACCGGCCGCCTGCTGCGCGACGCAAAGCTCTACGAGATCGGCGCCGGAACCAGCGAAATCCGCCGCATGCTGATCGGGCGCGAGCTGTTTGACAAGTCGGCGTGACAGCTATAGCGCCGAGCGCAGCGGCGCCTTGTCCGGCTTCAAGTCCCACACCGCCTGCATGGCGGTGAAGGCGTGCGCGACCGTCGGCTCCTGCCGGCGCGAGGTGAGGCAGGCGAAGCTGAGGTCGCAGGTCAGCGTCACCTTGTCGGCGACGACGAAGTTGCGCTTGCGCGTGATGCGGTCGAGCACGGGGTCGCGGGCGAGACTGAGGCAGATGCCGGACTCGACGAAGTCGGTCATCGCCTCTTCCTGGTCGGTGAATGCCACCCGCTTCGGCAACGGCCCGAGCGGGCGGAAGATGTCGTCGAGCAGGCGCCGATGCGCCGATTTCGCCGGCGTCGCGAGCCAGGGCAGGCCGGCGAGATCCGGCCAGTCCTTGCCCATCACCCGGTCGGCCCATTCGAGCGGCGCGATCACCCGATAGACGTAGCTCATCAGCGGCATCAGATGGAATTTGCCGTCCTCGATCTGGCGTTCGCTCAGCACATGCGACGACAGCGACGGCTCGGGGGTGGCATCGATGTAATAGCCGACATCGAGCTCGCCGGTGCCGATCTGGGTCAGCACGTCGTCGCTCATGCCGTAGCGCAGGAACACTTCGGTGCGTTGCGCCGAGGCGGTGAGGCTGCGCACGAACGGGCCGAGCCGGGTGAATTCGGGGTCGAGGATGGTGCCGACCCGCAGGGTGCGGCGCTGCGATTCTTTCAGCGAGTTCGCCGCCGTGCCAAAATCCAGCGCCGCGGCCACCGCCTTGTGCGCCAGCGGCAGCAGCGCGGCGCCGGCTTCGGTGAGCGTGAAGCCGCCCGGCGTGCGGTTGAACAGTTGCAGGCCGGTTGCTTCCTCCAGCGCCTTCAGTTGCAGGCTGACGGCCGGCTGGGTGAGGTTCAGCAGGGAGGCGGCCCTGGAGACGGTGCCTTCACGCGCAACCGTGATGAAGCACCGCAGGGCTTGGGAACGTGGCAATTCGCTCATTTGAATTTCTTATACTACAATTCCAACAACTCATTAGACAGGAATCACCCTTCTAGGTCACAATTTTTAACAGGTAAAACTTGCCGTTGCCGGTAGGCGGCGGCTGAACTACAGCGGTTGTGGGCTTTTTTTGAGCGCCGCGCGGAGAAGAATTGGCCAACATGATTCGCCGCCTCGAGCCCCGTGATCTGGTTCGCAATGCTTCCTTGATCCTATTTGCCGGCCTGATGGCGGGCCTGTCTGCGCCCGCATCCGCCGACAATTTTCCGGATCGGCCGATCCAGCTCGTAGTGCCGGCCGGGCCGGGCAGCAGCACCGATACCATCATGCGGTCGCTTGCGCAGGCCGCCAGCCCCTTGCTCGGCCAATCCATCGTGATCCTGAACCGGCCCGGCGCCAGCGGCACCATCGGTGTCGGCGTCGTGGCGCGCGCGGAGGCGGACGGCTATACCATCGGCGGCGTCCCGAGCGGCGCGATCACCATGGCGCCGCATGTGGCGTCAACGCCCTATCAGGCGAGCGACTACCGGCTGCTTGCCATGGTCACCCAGGCTGCCGGCGTTCTGTGCGTGCATCCGGATTTTCCGGCTGACAACGCCGAGCAGTTTCTGACCGAGCTCAAGAACAATCCGGACAAATACACCTACGGCTCCGACGGCGTCGGCGCCTTCGTGCAGTTCTCGACCGCGCGCATTTTCGACGTGAACGGAATCCATCAGCGGATCATTCCCTATTCCGGCGCCGACCAGACCGTGACCGCGTTCCTCGCAGGCACCATCGACATCTATGGCGGCGCGATCGCCACTATCGCGCCCTTTGTCGCGGAAGGAAAAGCCAAATGCCTGCTGACGACGACCGCGCGGCGATTTGCGGCGTTGCCGAACGTCGAAAGCCTTGCTGACGTGAAGATGGCGCAGGCCCAGACGCTGCTCTGGCGCGCGCTGATCGTGCCGCGCGACGTGCCGCAAGACCGGTTCGACAAATTGCGCGAGGCCTTCACCAGGGCCGCGCACAGTGCGGAGTTCAAGGCGATGGCCGGAAAGCGCGGCGAGGAGGTCTGGGACATCGGCGCGGCGGATGCGGCCAAATATGCGCAAGATGAGTTGGCGCAAATGCAGCAGCTCGCCAGAGAGCTGCGTCTGAAACAGGATTGAGCGGGCCGATGCCGAAACTCGTGACCGGCGATGGCGCCACGCTGCACTACGCGGTGCACGATTTCACCGACCGCTGGCGCAGGGCGCAAACCATCATCCTGGTCCACGGTTTTGCGCGCTCCGGCGATTTCTGGTTCAACATGGTGCCGTATCTCGCCAGGTTCTACCGGGTGATCTGCCCGGATTTGCGCGGGCTCGGACAATCGCGGCCACTCGAAAATCCGCACCACTCGATCTCGCTCAAGGCCTATCTGGACGACATCGCGGCTGTGGCCGATCACGCCGGCGCCGAGACGTTTCATCTCGTGGGCGAAGCGATCGGCGGCGCGATCACGCTGATCTTTGCCGCCGAGAAGCCGGCGCGTGTGCGCACGCTTGCGGTGCTCGCGCCCGCGGTCTGGGCCAACGAGTGGATCCGCAGCGCTTATGCGCTCGGCTATCCGAGCTGGGTCGACGCCATCCGCGCGCTCGGGGTCGAAGGCTGGGTGCGCAAATCGAACACGCTGGCGCGCTTTCCAACCGGCTTCGATCCGGCGTTTGCGGACTGGTATGCGAAGGAGGTCGGCAAGGCCGACGTCGAGGTGGTCACCGCCATGGTGGACTTTGCCGGCGGCGTCGATGCCAAGCCGTATCTTGCGAAGATCAAGGCGCCGGTGCTCGCGCTCTATCCGACCGGCAGCAACATCTCTTCCACCGATCAGGAGGCGGCGCTGCGCGAGCACATCGCCTCGGTGCGCGTGACGCATCTCAACTCGTCATCGGCGATGCTCGGCATGCTGCAGCCCGCGGCCTGCGCCGGGCAGATCCTGAACTTTGCGTCGATGCACGACGGAATTGTTTGCCACGAGTGAACCCCGATCCCTTTCAACCCCGCCACTGGCCTCCCATGACAAATCCTACCGACCCTTCGATCTCAGAGCCGGACGCCGAGATGGCGAGAACCTATTGGCACCTGCGTTTGATGCGGGCCCTGTTCCGGCTCGACGATCCCGAACTGGAGCGGGCGTTGACCCTCATCGTGGAACGCCTCGTGCAAGCCGGTATCACCGCCGATGATTTCGGCGCGCCGGCGCCGCAAAATCCACCGCCCAAGCCTCCTGCCTGAAGCCTCCTGCCTGAAGCCTCCTGCGTGACGCACGGCACAGTTCCCACGCCGACAACGACGTGAAATGTTCGCAAATTCCACCTAAGGTTTGTCGAACCCGAAAGGTTTTGGTCCGACAAACCGGTGGGTTTTCCTGTCCTGTCGTATTGTCGCGGAGTTGACGCGTGGATCAGATGACTTCGGTGCCAATGGTGCCTCCGCCGGCGCCGCAACCGCCGCCTTTGCCGCCGACGCTGGCGTTGTTCACCGGAGACCGCGGCGAGTTCTTCCATCTCGCCGCGAGGGGGGCCGCACTGGAGATCGTCACCGCCGGCTTCTACCGTTTCTGGCTCGCGACCGACTTTCGCCGGCATTTGTGGTCGAACACCCTGATCGACGGCGACGCGGCCGAATATACCGGCCGTGGCAAGGAACTCCTGATCGGCTTCCTGTTCGCGATGGCGATCCTGGTGCCGATCTATCTCGGCTATTTCCTGATCGGCATCGAAGCGGAGCGCTTCAAGGAGTTCGCCAGCTTTCCGCTGATCCTCGCGTTCTACGCCTTCGGACAATTCGCCATCTATCGGGCGCGGCGCTACCGGCTGACGCGCACGGTCTGGCGCGGCGTGCGCTTCTGGATGGACGGCTCGGGCTGGGCTTATTCCTGGCGCGCGGTGCTCTGGGGCTTTCTGGTGCTGGCGACGCTGGGCTTCGCCCTGCCGTGGCGGGAAGCTGCGCTCGAACGCTACAAGATGCGGCATTCATATTACGGCGACCTGCAAGGCAGTTTCGAAGGGCGAGGGTGGGAGTTTTTCAAGCAAGGATGGTGGTTGTGGCTGCTGACCCCGTTTGCACTCTATTTCACCATCGGCGCACCTTTCGTCTACGCCGGATTTAAGGCGGTGGAGTGGCGCTGGTGGCTGTCGGGAATTCGTTTTGGCGGGGTGCGTCTGGAATTGACAATGTCGCGCGGCGCGCTGGTCGGTTTGTACTGGACCGTCGTTGGCTGGACTGCTTTGCTGGGCGTGATTTTTCTGGCTTACCTGGCCCTGTCCGTCGCTCTCGTCGTCGGCGTGAGCGGCATGACGTTCAATGACTTTTTCGAGACGAAAGCCTTTGCCAGGAGCATTCCGTTGATGGTGCTGGCTGGCGCCGGCTATCTCGCCTTTGTGTTGGGGATCAACCTCGTGATGCGCGTCTGTCTGATGCGGGATTTGTGGCTAAAGGTGTTGGATACTGTCCGCGTGCATGACATCGGTGCGGCGGCCAATGTCACCGCCAAGGGCGAGCTTGCGAGCGCGCTGGGCGAGGGATTTGCCGACGGTCTCGACGTGGCCGGATTCTAGTCAGTGAGCGTTTTCGCAGACGGCGTAGCGCCCCCGGACAATGCACCGACCGTCTATTTCGACGGAACGTCGAGCCGGCGGCGCTCCGTCACGCTCGCTTTCAGCGACACGCTTGAAATCCGCGAAGACGGCTCTGCGCCGGTCCGATGGGCCTATGACGACATCCGCCAGGCCGACAGCCCCGCGGGTATGTTGAGGGTGAGCTGCCTGTCCGCGTCGCCGCTGGCGCGGCTGGAAATTCGCGACACGGCACTGGCGGCCGGACTGGCGTCGCGCTGCGCACGGCTTGGCGAGCATCGGATGGATGGCCGGGCGGTCGCGAAAATCGTCGGATGGTCGCTCGCCGCGGTGGTTTCCATTGTCGCGATCGTGCTGTTTGCAATTCCGCTCGCGGCCGACCGCCTCGCCCCGCTGGTGCCGGAAGCCTTTGAACGGCGGGTCGGCGATGCCAGCGACGTGCAGATCAAGGCCATCTTCGGCAACCGCGTCTGCAACGGCGCGGCGGGACAGGCGGCCTACACCAAGCTTCTCGGCCTGCTGCGCGGCGCGGCCGGCCTCGATCTGGCGGCGATGCAGTCCTCGGTGCTGGACACCAAGGTGCCCAATGCCTTCGCGCTGCCGGGCGGCAAGGTCTATCTGATCGACGGCCTCCTGGAGAAAGCGCAGAACCCCGACGAGATCGCGGGCGTGCTTGCGCACGAACTCGGGCATCTGAAGCACCGCGATAACATGCGCGGCCTGATCTACAACGGCGGCACGTCGTTCTTGATCGGCCTCCTGTTCGGCGACGTCACGGGCTCGAGCGCCCTGATCTTTGCCTCGCGCACGCTGGTGACCGCCTCGCATTCGCGCGAGGCCGAGGAAGGTGCCGACACCTTCGCGATCGACGTGATGCACAAGCTCGGCCGTTCGCCCAAGCCGATGGGCGAACTCCTGTTCCGCGTCACCGGCAAGGAGGGCGACAGCAATCTGTCGATCCTTGCAAGCCACCCACTGACCGAGGACCGGCTGAAGCGCATGACGGGTGAGGATCGGCCGCCGAGTGGCCCGCCGCTGTTGAGCGACAGGGAATGGGCGGCGCTGAAAGGGATTTGCGGAGGGGCCGGAAAGAGCGGACCCGCCGGCAAGAAGTGAGATCGTCATCACTCGGGCAATCTGTTGACCTTCTTCACCCACGCGCGCACGTCGGCGAGCGCGTCCGGCAGCACCGCCTTCACCTCTTCGACCGTCATGCCCGGCTTGATGCGGGGATCGTAGAGCAAATTGAGGATGTATTGGTCGTAGACGTCGAAATAGCCCATCGAAACCTTGTCGTTGAACATGGTCCATGGCACCGAGCTCGTGTCGTTGATCGGCCCCAGCGACTGCAACAGCTCCTCATAGGCGCAATCGAGGAAGACGAAATCGCCATTGTCGACGGTGAGGATGACGTCGGAATGGGTGATCTCGTATCTCTCGTTCTTGCGGAAACCGGACAGGCATTGCGGATCGAGCGAGCGCTTGATCTCGCGCGCCCGTTCGCTGCCATAGGATTTGGCGATGGTGTGCGTGAGGTCGCGGTCGCGCACCAGCTGCACGGTGATGTTGGCGTCCTCGGCTCTGTCGGACATGGCGATGTCGAGATGCTGCACGCGCTGCCCGATATCGGCGACGACTTTGGCGAGTTGCGCTCTTCGGTCGGCGCGGTTGCCTTCGGCGAACACGCGCACCGGCCCGTCGTATTTTCGGATGCGGTCGACCCGGCCGGCGAGTTGAAATTCCGCGCCAAAACTCGTCTTGAAGAATCCTTCGATGATCTCGGCGTCGGTAAAACTCTTCTTCTCGACGCGTTGGTGGGCGGCAATCTCGGGAATCTCCGAGAATGCCGGCAGCGGCCACAGCAGCGCAGCGATCGCCGTCGAGGCGATCGCGATGTGGAGAGAGGATATGCGCATCATCTCGCGACGCTGCCGCAACCGGCTCCTGTGCGCAAGGCGCGAGGCCGGAGTGCTGCGGCGCTAATTCTTCACGATGACCGTGGCGCCAACGGGAACGCGGTTATAGAGATCGACCACGTCTTCGTTGGTCATGCGGAAGCAGCCCGACGATACCGCCTGCCCAATCGTCTCCGGCTCGTTGGAACCGTGGATGCGATAGAGCGTCGAGCCGAGATAGAGCGCGCGGGCGCCGAGTGGGTTGTCGATGCCGCCAGGCATATAGCCTGGCAGATCGGGACGCCGCCGGCGCATCTGCGAGGGCGGAGTCCAGCCCGGCCATTCCCTCTTCGCGCTGACGCGGTGCACGCCACTCCAGCGAAAACCGTCGCGGCCGACGCCGATGCCGTAACTCAATGCCGTACCACCCGGCTGGATCAGATAGAGCCGGCGTTCGGCGGTATTGATGACAACGGTGCCCGGCGCGTAACTGGCGGGAAAGCTGACGGTGGTGCGCGGAAGCGGGCTTGCGCCGCCCCGGCTGAAGAAATTCGGGCCGCCGCCCATGATGTCGCGGGAGTCCTCGAAGAAGCCTTGCGCCTGGGCATGGCCGGCGCCGGCCAGGAACACCGCTGCGGCGACAAGTACGACGAAGCCCCGGGTCATTCTTCTTCCTCACGAAAATCGGTTGTTGGTTGCAGAGACTGGCCGCATCGGGCCGGTTTCGCAAGCCACGGCCGCGTGAGACGTTAACGCTTTCAGATGTCGCGGTTAAGAAGCTCTGCGTCATGGCGGGTGATCAATGCGCCAGCCCCCTTTGACGAATGGGCGGAACAATGGTTGATCTGCCTGTCGCCAAAACAGCCTCGCGAACGGGAGCGGAACGATGAACGGTGCGGAAAGTCTGGTGCGGACCCTGGTCGCGGGCGGCGTTAACGTCTGTTTCACCAATCCCGGCACCTCGGAGATGCATTTCGTCGCCGCACTCGACCGGGTGGAAGGGATGCGCTGCGTGCTCGGCCTGTTCGAGGGCGTGGTGACGGGGGCGGCCGACGGCTATTACCGCATGAAGGGCACGCCGGCCTCGACGCTGCTTCATCTCGGCCCCGGCCTCGCCAATGGCCTCGCCAATCTGCACAACGCCAAGAAGGCGCGCTCGGGTATCGTCAACATCGTCGGCCAGCACGCGACCTACCACATCGCCCTCAACGCCCCGCTGACGTCGGACATCGAAGGCCTGGCGCGGCCGATGTCGGAATGGGTTCGGACGTCTCCGGACGCCAAGTCGGTTTCCGCCGACGGTGCGGCTGCGATTGCCGCTGCCAAGAGCTCGCCGCCGCAGATCGCAACGCTCATTTTGCCTGCCGACACCGCCTGGAACGAAGCCGACGGCATTGCGCAGGTGCCGGCGCCGAAGCAGCAGCCGGGCTTCTCCACGGAAGCCGTGGAGAAGGCGGCCAAGGTGCTGCACTCCGGCGGCGATACCAACCTGTTGCTCGTCACGGGCGGCGCGCTGTCGGAGAAGGGGCTGGCGCTGGCGCAGCAAATTGCCGGCAAGACCGGCTGCAAGGTGATGGGTCAGACCTATCATCCGCGCATGGCGCGCGGCCGCGGCCGCTTCTCGATCGACCGCATTCCCTACGTGATCGAGTTGGCGCTGCCGATCCTGAAAAACTTCAAGAACATCGTGCTGGTCGAAGCCCGCGATCCCGTTGCCTTCTTCGCCTATCCGAACAAGCCGAGCATGCTCAAGCCCGAGGGCTGCGAGGTGCATCAGCTGACCGAGTGGGGCGAGAACTCGGTCGCGGCGCTGGAAGCGCTCGCGGATGCGCTTGGCGCCAGGCCGCAGGATGTCAAGCCGCAGAAGCTCGTCGAGCTCAACAAGCCGACCGGAGCGCTCAACCACGCTTCGATCGCGCAGGCGATTGCGTGCGCGATCCCCGAGAACGCCATCATCGTCGATGAATCCATCACCACCGGCCGCGGCTTCTTCCCGCCGACGGCCGCAAGCGCGCCGCACGACTGGCTGCAGAACATGGGCGGCTCGATCGGCTTCTCCACGCCGGTTGCGACGGGGGCGGCGGTCGCCTGTCCCGACCGCAAGGTGATCTGCATGGTCGGCGACGGCAGCGCCATGTACACCATCCAGTCCCTGTGGACGCAGGCGCGCGAGGGGCTGGACGTCGTCACCATCGTGTTTGCCAACCGGATCTATCAGATCCTGCGCGGCGAGTTCGATGGCGTCGGCGCCGGCGAGCCCGGCCAGCGCGCCCAGGACATGCTCAAGATCGACCGGCCGACCATCGACTTCGTCGCGCTCGCCAGGGGCATGGGTGTCGAGGGCTGCGCGGTCACGACCGCCGACGATTTCAACAAGGCGTTGGCGGAAGCCATCGCAGCCCAGGGACCACGGCTGATTGAAGTGCAGTTTTAGAAAGATCCTCTCGGTAACCTGAGGCTGTATCCTCCGCCCGCTTTTCGTTATGTTGGGGGCGGAGGCTGCAGCATGCAGACCGAACTGAACAAGCTGATCGCCGCGCTGCAGGAATTTTATGCGCGCGAGACCTATATCCTGGATCGCGACCTGGGGGAGCGCACGCTGACGCATCGGCTTGCGGTGCTGGTCGAGAAGCATTTCACCGGCTGGGAGGTCGATTGCGACTATGACCGGCTCGGCGAGCGTACCATGCGGCTGCCGCACGGCACGTTGTCGTCAACCGACGACCATCTCGGCAAATCCATCTATCCCGACATTGTCGTGCACCAGCGCGACATTCCGAACAATCTGCTGGCGCTCGAAGTCCGCAAGGCCAGCAATCACCAGCCGATCGAGCACGACCAGCACAAGCTCAAGGCGCTGACCGACCCGCATCTGTGGTTCGCCTTTTCCATCGGCGTGTTCGTCACGCTGGCAAGGAAGAACGTCACCTTCTCGGAGGTCTATGCGGGCGGTGTGATGGAGCGGCAGGTCTCGATCTGGTTTGCGGAGCGGCTGAAGGAAGCCGGGCTGGCCGAGTAGTCCTTCTGCGCCACAAGCAGCTCTGTCTCCTCATCCTGAGGAGCTTGCGATAGCAAGCGTCTCGAAGGATGAGGCCCCTGCTTCGGCCTCATGGTTCGAGATGGCGCTCCGCGCCTCCTCACCATGAGGGTTTTGGATCGTCCCAAACGAAAGGGCCCGGAGGGCGGCCGCATCGCTTACTGCTTGGTCATGGCATCGTCGCCGGTCTTCTTGGCCGATTTCTTCTTCGTATGGGTCGTCTTCTTCATCGTGTCGCCCTTGCTCATGGTGTCGCCACCGGTGGCAGGCGTCGTCGTCGATGTCTGAGCGAACGCGGTCGACGAGAGAAAGGCGAGGGCGGTGGTGGCGATGACGAGTTTGCGCATGCGAAGAACTCCGTTTGTTTTTTTTTCGGCCGGCGCACCATAACGGAGCCGGGTAGCCTGCGGTTCAACTTCAACGATCAGTTATTCGTGAGACCATCTGCCATCCAATGGTCGTTTTTGCAGCGGCTGCCCCTTGAGGAACTCGCGGCCACTGGCGGAGTTGTCTTTGCAAGGCAGGGCTGTCCGGAGAACAGCCATGGACTGGCGCAGCGCCATGCTACGAACCGAAGTGACGCATCATACGCGCGAGGACGAAGCCGCCTATGCCGCCGGCTGGACCATCAGCGGACTGGCCACGCTTGGCACCATCATCGCGGTCTGGGTGTTTGCGATGTGAGGATCGAGAGTTGCTGAGTTGCAGCGCGTGAAGCCTGACCCGTCCGTCTTCGCTTTCGCTTCGCTCAAGCTACGCCGGACATCCTTCGCCCCAATGTTCTTGGCTGGCAGCGCCATGCGTAGCCCGAAGGGCGAAGCATGGTGGGCGCACAAGGGATCGAACCTTGGACCTCTCCCGTGTGAACCACAATCCGTAGACCTTAGCCGACCTAATCCAGCCATACTATAGTTGTAAAAGTCCTTGTAGCGCAGGGATTTGTGGCCATATCGGCCCATAGTGAGCCATAGCTGGACTTACTACAATTTGTATGACCGCGCTGTGCCCTTCGTGAATTTTCCCGTGGGGCACAACAGAGCTGGGAACGTGGAGGGAACGGTTTGTGATCCGTTTCTTGGGTCACACCTCGACCCGCTCCAGGGCACAAAGCGCAGGGCACAAACGATGGAAAAAAGCGAAAAAGATCTCAGAGCTGAAGTGAAGACGAACTACCTGCGGCTTACGGACGCTGCAATCCGTTCGGCCAGGCTGCCGCCGGGCAAGTCACAGCACTATCTGCACGACACAGAGCAGCCAGGGCTTGCCATCAGGATGCGCTCCACTGGCGGCCGGACCTGGGTCTACCTGTTCACCAAGCCTGGGATGAAAGGCACACAACGTAAGACGCTAGGCGCATGGCCCAAGTTTAACGAGAAGGCCGCGCGCAAGGCCGCCACCATCGCCGCTGGCGAGGTGGTCATCGGGGTCGATCCGAACGACGCCAAGCGCGAGGCTAAGCAGCAACAGCTGGCCGAGAAGCAGTGCACCACGCTGACGACCCTGATCATTGAAGATGGCCCCTACGAAACCTCGCTGACTGGACGCCAGGTCGTCAACTGGAAACCGGCACTGTCGGCGCTGCGACGCGGTCTCAAGGATCACTTCGATCTCGCCATCGCCGAGCTGACCCGACGGCAGATCATGGCGGCAGTTGACAAGATCGCCAAGACCGGCAAGCGCGGTGCAGCCAAGGACTTGCGCAAGCACGTGCACACCTTCCTCGAGTGGTGCGTCGGCGAAGGTTACGTCGAGCACAATGTGCTCGCCGGCTACCGCGCGCCCAAGGAAACCCGTGCGCAGAGGGTAGGGCGTCGAACGAAGGGACGGGCGCTGACCGATGAGGAGATCATCAAAGTTTGGCATGCATCCGGCAAGCTCGGGACTTTCGGGCTATTGACACGCATGTGCCTACTCGGTGGCCCCCGCCGCAGCGAGCCGACCATGGTCGAGTGGCGAAAGCACATTATGGATGACCGCATCACTTTCGATGCGGCATGGACCAAGATGGGCCTGCACCATGACGTGCCGCGCACCCACTTGGTTGACGAAGTGCTCGTGGCCGCGAAACATTTCCAGCGTGCGACGAGCGACTATGTCTTCCCGTCACCGAAGACCGGCGGCCAGATGTCGGGCTTCACCAAGATGGTCAACCGTTTGGTCAAGGAAGCCGCTGTTGCTAAGTTCACTATGCATGACTTAAGGCGCAGCTTGCGAACCGTCATGTCACGTTGCGGCTACGACAACGAAATCCAACGGTTGTGTGTCGGACAGAAGCCTAGCGGAATCGATCAGGTCTATAATCACGACGAACAGTGGATTATCCGCAAGATGGCATTCGAAGCTGCTCATGACTACATCGCCGAATTGGTCGGCGCGAGACGGGTCGGCAAGGTCGTGCGCCTGCAGCGGACAAATCCGCTGGACCCCATCAAGGCCGAGCTGCTCGGCCGTCTCCGCGAGCATTATGCGGCTGGGGGCGTTTAGTGGCCTTAGCGCATCCGGCCAGATAGTCGCGCAGCGCATCGACACGATAGAGCGGGCGGCCATCGACGTAACGCCATTTCAGCGGGTGATTTGGGTCGCGCCGCCATTGCTCCAGCGCTCCGGGCGTGCGCCGGATGACCGCGGCCGCCTCTAATGCTGTCAAATTAGAGCTGCCTGGCAGCGTATCGATATCGAACGTCGCGGGCGGCGGCATGCCACGGTTCTTGCGACGGCGCTTCGTTGCAGGTGGCTTTTTTGTACTGCCTGGCGACCCAAATGCCTCGATCCGAATCCTTTCGTGTTTGCCGCCCATAACTCCGCCCCCGACACGATCGGTCTGAGGACAATAATAAGATCGAGGGTTTCGGCAGCAAGAAAGAGATCCAGAGCCCCAGTCGGGCTGCGGGCAGTTGTGTCGTACAAATGGGACGAATCGCACCTGTGCCGAGAGGGTGATGAAGAGTCCTGAATCGGTGTGGGGTCGGGGGCGATCGGCCCAGCTCCGGCAATTTCGAAACTGGTGCGCTGAGGCTCGGTTCTTGGATGAGCTCGATCAGCGGCCATGTGGGTTCGAATCCCACTCTCTCCGCCACATCGATGTTCGCGTTTGTTCGCCACGGTCTCCCAACCCACTGAAAAATAGCCGTATTTTTAGCGCTTGATGCGTGCTTGCGTCCGCGCGCGTTCGCCCGAAAACGTGGGTAAATGCGCGCAGGATGTGGGTAGCATTGCGGGTAAGATGGCAGAGCAGACATGGCGCATCTCGTGGGCCGGCTGACGGCTTTGAAGGTCGCAAAGATGAAGACGCCCGGCATGTATGCCGATGGTGCGGGCCTCTATCTGCAGGTCTCCGGCGATGGCGAAAACACACTCGCAAAGTCCTGGATCTATCGCTTCACCCTTCGCGGCCGCTCCCGCGAAATGGGTCTCGGTTCGGTGTCGCTGTTCGGCCTTGCCGAGGCGCGCGCGAAGGCAGCCGAGTGTCGACGGCAAACTTACGAGGGCATCGATCCGATCGAGGCGCGCCGCGCGCAACGCGTCCAGGCTGCGCTCGAGGCGGCAACCGCGTTGACCTTCAAGGACTGCACCGAGCAATACCTTGCGGCCCACAGTGCCGGTTGGCGCAACGCCAAGCACGCCGCCCAATGGAGTTCGACGCTGAAGACCTATGCGGAGCCGGTGATCGGTGCGCTAGCGGTCCAAAGCATCGACACCGCATTGGTGATGAAGATCATCGAGTCCTTGTGGTCGAAGAAGCCGGAAACGGCCTCGCGGCTGCGCGGCCGGATCGAAGCCGTGCTCGATTGGGCAACGGTGCGCGGCTTTCGGGAAGGTGAGAATCCGGCACGCTGGCGTGGTCATCTCGACAAGCTGTTGCCGGCGCGCGCCAAGGTGCGCAAGGTCAAGCACCACGCTGCCTTGCCCTATGACGAAATACCCGCATTCATGACTGCGTTGCGCGACCAGGACGGCGTTGCGGCACGCGCGCTCGAATACCTCATCCTCACGGCGGCGCGCACCGGCGAGGTGATCGGCGCGCAATCCGAAGAAATCAAGGACAGGGTCTGGACGGTGCCGGCCGGTCGAATGAAGACCAGCAAGGAGCACCGCGTTCCGTTGTCCGCGGCGGCGCTCGCCATCACCGAGAAGCTGCGTGAGGAGCAGGGCGGCACATTCCTGTTTCCGGGCGGCAAGCGTGACAGGCCGCTCAGCAACATGGCCATGCTAGCACTGCTCGATCGGATGGACCGTTCCGATCTGACCGCGCACGGCTTTCGCTCGACCTTCCGGGACTGGGCCGCCGAATGTACGAATTATCCGAATGAAGTGGTCGAGATGGCACTCGCCCATACGATCAACAGCAAGGTCGAGGCGGCTTACCGCCGGGGCGACCTGTTCGAAAAGCGGAAGTCGTTGATGTCCGACTGGGCAACATTCTGCGCGTCAAGCGCGGATCAAAAAATCATCTCGATCAGTGCATGAATGTTGTTCGAGTATTGGGTACATCTTGTAAATCGAGCCTAAGTTATTTTCGCCCCTGCAGGCGATGCGGATTGGATTGCAAGTCACGAGATAGTCGCGCGCTGATCACAATTCGCGTCTGATCGAGAATTGAGTCCAGACCGGCTCTGCCGTCTCGTCGTGCGTGGAGCCGTGTACCTGCCTCATCTGACCTCGTCGAACTGGCCTTTCGGACGCCAGGATACCGGATCGGCGATCCAGCGATTGATGTCCGATTCGCGCCAGCCTGCGCCATTGATGCTGATCCTAATCTGGGCCGGGAATGTCCCCTCAATGATCTTGCGGTAAATGGTGGACCGGGACAGCCCGGTTCGGGAAAGGACGGTTTTGAGGCGAATGATCCGGTCTGGTTCGGGCATGGAAACGCTGCTTCTTGCTGACTGCTCCTGATCCAGACAGAGCAAGCAGTGGCTCGCGCGCAAGAGCATTTTCCGCGTCCTCGTAGTGTGGCGTACAATCGGCGGCAAACACTTGTGATCGGCGATCAATGCATGTCGCCCAAAAGTGCGCGGCGGTTTTGGGACAACGACATGCATCAAATCAGAGCCAGATCCCTCGGCCTCTACCGAGGTCGATGCCATGGGCGAAAGCCAATTCGTGGCCGAGCCGGCGGCCTGATTCGAACGTAATGCCGAGCTCCCGCTTGCGGTTGGCGAGGATCGACTCCAGTTGCGGATCGCGTTCGAGGCTTCTCGCTATGTCCCCCATCGCCGAGCGCGTTGATTTGTAGCCGGACATGTCTCCCGCCTGATACTGGCGCAAGCTGGTGTAGTCGAGCTTCTGCCAGTGCTCCACAAAGCGGTCGGCGCGGCGGCCCGGATCGATGCGGAGTTCGGTTTCGAGCTGGAGCGCGCGGACGGCGCGGTTGACCCGGCCGCCAGCCGCCTCGCGGGCCAGTTCCGGATTCCTTTTGTAGGCGGCTTCGGCGTCGTGCGAGCCGTAGGGCCGCACCTCCTCGAAGACCTGGCGGGCCTTTTGCAGTTCTTTCACCTGCTTGGGACTTGCCTCGCCGCCCATCTCCTGCGCCTCGAAGATCGCATCCACGGCGCGTGCATGGCGCACGAGCGCTCGGGTGCGCACGTGACGCAATTCCTTTTCCGCCTCTTCCGCCACCTTCCTTTCCGGCGCTTCGGTTTCGCGCCGCTCGGCTCCCGTACCGCTCATTTCCCTTTCCGGCGTTTCCCGGTTCGGCCTCCGTCCGCCAGCCGGGCCGGGCACATCTTCAGGAGAGCGAAGGTCGTCGAACATGTTGCGTACCTTCTCGGGCACGACCCTGCGCACGATCTCGGCCACGCGCTCGCGGAAGGTAATCCCACGCCGCTCGGCGTAGCTCTGTACCGGATCGGCAGGATCGTAATCCGAGGCCATATCCTTCGCGCGATCGCGCGACAGGGTGCGGACAAGCCGGTCCTGATTGGCAAAATCGTCGCGGCCATAATGCAGGTCCACGCCGTCGCGGTGCCGCGACAGGGCGACATAGCTGCCATGGGCGTCCATTCCCGGCGTCGCCAGCACATGGGCGCGGTCTACCGTCATGCCCTGAGCCTTGTGGATGGTCGCCGCATAGCCGTGGTCGATCTTGTTGTAGTCCTTCAGGTCGAACTGCACAGATCGACCGTCGTCGGTGCGCACGGTCATGGATTGCGCTCTGACCTGCTCGATGGTCCCGACCGTGCCGTTCTTCACGCCAAGGCCGCGCTCATTCTGCAGGAACATGACGCGGTCTCCGCTGGCGAAGCCGCGGGCACCGCGCTCGACCGTCACACGCACCTCATCGCCCAGATCGCCGGCGGCCCGCATTCGGTCGCGCGCTGCCTCATTGAGTGCGCGGACTTCGTCGTTGGTGTGGGTGAGGATGATCCGGCTGCGCTCCGGTGCTGCCTGCCGGTCGCGGTCCCAGCGCTCGATCAGATCGCCGCGCGCCTGCTCGCGGGTCTGGGCCTCATGCACCATGCCGCGGGAGCGGTAAGCTCCAAGCGCACTGCCGGCTTTGCCATTGGCGAGATCGCGCGTGGCGTCGCGCTGCCAGTCCTCCAGCTGACGGCGCACTTCGCCGATTTCCGCCCCGCCGTGTCGCTCATGGATCGAGCGGAACGCCGCCCCCGCTTCGATGGATTGCAACTGCTGCGGATCGCCAACCAGCACCACCTTGGCGCCGGCCTCAGTGGCATGGGACAGCACGCGTTCCAACTGGCGCGTGCCTACCATGCCCGCCTCGTCGACCACCAGCACATTGCACGATCTGAGCAGGTCGCGCCCTTGTTCCCAGCCATGCTCCATGCTGGCGATGGTGCGCGAGGCAATGCCCGACCCGCTTTCGAGATTTTCCGCCGCGATGCCGGAAAGCGCGACGCCTCGAACCTCATAGCCTGCCGCCTCCCAGGCCTCCCGCGCCACGCCCAGCATCGCGCTCTTGCCGGTGCCGGCATGGCCAACCACGACACTCAAATCGCGCCCGTCCGTGACATGCGCCCCAGCGCATCGGCCTGCTCGCCCGAAAGGACAAGGCCGCGCGCTTCCCCACGCGCAAGAGCCGCTTCGCGATCCGCGTTACGCACCTCATGGCGTTCCCGTTCCGCCATCAGTTCGGCCGCGCGATGCAGGCGCTGTTCGGCCTCGATCATTTCGTGCGAAGTGAAGCGATCCTCGCCGCGAGCGTCCTTGCCGAGTTCGACCAGACCAGGTGCGCTGCGCATCGCGCCCATGACCTCATTGAACTGATCGATCCCATCGCTGTGCCGATGCGCGAACTTCGCCATGTCGCGCTGCGTGAAGGTCGATTGTTGCTGGGTGATCGCGTCCAGCCCAAGGAAGGGATCGGCGATGATCCGCTCGCCATTGCCGCGCGCGATCTCGCGGTGCATCTCGGCACGGTCGGCTTCGAGCCCTTTGCCTTCGATGCCCCGAACCTCGATACGTTTGGCGGGCGCACCGATCTGGCTTTGCGGCTCCAGTGCGATGCCTTGGCGCTCAAGGCTGCGATGGTCGATCCGCGCGTCGATGTCGAGTTCGGCCAGACGCTCATTGGCGAGCGCGGCCCAGCGTTCACGCCAGCGCTCGACCATCTGGGTGCGGTTCCAGTCTCGCACCTTCCGGCCAAAACCGTTCTCCTCCACCTTGCGCATAGTCAACATGACATGGACATGGGGCTTGGGCGTGCCGTCCTCGGCCATGTCCCAATGCACATTGAGATCGGCGATCATGCCCCGATCCACGAATTCGCTCCGAACGAAGTCGCGGGCCAATTCGATTCCCTGCGCCATAGTCATCTCGCGGGGGATGGCGAATTCGACCTCACGGGCAAGCTGCGCGTCCTTGCGGATCTCGAACGCCTCGACGTCGTTCCACAGCCGCTCCCGACCGCTCCATACCTCCGGCGCATTCTCCGGCAGCATCACCTCGGAATGGACGACGCCCCGCTTGCCGGAAAAGTCGTGGCTGCGGTCCAAACGTTCGTCGCGCAGCCGCGAGCCCGAACGGTAGGCGGCTGACGCCACCGCGCTGCTCCCGGATTTGCGGCCAATGACCTTGACGTGAAGATGATAGATCGCCATCGCGACCGGATCATTTACACGGCGAAGCGCACGTCGGCACGACGTATAAGCGCGCCCTCCCTCGAAAAAATCTCGGGCGGGACTACCCCGTCTCAGGCAGTCCCGGCAGCCTTACAGCATTTTGCGGGCTGCTCAATTATCATTGCTGCATCGACCCCTTGCACAGCTTACGGAGGATATCATGCGCAAGCCGAGGGACTCTGACACGGATCTGAAAGCGCTCGAAGACAAGGCCAAAGAGCTGAAGACTCGAAAGGTGCGGCAGCTCGGCGAACTCGTCATCGCCGCCGGGGCTGACACACTCACGGCGAATGAATTGGCGGGCGCGCTGATCGTGCTGGCCGAGACAAAGGAGGCCGGCAAGAGGGAGGCGTGGGCCAAGCGCGGGGCCGCGTTCTTTCAGAGCCGGGCGCGGCGAACTGCACCGGCAGCTGAGCGCCACACTGGCGGCGCTCGGGCGCAACCGGGCGGCGCGCAACCGTCAACAGGCAGCAAGGGCGCGGCATGATATGCGCGCATGGCAAGTCGAGCGCCGCAAGCGCACGCGGCACCTGATCGAACTGGGCGGCCTCGTCGTCAAGGCTCGTGTCGTGGACCTGACCGGCGATGATCGCGCCATCATCCTCGGCGCGCTGCTCTGGATGGCAGACAAGCTCAAAAGCAATCAAGGCGAACAGGCGCGAGCGCTCTGGGCCGCAAAGGGAAAGGAGGCATTCGCTTTGGAACGGGCGACAGATGAGTTCACGATCTCGCAGGAAACGCCGCAGGATCGGGCATGACCGACGGCGGGCGGCGCGGAGACTTTAAATATCGCAGCGCTGCCCGCCATCGTGCGGCTTGGCGCTTGTGAATTGGCGCGGGGTCCCGACACCGACCGGCACGTTAAGCTATTGATCCAATTTGCGGTGGAGGGGTCACTCTCGGGCGCTTATTCACACCTTGCGACCGGATTTGTGCGGCGAGCATGCTTTGCACTGTCTCGTCGGCACCTTGCGCGCAACCTGCGCCGGGAGCCAGGACCGCATCCCAGCACGAGAGCTGGGATGCATATCTCACGACCGATTTTCATGAACTCCTCCAACTACGCGCCACGTGAATCTGGCAGGTGAGCCGATCAGCTACCTCCGACGCGGCGCGATGTTCCGGTCGTCCCGTAGCACTAAGCATTTTTCCTTCGCGCCGATTGAAGGGCTCCGAAGAGCCCATTCCTGGTCGTTACGCCATGCATCACTGCAAGCACGTTCGTACGAACTGAATCCGTTCGATCGGACCTAGCTTTTGCACATCAGCCTGCTTGCGGCAATCCTCTCTCTTGTCGAACCGCGCTTCCAGTCTTTGGACGACGGTTAGGTCTTCCGAGACCGGGCCGTCAGCCGCAGCCCTCATCGCACCCTCGAACTTCTTGATGTCCTCCGGTGACAAATTTGGCCGATCCAGTTTAAGAGTTAGCTTGTTCAGTTTCGCGGTCAGCGTGAACGGCGGCTTATAGTCGTCGTCGTTTACGCCCGTCAGCGTGTCGGAACCGATGTCGAAACTCTCGTCCCACTGCAGGATCATGGGCAGAGTTTTTTCCATCGTCTTGGTGTCGACGGCCTTGCCGTCCACCTTCAGCGTGCCCGTGCCGGAGCGGCCGACGCCGGAGAAATTGTTGAACGCCAGCGTACCCGGGCCCAAGCCGTCGTATTTGAAGTCGAACTCGACGACGTGCTTGCCCGGCGTAAGTGCGTCTGGACCCTCCCATTTGATGCGCTTGAGGTCGACCAGATTCCACAACCAGACGGGCTTGCCGTTGAGCAGGTAGAACCCGTAACCGCCGAAGCGTCCGCCGGAGGTCAGGATCATTCCCTCCGCACCGCCTTGCGGCACCTCGATGTCAGCCGTTACGATGTATGAGGTGTTGAGAAGCAGCGGCGAGTCGCCTTGCGGCAGGCCGACCATCGGTCGCGTGTACACGAACTCCGTACGCCCAGCCGTAATATTTGGCCGCGGCGCAACGATGCGTGCCGCGACCGATGCGTCCATCGGGAAGACTTGATACTTCTTAGCTTCCGCAAGGAACTGAGCCCTCATTTCCTTGACCTTGTCCGGGTTCTTGGCGGCGATGTCGTCGGTCTGGCTGAAGTCGGTGCTCAAATCGTAGAGCTGGAATACCTGGTTGTTCAGTGGATCGGGGTTGGCTGGGCCGAAGGCCTCCCACGGCGCCCGATTGACCTTGGTGCTGAGCATCCAGCCGTCCTTGTAGAGCGCCCATTGGCCCATCATCTCGAAATACTGGGTCGAATGGCGCGACGCGACCTTGGCATTCTTCGCATCGAAGGTGTACACGAAGCTGGTGCCTTCGATCGGCTTTTGCTTGATGCCGTCGACAATTTCGGGTGCGCTGATGCCGGCCGCCTCAAGAATGGTAGGTACGACATCGATCACGTGCACGAACTGTTCGCGCAAGCCGCCCTTGTCCTTGATACGTGAGGGCCACGAAACCACCATGTTCTGATTGATGCCGCCGAGCCTCGAGGCATTCTGCTTGAACCAGTCGAACGGAGTGTCGAAGGCCCACGACCAACCGGCTGACATGTGGTTGTAGGTTTGCTCCGTTCCCCAGACGTCGTACCACTTCAGCTGTACTTCGGCGGGCAATTTATTGAGGCCGTTGAAAAACGCGACCTCGTTCGGCGTGCCGAGCGGGCCACCCTCGGCGCTCGTGCCATTGTCACCGTTGATATAGATAATGAGCGTGTTCTCGAGTTTTCCCAGGTCCTGGAAGGCCTGAATCACGCGGCCGATCTCGTGATCATTGTAAGCCGAGTAGGCGGCGAATACCTCAACCTGACGGATGAACAGCTTCTTTTCGTCGGCGCTCAGCTGGTCCCATGGTTTCAGCATGTCGGCGGGCCAGGGCGCCAGCTTGGTGTCCTTCGGGATAACGCCGAGACGCTTCTGGTTCTCCAATATGCGTTCGCGGAGCTTCTCGTAGCCATCGTCGAACAGATGCATTGCGCCGATCTTGTCGACCCACTCCTTGGTCGGGTGGTGCGGTGCATGAGTGGCGCCAGGTGCATACTTGATCAAGATCGGCTTTGCCGGCTGGATCTGGTGCATGCGGGTCATGTAGTCGATGGCGTCGTCGGCCATCGCGGTGACCAGATTCCATGTGCCGGCTGGTTTTCCCAAGAACGGATAGATCTGGGTGGTATTTCGGAACAGGTTCGGCTGCCACTGGTTGGCATCGCCGCCTATGAAACCGTAGAAGTATTCGAAGCCCATGCCGGTCGGCCATTGGTCGAATGGGCCGGACTGGCTAGCTGCAAACGCCGGCACGTTGTGGTCCTTGCCGAACCACGCGGTGGCGTAACCATTGTCCTTCAGCATGCGACCGATAGTGACCTTGTCACGGTCGATGATGCTGTTGTAGCCGGGGAAGCCGGTTGATTGCTCCGAGATCACCCCGAAGCCGGCAGAATGGTGGTTGCGTCCGGTGATCAGCGCGGCACGCGTCGGCGAGCACAGCGCGGTGGAAAACATGCGGTTGTAGCGCAGGCCCTCGTTGGCGATCCGGTCCATCGTGGGCGTCGGAATCACTCCACCAAAGGTGCTCGGTACGCCGAAGCCGGAATTGTCGGTGATGATCAACAGCACATTGGGTGCATCTTTCGGCGGGACAACGCGCGGAGCCCACCAGGGCTTCGACTGGAGGGCATCATCCTTGATCACCCCGCCGAACTTCTGGTCAGGCGGCGGAAGCTGCTTTCCATCGATCGTTGACGTAGCGCTCGGCGAACCTGGAGGAAGCGCACCTTGTTGCGCGAATGCTGGCGCTGAAAGGCAAAATGTAAGTGCAAGCGCAGCGACCAAAAATCGACTGGAGTTCATGGCATGCCTCCCTGGAAAATCTCGGCAACTATCGTTTTATCGCCCTCCCGCGACGTTGACGCAGATCAACTCCAGTCGATCAGATTAGCGCAAATGTTTGGTTAGCTCCGCCAGTTGCCCGTTTTTGCAATGACGAAGTTGTATCCGTGGGAAAATCGAAACTAGCTATTTCTTCCCTGGTGTTGTTTGCATTTTCGGCAATGCCGCCCATAGCCCAGCAGTACAAGTACGAAACCCGATTGCGCCGAGCGTTGCCGTGCCTGATAAGGACGCCCAACTTCTTTAAATACGGCAGAGCCGAAAGAAGGCCCTCTATCTTCGGGTCGGCCCATACTGCCGCGCGGCAATCAGGATGACAGTGCCCATCCAGATTGTCGCGCTATACCACACCTCATGATTACCTGCGCTCATGAAAAAGCGCCCATCCAGCCCGGCTGCGCGCATCTCGTCGTCTGGCGCGGGCAGCTTCTTCAACATCGTGTCGTTCACCCGCTTCCAGTATGGGTTGTCGTTGACGGTTAGGCCCTGATTGCCCCACCAGACCGCATCGCCGCTATTGACAACAAATTTGGCGCGCCCCGATTGAACATCCTTGACGATTTCATGGGTCACCTATTCGCCGCCTTGAAGCCGATACATCGTGCGGTGTACGCCAGGGAGCAATTTCACGTCCTCAACGGAGGCCTCGGTGATCCAGCCTCCATCTACCGTCAGGGTCATAACTTCGGTCTTCGACGCAAACGGCATGACCACCTTGATCAGGTCCTTTGTGACGGGATCGAAGATCATTTTTACGTTCTTCGCTACAAGATCCTCCGCGACCCTTACCGGCATAACCAACCCGAACATCTCAACGAAAAATTTGTTGAGGTCCGGCTGCCCTTCTTTCAACGGGATGTACATCATGGGTCGGGCGTCGCCTACCACAGCGGTGTCTGCGCGACGGCCGTCCGCACACTCGCGACGAGCGGCATAGAGAACACGGGCAGCGCAGCGAGCGCTTGGAGTACGAGGCGGCGGCTTGGGTTGTTGGGTGATTTGGATGATGGCATGATCGCTGTCCCTGGATTGAGAAGAGGGAGTGACCGTCACATGCGTTCACATAACATATCTCGACTCGCCCTCACTCCCTTGACGTAAGTCAAAAGCCTTGGATTTGGCCATGGGGTCGAACGGCTCGTTACCGACGTCGGCGCGAAACTCAGATTTGACAATTTATCGCGGACACCAAGGGGCGACACCAAAATCCAAGGGAGTAGCCCGGTGCGTTAGCAGCGCACGCCGGGATCTATACGGGTTGCGCCTTGCAAGCGCGTTGAAGTCTGCCGTCTGAGATGACGGCCGCGGCAAAGCCTAGCGAGCAGCCGCGAACCGAGTCTTGCGTGGTGTCCGGTAACGGCCGTTGCGAAGCGTAGACAGGGAGGTTGTAGGCCGGAATGAAGTGAACGGGAAAATAGCCCCGAAATCGATCGTGATCGGAGTAGCCGACCCTGTCCCGCAAAGGGGAAGGCGGAATCGCAGCCCGCGCTATAGCGAGCGGCCTGAGATGCTCCCGGGGTTCGTACCGCCAGCATGCAACCAAAGGAAGCAACGTGAACAAGGGAGATCCATCCGGTTCAGGCATAAGCTTGTAAGGCCTGCCAAGCCGATGAGGTGAGAAGGGTCTGATGACCGGGTGGAAGTCAGACTGACTGATAGTACTCCGAGGACGGGAGAGCCGGCCACATGGGGAAGCGGTCAGCGGTAGTTGAATTGTTCTTGGGCAACATGGGCTCCATTCAACGGGAGACACGGCCTTCTATTCAAAGAGAAGATAAGCTGACCATGGAAACGCAACTTGAACAGATAGCAGTGAAAACTGTGAACCAACTGCCGAAGAGCGTGGTGCGGGAAATCCGCACGCCACGATCTGTGGGAGCCGGGGGCGGGCAACCGCCTTCGGCGACCCGGTGACGGCGGCAACGGCCGTCCTACCGTGACCATCCAGAATGCAAACTTTAGGGGTTGACATGTTTTGATCCAAATCAATTCATTCTCGGGACTGAAGATCAAAGCTTGATTGCGCCAGGCCCAAATTCTTCATCTCGTTACAAGCGGGCACAGCTATTTTGGAGAGCAAGATGCCGATCCATTTTTCAACCGTGGTACTCGCTTCTCAATTATTAATGACAATTGCGGACAATGTTCCTCAATTTAACATTGAGCGGGGTTGCCGAGCTGACAATACGAATACGTCCGGCCTCAGCGTAGGGTTGGATGAATTGACGAAAGGCTGCGTCCGCGATGAGCAAGCGGCTCGGGATCAGCTTCAGGCGCAGTGGTCGCAATTTGCCCCCTCCGATCGAGCTTTGTGCTCTAGCAATGCGACTGATGTCTCGGGAGTGCCGCCCAGTTACGTTGATTTATTGACGTGTCTTCAAGGCCAACAGCTTGCAAAAAAGACGAAGGACTGATCTGCGAAGACTGCGCAGTTGCAATGACCTGGCGGCGAGCACCCGGAATGATGGCTGAGCGATACAAGAACTAGAAGGGCGACTTCTCCGTGTTTCGAGCGTCATGCATCTCCTTTGACTTTAGTCAAAGCACGGAGGGGTAGATGTGGTACATAAATTTAAAGAGCATCTAATGTTGGCTCGAAGAAAAGTCGGAATAAGAACTTGCAGAAAATTTGAACCGGTCACGTAGCCTTGTGGGATACATATGCCGGCGAGCGCGTTTTGGCATTTCACCGACCCGGACGAGTTCGCTGGGCGAGTGCGCGCTACGAGCATGGAACTGGCCATCACCCGGCCAGGGCGTTTCGTTGCAAAGGCGATCCGTATCGATCTGCATCGCATGTGGTTACAGCGATTCTCCGACAGTCTGCCGCGCGTGGCGCACTTCAACCACGGTCCTGGTCGCGCTATCGTTTCGTTCCGTACGCAGGCCGGCCCAGACATATTATGGGATGGCAAGATTGAACCGGCCGGGTTGGCACGGCACCCAGAGTGTTACACCTTTTTTCACCGCTCAAGTGGCCCGACATACTTGGGATCCATTTCGCTGCCAATCGAGGACATGGCGGTTGTTGGAGAGGCCTTTGGCGGATGCGACTTCACGCCGCCGAAAGAACTGACCTTTGTCACCCCGAGACCCGCCGCGCTGACGAAGCTTCTCGACCTCCACGCGGCGGCCGGCCTTTTGGCGGAGAATGCCCCCGAGATTATCGCTTGCGCCGAAGCGGCACGAGGCCTGGAGCAGTCGCTGATCAACAGTATGGCTGATTGCCTTGCGATGCCGGACGAAGGTGCATTGCAAGTGTCGAGCAGTCACCACGGCAGGATCATGAGACGGTTCTATGCGATACTCGAAGCCAATTCGGACCGCGTCATGCATGCCCCGGAGATGTGCAAGGCGGTCGGTGTCTCGAACCGCACGCTCACCACCTGTTGCCAAGAAGCCTTGGGAATGGCTCCGCATCGCTACCTGCGGCTACGGCAGTTACATCTCGCCCATCGTGCGTTGGGGTTGGCCGATCCGGCGAAGACCACAGTTACCCGGATCGCTACCGAGTTCGGCTTTTGGGATCTCGGACGTTTCGCCGTGGCATACCGAGCGGTATTCGGTGAGCGGCCTTCCGCGACCCTCGCCCGGCCGGGCGGTTCCGTAGCGATCCTATTGCCCATGAGTAAATAACGGTCGGCCTCTTCAGAATTTACGTAGGCGCCCGACGGCCGCAGCGCCAATATCCCAGAAACAATCCGGCGCGGGGACATCAAACATTTCCGGCAGCGGCACGTATAGTTTCTCCGACCCCTGTGACTACCAGGCGAGCTTTCGCGATGTCTTCGCCACGTTCACTCTCAGTTGTAGGGGCGCATTTGCTGCCAGCCAGCACCGCACGACGCTCAACCACCTCAGACTGCTGCAGGCGCAGGAATTGCTGGCGCGTGTTGCCTATCTCGCGCTGCCGACTGACTCGGTGTTTATCTCCTTCTCGTCGGACCCGGCACTGCCCCTCATTTGGCGTGGGCTGAGACTCGAACCAGGCGAGATAGTGCTGCATGGCCGCGGCGAACACATGCATCAACGCTCGCTCGGCCCGAGTTGCTGGGGCCTGATCTGGCTACCGCCAGCATCACTAGCCGCTTTCGGCAAGACAGTGGCCGGCCACACATTCGTGGCGCCTGATCGCGGCAAGATCCTGCGACCGTCCGTGCAGGATCGAAAGCATTTGCTGCATATACATGGCGGGGCCTCGCGTCTGGCGGGCACCAAGCCGCGAACGCTCGCCCACCCGGAAGTCATGCGGGCCATGGAGCAGGAGCTGGTCGGCGTTCTGATTTCGTGTCTGACTAACAGTGAAGAGCGGCGCGAGACGCTCGCTGTGCGACGAGCCGGCGACATCATGGCTTGCTTCGAAGAAATGCTGGCGAACACACCATTCGAACGGTGGAGTGTGGCGGATCTGCATTCTTCTGCGGGTGTTTCGGAACGAACCTTCCGAGGTTACTGCGCCACGTTTCTCGGCACCACCCCATATCAATATATGCGCCTCCGCAGGCTGATGCTGGTGCACGCCGCCATCCTGCGCACCGATGGCCTGAGCGCGAAGATCGGTGATCTTGCGCGTGCCGGCGGCTTTACTGAGCCGGGCCATTTCGCAACACTTTACCGAGTCACCTTCGGCGAAACGCCTTCCGCCACCCGGCGTCGATGCGCCGACGGTTGAAATAAAGTCGCACTCCTTCAGAATTTACGTAGCGGGGCGTCAGTCGCTTTTCCATGCTGAACCGGCACGCCGCAGTGGGTTCGCTAACGAGGACGGGGCGAATAACGAAAGATTGGCACACGTGAATGCCGGGCGTAATGGCGCCCGGCGAGATCCGTTATGGGCGTTGTCTGCCGGCCCATCTCAGGCAGCCGAGTTAGGAGATGCGCATGAGCTATGCCAGAAGTATAGGGCTCGGTCTGTTGGCATCGGTGGCCATCATAGCGGTGGCCGTCACGCCTGCAGCCGCCCAGAAGAAACCCAACGTCGTGATGCTGATGAGCGACGACGTCGGTTGGGGCGACTACGGCGCTTACTTCGGCGGCGCTGCCCTCGGGCATCCCACTCCGAATATTGATCGTCTCGCCAAGGAAGGGGCGGTCTTTACCAGTTGGTACGGCCAGGCAAGCTGCACGGCGGGCCGCGCGTCATTCATGACCGGTCGCATCCCGGTCCGAACCGCGCTGTCGGTCGTGGTGGTTCCCGGCGACCCGAACGGGCTCGACTCGGACACACCGACCATCGCGGAGTTCTATCAGAAGAACGGTTATCAGACCTATTTCTCCGGAAAATGGCATCTCGGCGACGTGGAGAAGTTCTACCCGATCAATCACGGTTTCGATGAGATGAAGCAATTCGCCGCCTACTACCCCGGCGTCTATGCCTACAGCGACACCTCACCCAATGCGCATCCCTGGTTCCCGACGTACAACAAGGACTACTGGGACATGTACCAGAAAGTGGTGAACATGTACGAGTGGGAAGGCACGGCGGGCAAGCCGGCGGTCAAGGGCAACAACGGCGCCATAATCACCCTGGAAAACCTTGCCGATTTCGATGTTCGGCAGACGGATTTGGCGGTCGCTTACATCAAACAGCACGCGAAGGATGCCAAGCCGTTCTTCATGAGCGTGAACTTCATGGGCATGCACCAGCCGACCAGCCCAAGCAAGGCATTCCAGGGCAAGTCGCACCTTGGCAACTACTCCGACAAAATGATGGAAATGGACGCCAATATCGGCCGCATCATGGACGTCATCCGCGCCGATGCGCCTGACACCATCGTCATTCACACGGCCGACAATGGCGCCTGGCAGGATGCGTGGCCCGACGCCGGCACCAATCCCTTCCGCGGCGAGAAAGGCACGGGATTCGAAGGCGCCTTCCGGGTGCCGGGAATCATGTGGGCTCCGGGAAAGATTCCGGCAGGGCAGGTGCTTACCGAAATGATGTCGCACATGGATGTGTGGCAAACCACCGCAACGATGGTCGGCCTCACGCCGCCGCCACATGGTGAGACGAAGGATAACAACGGCAAGCCGATCTACTTCGACGGCGTTGACAACAGCGCCTACGTGACCGGCAAAGCAAAGCATTCGGTGCGCGATGGTTGGATCTATACTGACGGCGAGAAATTTCTCGGTATGCGCTACGACGTCGGCGGTGATCCGGCGAATCCCGATCTAAAGATCGCGTGGAAGATGCTTTACACTTCGAAAGACACGTGGTTGGGGCCGACACTGGACGTCGGTGCCATCGGTTCCACCTACAACCTCACAATGGATCCCTATGAAAAATACGACATGACCTTCAACGGTGCGGTGGCGGTGCGCAATCCGACCACATCGCCGGGCCGCTACGCCGGCATGGACAATGGTTGGGCCATCTCGTTGTTGGATATTCCACTTTCGGAGTTCAATAAGTCCATCGTCCAGTATCCGAACAAGAAGCGATTCCCCGGCGGGGCTTCGAACGACATGCTCCCGAACCTGCAGAATCCGGAGAATCCGCTGCCTTACGATCCGGTTAAGGTGCCGAAGACCGTCGGAGCGCATTAGTCGCTCGCAGAGAACACGGGCGGCCTCCACAGGCCGCCCGAAAGTTTCCGAGATTGGTGAGCAACCAAGCCATGGTGATCATCCTCGCTATTTACCTCGTGCTGGTTTGGCTTTTGTTATTCAAGCTCAAGCTAGTCCGCTTGAAATGTGCAGCAGCTCAACGCCATCTACGATCAGGCTACCGCGAATGTCGATGGCCTCTCGTCTCAGTTATCCTTTCACACGAAGCGGCTTTCGGACATTTCAAAGGAGGCATCAGCAGGGGCAGCCACGCTATTCCGTCAGCAGGACACGCAAAATCAGGTCGACGCGACCAAAGCCCAACTGCAGGCGGCCCAGCTGAACGCCAGGCTGGCATTGGATTCGGAGATTGACGGGGTGCATACGACCGTTGCCCAGTTACAGGCCCAGCTTGACGACGCCAAATGGAAGCTCTCGCAGTCGACCGTCCGCGCGGCTGGTACGTCACCACCATCGGGCTGTCGGTCGGAGACCGCGCGCTCGAAGATAGCTCGGTGCTGTCGTTTGTTGTCGGCGATCAGGTCAAGATCATCGGCATGTTCTGAACGGCTTCCGAGCGATCAAGCCCGGCGCCGAAGTCAGGCTCGTGTTCGACGAAGTGCCCGGCCGGGTCTACCACGCGACGGTTGCCACCGTTCCGCGCGGCGTCGGTCAAGGACAGATTGCTGCTTCCGGCGCGCTGGCTCGTGTCGGTTCGATCGAGGGCGTCGACACCTATCCGGCAGTAATTTCGATTCCCAAAGAGATCGACCCGGAGTTGCTCCGCCTCGGCATGCCCGGGACCGCGACCGTGATTGCGGAGAAGGCGGGCGTCATGGGACTGGTCGCGTCGATCCTGCTCTGGGTCAAAGCCTACACGGCCTACCTGTGAACGGCCCAAGGAACTGTCGAGCAACTACCGCTTCACGTTTGGTTGAAAGTAGTCGAGAATGAAACGAAACAATCCGTCACCTGAAATCGACCGCCGTGCGATGCTCACTGCATTGTCCGTGCTTCCGGCCTTCTCCGGAGCATTCTTGCCCGCCCCCCCCCCGCACAGGCGCAAGTAATGCAGGTCGGTCTGACACTGGAAGAGAGCTGGGTCGCTAGGGAGCTATAGAGTTGGTACGCACGCGACGGAAAGCCGGCAGCAAGGGCGCACCGCGCAAGCAGTCTGCCGGCGTACCATCGCAGGCCACGCCGTCGCCAGAGCCTGTCCCTTACCCATCCATGGCCGGCCTTTCGGGGCGCCAGAGGATCTGGGTTACCGCCGCATCAGCTGTCGCGATCGTCATCGCGTTCGGACTCGCGTTCTACCTCCTCAGTGGCGGCGAACCGGTCTCCAACACGCAAACCTCACGACCTGCAACATTCGTCGGCAGCGAGACCTGCGCCGGATGTCACCAGGAAAAAGCGAAGCTTTGGAGCGCCTCGCAGCACAAGGCCGCGATGCAGCACGCGAACGATAAAACTGTCCTTGGCGATTTTAATGACGCCGGCTTCGACTACTTCGGTGTGCACTCCCGATTCTTCCGGAAGGACGGCAAGTTTCTGGTCGAGACCGACGGAGCCGACGGCAACCTTGCGGTATTCGAGGTGAAATACACGTTCGGCATTGATCCGCTGCAGCAATACCTGGTCGAATTCCCGGATGGGCGGCTGCAGGTGCTTGGGCTTGCCTGGGATAGCCGGCCGCAGGAAAAGGGCGGGCAGCGCTGGTTTCACGTCTATGCCAACGAGAACATCAAGCACGACGATATCCTGCACTGGACCAAGCTGAACCAGAACTGGAATTTTATGTGCGCGGAGTGCCACTCGACCGGTCTGCGCAAGAACTACGACTCCAAGGCTGATCGCTTCGCAACGACGTGGGCCGAAATCAGCGTGGGCTGCGAGACCTGTCATGGCCAGGGATCCGCTCACGCCGCCTGGGCGCGCGACCGGCAGAGCTGGTGGCCATTTGGCAGGGCTGAGGATTCGAACAAGGGATTGCTGGTCCGCTTCGACGAACATCGCAACGTCGTCTGGCAGATCGATCCCGTGAGCGGAAACGCGCGACGCTCCGCGGCGCCGGCGACGCTACGCAAGGAGGTCGAGACCTGCGGGCTGTGCCATGCGCGCCGCGCTGGCTTCAACGAGGACTGGGTACCCGGTCAGTGGCTGTCGCAAACCCATGTGGTCGAAGCGCTGGCGCGGGCGACCTACCATGCAGACGGCCAGATCCGCGATGTGGAAGAGCCGTATAATTATACGCCGTTCAAGCAGAGCCGGATGTTTGCCGCCGGCGTGACCTGCAGCGATTGTCACGAGCCGCACAGTTCGAAGCTTCGAATCTCCGGCGAGGGCGTCTGCCTGCAGTGCCATGCGTCCGAGAAGTACGCTGACGCGAAGCACCGGCACCATGCTGGCGTCGATCCGCCGCCAACATGCATCTCGTGCCACATGCAGGCCCGCACCTACATGATCGTCGATCAGCGGCACGATCATGCTTTTCGCGTCCCTCGGCCTGATCTTTCGGTCAAGCTTGGTTCGCCGAACGCATGCAACGATTGCCACACCGATAAGCCGGCGCAATGGGCGGCCGCCACCGTTGAAGAATGGTTCGGCCCCGACCGGAAGGGCCTTCAGACCTATGGTGCGGCTTTCCATGCTGCACGTTCGGATCAAGCCGATGCTGCCGCGCTTCTCGGCGTTTTGGCCGGCGACAGGAGCGCACCCGCCATTGCGCGCGCGAGTGCGCTCAGCGAGCTTGCGTCTCGCGTCTCGCCCGCCAACATCGGCATAGCGCGAACAGGACTTGCCGATCCCGATCCGATGGTGCGGATAGGCGCCCTCGACATGTTGGAGCATTTGCCCTCTGACCGGATTTGGCCGTTAGCTTCGCCGCTCTTGTCCGATCCCGTGCGCGGCGTACGTATCAGGGCAGTTTCGCTGATTGCGGCAGTTCCGGCTGCAGCTCAGCCTCAGGCGGATCGCGCGCGCTTCGAGCAGGCGGCGAAGGAATTTGTCGCTGCTCAGCGCTCGAACGACGAGCGGCCAGAGGCGCGAACCACCTTGGGCAATTTCCTTGCCCAACGCGGACAGACAGCCGAAGCCGAGGCTGAATACAAGGCTGCGCTACGGCTCAGCCCGCAATACGTCGCGGCGGCAATCAATCTGGCTGACCTCTATCGGCAGCTTGGACGGGACAGCGAGGGGGAAATCATCCTTCGCAGTGTGCTTACCGCCGCGCCGCGCGAAGCTGCAATCCACCATGCGCTTGGGCTGTCATTAACGAGGCTCAAGCGACCAGACGAGGCTCTTGCCGCGTTTCGGAAAGCAAATGGGCTTGAGCCTGACAGTGCCCAATACGCGTATGTTTTTGCGGTTGCGCTGCATTCCGGCGGCCTGCGTGACGAAGCCATGGCAGTGCTGAAGGGTGTCCTGAATAAGCATCCCGGCGACCGCGCGACTCTGTTTGCACTCGTCTCATTCAGCCGCATGGCTGGGGATGTCGAAGCAGCGCTCGGTTACGCAGAGCAACTCGCGGTCATCGCGCCGGATGACCGAAGTCTGGCGGGACTCGTCCTCGAACTGCGGCGAGCGATCAAACGATCGGCCCAATGACCAGTTTGGGCAAAGTGGCTTAGGGCGGGCCGCGCTCATGTTCCTTCGGCCTATCATGTCGTGATTGTACGCGATGTTGAAGCCGCCGATAACGTCGCCCTAGACGACAAGAATGCCCGGTTTTTCTTGCGTTTGCGCTGAACGGATAGTTCCAGCAAACGGCTACTAAGCTAAATCGAATTGCATCGTCCGTTTGCCCTGCATGGTCACCTTGCAATTGTCGCTGCATTCTTGTCTCCAAACAGAACCGGCGATTGATGTAGGTCAAATGGTCGCCGCGCTGATGCGTGAAAAATATCGCTTCTTGCTGCACTTTCGGACGTCGCAGGCGGACGGGGTGAGCCCCGCGAATGAGGTATCCAATTTGAAAATTGGAATTATGCCCGAGCCGCGGATACTGAATGCGTCACGCACTCACAAGGGGACGTGGATCAAATGCCGCGACGATTCTGAGTGAGCGGTCCCGCACCCAAACTTATCGCGTCCGGGGATCTGAAACCAGGCAATTTGGCACTGATGCCGACGCTGATGCTAAGCATAGGACTGCTGGTACTGCTGTCGGCCGGCTTGATTGTGGCGGTGAACTGGGTCACCGGCCGCGCCATCGTGCAGGAGTTCGCCACCCGCCTCATCGCGCGAGGGCTTTCCATACAGGAGATGGCGCTGCGGCGGCACCTTGATGCGGCCGTCGATCAGGCCACTTTCATTGCGGATGCGATCCGCGACGGTCGCTATAAGCTCTTCGACCCTGCACTTGACGATTTTATCAGCGGCACCCTGGCCGCGGCGCCCCAGATCGGGGGACTTATCCTCGCCGATCCCAGCGGCAAGGCATTGCGCGTCGTGCGCGGCGCGTCCAGCACGACGCTTCAACTGGACCATCCGGACATCACAGGAGACCGCCAGCTTGCGGAGATTGCCGAAGAAATCCGGCTCCGCAAAGACCCCTATTGGGGACCACCGGTCTATCGCGAGAGGACACAGACGACTTCTCTGAACTATCGCGTCCCGATTCGAAAACGAGACATGTACCTGGGGTTCGTAACTCTGGCGGTCTCAACCCGGGCTCTTTCGATCCTTGTAAAGGAACTGAGCGAGCCGCCGCGATCCCTCGCCTTCATGCTGTACGGGCGAGACCGCATTCTTGCACATCAGGCGGTGCTTGATGGAAGCCGGAAGGTGTCGGAAGACGTTCCACTGCACGTGCTCCGAACGTTTGGGGATCGGGTCATCGAAAATTATTCGAGCGCGCAACCGCTCGACAAGGCCGGCATAACGCCGCCGCCCGGAGCCGTGGCTCGTCAGCAGACGGTCGATGGGGAACTCTATTTTCTCTTTACACGGGATATCTCCGGCTACGGCGATCTGCCGATCACGATAGGCGCCTACTTTCTGGGGCGGGCGGTCGACGCGCCTCTTCGGCTGTTCTACTGGGCATCGATCATTGCGCTTGTCATGCTCGGGGCATCCCTGATTGCGGCCGCACTGATGGCCAGGACAATCTCAAGCCCGATCCGCCGGGCAGCGAGAGGCGCTGCCGCCATAGGCACCCTGGACTTCGACAAGGTGGCTCCCCTGGAACACAGCCGCTTTCGCGAAATCAACGACCTGGCGCATTCGTTCAACGCAATGCTCGACGGCCTGCGGGCTTTCGGCCGCTACGTTCCGCGTACGCTGGTAACGCGCCTCGTCAAGGAAGGCCGGGTCGGCGCGGGCACCGAGGAGCGCGAACTCGCCATCATGTTTACCGACATCGTGGGTTTCACCGCAGCATGCGAGAAACTGACCGCTCGCGAGGTCGCCGAGTACATCAATCACCATCTCGGCCTCATAGCCGCCTGCGTCGAACAGGAGGGCGGCACCATCGACAAATTTATCGGCGATGCCGTCATGGCCTTCTGGGGAGCCCCGGGGCGAGTAGAGAACCCGGCTGCGTCGGCTTGCCGAGCAGCCGTTGCCATACAGCTTGAAATAGCCGCGGACAACAAACGACGAACAGCTATGGGACTCGAGCCGGTTCGCATTCGGATCGGCATTCATATGGGAGCAGTCGTGGTCGGTGACATCGGTGCACCCAACCGGATCAATTACACGATCGTCGGCGATGCCGTGAACGCAACCCAACGGTTGGAGAGCCTTGGCAAGTCGATTGATCCTGACGCCGAGTTGATCACCTTGGTCAGCCGTGAGGTTTTTAAAGCCCTGCCCGACGGCTTCCATCTCATCAGCCGAGGTTCCCATCTGGTCAAGGGGAAGCAGGATGGTCTGGATGTCTATCAACTCGTCGGCCGACCGAAGGCTTTCGCAAGCGATACGACGTGACTTCACCACGGAGCAACTTGCACAGCAGAAGCTACTCATCCGGCAACAACGACCGGCGCTGAATGGGCTTCGTCTATGACGCCTATAGCGTCAAGAAATGACCTGACCGTCACTAGCTGCAATTTTGCCCGACAGGCGGAGCTGTGACGGCTCGACTTTAGGACACGGGGCTGGTACACACGAGCACGTCGGGCTGACATTAAGGGTTTGATTTTATTGATCTTCTTTGGGCTGCGCGGCAATCCCTCCCTCTCCGCCACCGATTTCACTGGAAATAGGTAAATCGTTGTTTTCCATGATTGAGCCCCGGATTGCTTCTGAGCTGGGCCAAGGGTTGGAAAGCGAGCGTGATCCGTTCTAAATTCGGTCGAGAGCCGAGCGCAACTGCGCTTTTGCCTTTATTTTTCTCCACTCCTCACACCAACGTACGCGTCGTAGATTTGGATATTGGGGCGAGCAAATCGGACATCTGCGCGATCAGGGCGGTCATCATGTCGAAGCGCGCCCGCAGAACTCGAGACTGCAGCCGCTGGCGGCGCCAACATGAAAGAAGTTCTGCGCCTCTCCACGTTCGGCATCGCTGCATTTTGCTTCGTGGCGTTCTCTATCGTCTTCAAGCCGGACGCCATCAGTGCAGCATCTGCGCCGGGCAGGCCCGAGCATTGCAAAACGGAAGCTTCGCCTGCGCGTGGCTGTACCGCGGAAGTCGATGCGGCAGCGCCAATCGTTGTTGCCCGCCACGGCAATGACCGCTGTCGAATTGTGCAAATCCGAGGAGGCCGATATGTTACTTCATCTGCCCATAGCAGTCATGGCGATCACTTTCCCACCAGACCGCACTTGCTGCGATCGAGCGGACGGAATGCTTGTTCGGGCGAGATGGTCGCGACGAGCTTCACGAGATCCCACGGTCCCTTCAATTCATTCGGCGTCTTGACCTGGACCAGATAGAGATCGTGCACCATGCGCTGATCCTCGCGGATCCGGCCGTTCGGGGTGTAAGCGTCCGAGACCGGTGTCGCCTTCATCTTCGCCATCACGGTGGCGCTGTCGTCGGACTCGGTATCCTTCACCGCCTGCAGATAATGACGCACAGCCGAGTAGACGCCGGCCTGGATTTGCGAGGGCATGGCGTTGCGGCGCGCATGGAACGCATCGGAGAAGCGGCGGGCTGCGGGCGAGACGTCCTCGAAGAAGCTGGTGAGGATGAGATCGCCGCGCGTCGCCTTCAGTCCAACAGCATGGATGTCGACATTCTGGAACGACATCGGCACGATCTTCATGCCTTGGGCAGCAAGCCCGAATTCCTCCGCCTGCTTGATGGCGGTGGCGTTGTCGCCGGCGACGTTGATCGCCAAAATCTTTGCGCCTGACGACTGCGCCTGCAGCAGGAAGGAACTGTAATCCGGCGTCCCCAACTGCGCCTTGACGCCGCCGGCGACAGTGCCGCCCAGTTCCGCGATCCGGGCACGCGCGGTCGCCTCGATCGACTGTCCGAAGGCGTAGTCGCCGGTGATGAAGAACCAGGGCTCCTTGCTGGACTGCATGATGCCCGACACCACGGCGGTCGCGGTGGAGTAGGCATCGTGCGTCCATTGCACGCTGGTCGGCGCGCAGGCCTCGTCGGTGAGCTGGTTGGCGCCGGCGCCGGAGATCAGAAAGATCCTGCCATTGGTGCGTACGAGTTCCTGCACCGCCAGCGATGCGCCCGAGCTGCCGCCGTCCGCTATCGCCTGGACGCCGTCATTGAACCATTTGCGGGCGAGCGACGATGCAATGTCCGGCTTGTTCTGATGGTCGGCCTGCAAAATCTCGATCGGCTTGCCGCCGATCTTGCCGCCGAATTCTTCCGCCGCCATTCGCGCCGCTTCGACCGAGCCCGGTCCCATGGCTGTGGCGAAGATGCCGTTCATGTCGGTCAACACACCAATGCGGATGGCATCACTCTTGATCTCGGCGCGCGCCGCGGGCCCGGCGAGAATGAGAGCGATTAGCAAAGCAAGGGCGGATTTTGTGCGGTAGCTGTCCATGTCGTTTCCTCGAAGCGTGTTGTTGTTTCTGTGACGCCGGAGCGGGGCCTCGCGCCTTACGCGAGCTCCGCGGTCACCGTGTTGTGGAGCGTGCCGATGCCGGATATTTCCACCTCAACCGTGTCGCCGGGACGCATCCAGAGCGGCGGCGTGCGCTTCAGGCCGACACCTCCAGGCGTGCCGGTGACGATCACATCGCCCGGAGCGAGCGGGCAGATGGTCGAGATGTAGGCGATCAGCTCCGGCACCGCCGTGATCAAGAGATCGGTGGTCGTGTTCTGCACGACCGCCCCGTTGAGCCGCGTCTGCAGCGAGAGTTTTGAAGGATCTGGGATTTCGTCCGTCGTCACCAGCCAAGGGCCAAAACTGCCGCTTTCGGCAAAGGTCTTGCCGGCGAGGAACTGGCTTGTGTGGCGCTGCCAGTCGCGGATGCTGCCTTCGTTATAGCAGGCGTAGCCTGCGACATGCTCGAGCGCGCGGCTTGGCGGAATGTGGCGTCCGGCCTTGCCGATGACGGCGGCGAGTTCGCCTTCATAGTCGAAATCGTCGCTGACCTTCGGCTTCACCAGCGGCTGCTCATGTCCGACCTGGCTGCAGGCAAAGCGGGCAAACAGCGCCGGCTTTTCCGTGACGGTGCGGCCGATTTCGGCGACATGGTCGCGGTAGTTCATGCCGACGCAGATGATCTTTCCGGGATCGGGAATGACCGGAGCGAACGAAATCCTGTCGAGGGCGTGGTCGGGCCGCGCGGCTGCAACGAGCCTGCCTGCGTCGGCGAGCCGGTCCGCTTCGAGCAACTGGCGCAGCGTCGCGCAGCCTTCCGCCGCGAAACGCGCGCCGAGATCGACGACGCCGTTGTCCTTGAGAGCCCCGTAGCTGGGGCGGCCGTCGACGACGAAAGAGAGAAGCTTCATGGGGCATCCTTGGGTCTGGGTTTGATCAGGCTGCAGTCGGCACGTTTGCCGGCGAGCAGACGGCTTCGACCAGCAATTCGAGTTTTTCCTGGCTTCGCGCCGCACCACGCACATAACGATCGGGACGGACCAGCACGGCGTGGACCTTGTGCTCGCAAAGCCAGCGCGGAAGCTCGCTTGAATCCTCGCCAGTCAGTACTTCGATTTCTGCCTGAGCGAGCGCGGCGCGGACGTGCGCGGGAAGCGCGGCGACGGTCTCGACCAGCAGGACGTTGGCGTAGCCGGTTCGATCATCGCTGCGCCGGCCGTCGGTGAGCGTAAGCTGCGGCGCGAGATGCCTCGCGAGGGGCAGGTCGACGATAGCCAACCCGTGGCCGAGCAAGGGTTTGCGGACTTCGAGCTTCACCGGCGCTTTCTCGCACGCTTCGCCGGCGGCGAGACCTGACTCCATGGCCTTGGTGTTGATCACGCCGCCCAAGCGGATCGCGAGCTCGATGAACTCACGAACATGCGGCGAGCGTTCGCTCTGATACGTGTCCAGCAGGGATATATCGGCCCGTCCGGCGATAATGTCGCGGAGCTTCCATGCGAGATTGGCAGCGTCGCGAATGCCGGCGCACATGCCCTGGCCGAGGAAGGGCGGGGTCTGATGCGCTGAATCGCCGGCGAGTAGCAGTCGTCCATTGCGCCATTGCTTGGCGATCGCCGAATGAAAGGTGTAGACGGCGGCGCGCTCGATCTCGGCATCATCCGGTCCAATCCAACGCGACAATAGCTCCCAAATCTTGGTGGTCTGCGTCATGGCCTGCGCGTCCTCGTCCGGACGCACCGTGATCTCCCAGCGGCGGCGGTTGCCGGTGCCGCGGATATAGGTCGCCGGTCGCCTGGGATCGCAATGCTGGATGCTGTGGTCGCCAAGATCGGGCCGCTCGCGCTTCAGGAGGGCGTCGATCACCAGCCAACGCTCGTGAAAGCCGAGATCGTCCATGCCTGAGCCGATGAAGCGGCGCACCAGCGAGCGGGCGCCGTCGCAGCCAATGACGTAAGCGGCGCGTACCTCCGAAAGCTGCCCGCTCAAGAGATTCTCAAAGCGCACGCGCACGCCGCGCTCATCCTGGTCGAGCGCGAAGACGTCGCAGCAGTTGCGCAGCTCGACCTGCGGCCAGCGCTGCAAGCCGCTGATCAGGATGTCCTCGAGTTCGGGCTGGTGGAAGCGATAGCTGAGATGCCAACCCATCGGCGTCGGGTCTTGCGAGCGCGGCCAGTCCAGGATCAGGCGACCGTCGGCATCGACGAACCTCATGCCCGGACTCAGGATCACATGCGGCAAGGTGGCTTCGGCAAGTCCAATCGTCTGGAACACGCGCATGCATTCGTCGTCGAAGTGCACCGCACGCGGCAGATGATAGGCCCGCGCCTCGCGTTCCAGCACGAGCGTCCGGACCCCGCAGAGGCCGAGCAGATTGGCTAGCGTGGCACCGACGGGCCCGCGTCCGACAATCACTACATCAAATTCCGACGCGCCTGGATTGGCTGGCATGGCGTTATCTCTCCCTGAGGAACTATTTTCAGAAGTGATGGCAGCATTCAACGCCGTCGGGCCAAGTGTCCGCCCAGCGGACGCCTCAGTCTGGCATCGAGTCGCCAGCATAATTTGCCGATATGCGCGTTGCGCTCCATCCGCGCGTGAGCGACTGCGGGGATAGGACAGTGGATAGACCGCATCCACCACGGACCTGTTACCTGAAACATTTTCCGCTAAGGCCGGACTGGAATGGCGGCCGCGGCATCACGCAGGGGCGTCACAAAATTCGCGAGCGCTTGCTCCAGCGAGAGCGCCGAACGGATCCAGATGATCGAGATGCAGCCGAACACCACGTCGTCGCGGACGATCGGGACCGCGATCGAAGCGGTCTTGGAATTGAATTCGCCCTCGCTGCGGATGGCGTAGCCCCGCTGCGCCGTCTCGGCGATCATGCGATTGAGGCGACCGGGCTCGAGAAAGAGGCGGTCATCGGCCTCATCGATGCGGCGCAAATGGTTGATGATCATATCGCGCTCGCGCCCCGCGCTGGCTGCAAGATAGGCGCGTCCTGCGGAGGTGCGCAGCATCGGCAGGCGCCTGCCGATCATGCCGCGGTCGATCGAGAACGGGCTGCGGGAGTGCGTGGTCTCCTGAATCACCATCGCCGCGTTTTCGTAAGTCGAGAGATCGACTGGCCAGACCAGCGCCTTGCTAAGCTCGGCCAGGTGGGGCGCGGCAGCCTGGCAGATCACCACGCCAGGATCGTAGCCATCGCCAAGGCCGAAGGCCCGCCGGGTTACCCGAAAGCGATCGTCGCTCGCGCTGCGGGCGACATAGCCGAGCTCCTCCAGGGTTTCGAGGAGCCGATAGACGGTAGGGCGGGGAAGATCGAGCTGCCGGGCGACGTCGCCGGCCCGGATGCCGCCGGAGCGGTTGACCTCCTGCAGCACGTCGAGACCCCGCCGGAAGGCGCGGACGCCCTCCGGCTGCCGTGGTCGCCCTGGCCGCGTCCGCTCCTTGGACACTTCGAATTTCCTCCCTTGTCCGGCGGCACGCCGCCGGTATCGTCGTCTCTCAACGCAGAGCGACGGCAGATACAAAAGTGTACCGTAGGTTGGCGCGGCGTTGGTACCAAATTCGAGGCGGCTGCGAATGGCGCACCGCAACGAAGGTGGTTGTCGAAGTGTGATCCCTGGGAGGAAGTGGCATGGAAATCACCGCGCTGGGCTATATCGGAATCAACTCCTCGCAGTTGGACCAATGGAGCCAGATGGCAACGGGCCTGCTCGGAATGCAGCAGGTCGATCGCGGTGGCGCCATGCGTGCCTTTCGCATGGACGACCGCAAGCAGAGACTGATCGTCGACGGCAGCAGCGATGCCGGCTTGGCCGTGATGGGCTGGGAGGTGCCAACGCGTGCCGAACTCGATCGTCTCGCCAGCCGGCTCGATGATGCCGGCGTCAGGGTGACGCGCGGGCTGGGCACGCTGGCCGACGAGCGGCACGTCACTGAGTTGATCGCGTTCAGCGATCCCGCGGGCAACCTTCTCGAGGCGTTTTACAAGCCGGCCCTGGCATCCGATCCGTTCAAGCCGGGACGGGCGATTTCAGGCTTTCGCACCGGCGCCCTCGGGATAGGGCACGCCGTCCTCAACGTTCAGGACGTCGAGGCGTTGCTGCCGTTCTATCGGGAATTGCTCGGTTTCAAAGTATCCGACTTCGGACTTAAGCCGTATGGTCTCTATTTCTTCCACGTCAACGGCCGCCACCACAGCTTTGCGATGGTTGGCTCGGGCCGCCGCGCGCTGCATCATTTTATGGTTGAGGTTGGAAGCCTCGACGATTTAGGGCAGGGCTATGATCTCGCGCAGCTGGAAGAAGGACGGGTCGCTTACACGTTGGGCCGCCATACCAACGACCATATGACATCCTTTTACGTCAATACACCGTCCGACTTCTTCATCGAATATGGCTGGGGCGGGCGCGTGATCGATCCAGAGAACTGGCAGCCGCATGAAACGTTCGATGGTCCCTCGCTGTGGGGGCACGAGAGATTGTACATGGCCGACGAGCAACGCAACCACCTCCGCGAGATGAGGCTGTCCGCTGCCGCGCGTGGGATTCGCGCGCCGGATCCCAGCGTACCCCCTCTGAACTGCCCGTGGCTGGATGCGGTGATCGCTCAGGAGTAGACGTGTCGGTTCGGCGCGACGGCGATTTGCCTTTCGCTGGTTGCTTGATGGCATTGTTGTCGATGACCAGCCGTTGTCGGAACAGGCCTTTGTCGGAGGCGAAACCCCTTTCTTTGGCCGTAGCTCGAACGGTGGGTTTTGGTCTAGGAACGTCGAAAATGCTTTATCTTTCAATGAGGGTTGACTGACTCCCTCTCCGCCGCTGCACTGTTCTCCTCTGTATCCCATCGTTCGAACCGACAGCAAAACAATGAGTAACGCTACAAGGGCCGTCGCAGCTCGTTTCGCGTTGTTACCCTTCGTCACCGCGTAAACCGTAGCTTCTGAGCGTGGGGTCGGAGGACGAATTTCGCGGTGAACCTAGAAGTACGCGCGCAGCTCGTCGACCTTTGCGCCCACCTTGTAGACTTCGATGAGATACGCAGTCCTCTTGGTGTCCAGCTCAATAAAGAGCCCGAGCTGGTATCCGTACACGTGGTCCTGGCTTCTGGAGAGCCTGCTCGCTGCAGCACGCGATCGAGTGAGGGCTTCCAGTCTCCTTCGATCGGCGTCCTTCGAAGCCCTGCTGTGCTTCTTTTTCTTCATCTCGATGGCGATCAGGTTGTCTGGCGATAGTCGACCGCGGCCGTGCAGGATCAGGTCGCACGTGATGATGACGGGCGCGTCTTCGGGGTTGTGCCTGATCCGCTTCGGATCCCCTAGATTTCGGTTGTACTCGGTGTCGGTGAAGTACTCCCGAAGCTCGAAACCTTCCGTGGCGGCGTCGAGATGCAGCATAAGGCGCCCGCAAAGATTGCGCTCGGATATATCGGCTTGGATATTGTCGTGCTCCCGTCCCAGAAACTCGCGGAAAACCGTCGCCCGCAATTCCGGAGTCCCGTCCGATTATCTCCCTGAGTATGTTGACTAAGCCGCGAAGCTTTGCCGCTTAGGCGCTACTGACGCCAAGATTGCCGACTTTCTTCGAGAAAGAGTGGCGCGCCCGAGTCAATTCGAACGTGTGACCTTTGCCCTCGGAGGGTAACGGTCCCTCAAGAAGGTTCACCTCGCTTCTAAGCAGGTCTACAATGTTTGTACGACCTCGCCGCGATGCTTCATTGGGGCTAGCGCAGTCGGAAAAAATTATCTTGCCGCCGTTGATGTCCGGAAGCCTTCGAACGGCCGCCGCGGGGCGCGACTGTACGCGAGGGCCCTCGTGTGTTCGCATTGACGCGGATCGTCGCACGGCTAACTCTCGCCCTTCGAGTTTTGCGAGAGTAGGAGGGGGGTCTTGAGATACAGTCGACGAGGGGGAAACGGAAGAGAGCAGTCACGAGCTACTTCATCCATTCCGAAATCTGAAGAATCGAAGACGATACCATTCGGCCAACGGCTCGCCTGTACGATTAGCGAAGCGTGCGAGGTAACCGGCTTGGGACGCACGAAGCTTTACGAGTTGATGGGGACCGGACAACTCGCTACGACAACTGTAGGACGTCGGCGCTTAGTGCTCGTAAGCTCGCTCCAAGCACTGCTCGACGTGAACTCTTCGGAGGCTGGCCATATGGAAAGGATTTGGTAGCACTTCTCTCCGTTTGACGAATCTAGCCGTCATTGTCCGTCTGCTTCCGCTCCAATCCGCTAGAAGGTCGGGGGTGCCGCTGTGGGAATGTTAGCGCCGAGCTCAACTAACCATTTGAAAGTAAATTGAGATTCTGTCTGGCGTCGCGGACACTCTCTCCGCCATCCGTCGATAGAAGTCACTGAAATTACATAGGTTTTCCGCTGCCGTTGCTCTGTGCCCTATCGCCTGTCCTAGCGGGCTCGCTCGCGATCTGTTCTCGCGTGGTCATCGCTCTGGAAGTGTTCGCGAGCGCTTGGTTGGGTTGCTCTGTGCATCCCAAGCCTGGGCTCCGCATACCGAATTGGGTGGGGTTGGTCCGCCTCACAAGCGCATCGCGATAAGCCGAAAAGGTCGTCGGAAACGGCCCTGTGGCCTCTCCCTCAGGCGCGAACCCGCGCCGCCGCGGCCACCAGAACCAACCCGCGCCACCCCTGCCGAAGCTTTCGAGCGTCCGGTCCGCATAAAACACCTCGATGCTGGCACCCGTCACCGGATGTGTATCGAAGAGAGGCTCGTGCTGATGCCGACGGTCCATGCTGGCCTTGTTCATGCCGCAACCTCCGTCGGCTCGGCGAGGGCCAAGCCGCGAAGGTAGTCCGCAGCCTTTGACGCCTGGCTGCAGGCGGTGAAGAAGGCGCGCTTGTCGGCCTTCAACAGTTCGATCCAGTGGCCAATGTAGCCCGCCTGCCGCAGATCGCCGTCAAAGCCGAACTCTGCACACAGGAACGCGGCGCCAAGTTCTGCGATCAGCTCTTCGCCAGCGTAATTCCGCGAGCCAAAGCGGTTCTTTAAATCCCGATCAAGGCGAGACTTGTGCGCCGTCCAATGGGTCAGCTCGTGGAAAACCGTGCCATAAAAATGGTCCGCGCCCTTGAACGCCTCGAATGCTGGCATCGAGATAAAATCTCGGCCGGCCACATAGTAGGCCTCGCCGTGGCCCTCCCGTATGTCCGCACCCGTAGAGCGCAAGAATTGGTCGGCCAAGTCGTCGCGTGCATCTGGATTGCGAACGCGCATCGGCTTACTGGAGGTGACACTATCGGGAAGGTCTTCGCACTGGTCGACATTGAACACGGTATATTCCCGCATCATCGGGACTAGCCGCGCTGGAGCATCCGCATCGTCCTGAACTTCGAGCCGTTTCACGAAATAGACCCTGGTGCCGCGCTCGCCCTTGCGAACGTGCCCGCCCAACTCCAAAGCCTGCTTGAATGTCAGAAAGCGCGGTGTGCGGTAGCCGGCCGCTTTCGCCATCCATAACAGAACGACGTTGCACCCGGAGTAGGGCCGATTGGTCACGGCGTTGCATGGCGTGTTCGCGCCGGGCGTTGCTGACCATGGCTTGATCCAAGGCGCCGCGCCGGCTTCTAGCTCGGCAACGATGCGCGCCGAAACGTCCGCGTACAGATCACGTTTCATGAGTACCCGCTGGCTGGAGTTGATGCGACCAATGGAGGTCGCGATGACTACAGCCGCGTCGGGTCTTCAGTTGGCGCGCGTCAAAGATTTACCCTCCCCCGGTGCTTGGACTAGCCCCCCCGTCTCGCGCGCGCGGACACATGTCTCGAAAATATCTAGCCCCAATTTTTCGGCGCGTTAATAATCCCTTAACGCAGTCCCGTCGCCCTTGCTCGCCACGATGATGAGAACGGATGACAGCTACCAAATGAGACATTATTCCTCGGGCACCCCGGCCATCCGCATGCCCTCAACGACGCGTTTGAGCCCGGCACGGAAGGTTGGATCATCACTTATTCGGCCTCGCGTGCGGGGAATGGTGAAAGCTGGATCGAGCGCAAGCCCCGCCCGCACAGCATCCCGCGCCTCCTCCAATGAGCCGAGCAACGCCAGGGCGGCGGCGAGCTGGAAGTGCGCGAGAGGATAATTTCGGTTAGCTTCGAGGCACCGGCGTAGCCATGCCACCGCTTCGGTGTCCGCGCCGAGAAGCAGCTTGGTAAAGCCAGCATATTGCATCCACCGAAAGGCACTAGTATCGCGGGGAGAGAGCCGAAAGGCTTCCTGGATATGTGCCTCGGCTTCCGCGCCGCGACCGACAAGGACCTTCGCCCAACCAATAATACCATGGGCGTCGGCCAAGTTTCGATCCAGTGCCAACGCCCGCTCGCATGCTCGAATGCCTTGAGCCGCGCGTTTCGTTAAGATTTGCACGGCGCCCAAAAACATGTGCGCCCGGGCATGCTGCGGAGATATAGATAGAGCTTTGATCAACGTTGCCTCAACCTCCGCAAAGCGTGCGTCACGGTCGTTGACGATAAAAAACGCAGCACTTGTCACATTGACAGCCGCTGTACCGACCAACGCTTCCGTATTTCCGGGATCGAGCGTCAAAGCGCGTTGGAAAAACCGCTCCGCCTGCGCCATGTTTTCTTCAGTCACCCCCTTATTCCAGCAACTCCTACCTTGGAAAACGAAATCCATAGCATCTGGATTTAGCGAACGCTCCGCGCGCCGCGCCTCGGCCTCAATGAGTTCGACATTCAAGGTATTGGCGAGCCTAGCGACGATTTCGTCCTGCATATCGAATAGATCGGTGATGGGTTTGTCGAACCGCTCGGCCCAAAGATGGTTGCCGGTTTCAACGTCTATGAGCTGCACATTAACCCGCAGCCGATTGCCGCCACGTTGTACTGAGCCCTCAAGGACGTAGCGAACATTTAGCTCCCTACCGAGCTTCCGCACGTCCATGGCTTTCCCTTTGAAGGTGAACGCTGTGTTGCGGGCGATTACAAACGAGCCGTTGATCCGCGACAGGTCCGTGGTCAGGCTTTCGGTGATGCCATCTACGAAATAAGCTTGCTCGGGGTCCCCGCTAAGATTAGCGAACGGCAACACAACGATGGACAGGCGCCGCACCGAATGCGGGTGGGGCGTCTCGCCCCGAGTGCACGTAGCTCCTCCGGCCCCCTTCGGGACCATGGCATAGGCGCGCACCGGACGAGCGATATTCTTGAGGCTCTGCTCACCTAGATCGGTAAAGTCGATCGCGACTTTGCCGATAACCTGTTCGTAAGCCGAAGACGAAATGCAGATGCCGCCTGGTTCGGCGATGCCCTCAAGTCGCGCTGCAATGTTGACGCCATCGCCAAATATGTCATGCGGCTCAACAATTACGTCGCCGATGTTGATGCCAACGCGAAAGGCGAGACGCTTTTCGACGGGGTCGCTAATCGTGAAGTTATGGACGCGCTCCTGGAACTGCGTTGCAGCCCGAACCGCCTCGACAGCGCTCCGAAATTCTGCCAGAAGCCCGTCGCCAGTGTTTTTTACGACCCGGCCACCATGCTGTGCGATCGACGGCTCCACAGCCTCCGTCAGGAGCATGGTCAAACGCGCATGCGTTGCCTCTTCGTCATTATGCATGAGCCGCGAGTAGCCAGCCACGTCGGCGGCCAATATCGCCGACAACCTACGCTCGACCCGGTTTGGTGGCTCTTGCGGCATGGCGTGTAAATCCAGCCCATTGGATACTGTACGACGGATTAGACAACGGTGCCATCCGCGTTTTGAAGGGATGCCTGCCGGCTGATCTCAGTCATAGCCCCTTCGCGGCAGTGGTGCCGCCGGCGAGCGACATCCGAAATAGACCGCTGCCGTGAGCAAGGTAACAAGGTGAAACCATCAAACGATGGAGCGCTCGTCTGCGGGTAACGCGTTCGACCTTGTAACTTTCGTATGTCGACAACAACGTGACGTGCGATGGCCACCGCTTACTCGCGGGCATTCGCTTGCGCTTGCGCACTCGTAGCGGTGACCTGTCACCGGGGTGACGCAAAGCTCTTGGATGATCCGAGCCGGTCCACTGAGGAAATATCATGTGGAACCCGCCACCGCTCAAACCATGATTGCCGTCTGGTGCGTGAACGTTCGATCGCGTCGCTAGACACGCATGGGTCATCTCTATCGCCGGCAACGCTGCCGTCCGGCTGCTAAAAAATAACATCTCCGTAGGCTCCTCGGGGGAAATAGTGACCGGTGGAAATTCTGTTAAGTCGTTGCATAGAAAAAGAATTTTCCGCAGCGCCGTAGGCGGGCTAATTGCTGCTGTTCAGGCCGCCGCTTGCGGCTCGGATCGGTCGGAGGCTGCCCGACGGCTGCAGCGAAAAAAAGGTCCTCGGTCGCAGTTGACGCGAGACCGCGGCGCAGACAGAGTGCGTTCACCGGGGAGCATTTGCAACGTAAATGGCTATTTAAGAGTTAGGCCACATGATGCTAGGCATCCGTTGCATGGGAGCAGTCAATGGCTGACAATCAGGCAGTGCTGAAGCTCACAACAACGTGGGCGCGTGCAGCGACAGAAACATCTAGTCACGAACGTGACTATTTCGTTGAAGCGATCCGGGGACTTCAGCGCAAAAAAGACGCCCAGCGAGGTCGCTCGCAGGGTTCCCAAACCAATGTGGAACGGTCGGATTAAGCTTTGCCGGCCAATGTGGAATTTTACCGCCCGACCGATTTCGACCGAGTAGTAGCAATCCCCAACTCGGGTAGTCCTGAGAGCTACAGATCAGCGTTCCGGCGCGACTTTGCGCGCATTGTGCATGCGCCGGCATTTCGCAGGCTGCAGCGAAAAACGCAGCTCTTTCCCGGCGACGAAATCGATTTCTTCCGAAATCGACTGACGCACAGCTTAGAAGTTGCCCAGATAGCAAAAAGCATTGCAATCAGGCTCAACCACCTAGTGCGCGAGAGATACGGGGAAGTTGCCGGACAAATTGATACAGACCTAGTTGAACTGGTCTCCTTTGCACACGACTTGGGACATCCTCCATTCGGTCATACTGGAGAGCACGCCCTTCAAGAGAAGATGTACAAAGTCGGCGGCTTTGAGGGAAATGCGCAAACGCTTCGCATATTGTCTCGCCTTGAAAAGCGACAGACCGTCCCTACGGACGGTGGCAGCACAGATTTTGTTGAATTTGCAAATGGGACAGACCTGAGAGCGGGCCTTAACCTGTGCTTTCGCTCGCTTGCGGGAGTTCTAAAGTACGATAATGCGATACCATCTGGCGCGATCAACCCGTCGGGATAGGTAGGCTTTATTTCGCTCGCGAGAGTTCTGACTAAAGCCGGCGAGTTCAGCGAACTCGATGATCTGCTTGCCTTGCGCAATCTCCATCTGCTCTTTAATGGACCCAGCAAGGTCGCCCGCGTCCGTGAAGAGGTCCGGAAACACGGCAAGGTCCTCACAGAACATCGATTTGCGGGCGCCCTGCTCGCCTTGCAGGACGACCTCGTGATCGTACTTGCATCCTGGTTGTTTGGAGCGGCGGACGGTCGCGCACATGAGCTTCCTACTGATCGCGTCGTTCAGTGGGGTGTCGTCGGCGCCGAGATACTTGTGCAGCAGTTTCTCAATGCGCGGTACGCCGTCCCACTTCAGCTTGTCGAAGTAGTCCGTCACAGGGTTATAGGCGTTCCGTGAGCACTCAGCGGTGAGTGCCTCTCGAAGGATTTCTTTTCCTGGGTAGAAGCTAAAGGTGCCGCTAATTTGATCACCAAGCATAGTTACGGCGCGATCGGAAAGCTCGCCATTCAGCGACGGAAGAGAGTGACCTTCGCTGAACTCCTTCTGTCGAAAGGTGTCAAACTTGCAGGTGATCTTCAGCTTGCGTATTGCGGCTAGCGTGTTCGCGTAGCCTTTGACCGGTGTCCCTTGTCTCGTGCAGCCATCTGGCCAATCAGCATTTGACTGATTGTTTGCTTGATGTGTCGGGGTACCACCTGTCCCAGCCGTAGTGGTGGGCCGGATATTCAGCGGTGACTTGTTCTTGGTGAAGTGCGGGCACGTAAGGCAAGCTTTACAACCCGCACCCTCGATAGCCCGGCAACTTGGATATCCGACCCCCCGCTCTCTCTCAGCTATCTTGCGATCGTAGAGCGCCTGTGTGTCATCCGCGGTATAGGTCGTATGGCCTTTAGAAATCTCGTGGGCGATGGCATTGCCGTTCTCCATAAACGCGGTGCAAAGCACGGACAAATTCCAATGCGGGTTGCCGAGATCGGCGCCGCCATTGGCCTTGGCGTCGCGCGGGAACGGGCAGCCCTCGTCGGCGAAGATGGGGGCAGGGTCCACGAGGAACGGCCCTCGCGTCCCGATGCCGGCCTGAAGCACGTCGTCTGGCGTCAGTGCGGCGAACGCCGGGTCCGGCGTGTCGAACACCGCACCGGGTCCCATAGGCGCAACGGCGGGCAGAGTATGCAATGCGCTGCGCACCAGGCTTGCGCTAGCGTCCTTCAGGGAGGCGAGGTCGCTTGCGAAATTATACGGTCGCCCAAGATGCAGCAGTTCGACAGGCCGCGGCGGATCGTATTTATGATTGAGCGTCCCCGGCACGCGAAGGATGCGAACGATATCGGTGGTCAGCCCAGTGTCGCACTTGATGCCTTCCCGGAGCAGAAGTGCCTTGAGGCCCTCGGCGTAGGGCCGCCACCCGTCCGGCGACAGGGGCGTGTCCGATGTCCAATATATGTGCAGACCGCCGCCCGAGTTGACCACCATGGACGGCGGAGGCAGACCGACCTTCTTACCGAACGCGTCGAGCGCGTCGAAGGCTTCCGTCATGGTGTGGTAGTGCTTCGCGTCCTTGGGTTTGACATCGCAGTCGATCCAGATCGCCTTAAGCCACGTCGCATTCGCAGCCTTGCGGAGGGCCTTCGGTTTCTTGCCCTCGCGCGGGGTGCATTTAGCCTGCTGCGACATGCAGACCCAGACGTTGAGAAACGTATCAGTCGACGAGACCCAGTTGATCCGGTCCACCGTGTCGTCCGCCGTCTTGAACGGCCAGCCAACAACCCACGGCTTGCCGCCGTTGTTCTTCGCACTGGTGTCCTCGGACTTCGAGTTCTTGGCGTTGACGTGCAGGTTGATCCAGCCGGGAGCCTGAGGGCTCGCCGGCCAGACCAACACACTTTCCAAGTACTTCCGGGCGTCCGTCACGTCGCGCTATCCCCGCTCAGCGCCGGACCGGAAGCAATTTCTTTTCGGCGACCTCCACCACGGTCACGATTGCGAGCGTTGGTCGCCGCTTTGGCCTCAAGCTGCGGCAACGAGTAAACCCATTGCCGCAAATCCTCGTCCAGGATCAGCGTGCGCTTTCCGCGCTTGACAGCGCGCAACGCTCCCGAACGAATGGCTTCATAAAGGGCTGTGCGCCCTATCTTCGCGCCGGCGCAAGCCTCCGGGATGGTGTGCACAAGAGGAACCATTTTGACCTCGCTGTTGTTGATCTGGCGGATGCACCGAAAACCGCGCGTAACGTCCCTGCGGACGTTCAAGGTGTCCGCGAGTGCACAGTCAGAAAACAGCGGCACTGGTTGCGAGAAACTTAATCGCTCGGGGGCGAGTGATGGTTCGGACGCTTGTTACCGTGGCGGTAACTCTGGTCGAGCGCGCTCTTGCTGCCGCAAACATCTTCAGCGCCGCGCTTTCCGAGGTCATTCAGCCAGTCTGCGATGAACGGTCTCGCTGTGAAAGAGCGAGTTCTGCTGAAAGAAAGGCGCGGTGCCTCATGCGCGTAAAGCCGTTACGCTGTCGGAACTTCTGCGCCTGTGCGGCGCTGCTCCATTAGATCGGTTACGCCAATAGGCCCTGCTTAGCCCTTCCGGCGCTGTACTTCCCGTCTACATCGCCGATGTTGTGGACAGTGAGAGTGAGCCAAATGCCCAAGCGAAGGGAACAGGGGACGATGAATTTTTACCGTGCGGTAATTCAGCGTTTCCTCGCCGCAACGTCAATCGGATCACGACGCAGTGTGGGGGTGGCGCGAGCGATACGCTGCTCGCGACCTAGCGTTTAAACGCAACGATCTTGCCGGTTTTCGGCGTTCCACAATAGGCAGCCCAGGCGTCCATCAACTTGCGCCGCTTCTCGAACAGGTCGCCTCGGCGGTAGGCCGCCTCAGCCTTGTTCTCGATCACGTGGGCAAGCGCAGCCTCGCAAACTTCATTTGGGAAGTTTGTACACTCGGCGGCCCAATCGCGGAAGCTGGACCGGAAGCCATGCACCGTGGCGTCTTCGATTTTCATGCGCCGAAGCACCATTTCAAGGGACATCACTGACAAGGGCCGACCGGCCTTTTCTCCCGGAAAGACGAAATCATTGGTTCGGCTATCCTGTAAGTCAGTCACGATCCGAAGAGCGCGCGGTGATATCGGAACACGGTGCTCTCGTGCCGCCTTCATTCTCTCGGCGGGCACAATCCAGATCGCTCGGTCAAGGTCAAACTCATTCCAACGTGCCCCGAGCACCTCGCCCGAGCGCGCCGCCGTTAGGATAGCAAATTCGAGCGCCCGCGCAGCGGCGGCTTGGCGCGATCGCAGGTCGCTGCTGAAGCTCGGTACCTCGGCGTAGGCCATTGCTGCATGATGGCCGCGCGTGAGCCTTTGGCGCTTGGGTAGAAGTTGATCCAGATGTCCGCGCCACCGCGCGGGGTTTTCTCCGCTTCGGAGCCCCCGGGCCTTGGCCGCATCAAGGACGCGCTCGATACGACCACGAAGGCGAGACGCGGTTTCCGGTTTGGCGTTCCACAGGGGCTTTAAGACCGAGAGCACATCGTCAGTGCCGACCTTGTTCACGGGAAACCGGCGTAGGGGAGCCGCATAGTGCAGCAATGTCATTTTCCATTGTGCAGCGTGCTTCTCATTACGCCAGGACGGGCGCATGACGACATCGATAACGCGGTCAGCACATTCGCCGAAGGTAGCGACTTTAGACGGCTTCCGTACGTCCTTTGGATTTATGCCCTCCGATAAATTGCTACGTGCCTGCCTTGCGAGTTCGCGTGCGCGCGCAAGGGTCACGTCGCGCGCCGAACCAAAGCCGATTTCTGTTGGCTTGCCGTGCCAGCGATACAGAAATACCCAGCGCCGTCCGCCATTGGGCGAGACCGATAGGTAGAGGCCACCACCATCGGCGTGGCGGCCGTGCTCGTTAATTGCCGCCACTGCGCGGGCATTCAGCCTGTTCACCTCACGCGCCATAACTAAGCCTCGTCTGTTCTAGCGCGTGCCCTAACACGTGCCCTAGCATTTGCTCCGGATTGTGCCGCACGATGGCGACCAGCAGAGTACGATAAACTGAAAAAAGGCTGGTAAATAAAGGGTAAATCAACCGGTACTGAACGATCACAGACGCAGGTGGACGAAGGTCTGTCGGACACTCTCTCCGCCATCTACACGATTTTGTACGCCAAACTACGATCTTGTACGATTTCGCGCGCCTGGGTCAGTTAGTTGTGCCGAATGCACGCCTATGGCCAGGCCAGCAACAGAAGCCTCGTGAAGCGAGCAATCCCCCATCTATTCGTTCAATTAACTCGAGGAAAGTTTCTGGATTCCTCTGCTAAAGTGCGAGAGGCTCATCAAGCAGTGCGAGAAGATTTCGCATGGCGTTTCACCAGATCATTCGAGACCGTGTCGATGATCTCACCGGATAGTGCGGTGGCGGCGTGGGACGCCTTTGAGAAGGCGCGCGGCGTTTTGGCGGCAGGCTTCGGCAACTCCAAGCCCGCCGGCGTTATCGAAGTTGGTCGCCGCCGCTCGCTGATTGGCGCGAGCAATCGGACACCTGCGCGATCAGAGTGGTCACCATTTCGGAGCGCCGCCAGAACTCGAGTCCTTCCCCGTGGATGGTAGCACCCCTATATCCGCGTGATCGACCGGCCATCGCCTTCATTTAGCTTGGACGTGTTATTCGGCGTCGGGTTCGGAGCTATCGGTTCTTTTTCATTGCCAACGTCGAAAGATGACGCTGGCGTTGACGCCTCCGAAGCCGAATCCGTTCGAAATCGCATGCTCCATCGTCATGCGCCTGGGTTCACGGGAGACGAGGTCGACGCCTTCCGCGGCCGCATCGCCATTTTCAAGATTGAGAGTGGGCGGCGCGACCTGGTCTCGTAACGCTAGGACCGTGAAGATCGCTTCCGCTCCCCCGGCTGCGCCGAGCAGATGACCGGTCGCCGATTTGGTGGCGCTCACGGCAATTTTTCCTTTGCGGCCGAACACGGCTTTGATCGCTTCCAGTTCGGAAATGTCGCCAACCGGCGTCGAAGTGGAATGGGCGTTGAGATGCTGGATATCGCAGGGCTTGAGGCCGGCCTGCCGCAAGGCGCCTTCCATGGCGCGGCGCGCGCCGTCGCCGTCCTCGGGGCCTGACGTGATATGGTAGGCATCAGCAGTCGTGCCGTAGCCGGCGATTTCGGCGATCGGCTGGGCGCCCCGGCGGAGCGCGTGTTCCAACTCTTCGATGACGAGGACGCCAGCACCTTCGCCCATGACGAAGCCGTCGCGGTCGCGGTCGAAGGGCCGGGACGCACGCGCTGGCGTTTCGTTGAAGCCGGTCGAAAGGGCCCGGGCGGCGGCGAAGCCGCCGAGGCTCACAAGATCGATGCAGGCTTCCGTGCCACCGCAAATCGCGATGTCCGCTTCGCCGGTTCGAATGAGGCGTGCAGCATCGCCGATCGCCTGCACGCTCGCGGCGCAAGCGGTAACGGGCGTACCGATGGGACCCTTGAAGCCGTAGCGGATGGAAATATGACCGGCCGCGAGATTTGCGAGAAAGGAGGGCACCGTGAAGGGTGAGAGGCGCCCGATCCCGCGCTGATCGGTGGTGCGAACTGCCTCGACGATTGCCGGAAAGCCTCCGATACCCGACGCGATGATGGTCGCCGTGCGCTCGAGCGAGTGTGCGTCGGAAGGAGTCCATGCAGCTTGTGCGACGGCCTCGGCCGTGGCGACCAGTGCGAACAGGATGAAGCGATCCACCCTCCGCTGATCCTTGGAAGGAACGACCAGATCCGGATCGAAGCCTCCATCCGGATCGTCGGCCTTTGTCGGCACGATTCCAGCGACTCGCGCGGGCAGGGCACCCGCCCATTCGGGAAGGGCAGCCAGCCCTGAACGGGCCGCGAGCAGGCGGGACCATGCCAACTCACTGCCGCAACCCAGCGGCGATACCAGTCCCAACCCCGTAACGACGACACGACGCATAATGAGATTACCTTCTTGCATTGCTCATGAGGAATCACGGGTTAGCTCCGAACAGTATTGGAGCCCGTAGCCATCGGCACGAAGTCACCAGCGGCCCGACCGGACGACTGCGCCGCAATCGCCCCAAGGCAAAGGCGAATGTTCGGTCGAGATTCGCTTAGCCGCAGTTACGCCGGCAATCCCATCTGCTTGCGAAGGCTCTTGTCGAACATCCGTTCGGGTACGAACCGCCGCAGGATGCTCACTTGCCGCGCCATCTTACCGCAGGTGTATCGCTGGCGAGGCGATGTGGTAGTCGCTGCTTCCACGACCCTTTCGGCTACAACCTCGGGACTATCGGCTGTCTTCATGATCTCGTTCATAATCGCGCTGGAGCGCATTCGCGCCGAGACATATGCTTCCAAGCTCCGATCTGGAAGCACCATGTTTTGTTCAAATGAAGTGCGGGTATACGCCGGCTCAAGCAGGCAAATTCGAATGCCGAAGGTCCGCACCTCATGATCGAGGGATTCAGAATAACCTTCGAGAGCATGCTTCGTGGAGGAGTAGAGAGCCGAGAATGGAGCGGGTATCAAGCCAAGGACCGAACTTATATTGACGATCCGCCCCGCCTTTTGTTGTCGCATGATCGGGAGGACCGCGTTGGTCGTGCGGATCACTCCGAAAAGGTTTACGTCGAACAACGCTTGGGCCTGGTTCACTGAAGATTCTTCAGCTCCGGCAAGCAGGCCGGTCCCCGCGTTGTTCACGAGAACGTCGATCCTGCCTGTCGTATCGAGCACCTTGTCGACGACCGTCTTCACAGATGCGTCATCTGTCACGTCGCAGGTGACCATCGTAATCCCCTCGAGCGTACTCGCGACGGCACGCCTGCTGGTGCCGAACACTCGGAATCCAGCCCGGTGCAGCGCCTTTGCGGAGGCATGCCCGATTCCTGTAGAAGCCCCAGTCACAATCGCCACTTTACCGTCTCGTCGCATAGAAGCCTCCTCGATGGAATTGACCAGCGTCGCGCATCCGAGCGGTGTAAGCCCGCTACGGCGATAACAGCCGACTGTTTGTTACCGAGCGTTCTCTGAGTACCTGGTCGCTGGCTTACCTGACTGCATGAGCCCACGGCTCAATGCAATGCGAGCGTCCTCAAAGCCGGTCCAGAGCGATGCATTCTCCAAGGACGGAAAGCAGACAAGCTCGCCCTGATCCAATGCCTGGAGAGAGGTATCGACCAATTGCTCCGCGGACATGAAGAGTTCGTTGGGGAAGGGAGCTGCAGTAAGACCGGATGCTTCAAAGAACTCGGTGCGAACCGGACCGGGAAGTACCGCCTGAACAATGATGCTTGTCTTGGCGAGCTCCATCTGGAGCGAGCGCGTGAAATTCAAAACATATGCCTTGGAGCCCGAATAGCCCGCGCCGGAGGGCGTCGGCATCACCGCGATCATGGAGGCGATGTTGATGATCGTGCCGGAATTGCGCCGCAGGAAGCCCGGCAGGGCGGCGTGAGTCAGTCGCGTCAACGCCAGGATATTGATTTTTATCAGGTTCTCCAGTGCGTCCGCGGTCACTTTCGAGGTCGGCCCAAGCGCCCCCAAGCCGGCATTGTTGATCAGGACGTCGATGTCCTCCCGCTCGGTCAGTAGTGCTTCAATGCGCAATAGGTCCTTCGCGTCAGCGAGGTCGGCAATCACGATCTCGACCGTGCGCTTCACCTTGATTTGGATTCTCTTGGCAACGTCCTCTAGTCGGTCTCGACGACGGGCGACGAGAATCAAGTCGTAGCCGCGTTCCGCCATTCGTTCGGCATACGCAACGCCAATTCCTGACGACGCACCAGTGACAACTGCAAAACGGCGATGGTTGCTCATTTCAACCTAAGCCTCCAATAATCGACATGGATCTAGACCGGTTCTTGAATCGGGTATGGCACTGGCTTGTTTTGCTCAAGCCACAGCTTCTCATACTCGGAATTTGGCGGTGGCGCGGGCATGCCTTGAACCTGCCAGAGATCAAAAGGCGTTTCGTCGATGTGGATTTCCCAATCCCTGCCGCGATCCTTGATGTAGGGCGCGAGCGCCTTTTCCGCCCAGCCCATCCATTTGGCTTTTAGCTTCTTGGCGTCAGGCGGAAATGACCTCGCGATATGATCCGCCCAGATACGAACGAAATTGTGCGCCGGCTCGCCACCCATGTAGAAGGAATCGGGCGCAACCTCTTGAAAAACGACGATGACGTAGAACTTTGGCAGCCCGCGATAAAGCTCGGTGATGCGCTGTGACAAGGCGCGTTTGTCTTCAGCGGTGAAGGCGTTAACCGGATGATATATCTTCCAGAATGGCATTTTTCCCCCTGAAACTCGGTGATCTCATTGCGTCACTACAATGATAGTCATCATTATTAAACGTGTTGTCAATCCTTAATGATGATGTATATCATTGTTGTGAAGTGACGGTTCGGAGATTGATGGTGCGGATTACTGAGAATCAGGCCGAAAAGAATCGGCAAAGGGTTGTTGCCAAAGCCTCGAAGCTTTTTCGCGAAGGTGGTTTCGACGGCATTTCGGTCAACGACCTTATGAAGGCAGCGGGCTTCACCCATGGCGGCTTCTATAATCACTTTGAATCGAAAGACGCGTTAGCGGGCGAGGCACTCGATCACGCCTTCCGACAGATGGATGGCGTGCGAGAAGGAATGCCAACTCTGGATGAATTCATTACGTCATATCTGTCGGAGGAGGCCCGGAACGCGCCCGGCTCGACATGTCCAGCGGCTGCACTGGCAGGCGAGGTCGCGCGACAGCCGGACGCCTTAAAAAGGGTTTTCGCTGAGGGTGTTGAGCGAATGATCGTGTCAATTGCAAATTTGTTGCCCAAGGCGCCGTCCGCGCGCGATGAGGCGGTGGATATGGCTTGTCGTATGCTCGGCGCGTTAGTCTTGGCCAGAGCGATGCCGGCGTCGAGCAGCCTCGGCCGTGAATTGCTTGCAACCGCAACAGAGCGGTGCCGGAAAAGTGCGATGACCTCAAACAGGCCGCGACGGGGCGGGAGCAGTCCAAGACGTCAAGGCTGATGCTTCGTCACCAGGCGTCTTTTTGTGCTGCGCGCCATGACTTCTCTCCGTCCAGGCTGCATTCGGGCCGCCCAGGCAAGGAGAGTAAATCGAACAAGACCGCAAAGCCGGCTTTTCTGCAGGGGGAAATATCGTGAAGCGTTTTTGGCTAGAGCAGTATCCGGATGGGGTGCCGGCCGATGTCGATGTCCACCAGTATTCTTCGCTGATCGAACTATTCGAAGAAAGCTTTAGGGCGTTTGCCGATCGCAAAGCGGCCATCTGTATGGACAAGGCGATCACCTATGGCGAACTTGACGAGATGTCAGCCGCCATTGGCGCTTACCTGCAAACCAGGGGGCTCGCGAAGGGCGCCCGCGTTGCGGTCATGATGCCAAACGTTCTGCAAAATCCTGTTGTGTTAACTGCCGGCTTGCGTGCGGGTTATACGATAGTGAACGTCAATCCTCTTTACACTCCGCGGGAGTTGGAACATCAGCTCAAGGATTCCGGCGCTGAAGCCATAGTCATTTTGGAGAATTTTGCGACGACGCTGGAAAAGGTGCTGCCGCGGACGAGCATCAAGCACATTATCGTCGGCACGATCGGAGATCTGCTTGGTCTCAAGGGCGTAGTCGTCAATTTTATGGTGCGCAAGATCAGGAAAATGGTCCCTGCGTATTCGCTACCGGGTGCCATTTCGTTCAAGGATGCGCTGTCTGCCGGTCGGAAGTTGACGCTGAAGAAGCCGAACATCGGCCCGAACGATGTCGCGTTTCTCCAATACACGGGCGGCACAACGGGCGTCTCGAAAGGTGCAACGTTGCTCCACCGCAATATGGTGGCGAATGTGCTTCAAATTGAAGCGTGGTCTAATCCGGCCTTGCGCAAGCCGCCACTGGTCGAGCCCTTCCTGACCGTATGCGCGCTACCACTCTATCACATCTTTGCGCTCACGGCCTGTTTCCTGTTTTCTGTGCGAGTGGGCGGCACCAACCTTTTGATCATAAATCCGCGGGACATTCCAGGATTCATCAAGGAGCTTCGAAAGCACAAGGTCCATAGCTTCCCGGCCGTCAACACGTTGTTCAATGGTCTGCTGCACCATCCCGACTTCAATAAGGTGGATTTTTCGGAATTGAAGATTGCGATCGGTGGCGGGATGTCGACCCGAAAAACCGTTGCTGATAAATGGCTCGCCGCAACCGGATGTGTCCTTTCCGAAGGCTATGGCCTGTCTGAAACTGCTCCGACCTTGACGTCGACACCGCCAAATCTTACCGAGTTCTCCGGGACAATCGGATTGCCTCTTCCATCAACCTACATTTCGATCCGTGATGACGATGGCAAGGAAGTCCCGATCGGTGAAGCCGGCGAGATTTGCGGCAAGGGGCCGCAGGTGATGGCCGGTTACTGGAACAGGCCTGACGAAACTGCCCTGGTGATGACAAGCGACGGGTTCTTCCGGACGGGTGATATAGGCGTGATGTCGCCGGACGGCTTTACGAAGATCGTGGATCGCAAGAAGGACATGGTCATTGTCTCCGGCTTCAACGTCTATCCAAACGAGGTCGAAGAGGTGATCGCCAGCCATCCAGGAGTCCTGGAATGCGCCGCGATCGGCATCCCTGACGCGAAATCAACTGAAGCTGTCAAGATATTCGTGGTCCGCGTCGATCCGCATCTAACAGCCCAGGACATTATCAGTTTCGCCGGGACGCAATTGACGCCGTACAAAGTGCCGAAACACGTCGAGTTCAGGTCTGAACTTCCGAAGAGCAATGTCGGCAAGATACTGCGGCGAGAACTGAGAAACGAAAACCCAAAGAGCCCGGCATCTGCTTGAGTGTTTATGGGCAGAAAACCATTTTGTCAGGAATGTCGGCAGTCGGACCTACTGCAGCGCACTACGCGACCCGAAAGCACCACCGGGGCCGTGATCGTGATGAACCCGTCGAGCCGCAGGCTAAATCGCAGAAGCCAGTTCTGGTCTGCCATCTTGTCGATAACGGCATCGCGCCAATCGCCTACACCAGCATGTCATGTTCATAGGAGACAGAAATGGCCTATTTCTTCTGCAAATTCATCACGCCACGCAAGGACTTTCTCAAGACAATGTCCGGAGACGAAGCGAAGTTGCTGAAGGCTCATGGCGAATATCTCCAGGGGCTGCTTGAGCAGGGCAGCGTCGTAGCGCATGGCCCGGTCGTTGAACCTCAGGGAGGATTTGGCTTGTCCTTGTTCGAGGTGGAAGACGAAAACGAACTATCCGAGCTGACGGCGCAGGACCCGATGATCTTGGCCGGAGTTGGAGCTCGCTACGACACATTCCCGATGATCCAGCTCCGGTACCGGACAAATTAAGGTGACAGCATTGGCCTGCACCTGGAGCCAAGTATGGACACGAAGCCTCAAATTCCCAACGTTGCGGCCTCCGCCTCCAGGTCCCTGGCTATGACCTTCAGCCATTTGTGAACTGCCTTTATCTTCTCGGAAGATGCGTCCACCTTCCGATAGGTAAAGTAAAAGTCTCGTAGTCCTATCTGCAAGGCGCCCCACAGCTTCACCACGCTCAGGGCGCCACTGGTGACCATCGGCGATGCGAGTGGGAACGGTGCAAGTATCACGCCCATGCCGGACCTGGCCATTTGTATTCCGGTCAGCAGACTGTCGCTGATCAGATCCGGCTCCCTTGACGCGAGTTCCGGCTCCATTTCGCTAAACCATCTTTGCCAGCTATCCGGCGCCGTATTGAATTTGATCAGTGGCATTTTCGCCAGGTCATGCGAGCCCCGGATGGGCTCAAATCGTTCCAACAGCTTCTGCTCGGCGCACGGCGCGACGCGCGACTTGAACAGTCGATGAAAGGCCAGACCGTTGAAGGGAGGCTCGCCGAGCTGAACCGCGGCATTGACGTTGTCCCTTTCGAAATCGACCGGCGAGTTATTTGCTTCGAGCCTCAGATCGAGTCCCGGATTATCGACCCTGAATTTTTCGAGATGGGGAAGCGCGGCAAGCATTGCGAAGGTCGGGGTCACGCTGACGCGGACAATCCGTCCTCGCTTCCTATCATCCAAGAGGTCGCCGGCCCGAAACAATTCGCCGAATGCGTTCAGCACTGCAGTGGCGTAGATCGCTCCGTTTTCGGTAAGTGCGATACCGCGGCCGCTGCGTTGAACAAGCTGGACGCCAAAATGAGCCTCAAGCGTTCGAATTTGATGACTGATCGCCGAGGGCGTGAGGTTCAGGCTTTCGGAAGCAAGTTTGACACTGCCGAAGCGTGCGACAGCCTCGAATGCCCGGAGGCTTGCCAACGGAGGGAGCGCGAGTTGTGCATTCGACATTTGAGATGAACCCAATTCAAGAATCCATAATCGATTTCAATTGTCCTTGTGGTGCCTGCGGAGCAGTCTAGTTAGAGCAGCGAAGCATCCATAGTGGAATTTAGAGTGTCCCCGGAGCTTTGCCGAACGAAGTCCCGGCGTCATTCCGAAGACTGAATCGCAGAAACCAGACCAGGACCTAACGATGAATGCACCCCACCCAAAAGATCAACAGACCAAGGCCGCAACGAAGATGAATGTGGGCCTGCCGCAGCCACCGGTCTTTAAGACGCTGGCCGAAGAGAGGCAGCACAGGAAAGAACGGCTCGCTGCCGGATTCAGGCTTTTCGCAAGGTTCGGATTCGACGAGGGGGTCGCCGGTCACATCACCGCGCGCGATCCGGAGTTCACCGATACCTTCTGGGTGAACGGCTTCGGCATGAGCTTTGCCCTGATCAAGGCGTCGGATCTCATCCGGGTCAACCACAAAGGCGAGGTTGTCGAAGGCAACCACCCCGTCAACGCTGCTGCTTTCGCAATTCATGCGAGCGTTCATGCGGCCCGTCCCGATTCCGTGGGTGCGGCGCATTCGCACTCCACGTACGGCCGCGCGTTCGCGACATTGGGCCGGAAGCTGGACCCGATCACGCAAGACGCTTGCGCCTTTTACAACGACCACGCTCTCTACGAGGACTACGGCGGAGTCGCAGCCGAGCTGGACGAAGGTCAGCGAATCGCCAAGGCGCTCGGTCCCCACAAGGCGGCTATTCTCCAGAACCACGGGCTTCTGACCGTCGGACAGACCGTCGATGAAGCCGTCTGGTGGTTCATCACGATGGAGCGTTCATGCCAAGTGCAGTTGCTTGCTGAGGCGGCGGCTGCGGGAACAGGTCAACGTCTCAAGATCATCGACGAAGGGGCCGTGCGACAGGCATTCAATATTCTCGGCGCGCCGACGACGGGGTGGTTTCAGTTTCAGAACTCTCTATTCGAAGATCGTCAAGGACCAGCCAGATTTGCTCAACTGATGTACCGGCCAGAAGCGCAACTCGCGGCGGAAGCATTCGGGAAAAGCCTGCGGCTGCTGTCGGCAGGGGGTTCTACGCCGGATGACGCGCCGGATGCAGAGCGAGGTCGCAAAGGGCTTTGGCGAAGAAGGGTCCTTTGGGCAGGACTCCTTCGAAGCTTATCGTCGCGCACTTGATGCAAAGGAATCGCGCTACTGGGATTGAGCGTGATCGACGGCGGTCCGTTTGTGACCGCCGCTGGTTCGCAAACGGGGCGTTAGGCATCACGCTTTCCATCGGGCATGGCTTCACCGCGATGTCGTACGCGTGCACGGCCGGAGATATCAGAGCGAAGGAAGTCGAAGATAAGAGGATCACGACGAACCGAGGCCGATACTAGCGAGTGCTCAGCCCCGCCATCCAAGATGCGGGGGCCAAAAAAAGCGGAAACGCCGTCTGACGCCGGGAGCGTCTCATTCAAGGAGAGAGCGACGATGTTACAGAAGAGATTGGTTATCGCGGCGCTGATACTGGCGGTTGCGCCAGTGTTGTTTGCACAAGGGGCGCGAGCCGAAGATCCAGTCGGAGTTACCGCAACGGAGATCAGGGTCGGATCGACGTTTCCTTTCAGTGGTCCTGCTTCGGCGTTCGGCAATGTAGGAAAAGCGCTATTAGCCTACGCTGAGTTTATCAATGACAAGGGAGGCGTTAACGGACGCAAGATCAAGCTAATTGCACTCGACGATGCGTACTCCCCGAGCAAATCCGTCGAACAGACGCGCAAGCTGGTGGAGAATGAGGAGGTCGCATTTCTGTTCAGTCCGCTCGGGACTGCAAGCATCTCGGCGAACATCAAATACGCCAATAGCAAAAAGGTGCCGCACCTGTTTGTTCTTTCGGGTGCAACCAAATTCACGAATCATGTCGAGTATCCCTACACCACGACAGGATTGGCCAGTTACGATACGGAGGGCAAAGTTTATGCGAAATTCATATCTGAAAAGATGCCAGGCTCACGTATCGGCATTCTCTATCAGAACGACGATCTGGGAAAGGATTTTGTCGGGGCATTCCGCTCATACATGAAGGACGATTTCGGCAAATTGGTCGTGGCAAAGTCCTACGAGGCGACTGATCCAACCGTGGATTCCCAGATCGTGTCTCTCAAGAGCTCGGGAGCAGAAGCGGTTTTCATTGCCGGCTCGCCGAAATTCACGGCGCAGGGCATCCGCAAAATCCGCGAAATTGGCTGGAATCCTCTGACGGTCATTATCAGTACGACAACTTCGGTTGCGGGTACTCTAACGGCGGCAGGGCTCGACAACGCGAAAGGCGTGGTATCAAGCGCGTTCTTAAAAGATCCCATGGATACGACATGGAAGGACGACACTGCAGTCGAAAACTATCGTGCGTTTTTCGCCAAGTATATTCCTGGTGGTGATCTTGCGGATGGGGTCTACGTTGCTGGCTTCTCTCAGGGAGAAATACTCGAGAAGATACTTCAGCAATGCGGCAATGATCTGAGCCGCGACAATATTATGAAGCAGGCGCTCAGTCTGAGGAAGTTTTCGCCGTCGATGGCGATTCCAGGCATCGTGATCAACACCGGCGCTGACAATCATCAGGCCTGGACTTCACTTCAACTTCAGAGTTTTGACGGGAAAAACTGGGTTCGGTTTGGAAAGCTCATCAACGCCGCTGCGGACTGACGCTGCAAGTTGGGAATAACGACGGTCGTCGGAGGTGTAATCGTGCGCTCTCTGGCGTCACTACGGCCGGATAACACCTTCAGCGCAGAGCTGCGATCTTTCACACCTTATAGAGGAGATAAATCTTGCGGATACTTGTAATCGGCGCCGGCGCTATGGGCGGATACTTTGGCGCGAGACTTCTGGCTGCGGGACGTGATGTCACATTCCTGGTGCGGCCGAAGCGCGCGGTAGCTCTTGCGAAAAGTGGCCTCGTCGTGAAGAGTAAAGCCGGCGATCTCCATCTGCCGTCGCCCCCGACTGTCACGTCCGAGCAGCTGGATGGTTCGTATGATCTTATAATTGTGAGCTGCAAGGCTTACGATCTTGACGGTGCTATTAAATCCTTCGCGCCGGCAGTACATGAAAAGACCGTCATTATCCCTCTTTTGAACGGCTTGCGTCATCTAGATGTGCTGAACGCGCGGTTCGGCGAAAAAAGTGTGTTCGGCGGTCAATGCGCCATCTCTGCGGCGCTTTCCGCCGAGGGTGAGATTGTACATCTGTCGGATTTGAATACGCTGAGCTTTGGAGAACAGAACGGGGCGCGATCCGAACGTCGCGACGAGATCGTCAGTGCCTTGTCTGGCGCCAATTTTGTTGCCGAGCTCAGCGAGAACATTCTGCAAGGCATGTGGGAAAAGTGGGTGTTCATTGCTACCATCGCCGGCTCGACCTGCTTGATGCGCGCGTCGACCGGGGACGTCGTCTCTGCCGGCGCATCGAGTGTGTTGACGAAGTTGCTTGGCGAGTGCAGCGCGATTGCGGCCAAGCAGGGATTTGAACCGCGTTCGGCATATCTGGATCGCGTGCGCTCCATACTCACAACACCGGGTTCTCCGCTGATGGCCTCCATGCTGCGCGATATCGAGCGGGGAGGGCCGATTGAGGGTGACCATATCCTCGGCGATCTGCTTGGTCGGGCCGCAGTAAGTGACGTCCCAATCCTCCTTAGTACAGCGTGTGCGCATGCGAAGTCGTATGAGGCGCGTCGCGCCCGGGAAGCCGGTGCACGTTAGCAATGCTGCTCATGAGCGGTGGCAGAACTGCGCATGCCCCGGGATAATGCGGGTGGGAGGATAACGTGCTTCACTATGGCGACTATCAGATGGAAATCTATCGTGCAGGCCTGAACGGGCGGTTGCCGAAGCTTCCGGTCGATTTTCGGGAACTCGAGGCACGGGCTCACGCGGCAATGCCGCCGGGGCTGGATTCGTATGTGGCGGGTGGCTGCGGGAACGAGCACACGCAAAGCATCAATGTATCCGCATTTGAACGCTGGGGGCTGATCCCGCGAATGTTCGTTGGCGCTGCCAAGCGGGATATGTCGATTGATTTATTCGGAATGCGGCTTCCAACACCGATATTCATGAGTCCGATCGGCGTCATTGGTTTATGCGCGCAGGATGGACGCGGCGATATCGCAACGGCAAGGGCTGCGCGGAAGCTTGGCGTGCCCATGGTGGCATCGACCTTGAGCAACAATCCGCTCGAAGAGGTTGCTTCTGAGTTTGGTGATACCCCGGGCTTCTTTCAACTGTATACGCCTACTGATCGTGCGCTTGCCGAGAGCTTGGTCCGCCGGGCAGAGGCGGCCGGCTTCAAGGGAATCGTTGTGACTCTGGATACGTGGGTAACCGGATGGCGCCCGCGGGATCTCAATCAATCCAACTTCCCTATGCTCCGCGGGCATGCTCTCGCCAACTATTTCTCAAACTCCGTATTTCGCGGCAGCCTTGCAGAGCCGCCCGAGAAGGATTTGTCAGCAGCCATTATGCAGTGGGGGAAGATCTTCGGAAATCCTCTGGATTGGGATGATCTTCCGTGGTTACGCTCGCTGACAAAATTGCCGCTGATAATGAAGGGAATTTGCCATCCCGACGACGCCCGGCGCGCGATCGATGTTGGCGTTGATGGTATCTACTGTTCAAACCATGGCGGCCGTCAGGCCAACGGAGGAATTGCGGCGGTGGATCTGCTGCCCGGCATCGTCAAAGCCTCCGGCGATACCCCCGTTCTGTTTGATTCCGGGATACGCTCGGGAACGGAAGTCATTAAGGCGTTGGCGCTCGGCGCGACGGCGGTTGGCATCGGCCGGCCATATGCTTATGGACTCGCGCTCGACGGCGTGGAGGGTATCGTTCATGTATTGCGATGCATTCTGGCTGAAGCGGATCTGCTGATGGCTGTCGACGGCTATCCCCGGATCGCCGATCTGGAGCCGTCGTCACTGATGGCGGTGGGTTGAAATCCAGCCGGCAGGACGTGTTAGGAACCTCAGGATCGCGCTCTGGTGGCGTATGGGGCCTCTTTGGACATGAAGTGGCCGTCCGTAATCAGCGCGGCCCAGTTCTTCCAAGTATTCCGCGGCTTCTTGCCTGCGGCGGCGACGCGCCGTCGGCATCCCCAGATCAGGTGATGCGCCCGGGATTTTGTTGCAACATTCATCGACGCAAATCCAACAAATCAGGGAGAGCGGCCACCTCCAATCCTTCGTAAGGATAAGAGTAGTTTAAAGACAAGATCAAACGTTCTCCGCAAAGCCGGCCTACTTGCATCAAAACTAGCTTCAGCTCCCTGTGTCGATCACGCACATCATAGTTCGATGATCGCCAAGCAACTTCAGCTAAGCGGCCGTTCGTAGAAACTCGACGATGTCCGCTTCGTTCTTGAAGGGCCGCGGATTGGCCTGTACGAAGCGATGATTGATCGCAATCTTGCTGATCTTATCGAACTTGTCTTCACCGATGCCGACATCAGCGAGGCGGCGGGGTAGTCCAAGTCTGTTGGTGAAGGCTGCAAAGGCGTCTGCGGCGTCGCCACCCGGGGCGCCAAGTGCCGTCGCCAAACGCTTCTGCGCATCCTCGGTGAATGGTTTGTTGTAGCGCAGAAGGCTCGGCATGATGACAGGTGTGCAGTAGTAGTGGGGAACGTCGAATGTGCCTCCAAGCACATGGCCAATTCCGTGGCTTGCTCCCATGGGGACGCGTGCCTGGAGGCCATAAGACGCGAGCCATGAGCCGTATTGAGATAGTCGACGTGCCTCCAGGTCATCGGGTTGCTGCAAAGTCTGGAGCATTCCCTCACGCAGAATGCGGATGCCCGCCAAGACGACTTCGTCAGCTAACGGGGTGCCGGCAGGCGAGCATAACGCTTCGATACCATGATCCATTGAGCGTGTTCCCGATCCCATCCAAAGTTTTGACGGCGTTTGAAGGGTGAGGGCAGGGTCGAGAATAATCGCCAGAGGCATCATTTGGGGATGGAAGAAGATCTGTTTCAACTTATGGCGCTCATCCGTAACGAGCGCTGCCGCATTGTATTCACCACCATTTAGAGTCGATGGTACCGCGATCTGTCGGACGGTGGGCGAAAGGAACGGAGAGACGTTTACGCCCGGGCCCATGGGAAATGGATCGAAACCCGCTTCATCGTGGATATCATGTTCCATCGCCATGATGACTATCTTTGCGAGATCGATAGCAGAACCGCCCCCGACAGCCACGATTAGATCAGCTTCTGCGTCATTAGCTTGACGGGCCACTTCGGCAGCTTGCTTGCGCGTCGTATGTTGCGCAATTCCATCAAAGGTCGCCACGTGTTTGTCGCCAAGAGCACGACGAATTTTCTCGATCTCATCGGTCTTGGTGTTCAAGGTTCGACTGACGATGAGGAAGACGCGCTTAGCATCCAGCCGCACCGCCTCATCCTTCAAAAAGTCAGCCGCAGCTTTGCCATAAACGACACGATCGATTGCTGGAAAATTATGGATCCCGGATTTGCGCATTTCTTGTCCTCCATGAATTTGTAAAATTAACTAGCCATCAAGCGGCAGCGGCTTCGCGAACTTGTTTGGCCGCCGCCTTCAGAAGGGCCTGAGCCAGATCGGGGTCGTTGACGACGCGCGATAGCATCACCGCACCGACCATCGTCGAGAGAATGGCCATCGCTTTTCCTTTGGGCTTCTCGCCGTTGGTTTCGGCAATCAATCGGCTGAGAATTTCGAGATGGTCTTTGATCCCGGCTTCGAATGACGCTTTCACGTCGCTGCCCTGTCTGGCGGCATCTGAGCCGAGCGCCACGATCGGGCAGCCGTCCATCTTTTCATCGCGATGGTCGGCGCTGAGGTAGAACGCAACCACTGCGCCGAGTGGATCCTTAGGTTTCGCCGCGGTCGCGGCCGACCATCGGAGGGTGGCGCTCTCCAATGCCCGCCTGGACGCCTGCGCCGCCAAGTCCTCCTTTGACGCAAACTGCTTGTAAAAAGCGCCTTGGGTGAGCCCGGCACCCTTCATCAGATCCTTTAGGCCGATGCCGTCAAAGCCGCATTCCCGAAAAAGGCGACTTGCGACATTGATTACAGTTTCGCGGTTTTCCGCGGCCTGAATGCGACTTACGCGCATTGTAAACCTCCAATTTTTTAGATTGCATTCGAAATCTATATCAGGTATAGAGTTCGAATGCAATCTATTTAGTGAGGCTGTGCCATGAAAAAAAGACCCATTATCGTGCTGGGAAGCATCCTGATCGCGGTGTTCGGGGCGGCCGGATTCGGTACGCTTTCCATCCGTACGCACGCAGCCTCTGCCGTGAGCGACCCGAGGCAGGAACCACCGATCGTCAGATTGGTGACGGCAGCGCGGGTGACCGGATCCGAACGCGGCTTCACGGGCATCATCGGGGCGAGGGTGCAGAACAACCTCGGTTTTCGCGTTGCCGGCAAGATCGTGGAACGGCTTGTGAATGCCGGTGAGCAAGTCAAGGCCGGTCAACCGCTGATGCGGATCGACGAAACCGACCTTCGCCTTGCGGTCACGGCGAAGCGCAACGCCGTTGCCGCAGCGCGCGCATCTTTCGTTCAGACCGAAGCGGATGAACAGCGATACGCCAGGTTGGTGAGCAACGGATGGGCTTCCCGACAGCGCTACGAGCAAGCGAAGGCCGCGTTGGATACCGCCGCGGCCCAACTGGCCACCGCTGAAGCGGATGCGCGCGTCTCCGAGAATGAGGCGACCTACTCGATCCTGGTAGCGGACGCGGACGGAACGGTGGTCGAAACGCTTGGCGAGCCCGGGCAGGTCGTCTCCGCCGGCCAGACAGTCGTTCGGATCGCGAAGGCCGGCCCCCGCGAAGCGGTGGTTGCGCTTCCCGAAACAATCCGGCCAGCGATCGGCTCCGTGGCGGAGGCCAGCGTGTATGGGGCCGACGGGCGGCGCGATGTGGCGCATCTGCGGCAGTTGTCTGACGCCGCCGATGCTCAGACCCGCACCTATGAGGCCCGGTATGTGCTCGACGGTGAGGCTGCGGCAGCCCCTCTTGGCGCGACGGTGACCATTCGACTGGCAAGCCAGGCCAGCCAGCCGGAAGTTCAGGTGCCGCTGGGAGCCGTGCTCGACGACGGCCGGAAGACGGGTGTGTGGGTCCTGGACAGCGCCACATCAACCGTCCGCTTTCAGACCATCAAACTTGTTCGGCTGAGCGGCGAAAGCGCGGTGATCTCTGGATTGAGTTCTGGTGATCCGATTGTTTCTCTCGGCGCTCATCTCCTGCAGGAGGGCGCTCGCGTTAGGATTGCGTCTGAAAGCAGGGGCAGCTGATGAGCTTCAATCTTTCCGCGATCACCGTCGGAGACCAACGATGCTATACGGTTACATTGTTAAGAACGAAATCCGAAAGACCTTCGACCACGTCAACAACCACCGCTGGGATGAAGCGGTGAAGGCAGTCGCGCCGCATGTCCATCACCGCGTTTCCGGCGCCCACGCGCTTGGTGGTGAGCGCCACGACAAAAAAGCCATGCGCCGCTGGTTTGAGCGCCTCGGGCGCGTCCTTCCCAATCTCCATCTCACAGTCAACAACATCTGGGTGAAGGGCTGGCCGTGGCACACCACCGTGTTTGTTCAGTGGGACGGCGCCGCAACGCTGCTCCACGGCGATGCGTCGTACACCAACCGTGGTCTCCACGTGTTCACCCTGCGGTGGGGTAGAGTTTATGCACTCGAGGAATTTCAAAATTCACAGGCCGCGGCCGGTGGGCTTGCCGCTCAAGCGGCAGCTGGCCTCAAAGAAGCTGCCGCCGAACCCATCGTAAGTTAGCAGAAGCGCAGTCAGAGGCCCGCGTTCTTTAGGTCAGCGCGGTTCACTCGGCGATCACCTGTCGCAAGACGGCGAACGTCAGGACGAACGTCGTGGAATAGGAGTCGCCAAATGCTGAATTTCAATCTTTCCGCGATCGCCGTTCGCGAACGGGCCGTGACCCTGTTCTTCATCCTCCTGATGGCGGCCGCTGGCGCCTACGCCTTCCTCATTCTCGGGCGGGCGGAGGACCCTTCCTTCACCATCAAGACCCTGACGGTCACGACGGTATGGCCAGGCGCGACGGCGCGCGAGATGCAGGACCAGGTCGCCGAACCGTTGGAGAAACGGCTTCAGGAGCTGACTTGGTACGACCGGGTGGAGACGACCACCCGACCAGGCTACGCGTACATGACGGTTACGCTGAAGGACAGCACACCGCCATCTAGCGTTCAGGAGGAGTTCTACCAGGCCCGCAAGAAGCTTGGGGATGAAGCGCGCAAGCTGCCGTCTGGTGTGCTCGGCCCCTTCGTCAACGACGAATATTCGGACGTGAGCTTCGCCCTTTATGCCCTAAAGGCGAAGGGCATGCCGATGCGGGAACTCGCCAGGCAAGCCGAAACTATTCGCCAGGACCTGCTGCACGTGTCCGGCGTCAAGAAGATCAACATCCTCGGCGAACGTCCCCAACAGATATTCATCGAGTTTTCCTACGCCAAATTGGCAACCCTCGGCGTATCGGCACAGGATATCGTTGCCGCCGTGCAGCGGCAGAACACCGTCACACCGGCAGGCTCGATCGACACCAAGGGGCCGCAGGTTTTCATCCGGGTCGACGGCGCTTATGACAGCGTCCAGGCGATCGCCGACACGCCCATCGTCGCTGCGGGGCGGACGCTGAAGCTCGCCGACATCGCCGATGTCCGCCGAGGCTACGAGGACCCTCCCACCTACCTCATTCGCCACCAGGGTGAGCCCTCCATCATGCTCGCGGCGGTCATGCAGGAAGGCTGGGATGGCCTCGCGCTCGGCAAGGCGCTGGAGAAGAGGTCCGCAGCTATCGCTCGGACGCTGCCACTCGGGATGACTCTAGCCAAGGTCAGCGACCAGGCCGTCAACATCACATCGGCGGTTGACGAATTCATGATGAAATTCGCGATGGCGCTCGGCGTGGTGCTGCTGGTGTGCCTGCTCAGCCTCGGCTGGCGCGTCGGCATCGTCGTGGCGGCTGCCGTCCCTCTGACGCTTGCCGTCGTGTTCCTCATCATGCTGGAAACCGGCCGGTTCTTCGACCGCATCACGCTCGGCGCCCTGATCCTGGCGCTTGGTCTTCTCGTGGACGACGCCATCATCGCCATCGAGGTGATGGTGGTAAAAATGGAAGAGGGCATGGACCGCATCAAGGCGGCGGCCTATGCGTGGAGCCATACTGCGGCGCCGATGCTATCCGGTACACTCGTGACGGTCGCCGGATTCCTGCCGGTCGGCTTCGCGCGTTCGACGGCCGGCGAATACGCCGGCAACATCTTTTGGGTCGTGGGGTTTGCCCTCATTGTCTCCTGGATCGTCGCGGTGGTCTTCACGCCCTATCTTGGCGTCAAGATGCTTCCGGCGATCAAACCGATCGAAGGCGGTCACCACGCGATCTACGGCACACCGAACTATCGACGCCTGCGAGGGATCATCACCTTCGCCGTGCGCCACAAGTTCGTTACCTGCAGCATCGTCGCTATCGCTTTCGCGCTTTCCGGCGTCGGCATGGGCGCCATTAAACAGCAGTTCTTCCCGACGTCCGACCGCCCCGAGGTGCTGGTGGAGGTTCGTTTACCGGAAGGCACCAGCATCGAGACGACAACCGCTGCAGTCGAAAAGCTAGAGCACTGGCTGGACCACCAGTCGGAGGCTAAGATCGTCACGAGCTATGTCGGTCAGGGCGCTCCCCGATTCTTCTTCGCGATGGCGCCCGAGCTGCCTGATCCGGCCTTCGCCAAGATCGTCGTGCTTACACCGGACGCGGACGCGCGCGAGGCTTTGAAGCATCGACTCCGACAGGCGGTGTCAGATGGGCTTGCGCCTGAGGCTCGCGTGCGCGTCACTCAGCTTGTGTTTGGACCCTACACGCCGTTCCCGGTCGAGTTTCGCGTCATGGGGCCTGATCCCGCGCAATTGTACGCCATCTCTGAAAAAGCGCTCGATCTCATGCGTGGCGTTCCCGATGTGCGGCAAGCGAACCGCGATTGGGGCAATCGCACACCCGTGCTCCGCTTCATCCCGGATCAGGATCGACTGAACCTCATCGGCCTCTCGTCGGCGGAGGTGGGCCGGCAGCTGCAGTTCCTCCTCACTGGCATCGTCGTTACGCAGGTCCGCGAGGACATCCGCAATGTCCCCATCGTGGCACGCAGCGCAGGCGGCGAGCGGATGGATCCGACGCGTCTGGCGGATTTCTCACTGACGAGCAGGGACGGCCGCCCGATTCCGCTCGACCAGATCGGCCATGCTCAGGTCCGTCTCGAAGAGCCGATTATGAAGCGCCGCGATCGCACGCCGGTCGTTACGATTCGCTCGGACATCAACGAGGCGACCCAGCCTCCAGAAGTCTCTAAGGAGATCAAGACGGCCCTTGAGCCGCTGATCGCATCCCTTCCGGCCGGCTATCGCATCGAATTGGGCGGATCGATCGAAGAGGCAACCAAGGCCAATGACGCGTTGGCGACGGTCTTTCCCGCCATGATCGCCGCCATGCTGATCGTCACCATGCTTCAGGTGCGATCCTTCTCGACGATGGCGATGGTCATGCTGACGGCACCGCTTGGCCTCGTCGGCGTCGTACCTATGCTGCTCGTCTTTAATCAGCCCTTCGGATTCAACGCCATTCTGGGCCTGATAGGACTGGCAGGCATCCTGATGCGCAATACTCTCATCCTGACCGAACAAATCAAGGAGAACCGCGCTGCCGGCCTTGATGACTATCACGCGGTCATCGAGGCCACGGTGCAACGCACGAGGCCCGTGATCCTGACCGCACTTGCCGCCGTGCTGGCCTTCATTCCCCTCACGCATTCCGTATTCTGGGGGTCGATGGCCTACACGCTGATCGGCGGCACGGCGGTCGGCACGGTTCTGATCCTGCTGTTCCTTCCTGCGCTTTTTGCCGCGTGGTTTCGGATCAAGCCGACTGCAGATGAGATCCATGAGGATTCTACTGAGGAATTGGAATTGCGACCAGCAATGGCTGCCGAGTAGGGCTCTGTTGTCGGAATGGGAACAAACCGCGACGAGACGCGCGCGCGCATCCTGGAGGTGGCGGAGGAGCACTTCCGCCGCATCGGTTACCATAAGACGTCGGTGGCCGACATTGCCTCCGAACTCGGCATGAGCCCGGCGAATGTCTACCGCTTCTTTCCCTCCAGGGATGCGATCAACGAGTCGATCTGCGGGCGGGTTGTGAACGAGGTTGCTGACATCGCCTTTGCGATCGCACGAACGAACGCGCCGGCCGTGAAGAAACTCGACCAGCTCATGACCGCCGTTCACCGCCACAACAAGATGACGCTGGTCAAGCAAAAGCACATGCACGACCTGATTGTCGCCGCCATGCAGGAGAACTGGGCGATCATCAAGGCGCACATCGAACGGATGGTGACGATTTTCGAGGCGCTCATATGCGAGGGCATCGAAGCCGGCGACTTCGACGTTGAAGACGCTGCGGAAGCCGCGCGAGCGGTCAAGTCCGCATTCACGCCGTTCTTCCATCCGATTCTGATCGAGCACTGCATTCAACACGGCGAAGATACCGAAGCAGGCCTGCGCGACCAGATTCGCTTTATCCTGAAGGCTCTCGGCAAGTCTGACCAACAGCCTGCCGCACTGTCGTCTCCAAACTCGTCAATGTTGGTTCGATAATGGAATGGGGTGCGTCGGCTGGAAGAAGCGGCGCCTCATCGCTTTCCTGGCTGGTATTCAGCGTGCGAACGCGCGCGGCGTTCCACGCGCAGATGGCCTCCAGAGCAGAGACTATCTGCAGCGATTGAACTCGTGAGTTTCCACCCTTGCCGCGAGGCTCGTCGCCAGCTGGCCAGCACCGGATGATCAAAGCGCTTGACTAGTTCTAAAAAAGAACTGTAGATTTACGAAGGCGACGTACCCCCGGAAGGGTGCGCGTTTGGGAGGACGAGCAATGTTGGTGAAATGGAAGGCTGTTGCGGCCTTGGCTCTGCTTTTGAGCGGTCCGGCATTCGCGGCCGACGAGCCGGGAATCTCTGCTACCGAGATCAAGATCGGCGGCGTCTTTCCCTTCAGTGGACCGGCGTCATCGATCGGTCTCGTAGGCAAGGGCCTTATGGCCTATATCCAGTCGTTAAACGACCGCGGCGGCGTCAACGGACGCAAGATCAACTACCTCGCATATGACGATGCATATAGCCCGCCCAAAGCGGTGGAGCACGTCCGCAAGCTCGTTGAGAGCGACGAAGTGTCGTTCATGTTCGGCCAGCTTGGCACTCCCGGCATCTCGGCTACGGCAAAATACCTGCGGTCGAAAGGCGTGCCCAGCATCGCAATCATCAGCGGGTCATCCAAGTTCACGGACGTCGCCAATTATCCGATGACCACGACCGGCCTTGTCAGCTACGACACCGAAGGAAAAATCTACGCCAAATATCTGACAAGGGCGCTGCCAAACGCCAAGTATGCCATCCTCTATCAGAACGACGACCTCGGCAAAGACTATGTCAACGCCTTCAAGGCGTTTCTCGGCAAGGATTTCGACCGGAAGGTCGTGACCGCTTCCTACGAGGTCACCGAACCGACGGTTGATTCACAGGTCGTCAACCTGAGGAGCTCCGGTGCTGAAGCTCTTGTGATCGCCGGCACACCGAAGTTCGCGGCGCAGGCCATCCGGCAAGCCTCGGTGATCGGCTGGAAGGCGACCGTGATCATCAATTTTCCTTCGGGCTCGGTCGGAGGCACGCTTGCGCCCGCCGGTCTCGACAAATCGGTCGGCGTGATCGTCGGCACGACCAACAAGGACATTCTGGATACGGCATGGAAAGATGACCCGGGCATGCAGGCCTTCAGGGTGTTTTTTGACAAGTATTTGCCGGGCGCCGATATCACCAATGGCAGCTATCTGACCGGCTATCAGCAAGGCATCGTGCTCGAGCAAATTCTAAAGCAATGCGGCAATGATGTGTCGCGCAAGAATATTCTTGCGCAGGCCAAGAACCTCAGGGATTTCGTCGTTCCGACTGCGCTGCCCGGCATCAAGGTCAACACGACCGACACCGAGAACATGATCTGGACACAGCTGAGATTGCAGCGATGGACAGGCACGGGTTGGCAAGCCTTCGGGGAGGTGCTGGACGCCAGGTCCGAGTGACGGGCGCGGCAGTTTGCGGGGGCAAACTGCCGACCGGCCTGGCCCGACAGCCCGTTTGACGGCTCGCATTGTTCAAGCGGTGGGTGCAGCAGCGATGGGCATCAGAAGTGTTGAATCTCGCCTCGCGCCCATTGGAACCAGCAAAGCAATTCAGGAGATCGTTTTCGATGTCGACGAAGGCACTGACGTTTGCGCCGAGGGAGCTTTCCATAGAGCGTCGAACCGACGGCACGCTCATGTTGAGCTCGCCCCTTGAGTTGGGCAAGTGTGACTGGCGGATCACCGATTTTCTTCCGAGCTGGGCAAATTCCGTTCCGGATAGAATTTTTCTTGCGCAACGCAATGCAAAAGGGGGGTGGGACGAGATCACCTACCGCGAAGCATGGTTGCAGGTTCAGGTGGTCGGCCAAAGCCTGATCGATATGGGCGCAAAGCCGGCTGACAAGCTTGCTATACTTTCAGGAAACTCCATCGAGAACGCGGTGATCTCGTTTGCCGCGATGTCGATAGGGGTGATCCTGGCGCCGATTTCGCCAAACTACACGCTGATGCCCGGCGGCCTGGCTCGTCTCAAGGACATAGCGGAAGCGCTATGCCCGAAGTTTGTTTTCGTTCAAAGCGGACGCGACTTTTCTGCGGCCCGCTCCATTCCCGAACTGGCGGCCGCAACCTGGATCAGCGTCGATGGGGCGCCGGACACCGTGCCCTTCGGCTCACTGACATCCCGAACGGGCAGCGAAGGATTTGCGGATGCATCACGTGCAGTGTCCAGCGACTCTGTTGCAAAGATTCTCTTCACATCCGGTTCGACCGGCTTCCCCAAGGGCGTACTCAACACCCACCGTATGATGGCGAGCTCCTTGCAAATGGGGAGTCTGCTGGTGTCTCCTCCGGACGCGCCGGTGCAGGTCGAGTGGCTGCCCTGGCACCATACGATGGGCAGTAACGTCATCCTTCACAGCATTCTCAAGAATGGCGGGACCCTCTACATCGACGATGGCCGGCCGCTGCCTCAGCTCTTCCACAAGACGATCGCGAATCTTAAGGAGATTTCGCCCACCGCCATGTTCAACGTACCTGCCGGCTATAATCTCCTATGTGACGCGATCGAGAACGACCTCGATCTTGGCACCAGCGTGTTCAAGCGTTTGGACAGATTGAGCTATGCCGGGGCTGCAATCTCACAGGGCACGCTTGAAAAACTCTATCGGCTCACATCGTCGATCACCGGCCGGCGAATTCCGGTGATGTCGGGCTACGGCACCACCGAAACGGCCCCGACAATCAGTACGACCCATTGGGCGACGGACCAGCCGGGAGAGATCGGTCTTCCCGCACCGGGTCTGCAGCTAAAACTGATTCCTGTTTCCGATACTTACGAAGCAAGGGTCAAGGGACCCAACGTTACCCCAGGTTATCTCGGAAGGCCGGATTTGACGGAAAAGGCCTTCGATGAGGAAGGGTTCTATCGCATCGGCGATACCGTCTCGTTTCTGGATCCTCGGAAGCCGGAGCTTGGGCTGCGCTTTACAGGCAGAATTTCCGAGAACTTCAAGCTCGCGAACGGCACATGGGTCTCGATCGGGAATATGCGTGCGGCGATTTTGGCTGCAACGCGCGGCGTATTGCTGGACATTGTCGTTGCGGGTGAAAATCGCGAATCGTGCGCGCTGCTCTGCTGGTTGAATCATACCGAGGCGGCGCGGATTTCGAAGACTCCAGCGCCGGATTTGACCTGCGACCCTCTCGTGGTTCAGTTTCTGAAGCATCGTTTTCAGGAATATAATGAAACCGTCGGGAGCAGCGAGAGAATCTGTTCGTTCTCCCTGCTAATGGACCCACCGTCACTGGCGGCAGGAGAAATCACTGACAAGGCCTATGTCAATCAACGTGCCGTGCTGAAACATCGCGCTGAACAGGTCGAACGTCTTTACTGCAATGAGGCAAGTCGAGAGGTGATCCAGGTCTGAGGACGAGTTCAGCCGGCCGCGACCGTTGCCGGACATCTCGTGTCCGCCAAGTGGCGCCTTCGGGTATCGCCCTGCGCTGCGACCTGCTGAGCGAGGCTTTCGATGAGGTATCCCCGGGGGGCTTCATCTCAAGCGGCGCTGCGGCGCGCCTTTGCCTTCGGCTTCTCCGGCGCCTTTATTGCCGGGGTGTTTCGGGCGCCGGGGCCGGGATGGGTATGAACCTCCTTGGCCGACAGCGGCTCACCGCATTCGGAGCACACCATGACCGGATCGAAGTTCTTGCCGCATTTGCGGTGCTGGTGCAGCAACGGCCGACCGCGTTCGTCGACCATGTGCGTGTCGCCCCAATGCACGATCGCCATCATGATCGGATAGAGATCGAGACCCTTTTGGGTGAGAATATACTCGTGCCGTTTGGGCGACTCCTGATAGGGAATCCGGCGCAGCACGCCTTGCCGCACCAGTTTCTTCAGCCGCTCCGCGAGCAAATGGCGTGTTATTCCGAGCGCGGACTGAAACCCTTCGAAGCGGCGCGTGCGCAGGAAGCATTCGCGCAGGATAAGAAGGGTCCAACGGTCGCCGATCACGCCGATCGTGCGGGCCATCGAACACGGCTCTTCTTCAAGGGCATCCCATCGCATTTCCTGCTCTCCAGTCCATCCGGCACCCTGTTTCCGCTCGAATCGTCCAGGGAACCGCCGCTTCCTACCATTCTAGATAGGTACTCAGCTCCAAACAATCCCTATGGATCGAGCAAAACCAAGAGAAATTTGCAATGGTTTGACAGTTCGTTTTTAGAACTGTAAAACAAATAGTAGCCGGATTTCGGCTATTGAGTACCAAACCTGATCATTCAATACGCTCGCGGGAGGAGCCGACATGCCCCTGAAGGTTGAATTCCAGTTCGATTTCGGCAGCCCTAACGCTTATCTGGCGGAAGTAGCCATTCCGGGGATCGAGCGGCGTACCGGCGTGAAATTCGAGTACGTCCCGGTATTGCTTGGCGGCATCTACAAGGCCACGGGCAACATGTCGCCGTTCGACTCGCTTCGCGGAATCAAGAACAAGCCGGAATACCAGGCGCTCGAGACCCAACGGTTTATCCGACGCCACAACATCACCAAATTCCGTCAGAATCCCTTCTTTCCCGTCAATACGCTGATGTTGATGCGCGGCGCCGTCGCCGCCCAATTCGAAGGCGTGTTCGAGCCCTATTTCCGTGCCGCCTACCATCATATGTGGGAAGAGCCGAAGAAGATGGACGACCCCGAAATCTTCCGGAACGCATTCATCTCCTCAGGCGTCGAGATCGACCGGTTGATCGCGCGCGCACAACAGGATGACGTCAAGAAGAGGCTGATCGACCTGACCAACGATGCAGTCAGGCGGGGAGCATTCGGCTCGCCGACTTTCTTTGTTGGAAAGGAAATGTTCTTCGGCAAGGATCAGCTTCGCGACGTCGAGGAGTCCATCGTCGAGCAGATCAGACAACCTGTTCCCAAGACAGCCTGACGGCGGCAACTGTCCCGGGTTAAGTGGCAAAAGCCAATCTCTCGGACCGCAAATGTAAACTCAGGGAGAATTCCCATGCCTGGCCCGCTTAGCGGCGTTCGTGTCCTCGATCTGACTGGCGTTGTGTCGGGTCCTTTCGCGACCATGTTTCTGGCGGATCAGGGTGCCGACGTCGTGAAGATCGAGCCGATCGGCGGCGATATCACCCGCCGGAGCCGTGCCACGATCGATAAGGACGGCGAGTTCTCCGCGCTGTTCATCTCTTCGAACCGCGGCAAGCGTTCGCTGTCGATCGACGTCAAGAGCACGGCCGGCCGCGAGGTACTCGCCAAGCTGGTTGCGCAGGCGGATGTGCTGGTGCAGAATTTTCGGCCCGGCACCATGGAGCGCCTCGGTCTGGGCGTAGACGAGTTACGCCAGCGGCATCCGCGCCTGATCTACGTCTCGATCAGCGGCGTCGGCGATACCGGCCCGTATGTGAAGAAGCGCGTCTACGATCCGATCATTCAGGGCCTGTCCGGCTTCGCCGATATCCAGTCGCAGCCGGTTACGAACCGTCCGCAGATGATCCGTACCATCGTGTGTGATAAGACCACCGCGGTATTCACCGCGCAGGCGGTGGCCGCGGCACTCTATGCCCGCGAGAAGACGGGGCAGGGCGATCATATTCAGGTCGCGATGCTGGATGCGATGATTTCCTACCTGTGGCCGGAAGGCATGATGCAGTACACGGTGGTAGGAGCCGAGGCTAACGCCGCCGATCCAAATGACCGGCCGGATCTCGTGTTCAAGACCAGCGATGGCTACATCACGGCCGGTACCATTTCGGATTCCGAATGGCAGGGCTTTTGCCGGGCCTCTGGCGATCCCGAACTTGCCAAGGATCCCCGCTTTGCGACGCCGGCGGCGCGCTCGGTCAACGTCACGACCCGCATCAACAAGATGGCGGAATACATCGGTCTGCATACCACAGCCGAATGGCTGGAGCGCCTCGACGCTGCCGACGTGCCGTGCGCACCAATCCTGCGACGGGGCGAAATCATCCACAATGAGCAGGTGGTCGCGCGCGGCATAATCGCGGAGTTCGATCAGCCGAAGGTCGGGCGGGTGCGGCAGCCGAAGCCAGCGGCCCGCTTTGAGATCAATGAGGCCGCGATCGGCGGGCCTGCTCCCCGGGTCGGAGAGCACTCGCGCGGCGTGTTGCGCGAACTGGGCTACGACGACAGCGCCATCGACAGGATGGTCGCCGAATGCGCCGTGCGCGTGGCCGTCTAAAGGCGAAGCCTCTCGCGACCGGCGGACGGCTCTCAGACCTTCGCCGCCGCTGGCGTGATCGGTGTCACCGGGACATTCGCCGCGACGGCTTGCCGATAGGCCTCCCGCCTCTGGACGCGTTCAAGATAGGGATGTGCGTTGTCACAAATGCCGACACCGTAGGCTATAGCCCACTCAAGGCAGGTCGTGAGCAGGATGTCAGCGCTGGTGAACCGGTCGCCCATCAGGAACTGCCGCCCATCTGCCAGCGCGACCTCCACGTGCCGCAACTGCTGCCGGAAATATTCGCCGGCTTGTGCGACGACTGCTGGGGCAACTCCGTAGATGTGTCCCAGTGCATCCGCGCGATGGCGGCGCATGACGTAGAGACTGGTGGAGTTGAGTTCGGCCACGATAAAGAAGCACCATTCCAACCAAGCGGCGAACTCGCGCTGGGTTACGGGAATCAGCGAACGGTCGGGCGTCGAATACGTTCGCGACAGATAGGCAACGATCGCTGCGCTCTCGCCGATGCAGAAATCAGCGTCCTGCAGCAGGGGAATCTTCTGGCGCGGATTGAGCTTGGTGTATTCAGCGGTCTTGGTCTCGCCCGTTCGCGGCCCGATGGGCTTTGTCTCGTAGGCCAAGCTCAGCTCGTGCATGGCCCAATGCGGACGAATGGTTCGGCTTGTCCCAACGCCCCACAGGGTCAGGTTTGGTGTCGCGTTCATGTCACCACTTCTCCACGGACGGACGGAGATCGAGCTCGTGGGTCCAGCCATCCCTGCTTTGCAGATGGGTGAACCAGTAGGCTTCGGCAATGGAAGATGTCTTGGTCAGGCTGTCTGGGGGAATTTCGCTTGCATCGATTCCCTTCGCTGCTTTCATGCGCTGGTGAATGGCCTCGCTGTCGACGCCGGCGTCGATCAGGAGATGCACGACGTGGATGTTCTTCGGCCCCAGCTCGCGCGCCATCGCCTGAGCCACTGCTCGAAGTCCGAACTTCGCAGATGAAAATGCGGCAAACCCCTGGCCGCCACGCACACTGGCGGTCGCACCCGTAAAAAAGATGGTGCCGCGTTGACGCGGTAGCATGACGCTTGCAGCCTCGCGTCCGACCAGGAAGCCACCATAGCAGGCCAATTCCCACGCCTTGAAGAACAGCTTCTCGGTAGTCTCCAGCAATGGTTTGTTGACGTTCGACCCCGCGTTGAAGAGGCAGACCTCGATGGGCCCGAACTCCTTTTCGATCCGCGCGAATATGCCCTGCACCTCTGCTTCCTGGCGGGCATCGACACTGAACGCGTGAATGTTATGTCCCGCAGCTCTCAGCTCGCTCACAAGCCCCTGCGACTTGGCCGCATCACGCCTGCAGATGCAAACCGTATAGCCGCCCCTCGCAAAACGCCGGGCCACGGCCGCTCCGATGGCGTCGCCTGCGCCCACAAGTATCGCCACGCCGCGGCTCTCTGCCATTCCGTCTCCTCAGTTAGTTCTGATTTAATACTGTAATCGTAGCGGCACTCCGATATGTTGTAAATCAGGCTTTTCGCTCCATTCGAACCAAATAATGGGGCAGGCACGTTGCCCCTTCGGACCTCGCGATTGAATTAGGGATTGACGAGTTCTAAAAAAGAACGTTAGGTAAGTGGCAAACGTGCCACGCTGCGACGTGGCATGGTTTGGTCGGGAGGGCGGTCGTGGCGGAGCTTTCAGAAGCGATCAATCTCGACGAGATTGCTGTCGGCTTGCAGCGCCGCATCCATGACGTAACGGCAAGGCAGGTTGCCGAAGCTCCCGACCGGATCGCGCTGATCGAGAACCGGGCGTCCTGGAGCTACCGCGATCTGCAGCAGCGCGCTAAAGAAGTCGCTGCCGTCCTCTACTCGTTTGGCATTAGAGCGGGCGACTTCGATGTGCGGCGTTCTGACCATGTGGTTGGCACGTTGCTGCCGGGAGTGGAAGGGCGCCTCAGAACGCTCGACGGCATACCACTGTCAAAGGAACAAGTCGGAGAACTCCACGTGCGCGGGCGCAACGTGATGCGCGGCTATTGCCGTGCTCCTGACCTGCCAGGCAAAGTGGTCGACAGCGAAGGCTGGTTCAATACCGGTAATGTTGTCCGCTTTGACGGCGATTGCCTGTACATTCTCGGCCGTACCAAAGAAATGATTGGCGCCGTCTCGGCCAGGATCGAGTCAATTCTCAATTCACGCAAGGATGTGCAATCCGCCATCATCGGACGAGGCCTTAATGGTGACGGGGAGCTTGTCGCATTCGTGCAGCCGTCGCCAGGATCGCGCGTCAAGGCGACGGATCTGATACATTCCATCGAGCCTTGGCTCACAGCCTATATTCCACCGCCGAAAATCGTCGTCGTCGATGTCCTGCCGGGAAGCTCAACCGACAAGAGTTCGCGAGCACGAGCTCGCGGCGTGTTTGCATCGCGACCTAGCGGCTGCCAGGCAGGCAGTGAAATTCCAACGACGAGCTAACTTGACTTGAGCGGGAGAAGACCTTTGCAGAAGAGAAATGCAACCGTGGCCGTGATCGGTGCCGGTGACTTTATTGGTGGCGAGATCGCAAAGAAGTTCGCCTCAGAGGGCTTCACGGTGTTTGCCGGGCGCCGCAACGGCGCCAAGCTTGAGCCGTTGGTCAAAGAAATCGAGAAAACTGGAGGCGAAATTCACGCGCGTTCGCTCGATGCGCGCAAGGAAGAGGAGATCATCTCTTTCCTTGGCGACGCCGACAAACACGCGCCGCTCGAGGTCTGCATCTTCAACATCGGCGCCAACGTCAACTTTCCGATCTTGGATACGACTGAACGCGTATTCCGCAAGGTATGGGAGATGGCTTGCTACTCCGGCTTTCTCGCCGGCCGTGAAGCTGCTCGTCTGATGCTGCCCCGGGGCAAAGGCAATATTTTCTTCACTGGGGCGACGGCGAGTCTTCGCGGTGGAACGGGTTATGCAGCCTTCGCCAGCGCGAAGTTTGGACTGCGGGCCGTGGCACAGGCGACAGCACGCGAATTGGGTCCCAAGAATATTCACGTGGCGCATCTCATCATCGATTCCGGCGTCGACACCGAATGGGTACGCCAGCGGCGAATCGAGGCACTTGGTCCGACCGCGCTGGACGACCCCGATGCGTTGATGCCGCCGTCCTCGGTCGCGGAATCCTATTGGCTGCTCTATCAGCAGCCCAAAAGCGCTTGGACCTTTGAACTGGAGATTCGTCCCTTCGGCGAGAAGTGGTAGCGGGAGCCTCTCACGATGGAACTCAATCTTTCCAGCGAAGACGCTACGTTTCGTGACGAGGTGCGCGCCTTCATCGCGGAGAACTATCCGGCGGACATGCGCGTTCCCAATCCGGAAACCGACCTTTCCAAGGAGCAGATGCTGCTCTGGCACCGCATCCTCCACAAGAAGGGGTGGATCGCGCCGCTCTGGCCCAAGGAGCACGGCGGGCCGGGCTGGTCGATCACGCGGCGCTTCATCTTTGAACAGGAGACATCACGCGCCGGGACGCTGCCGCCGCTCGCGTTCAGCGTCACCATGGTCGGCCCGGTCATCTACACCTTTGGCAACGACGCGCAGAAAAAGAAGTATCTGCCTCGAATTCTCTCCGGTGAGGACTGGTGGTGCCAGGGCTATTCGGAGCCGGGCTCCGGCTCCGACCTCGCATCGGTCCGCACCAAGGCGGTGCGCGACGGCGATCACTATATCGTCAACGGCCACAAGACTTGGACGACGTTGGCCCAACATGCCGACTGGATCTTCTGCCTGGTGCGGACCGACCCTGCAGCAAAGCCCCAGGCCGGCATCTCCTTTCTCTTGATCGACATGAAATCGCCCGGCATCACCGTGCGGCCCATCATCACCATCGACGGATCGCATGAGGTCAACGACGTTTTCCTCGAAGACGTGCGGGTGCCCGTCGAGAATCTGATCGGCGAAGAAAACAAGGGATGGACCTACGCAAAATTCCTGCTCGGCAATGAGCGCACCAGCATGGCCGGAATCGGCCGTTCCACGCGCTATCTGGACCGGCTGAAGAAGATCGTGAGGGCCGAAATTCCGGCCGATGATCCGGCGCATCTCGAATTCCGCCGCGATATCGCCCGCATCGAGCTCGACGTCCTGGCGCTGGAGGCGACCGAGCTGCGGGTGGTGGCGCAGATGGCCCGGGGTATCGATCCAGGCCCTGCGGCATCCCTGTTCAAGATACGGGGCACCGAAATCTTCCAGAGCATCACGGAGTTGACCCACCGTGCAATTGGCAATTACGGGCTTGCGCTGCGTGAGCAGCCGGTGAGCGCCAACCGTTTCATGCCCGGGCCGGACTATGGCCATACCGCCTCGGAGAAATACCTGAACGCGCGCAAGCTCAGCATTTACGGCGGATCGAACGAAATCCAGCGCAACATCATTGCCAAGGCGGTACTTGGCCTTTGAACCCAGCAAAGCGGGACCTCTGATGGATATCCAGTTCACTGAAGAGCAGGAAATGTTGCGGTCGAGTGTGCAGCGTCTGCTCCGCGACCAGTATGATTTCGATGCGCGCCGCGGGATTGTTGCCTGCGAGGAAGGCTGGAGCCGGACGCAGTGGTCATCCTTTGCTGAGCTCGGTTTGCTCGCCGCGCCATTCTCGGAAGAGGCCGGCGGTCTCGGCGGCGGTCCGCTCTCGACGACGATCGTGATGCATGAGTTCGGCCGCCATCTCGTGGTCGAGCCCTTCGTCGAGACCATCGTGCTCGCCGGAGGCTTGCTCGAAAGCCAAGGATCTCCGGCGCAAAAGAGTGAATTCATTCCCGACATCATCGCAGGAAAGTCGATCTGGGCGCTTGCCTGGACCGAGAAAGCGTCACGTTTCGATCCAGCCAATGTCGCGACGACGGCGCGACGCGAGGGCGATGATTACATACTGGTCGGCGAGAAGGCCGCGGTGATCGCCGCGCCGTGGGCCGACTATCTGATTGTTTCCGCACGCACCTCGGGGGACAGGCATGACCGCGAGGGCGTCAGTCTTTTCATCGTGGATCGCCAGGCGGCGAATCTGCATCTGCGAACTTTCAAGACTATCGACGGCCGCCGCGCTGGCGAGATCAGCCTGGACGGCGTGAGAGGCCGCTTGCTCGGCGGAGAGGGGGCGGGTGTCGCCGCACTCGAGGCTTCGCGCGATCGCGCCATTGCCGCGTTGTGCGCCGAAACAGTCGGCGCCATCGGGGAGCTGAACACAGCGACGCTGGAATACAGCAAGACCCGAAAACAGTTTGGCGCGACACTCGGCAGCTTCCAGGTGCTGCAGCACCGCATGGTCGACATGTTCATTGCGCATCAGGAGGCCCTCTCACTGATGCAGCATCTCACCTTGAGCCTGGCAGCGAATGAGCCCGGCCTGTCCAGGCTGGCGTCCGGCGCAAAATCGAAAATCGGCTACGCGGCAAGATTCGTCGCCGATCAGGCGGTGCAGCTTCACGGCGGCATGGGCATGACCGACGAACTCAATGTCGGACATTATTTCAAGCGAATCTCCTCCATCAACATCCAATTCGGCGATCCCGCGTACCACGTGCTGCGTTACGCGCAGCTCGACGAGGCCGCCTAAGCAGAGAGGCAAGTATGACGACTGAAGCAGTAATCGTTTCCACCGCCCGCACCGGCGTCGGTAAAGCCTATCGCGGCGCGCTCAATAACACCGAAGGTCCGACTTTGGCCGGCCACGTGATGGCCGAAGCGGTGAAGCGCGCCGGCATCGCGCCCGGCGAGGTCGAGGACGTAGTGATGGGCTGTGCGATGCAGCAGGGCACCATGGTGATGAACGTGGCGCGCAAGGGTGCGATCCGCGCTGGCCTGCCGGCGACTGTCGCCGGCACCACGATTGACCGGCAATGTGCCTCCGGCCTGCAGGCGATCGCGGTTGCCGCACGCTCGGTGATATCGGATGGCGTCGAGATCGCGATCGGCGGCGGCATCGAATTGATCAGCCTCGTGCAGAACGAGCACATGAACAGGTTTCATGTCGTCGACGAAGAGTTGATGGCGATGAAACCCGAAATATACATGTCGATGCTGGAAACCGCCGAGGTCGTCGCCGAACGCTACAAGATCGGTCGCGACAAGCAGGATGAATACAGCCTCGAGTGCCAGCGCCGCGTGGGTGCAGCGCTGCAGGGCGGCCGCTTCAATGACGAGATCGTGCCGATCACGACCAAAATGGCGGTGGTCGACAAGGATACCAAGCAGGTCAGTTATCAGCAGGTGACGCTGTCGAAGGACGAGGGTCCGAGGCCGGACACTACCGCCGACGGCCTTGCAAAGATCAAGCCCGTATTCGACGGCAAAACCATCAGTGCGGGCAATGCGAGCCAGCTCTCCGATGGCGCCTCGGCCTGCGTGATCATGAGCGACAAGATCGCGGCAAAGAAGGGCCTCAAGCCGCTTGGGATTTTCCGCGGGTTCGTTGCCGCCGGCGTCGAGCCGGACGAGATGGGCGTGGGCCCGGTCGCCGCGATCCCGCGGTTGCTCAAGCGCCATAACCTGAAAATTGATGACATTGATCTCTGGGAGCTCAATGAAGCCTACGCGGTGCAGGTGATCTATTGCCGCGACAAGCTCGGCATTGATCCGAACAAGCTCAACGTCAATGGCGGTTCGATCGCAATCGGTCATCCCTACGGCATGACTGGGGCGCGGCTCACGGGCCACCTCCTGATCGAGGGCCGGCGGCGCAAGGCGAAATACGGCGTGGTGACCATGTGCATCGGTGGCGGCATGGGCGCGGCGGGTCTATTTGAAATCGTCCATTGATCGGAAACGCAGGAGATTCTCGTGAAGACAGCGATCACCGAACTGTTCGGCATCCAGCATCCGATCATCCAGGGCGGCATGCATTATGTCGGCTTCGCCGAACTCGCCGCCGCGGTATCCAACGCCGGCGGTCTCGGCATCGTCACCGGCCTGACGCAACGGACGCCGGAACTATTGGCCAAGGAGATCGCGCGCTGCCGCGACATGACCGACAAGCCCTTTGGTGTGAACCTTACTTTCCTGCCGAGCTTCACCGCGCCGCCATACCCGGAATATATTGCTGCTATCAAGGAAGGCGGTGTCAGGGCGGTGGAGACCGCCGGCCGCAGCCCCGAGCAGTATATGCCGGCGCTGAAAGCCGCTGGCATCAAGGTGATCCACAAATGCACCTCGGTGCGGCACTCGCTCAAGGCGGAAAAGATCGGTTGCGACGCCGTCAGCGTTGATGGCTTCGAATGCGGCGGCCACCCTGGCGAGGACGACATCCCGAACATGATCCTGCTGCCCCGTGCGGCGGACGAGCTGAAGATTCCGTTTGTGGCGTCGGGCGGCATGGCCGACGCGCGCAGCCTTGTCGCGGCGCTGTCGATGGGCGCGGCTGGCATGAACATGGGTACCCGCTTCATCGCCACGAAGGAAGCGCCAGTCCACGACAACGTAAAGCAGGCCTTGGTCAAGGCGACCGAACTCGACACCGTGCTGGTGATGCGCGCGCTGCGCAACACCGAGCGCGTCTTGAAGAACAAGGGCGTCGACCAGTTGCTTGAGGTCGAACGCGAGAAGGGCGCAAGCCTCAAGATTGGCGACATCCACGAGCAGGTGGCAGGCGTGTATCCCAAGGTGATGATTGAGGGCGATATGGACGCGGGCGCCTGGAGCTGCGGCATGGTCGTCGGACTCATCGACGACATTCCGACGGTGAAGGAGCTGATCGACCGCATCATGGCGGAGGCCGAGCGAATCATCCGTCAGCGCCTGACTGGCTTCCTCGATGATACCGAGCAAAGGCCGGTCGCCGCCCGGGCGATCGCGTAGCCGGATGTTCTAACGTGGGCTATCCCCACGCATGGTTGTGCATGCGGTAATTGTCATGGTGAAGCTCGATTGGCCAGCGATGGATGGCCTTCGGCAGTGTCGGGGGAAGGGGAGTTTATGGATGGCTGACTTCCATTACTACGAGCCTTCGAAGGGCCACGGACTCCGACATAATCCGTTCAACGCGATTGTTGCGCCGCGTCCGATTGGCTGGATTTCGTCGCGAAACGCGGCTGGTCAACTGAATCTCGCCCCATACAGTTTCTTCAACGCGTTCCTCTACGATCCTCCGATTATCGGGTTCTCCTCAATTTCGTGGAAGGACACCGTGAAGAACGTCAGTGAGACCCGCGAATTCGTTTGGAATCTGGTCACGATGGATCTGGGTGACCGCATGAACGTGACGGCGACGCCACTCGATCACGGCGTGAGCGAGTTCGAAGCAGCAGGGCTGACGCCGATACCCGGACGCCACGTCGCTGTGCCGCGGGTGGGCGAGAGCAGGGCCGCGATGGAATGCAAAGTCACCGAGGTCTCTCAGCTGGCGAATGCGCGTGGTGAGAAAGTCGAAGGATGGTTCGTGCTCGGCGAAGTCGTCGCAGTATACATCGACAAGTCTTTGATCGAGGACGGTGTCTACAACACCGCACTTGCGCGTCCCATACTGCGCGCGGGTCGGGGTGGAGATTACCTCGAGGTCAGGACGGAGAACATGTTCGAGATGAAGCGCCCGCCTGGCAGCAGCAAACCGGAATTCCACGGCGCCTGAATTTGTGGAGAGGAGACGAAGAGAATGTTGCCGAGCGGTTGCAGACCGGCGAAGCGCGCGAAGCATTCGCGGCGTTTACTGGGCGGCGTAAGCCGGACTTCACAAACCTGACCACTGACTGACGAGCGGGCCGTGTGGTGTCAAAGCCAATCAAGCCCTCGGGACCCGCGCGTACAGGCCAAGAGCCAGCAGTGAAAACGCGCTCAACACGACGCCCAGCGCCAACATTGCTTCATGCGACAATGTGGCAGCAAGCCACACGCCGATTGCAGCGTTCATCATCTGCCAGAAACCCAGCAGCGCTGAGGCCGCGCCGGCCTTCTCCCCGAATGGCGAGAGCGCCCGCGCAGTGGCCAGTGGACTGACTACGCCCATGCCGAGGAGAAATACGCACATCGCGCCCAGAAACGGCAAGAAAGTCGGGCTGATCATTGAGATGAGCAGGATCGCAATGCTGCTGGCGGCCGTCGCCCACAGTCCCGCCCGAATTGGGCCATCGAGCCCGTAGCGTGGTGCCAGTTTCGTCGCCAGCATGCCCGCGGCGAATACGAAAAAAACGGTGCCGGCGAAGAAGAGACCGAGCTGGATCGGCGTGAAGTGCAGCGCTTCAATGAATAGTCGCGGCGCAGCCGAAAACATAGAGAATAATCCGCCTATGATCAGGCTCCCGGTTGCAGCTGGGATAGCGAAACGGCGATCGCCAAGCAGGCCAACATAGGTCCTGGCGATCGCGACCAGATTGAGCGGAGTGCGGATCGAATTGTGGGTTTCGCCTAGAACGATGCCGTAGGCGATGGCGCCAACAGCAGCAAAGGCCGCGACCAGGGCGAATTCGGAACGCCAGCCAAAGCTGTGATCGAGTGCGCCGCCAAGCAGGGGCGAGAATCCGGGGGCTGCCGACATCACGATCATGATTAGCGCCATCGCACGCGCCAGTGCCGTCCCACTGAACATGTCGCGGGCGATGGCGCGAGACAACACTGACGTCGCGCAAGCGCCCGCAGCCTGCACGACGCGGCCGGCCAATAGATTGGGCAGGTCGTTTGCCAAACCGCACCAGACGCTGCCGCCGAAGAACACGGCAAACCCGATCAGGACTGGCCAGCGTCTTCCGTAGCGATCCGAAAGGGGTCCGACCAAGAGCTGGCCTATCGCGAACATCGCAAGAAAGACAGTGATGGCGGATGTGACCGCCGCGCTGGTGACATTCAATGAGATCGCAATTTGCGGCAGCGAGGGCAGCAAGATGTTGGTCGCGAGCGTTCCCATGGCGGCCAGGACAGAAAGGACCGCGATCGGTAGGGCGCTGGAGAGGGAACCGTCCAGCGGCGCGGTCTTGATTATTTCACTCTGGTCAGTCATGTGAACTTTTTGCGCTGATAAAGATAGGCAGGTTTACAAGGCGGGCGGGCGGGCGGCGCGAGTCGCGTTGCCCGCCCAGCCTCTTGTTCCAGATCGCTCGTGTTATCGGCGGACGACGCGCTCGATCGCGATGGCGGTGGCTTCACCGCCACCGATGCATAGCGCCGCGACGCCGCGTTTGAGGTTCTGGGCTTCGAGCGCATGCAGCAGCGTCACGATCAGGCGCGCGCCGGTGGCACCGATCGGATGACCGAGCGCGCAGGCGCCGCCATTGACGTTCAGCTTCTCCCTGGGGATGCCGAGATCCTTCTGCGCGGCCATCGCCACCACAGCAAAGGCCTCGTTGATCTCGAACAGATCGACATCGCCGACGTTCCACCCGACCTTGTCCAACAGCTTGCGAATGGCCGGGATCGGCGCCGTGGTGAACCATTGCGGTTCCTGGCTGTGGGTGGCATGGCCCTTGATCTCGGCCAGCACGGGTAGCCCGTCGCGATCGGCGAGGGAGCGTTTGGCGAGGATCAGCGCCGCGGCGCCATCGGCATTGGCGGAGGAGGCGGCCGGCGTGATGGTGCCGTTGGCGCGGAACGCGGCTTTCAGCCCGGGGATCTTGGCGGGGTCTACCTTGAGCGGATGCTCGTCATTGGCGACGATCCGCGGCCCAGCCTTTTCGGTCAGCGTGATCGGCGCTATCTCGGCCTTGAACGCGCCGCCTTCGACCGCCTTGCGCGCGCGCGTCAGCGTCTCCATCGCGTAGGCGTCCTGGTCCTTCCGGGTAAATTGATAGGCTTCCGCGGTGGCCTCACCGAAATCGCCCATCGAGCGCCCGGTTTCGTAGGCGTCCTCCAGCCCGTCCATCATCATGTGGTCAATGATCCGGTCATGGCCGGCGCGGTAACCGCCGCGCGCCTTGGCCAGCAGATAGGGTGCATTGCTCATGCTCTCCATGCCGCCAGACAGCACGATCGAGGCCGAGCCCGCATTGATGATGTCGTGGGCCAGCATGGTCGCCTTCATTCCGGAGCCGCAGACCTTGTTGATGGTGGTCGCGCCGGTGGCATCTGGCAGTTTGGCGCCGCGGGCGGCTTGGCGCGCCGGTGCCTGACCTTGTCCGGCCGGCAATACGTTGCCCATGAAAACCTCATCGATCCGCTCGGGCGCCAGTTTGGCCCGTTCCAGCGCCGCACCGATCACGTGGGAGCCGAGCTTGTGGGCGCTGAGAGGCGACAACTCGCCCATGAAGCGGCCCAGCGGCGTACGGGCGGCGGAAAGGATGACGACGGGATCGGAAGCAGCGGCCATGGCGAACTCTCCAGTTGATAGTAGTTGTTATATGACGATAGTCATATAAGATAGCCCATTGCAATGGAATGTTGCCGTCCTCTTCAAGGAAGTGCGGTTCCAGAATTGCTCGGACGAGATAGGGACGGTTTGAATAGCCGATCACCTTGCACGGAGTGGCGATGCGATACGTAGAAGACCACAGGCGTCGAACCCACAGTCGGATCGTTGAAAATGCCTCCTACGGTTTGCGCCTAAAGGGCGCCAAAGGGCTCAGCGTTGTCGACTTGATGAAGCTCGCGGGTCTGACGCACGGCGGCTTCTATAATCACTTCGATTCACGCGCCGCGCTTGTTGGCGAGGCGATCGCTTTTGCAATGGACCAAATGACTGAGCGATGGAAAAAACTGACGCATGGAAAGGCAAACGGAGAGCGCTTCGAGGCGTTGATCGCCGATTATCTTAGTCCCCGGCATCGCGACAATCCTAAACACGGTTGCGCGCTTCCAACCCTGGCCGTCGATGTCGCGCGATCCAGCCCGAGCGAGCAGCAAGCCCTGGCTTCCAAACTGGAGATGATGATCGATGTCCTTGTCGAACTGCTTCCCGACGAGCCACCTCGACAGTCCCGCCAAATCGCGACGGGCGCTATCGCAACCATGGTTGGATCGATCGTGTTGTCGCGTGCCGTCGGCGCGGGGAAACTTTCCGACCGAATCCTCGATGCCGGACGCAAGACGGCAGGCGGCCGGATTCGGAAGCCCCAGCGAAGAACCATAACGGCGATGCGCCGCAGAAAGTCGTAACGTAGGGGAGGTCACCATGACGGGCAGCAAATGGCTCAAGACAGCCTGCAACCTGTTACACCAATTGCGGGATCGAAGTCTGGGTGGATGACGGGCGGGCGGCTCGTCGTGCGTTGCAAGGTCGATGACGCCATGCGGAATGGCCAGTTGGCGCTGCCGCACGGGTACGGGTCAGGCATATCCCACCTCGGACGGAGAGCGCCTGATCAACGGGCCGCATATCCATCAGCTCACCGAGAGCGGCACCCGCGATCCTATTGCGGGCACGCCCTACCACAAGAACGTGGCGGTTCGCTGGCTCTGGTGTCAGCGGACGAGGCCGCCGCCCATCAGTCGCAGTCCGAGCGAATTCATATGAGAGCGGGCGGACAATAGCTCGAGGGGGGCATTAAATGACCGAGAAACCAATCGCGATCGTGACCGGGGTAGGGCCAGGCACCGGATCTGCCATCGTCAAGCGGTTCTCTGCTGGCGGCTTCCGTATCATTGCGCTTGCTCGCTCAACAGAGCTCATCAATCGCCTTGCGCAAGAGCTTCCCGACGTGCACGCGGTGACCTGCGACGTCTCAGACGAGAGCCAGGTGCGGACCGCGGTCACAGACGTGAAGCGCCGTTTTGGCGCGGCGGAGGTACTCATCCACAACGCGGTAGGCGGAGGCTGGGGAAGCTTTCGCGAGATCGACCCGAAGATGCTGAAGGGCAATTTTGAGGTCAACGTAATGGGCCTATTGTACCTGGCGCGCGAAGTGGCTCCTGACATGATCGATCGAGGCAAGGGCACGATCCTGGTGACCGGAAACACGTCTTCGATCCGAGGCAAGGCCAACTTTGCCGGCTTCGCTCCGACAAAGGCGGCGCAGCATATATTGGCCGAATTGATCGCGCGTGACATGGGGCCTCTCGGCGTCCACATTGCCTACGTCCTCATCGACGCCGTGATCGATACGCCCAGGATGCGCGCGCGGATGAGCGACAGACCGGACGAATTCTTCATCAAACCTGCCGCCATCGCCGACGAACTGTACCATCTCTACGGTCAGGATCGATCGGCTTGGTCATTCCTCACGGAACTGCGGCCATTCCGCGAAAATTGGTGACGCTGGCCGGTGAGAGTGAGGGGTAACGCGCTTGCGCGTGGCAAAAGAGCTCTCCAGACGCAGGACTTGAAAGGTCAAACCATGACTGATGGGTCAATCTCGATCGATACAGGGACGGACGAACTGCTGTGTGCGATCCGGGATCGTGTCGCCGTGATCACTTTGAACCGGCCCGGGGCACGAAATTCGCTGTCCGACCATCTCACGCCCGCGTTACGCCGGATGATCAAGCGCAACGGTGACGATCCGGACGTCGGCGCACTGCTGATCACCGGTGCAGGCAACGCTTTCTGTTCGGGCGGCGACGTCAAGGGGATGGGCGGCAGTTCGGCCGCACCGGCCATGTCATTCAGCGACAAGGTTGCGCGATTGCAGGAACGCCAGCGAACCCTGACCGGCGTACTTGTCTCGGTGCGTAAACCCACGATCGCGGCCCTGCCGGGACCGGCAGCTGGCGCTGGGCTTGCGATTGCGCTCGCCTGCGACATCCGTATCGCAGCTGAATCCACCATCATGACGACTGGTTACGCCAGAATTGCGCTCACCGGCGATTACGGCATTTCGTGGCTGTTGACCCGGCTGGCCGGGACGGCGCGTGCCCGCGAACTGATGTTCTTGTCCGAACGGATCGATGCACGCCGCTGCGAAGCGCTAGGGCTGGTAAATCGCGTGGTGCCTGATGTTGACCTGCAGAAGGAAGCGTTCGCATGGGCGAGGAAGTTGGCAAACGGTCCGGTGAGCGCCTATGCCGCCATCAAGGATAATCTCGATCTTGCGCTATCGGCTGACTTCCTGACGTTATTGGATCACGAGGCCGAGAAGATGGTCGTTGCGGCGGGTACGGCGGAGCACACCGAAGCCGTGCGGGCCTTCATCGAGAAACGTGTTCCCAGTTACAGGTGAGATTGATCGAATCACTGATGAAATAGATTTCCGGCCACCAAACGTATGCGAGGCAAGCAGCATGACTCAATCCAACCGCGATGCCCAAACTTCGGTACAGGACGTCGCGCTCATTATCGGCGGCGGCCCGGGCATCAGTTCGAGTTGCGCCCGGCTGTTCGGGGAGAACGGCATGCGTGTCGGAGTCGCAGCCAGGAATCCTGAAAAAGCGGCCCTTGAGAACTCTTGAGAAGACGCATGGCGTGCGTCGATATACCTGCGATGCCAGCGAACCGGCGGCCGTGGTACAGCTGTTCGAGAATGTCGTTCGAGACATCGGGACGCCGAGGCTTGTCGTGCATAACATCGATGGCCGGGTTCCCGGTATTTTCCGCAAGAGCGTTATCGAAGCCGATCCCGTGATGGCGCTCGAGACGCTTCGAAACTCCGCCTTCAGCGCGTTTCTGGTCGGTCAACAGGCCGCTCGGCTCATGATCGGAAACCAACCCGACGCCAATGGCGCGAGAGGAACGATCATCTTCACGAACGCCAGCGCCGCGCTCAAAGGCTTCCCTTTAAGTGGCGCCTTTGCAATGGCGTGTCATGCCAAGTCCGGACTCGCGCAAAGCATGGCAAGAGAACTGATGCCGCAGGGGATCCACGTTGCGAATGTGCCGATCGACGCCGCGATCGGCTGGACCCAGGAGGATGGGACCCGCGCGCACCGGCTGGCGGGAACCGCTGTCGACGACAATATGGCCGACCCCGTCCATATCGCGAAAACCTATCTGCAACTGCATCGTCAGCATCGGTCGACCTGGGCGTTCGAAGTCGTGCTCCGGCCGTGGGTAGAGAAATGGTGACTGCCAGCTTAGTCAGTGTCGGCGTGGCGTATGCCGCAACGGTATAGCGACGACGCGATTGTTGCGAGCCGCTAACGAACTATGCCTATGCCGTTCTTCGTCTGCCTGAACGCACGAACTCTTCGGCCGGCCAAACGTATGGCAAGCCTCAACAGGGACTTCTAAAGCCTGCGCACGCAAAACAAGCATTCACGCAGATCAGCAGACTTTAGCGAACGCCGATTACTGCGACTGTGCGTTTCAACGAGGACGGTGTTTCCTGAAGCGGGTCTTATCTCACTGATTTCTCCCAACGATTTGCGTCTAGAACATTAAATTCCAAAAAGGCATTAATGATCCGTGCCAGAGGTGTCCATGCTCTAAGGAGGGTAGATAGCCATCCGACTTGACAGTTCTATTTTAGAACTATTTACTTGACCTGCCGATTGAAGCGAAGGGGCGGACATACCGGTTTGAAGGTGGCCGCGCAGCGCTCCCGAAAACAACGCGCGAGGAGGATGGCATGAGGAGCGTGGACGATATCACTGCGGCCGAACTGCTCGACGGCCTGCCGTCCAGGGTACATGAGGTCTACGCGCCGTTCGTACGCGATATCCCGGATCATCCAGCGTTCGTGGAAGGGGGACGTTCGTGGAACTACCGGCAGTTCTCGGATGCTGTCGACGCCGTGACGAAGGATCTCGCCGATTTGGGGATCAGGCGCGGTGATCGCATGATGATTGCGAGCGAGAACAGCGTGGCTCTGGGGGCGATGCTCTTTGCGGCGAGCAAGCTCGATGCTTGGGGCATTGCGGTTAATCCTCGGCTCTCGGCGAGGGAAATCGACGTGATCGGGACGCACAGCGGCGCAAGACGCCTGCTGTTCAACTCGGCGCTTTCGAAGGAAGCGGCCGATCACGCCAGCCGCGTCGGTGCAAAAATTGGCGTTGTCGGGCCGTTCGGTGGAATCGGCATTGGTCCACTCAATCCGGATGCGCAACCGGAGCCCGTCGAGAAGGATGGCGCCCGTCAGGTCGCGGGCCTTTTGTACACCTCGGGCACGACCGGTGCTCCGAAGGGAGTCATGCTGAGCCACCGCAACCTCCTCTTTGCCGCAAAGACTTCGGGGATTCTTCGCCAAAGCGGTCCGGCCGACCGCATCTACGGCGTGCTGCCGATGTCCCATATCGTCGGGTATTCGATCCTGCTGATCGCCACGCTGATGCACGGCGGCACATTGTATGTTGTGGCCAAGGCCGATCCCGCTGCGCTGGCGCATGCCATAGCCGAGGAGGGGATTACGAGCCTGTTCGGCGTTCCTGCCACATATCAGCGTTTGCTCGAACACAAGGCGGTCAAGCGCATCCAACGACTCGAGCGAGGCAAGCTGCGGATCATGAGCGTTGCCGGCGCTCCGCTCGACCTCGATCTCAAGGAGCGGATCGAGGACGAATTCGGAATCCCGCTATTGAACAATTACGGCATAACCGAATGTTCGCCGGGTCTATCGGGTGTCCGATCAGAACATCCTGTCTCAGACGAGTCGGTCGGTCCCTTTCTTCCCGGTATTGAGCACCGGATCGTGGACAGACAGGGCAAGAAGGTGGCGACCGGCGAAGTGGGCGAGTTGCACGTCCGGGGTCCCAACGTGATGCTGGGCTACTATCGCGCTCCCGAGCAGACGGCCGCGGCGATCGATGACCAGGGATGGTTCAATACAGGGGATCTCGCCCGGGTGAACGGCGAGGGCCATCTCTACATCGCTGGCCGAACCAAAGAACTGATCATCCGCTCCGGCTTCAACGTTTACCCCGCTGAGGTGGAGGCGGTACTGAACGCGCACGACCAAATCGTCCAATCAGCTGTGGTGGGACGACCGGTTGATGGCAACGAGGAGATCGTCGCGTTCGTCCAGCTTCTCCCCGGCGCCAGTGTCAGCGCCGAAGACCTGAAGGCGTACACAGCCCAACAGCTCACTTCGTACAAGCGTCCGAATGAATTGATCGTGCTCGACGCTCTACCTTCAGCCTCTACTGGCAAAATACTCAAACACAAGCTGCGAGAGATGGCGATCGAACGGGCGGCCGGGAAGGCGTCCGATGCCGCAGCCGCGGGCTGACCGAAGCCGTTGAGAATGGGAGAAGCCGCGCCAGGAGCAGAAAATCTCGGAGCTTACCGAATAGCGCGCGACACAACTCGTCGCCGGACAAGGGAGAAGTCGATGTTCAAGAAGTCTATACTGGCAGCCGCGATCGGCGTGACGATTGTCGGCGCGCAGGCGCGCGCGGAGACGCCCGGCGTCACGAGCGCCGAAGTGAAGGTGGGGGCTACGTTCCCGTTTAGCGGCCCCGCGTCACCGCTCAGCAATACCGGGAAGGGTCTGATCGCCTACATCAATTCAATCAACGAGCGCGGTGGCATCAACGGCCGCAAGATCAATCTCATCACCTACGATGATTCTTACAGCCCGCCCAAGACGGTGGAGCAGACCAGGAAGCTTATCGAGAGCGATGAAGTGGCCTTCCTGTTCGGCCCACTCGGTACTCCCGGTATCGGCGCCACCATCAAGTACGTCAACGCGAAGAAAGTGCCGCATCTGTTTGTGGTAAGCGGCGTCACCAAGTTCACGAACTTCGCAGAATTTCCAATGACCACCACGGGGTTGCCCAGCTATGACACGGAAGGGCGAATCTACGCTAAATACATCACCCAGGCCCGGCCCGACGCAAAGATAGCAATCCTGTATCAGAACGACGATTTGGGTAAGGACTTCCTCAATGCATTCAAAGGCTATCTGAAGGACGACTTCGACAAGAAAGTTGTATCGTCCTCCTATGAAGTGACCGAGCCGACGATCGATTCCCACGTGGTGAAGTTGAAGTCGTCTGGCGCAGAGGCGTTTCTGGTCGCCGGCACACCGAAGTTCGCGGCCCAAGCCATCAAGAAGGCCGACGAGATCGGCTGGAAGCCGCTGTTCCTGATCAATTTGGTGTCGACCTCAGTCTCTTCAACTATCGTCCCCGCTGGGCCGGAGAAGGCTGTGGGCATCGTCGCCGCGACGATCTTCAAGGACCCGGGCGACAAGAAGTGGGCCGATGACCCCGGCATCAAGTGGTACCGCGAGCATTTCGCGAAATACCTGCCGGGTGCCGACATCGGTGATGCCAATTATATGTTCGGTACGCAGCAGGGACAGATCCTGGAGCAGGTGCTCAAGCAGTGCGGTGACGATCTCTCGCGCGAGAACATTGTCAAGCAATCGCGGAGCATACGCGGACTGTCGCTGCCCACTCTCGTACCGGGCGTTACGATCAACACGGGCCTGGAAAGCAGTATGGCATACACGCAGCTGCAGCTGCAGCGCTGGAACGGCAGCACATGGGATCAATTCGGCAAAGTTCTCAGCGCCGAGGAAAAGTGAACTTATCGTTTGAACGAGCAATGCCGGTGATCGAACCCCAGCAAAGCTGCCAACTGAATCAGGGAGTATAAATGTCCAGCGACGCGCTTTTCCGGCCTTTCAAGCTAAAAGGGTTGAATTTGCCGAACCGGGTGGTGATGGCACCGATGACGCGCTCATTCTCTCCGGACGGAATTCCGACCGAAGACGTCGCGCGGTACTACCGCCGCCGTGCCGAAGGAGCGGTCGGATTCATCATATCGGAGGGGACGGGCGTAGATCGTCCGGCATCCCTGAACGATCCGAATGTTCCTCGCTTTCATGGCGATAAGGAACTGGCGGGGTGGCGGCGTGTGGCTGACGAGGTACACGCCGCGGGTGGCCTGATGGCGCCGCAGCTATGGCATGTCGGAGCCGTTCGCACACGCGCGCAGAATTGGTCTCCTCCCGGTGCCTACGATAGTCCATCCGGCCTGTCGCGACCGGAGAAGAAGTTCGGCGAGCCGATGAGCGACGAGGACATCGCAGACGCCATTCGCTCTTTCGCCGACGCGGCATTTGCCGCGAAGCGTTTGGGATTCGATGCCGTCGAATTGCACGGCGCGCACGGCTATCTGATCGATCAGTTCTTCTGGGAGGGTACCAATCGCCGCGAGGATAGGTATGGAGGCAAGGACCTGCCCGGCCGGGCCCGGTTTGCCGCTGATATTGTCCACGCGGTGCGCACGTCGGTCGGACCGGATTTTCCGATATTGCTCCGCATCAGCCAATGGAAGCAGCAGGACTATGAAGTGAAGCTGGCCGCTACGCCTCGCGCATTGGAAGCCTGGCTCAAGCCTTTGGTCGACGCGGGAGTCGACATCTTGCATTGCTCACAACGACGCTTCTGGGAGCCGGAGTTCGATGGCTCCGATTTGAATTTCGCCGGATGGGCGAAAAAGGTGACGGGAGTGCCGACGATTTCGGTCGGGTCGGTCGGTCTGACCGGCGAATTCATCGCCGCATACGGCGGAGAGAGCTCCCGTCCGGCGTCCCTCGACGAGTTGATCCGCCGCCTCGATCGCGAGGAGTTCGATCTCGTCGCGGTGGGCCGGGCGCTGCTTCAGGATCCGCAGTGGCTGCTCAAGGTACGTGATGGTCGGACGGAAGAACTGATGGCTTTCGAGCGGACCGCGTTCGCGGCGCTGAGCTGAGCGATGGAAGGTCTAGGGGCGGCCCGCATGCCACTGAACAGGAGCTATCCAAAGGTTTTGTAACTGGTGCTTCTGCGACCGTTCCAAGTTGGTTGGCAAAGAATAGTCGGTTGCAGCCTCCATGTCTTTGCGCAGTCGCCTAGAAACAATTCGGAGTAGCAAATGAACGAGACGAAAACCCAAGGCGGCCAGATCCGTACCGAGGTACACGGACACGTTTTCAAGATCATCATCGACAATGTGGCGAAGAAGAACTCGTTCAGCCCGCAGATGATGGCGCAGATGTCGGATGCGATGACGCTTCTCGACCGAACGGACGATTACTGGGTCGGGGTGCTCTGTGCCGAAGGCCCGGATTTCACGGCCGGACTTGATATGCCGAAATTCTTTGGACCCAAGGCCGAGAATACCGAGATCAAGGCCGGCAACATCGATGCGTTCGCGCTGAAGAGCCGATGCCGCAAGCCGATTGTGACGGCGGTGCAGGGGATCTGTTTTACGATCGGCATCGAAATGATGCTGGCTGGCGATATCGTTGTCGCGGCGGATGACACCCGGTTCTGCCAGATGGAGTCAAAGCGCGGGATCGCGCCACTTGGTGGTGCCCATTTCCGGTATTTGACGCGGGCCAGCTGGGGAGATGCAATGTATCATCTGTTCTTGTGCGACGAGTTCACTGCGGCCCGGGCGCATAAAATCGGGTTTGTTCAGGAAGTTGTCGCTCCCGGCCAGCAGATTGCCCGCGCAATGGAGATTGCGGACCTGATCGCCAGGAACGCGCCGATCGGCATTCAGGTAACCAAGGAAGCCGCGCTGAAATACATCGAGGCCGGCGAAAAAGCTGCGATCGATTACATCCCAAAGATCAAAGATCGCGTTTTCAGCAGCGAAGACATGAAAGAAGGCATCCAGTCTTTCGTGGAACGTCGCTCGGCAGTGTTCCGCGGCAAATAGGGATTCCGCGGATCCCCACGTAACCGCGCAGCAGAACTTCGCCCACAAGCTTGAGGATTTGACTATGGGAAGCATCAAGACGGCATTCGATCTCACCGGCAAGAATGCTCTTGTTACAGGCGGCTCCCGCGGCCTTGGGCTGCAAATCGCCGAGGCGCTCGGCGAGCAAGGGGCGCGGGTCGTGATTTCCTCTCGCAAGGCGCCGGATCTGGAAAAGGCCCAGGCGCATCTTGCCGGTCTCGGCGTCAAGGCGGAGTGGATCGCTGCGGACAATTCCAGGGACGAAGATGTCAAGCGGCTCACTGATGAAGCGATCAAGAAGCTCGGCCGGGTAGACATTCTGGTGAACAATGCGGGCGCAACCTGGGGCGCGCCAACGGAAGATCACCCGATCGAGGCGTGGGACAAGGTGATGAATTTGAACATCCGCTCGCTGTTCCTGCTCAGCCAACAGATTGCGAAGCACTCGATGATACCCAACAAGTACGGCCGCATTATCAACCTTGCGTCGATCGCGGGTCTGTTCGGAAGTTCCGGGGATATGCAGATGGTCGCCTACAACACGAGCAAGGGCGCGGTGGTTAATTTCACGCGGGCCCTGGCGGGTAGTTGGGGGCGATACGGAATTACGGCCAATGCTCTGGCGCCCGGCTTCTTTCCGTCGAGGATGACTAAGGGCACGATCGAAGCTGTCGGTATCGAAAAGCTCGCCGCCGGCGCGCCGCTACGCCGCATCGGCGACGAGGACGATTTGAAAGGCGCCGCGGTTCTCTTCGCCAGCGACGCCGGCAAGCACATCACCGGACAGGTCCTTGCGGTCGACGGCGGTCTGACTTCGGTGATATCGGGCTAGGGACCACCAGCGTTAGCGTCTCGGCAACCAGGGCCGGCGTTTGGCTGTTCTCGATCTCAAGTATCGCGTTGCCCTTGATTTGCAAACGCCCGTTGTCTTTCGGCTCGACGCTGGTCATGGAAATCTGAAGGCGAATGCGGTTGACCTTTGGGCTGGACCGGATCGTGCGGGTGCTCGAACGGCTGGAACGCAATGACGGCATCACGCTCGAGACAATTGCTCTGTTCATCCGATTCTGGCTGACGTCAACGCCGGCACTCCCAGAGCAGTCGAACCCTGCAGCCCGTGCCAAGGGCGCCGAGCGCTACGATCGTTTTGTCGAAGCGCTCGGCCGACGGCTATCGAGCGGATCGACGCTTCTTAAGGAAGTCAGCGTCGAATTGCCTGAGGTCGAAAGCGCGGGCCACGTCAGAGGTCAGCCCAGCTCCACTTGAGCCTGCCACCATTCGGTCTTGAGGAAGAGCCGGACGCCATAACGCCTCACTCGTGAAGGTGATACCAATGGTGAGGGTCGATCTTTCGATCGGACTCGCCTGGTAATCCATAAAATGGACTTCGCCTTTGCACGGATACTCGTTTGTAGTCAGAGCGTCCCGCATCTCCTTTCTTTTTCTGGGTCTTCGCGGAATCGAGTGGGTAAATTTGGGGGCCTGAAGGGTCATAGAGCGAGGTATTTCAGGGATATTTTGCATTTTTGTGGGGTTCAAAATCTGGCACAAAAGCTGGATGGCAAGAATATCGAAACGTCTTCGGCGGCTTTGGGATACGTATTCATTTGAGGGATTTCGCGCGGAGCCGGTGGTGCGCGGGGTGTTCGGCGATCCGAAGGTTCGCATCGTCACTTTGAAACGGCGGTCAAAAAAACATCATGTGGATGCTGTGGCCGCGTCCAGATGGGATGGTACGACCGCAAAATCCGGCAGGTGCGTGACCTGTCCTGTGGGGACATGCGAATATTGCTTGAGCTGGAGGTGCGGCGCATCGATTGCCGTAGCTGCGGCAAGGTGAAACGGGAACGGCTCGACTTTCTGGCAGACAACCCGTTCTACACCAAGCGCTTTGCGTATTTTGTCGGCCGCCGTTGCCGACAGGCGTCGATCTCGGATGTTGCGAAGGAATTGGCGCTTGATTGGCACACCGTCAAGGCGCTGGAGGTGCAATACATGAAGGCGCAGCTCGCACGCGCGGGCACGCCGGGTCCCCTGGCCATTGGGATCGACGAGATTGCGATCCGCAAGGGTCATACCTATCGGATCGTGGTCAGCGATCTTCTGCGACGTCGACCGATCTGGTTTGGCGGCGAGGACCGATCGGAAGCCAGCATGGCGCAGTTCTACGCCTGGCTTGGCAAGAAGAAGAGCGCGCGTATTCGCCTTGCTGTGATGGACATGTGGAAGCCGTTTCGGGTGGCGACGGCTACGCATGCGCCGAAAGCCGCGATATTATTCGACAAGTTCCACATCATGCGTCATCTCGGCGAGGCGCTTGATAACGTCCGCAAGAGCGAATATGCGCGGCTTGCGGGCCGCGAGCGACGCTATATCAAGGGCCAGAAATACACTTTGCTCTCGCGGCGGGAGAACCTCACGCTCGACGGCAAGAAAGCATTGAAGACCTTGCTCGCCGCCAACAAGCGGCTCAACACCGCCTATCTGCTCAAGGAGAGCTTCGGCCAGCTTTGGGACTATGAGCGCGAAGCTTGGGCACGGCGCTTCTTCGAGAATTGGCGATCGAGCCTGAAGTGGCAGCGGCTCAAGCCTTACGAGAAGTTTGCAGCCATGATCAAACGCCATTGGGACGGCATCGCCGCCTATTGCCGGCCTGAGAACAAGGTATCACTCGGCTTTGTCGAGGGCCTCAACAACAAGATTCGCGTCATCCAGCGGCGCGCCTACGGCCTCAAAAACGAGGAATACTTCCGCCTCAAAGTCCTCACCTGCATGTTGCCGGAACTATAGCGACCCCTGGCGGATCGGTCCCCCGACACGCTCGATCATGCCGTCGTGCTCGCAGCCGTCAAGGACGCTTCGCGCCGCTGAAGCGGTGGCCCGAAGGCGGGCCATCCTTGACCGCCGCTGCGCGCGCCGGCAGATAGCGCGTGCAGGTCGGGATGGAAGGATGGTGCCGATCGAACAGAAGGATTGGACCGAAGAAGACAGAGCCTCGAAACCAGGCCAAAATCACCCACTCGATTCCACGAAGAGGCCTTTTTCTACTCCAGAGCATGGTCTCCCGCTCTGCTCTGTTGAACCAATGCTTCGCCTGTCTTTTCTGTAATTCCCATCAGGGCGGTTCACCTCATCAATCGTATCGCGATGCCGCGGTCTCGATCGTGGGGCTTTTGGGGATTGTCGGAAAATGCAACAGCTGGCCGATCTGGATGTGCAAGCCGATCGAGGGGACGTTCGACCGTCGCGCAAACGCAAAGCCTCGGCACGCCGCAAAGTGACGGTTCGGCTTAGTGAGGGCGTCTGCGGTCGGCTTGACGTCGCAACCGATCGACCGGGCGTCGGCAAGAGCATGCTGGTGGAAGCCGCCCTCGAGCATTTTCTTGAGCCCACCCCCTCAGTGGAGGCTCTGCTGCGCGAGCGTCTTGACGATATGCATGCCAGGTTCGATCGTCTCGAACATGACGTGCGTACGATAGCCGAGACAGTCGCGTTACACGCTCGATACCAGTTGGCGGTGACGCCACCGGTTCCGCAAGAGCGGCAACAAGAGGCGATCCTCCTTGGTGACGAGCGTTTCAAGGTTTTGGCGGAGCAGGTCGATCGCCGTGTTCGGCAGTGTGGGCCTCTCATGCAGGAGACCATCGACACTCTCTATTCCCAAGGCCGTGGACGAGTGGAGCAAGTAACACGCGAGGAAGCCACGCAAGTTTCGGAGCCACAGCACAACGGTCAGAAAGCTGATTCTGAATGCTTGGGTATCGCCCAGGGCTTAACCCCTGGAGGGGTTAGCAATTCGCACGCTCACCACCATCCGATCTATTCCGCGGACCTGCATGGCGTCTCGATAAACTTACAGCGAAACCCACACTCGACATCGCCCGATGGCGATCCGAATTTGGGAAGCGAGTTCTGAAGTCTCAAGCAAACCCTCATTTCCCAAATGGCGCCTGATCTTCTCCGTTTTCCTGCCCTTTGCCGCTGGCTACTACCTTGCCTACCTGTTTCGGACGATCAACGCTGCGATCTCGCCGGCGCTGGCCGCCGATTTTGGCCTCGACGCTGCCGAGACCGGGCTGCTCGCGTCCATCTACTTCCTGGTCTTTGGGTTGACCCAGATTCCCATAGGGGTGCTTCTAGATCGTCTAGGGCCTCGTCGGGTCCAAGGTGTGCTGCTGGTCATTGCGGCTGGCGGCGCGACGCTGTTCGGTAATGCCTCGAGCTTCCCAGAGCTTCTTGTTGCGCGCGCCATGATTGGACTTGGCGTTGCCGGCTCGCTGATGGCCGGGCTCAAGGCCATCGTCAGCTGGTTTCCAAAGGAGCGTGTCGCGCTCGCCAACGGCTGGATGATCATGTTGGGATCGCTCGGTGCGGTCACAGCGACCGCGCCCGTCGACTGGTTGCTAAATTATATTGGTTGGCGCAGCCTATTCGAAATCCTGACGATCGGCACGCTCACGGTAGGTGGACTCATTTATATGGTCGTTCCGGAGCACGTCGCGGACTCACAGATCGCTACCTCCGCTCGAAAGCCACTTACGTTGTGGTCTATCTACTCAGATCCGCGCTTCCTGAGAGTTCGCACCGCTTTCTGCGACTTGCATTGGATCGGCTTGGGCGCTGCAGTCATTGTGGGCTTCGGCTTGGCTTACGGATGTCGAGGGGTTCGATGGGCAGAGCCGGGTTACGCACATGCTCTTTATGGCTGTTGGCCTAAGTCTCGCAGCCCTGCTGCTTGGTGGCCTGGCTGATCGCCTGCGCAAACTCAATATAAGAACGGAAGTCCTGATGGCGGGCGTGGGAGCGCTGTTCATCGCGGCCGAACTCGCGCTGGTTTTACGCATTCACTTGCCATCACTTCTGCCTTGGTCGATCGTATCTATCGCTGGCGCCGCCACAGTGCTAAGCTTTGCGGCCATAGCCGATTACTTCCCCAGGGAATATGCCGCGCGCGCCAATGGCGCCCTGAACCTCTTGCACTTCGGCTGGGCTTTCACGATTTAATACGGCATCGGGCTCGTGGTCGGGCAATGGCCGTCTCAAGACGGGCATTATCCGGTCGTGGCCTATCAGGCCGCATTCGGTCTTAGCCTTGCGCTCCAGGCGGCCGCGCTGATGTGGTTTGCGATGCCATGGATCCGGACGAGGTTCGGCAGGAACGCCGTCGGTGAACCTCCCGGAAGCCTCGCTGGAATTGAAGGCTCTTCCATTGAGGTGCCTATCCCTGACGCTACCGCAGGAGTTGACTGGTAAGCAGAGCGTCATCTGCGCAGAAGCAGTCCCCCATCGTCCCCGATGGCCCCGGATTTGCGTTCCATCCCAACCCGCCACATGGTGTCGCAACCACCAAGGAAAACGGCCGCGGGCCGAAGGGGCGTAGGGCTGATTTCAGCGGCCTAGGAGCCTGTCCGAATAGTGGCTGTTCAATTCTGAGCGAGTTTGATTCAAGCTTGGACTATGAGCAAGTATTTTCGACCCTGGAATATCGATCAGACGCTGCTGTTGCCGCCGAATGTGCAGGACTTTGTGCCGAAAGGCCATGTCTCGCGGTTTATCGTTGAGCTGGTGCGGGAGAGCCTTGATCTCAAGGAGATCACGGGCAGCTATGTGAGCGGTCTCGGGCAACCGCCGTTTGACCCGCGGATGATGGTGTCGCTTCTGCTGCACGGCTATGCGAGTGGGCTGTATTCGTCGCGGCGCATTGCCAGGGCCTGCCGCGAACGGGCTGATTTTGTGATGATTGTGGCGCTCGATCCGCCGGACTTCCGGACGATCAGCGACTTCCGCAAGCGGCATTTGAAGGCGCTCGGCGCGCTGTTCCTGCAGGTTCTGAAGTTGTGCGAGACAGCCGGGCTGGTCAAACTCGGCCACGTCGCGCTGGATGGCACGAAGATCAAGGCGAACGCGTCGAAACATAAGGCGATGAGTTATGAACGCATGAAGAAGCGCGAGGCGGAATTGAAAGCCGAGGTCGCTCGGATGCTGGCGGCGGCCGGGGCGGCGGATGCTGAAGAGGACGAGACGTTTGGCAAAGACAAGCGCGGCGACGAGATGCCGGATTGGGTCGGCGACAAGGAGAAACGGCTGGTGAAGATCCAGCAGGCGATGGCGGCGTTGGAGGCGGACGCCAGGCTGGCGGCGGAGGAAGAGCGTCGCATCGAGGCCGAAAAGCAACAGCAGCGGCAAGCCGAAGGCCGCAAGAAGCCGGGCAAACCGGCGGCGCCGCCATCGGACGAGCCCGATCCCAAGTCGCAACGCAACTTCACCGATCCGGAAAGCCGCATCATGAAGTCGAAGGATGGCTTCGTTCAGGCCTATAATGCACAGGCTGCCGTCGACGCAGGCGCCCAGATCATTGTCGCGCACGAACTGACGCAGTGCGGCAACGATCAGGGCCAGCTGGTGCCCCTGATCGAGGCCATCGAGAACAATCTCGGCCGCAAGCCGGAGCAGGCCTCAGCGGACTCCGGCTACTGCAGCGAAGCCAATCTCGACGCGCTCCAAGCACACGGCGTCGACGGCTATGTCGCGCCCGGACGCGCCAAGCACCCGACAGTCGCGAACGGAAAAATCGGCGGACCGCTGACCCAACGGATGCGAAAGAAGATCGATGATGGCGGCTTCGAAACGCCCTACCGATTGAGAAAGCAAGTGGTGGAACCGGTGTTCGGACAGATCAAACAGGCACGCGGCTTCCGCCAGTTCCTGTTACGGGGCGTCGAGAAAGTGCGTGCCGAATGGGCCATGATCTGCACCGCCCACAACCTCCTGAAGCTCTTCACCTTCGCAAAAAAGGAAGCCTGAGCCGGCTAACCTGCAACAAATGCTCGTCGCAACCCCTATCTGGACGGGCTCCTAGAGAAACCAGCCAGCACCGCTCGCGACGTCAAATTCATGTATCTCTCAAGGCTCGCATCAAATCGCCGTGAGGTGAACGGTGCAGTGGTGTGTGCGCCGGCGGTGCGAGTGGGGCGAGTGGGGCGGGCCGCGATTGAAGCAGGCCAAGTTCGCTATCCCCGCCCGCGATGTCGCCGGGCGTGTGACTCCGTGGCGAGGACTTCCGCCGCTTCTTCGGTTGTGAGCACGATGGAATGAAGCTACCCGGCAGTTGCTTTTCGGCGAGCGCGCCCCAATCTAATGATTATCTCCCTCTCGCGTTCTGGGTTGAAGAGTGCCGGACGCCCGACCCGCTTGAGGACTCTTGGGCAATGGGTTCGTCATAAGGTAAAGCTGAGCGCCGGGGAACCGGCCAAGCTTAAGATCGGAGTTAGGTAATCGGTTTGCGCAGCACTTCCTCTCGCTACGGCGCCGCCGCCCAGGCCCTCCATTGGCTGACCGTCATGCTGGTTCTCGCCGCCTATATGCTGAGCAAGGGCGACGGCAATTCGCTCTATTCCGCCGCCGCGGACGAGCTCCGCAGGATTCACGAGACGTTCGGGGTGCTCGTCTTCATTGTCGTCGTGGTGCGGCTGCTATGGCGGCTGATCGACGGCACGCCTGCGAAGCAGCCGATGCCGCGATGGTTGGCTGCGGCTGCGAAGCTCGTCCACTTCGCGCTTTATGCGCTCCTCATCGCGATTCCAGCAACGGCGGTGCTTGGTACCTGGCTCGAGGGGATTCCCGTCACCCTTCCCGGATTCGACATCGCCCCCCAAATTACGAAGGCGCATGGACTGGGGCAGCTGATCATGGAAATACACCCCATCCTGGGCGACGCCATCCTCTGGATTGCCGGCGTCCATGCAGCTGCGGCTCTCTTCCACCACTTCTATCTGCGCGACGAAGTCTTTCAGTCGATGGCTCCGGGCATGAATGATTAGTCCGAGCTACTGGTGCGAGGCGTTTTCCCTCAATCCGGCGAGGTGGCCTCTGCAGAATCATTCGGTCTCATGTCGCGTTGCCCTTCAAGGAACGGTAGTTCCTTGGGACGGCTCACCCGCGCAATCTCGCTATTGGTCTTGCCGATGGTCCAGCCCATGCCACTTGCAGGCCGCGCAGCGGTCCACGTTTGACTTCTTCGGTTGCATCAAATGGAAACGTTCACATCGCCGCTTTGCCGAGCGTCGATGCCGGATAGCCGGTGACGCTTCTTTTTATACGCTAAGCTACTATCCCGATAACTGCCTAATTGCACCGACACGCTGCATGCCTTTTCTAATCATCCCCATCTGAGGCCGCTCGGGGCGGCCTCATTCGTTGGGGACGGCGGTGGTACATCATTCCATTCAATCGGAAGCGAGTTCACGCGGTGCGCGCATGCTGCGCACCGCATTTGGCGCCGCTATCGCAAGCTTTCTCGAAGATCCGACCATCGTCGAGGTAATGCTCAACCCTGATGGTCGATTGTGGATCGATCGGCTCTCAAGTGGTTTGGCAGATACCGGAGAAATGGTGCCTGCTTCGGACGGAGAGCGCATCGTTCGATTGGTTGCGCATCATGTCGGTGCGGAGGTCCACGCAGCCAGCCCGCGTGTTTCGGCCGAGTTGCCTGAGACGGGAGAGCGTTTCGAAGGACTATTGCCGCCGGTAGTTACGGCTCCGGTGTTCGCGATCCGAAAGCCTGCGGTCGCGGTGTTCACGCTCAATGACTACGTCGCCACAGGCGTTATGACCTCGGGGCAAGCCGTTGCCCTGAAATACGCAGTCGAAGCGCGCAAGAACATTCTTGTGGCCGGCGGCACGTCCAGCGGCAAGACGACGCTGACCAATGCGTTGCTAGCCGAAGTCGCCAAGACTTCGGATCGAGTTGTTCTCATCGAAGACACCAGAGAGCTTCAATGCAAGGCACCGAATCTTGTGGCGCTGCGCACGAAAGACGGCGTGGTCTCGTTATCGGACCTCGTCCGTTCATCGCTGCGCCTTCGGCCCGATCGCATTCCGATCGGGGAGGTGCGCGGCCCAGAGGCCCTCGATCTGCTCAAGGCCTGGGGCACGGGTCATCCCGGGGGAGTCGGTACCATTCATGCGGGCTCCGCGCTCGGAGCTTTGCGCCGGCTTGAGCAACTCATCCAGGAAGCCGTTGTCACGGTCCCGCGTCCCCTAATCGCCGAAACCATCGACATCATCGCCGTCCTTTCCGGTCGCGGCACCGATCGACGCCTGGCCGAACTCGCCAGCGTCACTGGGCTTGCGCCTTCCGGCGACTACAGCCTGACATCAATAGGGGACGAGTCATGAATATTCTTTCTTTCTTTGTACGACGGATCGTTTCGACCGGTCTGGTAGTGACAACCTGCTTCGCCGTCAGTCCAGCCTCGGCTGCTGGATCCAACATGCCTTGGGAGCAGCCGCTCAATCAGATCCTGCAATCGGTCGAAGGTCCCGTCGCCAAGATCATCGCTGTCATCATCATCATCATCACCACCGGGCTATCGCTCGCGTTCGGCGATACGTCCGGTGGCTTTCGCAGGTTAATCCAAATCGTGTTTGGCCTGTCGATCGCATTCGCCGCATCGAGCTTCTTCTTGTCGTTCTTCTCGTTCGGCGGCGGAGTTGTGATCTGATGAATGACCGGATCCCAGGCTACGTGACTCCGGTACACCGCGCGCTGACCGAACCGATCCTGATGGGTGGTGCGCCACGCTCCATCGCGATCGTCAACGGTACGCTCGCAGCCGCCCTCGGAATTGGCCTGCGCCTGTGGGTCGCGGGTCTCCTGCTTTGGTTCGTCGGTCACATGGCCGCCGTATGGGCGGCAAAGCGCGATCCTGACTTCGTCGAGGTCGTTCGTAGACACCTTCGTATCCCCGGTCATCTCAATCCGTGAGCTCCCTCATGATGAACCTCGCCGAATACCGCCGTTCCAACACCTGCCTCGCCGATTTTCTGCCCTGGGCCGCTCTCGTTGATGAAGGCGTGGTCCTTAACAAGGATGGGTCGTTCCAGCGTACGGCGAAATTTCGGGGACCGGACCTCGATAGCGCCGTTCCGGCAGAACTTGTTGCTGTTGCCGGTCGATTAAACAACGCGCTGCGTCGGCTTGAATCCGGGTGGGCGATTTTTGTGGAGGCGCAACGACATTCGGCAGGAGCCTATCCGCCCAATACGTTTCCAGATGCCGCGTCCGCGCTGGTCGACGCAGAGCGAAGGGCACAGTTCGAAGAAGCCGGCGCGCATTACGAATTGAGCTATTTCCTGACATTCCTCTATCTCCCGCCGGTCGACGGCACTGCGAGAGCGGAACGGCTGCTTTATGAGGGTAGCAGCCGGACCGTAGACGCCGATGCGCGCGAGATTCTCCGCGGCTTCATCGACCGGACCAATCGCGTGCTACAGCTCATCGAAGGCTTCATGCCCGAGTGCGCCTGGCTCGACGAGGAAGCCACGCTGACCTATCTGCACTCCACGGTCTCGACCAAGCGGCATCGCGTCAGGGTGCCCGAGATCCCGATGTACCTCGACGCGCTGCTCGCCGATCAGGCGCTAACCGGTGGTCTCGAGCCCGCACTCGGCTCGGCGCATCTCCGCGTTTTGACTATTGTGGGTTTCCCGACGGCGACGACGCCCGGGATTCTCGACGACCTGAACCGTCTTGCCTTCGCCTACCGCTGGTCGACCCGCGCGATCATGCTGGACAAGCTAGTGGCGACGAAACTTCTGGCCAGGATCAGACGACAATGGTTCGCGAAGCGCAAATCTGTGGCTGCGATCCTCAAGGAGGTCATGACCAACGAAGCTTCAGCGCTTCTTGATACCGATGCCCACAATAAGGCCATCGATGCCGACGCAGCGCTTCAGGAGCTGGGTTCGGATCAAATCGGAGAGACCTTTGTTACTGCAACGGTTACGGTTTGGGACGGCGATGCTGCCACCGCCGATGAAAAACTCCGACTCGTGGAAAAGGTTATCCAGGGCCGGGATTTCACCTGCATGATCGAGACGGTCAATGCGGTCGAAGCCTGGCTCGGCAGCCTGCCGGGACATGTCTACGCCAACATTCGGCAGCCCCCGATCTCGACGCTGAATCTGGCACACATGATTTCGCTGTCGGCGGTATGGGCCGGCGAGGTGAGGGACCATCATTTCAAGGCGCCGCCCTTATTCTTGGCCAAGACGGAGGGATCCACTCCATTCCGCTTCTCCCTGCACGTTGGCGATGTCGGACATACGCTGGTAGTCGGACCGACAGGCGCCGGCAAATCGGTCCTGTTGGCGCTGATGGCCTTGCAGTTTCGCCGCTATCCAGAATCTCAGATTTTTGCGTTCGATTTTGGTTGTTCGGTGCGGGCTGCAACCGTCGCCATGGGTGGCGATTGGCACGACATCGGCGGTGTGCTCTCGGGCGAATCCGCGGAGTTCGTTGAGCTTCAGCCGCTCGCCGCGATCGATGAATTGTCTGAGCGTGCTTGGGCAGCAGAGTGGGTGACCGCGATCCTCGGCCGTGAAAGGGTCGAAGTGAAGCCAGAAGTCAAGGACCATCTTTGGTCTGCGCTGACCTCGCTGGCTTCGGCACCGATCCAGGAACGGACCTTGACGGGTCTTTGCGCTCTTCTCCAGTCGAACGTGCTGAAGCGCGCTCTCCAGCCTTATTGCCTCGGTGGGCCGTAGGGCCGGCTTCTTGACGCGGAGTTCGAGCGTCTTGGCGAAGCCGCCGTTCAGGTCTTTGAGACCGATGGGCTGATCGGCACCGCAGTCGCGCCGGCTGTCCTGTCCTATCTGTTCCACCGCATTGAAGGACGGCTCAATGGCCGGCCAACTCTGCTCATCATCGATGAAGGCTGGCTTGCGCTTGATAATCAGGAATTTGCCGGCCATTTGCGTGAGTGGTTGAAAACCCTTCGCAAGAAGAATGCCTCAGTCATCTTCGCCACCCAATCGCTCGCGGATATCGACGGCTCGGCGATCGCGCCCGCTATTATCGAGAGCTGTCCGACGCGAATTTTGCTCCCAAACGACCGCGCCATCGAACCACAGATCATGGCGATTTACCGGCGCTTTGGGTTGAACGACCGCCAGATCGAGATCCTAGCTCGCGCCACTCCGAAGCGGGACTACTACTGCCAGTCGCGTCGCGGCAATCGACTGTTCGAGCTCGGCCTCGGCGAGGTCGCACTCGCCTTCACCGCGACGTCCTCCAAGGCCGACCAACTCCTGATCGAGCAGGTCATTATTGATCATGGCCGCGACGGTTTCGTGCCTGGCTGGCTGAAGGCCCGCGAAATCGCTTGGGCGACAGATCTCATCCCGCATCTCTCCGAATTGGAGGTATCCGAATGAACCGCCTCCGTCGTCTCGCGTCTGTCAGCCTGGTCGCGATTGCCGTCGCCTTCGTCACGCCTGCGTCGGCGCAGTTGATCGTCTTCGATCCAAACAACTATGCGCAGAACGTGCTGACCGCCGCTCGAGCTTTGCAGCAGATCAACAATCAGGTCGTCTCTCTGCAAAATCAAGCGCAGATGCTGATCAACCAGGCGAAGAATCTGGCCACGCTACCGTTTTCCTCGTTATTGCAACTGGAACAGTCGATTCTGCGAACGCAACAGCTTCTCGCCCAAGCCCAGCGGATCGCCTACGACATCCAGCAGATCGATCGTGCCTTTGCGACGACCTACGCGCCGGCGTCGGCGAGCGCTTCGAGCCAAGCGTTGATCGCGAACGCGCAAAGCCGTTGGCAGAATGCGCTTGCCAGCCTGCAGGATGCCATGCGGACGCAGGCCACGGTCGTCGGCAACCTCGACACTAATCGCACCCAGATGTCTGCCCTTGTCACCTCGAGCCAGGCGGCGACCGGTGCGTTGCAGGCGACCCAGGCCGGCAATCAGCTCCTGGCGCTGCAGGCTCAGCAACTTGCGGATCTAACCGCAGTCGTGGCGGCACATGGGCGCGCACAGAACCTGGAGTCCGCGCAGCGTGCGGCCGCTCAGGACCAGGGCAGGGAACAACTACGCCGTTTCCTGACGCAAGGCGCCGGCTATCAACCCACAACCGTGCAGATGTTTCACTGATGAACACGAAAACGCTCGAACGAATTCCGGCCTTGGCGGCCGTAGCCGTCCTCGTCCTTGGCGCCTGTGCGATCAGGCTGCGCGGCGACGAAGGGCAAACAAACGCGACAGCATCCGCCGACCTGATTTCCGATCCCTTGGCGACAAAACTCGCCGAGTGCCGATCCACTACCTATGAGGAGAAAGACGGTCTGTCCGAGTGCCGGAAGACTTGGGCTGAGAAGCGCCGCGAGTTCCTCGGGCAGAAGGCTCCAGCGCCGTCCGATCCTGGGGCCGCCCGAGCGGGCTCCTCGTTGTTTGTTCCGCCCAAGAACGAGAGCCGTCTGCCATCTGGCTACCCTCCGATCCAGCAGACAGGAAAGGAGTGAGTTATGGGCGGCACGGGCATTATCGATCAGTTCCTGGAGACGTTCACCCGGTACATCGATTCCGGGTTTGGTCTGCTCGGAGACGACGTTGGCTATCTTGCCACGACACTCGCCGCAATCGATGTCACGTTGGCCGGCCTGTTCTGGGCATGGGGCGCGGACGAAGACATCCTGGCCCGGCTCGTCAAGAAGACGCTCTTTGTCGGAGTCTTCGCATTCCTGATCGGCAATTGGAACCGCCTGGCCCGCATCATGTTTGAGAGCTTTGCCGGCCTGGGGCTGAAAGCTTCCGGCACCGGCCTTTCCTCGACCGATTTCTTGAGACCCGGCAAGATCGCCCAGGTGGGGCTTGATGCTGGGCGACCGATCCTAGATTCGATTTCTGGCCTGATGGGCTACGTCAGCTTCTTCGAGAATTTCGTCCAAATCTCGGTTCTGTTATTCGCCTGGATCGTCGTTCTGCTGGCGTTCTTTATTTTGGCCATCCAGCTCTTCATCACGCTCATCGAGTTCAAGCTGACGACGCTCGCCGGCTTCGTCCTGATCCCGTTCGGGCTGTTCGGCAGACTGCCTTTGCCGCCGAGCGCGTCCTCGGTAACGTCATCTCCTCCGGCGTGAAGGTTCTGGTGCTGGCCGTCATCGTCGGCATCGGCTCGACGCTATTTGCACAATTCACGGCCGGCTTTGGCGGCAATCAGCCTACGATCGATAACGCCATGGCGCTTGTGCTTGGGGCGCTTTCTCTTCTCGGCCTCGGCATCTTTGGGCCAGGCATTGCCAACGGCATCGTGTCGGGTGGACCGCAACTCGGCGCCGGGGCTGCGGTCGGCACTAGTCTGGCTGCAGGGGGCGCGGTCGTCGCTGGCGCCGGTCTCGCGGCCGGCGGCGCCGGACTGGCAGGTGGCGCGCTTCCGGCCGGTGCCCGCGGCGCAGCCACGGTGGCGACAGGAACGGCAAGTGCTTATCGAGCCGGAGGCTTGAGTGGTGTTGCTAGCGCAGGGGGCTCGGCAATTGTCAGCCCACTGCGCCGCATGGCCGCCGGCTCCACAAGTGGCTCAACACCAACGGACACAGCACCGGCCTGGGCACGGCGCATGAAGCGCGCGCAGACCGTGAACCAGGGCGTGTCCGCTGCTACCCACGCCGTCCGGAGCGGTGACAGCGCCGGTGGTGGAGCCTCGATTGATCTGTCCGAGGGAGGGCACTGATGTTCAAAAGACAATCCGTGCATTACGGCCGTACGCCACAGCCTGTGACACCCTATCAGAAGGCAGCGCAAGTTTGGGACGATCGTATTGGTTCCGCACGCGTCCAGGCCAAAAATTGGCGGCTGATGGCGTTCGGATGTCTGTTGCTGTCCGGCGGACTTGCTGCAGGCCTCGTTTGGCAGTCCGCCCGGGGCACGATCACACCGTGGGTGGTGCAAGTGGATCATCTCGGTCAGGCCCAGGCAGTCGCCCCAGCGAGTCCCTTCTATCAGCCGACCGATCCGCAGATCGCGTTTCATCTCGCGCGCTTCATCGAAGATGTTCGAGGCCTGCCTGCCGACGCTATTGTTCTGCGGCAGGACTGGTTGCGAGCTTACGACTTCACAACAGATCGTGGTGCCGCGGCGCTGAACGATTACGCCCGAACCAATGATCCATTCGCCAAGCTCGGCAATACGCAAATTGCGGTCGAGATCTCCAGCGTCATCCGCGCTTCACCGGAAAGCTTTCGGGTTGCATGGACCGAACGGCGATACGACAGCGGTCAACTTGCCGCGACCGAGCGCTGGACCGCAATCCTCTCTATCGTCATCGAAACCCCGCGCGAAGCTGACCGCCTGCGCAAGAACCCATTAGGCGTCTACATCAACGCCATCAACTGGTCGAAGGAGCTCGGATAGTGAGAACCTTTGTACCGAGACCGGCTAGCCTTAAACGCGTGGCCTTGCTCATCGGGCTCGCGCTCTCGAGCTGCACGACCTTCAAACCACCGCAGATCAGTTATGACGACGACGTGCCACCGTCTGCCGATCTACCGATGCCCGCCGACGATCATGCACAGCCATTGCATGTTCCTCCATCTTGGACTCCCGCTCGTGGCGGTAAGAAGGGCGAAGCAGAAGCAAAGGATCCGACCGATCGCATCGAAATCGCAAACGACGTCGCGCGGGTCCAGCCCCGGCGCGCTGGGTATTTCAATGCCGTGCAGATCTTTCCTTACAGCCCTGGCGCGCTCTATCAGATATATGCTTCGCCAGGGCAGATTACGGATATCGCGCTTGAACCGGGCGAGCAGCTGATCGGTTCAGGGCCGCTGGCCGCCGGCGACACCGTGCGTTGGATCGTCGGTGACACCGAAAGCGGAAACGGAGATACCCGGCGCGTCCACATCATGGTGAAGCCGACAAGGCCCGCTATCGAGACGAACCTTGTCGTCAACACCGATCGACGAACCTATCTGATCGAACTGCGCTCTCGCGAGAAGCCATATATGCCGTCGGTTGCCTGGTTTTACCCAAAAGACCGATCCAGACGCTCCAAGGCTTTGCCGCCAATGCCGGTCATCCCCGAGATGGATCAGCGCCGCTACCGTTACGCCATTGAGGGCGACAATCCGCCTTGGCGGCCGGTCAATGCGTACGATGACGGCCGCAAGGTCTACATCGAATTCTCACCTGGAATCGCACAGGGCGAAATGCCGCCGCTGTTCGTCATCGGCCAGGAGGGTAAGCTCGAACTCGTCAACTATCGCGTCTACAGGAATGTCCTGATTGCCGACCGCCTGTTCGCCGCGGCCGAGCTTCGCCTTGGCGGAGACAAGCAGCAGAAAGTCCGAATTGTCAGAAACGACGGGAGGCGATCATGACGATCGATGGCCCAAGCGAGAGCGTCGGTCCTCTATCCGAGCCAAGGCCTTCCTCTGCGAATAGCCCGCAGGCTTTGCGTCTAGGTGCAGAGCGGCCAAGGATCACGCGGCTTTCTCGAAAGGTTCTTGCCGGCGGCACCGCTTTGGCCATGCTGCTGATCTCTGGCGCCGTGCTTTGGGCGCTGCGCAGTAATCAGCCGCGCAATCCGGCGCCAGACGAACTCTACAGCACGGATCATCATAACGTTGCGGATGGCCTGATGACGTTGCCTCACGACTACGTCGGAATATCCCACGATGTCCCCCGGCTCGAACCGCCATTGCCGGCCGACCTGGCGCACCCCATCGCTACGGCGGAAGGCCAATCATTATCTCTCGGTCTAGATGCCGAACAACAACGTGCCAGCCAGGAAACCGAGGCGGCTCGGACCAGCAAAGTATTTGCGTCGACAACTGCGTCTACTACGCCACTGCGCGCCGCATCACGGGAAGCGTCTACCAACACCGCGTCATCTCCTGACGAAACCTTTGCTCAAAACGGGCAGGATCGCAAACTGCTGTTCGTCAACGCCCCTGTTGATCGGCGGACCACGACGCCTGACAGGCTTTCCCCTCCTGCATCTCCCTTTGTCATCCAGGCGGGAACGATCATTCCTGCAGCTCTCATTACGGGGATTTGCTCGGATCAACCCGGTCAAATCACCGCGCAAGTCACAGAGAACATTTTTGACACCCCAACCGGCCGCGCCAAGCTGGTGCCGCAGGGGGCACGGTTGATAGGCATTTATGATAGCCAGGTCGCATTTGGGCAATCGCGCGTGTTGTTGGTGTGGACGCGCCTGATTATGCCGAACGGTCGCTCGATCGTGCTGGAACGGCAACAGGGGGCGGACGCTGCCGGATATTCCGGTCTCGAGGATGAGGTTGACAATCATTGGAAGGAACTCCTTGGAGCCGCGGCGCTATCGACGCTGCTCGGCGTCGGTTCGGAGCTCGGGTCGGGCGCAGACACCGGATCCAACACAGCCGTTCTTCAGGCTTTGCGTTTGGGAACCGCCAATTCTCTGAATCAGACCGGACAGCAGGTCGTTCGGAGAAACCTCAATATTCAACCTACATTGACAATCAGGCCAGGCTTCCCAGTGAACGTGATCGTCAATCGCGATCTGGTGCTCGAGCCCTATCGCGGGTGACCGACGTGAGCAAACTGAAGATAGGCGCTATCGAGGATGACAAGCCGGTCACCATGACGATAAAACTGCCAGCTGCCGTTCACAGTGATCTGAGAGCCTATGCCGAAGTGCTAAAACGAGAGGCTGGCCGTACAATTGATCTGAACTCGCTCGTTGCTCCGATGCTGGCGCGATTTATGGCGACTGATCGGGCGTTTCGACGAGCGCGAAGGCAAATTCAAAATGAAGATGGATAGCCTCCAAACTGAGGCCAATTCCCAAGGAGCCGCGACCATCTCCTCGGCGGAAAACGCGCCCCCGACCCACGACGACGACCGGCCTTGCTTGAGCCGGCTGAGCCTTTCCCGACGACACGCTCGGCCCTACAGGGGTTGCGGTCGATGTATGCCTCTTCACAGAGCCGAAGAACGGAGCCGAAGAACTCGGCGGTCCATCAAGCGGGCGCTGGTGCAGCACTCCGTTCCTTGCACTCAAATTCCGCACGAGGTTTGGTGCGCTGTCCGTGGGGCCGTCCTGCCTAACCCACTGTGCGCGTGTCCAATCCCGAACGAGTTGCGACTGGCTCTTCAGGCGCGTTGAAGACTGACGTCGTGAGCAGGACAGCGGCAGCGAGGACCCAGTAGTACCAGGCGTCGAGCCAACCGAATTTGAAGGCAAAGGGTGCGATGACAAACACCACCCCAACGGCGCGATCGACCCGAAGGTGCAGCCAATAGGGGATGATGCGGACGAGTCCGGTAGGATGGTCGGTCACAGCGGCCAAGAGCAGCGCGGCGACACCTACAACGACCGAAAGCCACATTGCCACCGGTTCGCCCTGGCCGAGCTTCAGCACGAACGGCGCGGCGATTAGGACGATCGCGACGGGATAATCGATCAGGTAGGCGTGGATAGACTTGGTGATGAAGCGGACCGACATCAGTGACTCCTACATGCTTGGTTGCTCGAGCGGGTCCTTGCGACGCGGAGAGTGCATCCACCCAAGAGGATGATCGCGTCGCCCTATGCTGGCAAGAACTCTGCACATCCGTCACGGGTCAGCCCGGTTAGACGCACAGACAGGCTATGCAGGCGCGCCAACCATTGGAAATGCCCTGTCGTTATAGTTTTCATTCCACTTGCCTGTTGAGATTAGGGAAGGCTTGAGAAAATCGCCCGGGCCGCGCCATACGTCGCTGCCTCCTTCCTGGGCACCCCACAAGATCCGGGACGGTCTCCGTGCGTTAGGCCGAGGCGCTGCTTTCGACCTGCAGTGTCGCAGCTCTCAGGGCACCTCCTCGATCGCGAATTTCCTTCCGTTGAACGAGATCGCGTCACCGCCGCGCTTGCCCTTCAACTCAGCGTAGATCTGGGCCTGGGGGTAGAGATGCCCATGATCTCTTTGCCGTCGTACATAAACTTGCCTGTCGACACGGCGATGATAAAAAACCGTTCGCCTAGCTTCACCACTGCGCCTTCCTCGACCTTGCTCTTCGGCCCAAAGCTGTCGAGGTTCGCTGGCTTGGCGGCGCTCACCCGGGCGCGTTGAGAACGGGGGTCGTCAGCAAGACCGCCGCGGCGAGAACCCAGTAGTACCAGGCATCAAGCCCAGTGAAATGGAAAGTGGAGGTGGCCGTGATGGAGACCACATCCAATGCGCGGTCCACCCAGAGATGCAGCCAGTAACGGATGACCCGGACGAGCCACGTCAGATGGTCCATGACTGCCGGCTGCAGCAGTGTCGCGACGCGGGTCACCACTGAAAGCCACCGCGCGACAGGATTGCACTTGCGCAACTTCAGCAGAAATGGCGCGACCATCAAGATGATGGCAACAGGATAGTCGATTAGGCAGGTGTTGCTGGAATGTTTGATGATGCGAGAGGGCATGGCGTAACTCCTGCAGGCTGGGCTGCTCGATCGAGTTATTTGGACATCTAGGGTGGGGGCTGCGCACACGAACGGCGGATCGACCGCGTTGCCATCGCTTGGTCACTCGTGCTGCCACCAAATATCGATGTGATGTATGATGAGGGTATTCGCGCCTGTGCGCCGTTAGAAATGTCGGATCGTTATCGTTTTCATTCTTCTCGAGCGCCCGCGTCTAAAGCCTTCAGACGCTAACGAGCCCGCCCAGGAGGTCGCAGCAAGCGTTCAAGTAGAAATCTCTCCATTCGAACGCTCGCGGTGTGTCTATCTAACTGAATGCCAACGTAGGGCGTGTACCCAAGCGATCGGCCTATGCTGTCCGCTCAACCCGAGTAGCGCGAGGTCGTAGAAAGGCCAACGTCGGACGAGCCCCACCGGCTCAAGCAGCCCGCCAAGAGTCCACGAAATTCGTCCAGCCGGCACGCCGATAATCGTCTCGATTGTACCAAGATCCTCTATGCCGGCCACGATTGTGCCTCCACGACGATGGAGTGCCACCGGGCCTGCCTGTCATCGATTCCAGATCTTATTCGCGACATGGTCGAAAACATCGCCCTCTCGAATATCTCTCCAGTCCCCTTGAATCGAGATCCATGGCGGGAAATTTGATCGATCGTATTTATCTCCAGTTTCGGGTTTTCTTTTATGTTCTTCATCGTGCGCGGCGACGCGATGTTCGCAAACGCCAAAAGACCATCACCCAGACGGTGAGAGATCCCTTTGGAGAGACGTTTGGCATTCCGTCCTTGGAGGCTGTTGCAACGAAACAGAGCCCAATACTTTTGACGGCTGCTTTTATCTCCGCTGTGAGTATTCCCATTGCGAACGTCACCTCTGTGTTTAGGTTGCCAGCGTTGAACGTTCGGCCAGCGGCCTGCGGAAGCTTATCGCCATCCATGACCGGGCATTCATTGTCGATATCGTGAGCGTTAGACCGACAAGTTCAAGCTCGTTGAAATGCTGCTCGACCTGATCATCCTCGTCTGGAACATGCGTATTGCAAATGCGCGTAATGCTCTCTGCATATACGAGCGCAGCGCGCCGAAGGTTTATTTGATGGGGGTGGTCAGAGGGGCGTCATTGGTGTCGAGCACGAAGACCGCGAGTAGCTTTGCCGGCTGGGTCTTGCTCGCGTTGCGGCTTATCAAATGGATAGCACTCGGCGGTTCGGACCAGCTCTCACCTGTCCGATAAATGCGGGTCTCGCCGTCATTCACCTTCGACTTGATTGCGCCCGAAATCACATAGGCGTAAATGAAAGCTGACTTCGCGTGGGTGTGGGGCACAGAGGCCGCGCCGGGCGCGTAGTCGACTTCCATGGCGATCAGCGACTTGCCAGGGACATTGGGAATGGCCGCCTCGAAGTTCTTCGTGACGGTTTCCGGTTCGCTATCATGGGCGTAGATGGGGCCGGCCATCAAGAAGGCGAGGGCGACGCAGCTCGCGGCGATGATGGTTCGAAGTCTTCATGGGCTTTCTCCTGCCAATAAGTTGGTCTTCGTTCTTCATTTTTCGCCCAGCGGTCTTGCGCGCCGGCGACTACCGGCAAGAGCGCGCGCCGGCGACCGCGGGTGCAACACCACTGGCGACAGCCGCTGCGGTGTCCGAACCGGTCACCAAGAGCGTCTGCGACCAAGGTCACAGCCGCGAGCGACGGGAGCTCGGCGTTCATTATCCATTGCAGGTCGAGGCGGCGACAGGCGCACGTCTCGACCAATCGCGGCGAGCGCGATCCTGACGACGGCGCTGCTGACGAACATGAGCCAGCTACCCAGGCTCGATGCGGCGAGCACCTTTGTGCTGCCGTGCGCGCCGACAGCTTTAGGCTCGGAGAGCGCCAGGCTGCGGTTGGTGCTGATCACGGCCGAATCCCTCGGGTTAGGTCGAGCGATCCGCGCCGCGCGAGCTCATTAGCCAGCAGCCTGAAGCCGCGCAGCCGTGTCCGTTCGTGTTCTTCGCGCATAGTTCGGACGGGTTGAAGGCGGCGGCATCGAGGGTCGAAGAGCTGTCGCAAGTGCTGTTCCGGGTCGCATCAGCATGCGGGTTGCGTGCACGGAGGACAGCGAACAGGGTGGCGCCCAGGGCAAGTACCCCGTATCCGAAGGCGATCTGCGGTAGCGAGAACGTGTCGGAAAGTTTGCCGGAGATGAGGCTAGGAAACGTGGCGCCGCTGTAGCAGACAAGGTAGATCGCACTGAATATCGGTGCCCGCTCGGCTGGCGTGCTGCCGTGCAGAAGCCCACGGGTGGCACCGCTGGTAGCGATGCCTTGGCCGGCTCCGGCGACTATGGTCGCGATGATGAACAACGCCAGTGTCCCAGCCTCGATCGCTGTGATGATGCCGATCATTCCGGCCAGGAAGATGATCATGCCGACGCGTTGGGCTACCGCGGATGTGAACCGGCCGCCGATGGGAGCGCCGAGAACGCTGGGGGCCATATAGGCGGCGAACACCAGTCCGAGGATGAGCGGGCTGCGGGTATGAAGTTGATCTTCGACGAGCGCAGGCACGAAGGCTTGGTAGAAGGCTCCGGTCGCCCAAGTTGCCGGGAACACCGCAGCCGCGACAGGGAGCAGATGGCTGACCCGGACCGGTACGCTGACCCTGGGTAGCAGTGATCGCCAAGCGGCCGGCGTCGGAGTTGCAGTTTCCGGGCTGATGGCGATGAGCACGGCAGACACTGACAAGAAGCCGACGCAAACCAGGTAGATGAGTTCGCGTGGCCAGAGGCCGAACTGGACCAGGGCGCCAGAGGCGATGGCGCCAACCGTGAGGCCGAGCATTGGTCCCTGGCTGGAGGCGACGGAGGCCAACCATTCCGGCCTAGCGGGTGCAGCGTCGACTATGTAAGAGGTCAAGGTGCTGCTGGCCAACCCGGTTCCGACGCCCATCAGGACGCGACCGGCGAGCAGGGTGCCGATGTTGTGCACGTTCAGCAGCAGAAGACAGCCCAGCAAGAGCAGACCGAGGCTGACGATCGCGGTGAGCCGGCGGCCCAGATGGTTGGATAGTCGTCCCAGCACCAACAGTCCGGCCATGGAGCCGACGGAGTAGGTGACGATGGCCATCGAGATGCCGAAGTTGGTGAACCCGTCCTCCGCCCGGTAGATGTTGTACAGGGGGATCGGAGCGGCCGCCGCGGCAAACGAGACCACCAGGGAGACTACCGCAGATAAGAATGCCAGCCGGAGCGTTCCGCCCTGGTGAGCCTGGTTGGTTAATTGTGGGTCGTTTCTTGAGCCGTGCATCCGTCGTCTCCCGGAGAATTGCACAAAGGCCCAAATCTCCGACCAGGTTAGTTTCACAAAGTGGCGGGGATCGACGCCAGGCTGCTGAAGTGTGGCTCCATCCCTGAGAGCTGCCGTGGCTCATATGTCAGGTGGGGTGTCGCACTGCCGTCCCTTGATTATTGTCGATCAGGTACCGCCAGAGTCCATCCGCGCCGCGACGCACGATATCGCTTGCCGAGCCTTGGAGATGCACGTGATTGCCGTCGGGACTTGTGCCGTCAATTGACCAGTCCAGCACGATCTGGGCGATATCGTCGGCGACGAATACATGGCCCGCCTTGGCCACCAGCGGCAGGCCGAGGCCGAAATCGCGCTCGAGTTCGGCGGCGATCTCGGCGTGATCAGTGACCCGTCTTTCGCGATGAACGCGGCTTCCGGAGCATACAAGCCCACCATCGCGTTGACCTTGCCGGAGTTAAATCGCTCAAGCAGCGACGCGACAATGCCTTCGGGTTCAGTAGGGAGTGAATAGGAGTCGGACATCAGGGGTCTCCTGTTCGTGGTCGCGATGGTACGCACGTTGCCGCTGTCATTGATCGCAGCGGCCGGCGAACTTTTCCAATAGCCGATGCTTATAGTTCTCATGGCGACGGGGAATGGCGCGTGCCAGTCCTCAATCCATTCGTAAGTCGAGGCGAGTTGCGCAGGCCGCTACTGGGTCACGCCGCACTGAGCGGCGATAACGATCTTCTATCGACTCTATGGCGAGAGGTGATTTCCCTCGCATGGGGACGACCGCCATGTTGTGAGACCGCTTTGATCGCCAGACATTTCAAACAGGGAGTGCAATTGTGATGCTGCAGAATAACGATGTCTTCCCCTCTCTTACCCTTTTGCTCGCGCCGTGGCAGCGAAGTCCATTTGCCTGGCGATCTGTCCAGCGGGTCGGTGTGATCCTGTTTGTGTCTGTACTGCAACGCCTAGCTTGCAGCTTTTCGCGAGCGGCGGACAAATTCACGGCTGAGGGCATCAAAGTCGACGCAGTATCGGTGGACGATCGGGAAAAGACGGAGGCGCTCGTTGAAAGTACAAGCCCAGTTTCGAGGTCGCCTACGGCGCCAATGCGCGAGCGGTTTCCGCAGTCACCAGCGCCGTCGTCAGTAAGGATGCCGTCTACCTCCAGACGACTGGCTTCGTCATCAATCCGGGTCCGGATCGTGACGGCCGTCTATTCGGCCGTCTGGGTCTGGTCCGCTACCTCAAATCTTCGGCAAAGCACTGGGAAACATCGGCACACTAGCAGGGAGGTCGATGAATGGCGCAACCGTTTCTAGAGCGGTGCAGCCGCGGCGTTATCGATCCAGAACCCTGCCCCCGAGAGCTCGGGCGGGAAGTGCCGCCTCGGCGCCGGCGCATGGTGCTCACCGCCTGTGTGCTCGCGTCCTCGATGGCGTTCATCGATGGGACAGCGCTGCCCGTTGCGTTGCCGAGATTGCGCGCTGATTTCGGTGCGGACCTCGCCTCCGTTCAATGGGTTCTCAACGGATATATGTTGGCGCTCGCCTCCTTGACATTGATCGGCGGCGCGCTCGCGGACGTTTATGGCAAGGCGCGCATGCTCGGCCTCGGTTGCGTCCTCTTCGGTCTGGCATCCGCGGCTTGCGCGCTGGCGCCTTCGCCCGCTTGGCTGATCACTGCCCGCTTCGTGCAGGGAGCTGCCGCAGCAATCGTTACCCCTGCCAGCCTCGCCCTGATCGGGGCCACCTATCCGCGCGCGGAGCGGAACCGGGCGATCGGCGTATGGGCCGCGGCATCGGCTCTCACCACCGCCGGAGGTCCTGTCATGGGCGGCTGGCTGACCGAGACCTTTGGCTGGCCATCCGTGTTCTGGATCAACCCGCCGCTCGCGCTCGTAGCAGTGGGAATTCTGTTGGTCTTCGCGCCCAAAGATAGCCTCATCCAGCGCCGGTTCGACGTGATTGGCGCCGCGGTCCTCGCTTTAGCGCTCGGGGCGCTCGCTTGGGCGCTCAGCCAGATCGGAGCAAGTGAAGTACGGGCCGCCGCCGACGCACCAGCCCTACCGGGCACGGTCCTCACGATCGTCGCCGGGCTCGGCATTGTCGGGTTCGCCGTCTACGCGTTCTGGGAGCGCAGAAGCGAGCATCCGATGACGCCGCCCCGCCTGGTGGAGAACCGCGCCTTCCTCGGGCTGAACGTCGCGACCCTGATGATCTATACGGGGATTTCGATCGTGTTCTTCCTGCTACCTTTTGACCTCGTCGACCGCCGCGCCCTGTCTTCGACCGATGCCGGGCTGGCATTCCTGCCCTTCACGCTCGGCGTGGGGCTCTTGTCAAATGTCTTTGGCGGGTTGGCGGACAGGATTGGCGCGCGGACTTTGCTCACTGCGGGACCGGCAGGTGCCGCGTTCGCCTATGTCTGGTTGGCGCTCGGTCAGAAGGAATCTTTGATGCTCGGCGTAATCGTACCCATGACGCTGCTTGGCCTGTCCTTTGCCGTACTCGTGGCACCGCTCACCGCGTCCGTCATGTCGAGCGTTGACCAGACGGACGAAGGGCTCGCCTCCGGCATCAACAATGCGGCGAGCCGGATTGCGCAGCTTGCAGGTGCGGCACTGGCCGCCGGTGCCGCGTCTTTCGTGTCCGGCTACGAGGTCGGTCTTGCCGTAGCTGCCGCGACCTCGATCGGCGGCGCCTTTACAGCCGCAATAACACCGACGCCGACCGTGGCGAAAGCGGGCGGCTCGGGAGGGGCTTAGAAACCATGGATTTCAACAGATTTGATATTTCCTTCACGCGGCAGACACCCTCAACTTCACCGAAGCAGCCATGCGGAGCGGAGTGTCTCGGCCCATGCTCGCCCGCGCGAGGCCGGCGGCTCGGACAAGAGTTTGGCGGAACGTCGGTCTATCGGGACGGGAAAAGACAGTCGACTAACCGCACTAGGCGGCGACATCGAGATCAGCCGAATCTCATGGCCAAGCTGGGTCAGCTGACGAGCCCAGTGATTTGCCCCACCACACGCCTCCAGTGTGACCTAGCAACTCGGCTGCGCTGAAAAAATCAAGCAGCTTTGCTCGTCCAATCTTCTTGCTTAACACCGCTCGACCACGCTCATCTACCTCGCGAGCGTGAAAAACGTGCTTGGCAATATCCAGACCAATTGTGATAACGTCTGACACAGACGCCGGGGCGTCCACCTCATCGTAAAAGCGATGTCGGCTGAGGGCCAAGCGCAAATGTTCTGATCGTTTGGAGCATTACTGCTGATGACCCGGAAGCGACGTGCGCATGACCGAGGAACGGTAAAATCTCTCAAATACATATTGGCTAGCGGCGGCTTGAGGGAGCCGCACGCTGCCAAGCTTTGGCGTCACCACCAGCCGAAGTACCACCGGCCGTAAGAGAAGCCGGCACAGTAATAGGTCGGTAGCTCCAATATCATCGTAAATCCATCGGATGTCGTCGTGATCCGATCGCAGATCGCCTGAAGGTCGGCGCCGCCTTCATTACATGCACGCGCCAGCCTTCGGAAGCGGAGGATTTTATCAATACGCCGGACACGTCGTCGCGTCGGTCCAGGGCGCTGTCGCAAAGGCGCCGACGCGCGGCCCAGGTGCGCAAGCTGACCTGTAATATCCGTAGTCGTAGGCTCCATAGTATGAATTATAGGTCGGATAGCTCCAATACGAACTAGAGGCGGGATAGCCCCAGTACGAATTATAGGTGCCCCAGTACGAAGGGTAGGAATGACCCCGCCGCACCTGATAGCGCACGCCCGTCGTCACGGCTGGTACCGCCGCATTGATCGATGTGCCATTGATCGGCGCAGCAGACGATACCGTAGCGGTCACTGCGATAGGAACAGCAATTGCGAGCGCAATCGCGAGACTGCGGACTTGACTCTTCATGGTAGCTCCTCTTCGTTCTAAACCACCCGACGAGAATGACCTTGCAACGACGGCGAGGGAAATCACCTCTCGCCATAGAGTTGATAGACGATCATTATTGCCGCCGCGCCGCTGAGGCCGCAGCGAGGAATGCCATTGCTGCATCTGCAGAGACTTCGCGTTGCCGCCCTTGGACCAATCGAGAATTGCGCGTGCCAACGCGCCGCGGTCCTTGACCACGACGCCGCTCTTAGGTGGATTTGTCGTGCGCCACGTCGCCGACCGGATGCGGGACCCAGGTAAAATAGGGAAAGACATCGCCAATTTGCGGCTGACCCGGACGCGTTACGTCGCCTCTCGGCCGTGCGGCGACCTCGGCTTTTGTGCTGCTGTTGAGCGTTGTCCAGCCAAGGCCCGGAAACTTTACGAACGCTACAACTAGAAACTTCATTACCGCTCTGCTGAGCGAGCCTAACTTCGCTAAGTGCATCACGAGATAATCGTGAATCTCCGGGCTGGCATCCGGTCTCACTGACGATGAGATGTTCATCTCCGAAGGTAATCCCGACCGATCTCTTCAAATTCAATCAGGGCGTGACTTTACGGGAGGCAACAAAACCATTCTTCTTACAGACGAGCAATCTCGCAACCATAGCTGGCAGGTTCGCCCATGAGAAATGCGAGCTCTCGCCCATGGTGCAGGACGGCGGCAACTTCTCTGCCGAACCCCCCCTCTACGAAGTTGAGATGTAGATCGGCAAGGAAGCGGGTGGGCAACAAAGAAAAAATGCCGATTTCGAATGACGCCGACTTCGCCGCGTCCTGCGCACCCGCATCTTTAAGCGTGTTCGACGCGACGGATCCCATGCGAGCATTATTGAGGTATTCTCGCCTGCGTAGAAGAGCCTTACGCCACCAGGGTGACTTATAAACAAAGCACCCCGACTTCATCTCCAACTCTTGGATGACACAGCTGATCGTCGAGTTCAAAACCTGAGTTGGGCGGCTTGTCGAAAGCTGCGTGTGTCTGCAGCGGTGAGCACATAGCGTAGATATTGGTACACAACCTCCGACGAGGAGCTGGCATCCCGCATTTGGATGCTATCTGTACCGACGAGGTTTCCCTGTTCTTTCAGCAGGCCGACCCCGAGCATCACACCGGAAAAGTGGGCCTTCACTCTGAAGATCGGCCCGAAGATCGTCGCGTCGAAGGCTTCGGCTCGTGCCGTGCACCGCGCCCGTCTCTCACGAGTAGTCACCGCCGCTCTGTTGACTGAGGTTGCCGAGATAGTCGCGCTTCCCGATCTTCGCTCCGAGGTACCTGAGGATCGCGTGCGCGATCGAGATGTGGAAGAAGAAGTCGGGCAGCACGAGATGCCGGATGTAGTTTTCCCCGCCAAACCAACCGCGCACGATGGGCGGTGTCAGCTCGTACGTGTGTGACTGCGCGCCGGCAATCTCGTCAGGCTGCACGTTTTGCAGGAAGCCGCGCGTCTCAACGAGCCGCTCCTTCAATGCCGGGTACATCATCGGGATGTTGCGGGGCGCTGGCCGGTCGCGCTGCATCAGATTTCGCGATATGCGCGTCGACCTTGTTGCAGCTTACGGAGAACTGTTCTCCGAAAGTCAGCATGTCGGGTGCGAGCCGCTCGCCAAGGATCCTCCCAGCCTCAAACCCCTTGATCCGCTCGAGCGCTTGGGCGTGGTCGAGATAGTCGTCCATCACGTTCAGTCCATGCACCATGACAGGGACAGTGATGTCGTAGACTGAGAAGGGCACGCCGACCTCCATGCGCTCGTTTTTAGTCTGAATGTCGGTCGGACCCGAAAGTGGTCGCAACCGAAACGAATGGTCACAATAAGCCCTTCAATCTTCCGGTTTGCGATACCAGCTTGCCGGGCTACGCATGCGGCGGTCTAGTGACGCAGGGACGGAATATCCGTTCACGTAAATCCAATCGGCGACCTTGGCGGGAGCGTGGCACCCCTGGCAATCGGAATGGTAGTCGGTCGAGGTGGTCTTGAATGGCTTACCCGCGTCGAACCACAATCATCCCCACCCTTCGCCCCACAACGGGTTGTCGGGGGGCGTTCCCTTGCTGCCGGACCGCGCAGAAGCCCGGCGGCGTCCACTACGTTCGCGGTCGGGCCGGCTGAAGCCGCTCCGCTGATCTGAGCGTTCGCCGCCTCGGTGCCGGCGACCAGCGAGACAGCGATGGCCAAGCCGACAGCCCGCGATAATTTCATGAAGTCTCCTTTGCTGCTCGCGCGGCACGGCGCAATGGCTTCAATCCCTGTCGAGGCGGCCACGTGTTCGGCCGACCCGGTGAAGGTGAAGCTTAGGATCGGACGCAGCCGGCAAAATTAGAAATTCCGTTTGGACATGCATTCGATAAGCGTGGGGTATCGTCGTCCAAAGGCGCTGTGCGCGTCGGCGGCCCGTCCGTCTTCGGTCAGCCGTCGAGAAGTGGGCCATACTCAGGATGTCGGACGACGTAGGAGGACATGAAAGGGCACTTCGCGATCACTCTTTTCCCATCGCGTCGCAACGTTTCGAAAACGCCATGCGCCAATCGCGATCCGTACCCCAAGTCCGACGACTCTTGCCGCACCTCCGTGTGGAGCAGGACGACCCGGCCGTCCTCGACCTCGTAGTAAGGGACTGCGAGCGCACCGTCGTCCCGGGGCATTTCAAACCGGCTCATGGCCGGACTGTCCCGGATGTCGCTTTCCACCTTCTGCCTCCCTCAATCGTCAGCGCCCGAACCGAGCAGGCCGGTTGGCGGCGATCACCTCATGGCCGCTCTGATGTAGAACGGCGACGCTCTTCGAGCCAATCAGGCAGGTGCCGCTGATCACGATGATTTTCATAGGAAACTCTCCGTCCGTTCGCCGGACGCTCGTCATTGCTTGACTGCGCCACACGACGAGACGCATGGTTCTTTCCCGGAGCGTGCGGCAGGAAACCAAAAGAAAATTGTAAGACCGCGCGCCACCCAGGTCGGGGATTCCCGCGCGTCTTGCGCAGAACGGCGTATGTGACCGCGATAATCACGTTCGCAAGTCACGAAGCCGATGCACCGATCCTGACGCCGCACATTCCCGCGATGATTGCGGCGGCGACGATGGCGCTCATCGCGACGCAGACGCCCCAAAGGCGATCGGCATTACGTTGATGGACACCGTGCGCGATCAGCACCACTCTCAGCCCGGAAGCAAGGTGGGTAAGGACGAAGAAGGCGCCGAGCGCGTAGTGAGGCATCAGACGGATATTCCATGCGTCATGGATCAGCCCAGTCGGGGCTCCGATCGCGAAATTCCAATCCGTCGGTAGGCCGAGGAAGCTTCGCGCGTAGACGAAGACCGAGTTCATGTGGCCGAGAATGAACATTGAGAGATAGGCTCCCGAAGCGACCTGATAGGTCCGCTGGAAGTCATGCGCTGCGCTGCTCCAGCGCCATGCCAAAAAGAGGCCGGTGCTGATCTGGAAAAGCATGGCCGCCACCAACAACGGTTCACCTACGGCAGAGCGATAAACCGCGCGTCCGATCTTCATAACGGCCGCATGCGCATCCGGCCCTACCAACCCGAACAGATGATTGGTGAGATGAAACACCACATATAGGACCAGGACTGCGGCCGCTATCCCGTGGACGACTCGCCAACCCCCGACCGCAGGCACATCTGCAGCGACCGGATTTCGGGCAGACTGCGACCAGATCGCGATTGGTAGCCAAATCGCGCACCAGACGACCTCGTCGGGAATAGGGCTCTTGATCAAGGCCTGTAGAACGCCGACAAAGACATAGAGCGTCGGCGACACTACGCTGGCATAAGCGAGGCGTCTAGAACCGGGATTGGACGTGGAACGACAAGCCAGAGCGATCCCAAGAAACGGCACGGCGAACGCAACGACTAGGATGAGCGTCGCGCTCGCGATTGCGAGCAGTGGCAGGTTTGCGGCCTGCGTGCCGACGATGGCATGAAAAGCATCGAGCGGAAATGGATAACAAATCGCCGCCGCTGCGGGAACCAGAGCCAAATAGTCAAAGCGCTTCTCAAGAAACCTTCTGCGAGTCTGCGGGCCAGCGAATGCTTCCATCATAATCCTATAAAGTCACAACAAAGAAACCAGTGTACGAGATGTGGCGGGCTCGCTCGAGTTCAGATTTTGAGATGAATCGAATAACATTGCCCATGTTCGCTCCAAAAACTAAGTAGTTTACAATGAAATGATGCTCATCATCAGCAATCGTGCCGGCCGTCCCCGGCACCCAGCTGTCGCCAACCCCTATAGTCGGTTAGCGAAGCGCTAGCGAAGCTAAGCGCTGCCGTGGATCCGTAGACAGCAGCGGAGCGAATCCGCTTTGAAAGACCGCCACCTGGGTCATGTTCGGCCTCCTCCAGTGGGGCGACTGGCCTAGCCAGCCGCTGCATCTTCGGCTCTTGGGACCTGCGACTTGTGAGAACGACGCGCCTTCGTTCGCCTCAAGACAATATGAGTTGCACCGGCAGCATGTTGCTCGGATTCAGTCAATGGGAAGGTGAGAAGGAAGGAAGACCCTTCGGCGGCGCAAGACGCATGAACGCGGGCGCCCAAACTGCTGGCCAACTCGCCGACGATCGTTAGCCCGCGACCGCGCACAATGAGATCGGATACCGAGCCATTATCAGAGACTGCGCACTTTACGAGGTTACCTGCTAGCAGCAACTTCACTTTCGCTTCCGGGTGTCTATCGTCGAATCGCGCATGTCGTGCCACATTGGTGAGCAGTTCGGATACGATCAACCCAAGCTTCCAGCAGCGTTCGCCCTCAAGCCGCAAATCATCCGCCGAAAACAAGAGACGTATACTCAGCCGGTCCAGTCGGTATTTCGTAATGGAGAAGCAAAGATGCTGGAGGTACCTTGCGGCGTCGGTCAGGTGCCCAGGATCGGGAATCCGAAGTGCCTTGTGAACATCAGCGTAACCATGCAGGAGGTCTACCACATCGAGGAGCGCGGCCTTGACTGCCACGTCATCCGACTCCACCGCTTTGGCTGAAATCGTGCAGATAGTGCTAGTGAGCTCGTTATTTACTCTGTGGTTCAACTCACGAAGAAGCAACGATCCGTCGGGATCCGATAACGGTGCAACGTGCTTTGTCATTTTGGACTCCAATTATCTTCCTCACTGACACATGCCGCAGGACCAAGCAGGGAGCCCTATAGCTCCACGCCGCGGTGCTCCAATTCGGTCCCTATCGCGTTAAAGAGGATCTCGGCTGGAGCGCCACTGCAAGGCTCGTCCAGAGGATGATCGCGGCGCACGAGGAGATTAGGTGTTCTATCATGTTGAGGCTCCTCCTAATGCGAGATGCCGGGTAATCGCGTGAGAGATTGAACGCGACACCGAGCAGGCAGCAGAGAGTGCCTTTGCAACGCTGGCAAGGGAAATCACCTCTCGCCATAGAGTCGATAGACGATTGTTATTGCCGCTTGCCGCGGCGTGATGCCGTAGCGATGAATGCCGCGAAGCAACATTGCACCTCGAAACCGAAGAGGCCGGTCATCTGCTGAGCGCTCGTCAAGTGTGTTGGCGCGCAAAATGACCAATTCGTCCAATAGGCGCTAGATCATGAAAAAGCTTTGAGTTATTCATGCGGATCATGAATGACCTACAGTGCTTTGCACGCTGCTTGCCGTTCTCGTGCACCATGTACGAGCTTCTTTCGGAGCCCACGGTTCGAACGCGACGCCAGTTGTGCAAACTGCGACGGCATTGATTGCCGATACAGCGACTGAACGCGGGTTAGACTTCCTGCAGAATAAGGACGTCGGTTTCGAGGCGATGTCGCTCGTGGCATTCCTCGCTACGGCGCCACGCCGAGCGCTACGGCAATAACAACCGTCTATCGATTCTATGGCGAGAGGCGATTTCCCTTGCTGGCGTTGCAATGTCACCCTCCAAAGCATCGTCGCCTATCCAATTCAATTGCAACATTCTAGGTCCTTGAGAAGACGGAAGTGAGCGCGACTGACAGAACGGAGTATCCAGTTCCGGCCACCCGGCTCGATCGCGGTTCGCTTCGTCGCTTTGCACGATGCGGCGGCGCACTGATCGGTATGCTGCTCGTGTTCGCGCTCGCTGGCTGCGAGGAGAAGGCGCAATCACGGGTGGCCGTGCCTCCACCGCCGCCGGTGACGGTAGCACAACCGATCAAACGGACCGTCACCGACTGGGACGAGTTCACCGGCCGCTTCGAGGCGGTCGAGGAGGTGCAGGTCAAGGCGCGCGTCGGCGGTTTCGTCATCAATGTCGAGTTCAAGGACGGCGACATGGTCCATGCCGGCGACCTGCTCTACATTATCGATCCCCGTCCGTTCGAGGCGGTGGCGGCCCAGGCCAACGGCCAGCTTGCGGATGCGCGCGCCAAGACGGAGCTTGCCAAACGCGAACTCGATCGCGGCCTCAACCTGGTGCAAACCAGTGCCGTCTCCGAACAGGTCGTCGACCAGCGTCGTCAGGCCCTGCAGGCCGCGCACGCGGCCGAGACCATCGCCGAAGGCGCGCTGAAGGCGGCCCAGCTCAATGTCGAGTTCACCCATGTGATGGCGCCGATCACCGGCCGCGTCAGCCGCCATCTCGTCAGCATCGGCAATCTCGTGAGCGGCAGTGACAACGGCGCCTCGACGCTACTCACCAGCATCGTCTCGCTCGATCCGATCTACATCTATTTCGATGTCGACGAGGCGACGTATCTGAGGAACAACAAGCTGTGGTTCGAGGGCAAGCGGCCGAGCTCGCGCGACACACCCAATCCCGTGCAGGTCACACTGACCGGCGAGACAAAGCCCTCGCATGACGGCCATATGGATTTCATGGACAACCGGCTCGACGTCTCGACCGGCACGTTGCGCAGCCGCGCACTGATCGACAACCACGACCTCTCCATCCTGCCCGGGCAGTTCGGCCGCGTGCGGCTGATCGGCTCTTCGCCCTATGCGGCGCTGCTGCTACCCGATACGGCGATCGCGACTGACCAGTCGCGTAAGATCGTGTTCGTGGTGAAGGATGACGACACGGTGGAAGCGCGCGCGGTTGAGCTCGGGCCGCTTGATGACGGCCTGCGTGTGATCCGCACCGGCCTGAAGGCGGAAGACCGCGTCATCATCGACGGTATCCAGCGGGCCCGCGTCGGCGCCAAGGTCGCTCCGAAGAAGGGCGAGATCGACGGCAACAAGTCATAAATCTCGGACGCCTCTCCATCAATCAGCCCATCCTGGCGATGGTGCTGTCGATTGTACTCCTGATCGTGGGTACACTCGCCTACCGGACGTTGCCGGTCGCCGAATATCCCGAAGTGGTGCCGCCGACCGTGGTCGTCACCGCGCAATATCCGGGCGCGTCTGCTCAAACCATCTCCGACACCGTCGCCGCTCCTCTCGAGCAGCAGATCAACGGCGTCGAGGACATGCTGTACATGTACAGCCAGGCCACCTCGAACGGCCAGCTCACCATCACCATCACCTTCAGGCTCGGCACCGATCTCGACAAAGCGCAGGTGCTGGTGCAGAACCGCGTCGCGATCGCGCAGCCGCAATTGCCCGAGGAAGTGCAGCGCAACGGCGTCGTCACTAAGAAGAACTCGCCCGACATTCTGATGGTCGTCTTCATGTTGTCGCCGGACGACACCTTCGACCAGCTCTACATCTCTAACTATGCGCTGCTGCAGGTGCGCGACCAGTTACTGCGGCTCGACGGCATCGGCGACATCCAAATCTTCGGCGCGCGCGATTATTCGATGCGGGTCTGGCTCGATCCGGACAAGATCGAGCACCTGGGCATGACGGCGGGTGAGGTGGTCGCGGCAATCCGCTCGCAAAACCTGCAGATCACCGGCGGGCAGATGGCCAGCCCCCCAATCGCCGACCGCGCCTTCCAGCCCAACCTGACTTTCACCGGCCGTCTGAAGGATCCTTCGCAATTCGAGGACATCGTGGTCAAGGCCGGCGCCGACGGCCGCACCGTGCGCTTGCGCGATGTGGCGCGGATCGAACTGGGAGCGCTGGACTATTCCACCAACAGCTTCATGCTGCGCAAGACCGCGGTCGCGCTGCTCGTCACCCAGCGCCCCGGCTCGAATGCGCTTGCGACCGCCAAAGGCATCTCCGACACGATGGCCAAGCTCAAGGCCAATTTTCCGAAAGGCCTCGACTACAACATCGGCTACAATCCGACCGAATTCGTCGCGCAATCGATTCGCGAGTTGATCAAGACCATTTACGAGGCGATGGTCCTCGTGGTGATCGTGGTGCTGTTGTTCCTGCAGGGCTGGCGTCCGGCGATCATCCCGATCGCGGCGATCCCGGTGTCGCTGGTCGGCACCTTCGCGGCGATGGCGGCACTTGGCTACGGCATCAACAATCTCACTCTGTTTGGCCTCGTGCTCGCGGTGGGCATCGTGGTCGACGACGCCATTGTAGTGGTCGAAAATGTCGAGCGGCATCTCGCGCGCGACTTGAGCCGGCGCGACGCTGCGCTGAAGACCATGGAGGAGGTCGGCGGCGCGTTGGTCTCGATTGCGCTGGTGCTGTGCGCGGTGTTCGTGCCGACGGCATTCCTCGGCGGCATCACCGGGCAATTCTTCCGGCAATTCGCCGTCACCATCGCGGTCGCGACCGCGATCTCATGCTTCTGTTCGCTGACGCTGTCGCCGGCGCTGGCCTCGCAGATCCTCGTTCCGCATGAGGAGAAGCGGCCTCCCGCGCGCTGGAACCTGCTCGGTCGTGCCTGGATGGCCTTCACGGGCCTCTTCAACCGCGCATTCGACCGGCTGTCGAACTCTTATGCCCGTTTCGCCGACTTCGTGATCCGCCACCGCGCGGTAATGCTTGTGGTCTATGTCGGGCTCATCGGCAGCGCCGGGTGGCTGATCGCGACCACCCCGCAAGGCTATATCCCGGCGCAAGATCGCGGCTACGTCATCATCTCGGCGCAATTGCCGGGCGCGGCCTCGCTGGCGCGAACCACCGAGATCGTCAAGCGGATCCAGGATATCGCGCTCGATACGCCCGGCATTGTCAAGGTCGCCGCCTTTGCTGGTCTTTCTGGCGCGACCCGGACCCAGGCCAGCAATTCGGCGGCGCTGTTTCCGGTGTTCGAGGAGCCGGAGGTCCGCCTGAAGAGGGGGCTGACGGCGGCGGTCATCACCAACGAACTGCGCAAGCGACTTTCCGCGATCCAGGGCGCCTTCATCATCGTGATCCCGCCGCCGCCAATTCCGGGGATCGGCACCGGCGGCGGCTTCGCCATGCGCGTCCAGGACCGTCAGGGCCGCGGCCCGGAGTTGCTGGCCGCCGCGACCGATGAACTCGTCAACGCGGCCCGCAAGTCGCCGTTGCTCCTCGCTCCCACTGTGTTCTCGCCGTTCTCGGCCAACACGCCCCAGGTGTTCGTCGACATCGATCGCGTCAAAGCAGAGAAGCTCGGGGTTCCCATCCAGAACATCACCGATACGATCGAGACCTATTTCGGTTCGACCTATGTCAACGACTTCAATCTGTTCGGACGCACCTATCACGTCACGGCGCAGGCGGACCTGCCGTTCCGCAAGGAGCGGGCCGACCTCGCGCGGCTGCGTACCCGCAACGCTAACGGCGACATGGTGATGCTCGGCAGCGTGGTGGACTTCAAGGATGTCTCTGGGCCCGACCGCGTGGCGCGCTACAATCTCTATCCCGCGGCCGAACTCCAGGGCGAGGGACGGCCAGGCACGAGCTCGGCGACCGCCATCGCCGCCATGAAGAAGCTCGCCGGCGAGACGCTACCGAGCGGCTTCTCGTACGAGTGGACCGACCTATCCTATCAGCAGGTCACCGGCGGCAATACCGGCCTGTTCGTGTTTCCGATCTGCGTGCTGTTCGTCTATCTGGTGCTGGCCGCGCAATATGGCAGCTGGAGCCTGCCGCTCTCGGTGATTCTGATCGTGCCGATGTGCTTGCTCGCGGCCACCATCGGCGTGCGCATAATGCATCAAGACGTCAACATCCTGACCCAGATCGGCTTTGTCGTGCTAGTGGGGCTGGCGGCCAAGAACGCCATCCTGATCGTCGAATTCGCGCGCGACATCGAGCTCGAGGGTCGACCGCGCCTGGAGGCTGTCATCGAGGCCTGCCGGCTCCGCCTGCGGCCCATCCTGATGACCTCGTTCGCCTTCATCCTCGGCGTGCTGCCGCTGGTGGTGTCGACCGGTTCCGGCTCGGAGATGCGGCAGGCGGTCGGCGTCGCCGTGTTGTTTGGCATGCTCGGCGTCACGCTGTTCGGCCTGATCTTTACGCCGATCTTCTACATGGTGGTGCGCAACCTCGCGGAAGGCAAGAACGAGGGAAAACCGACCCAGACGACGGCGGCCGCGGCGGAGTGATGTCGATGCGCGATGAAGCCGGGACAACTCGCGCTCGCTGCGCACGTGGATCAATGGTACGCAACGCAGGCAAAATGAAAGGATAGTCAGATGACCACCACCGTGTTGAAAGCAATGACGATCCCCGCTGCGACATTGGTCGTGGCGATTGCATTAGGTGGATTGTTTGCACCTGCTGCAGTGCGCGCCGGGTGAATATTGCAGCGAAGATGGTTATGCTGCCACGCGGAACTGCAGCTTCAGCTCGATGGAACAATGCAAGGCAGTGATATCCGGCACGTACGCCGCGTGCTCCGCGATCCGTTCCTCAAGGATAGCATCGAGACGACCAACCCCAACTCGGATACCTGTTTTCTCTGCCGTCCCATCGCAAGCCGCGCAGCCAGCCGTCAAAGGCCGACAAGTAGAGCAAAGCATTCTGATGCAGTCTCAACGATAACGACCACGAAGCAATCAAAATCGAAGAAATCATCTGGCGTCAGTCGCTCCGACCGACTGTTCGTTCTCGAACTGAGCGGAGACCGCATTCACTTGACGAATGCAACGATCAGACCGCAAGACGATCGTCACTGATTGCCACCTACTCAGCATGGTGGTGGATGCGGAGGCAGGTTGCATCTATTGGACCAACATGGGTATCCCAGGCGTCGAGCGAGCTTTTCGAGCCAGTGGGCGATTTGCTGCATTCCGGCCGCCTTTGGGATTTTGCGCTCTCCGCTGCGGACCGACGAGATAGAAAGTCTACCACACGCGCCGACTTGTTGCAGGGCTCGCAGCCGGTTGCATGTCCGATCACGGTCAAACCCGAAGAACGCAACGTAAGCAAATCTAGTCCGCTACTCCCTAGCAGCTGACCTCAATGAGGAATGCCGCCACTTCACGGATGGGCCAACCTCGGAGTATTAGCCGACGAATCTCCACGCCTCCCGCGGCAATACGTGGCATAATCTAGTGTCTTTTGTTTTGAGGAGAATTGCGATGCTTCCGAAACCTGAATTGGCCTATTTCGTCATCGCCGATATCTCTGGCTATACGAGCTTTCTCGCAGGGGTCGAACTCGATCATGCCCAGGACATTATCGCCGATTTCATGGACACGGTGGTCAAGGGCCTGAGGCCGCCTTTCCGGCTTGCCAAGTTTGAAGGCGATGCCGCCTTCGTTTATGCCGTGGCCGAGATGGTCGACGGCTCGCTCCTGCAGGATACCATCGAGTCTGCCTATTTTAGGTTCCGTCGCCGGCTACGCGACGTGAAGCAGGCATCGACTTGCGAGTGCAAAGCCTGCGTTGCGATGAGCGATCTTGATTTCAAGTTCGCCGTCCATCACGGCGAAATGGTGAAGCAGAAGATGGCTGGGCGCGAAGAGCTTGCCGGACGCGACGTGATCCTCGTCCATAGGCTCCTCAAGAACACGGTGTGTGAGAAGGTTGGCAGCCGCGCTTATGCGCTTTACAGCGATGCCTGCATCCGGACTATGGGCATCAACCCGGTGGCACATGGACTCGTCGAGCATCGCGAAACTATCAACATCATTGGCGAGGTTAAACTCTGGGTGCGCGACCTCGAAGACGCGTGGAAGAAGGAGAACGAGCGCACGCATGTCGAGGTAACGCGAGCCGATGCCTATGTGACCTGGGATTTTGATATCGCCGCGCCGCGACAGACGGTGTGGGAACATTTCACCGTGCCCGGACAGCGGCAGAAATGGTGGCCCGCTGACGCGATCATCGAGACCTCAAGCAACAGGCGCAGGGGGATAGGGACCGAGAATCACTGCATGCACGGGAAGGAAGCCATCGTCGAAGAGGTGCTGGATTGGCGTCCGTCCAACTATCTTACCGTAAGCACGCTGCTTCCTGTCCCGGGCGCTCCGAAGATTATATTGACCCATGCCTTTCAGGATCGGAGCGGCGCAACGCATATAGAAATGCGGGTCGCCAAGCCCAAGCCGAAGGACCAGGCCTTCGTCGATCAGGCAGGAGCGAAGTTCAAGGAAAACATCACCAAGGCGATTGGAAACTTGCGGCTGATGGTTGAGGGTCAGCAGACTTCCGTCCCGGTGATCGATGAGCCGCCCTTAATCGCCTCTTGCGAGCGGTTCCTGACCGAGCCGGTAAAGTCAAACTGAACGATGAGCCATACCGGCATCTGGACCGAGAAGTCGTTGATCGATGGTGCGGTAATGATCCGATGCTGGCCAAGAAGCGGTGCCATGTCCCCTGTGGGTCACGAACGACAAAACTCAGGTTTATCACAACGAGTTCGCTCTTTTATTCAACCCGATGGCCGACATTTCCGGGCGACATGGCTCTGGTCGGTAAGAGCGCAGGCCGTGTGAAAACTCAAAAGTTCGAAGCGCTACGAGAATGATATTCTTGAGTTTAATTCAAAGTTGAACGCCCTTGCGAATTGGCACCCAAACAACCTTGAACGAATAAGTTATTCTGTCGCGATTGATCGCTTTAGCGTTTTCGCCCAGCCTAGACTGCGCATTCGCTGAATTTGTGTTGACGCGGAATTGCCGCGGACCGTGACGGCATACGCAAAAGAAAGGCCACCTGCGCTGCCGCAGGCGGCCCAAGTCTAGGGAGGAAATGCCCATGGAGGGCAGCGATAGCGGGGGGAGCTACCGCATACGCCCAGCTAAGACGATCGCGATCGGCGGCTCAATTGAACGTAGGTAAGCGTCGGACATCTGAAGAGGTCGCAGACCCTATACGAAGGTTTATGGCACGCGCGCCCTCAAAGCCCGATTAGCAATGGGGCACTCGCGTTGATTTTGCCGCGCGTCAGCGATTTTCGGTCTACCCCTAACAGCCGACATTTGGACGAACGCTGGTTTTCGTCGGTAAGGGTCGGCAACAGACGTGCCTGAAAGCGTTCGACACGAGGTTGAGGACGATCTCCTCCCACATGTCCCGATCGACGTAGACGGGCCGGAGAGAGGCGGGCAGGTCGTATACGAGCTGTACGAAATCCCGCGTCCACGCCGTGCGAGAAGGCGCCGCACAGCGCCCGGCCGCAACCGAACTTGGTCCCGGTCATGCCGAGCACATCGCGCAACACCCACAAAGCGAGTGCCGCTGTCGACATCGACCTCATGGGGTGTGCCGTTGATCCTTAACGTGAAAGCTATGGATGCCTCTCGGTGGCTGCTGAGAGGACGCGGCCGGCCGACCGGGACAGCGCCGGCTCGCCGCGTACATCGATGGGCGCGTGTTGCTCACGGACGCAGGCGGATGATCGTCTTCCCCGTGCGTCGCTCGGTCGGGTTGAAGGCGGAGATGGCACCGTCGAGGGTCGCGATTTTGCCGGTGTTCGTCATTAGTCGCCCGTCCCGTACCCGCTGGACGATCTCACTCAGCTGGGCACGATCGGACTCGACAACGAAGTCGACCGCCAGGCCATCGTCTGGCCGCGTCTCGGCCGACCCGACGATGGACACCAGTGTTCCTCCTGATCGAATCAGGCCTGCGGAACGCTTCCCGATATCGCCGCCGATGACATCGAACACCAGATCGACTTCGCCGACGTCTTCCAGGGCGTCATTCTCGAGGTCGACAAACTCGTGCGCGCCAAAGTCGAGCACCGTCTGACGGTCGGCCGCGCGCCCGGTGCCGATGACGTAGGCGCCTGCCTCGCGCGCGAGTTGCGTCACCATCGTCCCGACTGCGCCGGCCGCGCCGTGCGCGAGCACGCTCTGACCCGCGCGAAGACGGCCGTGTTGGAACAGTCCCTGCCACGCGGTCAAGCCCGAGATCGGCAGGCTCGCGCCCAGCGTGAAGTCGACGTCGCCGGGGAGCGGCGCGAGGTTGCGTGCCTCGATCGCTACATACTCCGCCAGGGTGCCGTCGCGATACCAGTCCGCGAGGCCGAACACCCGCTGTCCTACCGACAGCCCCGTCGTGCCGTAGCCGAGAGCGGTGACCACTCCGGCCAACTCATGCCCGGGGATCGACGGTGTTCGGTCACGGTCGCGGCGATCGGTCCAGGTCGAGGGCCACGCCAGCTCAGTCGGGACGAATCCCGACGCATGAACCTGAACGACGACGTCGTTTATCGCTGCCTGCGGCTCGGGCCGCTCCACCAGCTTCATCCCGGCCGTTCCCGCAGCCTGGTCCGTCACAACGATTGCCTTCATGACAATTTTCTCCTCGGTCATTTGTCTCTTTGCCGGATATATTCCAGCAGTGAAAAGCGCGTTCGACATCTAGTGCGGGGCCGCGGGTGGTTTTCCGGGTTGCCCTCGACGGGGCTGATAGGACGCAGTCGGCCGATCCGGACTGCAACGGCCGGGTGCATCGATCGGCGCGAATCCCTACGGATGAACGCGGATGATCGTCTTCCCCGTGATCCGCTTGGCCTTGATCCGCCCGGTCGGATTGAACGCGGCGACGGCATCGTCGAGAGCCGATACTTTGCCGATGTTCGTCCGCAGCCGTCCGTCACGCACCCGCCGGACGATCTCACTCAGTTGGGCGCGATAGGACACGACAACGAAGTCAATCGTCAGGCCGTCGGCGGGCCGGGCCTCGGTCGGCCCGGCGATCGTCACCAGCGTTCCTCCGGCCCGGATCACGGCTGCGGACCGCTTCGCGATGTCGCCGCCGAAGACATCGAACACCAGATCGATTCCGCCAACGTCTTCGAGGACGTCGTTCTCGAGGTCGATAAACTCCTGCGCGCCGAAGTCGAGCACCGACTGCCGGTGGGCAGCGCGTCCGGTGCCGATAACATAGGCGCCGGCCTCACGTGCGAGCTGGGTTACCATCGAACCGACTGCGCCGGCCGCGCCATGCACAAGGACACTCTGCCCCTCCTGAAGACGGCCATGCTCGAACAGTCCCTGCCACGCGGTCAGGCCCGGCATCGCCGCGCTCGCACCCACCGTGAAGTCGACGTCGCCAGGCAGCGGCGCGAGGTTGCGTGCCTCGACTGCCACATACTCCGCCAGGGTGCCGCCGCGATACGAGTCCGTAAGGCCGAACACCCGCTGTCCCACCGACAGCCCCGTCGTGCCATAGCCGAGGGCGGTGACCACTCCAGCCAGCTCTTGCCCGGGAATCACCGGCGTCCGGTCACGGCCGAGGCGATCGGTCCAGGTCGAGGGCCATGACAGCTCGTCCCGGGTGAATCCCGACGCATGAACCTGAACGACGACGTCGTTTATAGCTGCCTGCGGCTCGGGCCGCTCCGCCAGCTTCATCCCGGCTGTTCCCGCAGCCTGGTCCGTTACCACGATCGCCTTCATCACCTACCTCCCGATGTGCGGGATGTCGTCATTTCAGAATTCCTTTGCGGATGAGCGAAAATAGAACGGTGAAAATCGATGATCCAATGACCTTCGGCTATGGAATCGATGCCACCGACTCGTCATGCAAAAATCAACGGTGCGGAACAAACATCTGCTTCTCGAGCCAAAGGACCAGCCGTCATGATGATGATCGACCGCTCGTCACCCTTGGCTTGAACAAACCTCCACGGAGGAAGACTTTCATTGATCTCGCCGTTCAATCCTCCGGAGATGCATATGTTTTTGCATGCTCGGCCGCGGAGATAATTGTGGAATCCTGATGTGGTGCTAAATTATCCTAGCCTTTGCAGTACATCCGAAAAGCCCAAACGCGTTCCCGAGAATCGTACCTGGGTGCTTCTGGGCTTTGACGTCACGCCTGCATCACACGACGCCGCCGAGCACTCTCGGAGAAGGTCGATACGACCGGATAAAGTTCAGATTGAGCCAGCCCGTGTAACGGCGGGAAAGTCATTCTCGGGATCGAACACGTTGTTGAAAAAATTCGTCAGGGAGTACATAGCCACTAGCGCGACGATCTCCATGACGTTTGCATCCGTGTAACCCGCATTGCGAACGGCTTTCAGATCGGCGTCACTGACCTTGCCGCGGGTCTCGATGACCTTGCGCGCAAACTGGACGGCGGCGTCCCGCTTCGGGGCGCTGGCACGGCCCTTCCGAGCGAGAACGATTTCATCGCCGGGCAGCTTTGCCATATGCTGGGCCGTAAAGCTGTGAACCGTCAGGCAATAGTCGCAGCCATTCACTTCGGAGACGGCGAGGCCGATGCTGTCACGCGTCTTCACGTCGAGCACCTTGCACAAAGAGCCGAGCAGGGCGGCCCACGCGTTGAACGCGATCGGGCTCTGCGCGAAGGTCGCCGGCATATTTGGGGTGAACCCGATGTTCTTGGCAAACGCATCGAGAGTCGGTTTTGCTATCGGCCGGCACTTGTTCCGGCTTTAGAGCTGCACTTCTTAGCATCGTGGTCTTCCGCAAGTTACGAGCTTTACTAATACTCATACGAGATCCAGCACCTCGGCGATTGGACGGCGCGGCTTTTGCGCCCAGTTTCCCGGACGCTCGGCTCCCACAGACAACAGCATGACCGGCACTTCGTCCTCGGCCAGTCCGAACTCGCGGTGCACCGCTTCGGCATCGAAACCGATCATCGGCGTCGAACCCAGGCCCAGCGAGCGGGCCGCATAGATCATCGCCGCCGCGCCGAACGTGCCGGTGCGTACTGCCTCGTCGCGCTGGCGCTGCGGGTACTCCATGTACAGATCGCGTGCAGGGATTTCCCATTCCGGCACCATCTCTGCCGGCATGATGCCCGCTTCCACCAGCGGTGCCAGACGCTCTGGTACGACGCTGGAATCGGCCAACTGGCCGCAGACGATGAAGGTAACGGCTGCTTCAGTGATCGCGGGCTGGTCCCAAGCGATCCGACGCAGCCGAGCCTTGGCTTCAGCCGAGCGTACGGCGATGAAGCGCCAGTTCTGTAAATGGAAAGATGTCGGCGCGGTGGTGCCGATTCGCACGAGTTCGTGGATCTGATCGTCACTCAAGCTGGCGGCAGGGTCGTAATACTTGGCGCTGCTACGACTCAAGATACATTCGATGACGGCGTTGGTCGTGGTCATTCCGTTGGTCGTGGTGATTGCGCCGGTCATGGTGATTTCGTCGGTCATGGCGATTCCTATGGGAGAAGGGATAGGTTGAGATACGAGAGTGCATTTGCGTCTCTTCGGTGAAAATGCCGTGGCGATGGAGCCCGCTCGGCCTCTAATGGCAAGGCTATGGGTAGTTTCCGAAAGCGAAGGCAGAACAGTGTGGCCTCGCTTCCAAGAACTGCTCGATGTAGAGCGGCGGTCTGACCAGTGACACATCAGCGTCCACCACGTTCGCGGTCGGACCGGCCGGAGCCGCTTCGCTCATCTACGCGAGCGCCGCCACGGTGGCCGCGACCAGCGCGACCGCAGCAACTGGGCCGACGGTCTTTGGTGATTTCATGGGGGCTCCTTTGTTGCTCGCGCGCGGCACTGTGGCTCGGCGCAATGGCTTCATTCAATGTCGAGGCGGCGGCGTGTTCGGCTGAGCCAGTGGACCTCAGGATCGGACGCAGCCGGCGAAATTAGAAATTCCGTTTGGACATGCATTCGATAAGGGTGGGGTATCGTTGCCTAAAAGCGCTGTGGCGTGCGCCCCGTCGGTCTGCGGTCAGCCATCGAGGGCCGTGCCTTACTCGGGCCGGGTGGCGAAGACCTGAACGGCTACTTCGCGATCACCATTATCGCGTCGCAACGCTTCGAAGACGCTATACGCCTATCGCGATCCGTACCCGGCCAGACAACTTTTGCCGCACCTCCGTGTGGTGTAGGACGACCGAGCGTCTTCGACCTTGAAGTACGCAACTGCGAACGCACCGTTGCCAATGGGCATTTCAAACCGGCTCATGGCCGCATTCCCACGATCGTCGACACTCTCGCCGTCCAGAACACTTTGCCGATATTGTCGCCCCCCGAGTTCCATTGCGAGGGCCTTGGCTAACGCACACGCAGACCAGTTTTTTGCATGGAGTAGGCCGACGAATGAGTACACCTTGATCGCCTGATGTGCGTTGATGTGTCGAGTCTCGATATGGATCCTTGCAATGGGAGCCTTCACCGACTCTCAATCACAGAAGTCCGCGACAATCGTCTCGACTTTTCCTTTGCCGAAAGACCCCAGCTCCCTAGCGAGTTAGCCTTCGTCTCGTGCCACGAGGACAACGGTGCCGTCGTCTTCGACCAAAAGCCGTGCAGTCGCGAGGCCCATACCGCTCGCCCCGACTGGATCTGGAAATCCTCTCCGACCCAGATCTTGGGGTGAGCCTTTCGTTCGGCCTGGTGTCCGTGGTGCCGTCGGAGATAAAGATCCGTCTCTTGCGGCGCGGCCTTGATCTCTGCGCTTCCCATGGCTTATGGATGTTGCCAATGTCGGCCACCTATGTCCTTGACCAACGAGGGATTATCCGTCGAGCGTGTGTCGGGCCGGACTCCATCACAGGAGCGAAGACCGAAACCGTGTTTGCTGCTCTGTCCGAATTGGATGAGCCTAAGCCTCGCCTTTAGAGCCTGACCGGAAATGAGACGAGTCAATTCAAGAGACTACGCGTGGGCGGCTGCAACTGCGTCATGGCCGGCCTTGTCCCGGCCATCCACGACATCGCGTCACTTTAGCAACGACGATTGGATGCCCGCGACAAGCTCGGGCTTGAGGAGGGGACTCATTATTTAGATCGAGGCGCCTGCACCTTGTGCGTCAGCCTCGCGAACATTCTCCTTGTTCGAGGCAGATGCGCGGCGGAGTTTGTCCAGCGTACTCGTCCAGTCGCGAACACGAGCAACCTTGATAAAGGCGTCAAGTGCCGGCGAATACTGCCTCCCCGCCACGGCCAAAAGCTGCACCTCGCGCCGGACGGGGTCGCCCTCAATTGGAATAGCGGCGAGCGACGGCAGCCTGGGAGCGTGCTCTGGCGCGACGATGGCCCCAAAACCGGCGGATGCCATTTGCTGAAGATGTCTTTCCTGATCGCTCCTGTGCACAACATTAGGGCCTGGATGGTCGGCAAAACAAGCCTGCTTGAATTGGCCTGCGACGTCGCATCCGACCCTTTCGAGAAATACCACCTCATGCAAGTCTTGGGGCGGGATGACGGTTTGGCTCGCCATCGGATGTTTCCGAGACAGGACCAGCACGCACCGCTCCTCGAATAGCCGCCAGCGGTCGATACGCTCGGGTAGCTCCACGGCGTCACCAACGAGTGCGGCATTGATCTCGCCATCCAAAAGCATCGCAACAAGCCCGTTGGCATCCGCCTCGCGCAGATCGACTCGAAGGTCAGGGATGATCCTGGCGAGTTCCAAGAGCAATTCCGTAATGAGTGCGGCGGAGACTGACGGCACCAGTCCGATCTTGATGGGGGCGATTGTCTTCTTCTGATAGCCTCGCGCCTGAATCCGTACCGCCTCCGTGGCGGCAAATATTTTCTCCAGCGTGGGCAAAATCATCTTGCCCAGCTCGGTGAGCTGGGTGAGGTGACGCTCACGGTGAATCAATGCGCCACCGAGTTCTTGCTCCAGCTTGTGTACCGCCTTTGTCAGGGCCGGTTGCGTCACATTGCATTGCTCCGCAGCCCGCGTAAAATTGAGTGTCCTTGCTAGGGCTAGGAAATATCGCACCTGATGAAACTGCAGCTGCATACTCATACTCGAAAGACTTGCCGTGGTTCGGACCGTTCCAGTTCGTTGCCATAGACCGTCGCCGACATTGCCCCTATGGCGATGACCATTACGTTGGTGGTCTCCATAGCGCTCTTCCCGGTAAGGCTTCTTACTTCACGCGACGCCAGGCTGCGGAGTCATTTGTGCAGCAGAGGATAGAACAGGGTCCAAACGTCATCCTCCTTGGTACTGGCGATATGGCAGTTCGCATTTCCTCCTTCGCTCTCATTTTGGCAGTCTCAGCTTTTGGCTCATCATGATTGAATTGTAGTAGCCCCACCCATGGGTGTCGGCAAAACGCTTGGTGTCCTCGACGGTCACATCGGCGCCATTAGGCGATACAGTTACCGCTGGGAATATGCGCATCCTTGTTCTCCGTGACGCTGCTGTGCCGGATGTTGTTGCGAACTAGAGATAGAGCGGCTTGGTCGCGGCGTTAAGCGCAGTTCTTGTTACGGCGTTCTCATTCTTGCGGGTTTATTGAGTGAGTATTTCATGGCGTTTGCGTCTGTAGCGTGTCCAACACCTCAGTGGTCTGGACCGTCGGGTCAACCCAAGTTGGCTTGAAGTTCCACCGTGGTTTAGAGGTCAGGATCGGTTGGCTAATTCGGACTGCGAGAGTGACGCTTGACGACGATAGCCGCAATCAAGGAGCGTGCTTTGCGCTCTTCGTTCGCCAAGTTGACCTTCTGCCCACGCGTTGACCGGCCGTAACGAGCGCAATCACCGTACGACGAGGCCAGAAAAAGTGAGGGTGTTCAGTCTCAGGCTACACGCGCGCCGCTCTTGAACATCGTTCGAATGCTTTCCGATCACCGCTCCCGCGCGAGGGCCATTGTCGGCAATTCGCTTGAGCGCCGGTTCCGTCCTAGTTCGTGAGCTCGTTGACGTAGGCTTCATTGATTACTCCAACGACGGTCAGGATGATACCGAGCAACAGCAGCGCTTGGGCTCGAAGTTCAGCCCAACGGCTTGAGCCTTTCCATAGTTGAGGGGCAGCTGTCATTTTGAATTGTGAAACCGAAGCGGGCTCTTTGCGCCTTCGAGGTCGCCATCTGTCATCGCATCAAGCCTGCTCAAACGGTGAACTTCATAGCTGGTGCAAATCGGTCACGGGGGCGACAGGCGCGTGCTTGAAATCGCAAAAATGCCAAGGGTCGTATCAAGATTTGTAACGTCGGTAGCCATCCGCTCCGCTGCAGGATGTTCAATTTACGCTGAATCATTTGACTGTGCAGGCAGCGTGAATTGAAAAGTCGCGCCCTGAGGTTGGGCGGCGGTTGCCCGCAGTCGTCCCCCATGCGCTTCAATGATGGAGCGGCAGATCGATAGACCCATCCCCAAGCCGCCGGGCTTTGTCGTGTAGAAGGCCTCAAAGATCCGCTCGAGAGCGGCTGAACTCAGACCTGGACCCGAATCCCGCACTACGACGAGCACGCCGTCCGGCTCGCCCTTGCTGGTGGTAATCACCAACTCTCGCGACGCCTCGCAGACCGAGCTTAATGCTTCGACGGCGTTGATGATCAGGTTCATGATCACTTGTTGCAGCTGGACTCGATCTCCTTGAATGAGCGGCAAGCCCTCCACGAGGTGCGACTGCACCGAAATGCCATTCTTCACGACTTCGCTACGGGTCAGAGCGATGACCTCGAGGATTGCTCCGTTGATGTCCACGTCTTCTTTCCGGAGAGGTGCTTTTTTGAAAAGCGCACGCATCCGGCCGATGACCTCGCTGGCGCGATTGCCGTTTGCAAAGATCCGGTTGAGAGCCTGCTTAGTTTTCTCCAGATCTGCCGGTTCTTTGCTCAGCCAGTGCAACGCCGCAGAGGCATTGTTGAGCGTCGCCCCGATCGGCTGGTTGACTTCATGGGCGATCGAAGCCGAGAGATGCCCGATTGTTGCGACCCGATTTGCGTGCACGAGCTCCATCTGCACCTTGTTGTAACGCCGCTCGCTTTCGCGAATTTCCTCCTCCGCCCGCTTGCGCTCGGTTAAATCCACTACGAAGGCCATGCCCTGGTCGCGTCGCCCGCCGAATGTCGCCGCCCCAACCAGCACCGGCACGCGGCCGCCGCTTTTCTGGAAGTACTCCTTCTCATAGGGTTGCGCGGTTCCGGTTGTCTCCAGCGCCGCCACACGTCGGTCGTCGGCATCGCGCCATTCGGTGGGCGTCAGATCCCGCCAGCGCAGTCCACCGGAGAGGAGATCGTCGCGGCCGTATCCGACGATGCGGAGAAAAGCGTCGTTGGCATCGATGATCCGACCGTCAAGATCCCAGACGAAGATGCCGATGATGTTGGAATCAACCAGCCGCCCTATCCTCGCCTCCCGCTCAGCAAGCTCGCGATACAGGCTGGCGTTCTCTATTGAGATAGCCGCCTGGGAAGCGAGCAGTGTGAGGACCACCATTCGAGCAGGAGTAAACGCGGCCGTCGTAAGATTGTTCTCTAAGTACAGCATCCCAATCAACCTGGTCTGCTTAAGTATCGGTAGGCAGAGCATTGAACGTGAGCGATGGTCGCGAATATAGCCATCCGCTGAAAACGAATTATGACTGGACGCATTATGCAGGAGAACGCTTTCTTTTGTCCGAAGGACGTAGTGAAACACAGACTCTGGTAGATCTGCGGCCGTGACGCGTTCCTGTTTCAGGACCACGTTCACGTTGTCACTGCTGGTTGTGGCCTCTGCTTCAATTTGATATTTGTCGCCTCGTGGAAGAATCAAGAGACCTCGATCGGCGCCCGCGTGTTCGATTGCCGAACTCATGAGCGTGTTGATTAATTTCTCGAAAACGATCTCGCCTGATATTGCTTCCGAGACTCTGATTACGGTAGCCAAGTCGAGCTGCTCGATGGGGGTCACTATCGTCGCCGTGGAATCCGGGATCGACTTGCCCATTTTGAGGTGTGGATAAAGCTCCTCGAGTTGGCGAACTTTTCCGTCGGCTCCCCAGCGCAGGTAGCAGGCCCGCGCGGCCCGCAAATGGGTCACCGCGATCTTCTCGTAACCGCGTTCTGCGTAGAAACGCCCGGCAATCTCGTTGGCAATCGCCTGGTTGTGCACGAACCCGTATTTGTGAGCTTGGCGGATAGCCTTGTCGTACAGCTCCTGAGCGTGCTGTACACGGCCCTCAATGCGAGCGATCTCGGCGGCGACCAAGGCAGTGCGGTCTTCGAAGGTTTCGGGGTTAACCTCCGCCCATAATTGGAGCTGCCGGTGGTGGTCCAGCACAGAATTGAAATGCCTCTGTTTCTGCTCTGGCGTGGCGTGATCCCAGACCGCCGCATGCGCTAGCGCGCCATAGAGTTGATACTCCGCTAACTCGAACATTGCCGCCGAGGTCCAAAGCAGCGGCTCCGCGTGCAGCGAGGCGTCGACCGCCGACGCAAGGTCTCCGGCTAAAAAGTGCGCCTGCAGCTTTCGCGTCCAGTAATAGAATTCGGCGAGCACCAGATCGGGGCTGTTGGCCAAGCGGCGTTCGGTATCGACTTCGCTGTATCCATCATGATCCAGGCACCCGAACGTGGCAGTCAGCCCGCGCAAGGTGAGGATCAAACCGAGTTGTGCTCCGCAGCGCTCGATGGCCAGGCGGAAACGCACCCGCCTAGCAAATGCCAGGCCGTTCTCGCATTCCTTTTGCACTTCCGCGAGTGGATCCCCGGCGGCGAGGCAAACCGTGACGGTCAGCAGCTCGCACTCGGCTGTCAGATATTCGATCGAGAAGATGAGCTGGCGATTGCGTTCCCAAGTCTCTTCTGCAAGAAGGGCTCTGCCGGCCCTGAGATACTTGAGCGCCGAGTCGTATGCTGTCGAGAGTTTCGCGCGCCGGCCTGCGATCAGATTGAGTTCCGCGACGCGCTCGCGATCCTCGACAGAGGTGATGAGATGGGAGCCCCGGTTGAGTTGATTGACGATCTCAAATATCGCCTCCTCACGTTTTTCAGCGGGCGTGCGCTCGGCGAGGAGCATTCCAATACGCAGGTGAGCCCCAGCACGCAGCTCCTTCGGAATCAGCGAGTAGGCGGCTTCGTGCACGCGGTCGTGCAGGAATCCGTAGGAATTGTCCGCACGGAAGATAAGGCCCGATCGCACGGCTTCCCAGAGATGGTCGTGCATGTCCTCGACCGAGCCCTGATACGCAATCCGCAGCATCTCGAACTCTGCATTGTTGCCTATGCAGGCGAACTGCTGGAGTACCTTCTGGGTTTTTGGCGAGAGGCGCTTCAACTTCTCGACCATCAGCTCTACAACATTGTCCGTGAAGCCTTTGGCACGAATGCGGAGCAGGTCCCATACCCAACGCCGCGCACGATAGTCAAATTTCAGCAGGCGATCGTCCGCCAGAGTAGAAATGAACTGGATTGCGAAGAACGGGTTGCCCGTGGTCTTTTCGTGAATCAAGTCTGCCAGTGGGGCGGCACGCTCCAGTTGGCAATGAAGGGAGTCCACAAGCAGTTTACCTAGATCGTCGCGACTGAGTGGTGTGAGAACGATGTCCTGCACTGCCGCTCCTGCCTGACGGATCGCTTCTAGCTTACGTACCAGCGGGTGGGTTGCATCGACCTCGTTGTCCCGATACGCACCAATGAGCAGTAAGTGCCGCAAATCGTTGCGGGTCAACAGATCTTCGAGGAGGTCGAGTGTGGCGACATCCAGCCATTGCATGTCATCGAGGAAAAGCGCGAGCGGATGTTCGGGTCGCGCAAATACGCCAATGAACCGTCGAAATACGATCTGAAAACGTCTCTGCGCTTCCTGCGGCGGCAGTTCGGGCACTGGCGGCTGTTCGCCAATGACATGCCTCAATTCCGGGACGAGATCGACGAGGAGCAGTCCGTTCGGACTCAGCGCTTCACGAAGTGCGTCCTGCCATTTGCGCAGGTCTTCCTCGTTCTGGCTGAGGAGCCGCCGGATAAGGCTCTGAAGCGCCTGGGCCAGCGAGGCATGCGGAATGTCGGGCTTGTACTGGTCGGATTTGCCTGACGCAAACAAGCCGTGTGGCGGCACGAGTGGTTTGTGCAGCTCATTGACGACTGCGGATTTGCCGATACCGGAGTATCCGGAGACCAGCACCAGTTCCGCTCGGCCCCCGCCAACGACGCGGTCGAAGGCGGTGAGCAGAGTGTCAACCTCGCGGTCCCTCCCGTACAGCTTCTCAGGGATCATGAGGCGGTCCGGGGCGTCACGAGCGCCGGGAGTGAAGTCGTCGATCCACCCCCGGGACTCCCATTGGGACAGGCAGCGCCGAAGATCGCTCTCAACTCCCACCGCTGTCTGATACCTCTCCTCCGCCGTCTTGGAGAGCAACTTCATCGTTATCGCGGAGACCGAGGCCGGCACGGTTCCCACCCGCTCACTGAGTGCGGCGGGTTGTTTCGCGATGTGACAGTGCACCCATTCCATCGGGGCGGAGGCCGTGAATGGAAGACTCCCGGTCAGCATTTCGTAAAAGGTCACTCCAAGCGAGTAAAGGTCGCTCCGAGAATTGATCGAACGGTTCATTCGTCCCGTCTGCTCGGGTGCCATGTAGGCGAGTGTTCCCGCGATGAACTCGGGAGGTTCGGGCGACTGACGCTCGCGCGGAAGTTGGGACGCGATGCCGAATCCGGTGAGCCACGCGTTTCCACTGTCGTCGACGAGGACATTCGCAGGCTTGATATCCTTGTGTATGAGGCCCTGTTGATGGACTTGAGCGAGCGTTCTTGCCAACCCAATGGCGGTGCTAAGGAAGCGAGTCAGATCGAGCGGTTGCCCCTGGTCTCGCTCAAGAATCCGATCCAGCGGCTGACCGCCAGGGTCCTTGAGTAAGAGGATCATCCGCCCTTCGTGACGAGTAATGGCCAAAGGCTTGGCAGCCCACGCAGGATCGAGTTCGGCTGCGAGCGAGTATTCGTGCATGAGCCGCCTGATACTCTGAGGCGACGGCTGTTCAAACAGTGCGATCGCGAGGACTGGCGAGGGATCGTCGTGCTTTCGGCCACGGTAAAGGGTAAAGTCTGCGCTTTCCCGCAGGGGCACCAGCACGTACCCCGAGAGCCCCGGGATAGGTGACATTCTTGTTGCCACGGCATCACCACTTCGGAATATTCATTTGGAAAGGACGCTAGAAAGAAGCTCACAGGAACGAAGTACCAATGGCCGGACGCAGAGTTGGTTCAATCTTTCTAACGAACTGAAACTTTCTACGAGAACACGCCCCTTGTGCCCGGGAGTTGTCATTCTTGGCGTCATTGTTGCCTCGAAGGCGTTGGGGGGCGTCACGACACGGCGGCGCCCCAACCAATACCCTCGACGTTATGGAAGTAGAGCTGACTTACCGCACCGTGATTTGCGCATCATCGGTAGCCCCTCTCAACGCTCTTAGTCGCAAATGGGCAGGTCCATCCGTAAACTAGGAGCCCGTCATCCAAACTGGCTTGTCCAGTTATGTCGCAGCTGTATCGATAGTGCTAATACTATGCACGAAAGGCGCACAGTGCGGCCGATGCGCGGTGTGAGCCGCGATGGGCTTTCTGTTCGCATGACCTTTCAATTGTGAAACGGGAACTCGCGTATGAAAGAGCGCGTGCTAAGCAGGGTTCCAGCTTCAGGAGAACCGATCGTATTTGTGATCGATGATGATCCGCTCACTCGCGGGGCGCTCAGCAGCTTGTTCCGTTCGGTCGGATTGAGCGTCAAAACGTTGGCTTCCGCACCCGAGCTGCTCGAAAATCCATTACCCGCCGTTCCGAGCTGCCTCGTCTTGGATGTGAGACTTCCCCGGGTTAGCGGTTTCGACCTGCAGGCGGAACTCGGCCGCTTAGGCATTGAAATACCCATCATTTTCATTACTGGTTATGGTGATGTTCCGATGTCCGTGAAGGCCATGAAGGACGGCGCGGTTGACTTCCTGACCAAACCGCTTCGCGACCAGGAGATCCTTGATGCGGTGACCGGGGCGCTCGAGCGAGATCGAAGACGGCGCAGCGACGAAAAATCCAAGTTGGACACGCGAGCCCGATTTGAATCGTTGACGCCCCGCGAGCGCCAGGTCATGTCGCTGGTGACGGCCGGCCTTATGAATAAGCAAGTGGCTGCGCGGATCGGAATAAGTGAGATGACGGTCAGAATTCACCGTGGCCACGTCACGCGAAAAATGGGCGTCAAATCACTGGCCGACTTAGTCCTGGTGGCCGAAAGCCTCGGCGTTCGTGGACGACGTGACGACTAACTAGCACACACGTAGTATTTGCGACAAACCCGTTTCGTGGCACTCTGCGGTTGGACCACTAGCTATTTTGCTGCATGCAAAGTAGGAACAAACGAATGAAAGAAACTCCGCTCATATCGATCGTTGACGATGACGAGTTGTCTCGGACCGCCGTTGAATTGCTCGTAAGATCACGCGGATTTGCAGCCTGTACATTCGCGTCGGCTGAATCATATTTGCGATCACCCCTGCTGAAGAAAACCAAGTGCTTAATCGCAGATGTGCAGATGCCGAATGTGGACGGTCTTCAGTTGCAGCAGCGTTTGTCTCTATTGGGTTTAGATACGCCGATCATTTTCTTAACGGCGTACCCGGACGATGCCATTGAGGCGCGGGCGTTGAAGGCAGGTGCTGCCGGTTTCCTGAAAAAGGGGCGCGATATCTGGGGAGGACGCTTTTTCGCCTGTTTGCAGGAGGCGTTAGCAGGTCGAGGAGTTCCGACCTCAAACTCGTAACCACCAGGCAAGTACTCAGTTCGATTTAGACCTCTTGCATGGAGGTGAAATCTTGACCAACCCTGCTCAATGGAAAAGCGATGTGGATGCGTCGACTTTAGTTGGTGCTGCTCCCCTGGATTCAATACTGTGTACGGAGGAGCTGCTTAGACGCCCGTCGCGTCCCATTGATCACGAGAAGGAAAATTCCGCACTCTTGGCGCTGGTTCGTGCACTCGCCGACTCCCCGCACACTATACTGCAGACGTTAGCTGACAAGGTCCTCGAGGTCTTGCAAGCTGATTCCGCCGGCCTAAGTCTGCTGACGAAAGATGAAAAGAGGTTTTACTGGGCGGCGATTTCCGGCGAGTGGCGGCCTCACGTCGGCGGTGGCACCCCGCGCAATTTCGGCCCATGCGGCGATGTGCTCGATCGCAACATGCCTATGCTGTTCACTCATTGGGAGCGGCGTTACCCATATTTGAGCTCAGCGACGCCGCTTGCTACCGAAGGATTGCTTGTTCCTTTTTATGTAAGAGGTAGAGCGGTCGGTACGGTTTGGGTGATCTCTCACGGGAGTTGTCGAAAGTTTGACGCTGAGGATCTGAGGCTGCTCGAAAGCATGGGTCGTTTCGCGTCTGGCGCTTATCAAACTGTGCAGTCCATCGAGGAGCTCAAAGTCGAAATCGCCGCGCGTGAGAAGGCGGAGGCGGCGGTGCGCGAAATGGCAAGTGGATTGCAGGCCAAGATTTGACGTTTGTTCGACTCCAATATTATTGGTATCTTTATCTGGGCCGGTGACGGCGGGATCATTGATGCCAACGATACCTTCCTCAGTATCGTCGGTTACTCCCGCGGGGATCTCGCGGCCGGCAGCCTCAACTGGAAGAAATTGACGGCTGCCGAATGGCAAGCCGCCGACGAGCGGCGTGTCCGCCAGCTGGAGGTCACAGGAACCGCCCAGCCGTATGAGAAAGAGTATCTACACAGGAGCGGCGACCGCGTGCCGGTGTTGGTCGGTGCGACAAAGTTCGAGGGCGCGGCGGAGGAAGGCGTTGGGTTCGTGGTTGACTTGACTGATCGCAAAAGGGCGGAAGTGGCCGCTCGTGAGCTTGAGCGACGGTATCAAGAGGTGCGTCAGGAGTTGGCGCATGCCAATCGGCTTGCGACAATGGGACAATTGTCGGCCTCGATTGCGCACGAAATCAACCAGCCGATCGGTGCGTCAATCACTTACGCCAATGCCGCTTTGGCCTGGCTGCGCGCCCAACCGCCGGATGTGAAGGAGGTCGCGCAGGCGCTCGACCTTATTGTGGAGAGTGGCCTTCGAGCCGAAAAAGTGATTGACCGCATCCGTGCGCTTATCAAGAAGGCCCCGCCCCGAATGGAGAACGTACAAATTAACGAAGCGATCTTAGAGGTAATAGCACTAGCTCACGGCGAAATTGCCAAAAAAGGCATTTCGGTGGAGACCCAACTTGCGAAGAGGCTGCCGGCTCTCAGCGGAGATCGCGTCCAACTTCAACAAGTGCTTCTTAATCTACTCGTCAACGCCACGGAGGCAATGAGCGCAATGCGCGAGGGCGCTCGTGAATTGCTGATTAGCACAGCAAAGAGTAACTCGGATCACGTGCTCGTCACGGTGCAGGATACAGGTCCCGGCCTGGCTCCCGAGGGTCTAGATCGACTTTTCGAGGCCTTTTACACAACCAAACCTAATGGTTTGGGAATGGGATTGTCGATCTGCCGCTCAATTATTGAAGCTCATCAAGGACGGTTATGGGCAACTGCGAACAAGCCGCAAGGAGCCGCTTTTCAATTCATGTTACCCACATTGCACGGCGAGAATGGCAACACCGAATTGAGTGTGGACGTGTGAAACCCAGATCATAATCGTGATTGGGTTTCTCCCCGGCCGCTCAACCGATCATCAAAACGGAGCCTCTGCGCTTTAACTTCAGGCAGAGCCGCTCGAGAGCTGGGCGAATCAAAAACCTATCCATCGCACCTTCCAAGTGACGGCCGATGTTGTGAAGCAAACATCTGTGATCAGACCAAGCGTCTCTAATCATTTGCTCGGAGCGAAAAACGCCCGGGCCACGTCCCCTCTTAGGCAATAGGTTGCCCGGTTCAGGTCCTGCTTTTCGCGGACCGAACTATTGGCTGTCTTTCTGACGACCTCGAAGGTTCTCCCCTTAGCGGTCGCTTCGCCATGCTCAGTAAACCACGGGACTATCTGTCGTGCCCCCGCAGCTGCCGGCCTCCAGCGATTTGCGGCGGTAAGGGCGACCCCACTAAACGAAGCGAAAGCGAACTATCATTTTAGTTTATAAAGATAGAAGAAAGCGAGATAGAATTTCGCAAGCTCAGGTCCTATGAAGAAGTGACAACGCAAAGGAGGTTGAAAATGGCAACCAGCGCAACAAGCACGATGATTTTGGATGCCGACTTCGACAACATCGACTTCCGAGGAGAACTCGTCGACGGGCACCTCGTCGCAAAAGGAATTCTTGCAGACCAAGCGGCAATGGATTCTATCCCAGTAGGGATATACGTTCTCGAAAAGGATGCCACCGTCGTCAAGTGCAACAAAGCTGCAATTGCGGGTTGGGGACGCACGCCGTCTCTGGGAGCCTCGGAAAAGTATTGCGGGTCACACCTTCTTCGTTACCCTTCGGGAGAAGTGATGCCGCACGAACTTGCACCACCGTCCGTGGTGATTAACAACGGCGCCACCGTCCGCAACGCCGACGTGATTTGCGAGCATCCCAACGGTAATCGTCTTCTGGCGCTCGTTAACGTCTTTCCAATTCGTGACAACGAGGACGAAGTGATCGGAGCCGTCAACATTTTCCGTCCCAATACCAGCAAGACTGTTCCTGGCTTACTCTCCGAGTTTGCAAGTAGTCCTAACTCCAAGGTCGGTGAGAAGGAGCAGTGAGGCTCTCGCTTCGCCGCTTCGGGCTGGGATACCAGAAACTCAGTGTTTGTCCGCCCAACCCGGCTGACCGCGTTCAGGCCTCGAAAGTTACTAGGGGCGCCAACTAGGCCGCGCTATTCTTTTGCGCGCACAATACTTTTGTGGTGGAGCTTGCTGTGCCATCGAACGAGCTACGCGAACGGGAACGTGAGATGCGAGCCGCTGGGCGGCTGCCCCCAGGACAGTCACTGACGCACAAGTGGCCGGTGAAGCATGTGGGCTCGGTGCCGCTCTTTCGTCCCAAGACGTGGGATTTTCGCGTGTTCGGCCTGGTAGAGGAGCAGCTGCGGCTTTCGTGGGAAGAACTCTCCAATCTGCCGCAGAGCGAAGTAATTGCGGACATGCACTGCGTCGTGCACTGGAGCCGCTTCGACAACCATTGGGGAGGATTGCTCGCCGCAGAATTGATGAAGCGAGTGAAGTTGCGGCCAGAGGCGCGGCATGTGATGGTGCATGGCGAGAACAACCACACGGCAAACCTGCCGATTTCGGATTTTCTGCGCTCGACGACGGTTTTCGCCCTGCGGCATAACGGTGAACTGCTTACCGCTGAGCATGGCTACCCGCTGCGCCTCGTGGTGCCACACCTTTATGCATATAAGAGCGTGAAATGGGTGCGCGGGATCGAGTTTTTGGACCGCGAAGCGCCGGGCTTGTGGGAATTTAATGGATATCACATTTACGGCGACCCGTTCAAAGAGCAACGCTCCTCGAGCTGTACATCGGAAAGGTGGAGATATGAGGCGGTCTCAAGTACGGCCGCTCGAACCCAATCGTTGGACTATTTCACTTGTAGGCGTGACGTCATCAGAACGGCAACATAAGGATCGCGCCAATAGAACAGGGTATTACACAAATGTCGGGAGAGTATCTCGTGGCGCAGCATTCTATTCAAACGCGTGCGGTAGCCGAGGAGCCTATCATTGTCGTCGTTGACGATGACAAGGACTTCCGCGACTCACTCGAAGGTCTGTTCAACTCCGTCGGCTTCAAGGTCAAGTTGTTTGGGTCGGCCGCGGAGCTGCTCGAACGCGAATTGTTACCCGACGTGGTGAGTTGCCTCGTCCTTGACGTCAGATTGCCGGGCTTGGGCGGTCTCGATTTCCAAAGGGAGCTGTCGAAAGTGAACGCCTCCATTCCCGTCATCTTCATGACCGGCCACGGCGACATTCCGATGTCGGTCAAGGCGATGAAGGCTGGCGCTGTTGATTTTCTGACCAAGCCGTTCCGAGATCAAGACATGCTGGATGCAGTGACGATCGCGCTGGAGCGCGATCGGGCGCGGCGGAAGGCCGAGCAGCGCCTCACGGAGCTGAGATCGCGTCTCGAGCGTTTGAGCCCGCGCGAGCGAGAGGTGCTGGCTCTCGTGACCACTGGCTTAAAGAACAAGCAGATCGCTTTCCAGCTAGACGTAGCAGAGATCACTGTGAAGGCGCACCGCGGCCACGTGATGCAGAAGATGGGCGTGCGATCGTTGGCCGAGCTTGTCAAAATAGCGGAGACGCTTGGCATAAACTCGCCGCGGTGCTAATCGCTTCGCGATGGCACGTGGCTCCATCAGCGAAGACGTTCCTGTTTGCAACCAACCCATGCTTTAATCGGTTGCCGGAATGGCGCATCTGCCACGTCCACGCAACGACCTGGCATCTCCGGACGCGGCCGGACGTTGCCCGGGTTGAACTATACAGAAGTTCTGCATCAATTGTTCCAAAGTATAGCATTGATTATTCCGGCGTCTGGCATCGGTCGCCCACAATATAATGGCCAGTCCAGACCCTTGGCTTTACGGTGCGATGATTGGGTAGCCGCGCAGCCCGCTTCTTAGGATGGACACGGAACGCGAGAGGCGGCGGACCGCATCCCCAACAATGAGGGTGGGGATATGTCTAGCGAGATTCAAATTTCGATCGTCGATGATGATGAGCAATCTCGCTCGGCGCTAGCGGGTCTCATGCAGGCAATGGGTTTCACGATTGAGGCCTTCCCGTCCGCTATGGATTTTTTGGCGTCTCCCAACGTCCGCCATACCTCCTGTTTGATTGTTGATGTTCACATGCCGCGAATGACTGGGACTGAGTTGCATAGCCGCTTGGTAGGATCTGGCTATGACATACCAACAATTCTGATCACCGCTTACCCCGATGACGGCGCGCGAGCTCGGGCTCTGGGTCAGGGCGTCGTTGGCTACCTGGCTAAACCCATCGACGAGGAGGTTCTGCTCGGATGCGTCGAATCGGCTCTGCAGCGCGCCAAATCGGACAAAAATCCATGATGACCGCTCAGTCAGCTGCCGGCGCTCGGCCGGGAGTTCGGTCATGTTGTGGTTCGCGTTCGGGCTCAAGATCATGAAATATGCAGCCTTCGGACAGCTGGAAAATCGCATCTGCCTTCACTGGGCTGGACGAGCTTCGCAAGGAAATTCGAATTTCAGCAACAACGATCAAGCAATCGAGCGCAACGATGTTCCGCCTACTAGACAGCACCGGGTAGGCAATCTCGCCAGCGGCGGAGGAGAATTTCTAAATAGTAGTGAAGATCACGCCGCCGGAACCGCGGATGCCGTCGCTTGATCGTTGATCGGCAAAGTGAATTGCACGGTGATGCCTGGCCCGGCGTTCGGGGTGGCCCATATGCGTCCCCCGTGAGCTTCGACAATCGAACGGCAGATCGATAGCCCCATGCCCATGCCGCCGGGCTTAGTGGTGTAGAATGAGTTGAACAGGCATTCAAAACTCTTCGGGTTCAATCCCGGGCCAGAATCCTGCACGGCGACGAGCACTCTGCCCGATGCATCTTTCCCAGTGCCGATCAGCAACCCGCGCGCCCCTTCGCTGACACCGCCCATCGCTTGAACGGCGTTGATGATCAAGTTAAGGATCACTTGCTGCAGTTGGACTCGATCTCCTTGAATGAGCGGCAAGCCCTCCGCGAATTGCGTCTGTACCGAGACATTGTTTTTCATCACTTCGCCACGGCTCAGGGCAATGACCTCAACGATCGCTTCGTTGACCTCCAACGCATCCTTCCGCGGGGGCTCCTTCTTGATGAGGGTACGGATGCGGCCGATGATGTCGGCCGCACGCCTTCCGTTTTCGAGGGTACGACCAAGCGCCTCCCGAGCCTTGTCCAGATCTGGCGGCTGAGCACCGAGCCAGCGCAAGGCCGCTCCGGCATTGTTCATTCCCGCCCCGAGCGGCTGCATGACCTCATGTGTAATCGAGGCCGCCAGCTCACCCATGGCGGTGACCCGTTGGACATGGGCAAGATCCGCCTGCGTCTGACGCAGGTCCTCCGCGGCGCGCTTGCGCCTGGACACGGAGGCGAGCAGCGCGGCCAGATCGGCGAGCACGAAACCGGCGATCGCCAGCGCCAAGGGGGTCCGATCGAGGGTCGCGTCTTCGTGGGCGACCTCCGTCGTGTCGTGAACGGTACAGATGGCCGCCCGCATCCCGGTGTAGTGCATGCCGGAAATGGCGAAGCCCAGGACGATGGCGGCGGCGAGCTTCTGCCCAGGGTCCGTGGTTCCGAACGCCAGCCACAGCGCCGCCGTCGCCGCGCCGATCGCGACTATCACGGAGAGCCCGACCCACAGGGGGTCGTAGCTCAATTCGACGGGCCCCCGCATGGCCGCCATGCCGGTGTAGTGCATGGCGAGGATGCCGAACCCCATGAAGATGCCGCTGAGGACGAGGCGGGGGCGCCATGCGCCTGGGCGACTGATGACGTAGAAGCTGCCGCTCGTGCCCACGATCGCCAGCACGAGGGAAAGGAAAGTCAAGCCGAGATCGTAGGACACCGGCATCGGCAGCATGAAGGCGAGCATGGCGACGAAGTGCATCGACCATATGCCGCCTCCCATGGTGAGCGCGGCACCAACCAGCCAGATGCGGTGCGAGGGTCCTTGGGCCAGCGCCACGCGTCCGCCGAGATCCAGGGCCGTGTAAGACGCGAAGCCAGCGACCAGAATGGACAGAGCAACGAGATACGGATCGTATGTTGCGGTAACGACCATCGGGATCGTCTCCATTTCGGAGCAGAGACGAGCGAGGCACCATCCGAGGCATCACAACCGACATTCCCCGGATGCCGGCTCCTACGATTGAGCCACGCAAGGGCAGTTGTCGCTACAATGGGGCAAGGACTCGGATCCCTCAAGGGCGACAATAGTCCGGCAACGAGGCTGTCTCAAGCGAGGCGCGCTATCCGCACGGTCGGCGGCGGCATCGGTTCGATGGGCCACAACCGCCACAACCGCGCGCAGCCGTGGCTGGACGCCCGAAGCCGGCGTTTGGGTGGCGACCGGCTGTGCTCGTATCATGAATGCCGCACCTCGTCTGTCGGATGAGAGTCGTTCATCGCTCCGGCTCCTTATGTTCGCCGACATGGCCTGCGTGTAGAGTTCCAGTCCGATCTGTCCGATCAGGTCGAGCTGTGTCTCGAGGAAATCGATGGGATGTTCCTCGTCCTTCATCACACCTCAAACAGGTCCGCGAGACATAATCCCGGAAGCTGTGGCGGTAAGTCGCCGCCTCCTCATAGAGCGAACGGGCCCTGATCTTGAGCGCGAGATCACCCTCGATGATCTCCTTCACGTTCTGGCCGATCCATAAGCGATCCAGCATCTTCACAAAGGCCGTTCAACACATGGCACCGCGCGAGTTCCAGCGGGGAACGCCATGGTTCGTGGCGCGAGAAGTTCGCCAAGTCGATGGTCCTAAGCACCCTCGCTGCAAGCCGGCCGACAAAATGTCAGCACACCTTCCCGCTCCATTAGTCGCGACATTGCGGAACGCCCTAGGATCGCTCTCGGCCTTTTGGGCAGCGGCGTTCCCCTTGCGCCGCTTCAGGAGGAGCCACACGTCGGCGGTAATCCGTGGGAGTAATTCCCGTCGCCTTCCGGAATGCCGTGGCGAACGCGTTAGGACGGCTGAAGCCTACCGCCAGACCGATTTCCGTCATCGAGCCGGCGCGGTTTGCCAGCAGTACCTTGGCGTGCTCAACACGACGGTTGGTCTGGTAACGATGTGGCGGCATTCCGAGAGATTGCTTGAATACCCGGCAGAAATGATACGGGCTCAGACGAACGAGCTGCGCCAACGTGCCGATCGGTATCCGCTCATCGAGATGTTCCTGGATATAGGCAGTGGCAAGTTGTTGCTGCCACGGTGCAAGGCCACCTTGGAGTTGAGGTTGAATGCTGGGCATCCCACAAGTGAAACGCACGACTTCGTGTATGAGCAGAGTACCGAGACTCCCGAAGTAGATCGGGTCTCCTGCGGAGCTATCGACGAACGTCTTCAGCTTGAGCGCGGTGTGCCATAGCGTTTCGTCTTCGAATAGTAGGCGTGGAGAGTCCGGTAGTCCGGTGAGGCCATGCTTAGAAAGAGACTTCAGCTTCTCAGGTTCGAAGTAGAAGTACATGAGCCGCATCTGCGACCCGCGCGGCTCGTGCCAATCGTGAAATTCGCGGCCAGCCGGCACGAATGTCAGCTTCCGCCCAAGGTTCCGAAGCGCTGATCGCGGCAAACCTTCCACGAATGTCTCTCCGTCGCAGCGCTCCCCCTTCTCGTACATCACGAGCATATGCATTGGAGCCCGAAAACGATGCTGGATTTTGCCTCGGCTGGTGAATCGCACAGATTCGGCCGTCATGCCGTGCCCCGTTACCGTGACGCGTGCCACAGCCTCGGAAGGAGAGATTTCAACGACAGGATGGATCGCGTTCGCCACGACGTGACCATCCAATTGGCAAACCGGAGCGAAAATGGAGGAGTCATGGTCGCCTCCAATGATCGGGGATCGAGTTATCGGAAGCAACCCTTGTGATCTTGAAAGTTGCTGCAGATCTTCAGGGCCGTGCCGCGAACTGCGTGGCTTCGATAAATTGTCGCGTAACCCGACTTGCTGGAGCTCGGCTCGCAGCGTAGAGGGCGAAAGTGGAGGGCGGCATTCTGCCATCGCTTTTCCCGTTCGCTTGAATTGGAGCCGTGCTGTCAACTGGTCATCATCTGCTAGACGCATGGGTCGGACTCCGGGTTCCTATTCAGGCTTTCGTTCATCCATTCCGTTGTCGCGATCGCGGTAGGCGTGCTGGGAGTAGTACGGCCCCCCGTCGGCCGAGCCGCAGCTTCCTTCGCCCTAAAGGTGCTACAAGCGATGCGAGGTGAGCCTGCCCTGCGACACGCAAGTCCTCAATTGCACTCGCATTTGCACGTCTGACAGGAAGGGCGAAACGTGGTTAGACTTTGGCGGAGCAGTGCTGCGACTTTTGGATATCCCGGTTTCGACTTGTCTGGTGCGGGCCCTCACTTCGCCGATTCTTCTGAACAATTCGTCCCGACAGCGGCAGATCAGTCACATGGCGGCGGTAATGGCTGCGCAATCTGTCGGGGAAGCCGTGCCGCACGACGGACACGGACCGAAATCTCTCCGAGGGGACCTGGCTCGATCACCATCTTGGTAAGCACTTTCGACAACAGATCCACTCAGCACCCCCGGACTGGAACGGCTAAGCGATTGTTGCATGGCGCTGAGTCTCTCCGAAAAACCGCCACGCCAATGTTAAACTGCATCAAATTGAGTCAGAGTTAAATTTGAACGCCGATTGACACGACAATTGCGAAGCCAATCCGGCATGGCTTGTGATCGAGGCTTCCGCCGGACGAAAGCAGTCGCGGATCGCAGCGGGCAAACTCCAGGACTCGCCCGAGCTCCCGAAGCCTTCGTATCATCGTCCCGCCCCCTTTGGATGCCCGAGATCAACCTGCGCTCAATTGAGCGGTTGATGACAATCCTCTTAGTCTTAGTGCATCAGAAATGCGCGCAGGCCAAAGGAGAAAGCAATGCCACCGCTTGGAAAGTCACGGGTCTGACAAGGCCATGCGATGCGCAGTCTGTGAGGGCAAGTGTGGTCTCGTCCGGCATTATTGGTGGCGAACGCCGCTCTGCTCCAGGAAGTGCGTCGATCGCTTCAAGGCGCGGCGCCAAAGTGACCACAAATGGATGGGCTGGTTCCTAGTCGCGTTCGACCAGGCGCCCGAAAACTACGCGAGGGCGTCATGACGGTTCAGATCTCACAACGAGGCGAGGAATATTTGAAGACAGCGCACACTTTGCTTCGCACTGCCGAAACCATGACTGACCAAGCGATTGCGGCACAGCTTAAGACTCTTGCCGACTACTACGAGCGGCGAGCCGAGAAGGCTTCGCTCGACGATGCAGCCAAAGCATTGGCTCAATCCGCCGAGCGCTGAATACGAGCGGCATACATGAGCTGATGGACAACTTCCCTCAGTAACTATCGGGCCGACCAGAGATCGAACTTCAGCCGAAAGGCGGCCCAGGCGTCGCAGGAGCGCGAGCTGTGTCAGAGTGCCGAAGGTTTGGTGTACCGGCGCACATCCTTCAGAAAAAAGGGCGAGGTCCGCAGATGATTATCTTCCCGCTCATAACCATCTGGATGTGGTTCGAGGCCGCCATGGCAGTTCAGTCACTCTCCAACAACGCATTCTGCAAACTGGTTGCGGGGCCGACCGTCTTCATCTGCGACGAATGTGTCGAACTTTGCGTGGACATCATCCGCGAGGAGAACAAGTCCTCGCTGGTCAAGTCGCGCGACGGCATCCCGACGCCGAAGGATATCTGCAAGGTCTTCGACGACTATGTGATCGGCCAGAACCACGCCAAGAAGGTGCTCTCGGTCGCTATCCACAATCACTACAAGCGCCTCAACCACCAGGCCAAGCACAACGACGTCGAACTCGCGAAGTCGAACATCCTGCTGATCGGTCCGACCGGCTCGGGCAAGACGCTGCTGGCGCAGACGCTGGCGCGCATCCTCGACGTGCCGTTCACGATGGCGGATGCGACGACGCTGACCGAGGCCGGTTATGTCGGCGAGGACGTCGAGAGCATCATCCTGAAGCTGTTGCAGGCGGCCGACTACAATGTCGAGCGCGCCCAGCGTGGCATCGTCTACATCGACGAGATCGACAAGATCAGCCGCAAGTCGGACAATGCCTCGATCTCCCGCGACGTCTCGGGCGAGGGTGTGCAGCAGGCACTCTTGAAGATCATGGAAGGCACGGTGACCTCGGTTCCTCCACAGGGCGGCCGCAAGCATCCGCGGCAGGAGTTCCTTCGGGTCAATACTACCAACATCCTCCTCATCTGCGGCGGCGCTTTCTCGGGACTGGAAAAGGTAATCTCCGCGCGCGGCCGTTCGACGTCGATCGGTTTCGGAGCTCAGGTGCTTGCGCCCGAAGATCGTCGCATCGGCGAGATCTTCCCTCACGTCGAGCCGGAAGATTTGTTGAAATATGGTCTGATCCCGGAGTTCGTCGGCCGTCTTCCTCTTGTCGCGACCCTGGAAGACCTCGACGAGGCTTCGCTGAAGAAGATTTCTGACCAATCCGAAGAATGCGCTGGTGAAACAGTATCAGCGCCTGTTCGAGATGGAGAATATCGAGTTGACTTTCGCCGACGAGGCGCTTGGCGCGGTCGCCCGCAAGGCGATCGAGCGCAAGACCGGCGTACGCGGATTGCGCTCGATCCTCGAGAGCATCCTGCTCGAGACAATGTTCGATCTTCCTGAACTTGAAGGCGTTGAAGAAGTCGTGATCTCCCGCGAGGTGGTCGAGGGGACGGCGCGGCCGCTCTACATCTGCGCCAATCGCTCTGATCGCGCGGTGGAAAGCAGCGCCATGGCGTTCTGACTCGACCCTACTAAAGCACCCTGCGCGGTGCTTCGAAGTCCGCGCCAACAGACCTGCATGACCAGATGGAATGATGTATATAATATAACAGGAGTGAGACATGAATAAGGTCATTCAATTTGTCCCAAAGTCCGAGCGGGAGCGAGCTCGCCTTATTTCAGAAGCCCGAGCGATCTACGACAGCGTCTTTCCGCCGTCTGATCCCGTCCGCGAGCAGCGGGACAAGGCGTCCGCAACGCGCATCAGCGCAGACGTCGATCGCGGCGAGGGGGGCCTATCATGATCGCGATCATCGCCGTGCTCTGCAGTTTGTCTTCTCCGGCAAATTGCCACGAGCAGACCGTCACCACCTCGGACTTCGCTGACGTCTCGATGCAGTCCTGCCTAATGGGCGCACCGCAGCTCGCTGACTGGATGAATCAGCATCCGACCGAGCGCCTTGCGGCATGGCGCTGCGTGTTCGGCAAAAAGGATGGTAGGGGAGCTTAGGGTGAAATATCGGCCAGTTCGCCAACTTTTAGCGCAATGTATCGCGGCGTCGATTTTCGGAAGATCCGCTTAGTTCCGCGCAAACCGTAGCTTCTGCCAGGGGTGGAGAGGACTTTTCTCCCGTCCTCGTGCTCCACGAGATGTCCTGGTTCGCTGTCAGCTGGAAATAACCACGATTCCGCTGCCTCGGAATATATGAACTGCGCGTATCATGCACCGGATCATTGGCCGTGATAGTGGATGTCGAATGCTTTCTCGTCTCCACCCTTTGGGTCTCGGGATGTGCATCAGCCTCCCTCATAAATCGATATGCTCCATCCGGACCTTCTTAAGGCTGTCGGTCGCGAGCCACCGAAGAGCGTCAAGAGGTTAAGCTCCCGCCTTAACGGAGTTTCCATTGCGCAAAGCTCCTTCGGCCATTGGCTGATGTCGTTCGGACCCATTCTCGTGTTGCGTCGATCATCCTTTTTCCGGTCGATAGCGGAGACCGGGTTAGCAGCAAGCAGATCGGCATTGCTCTTCCGCACGTGGTTATAGATGGCCCGTCAACTGCGCATCGCTCCAATGGCGATGTAAGGACCGTTTTCCTTCGTAGTCTTGTCGTGGCGTTTAACAACTCGTGTCGGTTGTCGGCCAAGACCTGCAAGTGGACGGTCGAGCCAATCCTGAAACAGTCGCTCTATATGTGATCTCGATAGCTTTCAATCGTCCTTGAACATTGACCCCTTGAGCATCGCGGTAGCGGTCCCATGCCTGCTGAAGGGGATTGAGGGCGCAGCAGGCAAGGCCCGCGATACGATCGCTTCTGAATCAAGGTCCATGATAAATGGTTATCGGATAGATAGTCGCAGGGCATTTCCCTTTATCCCCCGGCGTCGGCATCCTCCAACTAATTCGCAATATGCCTTTAAGGCCGCTGTGCTGTGGCACACAGCCTCGGGAGGGTCGGCCGTCTATGACAATAGTTCAAGACGCTTTAAAGTCGTTGTGAGGTTGGCGATGGACTTTGATCCAGTCTTCTTTTCCCGATTGCAATTTGCTTGGGTAATCGGTTGGCACATTCTGCTTCCCGCTTTCACCGTCGGTCTTGCCGCCTACATCGCGTTGCTAGAGGGGCTCAACTTTGCAACGGGGCGCCAAGTCTATCTTCGCGTTTCGATGTTTTGGATCAAGGTCTTCTCGGTTTCATTCGGTATGGGCGTCGTGACGGGTATCGTCATGCCTTTCCAGTTCGGCACGAACTGGAGCCGCTACTCGGACGCTACCGCAAACGTCCTTTCGCCGCTCTTCGCCTACGAGGGCTTGACGGCATTTTTCCTCGAGGCTGCATTTCTAGGCGTGCTTTTGTTTGGACGAAAGCTGGTGCCGCAATGGGCCCATTTCGTTGCGGCGCTGATGGTGGCACTGGGCACGCTGTTCTCTTCGTTTTGGATACTGGCGGCCAACAGCTGGATGCAGACGCCGGCGGGCTACGAGATCATCGACGGCCGCTTCTTTCCGACGGACTGGCTGCAAGTCATCTTCAATCCGTCATTTCCGTCGCGGCTCGCGCATACGGTGGTGGCATTTTTTATCACCACAGGTTTCGTCGTGATGGGCGTCGGAGCCCATCTGTTGCGGCGTGAGAAGTCCGTCGAAGAAGGTCGGAGTATGCTATCAATGACGCTGTGGCTCTTGACCGTCTTGGTGCCGCTGCAGATATTCCTCGGCGACCATCACGGGCTCAACACCCTAAAGTACCAGCCGGCCAAGCTTGCGGCGATCGAGGCGCATTGGGAAACCGGCCGCCGCGTTCCGATCACGCTCTTCGCCATCCCCGACCAGAAGACCGAAGCGAATCGTTTCTCGGTCGAAGTGCCTTTTGTAGGGAGCCTTATGCTGACTCACGAGATCGACGGAGAGGTCAAGGGTCTGAAGGACTTTCCGGCGGATCAGCGCCCGCCGGTCGCGATTCCTTTCTTCGCATTTCGCATCATGGTCGGGTGCGGCCTAGTAATGTTTGGTATAGTACTACTTGGCGGCTGGCTCCGTTGGCGTGGTCGCCTCGATGATACGCCGCTCTTTCTCCAACTGTGTCAGCTCGTAATTCCAATCGGCTTCATCGCCGTCATCGCCGGATGGGTCGTGACGGAAGTCGGACGCCAACCCTGGACAGTCTACGGCCTGTTGCGCACCGCGGACTCGGTATCGCCGTCCTTGACCGGCTCCAACGTACTGATCTCTCTGCTCGCCTATGTGGTCGTCTATCTGTTCATGTATCCTTCTGGGATGCTCCTCATGTGGCGCATCGTGCGGATAGGTCCGGCAACTGCTAAAGAGCCAGACGCGGCCATCGAGGCTGGACGACCCAAGGCCCCGGTCTTGGCCGGAGGGCATGTTGGCGTGGGAGATGGCGCATGACCCAGGTCCTCGACTTCGTGCCAATCTGGACACTGATCCTCGGGATGGCAGTGTTCTTCTACGTCTTGCTCGACGGTTTCGATCTCGGTGTCGGCATGCTCTTTGGCTTCGCGCCGGACACTACATCCCGAAATACGATCATGAATTCGATCGCACCAATCTGGGATGGGAACGAGACGTGGCTCGTGTTCGGTGGGCTCGGCCTGCTGGCAGCGTTCCCGCTCGCCTTCGCCATCATCATCCCGGCTACCTATTTCCCGATCCTCGTGATGTTGCTTGCGCTGGTGTTCCGCGGCGTTGCCTTCGAGTTTCGCTTTCGCGATGACGAGCGTAAGACGTTTTGGGATCACGCCTTCTCTTGCGGCTCAGGCATTGCGACGTTTGCACAAGGTGTCGTGCTCGGCAGTTTCATTCAAGGGTACGAGGTCACGGGGCGGGCCTTCTCAGGCAGCTCATTTTCTTTCTTGACACCATTCTCGATCCTCACCGGCATCGCCCTCCTGTTCGGCTATGGGCTTCTCGGCGCGGGATGGCTGATCTTGAAAACCGAAGGCGACATCCAGAGCGCGGCTCGCCGGCACGCTCGTGTATGCCTTGTGGCCGTACTTGTGGCCATCGCCATTGTGAGCATTTGGACCCCTCTCGCAAATTCGGCCGTCGCCGATCGATGGTTCGCTTGGCCAAACATTCTCCTGTTGGCCCCGGTACCGATCGCAACCGCGGCCGTTGCGCTCGTCACGTGGCGCGCCCTCGGCAACAGCCAGGCTCAAGTCCTGCCGTTCGCTGGGGCGATCCTGCTCTTTGTCTTATCGTATTCGGGCATCGCCATCAGCTTCTACCCAATGATCGTTCCGCACCATTTCACTTTGTGGGAGGCCGCGTCCTCCGCCCGAACCCAGGCGTTCCTTCTGGTCGGCACCCTTGTGCTGCTGCCTGTGATCCTAATGTATAGTAGCTGGTCCTATTGGGTATTTCGCGGAAAAGTGCGGGCCGACATCGGTTATCATTGAGGGTGAGCTGGCTAGCTTCAGCTTTAGGCATACTCAGCTTCAGCCCGATACCCGATCCTAGTCCCCAGCGCTCGGCTGGCTTTTGGATCACAAGGAAAATGTTGAGCTTGTTCACCGTCGGAGGAGCGGGTCGGGGGAAGTGCGAAAGCACAGTTTGACAAAATTCCTGGAGAATGTTGGATCTCATCTCCTCTCCCTCTCAGCTCCTGAGGCGAGCCGCTTTCTCCACGGGCCGGCGTTCAATCAAAGCGCCTTGTTACTCGGGCGTTTTCTGATCTGCCTCAATGCCAGGGCTGGCTGCCACCGGTCCACGCTTTCAAGTCGATGGCCTGCGCGGCGACGATTCTTTCCGGCATCGAGATGGTCCACATCATGTGCAAAGAACAAGCGAAGTACATCTTCGCTCAGGGTACCATTGCTCGCCGAGCAGTTCGAAAACCTCGCTTCCTGAATAGTCCCAGTCTCTGAGCCAACTGCCCTCGTGATGGGTTTGCGACAGAACCGACGTGACAACCTGACCGCTTTCACTTTGAGACGCTTCACCGGGGCAGGAAAAGCCGGTCCATTACTGCGTTCGTAATGCGCTCGGAACGGCTATCGTCAAGCTGATAGACGCCACCGAAGACGGGACCGAATTGGCGTATAAGCACGTTTAACTAGCAAACTGCGAGCGTTGTGCAGACGTACCTCTGCCGTCTCCGATGTGAGAGCAGACAATTCGGCAAACTGCTCCAGCGTCATGCCGTCGACAACGCAGGCGCCACGAACACGATGCGCAGCTCATCGGGAAATTCGTCTATCGACCGTCCAGGGTTTCTCGGATCTACACCGTCGGCCATCTAGCACTCAACTCCTTGCAACAACCCTCGCATCGCCGCACTCTCCGAGCCCGATCCCTCGTATGCTGCATTTAACGGAGTCTTTCTATCCGGGCCACTCGGCTGCAGCAAGGCGAGAGGTGCTGCTTCGCCGAGGGTGTCCACGGACGTAACGACAACAGCCGAAAATCGAGCGTCCGGTGCACCAGACCGTGGACGACACCAAACTCCTCGCCCCGCCCCAACGAGAGAAAGCCTTGCGACGCCGTCTCGGCCAACGACCCTCCGACAGATTGCAGGCGAGCTGTCGTCGAGGGCACCGGCCGCGATGATTGTCTTATCATCTACCTCACCAGGCGATGGAGATCTCAAATCTCTGGGCGCCTACTGGGCATCGAAACGATAACTGACGGTACTTTGCGAAATCGTCTCCGGCGTGATGCAATGCTCATCGGCTCGCAGACGCCCTAATTGGCACGGTCCTTCGTCGCGAGCCGCAGTCGGAAGCGAACGAATGCCCCGCCTGCAGGTTGGCTTCGAGGAGATCGGAAATTTGAAGCTGAGTTTCACCGCCTACAGCAATCCTGGCAATTTCCTGCATATCGCCGCGAAGCTGCTGCCTTGGCTTTGGGGGTCGACAGCCTTCGCCTTCGCACTTGGTCTATTTGGAACATTCGCCGCGCCACCCGACTACCAGCAAGGCGAGACGGTGCGCATCATGTACATCCACGTCCCCGCCGCCTGGACAGCGATGCTTGCCTATACGTTCATGGCGGTGTCTGCGCTCGGATCCTTAGTGTGGCGTCACCCACTTGCCGATGCAACACAGAAGGCGGCTGCGCCGCTTGGCGCAGCTTTCACCTTCATCTGCCTCGTCACAGGCTCCTTCTGGGGCAGACCTATGTGGGGCGCATATTGGGTCTGGGACGCAAGGCTCACCTCCGTGTTGGTTCTGTTTCTCATTTATCTCGGTCTGATCGCGCTCTGGCAGACGATCGAGGACCCGAGTAGGGCGGCGCGAGCAGTTTCGATCATGACCTTGGTGGGATTCATCAACATCCCGATCGTCAAGTTCTCGGTTGATTGGTGGAACACTCTCCACCAGCCGGCGTCGGTATTTCGGATGGAGGGCTCGGCGATCGCTGGCTCGATGTTATGGCCGCTAATCGTTATGGCGCTCGCATACACGCTTTTGTTCGTGACGCTCCACGTAATGGCGGTCCGTAACGAGATCATGCGACGCCGAGTCCGGCGGCTTGCGATCACGCTGGCGGCTGCGGGCGAACCCGCGATCGCTCGCATGTCGTCTGCCGAAGTGGCGTCCTGAGCAGATCATGGTGCAGCACGGCGGATTCATCGTGGCCGCTTTTCTGGTGACGGGCACCGTTCTAGCCGGGATGATTGCGGCGGTCCTCATCGACTATCGCGTTCAGCACCGTACCTTGCGTCACCTACTGCTTGATCACTCGGACTCGCGCGGCCGCATATGAGCAACATCCCAGCCACGATTAACCTCCCAGCGGGCGCCACGGCCTCTCGACGCGCACTGGGCCGCCTGTGGGTGATTATCCCGCTTCTGATCTTCTTCGGAATTGCGGCATTGCTCCTGGTGCGGCTCGGCGCCCGAGACCCGTCGCTCGTGCCCTCCGCTTTGATCGGCAAGCCGGCACCGCAGTTTGCGCTGGAGCCACTCGATGGGCTTTCCACGTCCGGTCCACCTGGCTTGTCGAGTGCCGATCTGCGGAGGGGGCACGTGACAATCGTGAACGTGTTCGCGTCATGGTGTGTCGAGTGCCGGGAAGAACAAGGGGCGCTGATGGCGTTGGCGAACGATCGGACGTTGCAGCGACAGGGGGTAAAGCTTACCGGCATCGACTACAAGGACGATCCCAGAAACGCGCTAGCCTATCTCGCCGAAAAAGGGAACCCCTTCGCTCAGGTCGGCGCTGACCGGTCCGGCCGAACGGGGATCGATTTCGGCGTCTATGGCGTTCCCGAGACCTACGTGGTCAAGGGCGATGGCACAATCGCCTACAAGCTGGTTGGTGGCATCTCGCACGCGAGCCGACCTGCTTTGATGGCCGCAATTGCCGAGGCAGAGCGTCCATGACGACTGCCTTGCAAGCTCCCCATCCCCGCGCCACAGAGATAGTCCGATTTTCAAGGGCGGCGGATGGCCGACGACGTGGTGCGTTACGCAGTGGCGAAAACGGACGGAGGCCTTGAAACATGCTCTGGGCCGTCTTTGCAATGATGACGTCCTCGGTTGTGCTGGCGCTGGCCCGGTCGCTCTCTGAGCGATGCGAGGGCTTTGGCGCTCACGATTCCGATGTGACCTTCTATCGCGGCCTTCTGGCCGAGGCGGATGATGACGTCCGCTGCGGACTGGTAGCACCCGAGGATGCCGTGGCGACGCATGCCGAGATCGGGCGCCGGCTGCTCGCATCACTCAACCTGGCATCGGAGGGTCGGGCGCGTGCCTCGCGGCGCCGGCAGCCGAGACGCGCCGCAGCGACCTTGGCGATCGTCGTAGTACTGCCGCTCGTCGCGCTCGCGTCGTACCTCAAGGTCGGCGCTCCCAACCAGCCTGACATGCCGATTGCATCGAGGCGGACGGGTGGGGACTTTACCCTCGCTGCCGCGGTTCCTGACATCCACGCCGGCCAAGCCCGGGCTGACATCGCCGCGCTTCCTCCGGAGCAGCGGAGCAACGCGATCCGCGGGATGGTGGGAAGGCTCGCCGAGAAGCTCTCGAAGAATGGCCATGACCTTCAGGGATGGCTGCAACTGGTTAGGTCTTACGTCGTATTGGGTGAACGCCAGAAGGCCGAGACGGCAGTCGCAAGCGCACGTGCCCAGCTAGCTGGCGAGGTGCAAGCGTCGGCACGTATCGATGAACTCGTCAGGCAGCTCGGTTTGAAGGAGTAGATCTTGACCAGAAAGGGCAGGCGCCTCGCTATCATCAGCGCAGCAGGGTTCACTTTGGCCATCGCGATAGGGCTCATCCTGTTTGCGTTGCGTGACAGTATCGTCTTCTTCTACGGGCCGACCGAGATGGCCGAAAAGGCGCCGCCGCGAGGAACCCATCTGCGCATCGGCGGCCTGGTGAAACGTGGTTCACTTACCCATGATGGATCGTCGACTGTCGTCTTCGCGGTGACCGACCTGAAGCACGACATCAAGGTCAGCTACACCGGATTGCTGCCGGATCTCTTCCGTGAAGGACAGGGCGTCGTGGCCGAGGGCACGGTGGAGGGACCGAGCCTTTTTCATGCCGATACCGTGTTCGCCAAACACGACGAGCGATACATGCCCAAGGACGTAGCCGACAAACTCAAGCAACAAGGCACTTGGCGCAACGATAGATCCGCGCGAGCGCAATAGCGTCGCGTTCCACGAAACACCGCAGCCGATGGGACCGAAAAGATGGTCGTCGAAACCGGACATTACGCGCTCGCTCTGGCTCTCGCCGTCGCGCTGCTTCAATCAGTTTTGCCGCTCTGGGGGACCCGCAGTGGTGATTCTGGACTCGCTTCCATTGCGGTCCCGGCCGCAATCACCCAGTTCTTGTTGTTGGGCTATGCCTTCGCGGCACTGACTTACGCCCATGTGGTGTCCGACTTCAGCCTCGTGACGGTCGCCGAGAACTCGCTCACCACCAAACCACTTATATACAAAATCGCTGGCGTCTGGGGCAATCACGAAGGATCCATGCTGCTTTGGGTCCTGATCCTTGCGGCTTTTGGAGCGGCAGTGGCGATTCTCGAGCGCGGCATGGCGAACGAATTACGCGCCAATACGTTAGCGGTCCAAGGCTGGATCTCCCTTGCCTTCCTCTGCTTTATCCTGTTCACCTCTGATCCCTTCGTGCGACGGTTTCCGGCGCCCTTTGAAGGCCAGGATCTCAATCCGCTGCTTCAAGACCCGGGCCTCGCGATACACCCGCCGCTCCTTTACCTCGGTTATGTCGGTTCCTCGATCGTGTTCTCGTTCGCGGTGGCGGCGCTGATCAGCGGCCGACTAGACGCCGCTTGGGCCCGCTACGTTCGTCCTTGGGTACTGATTGCCTGGATCTTTCTGACGCTTGGCATCGCCATGGGCTCGTACTGGGCCTACTACACCCTAGGCTGGGGCGGCTTCTGGTTCTGGGATCCAGTCGAAAACGCGTCGCTCATGCCCTGGCTTGCGGGTACCGCGCTCCTGCATTCGGCTGCCGTCATGGAGAAACGCGAAGTCCTTAAGATCTGGACACTGTTCCTGGCGATACTTACATTCTCGCTGTCGCTGCTTGGCACATTCCTGGTGCGCTCGGGGGTGCTGACCTCCGTTCATTCGTTCGCCAGCGATCCGACGCGCGGCGTCTTCATCCTGATCATCCTGACCGTGTTCATCGGCGGTTCCCTCGCGCTTTATGCCTGGCGCGCGCCTTCCCTGAACCAGCGTAGTCTGTTCGCGCCCGTGTCACGCGAGAGCGCGCTCGCAGTCAACAACCTGCTGCTCACCACTTGCTGCGCTACGGTCCTGACGGGCACGCTCTATCCGCTCACGCTTGAGGCTCTGACCGGGGACAAGATCTCGGTCGGCGCACCGTTTTTCAATTTGACGCTCGGTCCGCTAGTAGCGCTGATCGTTCTGCTGATGCCGCTCGGTCAGTCGCTCGCCTGGAAGCGTGGCGACCTGCTCGGCGCTGCGCAGCGGGTGACGGTCGCAGCCTTGGGGGGCCTCGTGGTCGCCCTTGTGCTCGTTGCTGTCGTCCGAGGCGGCCCCGTCCTCGCCGCGGTCGGTCTCGGCCTCGCCGTCTACCTCATCGTCGGTTCGTTCGCCGATGTGGCGTCGCGTATCTGGGCACGTGGGGTGCCCGCTCGGGTGATGCTGGCCCGCGCGGTCGGGCTGCCGCGCTCCGCCTGGGGTGCGGCGATCGTTCACGCTGGCCTTGGCGTGACACTCATGGGCTTGGCGGCGACCGGTTGGGGCGTGGAGCGGATCGCGACCGCCAAGCTAGGCCAGGGGATCGATCTCGGCCCCTATCAAGCCACCATCGAAAATCTTCGATCGCGACAGGGCCCGAACTATTCCGAAGTCCTGGCCCATACGGTCATCAGCCGGGGCGGAGCCGTCGTGGCCGCCGTCGAGCCCGCCAAGCGCAGTTTTCCCGCACGACAGACCACCGTCACCGAGGCAGGCATCGTGACGCTGGGTTTTGGCCAGATCTACATTTCGCTCGGGGACCAGCACGCGGATGGTTCGATCGATGAGCGCATGTTCTGGAAGCCGCTTGTGACGACCATCTGGATCGGCGCCGTCATCATGGCGTTCGGAGGGATCGTGTCGTTGTCCGATAGACGCCTCAGAATCGGCTTCGCGCGCCGCGCGGCTCGCGTCCGCGCCGCCGCCAGCCCCGCAGCGCCGGAGCCCGCCGAATGACTTCGCTTCGTCGCATTCTTCTGCTTTCGATCGTACTCGCAGGCCTCGCGCCCAGCTTGGCAAGGGCGGTGCAGCCAGACGAGGTCCTGCCCGACCCGAAACTTGAGGCACGCGCGCGCGGTATTTCCGCCGGGCTGCGTTGCCTGGTCTGCCAAAACCAGTCGATCGACGATTTCGAAAGCAGAGCTCGCGCGGGATCTCCGACTGCTGGTGCGCGAACGCCTTAATCTCGGCGAGAGCGACGAGCAGGTCCGCGCCTTTATGGTGAAGCGTTACGGGGACTTTATCCTGCTGAAACCACCACTCGACTTGGAAACCGCCTTCCTATGGGGAATGCCGGCTTTGGTGCTCGCGGCGGGCGGGATCGCGCTCCTGTTCGGATCGCGCCGCCTGCAGTCTACGCCGGCGGCGCCCTTAAGCCAAGCTGAGCGGGATCGGCTCGCGGCCGTGTTAGACGCCGATACTCCGCTATAAGCATTTTCTGATGGTCAAGCTGTCTTAGCTTCGAAGGCGCGCGGAGTTGTTCCACGGCGGCGGCCCCCGAAGCAAACCCTTTCCGCTGCATGCGCTCGTCATTCTCCCGCGCCACGAAGTGCTGCGGCTGCGGCGATTGGGGCCAGGGCGACGGATGCGAGTCCGAGCGCGCAGAGGACCAGGAAGGGCGTCAGAAAGGGCACTGTGCCACTCTGCGCCGCGGAGACACCGAAGATCAGCACCGGTACGGCTAGTGGCACGACGAGGATCGACAGCAAAAGACCGCCGCGCCGCAGCGTGACGGTAAGGGCTGCACCGATTGCTCCCAGAAAGGTGAAAGCCGGCGTACCAACCAACAACGTCGCTGCCACTGCCCGGAGCGCCGGGCCGTCCAAGTCCAACATCAGGCCAAACAAAGGCGAGAGCATCACGAGCGGCAACCCCGTGACAAACCAGTGGGCCACGCACTTCACCAGAACAATGAGTTCTAGGGGCGCCGGCGACAGCAACATCTGGTCCAGCGAACCGTCCTCGTGATCCGCTTGGAATAGACGGTCAAGGCCCAATAGACTTGCGAGGAGCGCTGCTATCCACAGAATGGCCGGACCGATGCGCGACAGCAAGCGCAGGTCAGGTCCTATCGCGAAAGGTACGACCGTCACGAGACTGAGGAAGAAGACCAGGCCGAGAGCCCCGCCTCCACCGATGCGGCGCGCCAGCATGAGGTCGCGAAGAAAAACGACGAGGAGAATACGGATCATGGCCCCCATCCAGCGTCGCCATCGCGTCGAGACCGCTCCCGGGAAATCGGAAGAGCGGCGTGACCTCTTCTCTCCCGACCTTGAGACAGACGGCTACGGGGGGGCGCGCCGCAGTCGAACGGGACGACCCTCACCTCGCTCCGAGCCTGACTTGGATTGTCCCCGGTAGACCGAGTAGTTCGTGGGTCGCGGCAAGCATCAATCCTCCGCTTCCGAGATGGTCGGCGACGATAGCCTTCAGCAGGGCGCGTGCGTGCCGGTCGAGCGCGGTTAGCGGCTCGTCGAGCAGCCATAGAGGGCGATCGGCAATCAGGAGCCGGGCCAACGCGACACGGCGACGCTGTCCCGCGGAGAGATAGCCAACAGGCAGATCGAGAACGTGGGCTAACTCCAAGCGGTCCAGCGCCTCTAACGGGGTAAGCCGACCTCGCCCCAAAATTCCCAGGCCGATCTCGAGGTTTTCGCGTGCGGTCAACGCAGATTTCAGCCCGTCGAGATGGCCCACGTAGTGGAGGCGCTCTGTCAGGGGCGCCGAATCCGTGGCTTCGGACTCCACCCATGACATGCGGCCGGATCCCAGTGGCAAGAAACCGCCGATTGCGCGCAAAAGTGTGGATTTGCCCACGCCATTGGGACCCGTCACTTCGGCGATTTCGCCCGAGCTCAGTCTCAAAGACACCCCGCCGAGCACCACGCGCTCGCCGCGCGCGACGGACAGATCTTCGATCTGGAGATGGCACCGCCGCGTGATATCCATTTTCATCTCCGGTTACCCGTTGTCTCGTTCGGATCGTTTTCGAACGCACGGTTGAAGGTCTTATCGAAATGAGCGATTCTGGATCAGCGTGTTGGAGCGAAAGGCGGCGCCATTGGGAAGAGCCGCCCCAGAGGATGAGGAAGAAGTTCAGTTCTTCGGGGCTGCCCACTAGAAGGATGCGAGCCCGATTGAGAACGTCGGTAGCAAGATGTGCCACGCGATGACCCATGCAAACTGGCCGCGAGATAGAAGGACTGGACTGGGGCGCATCACATCTTTTATCCGGAAGCGTGTCGAAAAGGGGCGGGTATGCCCTCCAACAGCTTTCTTTGGATGGTCCATCGTCCCAAGTTGGCTGCCTCGGCCGCAATCTGGGACACGCGACGCCTTCCCAGCACGGTCTGCGCCGGCCGCGTAGCCGACGCCCCTTCGATGCACGATCCGGGGGGAGGCGGTTGCGAGGGGCGCGCTCCCAAGCATGGCTCTCAGGCAAGAGAGAGGGTGTCCCAGGTCTCAGCGAGCGCAGCTGCGAGTTCCGCTATGTGGGTATCCCCGTGATATGGGGACGGCGTGATGCGCAGACGCTCCGTCCCGCGGGGAACGGTCGGATAGTTGATCGGCTGGAGGTAGATGGCGTGGCGCTCTAGAAGGCGATCGGCTGCCGCCTTGCACAATTCCGCATCGCCGACAATCACAGGCACGATGTGGGTTTCGGTCGGGAGGACCGGAAGCCCGGCGGTTTGGAGCGCCCGCTTCGTTGCAGCGGCTTGCCGTTGGTGTGCTTCGCGCTCGGCAGACGAGTGCTTCAGGTAACGAACGGACGCACGCGCGGCGGCAGCAATTGGTGGAGGGAGTGCCGTCGTGAAGATGAATCCCGGCGCGAAGCTGCGCACCGCGTCGCAGATCGATCGCGACGCCGAGATATAACCGCCAACGCAGCCGAACCCCTTGGCGAGGGTACCCTCGATCACGGTCAGGCGGTGCATCACCCCATCACGCTCGCTGATCCCGCCCCCGTGAGCGCCGTAGAGGCCGACGGCGTGAACCTCATCGAGGTAGGTCATGGCACCATACCTGTCCGCAAGGTCGCAGATGGCGCCGATCGGCGCCACATCGCCATCCATCGAGTACACGGACTCGAACACGACAAGCTTGGGGCGGTCTCCTGCCTCGCGCAGCAACGTCTCAAGGTGACCAAGATCGTTGTGGCGGAAAATCCGCTTTTCGCAACTTGATTGACGGACGCCTTCGATAATCGAATTGTGGTTGAATGCATCAGATAAGACGACGCAGTCTGGGATCAGCTTACCGATCGTCGAGATGCTTGCCTGGTTCGATACGTAGCCGGAGGTGAAGACGAGGCTCGCTTCCTTGCCATGCAAATCAGCAAGCTCGCCCTCTAAATCAACCAAGGGCGAATTATTTCCGGCGATGTTGCGCGTTCCACCCGCTCCTGCGCCGCAGCGGTGTGCCGTTGCGGTCAGCGCACTCACGACCTCTGGATGCTGTCCCATGCCGAGATAGTCATTCGAGCACCAAACCGTGATTTCCGTAACGGTTCCGTCAGACCGGCGCCATTTGGCGGCTGGGAAGCGGCCGGAGATGCGTTCGATGTCGGCGAAGACGCGATAACGCTGCTCCCCCTGCAGACGCTCAAGAGCGTCGTGGAAATGACGTTCGTAGGCTGCGGCCGCACAATTTTTATCGTCCGTAGCGAACGTCCCGTCGGGCGAAGTCAACGCTCCTTGCCTCGGCACTATATCCGCGCACAAATGTCTATCGCCGACGCTTCCGTGCGTCGGATGCCTTGCTTGCCACCTTGCCGATACGTCCAGATCGTCCATCTCAATCTCCTTGACCGTCGCTCGACCGTAGCTCATCACGCAGAGCACTTCGCACTCCTCTCAGTTATGATTTGCAGAACCCTAGGTTATGGTCGCGCGCTGCCTGAGGCCGCTCACATATGGCCTGCGTCTGGGTCCCTTTCGGGAAACCTGCGCCCGTTCCGGTGCAACTATCAATAATCAGATCCTAAGGGCACGAGGGCGAACTGCCGCCTGAGATTGGCGGGATCGAGCGTCGCGCGGGCGGACGCGGCGAAGCGGGTCGCTTCAAAACTCGTTTCGAGCGAATCGCTTCTTTGTCACGGGCTCGGCTTCAAAGGCTTGCATGGTGCGCACGGCGCCCGGACGCAAGCGCCATAGCGGTCGCGAGATTACACTGGCCGGATCAGCAAGATTGGCGATGGTTCGTTGCGCACGGCACCTCTACGATGCCGCCCAAATCATACGACCAGCCGCTCGAGGGCTGTTCACAACTAAGGAGCTGGGCGATGCGGATCACCAGCGCGCCGGCACTAGCAAGGCCAAGGTGGGGCTCGCCCGCCGACTGGCGGTATCATGCATCGCATGCTTGCCGAAGGAGCCCCTTTCAACGCTGGAGCAGTCTGACAGGAGGCGCGCAACAGTTCGGGCCGGTCGCGATACCAAGCCTTCTCGAAGCGAAGTGCCTTCGCCAGGACAATGGACATGTCAGACCCTGCGCTTTGCGGTGACGTGACAATCGCTAGATTGGCCAGCCTCATCCTCTTCCAATCACATCGGTGCCGGCCTTGCGCCGACCCCGTATAGAAGCGAGACCCCGGCGAGTGGACAACGCAAAAATGGATTGACTGATCGAGGCCCGTTGCAGAAGCGAAGCACTAAAGGCGGCAACGGAGCAGCTAGTGGAGCGACGCACGAGGCAGATTCGATCGGAGAGCGGCTTTCGACGATGAGGCGCTGTGGCGTCACGACTTCCCATTCGAGATTGTCGCCGATCATCCAGGTATTCCCGGCGGTGACGCCGAGCGAGTTTATCGCGTGCAGGTAGGCGCGCTCCTCGGGCTTGCCAAAACCGTGCTCGCCCTCGATCTGGATGCGGTCGATGCGATGGGTCAGCTCGAAGCGCTCGACCTTGGCGCGCTGCATGTCGGCAGCGCCATTCGTCACCAGCGCGAGGTTGACGTCAAGCGGCCGCAGCCAGTCGATCGCCTCATGCGCACCAGGGAGAACGAACATCTCCTCCCTTGCGATAGATGAGGAAGCGGTCGTTCAGGCGAATGGCGAGATCGTCGGGCAGGGTGCGTTGCCCGCTTGCTGCGAGCGCGGCGAAGCCGCCCTTCACCGTCAATCGCCGTGTCTCGCCGAGCTTGAGCCGCCAGGCGGCCTCCGCATTGGCCCAGAAATTCCGCGCAAACGTCAGAACGGCCGCTGCGACCTGCTCCGTCGGCAGCGGCGCAAGCTCGGCTGCGAATTCAGTCGCGATCGTGTTCCAGGCGATCTCCGAACGGCGATAGGCCGACAGGATGATGTCATCCATGTCATCAGCATGGCGCGGGGGAGGGGCTTTGCAGTCATGGCCATTTCACTTCCGGCGGCAGCGACGACAGGATCGAATCCACATTGCCGCCGGTCTTGAGCCCGAAGATGGTGCCGCGGTCGTAGAGCAGGTTGAACTCGACATAGCGCCCGCGCCGGATCAACTGCTCCTCGCGATCGGCAGGCGTCCAGGCGGTCGCGAAATTGCGCCGCACCAGCTCCGGATAAATCTTCAGGAAGGAGCGGCCGACGTCCTGGGTGAAGGCGAGATCGGCTTCCCAGTCGCCGCTGTCATGCCAGTCGTAGAAGATGCCGCCGATGCCGCGGGTCTCTTTGCGGTGCGGCAGATAGAAATATTCGTCGCACCATTTCTTGTGCTTGTCGTAATCGGCGACGCCGTTTGGCCCGGTGCAGGCTTCCTGCATCGCGGCGTGGAAGGCGATCGTATCCGCATCCTCCTGCGTGCGCCGCCGGTCCAGCAGGGGCGTCAGATCGGCGCCGCCGCCGAACCAGCCTTTGGTGGTGACGACAAAGCGCGTGTTCATATGCACCGCGGGTACGTTCGGATTGCGTATGTGCGCGATCAGCGAGATGCCCGACGCCCAGAACCGCGGATCGTCCGCAGCGCTGGGGATCTGCGCGCGAAACTCGGGGGCGAACTCGCCATGCACGGTCGAGCAGTGCACGCCGACCTTCTCGAACATGCGGCCGTACATCATCGACATCACGCCGCCACCGCCGGGCGCGCCGGAGTGATCGGTACGCTGCCAGGGCGTGCGCACGAAGCGGCCGGCCGCGCCGGGATAGAGGGCTCGCGGCGCGTCATCCTCGAGCCGCTCGAAGCTCGCGCAGATGTCGTCGCGCAGAGACTCAAACCAGCTCCGCGCACGTGCCTTGCGGTCTTCAGTCGTCGAAACGTCCATCTGCATTCTCGTCGCTCACCAAGCAGAGTGCCGCGTAGAGTGGGCAAAGGCACGCTTGCGCCGGCCCACCATCTTTCATCGTCGTCTTGAATGGTGGGCACGCTGCGCTTTGCCCGCCCTACGAAGTTTGGTCCTGCTGACCGTAATAGGTGCAGCTCTCGTTGCAACTGTCGCGATGCATGGAGACGCGGGTCGGCCCGCCGAGATGCGCAAGCCGCTCCCAGACGAACCGCGAGAGGTTTTCCAACGTCGGGATGCCGAGTGCTTCGATCTTGTTGAGAAACTGTCGTCGAGCGTCAGCCGGACGTCTTCGATCGCGCGCGGGAGGGGGCCGAGTTCGACCACCATGCCGGTCACGGGATCCGGCGTGCCGCGCAAGCTCACCTTGGCGCGGAAGGAATGGACGTGAATCTCTTCGCTCGCCGCGCCAAAGGTCGTACCCGACAGCGTATGCGCCGCTTCGAAGCGGAATGATTTGGTCAATTTCCACATCTTGTGAATGTCAGTCCTATCTGATGCTGAGCGTCTTGTGTGTTTGCGACATTGGTGTTGCCTGTCCGTGACGCGGCCGGAAAACCGGATCGACTTTTTCCGAAGGATCGGCTGCTCAATTTGGAACAACAAGAACTAGAAACATCAAGAGTCCCATCTGCAGCTCGCAGGGATACCAGCTCATCAGTGAAGACTGGAAACGGCGGTCACGCCGGCAATCCCTAGTCACTGCAGCCTGCGTAGCGAGAGGCCAGAAGCTTCCCATCATCAAACATCGATAGTTCGAGAGGAGGTTATTCCCGGCGGATATTAATTGCATGCCCCTTCGTTGCTTTCGAATTTAGGTACCCACGATTAATCTAGCCTGTGCGTAGTCAATGAGACCACCTGCGCACGAAGGCCGTCATTCTCATTCGGCGACATACAGCTGGTCAGAGGAGAGAGATCATGAGACGCACAGTACTAGCACTTTCCGCAGTCCTCGGCGCTGGCGCTTTAGCGACCGCAGTCTTCGCGCAGCAACCACAGCTTCCACCACCCGACGATTGGCACGCCACCGGCCGCTATCTTCCTGAATACACAAAAGATGGGGACCTTGTTCTGCCAAAGAACTTTCACGAATGGGTTTATGTCGGCTCGCCACTGACGCCCAATTTCTTAAACCCGCCCCAAGCAAATTTCCCTGAATTTCATAACGTATATATCGAGCCTGGTTCGTACGATATCTACAAGAAAACGGGCGTCTTCCCTGAAGGAACAATCTTCGTGAAGGAACTGCAGCTCATGCAGCCCGCCACTCATCCGGACGGTTCGAGAACCGCGCCATCGGGGAAGGGATTCTTCCCGGGCGCCTTCAACGGCGCGGATGTGACTGTCAAGGACACCAAGAGATATAAGGAAACCGACGGCTGGGGCTATTACAACTTCAACCACTTTGAACCCAAAGCGGCCACCGCCAAAGTCCGGCCGATTGAGGAATGCGCCTACTGCCACATTGCAAGTGCGAAACGCGATGACGTATGGACGCAGTTCTACGGGTTGCTCGACCAGGTGTCGGTGCCGCCCGGCGTGACCATAAAAAAGTAGGGAGAACTGTGATGAAATTTCTCGGAAGTGCAGCCGTGGCGTCCGCGTCCGTCATCGTGGTGACTGTCGGGTGCCTTGTCTCGCAGCCCGCAGATAGCCAGCCCGCCCCTGCGCAGGAACAACTTGTTGATGCGGCGGGCAACATGCATATCCCGAAGAACTACCGAACAACCTACGAATTCCTTGGGAGCTGGTCTGTCGCAGGTGATAACGGCGCTAAAGAGATGCACGTCGTCTACGCGTCGCCCGATGCTGCGGCCGCTTATCGCGCCACCGGCAAGTTCCCCGACGGTTCGATCCTGGTGAAGGAAGTTTACGGCGCGGCCACTTCGGATATGACGACCGGGACTGTCAGCCATCAAGACGTTCTCAAAGGCTGGTTCATGATGGTGAACGACAGTAAGAACAGCCACCCCGATAATAAGCTGTGGGGCAACGGTTGGGGTTGGTCGTGGTTCGACGCGGGTAACCCGGTGAAGACGACCTCAACGAACTTTCGCTCAGATTGTCTAGGCTGCCACATCCCTGCCAAGGCAACTGACTGGATCTATGTGCAGGGCTATCCCGGACTGAAGAAGTGACTGATCGTTAGCCAACGCGCGCTTGGATGTTGCGTGGGTAAACCGGACTGGATGTAGAAAAAGGTAGGGTCATGAAGCACAGTAAAAAGTTCAGCAGATGCATTTGTGGATCGACGATGATCTTTCTTCTGTCGTTTTCGGCCCCTCAGGAGAGTCTAGCAGCCGGTCCGGTTACCTACAAAAAAATCACAAAGCAATTCCTGACGTCGGGCCAAGTGGACCTCGTACGGGAGGTGGTGACGCTGCCGCTCCATCGCGGCCGTCTTGCCTCGGGAGAAACTGTTTGGTTCGTGCTTACCGACGTAAGCGATTTTGCTACTTCGAAAAAGATGGGGCTCACATGGGCGCCGAGTCTCGCCAAGGCCAAAGACTTGACGAGCACAAGGGTTGCGGAAATGGACGACTTGGGTAACTTCACGTTCAAATCGGGCCGGGTCGATTTCTCACCGTCCCAGACGCTAGTGGGAGGCGAGGCGCCCAATTTTTTTCCTCCTAAAACGGCCCGAGCCGGGTCTGTCGGAGATGCGCACTACAGCCCATTGGTTCGGGTCGCGAACAGCAAGGACATTGTCTTCAATGCTCCGGTCATCGCGTTCAATGTCGAGCCCGAGAAAATCTCGTTCTGCAACGGCAGTCCTGATTACTCGGTCGTGACGAACTCCGTGGCGAGCATCTGTCCTGACAAGGGCACCGTCGACTTGAAACTCCGGTTTGGATTCGCGAACGGCAAACACCTGCGTTATCTTAGTTTTGACGCAAACTCCGAGGAGTCGGCGACCCTCGAGTCGTCCACCTTTGCTCCGGCGGAAAGCGACATTCTTCAGAGCGGCGCGATTGAGGTGATCTATACGATTGTGAACGGCAACATGGGTGCGAGCGATCCCAACCGCCAGGGGCTCGACAGCGCCCTCAACGGCGAGGGGCCCTCGCTCGATATCCTCGCGCACTTCACGGAGATCAGCGCCGGATACTCTCCAATGTGGGACGTACGACTGGCCGAGTGGACCAAGGAGGCTATCTCGAAGGATCAAAGGAAACTGATCACTGACGGCGGCGATCTCGAAGCCAAAAGTGCGTCAGGCTTACTAGTGAGCCCTGTGGGGGGGCCGGTGAAGACAACGGGGAATCTGGTGAATTGTCCGGTCGTAGGCTTCACCAATGAATAATCTCCTGGCCACATAACTGCGCTTCCCCTGTTCATGCGGGGGAGCGCAATCGGTCTCTCAGCCTCCGACGCTTCCCTTCCACGTCGATACGAGTTTGATGAGCGCGCGCGCTCGGGCGCGACGTCTATCTGTCTGTCGGCGTCGATAATCTGGTGCGCCGTCGCGACCGAAGCTGCGACGTTGAAGGATAGCTTGCCGTCCACCTCAGTCGCCACATAGCCCGGCGCAAACCGCAACAGCTCGATTCCAACGGAGACTGCGAGCCGGTTGCAGCCGCGGCAGCAACGCGTGTAGCATCGCGGCTCGGCCCTCGTCCCCATGCCAACGCTTCGCTGAAGCGGTCTCGGAGTTGGCTCCCGAGCAGTACCGCATCACGCAGACCGATGACACCGAGCGCCCCTTCGCCAACGAATACTGGAACAACAAGCGGCCTGGTCTCTACGTCGACGTGGTTTCCGGCGAGCCGCTCTTCGCTCCTCCGACAAGTTCGACAGCGGGACGGGATGGCCGAGTTTCACGGAAGCAGGTGCGCGATAGGTCCGGTAGGCGCTTCGGAGCTTTTCTTTCCATCTTGCGCCACCGCCCCCGCCTGAAGTGAACTTGCCTTTGGCGGAGTCGTCTTCTGCCCATTGCGAGCTCCTCGGTGTTCAGCGGATGACCTGCTGTTATCAATTGCATGATCGAAGAACATGATCGTCGCGGCGCGACGGCCTTAGTCTTCGAGGCAGTCCGGTGGCCACCATCGGCTGAGACGATCGGCGTCAACGACAGCCTGCATCGTCATCAACCGGATAATCGTTTGCGGTCTACAGAAGGAAGGTCAAATGCCCCGAATTGCAATTCCGAAGCGCGAGGACGCCCCCGCGGAGTCCAAGCCGATCCTCGACAACGTCGACAAGATGCTGGGCTTCGTGCCCAACCTGCACCGCCTCATGTCGATCAGCCCGAACGCGTTCTCCGGCTGGGCTACCCTGATGCGATCGCTTGGGAAGACGCTTGACGTCAAGACGAGAGACGGGATCGCGCTTGCGGTGTCGGAGGCGGACGGGTGCGACTACTGCCTGGCCGCGCACAGCTTCACCGCGGGCAAGCTGGCCAAAATCCCGGCGGACGAAATCGAGTTGAACAGGGAGGGCCGCTCGAGCGACCCCAAGCGCCAGGCTGCGGTGGCCTTCGCGAAAGCGCTCATCGAGACGCGCGGCAAAGTTTCCGATGCCCAGTTTGCGGCGGTCAGGGATGCGGGGTGGACAGACGCCAACATCGTCGAGATGATCGCGCTGACTGCCCAGTTCCTGTTGACCAACTTCATGAACAACGCGGTGCAGACGCCGATCGATTTTCCCGAGGTCAGTCCGGCGAAGGCAGCCTAACGCGAGATGCCCTCCTTTGGAGAGAGGAGGGCTGGAGAATCCGATGTCTCGACGATCCCCGCGGCCCTGTATCAGGCGCGTCTACGAGCCGCCCGAGGCCTCGGACGGCACGAGGGTGCTCGTCGACCGCATCTGGCCGCGTGGGCTCACGAAGGAGCATGCCAGCGTCGACGTGTGGCTGAAGGACATCGCCCCGAGTGCCGGCCTCAGGACCAGGTTTGGCCATGATCCGAACCGCTGGCGCGAGTTTCGCAAGCGATACTTCGAGGAGCTCCGCGCCAATCGCGCGGCAGTCGAGCACCTGACGGATCTTGTATCTGCGGGCAAAGTCACGCTGCTCTTCGGCGCGCACGACACCGAGCACAATAACGCCGTGGCGCTCGTGGACTACCTCGCGGCACACTAGTCGGGGTCGATGTTCGGGATCGAAAGCTCGCTTAAGTCGGTGTCATAGCTTGCCGCCGGCCCGACGCCAACGTTATCGTTCGTGCGGATGTCGGCGCTGAGGCCGAGCGTCCGTCCGACGGGACACATGTTCGCAGCCTGCATCAGTTGGGCGCGCTCCTCGTCGCCAAGGCTTCCTTCGAGCCTGATGGACCGCTCGAAGGAGTCGCGGCTCGCATCCCCGCCATGGTGGTACGACACGGCTACCTCGACGTGGGAAAGCGGAATTTTCCGCCTTCGCGCCTGCAGCCGTATCGTCATCGCCGTGCACGCTGCGAGCGAAGCGCTTAGCAACTCGTAAGGGTTCGCCCCCGACGCCGTGCCGCCCCTACCGTCGGGGCCGCCGATCGAGAACACCGATGCGCCGGCACGGCCGTTGAGCGTGCCTGCGCCGTTAAGGTCGCCGGCCACCTCAGCCTGTGGGCGGGGAGCTCCATCGTCGTTCGAATTCGTCATCGTGCTTTCCTTTCAGATTTTGACGAGCCTCATGGCTGTGCCCGTCAGAGCGGGGCGCGGTAGTCGATCAGTTTGCGCGTTATCTTCGCGGGGAGCCTCCGCGCGCATCGGCACTGTCTCACGCTGGCCCTTTCCGACGGAGCGGTGTCAGGCGTGGAGGGTCTCGCCGCCTTCCGCGTCTGCGTAATACTGAGGCGCCTCACGACGGTCGTATTTCCCGTAGTCACGTACGATCCGTACTTTCCGGACCCTTGCCTTGTCATTCGGCACTGAAACGTTCTCGTAGGCCTGCGCGGCAGCGGCGTCCTTCCAGGATATGAGCAGAATCAGGTCGCCGGGCGTGAGCACGGCCTCGAAGATGTCCCAGGATGTGCTGTCGGCGGCCCACGGGTTCAGGCCGAGCCACTCGGCGCAATCGTACGGGTTGTTGGTCTGCTTCCACTCCGCGGGACGAGTCGCGTTGATCAGCGTGACCGTTGTTCCCTCCCCGAATTCGGTCTCGTCGAGCCTCTGCTCCGTGAGGGCGTACCCCGTCGGCACCTGATTGTCGGCAGCGATCTGGCCGACGCGCAGGTGGTAGTCTGCGAAGATTTCGTCGCGGCCCTTCTGCTGAACTTCTTGATGGCACCTGCGCGTGCGCCAGCGAACGAGCGACTTCTCGTCCCGCCAGTTCGAAAGGGAAAGGATCCAGCCCGCGCGGGTAAGGCTCTTGTAGCGGATGTTGTCGACGAAGCCCTCGACCTGCTCCAGCTCGGGGCGCAGCATCTCGGCGTTGTCGAGGTAGTCATCCCAGTTCTCCTTATTTGGGAAAACTTCGAAAATCACTGAGAACATGGCCGTGTCCCTCTCCTAACGTGCTGCGACGCAGTCGATCTCGATGTCGAAGTGCCCCGGCCAGGTACGCTGTCTTCAACGCAGAAGACCTTCAAGCTATCGACATCGATCGCCCTGGACAGCATCTGCAGCTTCCGTTTCCTTCACTGACTTGTCTCCTTGCGCCGGCGCGACCGTAGCTGCCGCTGGCCGAGTCGATAATTTTGCGAAAGCTATCCTCTCGCAAAGCGAGAGCATTCCTCTCTCAAGCGCCGTACCGTTCGGTCTTGATCGCCCTCGCTTCCAATCCCAAGGCGAGAGCGGCGTCCGCCGCGATGTCGACGAAGGCATTCGACCCGCACACGAAGGCATAGCCGGGGAACACGGGCAGGCGCGCCGCGACGTCAGCAACCATTCTGGCGTCAATCCGCCTGCTAAAATCCGTGCGGCGCGTCGCGGGCTCGCGTGTCAGCGTCAATGCGAGCGCGAAATCGGGAAGTGACCTCTCGAGCTCGAGGAGCTCGTCCCTGAACAGTACCTCACGCCAGGTCCCGGAGGAGAGCAACAGCGCGACAGGCACGGGTTCGGCGCTGGCCTTCCGATACCGGACCATGGCCATGAGCGGCACGACGCCAGAGCCAGCGCCGATCAAGAGCACTGGTCTGTTGGAAGGCCCCGGCCAGAGAAAGTGTCCGCCAAGCGGGCCGCGAAGCTCGATCGTGTCGCCTACTTGGGCGACGTCGTGGAAGAACGGTGAGACCTCGCCGTCCGTGAGGCGCTCGATCGCCAGCTCGATCACTTTGGAATCGCTCGAGTCCGAGGCAATCGAGTAGCTGCGCATGGCAGTGTAGCCGTTGGGTGCATTCAGCCGCACGTCAACGTGCTGTCCGGCCGTGTAGTTGAACGTTTCGGAGAGGCGGAGATAGAAGCTCTTGATAGCGGGCGTCCTCGTCGCGATCTCGACGATCGCGCAGCTCTGCCATCGCGCGGTTGCTGCAATCGCTTCAGTCATTCGTGTATCGCTGCTCATGCCACGGATCGCCGTACATGTGGTATCCTCGCAACTCCCAGAAGCCGGCCTCGTTACGCTCCGTGAACTGAAGCCCGTTCACCCATTTCGCGGACTTCCAGAAGTAGAGGCGCGGCACGAATAGCCGCGCCGGCCCCCCGTGGTCGCCCGGCAGCGGCTGGCCTTCGTACTTGAGCGCGACCATTGCCTTCCCCGTCGTGAGGTCCGCGAGTGGCACGTTGGTGGAGTATCCGTCATAGCAATGTGCGAGCGCAAAGGGAGTGGGTGCGGTAAGGCCAGCGTCGGCGAGAATGTCGTCTATGGCCACGCCCTCCCAAGCGGTGTTGAGCTTCGACCACGAGGTCACGCAGTGGATGTCTCGTGTCATCTTGGTTTGTGGGAGCGCGTTGAACTCAGGCCAGCTCCACGCTTTGATCGGACGAGGTCCGACCTTCAGCGTGAAAGTCCAGTCCGCGGGATCGATCCGCTGCGTGGGTCCGACCGTAAGCACCGGGAAATTGTCGACGAGGTGCTGTCCTGGCGGAATCCGGTCCCGTAGTTCTGATCCGGATTGGCGGCCTGTGAAACCGCGAGTGACCATGGCGGATTTCCTCCGTACCGGCGTATGGAATCAATCATCTGGCGCGGTCGCGAGCGGCCGGCGCCCGGGCCCGCGTGCGGGCGCACGGTCACGAAGGCCGCGCGCCGCGGTTCCCCGCCCTTAGGGGAACGTCAGGCCGAAAGCGGCCGGATCGGGCTGCTCGCCTTTCCGTGGGACCAAGAAGCGCTCGAGTCCACCCGGCACGAAGCTGAGCAGCAGGGTCGCCTGGTCGCCGACCACCTCAATCGTATGCGGCACACCGCGGGGAAGAGCCGCGTAGGCGCCCGGCTCCACCTCGACACGGGCATCGCCGACCCGCGCGATTAGCTTCCCTTGCACCACATAGAGCAGCTCATCCTCGCGCGAGTGGGTGTGCAGCGGCGGCTCCTCTCCGGCTCGCAGCGTCCACATGACTGTGCCATATTCGCCTCCGGACTGGCTGCTCTCCACTTTCATCTCGACGCTCGAGCCTCCGCTCGAGGTCACCGTCTCGCCGCCGTGGGGCGGCGTGAGGACCGGCTGCTGGACTGACATTTGTAGCCTCCTATTGTTGGACCCTTGTTCGACTTCGCAGTGGCGGCGAGAGGTTGCCGTCACAACGTCCCGCGAAGCATGGAATTTTGCGCGGCGAATGAGAAATGACGTCATGCCATGAAGTTGATAGCCGCGCGTTATGATGGCCGTTCGCCTTCCACATCGGATTCGCGTGCGTCTGACCCCGACTGCTCCAGCAGTTCGGTGAGCGTCCTGACGGCCTCCGTTAACTTCAGGACTTCACGCTCGCGCAGTTGGTCGATCTTCTCATGCAGCAACTCTATCTCGAGCTCCGCCTTCACGTTGATCCGGTAGTCGTTCTCCGCGGCCTTGCGATCGATGTCCTGCTGCCGGTTCTGGCTCATCATGATGACCGGCGCGGCGTAGGCCGCCTGGAACGAAAGCGCGAGATTGAGAAGAATGAACGGGTAGGGGTCCCAGCTCCTCATCGCGCCGACTAGGTTGGCAGTTATCCAGACGAACAGGATCGCGCTCTGGACGATGATGAAGGTCCACGATCCCATGACGGTGGCGACCGCATCCGCTATCCTTTGCCCCAGCGTCAGGCGCGCAACCGCCGGGGGCTGATCCATGCGCTGAATCCGAAGCGAGCGGTGCGCTCGGCGTAGGTCGGCAAGCAGATCGTGCTCGGCCTCTTCCATCCCGTCCTGGTCTTCCGCCATCTCTTCCACGCTGCCGGCTCCGGTTCCGCTCAATGGCGCGGCCGACGCGGCGAGCGCCCTGCCGCGTTCTCATCGCGTCGTTCAGCCGTGGAGTTTCGCGGCGGTCTCCGCGATGGCGCGCACCTGGTACCGCGCGGCGGCAAGCTCGTTCTCGCTCGGCTGCCGCTGCGCGTCGGGCCCTGCGATTGTCGTCGCGCCGTAAGGTGCGCCACTTGTGATCTCGTCAACTTTCATCTGGGCGGCGAACCCGTTGTTCAGTCCGACCACCGTCATGCCGAAGTGGAGCGGGTTGGTGATGATGGTGAACAGCGTCGTCTCCTGGCCGCCGCGCCGCGCCGCCGACGACGCGAAGGCGTCGCCTACCTTGCCGTGAAGGACTCCCTTCGCGCATAGGCCGCCAGCCTGGTCGAGGAAACTTACCATTTGGAACGACATCCTGCCGAAGCGCGTGCCCGTGTTTACGACGATGGCGTCGTACTCAGCGAGGTCTTCGATGCGCGCGACTGAGGCGGTCTGGTCGAGCTTGTATTTGGCTACCTTGGCGGCCTCCGGAGATAGAAGTGCAGGCACGCGCTTTACGTCGGAGGAGATCCCTGCCTCACGCGCGCCCGCGGCGATTTCGTGTGCGAGCTTTTCGACGTGCCCAAGGGAGGAGTAGTAGAGCACTAGTACTTCGTCCATGGGAGCCTTCCATCAGATTGGGCGCGGGCCTGTTAAACGCCTTCGGGTATTTCGCTTCGCTCTCGCACACGGCACCGAAACGCGAGAGAACCGCCGAGCGCGAGGGCGGACGGTTGGGGTGCTCTTTTGCCAGCGTTAGCTTTCGGCGAGGGTGGAATAAAGGTATTGTATCAATGACTGCGGGGAATGCCGCGTTGTTACGGCGATGTTTCCTGGCCGGAGCCGTCCTAAGCAGCCCGGAGCTCCCTGAGAAAGGACTTCGTAAATGCCCGTGCGGCACGCCTTATGGTCTTTCCGCTGACGAAGAGCCCATTCACTTCCATCCCTGTCCGGCTGCATCCGCATGAGCTGCCCGGCCTCGAGCTCTGCCCGCGCGCTGTTTTCGCTCGACGCGGCGATCCCAGCCCGGCAACGGCGCTTGCCGTGGCTCCTTCGTTGACGGTGATGGCGAACTGGCTGTCAACGCGCACGGAGGTGACGCGGCTGTCCTTGCGGAAGGAGAAGGTCGGCAGGGGGCGCCGGACCGATGATCACCGAGTGGTGCGCGAGATCCGATGGGTCGAACGTGAAAGTCCTTCGAACCTGATAATGTCGTGAAGGGCAATAGAAGGCTTTGGTTTCAACCCGATATTTATCTGGCTGGCTCCAGAAACATCCGTGAACTCCGCCGAGATGCCATCCCCCGGAGCTTTCGAAAAATCGCTGCAGCCTCCAACGAATTCTGTTGCGAAAGACGTCCGCCACGCTTCTCCGGTTGCCGTGGACAGCGCGAAAGCTCAGTGCTCTTCAGTCTCGAGCCTACCGACATGCTTCTGGGTATAAAGCTCGAGCCCGATCCGGTTAATCAAATCAAGCTGCGTTTCGAGGAAGTCGATGTGGCTTTCCTCATCTTTCATCAGGCTTTCGAAAAGATCGCGGGAAACGTAATCCTTGGCGCCGTGGCAGTAGGTCGCGGCCTCCTGGTAGAGGTCGCGCGCGCTGTGCTCGGCGGCGAGGTCGCACTCGATGATCTCTTTTACGTTCTGACCGATCCGCAAGGGATCGAGCACCTGCATGTTGGGAAAGCCGTCGAGGAAGAGAATGCGGTCGGTGAAGCGGTCGGCGTGCTCCATCTCTTCGATCAACTCCTTGCGCCAGACCTTGGCCATTTCCAGCAGGCCCCAGTTGTCAAAGAACCGGTAATGCAGCCAGTACTGGCTAATGGCGGTGAGTTCGTGACGAAGTCCCTTGTTAAGATACTCGATGACTCTGGGGTCGCCCTGCATGATGAACTCCAAGGCTTGAGGCCGGGTCTTGGCCTTTCTTAGTTTAGAACGCTTCAGAGGAAAAACAAGCAAGCAGGTATCGCCGGGACGAGACCGAGGAGGCACCTATCCAGCAGTTCCGGGGAAGTTGGGCGTTGCGAGTACGACTTTGGCCTCATCCTGGGCGTCATCCTTGGTCCGGCGGTGCGGGCAGTCCGCCTGATAGGCTAGCGCAAATTCCCTATAGGCCTCGTCGATGATCGTCCTGATGGTGCGCGCGCAGCGGCCGCATTCTGCGCTGCAGCCAAGGCAGTCATAGATCTGTTTTGCATTGCGCAGTGCATCGTCGGCCGTGTTCATAGCGTGGCGAACATCATGGTCGCTGAGGACATTGCAGGAACAGACGATCATGAGACCCTAAAAAGACCTCCAGCGATCCGACATGGATATGGCTCGCCGGGAAGGGGGCGCGTTGGATGTTCGAAAGCAGACGGAGATGATTGAGTGGCGCTCGACATTGGAACTCAGCCTTGACCTTTGATCCTTGGAAATCAGCGGAAATCCGTATGGTCACTCGCGGCGAACGATGGCTGCAGCGCCGACGGAGGACACAGGAACGCCGCTCCGTGCCGCCCAGAGATTGACGCTTTCGGTTAGTGTAGATGACACAGCTGGAGTTTGTTGGCCCTGAGTAGCAGCCACCACTGCGTTTCGGGTGTTATTGAAGACCTCCTCGATCCCATTCGAAGAGCCCATCTGCATAAGAAGAGCGGTCATCAGGTGACTGTGTAGTTCATCCGGGTCTTCGACGACCTGGCCAGGCGCCGCTGAGCTCAGAATCAGCACGTTCTCATCCGCTTGAATTGGGGCAAGTCCGTGTGAGTAAGCCCTGAAGCGTCGCTCGTAAGGATTGCGGCGTGAGGCCTCAATGATTACGAGCCTGACGCGTGCTCCAGAAGCCCTCAGTTGTGAAAGCAGACGGTCAATGCTTACGCCTTGTCTACGGACATCTTCTTCACTCCAGATCTTCGCGTCGACCGGGATTAAATAATTTTGTCCTCCAGATTGGATGCCGTAACCTCCGAAATAGACTAACACAATTGAGTTCGAATGTACTCTTGTCCTTAGATGATCGATTGCGCGGGTCATGTCGGAGTGCGTCGCATTTTCAATCGCGTTGACCAGAAAGCCGTCCTTGTGAAGAGCATTTGTCAAACTTTCCGCATCGCGTGTCAGTTGGGGAAGAGGAGAGCGGGCATCGGGATAGGTTGAATTACCAACCACCAGAGCTAGCCGATTAGTATCGAGAGGTGCGGTTTCACCCGACGAGGTGGGCGCGTTCATGGGCCGAGGCTTCTCGAACCGCATTGTCCTGTCGAGACCGGGAGAGAGCAAGCCGAGCAGGACTGCAAGGCCGACTAGTATTTTGGGAACTGTCATTTCACTATGCTCTCCAGTTCATCTAGAAAACGCTCCTCTCCGTAGGATGGCTTCGCGCTGCCAGCATCCGCGCCATAGTCGCAGACGGTCGCGTGCCGCTGTTGCATCCTTCAATTGCGTCGCGCCGTCCAGTAGCCTAAACATTGCCCTGTGCCTGAGTGGCCCCTCCAGGTCCCCCGACCGGAAGTAGCAAGCAATTTGCCCGTACCCGTGGCATATTTGTCTTGGACCGTCACCGAAGCGCGAACCGCGCCGGATTTTGCGACGTAACCTCGAAATCTCACGAGATTGGGATGCGTGACAATTCCGTTGGTCACATCGACAGTAAAGCTGTAGGTGGAATCGCAGGCTCCTCGTTGCGTCACGAAGACGAGGTCCCAGGAGCCGTCATAGGCCGAGCGCCCGTATGCAGCCGATGTAAAAACAATCGAGCAGCTCGCCACTGCGATCAGAAGGAAACGCTTTGTCATGATGGTTCTCCTAACTAGGTCAGCGATTTTGAAGTTCGAATCATATCAAGCGGCCTTGTCGAGTTTGTAGGTCCAAGTGTGAACGACGGGATCGCGATTGAAGAAGTCGATGGCGGCCATGATGCGTTCCCTGAGCTCTTGTTTGGACGAGACGCGGATATGGCGCAGCACGGAGCGGGCCAGCTTGGAGAAGAAGCCCTCGACGAGGTTGAGCCAAGAGCCATGCTTGGGAGTGAAGGTGAACTCGAAGCGGCCGGCTGGTTGCTCGGCGAGCCAGGCTTTGGTCTCTCTGGAGATATGTGCGGAATGATTGTCGAGGATGAGGTGGATCGCGGTGTCGGCCGAATAGGCTTTGTCGAGACGCTTGAGGAACGCGACGAACTCGCGGCTGCGATGGCGATCCTCGACCATAGCGTGAACCTTGCCGGTGACAAGGTCGATGCCGGCCAGCAAGGTGACCGTGCCGTGGCGCTTGTATTCATGGTCGCGGGCGAAGGTCGCATGAACGCCGGGCTCGGGCGGCAGATCGGGAGACGTCGTTGCAATCGCCTGAATGCCGGGCTTTTCGTCGTAGGAGACAATCGCCACCCGGCCGTTCGGCTTCCGCTTCGACCGCGCCGCCGCCCTCTTGAGCAGTTTCACTTTGCGATAGACGCACAGCACCTCGGCCATTTTTTCCGCAAACTCAGGATCACGCTTCTCCAGGTAGTAACGGACCTTGTGCGGCTTCACTTCCTCAGAATCGAGGATCTTGCACAACGTGCCCTGCGCCAGGTTCGCCAGGCACGGGTGCCCTTCGGCGGGACCGTGCTCGCGAGCGTGGCGGGCGAGCAGCCGCGTGGTCCACAATTCATGCGGATAACCCAGCTCTTTCGCCTTCCGGCACGACAACGACGTCAACCAGGCTTTCGCTTCCAGCGTGATCGTCGGCTCCCGGCCGGGGCGAGGGCGATCGTCCAGCGCGGCCATCGGGCCTTCGGCCACCGCCCGCTCGACGCAGCGCTGGACCGTTTGATGGTGCAGCCCGAGCGCTTGGCCCACCGCAAAAAACGACGAGTTTTCCCAATAACCCAGCAAGATGCGCGCGCGCTCGACCCGGCTCGCAGGTTCGGTTCGCGACCGCGCTATCATCCTCAACTTCTCCACATCCGAATCTCCGAGCGACAATTCAATCGCCCGCCGCCACGCCGCCATATCGCTAAATCCTTCGTCGCAAAGCCCCCCACCGCTTACATAGGAGCTTGAAACGACAAATAAATCCCACCCATATGACAACTTTCTTGGAATCGGTCGTCTAGTTGAAGCGGGCATCAACCTGACGACGCCTCCTGCCGAGGCCGCCGAAAATGACCAGGAGTGACGCGCCCGTGGCCTAGCGGTCACTGCGATAGGAGCAGCAGCAATTGCGAGCGCAATCACGGCTGCGGACTTAAATCTTGATGGTAGCTCCTGTTCGTCTTAAACCACCCGACGAGCATGACCTTGCAACGCCTGCGAGGGAAATCACCTCTCGCCATGGAGTCGATAGACGATCATTATTGCCGCCGCGCCGCGTGACGACGCAGCGAGCGCGTGCCAACGCACCGCTGTGCTTGACACCACGCCGCAGCTCCTGCGGCGAATTTGTCATGCGCCACGTCGCGGACCGGATGCCTGACCGAGGTTGAGATAGGGAAAGACATCGCCATTTTGCAGATGGGGCAGGATGGCTCACCGCTACCGGCAGCACACGCTCTGCGCACGTCGGCTTCAGCCAGCGATGGCGCTCGAGTGTGGGCAAGAGCGCCGGGATCATCGCTGCTAGCCGCTTGCGCACACGCGATTCGAGGCTTCCCGCGCGGAGTATTGAAACGTTACGCAGCCGGCCATGACAAGGGCCGTGCAGAAAGTGGACAGCCCGTCCTGCGATGCTTTGGGGCATTGCTCGCATCTCTGATTGCTGCGGGGGTGCACGCCGGCGCTTCGGCCTCACGAGCGGTCGCAGTGCCGGTGCTATTTCCGTTTAATCCGCTGGAACAGCTATGATCTCAGTAGCCACCCGTAGTACGGGCCTGCCCAGAGGATCGGCAAATGAACACCTCTTCGCGGTCGCTGGAGTTCCGCTTCGGCGAGGCCGCGCAGAGGAAAGCGCCGCACTCTCGCCGTGGCGTGCCGAGCGCCTTCAGCCATTTTGATAACGGTCGGCTATCAACTCCATGGCGAGAGGTGATTTTCCTTTTGACCGTCATGGACTCAAAATTCGAGCGATTGTCGCTCGCCCTCGTGTGAGAGCCGAAGTCGTTCCATTGCGCGATCAAAAGGCCAAGAGACCCGACATGCAGATCAAAGAGACACCCGACGTTTCCTTCCCCGGCGCAGTCAAAAGGCCTCCGCTAGAGGATGCCGCCGTGCTCTCGAGCAGCGCCGGCGTCTCGCTTGGAGTACAGCGCGCATTCAGCGCGACGGTGCGGAGCGTGCACGATGACAGCAGCGGCGGCGTCATCGCGTCCAGGTGCGTGGAAATTCCGCTCGTCGGGCGTGACGGCGAGATCTCCGGAGTCCTGTGCCGGTCCGCCCCACGGTCCGACACGCGCGACGTGCTCTCCTCCCGCGGGCCGAAGGAGGTGAGGGCGATCGGGGACGTGGCACAGTTCATGGTCCACGACATCAACAATCTTCTCGCCGTGATCGACAGCGGCCTACGACTGCTCGAATGCCAGAGCGACGCCGCATACCGAAAGTCCCTTATCAGTAAGATGCGGGACGCGATCACGCGAGGCGCGTTGCTCAGCCGTCAGCTCCTCGACAACGCTGCGCGACCATGCCCCGAATCGATCGGCGGGTTCGTCTCGGGCGGTCGCCTGGCAGCGCTGGCGGGCACGCTAGACCGGACGTCGCGTCCGGACGTCACGGTCCGCACCAAGATCGCCCCGGATTTGTGGGACTTCAACGCTGATCCGGAAGAGCTGTACTTCGCTTTGCTGAAATCTTTGCCGAAACTCGGCTGATGCTATGCCGGCTGGCGGCGTGATCACCGTCGCGGCGCGGAACGTCCAACTCTCCGCTGGCGCGGCGAGGAGATTCGTCGAGATCATCGTCGCCGACAACGGAGAGGGCATGCCCGAGGAATTTCTCTCGCGGGCCTTCACCCCGCATTTTTCGACAAAGGTCGCGGGCAGCGGAAAAGGCCTCGGGCTCCCCCAGGTCCAGCGCTTCGCCGAGGGACGAGGTGGCGCGGTCAGTATAGAGAGCAAGCAGGGTGAAGGCACGTCGGTGCGCCTCTTCCTCCCGCGCGTGCACGCAGCTGGGCTCCTCAGCAGTATCGTCGCCACGGAGATCGCGTACACGCCGTCACCCGACGGCGGCGTATTCCACGTCGTCAACCCAGGAACGGCGGCGCCCGACCTCGTAGCCGGCGCGAACACCTGGAGACTGGTTCAGCAATGGAGCTCATGATCCCGCCCGGCCGCCTCGACCGTCCGGTCGACCACGAGACGGACCACGTGCTCGGCCCCGCCGATGCGGAGATCACGCTCGTCGAGTACGGCAGCTACGCGTGCCCGCACTGCAGGGCTGCCAATGAGCGCATCGCGCAGGCGCGCGACCAACTCGGCGACCGCGTCTGCTACGCCTTCCGGCACAGTCCGCTCATGGACAACAGTCTTGCATTTCGGGCCGCCGAGCTCGCTGAGCTTGCCCAGACGCCCGAGGCGTTCTGGTCCGCGCACATCAAACTGATGACCAGGTCAATGGAGCTCACAGAGGACGACCTCGTTGCGGTGGCCACCGGCCTAGGCGTGAGCGCCGACTTCGCGCTCGGCGACAGCGACGCCACACGGCGCGCGAGGGCGAGGGTGGAGGCGGATGTCGCAAGCTCCCGCGCAAGTGGCGTGAGGTTCACGCCGACCTTCTACATCAACCGCCGCCGCTACGACGGCCCTTGGGACGAGAGCTCTCTCGTCGATGCGATGCTTGGTACCCTCGGCCACCGCGTTCGCACGACAGCCCTCGACTTCGCGAGCTGGGGCCCATCTGCCGGCGTTATGCTGGTCCTAGCGACCATGGCGGCGATCGTCGTGGCGAACTCTCCGATCGGCCCGGCGTTTGACGCGTTCTGGCGCCAGGAGCTCGGCGTGAGTTGCGGAGATGCGGCCTTCCGGATGTCTATCCTCCATTGGGTCAACGACGGTCTGCTGACGGTCTTCTTCCTCGTCGTGGGATTGGAAGTAAAGCGCGAGATGACAGTCGGCCACCTCGCAAGCCGTCGCTCCGCCGCGCTTCCGATTGCGTCCGCTGTCGGCGGCATGGTCGTGCCGGCAGTCCTGTATGCGCTGGTCATCCCTGCGGGGCCGTGGTCGCATGGTTGGGGCGTCCCGATGGCGACGGACACGGCGTTCGCGATCGCCCTCATCGCCGTGATGGGCGCGCGCGTTCCCGTGGAGCTGCGCATCTATCTGACTGCGGCGGCCATCGTCGACGACATCGGTGCGATCGTGGTTGTCGCTGTGTTCTACTCCCGCGAGATCCATCCGGCCTATCTTGCAGCGGCCGCAGCTGTTGTGGTTGCGCTGGCGCTGTTGAGCCGATCGAGGGTCTATTTGCTGTCGCCGTATATCCTGTTGGGCGTCGCGTTGTGGGCGTTCGTCTACGCGGGCGGCCTCCACGCTACGCTGGCCGGCGTGGTACTTGCGCTGTTCATCCCGACGCGGCCGCCCGCTGACTTGGCCGCCCTTATGACGCAGGCCAGCACCATCATCGCCTCCGAGGCCCGGCATGAGGGTGAGGTGCTCAGGCATGGTCCCTCCACACCGGCACTACATGCGCTCGACGCGATCTACGACAGAATTGAATCGCCCGCTGATCGGCTGCTACGGCACGCCGGCGCGCGGTCGAGCTACGTTGTCCTTCCGATCTTCGCATTGGCCAATGCGGGCGTGATGATCCACCCGGGCGTCTTCATTGGGCATGGCTGGCTCATGGCCGCAATCGTCGCCGGCCTCGCCATCGGAAAGCCGACCGGCGTGTTCCTCGCGGCCGCCGCGGCCGTGCGCACAGGCATAGCTGTTAAGCCGGCGGAGTACACGTGGCGGCAGTTGGCCGGCGCGGGAGCCCTTGCTGGCATCGGCTTTACGATGTCGCTTTTCATCGCCGGGCAGACGTTTCCAAGCGCCACCGACTTCTCGGCCGCCAAGATCGCCGTATTCGCCGCGTCAATTCTTTCGGCCACCGTCGGGACTGCTGTGCTCTGGGGGGCTTCGCGGCAGGACCTTCTCGAAAAGGCGCCGCAGAGCGCCGGCATGCAAGTATCGTAGCCCACCAGTGTTTATGCCGGACCGTGAACAGGAGTTCTTGAGATGATTCTAATCCACCATTACGACAGCAGCGGTCGCTGACGGCGAGCACACCGACAACGCTGAGCTATCGTGGCGGACTATCGCATTTGAAGGAGGTTGAAAATGAGCCACGTATATTTCCACTGCTCGAACCCGAAGAAGGTTTTCGTCGATCGCCGCGGCGCCGTGGTGGACGATCTTGCTGAGGCCCGCGATCACGCGACCCGTATCGTGCAATCCTTAACGAGCGAACGTAGCCTCGAGGATTGGCGTGACTGGCTCCTGCATGTCAGCGACGACCAGGGCGACGAGCTCTTCGTTGTGCCCTTCACTTTCCTGCTCGGCGAGCCGAGTTGAGGGCGCCATGCTCCGGGCGATCCCTTGGGCGAAAGCGCACATGTCCCACCCCGGCGGCTGGAGCCCTTCCATGACTCTCTTCAGCCTCGGCGCCGCAAAGTCGATGAAAGCCCGCCCCTTGACCGGTAGAAACCGGTTGGCCGGGTACAGGAGATAGACCGGCAGCGGTGCAGGCTGGAATTCCTTAAGCGATCTCGGCTGATCTAGACGATGGCCAAAAGGCTCACGGATTAAATCGGGGACACGGGTTTAACTGCCGACACTGCTCACAAGAGCACCTATCGCGGGCTAGGAATAAACCAACGTATGATCTGACCATTCCGTTTGTGGAGTGCGATCCTCACTCAGTACTATAACGCGATACAAGCGTCCCATGGCCTTAGTTGTCGTTCTGAGATAGCAGTGTATCAAACGGCTGAAGTGCCGAGAGTCGCAGCGGAACCGGACACGAACCGGCAGTTGCAAGAAGAGGTCGGCGGGCGTAACGCCCCGTCGGCCTGTTCCGAGCTCGCTTCGGATCACCGCGCGAGCAGAAGGGTCCCATGGTTTTGGGATGGGTCGGATAGCAACGACCGGGTATGAGAAGGCTCTTTTCAATCGCCAGCACTAATAGCGCCGTTTCCGAGAGGCCGCCATGCATCAGATCTACCTCACGATTGCTGTTAGCAGTCTCACGCTGCTAGTCGGGATTTATGTGCTCGGCGTCGCGATTGTGTAAAAAGGTCGCGATTCGAGATTCCGGCGTCAGGTCATATCTCCAGGCCGTCACAGCGTCATTCCTTGAAAGCCGACCGTCCCGGGATCGCTACGGCCGAGCTGCTGGAAAATCGATCGTCCTGGCATGTAGGCGGTCATCGACCGCACGGCGCAAAGGTTCCGTCGCGGATGCTATTGGCGTGCAACGATTATAAAGCCCTTGGGGCACATTCATCGTCACAAAAATCGCAGTCCTGTAAGAGAAAACAAGGTTGTGCGACAAAGACGGGCAGCGTCATCTGGTCCTCCCCTACAGGGAAACGTTGCGGGGAAGAGGGCCGGGACTATCAGCGCCGCCCATTTGTAGCTGATGCGCGATCCGGGTGGGCCTCTTGCCGGCCTCCGGAGCTAGCTTCGGCCGGTGTTCAAGGATGACGCTTTGATTCCAGGCCACACGTCCGCATCAAAGCCAAGCCCCACGGGCGCTGCGCGGCCTTGACCCACGCTTAAGCTGAGATGCAGCTTTGCGCGCGAGTGCTCGCGGGCAGCAAACGCGCCCGGCGGCTTTGCGTTTCGACTGTCAGGTTTCGGGCTTTGGAACTGGTCTCGCTCAAATCGCATGCGGCATTCTGGCGGGTTTGCCATCTACGCCGGCTTAGAACACTAAGTCGTTACGCCAAGTAGCAAATTCAGATTGGCTTGCTCTTCCACGGTACGGAGCGCAGCCTTCAATATCTCCTCCGCACCTTGCTGAAGAAGTTTATGCCCGAGGCTTCTGCCTATTGCGTCGGCTTGATCGGCCAGACCCACGCTTTCATCGACAATCTTTGTTTGGCCATCTGGATGAGTCACCTGTCCTCGAAGTCTTAACGTGCTAGCGTGCCATGTGGCAGAGACCCCGACGGGCAAGCTGCAACCCGCGTCGAGACTTCTCATCAGTGCGCGCTCTGCATCCACTTCGGCGCGCGATCGCCGGTCTTCAATCTTTTGAAGCAGTGCTATGAGCGCCGTATCCTCTTCGCGAGCTTCGGCCGCGAGAGCACCTTGGCCGACTGCATACGGGAAAACATGCGCGTCTAAAATCTGTGAGGCCTCACGTAGCAATCCGAGCCGGGACAACCCCGCCGCTGCCAATAGAGTGGCGTCAATTCCCTCTCGGTGCTTTGCCTTACGCAGCCTAGGAGATACGTTCCCTCGGATGGGTCGAATATCCAGACCACTGCATAGAGCGAGAAGTTGAGCTTTGCGACGAATTGATCCAGTGCCGACGCGCAGCCCCGGTCGTAGCTGATCCAGGGTAACGCCACAAATCGCATCGCGAGGATCCTCTCTTTTGGGAACGGCCGCCAATACCAAGCCAGGTTGCAATTTTGTCGGAAGATCTTTGAGGGAATGAACGACCAGGTCAACTTCGTTGCGCAGAAGCGTGTCTTCGCTCTCCTTCGTGAATGCTCCAACGCCGCCAATCTGCTGAAACCGCGACCGTCGATCTTTATCGCCAACCGAACTAACGAAGACCATTCGCACCTCAGCGGCCGGCTCGACGCTACGAATAAGACCGGCGACATGATTGGCTTGCCAGCGGGCCAAATCACTTCGCCTGGTACCGAGCCGAATTGCCACGATAAAACCTCTTGCTTCTTGAGTGGTTCGGCGACTTCTAGTGCCGCGTAAGTAGCTATTAAATCGGCGCCTGCTCGTTTAACCGCACGGCAGAAATTTGGTGCGGTCATCTTTGCATGAGCATCTTCCCTAGAACCGTATTTCATCAATTCACACTCGCCCGAAACGGAGAAGCAGCCAATAGGTCGCAACTTTAGAAAGGTGCTGAACTTAGTCGAGAACGAAGAGTGCCGTTTTCGACGAGAATGGAGTTTGCGCTCTGATACGAGTGCGCCGAATGCGTCCATGCATCCTTCATGTCGAAGAGGTCGAGCTGAAACGCCGCACGTGAGCTGCCATCACCTGTGTTCATAACGGAACGATAAAGCTAGTAGAACGATGATCGAAATATCATGTCGGCAACACGGTAATCCAAGGGGAGCCTCGGTCGTCAATAGTCAACCCCTCGATCAGATCGCATCGCTTTCTCATCGCCTCCACGCAGTGTGTCATGAACGCTCGTCCTGACTTGCGGATATCCGGATGGGTCAGCAGCCACAGCTCATCGTTGAGCTCATTTGATCTCGGGGCGCGGCATTTTGAAAGGATTTATTGACTTGGAATAGGTTGGTGTTTTTGCGTAATCCGCCGGGACGTTCCAAAGTGTTGCGACATACCAAGTGGTCCAAGCAACGATTAGCAGGCTCAGCACCCACACCCAAACCGGGATCGGCGAGGGCGATTCGGCCCGGTGCGGCTCGAACGGCTCTTCAGCTCCAAACGCGTTGACCATGAAGCGCAGCGTACCGTGAACGACGGCCCCGTCACCAAGCCCGCTGACCGTGATCCCGGGGCCGTTGCGGACTTGGAATCGAAGGCGTCGGACGCCGACCTGGCCGGTAGCGTCCTGGGCTTCGATGCGCAGGCCGTGCTCGCCGTCGGCAAGGCTCTTGGTGTCGAGCGCTATCTCCGTCGGCGGCCGCTGATCGGTCACGGGATCGGGCGCTTCGTCGAGATAGATGCGGATGCGCGGATCGGACACGTGCTGCATTCCTCTAACGGTCGGCGTCCAGGACGCGATATTTTGGATGATTGGGGTCCCGTTCGCCGGGGTCGATGAGCATCCACAGTGCCGCCACGATACAGCTGAGGGTCACGACCCCAGCCCCGCCCGCCACCAGCACGTTGCCGAGTAGTGGTCCGGCAAGACTATGATCGCCAGCGCCACTAGCGGTCGCAGGCGCAGTGCAGAGGTAGCCAAGCGCCGAGAGGATCCAAGCGGTAATCATATCGGTCATCGTCGTCTCCTATTTCTTGGCGCGGAGCTTCGTGATGTCGGCGGGCGTCACCAACGGCCCGTGGTTACCCCATGACGTGCGCTCGTGATTGATGATATCGGCGATCTGCTGATCAGTGAGTTTGTCAGCGAACGGCGGCATCTCTACTTGGTACTTCTGGCCGTTGATCGCTTTGCCACTAAGGCCGCGCAGCATGGCGGTGATGTGTTCGGCAGGGTCAGTGGCATTAACGACCTGATCGCCCGCAAGTGGCGGAAATGCGCCAAGCACGCCCTTCCCCTCGGCACCGTGACAAATGGCGCAGTTGTCGGCGAACAGCTTTGATCCTTCCGCGGCATCGAACGTCGGTGCCGGGGTCGCTACCGGCGAGACCTGTGCCGGCGGCGTTGCCCGCTTCTGCAGTGGTTCATTGGCGCGCGCCGCGACGACATCGGCCGCGCTGATCAAGGCACCACGATTGCCCCACGAGGAGCGCTCGTGGTCGATGATATCGGCAATCTGCTGATCCGACAATTGATCGGCGAACGCCGGCATCGGCGCTTCATATTTTTGCCCGTTGATCACGTTTCCGCTAAGTCCGTGCAGCACAGCGCCAATGTGTGCCGTGGGATTGGCGGCGTTAACCACCGGATCCCCGGCGAGCGGCGGAAACGTTCCCGGCACACCCTTGCCTTCCGCGCCATGGCAGGATGCGCAGTTGTCGGCGAACAATGCTGCACCCTTGGTGGCATCAAACCCTAGGGGCCCGCTCGAAGGACCCAAAGGTGCGGCGCCGGGCTGCGTCGGAACGAGCGCGGGCTGCTTCAGCGACAACAGATAGGCCACCAGCGCCTTGCCGTCGTCGTTGGGGATGACGGTACCGCCTGGCGCGAACTGGGGCGGCAATGGCACCGCTTTCTCTTCGGGAGGTAATTTGTCCACCTCCCTGAACAGCCAGGGGAAGGCCGGCATGATCGATTGCGGCACCACTGCGCGCGGCTGATAGAGATGGATGTACTGCCATATGCTGCTCGATTGCCGCGTGCCAATATTGCTCAGGTCGGGACCGTTGCGCTCCGAACCTAGCAATTCCGTGGTCTGGTAGGCATAATCGCCCGGCGCAGACGGACGGCCAAAGGGCTTATCTCCGGAGAGCGGGCGTACTTGCTGGGTATGGCAATAGAAGCAGCCTTCGGAGACATAGACATCCCGACCTCGCGCCTCAAGCGGGGTCAGTGGCTTAAGGCCCGGCGTCGGAGGCACCTTCGATAGCCAGATGCCCGGCAGCACGCCCATAAGAATAGCCAATCCAGTGTAGATCAGCGTTGAACCGCCAGAAATCGCCAATGACCTGTTCATGCTGGCACCGTCTTGGCTGCGGCAAGCTCGCCGTAGGACCTACCGTAGGTCATTGTCCAGACGTTAAAAGCGAAGACGAGATGGCCTGCGAACATCAGCGAGCCGCCGACGGAGCGCCATAACCAGTATGGCGCGGCATCCTCCACCGACTGGATGAAGGTGAGTCCTCGAAACCAATCGAGCCCCTGAATGGTGCCGGCGGCCGACAGCGCCGCAACGTAGATGACAACGCCGACGGCAGACAGCCAGAAATGGATGCCCATGGCCAGGTTGTAGGGATACTTGCCCGTGGCGCGCGGCAACAGTGCGTAAACTCCACCCCAGATCGCGAAGGTGACGAAGCCATACATCGTCAGGTGCGAGTGCCCTACGGTGTAATTGGTCAGGTGCCAGAGCTGCTGCAGCGAGCGGAATGCCTCGAATGTGCCTTGCGTCGAACCCAGTAGATAACCGTAGACGCCGACCAGGATGAACACCGCGGGCGAACGGTATATCCATTCGTGAGTCCCCCGGAAGGTGAGAAGGAAGTTCGCGGTGCCGCTCAGCACCGGAACCAGCATGGCCACACTGAAGACGATGGCCGTGGTCTGCAGCCACCACGGTAATGGACTGAATTCAAAATGATGAGCGCCGACGATCGGATAGAAGATGAGGTTGGTCCAGAATGCAAAGACGCCGAGAGAATACGAATAGATCGGACGGTTCAGGAGCTTCGGCAGCGCGTAGTAGGACACACCGAGCGATAGGGGCGTGAACCATAGTCCGACGGCGTTATGCATGAAGAAGGCCTGTACCGCGACCTGACCGAGTCCCAACTGGTACCACGGCAGAATCGACACCACGACCATGACAATCGTCCACAGCGTGCCCCCGATAGTATACCAGTTGGAAATATAGATATCCTCGCCATCCCGGTGCTCGACAGTGGCGATCATATTCCAGACCGCGGTGATCAAACCAAGTCCGAGGATTACGCGAATCCACCACAGCCATTCGCGATACTCCTGGCCGTAGTTGAAACCGAAATCGAGTGTGACCGTGCCCAGCACCGCGGCGAGATTAAGGAGCACAAGACTGATCCATGCGAGGCGCTCGCTGTAGAGCCGCGCGCCCGAACTGCGCGCGGCGACGAACAGCGCAAGTCCGATCAGCGCCTGGCTCGCCCAGGCATAAAATGTTCCGTTGGTGTGGATCGCGCGCAGCCGTCCGAACGACAGCGCCGGCGTGGTCGCAAAATCCGGATAGGCGAATTTGAAGCTGACTAAAAGTCCCACGGCCGTGGCGAATACGAGCCAGATTGTCGCCGACGCTACGTAAGCGGCTAACACCCGCGCCAGAGCGGGGTCATCCGGAGCGGCCGTCCGAAGCGGAATGGCCGCAGCGCTGTCTGACATCATCCGACTCTCCGTCCCCTCGACGACGTTGTCCAGCGTTGACCCGAAGCGCGCCAAAAGCTTGACGGCATTGGCGTAGTCGCCCGCATCTGCTGTTCCATCATCGAGAACTCGACCGTTTTCCGGACTCATCGAGAGAAGCAGGCGCAATCAGGTTCCCCTTCTCGTCGTGGCTGAGCTGGCCGGAGACATGGATCGTGTCGCCAACCTTGATCGCCTGTGCGAATCCGTAGGCATCTTCCCACGGCACACCGAAATAGGCGGCCTCCCTATCATTTACTGCGGCTGTGTTTACGTCGTTGCTTTGCATATCGAGCCTCCTGGCTTCTCAATCTGGCATCGCGTCTCGGTGGGCCACGGTACGACGATGCTTTGCAGAATGACCTTGCAACGCCGGCGAGGGAAATCACCTCTCGCCATAAACTCGATAGACGATTGTTATTGCCGCCCCGCCGCGCGACGCCGTAGCGAGGAACGCAACCAGGCGCATCTGCAGAAATTCCCGTTGCCGCCGTTGGACCAGTCGAGCTTGCGCGTGCCAACGCGCCGCCGTTCTTGACCATGACGACCGCTCCTACGGTGGATTTGGCGTGCGCCACGTCGCCGACCGGATGCCGGATAGCAAGAGAGAGGGAAGACATCGCCATTTTGCAGACGGAGCAGCATGCGCTACGGAAAAATTCCCGGCATACAGAATTACGTTATGTGCGTAACGATCAAGCTGTTCTTGCACACCCAGGTCTGGTGGTGGCAGAAGCCAAGTCCCTCGACCCGCCACTCGATCCGAGCTGACCCGAACGAGTTACTCGCCTCTTGGCCCTCAGCGTCGTTAGTGCAATGCAGCGACATATCCGGAGTTCGAAGTAGATCGGACGCGACCCGATCACTGCCAAGACAGCGCGATTGATCCATATGCCACCGATCTTTCAGACATCTTCCGTCGCGTCGCTATCCAAATTACTGACATCCTCAAGGGAACGAGTCCGCAGGACATCAGTTTATGAACCGACGAAATTCGAACTGGTCGTCAACATCAAGACGGCCAAGTTCGCTCGGCATCAATGTGCCGCCCTCAATCGTTGTCAGCGCCAGCGGAGTGATCGAATAAAAGGTGCGCGGTGCATCGAGTCCGACTATGACTCCTTGCGGAAGTAGTCGGCTTTAAGGCTGAGCGCCATAAACCTTCGTATCGGGTCCGTGACTCCTTCAGATGCCCGACGTTTACCTACGTTCAATTGAGCCCCCGATCGCGTCGTCTTAGCTAGGCGTATGCGGTAGCGATCCTCCAACCCCACCCCGCTATCGCTGCAACGTTTCAGCAGCCACTGGAGCAACCTTGGACACTGTTCTGATATTTCAAGTAGTAGTGGCGACCATCGTTGCGCTGTTCCTGGCATACAACCTTCTTCATTACATACTGTTTCTCTTGGCAACTCGACTGAAGGACGCGAGCAAGATCGGCCATCAGTTGAATGAATTCGAGCAGCGCCAACTAGTGGAGTGGGCACCGCAGCCGGAAGACTTCCTCAAGCACGATGACGAGCAGCGCACGTTCGACGACGTGTTCGGCACGTATCTCGATGAGGGAGCGAACTACAGCACGTGCGTGTTCCCCCGAGCGGCATTTTCGCACATTTACGAATCCGAATACGCTCTTCTGAAACCAAAGGACGGGATGCGGCTGTTGGATCTCGGGTGCGGATCCGGCGCGGCGGCCAATTACCTCGCCACCCGGCGCAATATCGAAATTGTGTGTGTGACCAATTCATCTGTGCAAGCCGACATCTGCCGGCGGAAATTTGCGAAGCTTGGTGGGCGTGGACAGGTGATCGTCACGGATTTCGACAATCTCGACCTCCCGAGCGAAAGCTTTGATGCGATCTATTCGCTCGAATCGGTAGGCTACTCCAAAGACCTGGACGCCTGGCTGGCGCGGTGCTGGCGGATGCTCAAGCCGGGAGGACGCCTATTGATCCGCTCACCAGGCTCGCTGGATCATTGTCGCCGTGAGAAGGATTACCTGAGCGTCACGGCGTTCTTCGAAAATTGGCGCTACAATTTTGTCGGCGCTAATCTTCTCGTCTACAAGATGCGCCAACTCGGCTTCAACCCGATCCGTTATCGGCGACTTCCATTCTGGGTCTGGGGCCTCACCTGGAACTTCATTCAACACATGCTGTTGTGGAAGTACCACTTGAAGATGCGCACGTTCGTGGACTTGGAAAAGATCATTTGGCGCACTGGGAAGGTATTTGTGTTCGGCAATCCGTACAACACGGTGCTGGCCTTCAAGCCCGAGACAACATCTTGCTTCCACCAGGCTCTTGCATCCTCAGAAGTACAAGGAGAGCAAAGCAGACCTGGTAACTGCGCCTATTGAAGTTTGAAATTGGCACATCAGCGAAGTCGCAAGGCTCTTGATCGAGGCGCACGGTGAATTCTTCGCCATCTTGATCCACAGCCGACGTTGATGCATCCGCAAACGCGCCGGCCTAGCGCAGGGTTTACGGTGACGCCAGGCGGCGGCGCGTTATCGTCCGGCACGAAGAAGTGCAACGACATTGGGACCGGCGCATCGACGCGATCAACATCAACGCACTCCGCTGCTATAGAGCAGCTAGTCATCGGTACAGAAGGATCCAGTGGACTCGCGCAACGGGCTTCGTGAGGATGACATAGCCCGCATCTCCATGATCTCGGGTGTGCGGCTGGTGCGCATCATGGCATCGCCAATGCCGACTAGGCCCCAAGGTCAGCCGGCCGCGATGACGTGTTGGCGTCGTCCTGATCCGACAAGCCGCATCAGCATGACCGTGACCAGAATCACAGCGAGATAGATCACGACCTGCATTCCCGTCGGCTGGTCGGTGTAGCCCACGAGCGTATGCAGGGCGCGGCCAACAATGCTCGACTCTGACAGCAGCCAGCCGCTGTCCCACATGACGGTATCGAGCGGCTTGAGCCAGTTGGCGCGTTGCAGGAACGCCACGGCCTGCGCCGCCATGCCGGCCGCGAGCAGTGTGATCAGGACTGTCGTGGTGGCGAACAACGCGCGCGGAGGGATGCGCATCAGTCCGAAATAGGTCAGGAGGCAAACGGCGACGCCAAGTGCGAGACCTATGAGGCCTCCGATGGTGAGGCTTGCGGCCGAGCCGCCATCGGATGCGGCGACGCCATAGAGAAAAAGAGCGACCTCACTGCCTTCGCGCAAGACAGCGACCGCGACCACGACAGTCAGCGCAAGCAGCGACTTGCTTCCCTCCACCACTGCCTGCCCGATCGCGCGCATTTCTCCGGCAATCTCCTTGCCATGTCGCGCCATCCACACGTTGTGCCATGTCAACATGACCACCGCCATGGCAAGAATTGAAGCGTTGAACAGCTCCTGCCCCATCCCTTCGAACAACTGCGACAGCACGCCGGCAAAGGCGGCGACAAGGCAGGCAGCGACGACGCCCGCTAGGAGCCCACCGCCAATCCAGCGATTGCGACGCGGAACTGAGCGTGTGACCGCAAGCACGATGCCGACAATCAAGCCGGCCTCAAATACCTCCCGGAAGACGATGATGAGCGCAGCGAGCACCTTTGGTGTTGTCCTATTGCACGGTCAGTGCACCGCGCGCTTTCTCGTTAAAGTCGTCATAGAACTCGTAGCGGCCGGGCGTCAGCGGGCGCACATTGATCACGCCCTCGCTTTTCGCGGCGACGACTTTTTCCACCCGCAGCGACTTGCTTTCAAACTCCATCGCCTTGCCGTCAAGATTTTCTGACTCGAAATACCACAGGCCTGTCCGGGGGCGCACGCACCTCGCTCGGCTGGAACGCGCCGTTGGAATAGGTAAGATGAACTTCCGCGGCCTGCTGCGCGAGAGCCGGCGCCGCATGCAGAAGTGAGACCGCGCAACCGGCAGCCAAGGTCAGGCGTATCGGCGTCAGCATGTGGTAAAACATAGGCGCTCCTTCGATGGATAGGGATCAAAATTCCCAGGCAAATTTTAGGCGCGCACGATTTCGCTGAAATTCCGAAAGATTGAGCGGCAGGGAATTGCCGACCTCGCGGCCCCATACCTGGCTGTTCCAGGCAGCGATCATGAACATTTTCGGCGTGAACTGGACGTAGAGTGTCGGGCCCAACATGATGGCGTCGCCGGTGAAGTCTGACAACGTCGGGCTATCATAGTGACGCAGATACCAGACTTCAGCGCCCACCAGCACACCGGAGGTGATGCGGAGCGAAAGCGCTGCCGAACCGCCAAGGGTCGCTTCGCGGATGGTATCCCCCGTCGCGGTCCAGGTAACCTCTGGCTCGTACAGCAAATCGAACCCCGCATAGAGGCGGTTGCGCAGGATCTCGACGTCGGCGTTGACGGTCGTTTCGAACTCGTAATTGTGCACATGCTCGCCGCTGGTCTCGTCGATCAGCCGCACATTCGGCTCGAAAGCGAGCGTAACGGAAAACGGATTGTTCGACGTGCGCTCGATCGCGAGATAGCGAAACTCAGCGAAACCGCCGGCAAACGCCGCGGCGTTGCGGCTATCGAGATCGGTTGCGCCACCTATATTATGTGTCGAGCCGAGCGCGCCAAACTCGATCTGGATGAACTGGGAGGGCGTGAACTCGTACTCATATTTGGTTTCGGTCGCGGCATAGTGCCCATCACGTTTGCCAGACCGGCCGATGCTATCGACGGTAAACTCCTTCTCGCCCTCGATGCCGATGCCGGAGCCGGTGGTGAAGCCGAAAATGTACTTGGTCTCGATTTCCTTCCAGGACCCGGCGTCCTCGGCGCGCGCAGCGCCGCCATGGCAGAGTAGTGCGAATGCACCGAAGACAGCGGCGAGACGCCACCCAGAGGCAATTCCCGCTCGCATGATGCGCCTCCGCCAATGATGGGAATCTAACGCCTTGGTAATTGCTCGCCGCCAAACCCGCAAAAAGACTCGTTCTAAACTAGAGTCATTCTAAGTCGTTGAGAGGAAGGGCCGAATAGGCGGCCGTTGCTGCGGTGCATGAGCCCGAAAGTGGACTCCTCGCGGAAGTAGTCGGCTTTGAGGGCGAGCGTCATAAACTTTCGTATCGGGTCCGTGACCCCTTCAGGTGCCCGACGTTTACCTACGTTTAATTGAAGCGCCGATCGCGATCGTCTTAGCTAGGCGTATGCGGTAGCGCCCCCCACCCCCACCCCCACCCCGCTATCGCTGCCCTCGTTGGGCGTTTCCTCCCTAGACTTGGGCCGCTTGCGGCAACGCAGGCGGCCTTTCTTTTTTGACCGGAATCTCTGCAGATGCGGCTGGTGGCATTCCTCGCTACGGTCACGCGGCGGGGCGGCAATAACGATCGTCTATCGAGACTATGGCGAGAGGTGATTTCCATCGCCGATATTGCAAGGTCATTCTCCAAAGCATCGTCGTACCGAAACTTTCAGTGCCGCCACCGACGCGATGCCAGATTGACAAGCCAGGATGCTCGATATGCAAAGCAACGACGTAAACACAGCCGCAGTAAATGATAGGGAGGCCGCCTATTTCGGTGTGCCGTGGGAAGATGCCTACGGATACGCACAGGCGATCAAGGTTGGTGACACGATTCATGTCTCCGGCCAGCTCAGCCACGACGAGAAGGGGAATCTGATCGCGCCTGCTTCTCTCGATGAATCCGGCAAGCCGGCCGAGTTCTCGATGATGGAACAGCAGATGCGGGCGACTTACGCCAATGCCGTCAAGGTTTTGGCGCGCTTCGGAGCAACGCTGGATAACGTCGTCGAGGAGACGCTCTATGTCCTCGATGTCGACGCCGCATTCGCCGTCGCGGGCAAGGTGCGCAAGGAGGCCTATGGTACGGCACGACCTCAGTGCGCCAGTAACCTGATCGGTGTGCCGAGACTGGCCTTTCCTGAACAGCTCATCGAAATCACCTTCCACGTTATCCTGTCGGGGGCATAAGCGAAGCCGTGACAAATCCCCGATGTTCGGAGTTGACGAAATCATGACACAAGGTCCTGGAACCGCGAGGGTAATGCCCGACATCCTGATCGAGCCGAAGGATTGCGCCTTGGTGCTGGTCGATCACCAAGCCGGACTTGCATTCGGCGTGGGATCGATCGATCGCCAAATGCTTCTGAACAACGCGATCGCTTTAGCGCGCACTGCCACGGTTTTCGGCATGCCGATCGTGGCGTCCACGTCCGCCACTAAGATCTACAGCGGTCCCCTGATGCCCGCGCTTCACGCCGCAATTCCCGAGGTGGTCACGATCGACCGGCGGAACATGAACATGTGGGAGGACGACGCTGCGCGCGACGCGATCGTAGCGACGGGACGGCGGAAGCTGATCTTCTCGGGGCTATTGACGGAAGCGTGCGTGACTTTTCCGGTGCTCTCCGCTCGCGCAGCGGGGTATGAGGTACACGTCGTCGGCGACGCTTGCGGCGGACTCACTCCCGTCAGTCACGACCTAGCGATGCGACGGATGGAAGCGGCGGGGGCGAAGCCGACGTCGTGGATCCAGGTCCTTCTAGAACTCCAGCGCGACTGGACCCGGCACGAGAGCTATGACGGGGCGCGAGCGATCGTGGAGGCTCACGGTGGCGGATACGGTATCGGCTTGGCATATGCACGGGATATGATCAAGCCCGCGTAAGAAATGCGCCGATTATCCATCGGAGTTGTTCCTGCGCCCGTGCCCGGGCTGCAGCTCACGCTGCGCGGGAAAACGCGTGTGAAGTAACTTTGATCCCTGAAATCGCAATCAGCGCGATATCGGCAAGCGGAAGCTTTGTTGTCAGCGTGACCCGCTTGGGTTGCTTGACCCTCAAGTCGTAAAGATATTTGTGCGGAGCCACACCGCTGATTTCTTGAAGGCGCGCACGAAATGACTGGCCGTGGGTCGGCGCGACAGGCATTAGCGGCCCGCGAAAGTTCGCGGACGTGACCGTGGTCCGAATTGGCGTACGGTAAGGCCGCCTCAATTGGCGGCCTCTTCATTCCAAATGTCACCTGTTGGGCCCGTTGCCGACCTTCACTCGGAGCGCCCCAATGTCAGCTTCCGGGAGATTAGCCGACCTTGGTCAAGCAGGCTGCTGAGGCAGCTTGTGGCCCCGAGCTGACTTAAGCAGCCAGCTTGGTCACGTCCGCTCTGAGAGGCGGAAATGGGGCCGACCGTCTTCACCTCGGAGTCTGCACCCGTTTCGGAAGTCGGCAGTGAATATGCCGTTTCGTGTTTGTTGGCTTTTCTGGGAAGCCCTCAATAGGTCCTCAGGGACGGTACCCGCTACTCTTGCTCAAACGGGGCCACCGCGCTCACGCTGCCCGTGCGCCCCATAGCTTCATCCGACTTGGTCGATTTCGCTGGCTCAGGATTTATCTTGGTCGCAACCGCTCTGCTTACGGAACGCCCCGGCACCGGTTTGGGCGTCAGCTCGACCACTGCTGCGTTGGCGTTGCCCGGCTGATCAACCATATCGGTAGTGACCAGCTTGGTCAGTCGCAATTCCTCCCGCGACAGTTCATGCAGATCTTCCCAGGGCGGCACATTCAGCGACAGCAACAACAAATCACCCGCGCCGCCCATGTCGAACGTGTATTTCGCGAGACGACCGATGTCGCGTTCCACGATCATCAGATCGTCCGCGCTGTAGGTCGCGGCCTTCGCATCATTGGCGCGGTCATCGATCCAGATCTGATGCACCCGAACATGGGAAGTCTCGGGCACGTAACGCGTCTTGCCCGACAACAGCAGGAACACGCACATCGATTCACAATAGGCCACGGGCGCCATGTTGGAATGAGCGCTCTGCGCAGTGTCGGTCCGAACGGTGACGCCGACGGTGGTCAGCGCCCCGAGATTGCGCCAGCGCCGTCCGAGCGCGATCGATTCGTTGACCGAACCGCCGCTGGAATCTAGCACGATGGTCGCGCCGGCAAGCTGTCGGCCGCGCGCGAATTCATCGAAATCCCTCAGAGTATCGGCCGTCACGATGCCGACCGCGCTGACCCAACCTCGGCAATTCGGCTGGCAAGCGACCCAGCTAAACTTCATTGGCAATTTGCGTAATTCGAGGGCGACGCCGGCGCGCGCCGAACCACCCGGCATAGCCGCCAGGCCGAGCAATGCGATGCAAAGAGTGGCAACGCCGAGCAGCATCCAGCCTCCGGTTGCCGCCCGATGCGCGCGAGAAGAGGCTAGATCGCAGATGCGGACGCATTCCGAGGAACTCGGCGCCCGAAATTGTCGCCGGATTGATCGAGAGCGAGACGGCAAACAGCAAACCCAGTATGACGAACATGTCGGAACCTTAGCCCGGCTATCGGGCCGCGTTAGCCGCATCGCAAGGGCGTATATGCACCGGCGGCGGCCGTTGCTGCCCGGGCGCCAGTACGACTTCAGAATCAAGTCGTAGCCAGGTCTGATGCTTGGTGCGCCATTTGGGGACGGGGCCACGCATGTAGCGCAGCCCGGGCCGGTAACAGTCGCGCACGTCCATGATCAGATTGTGAACGACGCTCCCGAAGTCAGAGGCTGACCCAGCCGTCTTGCGACTAAAACCTGACAACGCGATTGCATCGATTATTCTCATTAGTGAACTCTCGTTGTTGCCTTAGTTCGACACATCGGCGCGGTTATACCGCAAGCGTAGTCACAGAGAGATGGCCCAAACCATTGCACAGAAGGCTGATCCGTATGGTACTTCGGCTGAGAAGAGCATACCTAGGTTTAGGATATGCGCACCTTGGTCCTTGCGACTGATAGGAACGTTGTACCTCGATCGAGCCACATCGGTCGATCAGCCGGAATGACGCTGCTGTTCTTCGGGCGCGCTCGCGAAGTCAAATGGGCCCCCGCCAAGCGACAAGTCGAGTTCTCCGCGACGCGGAAGACGTGCGGCGCGTGCGTTGGGCCAGATTTCAGGTTTTGGTCAAATGTGGGCTCCGGACTGGCTCTGAAGTTGTCTTCTTGTCAAGGCAGATCGGAAGCGGTCGTCCACGGCAATAACCACGCGATTGACCCTAACGCACGTCAGCACACAACTGGTTTCGCATTCAATAGTCTGGCTGATACAGGTCCCTCCCAGCCGGTACTCTTCGGCGAGCATTACTCTCGCTCCATGTCCGGAAGCCACGCGTGCAGCGCGCTGACCCGCCCCTTATCACGGACAGGTGGACGTCGAAATCCGCTTCCGGGAAGGCGCTGAAACAAACCTCGGCGGCCGGTCTAGACAGGCTTGGCGTTGCTGCAATGTGTCTGTGTTCGCTCAAGTCAGGCATTCAAGCCATTTCTGTGAGGGCGGTCGAAACGCTCGCATCGTCTGCGCACGTGTATTCCTGACGCCTCGCTCAATGAGCCGCTACTTCAATGTAGCAAGATAGGCAACGAGGTCCGCCCGGTCCGTCGGGTCCTTCAGCCCTGCGTAGGGCATCCTGTTTCCGGGAACCACCTTCTGTGGCGATTCCAAATAGGCATCAAGGATCGTCGCATCCCACGCAATACCGGACTTCTTCATAGCCTCACTGTAGCTGAAGCCGGGAACCGTACCCGCCTGCCTGCCGATGATTCCTTCCAGGCCCGGCCCAACGCGATTGGCATGATCCGTCGCGTGGCATGCTGCGCAAGACTTGAAGATGGCTTTGCCATGATCGGCGTTCTGTGCGTAGCCGGGATTCGCGGTTGCTCCTGCAAGTACGAGCACTCCGATAATAGACACGCCAATCTTTCCTGCGCCTTTCATTGACAACGTCCTTCTTTTAGATCGGAATCACAGGTGGCGCGGCCGGGCAACGTAATCGTTGAGGTCGTCGCCAAGTCGAAGCGCGAGTGCCCCTAGCGGGCCTGTCGGGTTGTAGCCCGCATTGAAGGGATAGACCGATGCACCGACGACAAATAGGTTCTCCGCATCCCAGTGTTGCAGATGAGGAGAGACGACGCTGGTGCCGGGATCGCTTCCCATAATCGTGCCGCCGGTGACATGGGTGGTCTGATAGACCTGGCTATCATAGGGTCCCTTGCGGGGCGCTGTCGGAGGCGCAATGCCCGCGCCTGTTGCTTTGGCAATCTCGTCGATCTTTTTTGACAGATATACCGACATTTTGCGCTCGTTCTCGCGAACGTCGAAAGTCATGCGCAGAAGCGGTTGTCCATAAGCATCGACATAGGTCGGATCGAGATCGACATAATTCTCGCGATGTGGATACCAGCTGCCATGCGCAGATATGGTGAAATTGTGGGCGTACCAATCAGCGTTGGCCTTCTTCCAGGTCGCCCCCCATTTCGGGGTCCCGGGCGGGACTGCCCGGCTGGCAATCGGGCGTCCGTTCGTGACGTTGGCGTAGATGTAGCCGCCGCCGAAAAAACCGAGGTTGCTGTGGTCGAAATTGTCGCCGTTGAACTCGTCGATCACCGTCTGTGACGCGCCGGATGCCAGGAATGGGTTGATCCAGCGGTCCTTGAAGAAGACATGCGTACCGGACATCGTCTGGTGGCAGAAATTCTTGCCGACCACCCCACGGCCAGTCTTCGGATTGTATGGAGTCCCGATCTTCGCCATAAGCAAGAATTTGGTATTCGACATGGTGAAGGAGGACAGCACGACGACGTCGGCCGGCTGTTCGTACTCTTCGCCGGTTACGCGATCGATGTAGCGAACGCCTCTCACGCGTTTTGCCTTATGATCATAAAGAATATCGAGAACATGCGTTTGTAGACGCAATTCGAAGCTCTTCCGCTTGTTCAGCATCGGATAGAGCAGAATTTCGGGGCTCGCCTTGGCATTAGCTTCGCAGATGAAGCGCTCGCAATGGCCACAGAACTGGCATTGACCAAGCTGCATGCCATCGGGGTTGGTGTAGGGCTCCGGCGAATTCGCCGCCGGCAAGGGAAAAGGTTTGTAGCCCAGTCTTTTGGTTGCCTCGCTGAAGATCACGCCTGCTTCGGTGATAGGCAGAGGTTTTTGCGGGAATTCGTTCTGCCGCGGAGCCTCGAACGGATTTCCGCCCTCCTGCACCTTGCCACGCAGATTTCCTGCCTTGCCGGCAATGCCGAACAGCTTTTCGAACTGGTCGTGATAGGATTCCAACTCGGCATAGGTGACGCCCCAATCATGGATCGTCATTTCAGACGGAATAGCCTTCTTTCCGTACCGGTTCTCAAGGTGGCTGCGCAAAACGGGGTCAGATTCGCCCCAGCGCCAGGTCTGCCCATTCCAGTGATTGGCCGCACCGCCCATTCCCTCGCCGGGCTTGAATGCCTGGAGACGCCGTATCGGCAGCGCCGCTTCGCCGCCATTATGGCGAAGCGTGTAGGTTTGGACCGAACAATCCTGAAAGAGATCACCATGCACGTCCCAGCGCAGTTCGTCGCGCTGCGATGGCAGGCTTGTTGCGGCAGTGTGGGTGCGGTCGATTCCACGTTCAAGGACGACGACATCGACGCCTTTGGCTGTCAGCTGGCGAGCAGCCAGCGCCGCCGTAAATCCGCCGCCGACGAAAACGACGGTGCGATGTTTCAAGCGTGTAGCCATGATATCTTCCCTTAGGCGAAGTCGGTGATGGATTTCGGATCGGCGGCACCCGGGAAGGGCTTGCCACGGAAATCGATCATGTCCTGGGAATGAACCGCGGGGAGACCTGGATAGCCGATCGCCTTCCAAAACACCTTGCCGACATTGCCGCCGTAAACGGGATCGGCGAAACAAGCTTGCTCAAATAGCGGATAGACGAGTTCGTTGAACCACGAGGCGAGCTGGACGCGCTCGTCCGTCACCTTGCCATCCGCAATTTCATGGAGAAATCGGTCGGCGCCACTCTCATCCAATTCATTAAAGGCCTTGCCATTGCGTTTCCGGCAGGCCGCATCCGCGGCAGCGAGGCCCGCCTTGAAAAACTGCTCGGGTGTGAGCGGCAATTGGTAGCCCAGTTCAGGCTTACCCTCTCGCCAGGGGCCGCGCATATAAAGGCGCGCGCCTTTACCGAAAGCGCCTGCCAGTTGTCGGTCGATGTAGGCTGCAAGCCCGCAATCGACGCCGCCGGGTGTCAGCGCATCCGCAGGACACATCACGTTGACCATTACCTCGACGAAGCCGGCTTCGTCCGGGCCGAATGACAGATAGCCGGGCACTGGCGACGGCAACTTGGCAGCGATAGTACTCGCGGAAGCATCCGCGGATTGGGAGGGGGCCGGTTCGGATGCTTCCGCGGTCGTCGCGGCGGTTCCTATCGGGACACCCGAGGCCAGTGAAGCTGCGCCCGTGGCAGCGGCAACGCCGAGAAAGCCGCGACGGTTCGGACGGAAGGTTTTGTCGCTTTGGTCATTGGTCATCGGAGTTGCGGTCCACTTTTTTATCGCGGCGTAATCGCGTGATCATCCACGAGACGTCCCCTTCCGTGCAGCCAAAGCTTGATCGCCTCATGCAGAGCTCAGTCTCACGTTCGTGGTCGGGCCGGCTGAAGCCGCTCAGCTGATCTGAGCGAGCGGCGCCATGGTGGCGGTGAGCAGCGAGCCGGCAACAGTTAGGCCGACATCCTCGCTAATTCCATGAGGGCTCCTTTGCTGCACGTCGGCTCGGCGCGACAGCCACTGTTTCAATCGCTGTGGAGGCGGCCGCGTGTTTGGCCAACCCGGTGGACCTCATGATCGGACGCAGCCGGCGAAATTAGAAATTCCGTTTGGACATGCATTCGATGAGCGTGGGGTATCGTTGCTTAAAGGCGCCGTGCGCGTCTGCGGCGGCCCGTCGGTCTTCGATCAGCCATCGAGGAGGGCTCCGTACTCGGGGTGTGGGGCGACGTAGGAAAACATAATGGGGCACTTCGCGATCATCTTTTTCACGGCGTCGCAACGCTTGGAAAACGACATGCGCCAGCCGCGATCCGTACCCTCGGTTCTGTGGCACCTTCGTGTGGAGCATCGTGGGACCGGTACGTGGTCTAGGTCGCTTCAGACGCCAATGGATCTGACCGATGCTCTACGATGCGCAAATCACCTATCCGCCGGTCAACACTCTAAAGCCCTTCGCGCGAACGTATGGATCGTGGACGGCCTGGCGACCGGTCCCGCTGGCCATAGCTGACGTTTCACTTCTAAACGCGCATGACAGTGGTGCGGCTCGCCGCCGGCGAGCTCTTCCTGCATTCCCCGACGGAGTTCACCGGGACACCGTGGTATGAAATCGTCCGGCTCGGCAGCGTTCGGTTCATCGCCGAACTATGTCCACTACTGGTGGAATCACAGAGTAGAAGGATGCTTTCCCCGAGGCCTCGCGCCTCGCATCACGGAGCTGGCGAGGCGAGACCCACGATATCGTCACCTCGATCGTTCATTTCGATGTAACCACGCGGACGATCATCGTAGGTCGCGTCGCAAGCCCCGTTTTGCGTCACGAAGACGAGGTCCTGCGGTGCATCCTACGCGGAGCGGGCTTCCGCCGCGGACGCAAAGGCAAAAAGACAGCCCGTCACCACCCCATCAGGTTTTCTATCATTTTCCAAGTTGTCGTCATCCAGCACCAAGTCGATTACCGGAAGTGCGCGACAGAATGCTTGTCTAGAGTTACTTCAAAAAGTTCGAGCGCGTCGAGCTCGTTCGCTCGCTCGATTGATATGTGATGCGTAGACTGCCTGTCCTAGTCGGTAGCGCTTTCACGATTGGTCATATCGGCGGCATCACCTCATTATTTCACAATTTGTGATTTTGCACGCATGTACTGCCATCGCGGGTAAGGTCCGGCAAATCGCGCCAAACTACCGCTAAAGAGAAGGCGGATTCCGCGTATTTCGGATCAGGCAAGATCAACGGGCGCCGCGCTCGGCGGCGGCACATTCAGGTAGTTCGCAACCTTCAATGGCGTTTGTGCGTCCTAGACCTTTGTATGGTTCCGTGACCCCATTAGATGACGGTTCGTTACCTAGGTTCGATTGAGCCGTTCTTCCCGATCGTCTTAGGGTGCATGCGTTGGAAAGACGCGCGCGCTCATCGCGCGCAATGGCGAAGAAGGAAGATCGGCGAACACTACGATACAGCCTAGAGGAGACCAACGATGCTGAACCGCTCCGAAAGTCTTAAACATGGCAAAGCCGCGCGATGCGCGGTCTGTGATGGCAAGTTTGGTCTCGTTCGGCACTACTCGTGGCGAACCCCTCTTTGTTCCAGGATCTGCGTCGATCGCTTCAGAACTCGCCGGGAAAGTGATCGCAATTGGCTCACCTGGCTCCAAATCGCCTTGAACGAAACGCCAGAGAATAACGCGAGGGCGCTATGACGTTCCAGATCTCACAACGAGGCAAGCAATATTGGCAAACGGCACGCACGCTGCTTCGCGCCGCCCGAACCATGACCGACGAAGTGGTCGCGAGCCGGCTCAAGGCCCTTACCGATTATTGCGAGTTGGCGAGCCGGCCAACGCATTGGCTCGCTCGCGGGCCGATGCGGCGGCAAGCGATTGGTAGATGATGGCTATCACCGAATAGCGGGTTTGGAGCGAACATGGGCGCGATCATTCAATTTATCCCAAGGCTCGGGTGCATCTGTCTGGTTCAGAACACGCCTGGATCACGCAGGGCAGGTCATTCGGTTCGTCTCGATGCCAGAGCGCGAGAGCACTCGCCTGGTTCGAGAAGCTCGTGCGATCCTAGGACGGCATCTTTCCGCCGGCTGATCCGCTTTGTGCGCAGCAGGACAAGGTGCAGGATAGTCATCTAGCAACCGATGCCAATGTCAGTCGCGGCGACGGGATCCTCTCATGAATAAGATCATCGCGTGCTCTGTTGTCTCTCGTCGCCGGGCCGATCGATGTCGAAGTTGCATCCATGGCACGTTTGATCAGGCCTTTGCTGATCGCGTGATCGACTGGAAGATCATTCTCTTTCTACGCAAAGCTGGAGAGTGCGCGCCATGAAGCGCGTCGGGCTCCTTATCTGCTTCGGTGAAATGCGAAATTCAGTCTTAATCAGCTCAAAAGGGAAATCGACAATGACCAAGCTCAAGCTTCTCGGCGTGGCCGCACTTCTGTCGTCGGCAATTATGTCGCCGGTCCTGGCGCAACAGGCAGTGCAAGAACCGGGAGCGGCGGCTTTCTACCAAAGCCTCGGTGTCGGGTCCCACAGCTACCCGGCCGCGAATGCGTTTGCTTACACCCGTAATTTCGATCTGTTAGTGGTGACGCCGCCGGTTAAGCGTCATGCCCGCCGTTCGTCGCGGCATTGATGAGCGCGACTATCGCGATCTCATGAGATCGGCAGCCTCGAATTCAAAGCTGCAAACGCTTAAGCAAAATCGCTAGAACGTAAGTGCGACTAGGCTGCCCGGTAGTTTTTGAAAAACAACGCTCGAATTGTGTGGAGGACTGTCAATAGCCCTCCAGTGATTCGAGCCCCCAACCACTAGATACACTCAGTGCAGCCTGCACGCCACCTTGTGGCGAACCATTTTTGAGAGGCGCAGCTTGCTGCTCAAGTCCGCAAGACACATACAATTGCGACGACCGCATCGCTGTCAGTAGCCACTGTTCCATTGGAAAACGGGGCAATGAAATCGTGCGGCCTGCGGGGGCAACCGTGTTCGAGCTACCCGATGAGAATGGAGAGAGTCGTCCGTGAAGAATTGGGATTTCAGGCTGGGCTGAGCCGCAATTCGAGGCTGAGCCGAGAGAGGATTTCGAACAGCAGAAGGCTCAGCCACCGGATGAGGCGGCGGAAGTTGTAGCCGACGGCGGCCATGACGGCATTGGTAGCATCGCCCTGGCGATGCCAGAGGTAATTGCGGCCCATGCGGTGCTCGGATTTGAGATGGCCGATGACCGGCTCGACGGCGGAACGCCGTCGCAGCTCGCGCTTGATCTGTGGTGTCACCCGCCGCTTCTGTCCTGAGATGAACACCCTGAACTTGTAATCGGGCGGGGCGTTGTGGCCGCGATAGCCCTTGTCGAGGAGCGCGCGCTCGATGGTGTTGCCGATCAGCTCCTCCATCTCGGGGATGACGGTTGCAAGTGTATGGCCGTCATAGGGGTTGCCGGGCAGCGCCTACACATGGGTCACGAATTGCCCACCCGCGGCGTGCGCCAGCGTGGTGGCGACCGAGACCTTGACGCCGAACTCGTAAGGTCGGTGCGCCTTGCCCTTGCCGATGCATTCCACCTCTGGCGCGTGCAGCGAATAGACCTTCGGACCGCGCTGGTGCTGCTTCTGCTCAAGCACTTGTCGCGCCCGCGCCAGCATGCGCTCCAACACGATCCCACCGAGCAAGTCGGCGTTGCCACCAAGTTTGCGGCCGATGTCGCGGATGATGCGGCCGAGATAGGTTTTGAGCTTCTTCAAGGCTCGGTTGGCGCGCTTGAACTGCTTGGCGTGGGCATAGTGCTGGTGCTTGATCAGCGCGAACTTGCCCACCCTGGCATAGGACTGGCGCAGCTTGATACCAGATCGCTTCGCCAGCGGACCAGGATCTCGCGGGCGCGGTTGAGAAGCCTGGCATCGGTCGGGAACATCACGTTCTTAGGCTGCACCGTCGTGTCGATGATGACCCGATTAAGATCGGCCGGTTTGATCGCTTCGGTCTTGCTGGCCACCGCAAGGCTCTCCTGCAGCAAGGCCGGCAACTTCTCCTCGCCCATGCGCTGGCGCCAGCGCGTCAGCGAGGAGCGGTCGAACACCAGGCGGTGCTGGAAGAACTCCTCGCCGCAGAAGAATTGGTAATAGGGGTTCTCCACCCAGCGCTCGCACAGCACTTCATCGGAGAGGTCGTAGGTGTGCTTGAGGATCGCAAGCCCCGCCATCAGCCGCGTCGGTAATGGCGGCCGGCCGGGCTTGTCCTCGTAGACCGCTCCGAGTTTCTGCTCGAGGAAGGGCCAGTCGATCGTCCGCGCCAGCTTCACCAGCGGGTGGCCCATGTCGATGATCGCGTCCAGCCGCGAACGCAGAAGGTCGCTCTGTCCCGTCTCTCGTCGTTCCTTTGGCCGCATCGTCCCCCTCCGATGCCACGAAGGAATCACGACCCGCGATTCGAGGGAAACCCAAAAAACAAAATTGCAAGCTTTCCCGCTCTCAAGCCCCAAAAGCTGGCAATCTCAAAAGCCGCCGAGCCAGGAAAATCGACTCCCGCTCAACGGCTTGGAAGTTTTTTCACGGCCGACGAGAGAGGACAGGCGGATCGTGCCCAAACTTTTCTCTGTGCCCCGGCTGTACCCTGTGATTTCCGGGGCACAGACGGCGGGAGGAGATATCGCAACTTATTGAGTTTGTTTGATTTCTGGTGGGCGCACAAGGGATCGAACCTTGGACCTCTCCCGTGTGAAGGGAACGCTCTCCCGCTGAGCTATGCGCCCGGGAATTTCGTGCTTCGTCAAACACCTGCCAATCAGGCCAAAAATGCGACGACGCACCTTGCCAGAGCCCGCGATTTACGAAGTGCGGGCCATCAGTGTCAAGCTTTCAGGCCAGAAATAAAGGTCCGAACCAGGGCGGTGTTACGCGCCCTGCTGCCGGGCGCGGGAGGCATGCGCCTGCAGCGCCCTGATGCGCTCGGCTAGCGTGCCGCCCTGTGGCGCGGTCGCGGTCGCCGCGACGTCATGGGCCGCTTGAGCAGCGCCGTTGGCGGCCCTGGCCGGCTTCGCGGCCGACTGTTCGGCCGACAGGATCGCCTCGATCGCCGAATGCGGCCCTTCGAGCTGCATCGCGAGCTTGGCGACTTCAGCGGCGATGTCGTTGATGCGCTCGCGGAGCAGCGCATTCTCCATGCGCTCGGTCGCCCAGTTGCTTTCGGCCTGCTGCTGGATCGCGTTGATGTCGCGCTGCAGCTTGGCGCGCTCGTCGCGGGTGGCGCGCAGCTGCTCTTCGAGCGCGGCCTTCTCGTTCTTGAGCTTGTCCAGCGCCGGCCACTTGCCGCTGTTGGTGAGATCGATTTCGTTGCGCAATTCCCTCAGCGTGCGCTCGGCCGCTTCATTGGCCTGCCGCAGCTGGTTGTTCTCGAATTCGCGCTCGGCGAGCAGCTTGCCTTGCGTCGCAAGCCGCGCCTCCAGATCGTTGACGCGGTTGCCGAGCATCTCGGCTTCCTTGACCTGCACGATCAGCTGGCGGTCGAGATCGGTGACGCGCTGGCTCAAATTCTCCACGCGGCTGCGGGCCTCGCTGAGGTCGCGCGTGGCGACTTCGAACTCGCCGCGTTCCTGGGTGAGCCGCGTGTGCGTGGCGGCAAATTCCTTCTCGGCGTCGCCGACCCGGTTCTTCAATTCGTCGATCTGGGCGCGCACCGCGACCAGCTCGACCTGGCGGCTGTCGGCCACCATCGAACGGTCGTTGAGTTCGGCAATGAGCTTGGCCAATTCACTCTGCTTGTCGGTCAGCGCCTGCTCGGCAAGACGCAGCGACTTGGTCTTGGCGGCGTGCTCCTCTTCGGTGGCGCGAAGCTGCTCCTTCACCGCCTTCTCGCGCGCCTCCAGCGAAAAGATCGTGGCGTTCTTCTCGCCGAGCTCGATCTTCATGCGGTTGATCGCGTCGGTCTTCTTGCCGAGATCGGCGAGCTGGCTGGTGGTGCGGTTCTTGAGTTGCTCGACGCTCATCTCGAGCCGGCGCGCCGACATCGCGAATTCCGCGCGAAGCTGGTCCTTGTCGGCCTGGATTTCCGCCATCGACAAGGGGGTCGCGGCTTCGAGCCGGCGCGTGGTCAGCCGCACCGCGCGGTTATGCACCAGCGGCACGATCATCAGGCCGCACAGCATCGAGACCAGGAAACCGATCGCCAGATACATGATCGGTTCGATCATTGCTCACCCCGCAGAAGAAGAAAGTGTTAACGACAATGCCACGGAGCACGGGCAAAAGGCCAGCCCGTTGCGGCGTTAACATTGATCCGCATGGGGACGGATTGCCCCGCGGACCGGGCACGGCTGTCCGCCGCCGATCAGAACGGGTTCCAGGTCGAGCGCGGTGTATATTTGAGGTAGCCGATATTGGCGCCCAGCCGCAGCCCGATGCCGGAGCGGATCGGCACCAGCACGATGTTGTTGGCGGTGAGTGCGGTCATGCCGAAACCACCGATGATATAGGCCGAACCGTCGATGCCGGCGAAGCGCTGGTAGATCGCGTTCGTCGCCGGCAGATTATAGACCAGCGTCATGGTGCGCGCGCCGTCGCCGCCCCAGTCGAAGCCGACCGACGGCCCCTGCCAGTAGACCCGCAAGTCGCCGGCATTCTTGGTGTAGAGCGTGCCTTCGCCATAGCGCAGGCCCGCGACGAAAGCGCCGGAACCTTCCTCGCCAAGGATGTAGCCGTTCGGCAGGCCCCACTGGCTGACCGCGCGCTCGATGATCGAGGCGAGCCCGCGCGAGACATTGCCGAAGAAGCGGTGGCCGGCGCTGACCAACTCGTCAGGCCCGAAAACGTCAGGACCCGGTTGGCGCTGCGGCGGCGGCAGGTTGGGCGCAGGCGCTTGCTGGCCAGGTGGCGAATACTGTTGGCCAGGCGGCGGATATTGCTGGCCGGGCGGGGGTAGGGGCGCCTGCTGGACGGACGGGGGCGCTTGCTGGGCGGACGCGGGCACGCTCCAGCACACCAGCGCGGCCAGTGTCACCGCAAGCCGTGAAAGGAAAGTCATGAAACTACCCCTGATATCGCAATCTGGCCGCCGCCTTTAACCTGACGCCAACAGCAGAAGTCTTAGCTTGCGTCCAGTGTCCCCACGACTCGATGTTATCGGCACGAACTATGACGGCACAACGGCAAGAAAGATACGGTTTAGGCCGCCAAATCGCCTTTTTCGCCCTGCTGGCAGGCATTTGCGTGGCTTGCCCGGATCCTGCCGCCCTTGCCGCGACCACCGAACGGGTGGTGGTCAACCGTTTCAGCGGGCTCGCGATCGAGGGCTACGATCCCGTGGCCTATTTCATCCAGAAACAGGCGGTGCTCGGCCTGCCCGAGTACGAGGCCTCCCAGGCCGGCGCGGTCTGGCGCTTCCACAACGAGGGCAACCGCGCCTCTTTTGTGGCGCATCCGGAAATCTACGGGCCCCAGTTCGGCGGCTATGACCCGATCGACGTGGCCCGCGGCGTGACACTCGCCGGCAACCCCCGCTTCTTCGTGGTCTCGGGCCAGCGGCTCTATCTCTTCGGCCTGGAGGCCAACCGCGACGCCTTTGCGGCCCATCCCGAGCGCTATCTGCCGGAGGCGAAGCAACGCTGGCCGCAGCTCAAGGAAATGCTCGCACAGTAGCGCGCGGCCCGTCTCGCGCGGTTGCCGCCCGCGCGATTGTTTGCAAATCATGTCAACTGGTGGCGGTTTGCTGCGTCGCAGTGTATCAACCCCGAAGACAATCGTGATTCGCTAAGAGTTCGCTCAGCTCGCGCCTTTTGCGTTGCCGGCGAATGGTTGGGAAACCCTATGTCCAGCACATCGTCAACAGCTTCCCCTCCCGATGCCCTCGAACTCGCCGCGCTGTTGTGCTCGCGGGTCTGCCACGACCTCATCAGTCCGGTCGGCGCCATCGTCAACGGGCTCGAAGTCCTTGACGACAATCCGAAGCCGGAAGATCGCGACTTCGCGCTCGACCTGATCCGCAAGAGCGCCAAGACCGCCTCCGCCCGGCTGCAGTTCTGCCGGCTCGCTTTCGGCGCGGCCGGATCGGCCGGCGCGCAGATCGACCTCGGCGACGCGCTCAACATGGCGAAGGGCCATATCGAGGATGGCAAGTCGACGATCGCCTGGAATTTGCCGCGGCTGTTGTTGCCGAAGAACCGCGTCAAGCTCCTGCTCAACATGCTCATCATCGCGCAGCAAACCATCCCGCGCGGCGGCACGCTCACGGTCGATCCGATCGGCGAAGGCGAGACGATGGGCTTTCGGGTCACCGCGACCGGCCTCAATGCGCGGCTGCCGCAGAACATCGCGGATCTCCTGGCCAACAGCCAGGCCGCCAGTACCGACGCCCACGCGGTGCAGCCTTATTACACGCGGCTGCTAGCGGAAGCCTGCGGACTGAAGGTGACGCTGAAATCCGAAGGCGAAGCCGTGGTTGCGACCGCTTCGTAAAGGCTTCTCTAACAAACGTGGTTAATCAATCGTTGAGAACGGCCCGCGGATTCCGCGAGGCCGCCTTATCTCTTTGTTGAGGCCATTCATTTCCGGTTACTCAACCAAGTTTAAACGCTTTGCAGAGAAGCTGGCCAGACTTTGAAAGGCGCGTCGACGTCGCGCGCCATTGCGGGTGTGGACCAGTTTCATGGATGATCTGTTGCGGGAGTTTTTGACGGAGACCAGCGAGAGCCTGGACACCGTCGACAATCAGTTGGTGAAGTTCGAGCAGGAGCCGAACAACGCCAAGATTTTGGACAATATCTTCCGCCTGGTTCATACGATCAAGGGGACGTGCGGTTTCCTGGGATTGCCGCGGCTGGAGGCGCTTGCGCACGCCGGCGAGACGTTGATGGGCAAATTCCGCGACGGCATGCCGGTGAAGGCGGAAGCGGTCACGCTGATTCTGTCGAGCCTCGACCGCATCAAGGAAATTTTGGCCGGACTGGAAGCGACCGAGGCCGAGCCCGAGGGCAACGACCACGACCTGATCAGCCAGCTGGAAGAGATGGTCGAGCGCGGCATGGCGGCGATGGCAGCTGGGGAAGCAGTTGCTCCCGCGCCGGTGGTCGAAGCGCCGCCGGTGGCCCCGGCCGCCCCTGCCGCGCCGAAAGTGACCCACGGCACGCTGATCGACCAGACGCTGGAACGGCCGCTGCGTCCGGGCGAAGTATCGCTCGACGAGCTCGAGCGCGCCTTCCGCGAGACCGCGATCGAGCCCGCGCCCGTTGCCGAACAATCCCCCGTTCAAGTCAGGGCAGAAGCCAAGCCCAAGGATATCGCAAAGGACATGGCGAAGGAGGCCAAGGTGAAGGAAGCAAAAGCCGCTGCCGCAAAGCCCGCCGCCGGCAAGGCCTCCGGCGACGCCGACCTGCCCGAGGGCGACAAGGTCGCCAACCAGTCGATCCGGGTCAATGTCGACACCCTCGAGCACCTCATGACCATGGTCTCCGAGCTGGTCCTGACCCGCAACCAGCTGCTGGAAATCAGCCGCCGCAACGAGGACACCGAGTTCAAGGTGCCGCTGCAGCGCCTCTCCAACGTCACCGCCGAGCTGCAGGAAGGCGTCATGAAGACGCGCATGCAGCCGATCGGCAACGCCTGGCAGAAGCTGCCCCGCATCGTCCGCGACCTCTCCGGCGAATTGGGCAAGCAGATCGAGCTGGAGATGCACGGCGCCGACACCGAGCTCGACCGCCAGGTGCTCGACCTGATCAAGGACCCGCTCACCCATATGGTGCGCAACTCCGCCGACCATGGTCTGGAGACGCCCGCCGAGCGCGCGGCTGGCGGCAAGCCCGAGACCGGCACCATCCGGCTGTCTGCCTATCACGAAGGCGGCCACATCATCATCTGCATCGCCGACAATGGCCGCGGGCTGAACACCGAGCGGATCAAGGCGAAAGCGCTCCAGAACGGTCTCGTCAGCGAGGCTGAACTGGAGAAGATGACGGAAGCGCAAGTTCACAAGTTCATCTTTGCGCCCGGCTTCTCCACCGCCGCCGCCATCACCTCGGTCTCCGGACGCGGCGTCGGCATGGACGTGGTCCGCACCAATATCGACCAGATCGGCGGCACCATCGACATCAAGTCGATCGCCGGCGAAGGCTGCTCGGTCACCATCAAGATCCCGCTGACCTTGGCCATCGTCTCGGCCCTGATCGTGGAAGCCGCCGGCGACCGCTTCGCCATTCCCCAGCTCTCCGTGGTCGAGCTGGTTCGGGCGCGTGCCAACTCCGAGCACCGTATCGAGCGCATCAAGGACACCGCGGTCTTGCGGCTCCGCAACAAGCTGTTGCCGCTGATCCACCTGAAGAAGCTCCTGAAGATCGACGACGGCTCGACCTCCGATCCCGAGAACGGTTTTATTGTGGTGACCCAGGTGGGAAGCCAGACCTTCGGCATCGTGGTCGACGGCGTGTTCCACACCGAAGAAATCGTGGTCAAGCCGATGTCGACGAAGCTGCGCCACATCGACATGTTCTCCGGCAACACCATTCTGGGCGATGGCGCCGTCATCATGATCATCGACCCCAACGGCATTGCGAAAGCCTTGGGCGCCTCCGGCAATGCCGCCCATCAACTCGCCGAAGATCATGCCGCAGCGCACGCCTCCTCTGGCGAGCAGATGACCTCGCTGCTGGTGTTCCGCGCCGGCACCACCCAGCCCAAGGCCGTGCCGCTGGCGCTCGTCACCCGCCTGGAAGAGATCGCCGCCGACAAGATCGAGCTCTCCAACGGCCGCTACATGGTGCAGTACCGCGACCAGCTGATGCCGCTGGTGCAGATGGAGGGGATCGAGGTCCGCTCCACCGGCTCGCAGCCGATCCTGGTGTTCGCCGACGACAAGCGCTCGATGGGCCTTGTGGTCGACGAGATCATCGACATCGTCGAGGAACGGCTCAACATCGAGGTCGCCGGCTCCCGCGAGGGCATCCTGGGCTCGGCCGTGATCAAGGGCCAGGCCACCGAGGTGATCGATGTCGGCCACTTCCTGCCGATGGCGTTTGCCGACTGGTTCACCCGCAAGGAGATGAAGCCCTCGGCGCTGGCGCAGTCGATCCTGTTGGTCGACGACAGTGCCTTCTTCCGCAACATGCTGGCGCCGGTGCTGAAAGCCGCCGGCTACCGGGTGCGCACCGCGCCGAACGCCCAGGAAGGGCTCTCGGCGCTGCGCTCGGGCCAGACCTTCGATGTGGTGCTGACCGACATCGAGATGCCCGACATGAACGGGTTCGAGTTTGCGGAGACCATCCGCGCCGACCAGCACTTCAACCAGGTGCCGATCATCGGCCTGTCCTCGCTGGTGTCGCCGGCCGCGATCGAGCGCGGGCGGCAAGCCGGCTTCCACGACTATGTCGGCAAGTTCGACCGTCCCGGCCTGATCGCGGCGCTGAAGGAACAGACCGCCGAGCTGAACCAGGCGGCGTAGCGCATGATCCGGAAAAGTGTGCAGCGGTTTTCCGAAAAGATCATGCGCAAAACGTTGAGGAGAATCAAATGAGCAGCAAGAAAGAGACCACCGAGGGCCTGGTCGACGAGTACGTCACCGCCATGATCGGCGGGCAGCTGTTCGGCCTGCCGATCTCCCGCGTCCAGGACGTGTTCATGCCGGACCGGCTGACCCGCGTGCCCCTGTCCTCGTCCGAGATCGCCGGCGTCTTGAACCTGCGCGGCCGCATCGTCACGGTCGTCGACATGCGCGCGCGCCTCGGGCTGCCCAAGGCCGATGACGGCAAGCCGCCGATGGCTGTCGGCGTCGACCTGCGCGGCGAGTCCTACGGCCTGCTGATCGACCAGATCGGCGAAGTGCTGCGCCTGCCCGAAGACGGCAAGGAAGAAAACCCCGTCAATCTCGATCCCCGCATGGCCAAGCTGGCCGGCGGTGTCCACCGTCTCGACGGCCAGCTCATGGTCGTCCTCGATGTCGATCGCGTGCTGGAGCTGGCGCCGGATGCGAAGGCGGCATAACGCGCCCGACGAGGGCGTAACGAAACCGGAAGGCAAAGATCCCCGCTGGGGATTCGGAAGTGTGAGGCTGTCATGAGAACGTGTCTTGTAGTCGATGACTCCAGCGTCATCCGTAAGGTCGCGCGGCGCATCCTGGAAGGCCTGGATTTCCAGATCATCGAGGCCGAGGACGGCGAGAAGGCGCTGGAAGCGTGCAAACGCGCCATGCCCGAGGCGGTGCTGCTCGACTGGAATATGCCGGTGATGGACGGTTACGAATTCCTCGGCAATCTGCGCCGCATGCCCGGCGGCGACGCGCCCAAGGTGGTGTTCTGCACCACCGAGAACGACGTCGCGCATATCGCCCGCGCGCTGCATGCCGGTGCCAACGAGTACATCATGAAGCCGTTCGACAAGGACATCGTCACGGCCAAGTTCCAGGAAGTCGGGCTGATCTGATCGGTCCTGCTTCACTTCCGGCGGCTCAACGGCCTTCGGCATTTTCAGTAGTTCTAGTTGTGTGCCGTTCAGGCTGGTTTGGTGAAAAATGGTTGTTGCGTTGGCTAGTGCGACCTCGTTTTCGACACGGCAAGAGCCGTTGCGTGTGATGGTGGTCGATGATTTCGTTGTTATCCGAGGCCTGATTTCGCGCTGGATCGGCGCCGAGCCCGACATGGTGGTCGCGGCTTCGCTGCGGACGGGCCTGGAAGCCGTGCAGCAGCTCGAACGCATCAAGCCCGACGTCGCCGTGCTCGACATCGAAATGCCGGAGCTCGACGGCATCTCGGCGCTGCCGCAACTGCTCGCCAAGAAGCGCGACCTCATCATCATCATGGCGTCGACGCTGACCCGCCGCAACGCGGAGATCAGCTTCAAGGCGCTCTCGCTCGGTGCCACCGACTACATCCCGAAGCCTGAGACCACCCGCGAGCCGGCAGCGGCCGAGATCTTCCACCACGATCTGATCCAGAAGATCCGCGCCTTCGGCGCCAAGGTTCGCCGCGCCAAGCCGGCCACCGTTTCGCCGTTGCTGGCGCCGGCACATCCGCATGCCGAGAAGCCGGCAGCGCCTGCGCCGCGTCTCGCTGTCGCCCAACCCGCCCTGATGCGGCGCGCCTTCAGCCCGCATGCACCGCGCGCGCTCGTGATCGGCTCGTCGACCGGCGGCCCGCAGGCGCTGATGTCGCTGGTGACCGAATTGGGACCGGTGATCGACCGCTTCCCGGTGCTGATCACCCAGCACATGCCGCCGACCTTCACCACCATCCTCGCCGAGCATCTGGCGCGTTCGAGCCGCCGCCCGGCGCATGAGGCGGTCGACGGCGAGATCATCAAGCCCGGCCGGATCTATCTCGCGCCCGGTGGACGCCACATGCGCGTCGTGCGTCACGGCGCCGAAGCCGCGATCGCGCTCGACGACGGCCCGCCGGTGAATTTCTGCAAGCCCGCGGTCGATCCGCTGTTCACGTCCGCGATCGACGTCTGGCAGGGCGGCACACTGGCTTTGATCCTGACCGGCATGGGCTCGGACGGCATGCGCGGCGGCAAGGACATCATCGCCGCCGGCGGCAGCGTGATCGCGCAGGATGAAGCAACGAGCGTGGTCTGGGGCATGCCAGGTGCGGCGGCGAATGCCGGCATCTGCGCCGCGGTGCTGCCGCTCAACCAGATTGCGCCAAAGCTGGTGCGGCTGTTCGCGGGAGAGCGTTCGTGACGCCGTTCGATTACGATTTCCTGCGCAGGCTCTTGAAGGAGCGCTCCGGTCTCGATCTGGCCGCCGACAAGCAATATCTGGTCGAGAGCCGGCTGGTGCCGCTTGCGCGCAAGGCGGGCCTGCCCGGCATTGCCGAACTGGTCCAGAAGGTGAAGAGCGGCGGCGCCGAGGCGCTGACCACGGAAGTGGTCGAGGCGATGACCACCAACGAGACCTTCTTCTTCCGCGACAAGGTGCCGTTCGATCATCTGCGCGACACCATTCTTCCGACGATGCTGCAGTCGCGCGCCAGCCGCAAATCCCTGCGCATCTGGTCGGCGGCCTGCTCGACCGGGCAAGAGCCCTATTCGATCGCGATGCTGCTGAAGGAGAAGGCCACCGCGCTGTCGGGCTGGCGGGTCGAGATCGTCGCGACCGATCTGTCGCAGGAAGTGCTGGAGAAATCGCGCTCCGGCATCTACAGCCAGTTCGAGGTGCAGCGCGGCCTGCCGATTCAACTCCTGGTGAAATATTTCACGCAAACAGGCGAGCTCTGGCAGCTCAATTCCGAGATCCGCGGCATGGTCCAGCACAAGCAGCTCAACCTGCTGCAGGACTTCTCGCATCTCGGCAAGTTCGACGTCATCTTCTGCCGCAACGTGCTGATCTATTTCGACCAGGAAACCAAGATCAAGATCTTCGACCGCATGGTCAAGTCGATGGAGCCCGACGGCATGCTGGTGCTGGGCGCGGCTGAATCCGTGGTTGGGATCACCGACGTGTTCCGGCCGCTTGCGGACAAGCGTGGGCTCTACCAGCCGAACCCGGACCGGGGCGGCGCGCGGGCGCCGCTGTTGAAGGTGGTAGCTGCGCGCTAAATGATCGCGTGCGGCAGGAAACGGGAATTGTTGCCGGTGATCGGGCTTTCGTCTTCCCGTATTGAAAGTCCGCACGGCGTGTGATCGACCAGCCAGCTGCCGACCACCGGATATTGGCGATCGAAATGCCGCAGGCTTGCGAACGCTTGCCGGACAAAACCTTCGCCGCCATAGGGACCGTCCTGCTGCGCCAGTGCGACGCCACTGCTGATCAGGGTGACGTTGGCGCCTTCTCGCGAATAGAGCGGCTTGCGTACGAAGGAGGCGCCGAGCTCCGTCGCCCGCGGATCGTCCTCGAAAAAAGCCGGCAGCAGGTTCGGGTGGTTCGGGAACATCTCCCATAGCAGCGGCAGGATGCCCTTGTTGGAGAGCACGGCCTTCCAGGGCGGCTCGATCCAGCGCGTCGGCGCTTCCCTCAGCCTGGCGCCGAAGGCGTCCTGGAACATCCACTCCCAGGGATAGAGCTTGAAGATGAGTTCGATGTCGCGATTGTCGAGGTCGACAAAGCTGCCCGAGTCGCGCCAGCCGATGTCTTCGATGTCGAGCATGGTCGTGGCCAGGCCAGCCTGCGTCGCGGTGTCCTCGAGATAGGCGAGCGTGCCGGCATCCTCTTCATGGCCGGTCGTTCCCGCCAGATGCAGATGACGGCCGCGGCCGACCTTCTTCCACGCCTCGATGAGGCATTCGTGGATCGAGTTGTACTGATCGGCGTCCTTCGGGATGATGGCCCGCTCGATCGCCTGTTCGAGCCAGGTCCATTGAAACACCGCGGCCTCGAAGATCGAGGTCGGCGTGTCCGCATTGTATTCGAGCAGCTTGGCCGTGCCCTGTCCGTCGAAGCCGAGATCGAGCCGGCCGTAGAGGCTCGCCTCGTCGCGCTGCCAGCTTTCCGCGATCAGCGGCCAGAACGGCTCGGGTATCTTCAGCCGCTGCAAGATCCGTTCGTCGTCGATCGCGCGGCTTACGAGCTCAAGGCACATTGCGTCGATCTCGCCGGTCGGCGCCTCGATTCTCGCCTCGATCTCCTCCAGCGTGAACGCGTAATAGCCGCGTTCGTCCCAATAACGCTCGTCGTCGATGGTGTGGAAGTCGAAACCGCACTCTTCCGCGGTCTCCTGCCAGTCGTCGCGCTCGGGACAGATGATGCGCTGCATCAGGGATAATCAGCCGCCCGCATGTCCGTGGCCGCCGTGACCATGGCCGCCGCCATGGAAGTGATGGAAGCTGCCGCCAAAACCGCCCGCGATCGCGCGGCAATACGGCTCGCCGTTCGGACCGGGCACGGCGGTGAGGCCGGGGCCGCAATAGATCGGACGCGCCGCAAGCGGACTTGCGACGGCGCTGACGGCGGCGCTTCCCATCAAGGTCAGCACGACGCGGCGCGAGCGTTTCATGAATGCGTCTCCCAATCATGTGCGGTGTGAAGTGTCGCCGAAGACGAACCGATCCGACAGGCAAAACGCGGTGATTTCACGGCATCGTGCGCATCAACCGCCGCCGCCAAAGCCGAATGCATGGGCAAACGAACCGAAGCCGCCGCGGCTGACGCCGGACGAGGACTCGGCGCCGCTCACAGACGAACTGCGCGACGATGAATCCCCGCCAAAGAAAGAGAAGCGCGACGACGAGCGGCTGGTGCCGCCGCCACCTCCACCGCCGCCGGACGAGTTGCGCGGGGCGCAGGCGGTGCCTGTTTGCGGCAGCGCCGGCGCGGCCATTCCGGGGGAGGGCGGCTGGCACGTCTCGCTCGGCATCAGCGCATAGGCGCCGTCGCCGACCGCGAGCGTGCCCATCACCAGGAGCGCGACATGGTTGGAGCGCTTTGGCGGCGGCGTGTCCGGAGGCCGCACGGGCCGGCGCCTGCCAAATTCGTGGGGCGGCCTGTCGCTCATGATCAAGAGATCATCGAGGCGGCGTTCAGCGCGCCGGCCGCCAGCGACGACAGCCCGAGCCAGATCGCCGGCGCCATCTGGCCCTCGGCGATCCGCTGCGACAGGTTCGGCACGGGAATCCTGACCAGGAAATAGACGACGATCTGCACGATCAGCGCGATCAGGCTCCAGATCAGGCAGTCGACGACATTGGCGGAATGCGCAATCGCGCTGACCACCGGCAGCGTGAAGCCGAGCAGGCTCAGCCCCAGCGCAATCGCCGCTGCGGAATCGTTGTCGCGGATCAGCTGGAACTCGTTGTGCGGGGTGATGCGGGTGTAGACCAACAGATACGCCACCACCGCGATGATCGCAGTGCAGAAATAGACCAGGAACGCCGGCAGCCCGGCGAGCGATTGCAGGATCATGGAGAGCGCCCCGACTCAGGTGTCCAAGCTTGGCACGATCGTTTGGTCGGCGCACGGGCAAGGCCCGTTCATTCCCCCCAAAAACAAAAACCCCGCCATTTGCGGCGGGGTCCAGTCTGGGAGGAGCGAGCCATGCGCTCGCGGGTAGAACCCAGTTAGGCGGGAATGCGCTCGTCCATGTCGTGCGGCTCGCGCAGCACATAGCCGCGGCCCCAGACGGTCTCGATGAAGTTGCGGCCTTCGGAGGCATTCGCAAGCTTCTTGCGCAGCTTGCAGATGAAGACGTCGATGATCTTCAGCTCCGGCTCGTCCATGCCGCCATAGAGGTGGTTTAAGAACATTTCCTTGGTGAGCGTGGTGCCCTTGCGCAGCGAGAGCAGTTCCAGCATCTGGTATTCCTTGCCGGTCAGATGCACGCGCTGGCCGCCGACTTCCACCGTCTTGGTGTCGAGGTTGACCACGAGATCGCCGGTCTGGATCACCGACTGGGCGTGGCCCTTCGAACGGCGCACGATCGCATGGATGCGGGCCACCAGTTCGTCCTTGTGGAAGGGTTTTGTCATGTAGTCGTCGGCGCCGACGCCGAGACCTTTGACCTTGTCCTCGATGCCGGCGAGGCCGGAGAGGATCAGGATCGGAGTCTTGATCTTGGAGACCCGCAGCTGCTTCAGCACGTCATAGCCGGACATGTCGGGCAGGTTCAGGTCGAGCAGGATAATGTCGTAATCGTACAGCTTGCCGAGATCCACGCCTTCTTCGCCCAGATCGGTCGTGTAGACGTTGAAGCTCTCGGACTTGAGCATCAATTCGATCGACTGCGCGACGGCGCTGTCATCTTCAATCAGCAAAACGCGCATGCCAGTTCCCCATAGTCGCCGCTCCGGGCGTCAGGTCGGCCGCGAACTTGCGGCACTTCAAAACGCCTTTGAACAACTGATTCGGATCCTGACGGGACATGGTTAACAAATTCTGATTCTGATCCGCAAGATCTCACGGTGCAATTTTTGTCGAATCACCCTAAGATATTGCATCAAAGCAGCTTTTTGTAACCTGATCTCCTTCAAGTTCCACTTTAAGAGGCGGGTCTAACCGACTCTCACGACTCGCTGTTCATTCTGAGCAGGCGAGCGCTCTCAGTCACCAAAGACAGTGACGCAATGATTAATGATGCGGGTAAACACGAAGTTAAGCTGGCTCGCGAAATACGCCGAAACTTAAGGTTTTCGCAATGAAGGCGCTGGCGGAACAGATCGGCGACATCGACGGCGTCAATATATATGGCCGCGTGGTCGGCGTTCGTGGCCTGATGGTGGAGATCGCCGGCCCCATTCACGCCATGTCGGTCGGCGCGCGCATCGTGATCGACACCGGCGGCAACCGCTTCATCCCCTGCGAGGTGATCGGCTTCTCCGGCAACAACGCGGTCGTGATGCCGTTCGCCGGACTTGAAGGTGTCAGGCGCGGCTGCCGCGCCGTCATCGCCAATGCCGCGAGCCAGGTGCGGCCGTCGCCCTCCTGGCTCGGACGGGTGGTCAACGCGATCGGGGAACCGATCGACGGCAAGGGGCCGCTGGCGCAAGGCCCCTCACCCATGGCGTTCCGCAACATGCCGCCGCCGGCCCATTCACGCAGGCGGGTCGGCAACCCGCTCGATCTCGGCGTGCGCGCGCTCAACACCTTCCTCACCTGCTGCCGCGGCCAGCGCATGGGTATCTTCGCCGGTTCCGGCGTCGGCAAATCGGTGCTGCTGTCGATGCTGGCGCGCAATGTCGATGCCGCCGTCACGGTCATCGGCCTCGTCGGCGAACGCGGCCGCGAGGTGCAGGAATTCCTGCAGGACGATCTCGGCGAGGCGGGCCTGGCGCGTTCCGTCGTGGTGGTCGCGACTTCCGATGAGCCGGCGCTGATGCGGCGGCAGGCGGCGTATCTCACGCTCGCGATCGCCGAATATTTCCGCGACGAAGACAAGGACGTGCTCTGCCTGATGGATTCGGTGACGCGCTTTGCCATGGCGCAGCGCGAGATCGGGCTTTCGGCCGGCGAGCCGCCCACCGCCAAGGGCTATACTCCGACCGTGTTCACGGAATTGCCAAAACTGCTCGAACGCGCCGGTCCCGGTGTGGGACAGGGCACCATCACCGGCGTCTTCACGGTGCTGGTCGATGGCGACGACCATAATGAGCCGATTGCCGATGCGGTCCGCGGCATCCTCGACGGCCATATCATGATGGAGCGGGCGATTGCCGAGCGCGGCCGCTATCCCGCCATCAACATCCTCAAGTCGGTGTCCAGAACCATGCCGAAATCGGCCGATCCGGCGTTCTGGCCCGTTATCCAGCGGGCGCGCCGGGTAATGGCGACCTATGCCGACATGGAGGAACTGATCCGGCTCGGCGCCTACCGTCAGGGCTCGAGCGCGGAGGTCGACGAGGCGATCCAGCTCCATGAGCCGCTGGAAGCCTTCCTGCGCCAGGCCAAGGACGAGGTCTCCAATCTGGGCGACGGGTACCGCCAACTCGAGCAAATCGTGGGGCGGTTGGAAACGGAACGCTAACTTTGTCGCGCCATGATCCCCAAACCATTTTGGAGACGCCGGCGGGGCCCCAAAGGGGAGCCGGCCTTGTCCCGCGTGTAGCCACGGGACTTCTGGGGAGTATGAGTCGATGAAGTCACGCGAAACGCTAATCCGCCTGAAGAAGTTTCAGGTCGACGAGAAGCGCCGAAGGGTTGCCCAGATCGAAGGCATGATCGCCGACTTCCAGCGCATGTCGGTCGACCTCGAGCGCGAAATCCAGGCCGAGCAGGAACGCGCCGGAATCAACGACCCCTCGCACTTCGCCTATCCGACCTATGCCAAGGCCGCGATCCAGCGCCGGGAAAACCTGACCCGCTCCGCCGACGAGCTACGCATCCAGCTCGAGGACGCCAAAGCTCTGTTGTCGGACGCTTACGAGGAACTGAAGAAGGTCGAGCTGCTCGACGAGCGCGACCAGGCGCGCGAGCGCGCCGAAGAGAACGCCCGCGAACAGGCCGATCTCGACAGCATCGGCCTGATGCGCGCCCGCCTCGGCGTCATCGCCTGACGCCCTGAAGAAATCTCAGCACGTGAGAACCCGGGCAGCAAAGGCCCGGGTTTTTGCTATTTGATGTCCACAGTGTGGCCGAGAGCCCCTTGGTGCCGGGCTTTCCGGCGGGCTATGCTAGAGGGGCGAGGTTGGATCGAGGCGTACCGGCAGGCGGATCGCGGTTTTGGGGAGGCTGAATGCTGACGCCGGCTGAGCTGGTCTGGCTGATCGCGGCTGTTGCGAAAGGTGACGAGGCGGCCTTCGAGCGCCTCTACGCCGCCACGCGCGCGAAACTCTACGGCGTGGTCCTCCGTATCTTGCGCAGACAGGATCTCGCAGAGGAGGTCATTCAGGAGACTTACGTCAAGATCTGGAATAGCGCCGGGCAATTCAATCCGGCGCTGGCGTCGCCGATCACGTGGATGGCATCGATCGCCCGCAACCGGGCCATCGACGTCGTGCGCAAGCGGAGTAAATCGTCGATCGAGGAAGAGCCGGCAGCGATGGAAGTCGCGGCCGATAGCCCGGATCCGCTGGCTCGCCGGGAAATGACGGAAGAACTGAAGCGTTTGCTGGAATGCGTCGGCCGGCTCGAGCCGGACCGTCAGAAGCTCGTGCTGCTTGCCTATTACAACGGCTGGAGCAGGGAGCAATTGGCAGCGAAGTTCGAGGCGCCGGTGAATACGGTGAAGACGTGGCTTCGCCGCAGCATGATGGACATACGTGAATGTTTGGGGCTCTAAGCATGAACCGGTTTTCCGAAAAGATCATGCTCAAACAAAGGGTCTGGACGCCGAGGTAGATGGAATACAGCGAAGACCATATCGCGCTCGCCGCCGAATACGCGCTCGGCACGCTCGATGCCGACGAGCGCGCGCAGGTCGAGACCCTGATGGCGACCGACAGCGAGTTCGCGGCAACCGTGCATGCCTGGGAATTCCGGCTCGGCGTGTTGAATCAGATGGTGGGCTCGGTCGAGCCCCCTCCCGAGCTGTGGGAGCGCATCCGCAGCGCGGTCGGACTGACGGGGCAGCAGCAGGCTCCGTTCGTGCTGCCGGAAACGCCGCCGCCGACAGCTTCGACGGCGATGCAGGATTTGGAGTTGGCGCTACAGGGCGTCGAGCCTGCCGCGCCGCCGCCGGTCGTCGACAATTCCAACGTGGTCCAGCTGTCGGGCCGTGTCCGGGCCTACCGCAACATCGCGGCCGCGATGACCGCGATCGCCGCGGCCTTGCTGGCGCTGATCGGCGTGCAGGTCGTCTCGCCCGGCTTGTTGCCCGGTCTTGGCGGAAAGCCGCCGCCGACGCAGGTGGCCGAGGTCAAGCCGACGCCAACGCCTGTGCCAACACCGACGCTCACTCCATCCGCGCAATATGTCGCGCTGCTGCAGGGCGCGGCCGGCGGTCCCGCGTTCATCCTCACCGTCGATGGCGCCACCCGGAATTTCACCGTGCGCAAGGTCGGCGCGCCGCCGATTGATCCCAACAAAAATTATGAGCTCTGGCTGATCTCGGACAAGCTGCAGAACCGCCCGCGCTCGCTCGGCGTGATCGGCGACAGCAATTTCACCGCGCGCACCCTGCTCGCCGGCTACGACGCCGACGTGGTCAACAACGGCACCTATGCGGTGACGGTGGAGCAGTCCGGCGGCTCGCCCGACGGCGCGCCGCATTCGCAGCCGGTGTTCATCGGCAAGCTGATCGAGACCGTGCCGGCGACGCCGTCGCCGCCCCGCTGATGTGGGACGAACCTATTGCCGGCGCGGGTCCGTCCGCGCGTCGAGCATCTGCAGCGTTGTCAGCAGCAGCGAAAGTCCCAGATAGCTTCGCGGATCGATGCCGGTCAGCTCGCGAATGCGGTTGAGCCGGAAATACACCGTGTTGATGTGAAGATTGAGATCCCGCGCGGTGCGTTTGACGTTGAGATCGGACGCGGCGAACTGGCGGATCGTCCGCGATAGCACGCCCGATTTGCCGCTGTCGGCGTCCCGCAGGCGGCCAGCCCAGTCCGGAATCAGCCGCTGCGCCGCTGCGTCCGGGCGCCGCACCAGGAATTCCATCAAAGGTCGATGTCGCCAAAATGCATAACGGCGCGATCGGTCCCGGTGAATTCAAAAGCGCGCTCGGCCTCCTGGAAGGCCTGCGGCAATGCTTGTATCTCCGACGCATCCATGCTGATGCCGATGCTGTAGGTGCCGTCCAGGTTCGGCGCGATTGCGCGAAGTGCCCGCGTCGCATGCGTCGAGGTGCGCTGGCCGCCGACGATGATCGCGACCACCTCGTCCTTTCTGATATCGACCAGACTGGCGAAGCCCGGCGGTGCAAGCGCCTGCCGGAAGGATTCCGACAGACGCTCGAGCTGCCGCGCGTGGTCGACCGCCTGTCCATCGGCTGAGTGGCCGACGCGTCCGATGGCGACAACCATGGTCGCGCCGCCGCGGATCCCCGTGCGGTCGCACAGCGCCTGCGTGTCGAGATCGCCGGGCTGCCGTCCGTGCAGGAGATCCTCGATCAACGCCGCATGGGTGCGCGCGCGCCGCGCGGTCAGCAGCCTTTCCTCGGCGATATAGGCATCGGTCATGATGCCGCTGACGCGATCGAAGAATTCGAGCAGGAATTCTGACAGGATCATCAGGCAGTCGGTCTTCTCGCTCTCCCCGGCAGCGGAGGACGCGACCGAATTGCGCATCACCTCCCAATAGCTCTTGTGCGCAAGACGGTAGGCATTAAGCGAACCAGCCAGCGGAAATTGCTGACGCGCGCGCCGCCTCGCGTGGGTTTCGACAAAGCGAAACGGCTCGGGCCCGAGCGCCGCCGTGCGCCCTTCCGCGATCGCAAGCATCGATTGCAGGATCGCGTTGCAATGGCCGAGGGCCTCCTCGCGAAATTCCGGGCTCGCGGCGCGCGAGAATTGCGGGTTCTCACGTTGCAGCCCGTCCAGCGCAGAGCGTTCGACTTCGGACTTGCGGTCGTTCAACGTGGTGAGAATACGTGCCGCCAGCGCGTTGGCCCTCAGACGCGTTTCCCAATCGGCGATCAGCGTGCGGTCGCGTGCGGACATGGCAACCCGGACTGTGAAACTCCACAAAAGGCGGGCAAACCTAATATGGCTGAAGCGCAATAGTCAAAGCATCGGCGGTGCGTAGGCTGCGCGCGCTCATCACATCTGTTGGGCGGGACACCACAAGACCAGGGGAAAAGAAATGGGCCAAATCAGCCATCTGATTCCAATCGAGGCGCCGCCTGAAAAAGTCTACGCCGCGCTCGCAACCCAATCGGGGTTGCGCGGCTGGTGGACCGCCGACAGCATCGTGGATGATAAAGTTGGTGGAAGAGCCGAGTTCGGCTTCGAAAAACGCGCGATGGTCTTCCGAATGACGATCGAGGCGCTCGATCCGGGCAAACGCGTGGTTTGGCACTGTCACGGCGACAATCCCGAATGGGACGGCACCACACTGACCTGGCGCATCGAGCCGGAGGACGGTGGCAGCCGCCTGCGTTTCACGCAAAGCGGCTGGAAGGACATGACCGACATGGTTGCGGTCTGCAACTCGACCTGGGGCGAATTGATGTACCGGCTCAAGAACCATGTCGAAGGCAAATGTCCCGGGCCGCATTGGGCCGAATAGCGAGGTGTTGCAAATGCCCATCCAGACCATCGCCCATTATCGCGTCCGGCTGCCGGGGGTCGACAGGGTCAAGCAGGCGATCGTCGAAATCGTCGCGCATGTCAGGACCAACGAGCCTGGCACGAAGCTCTATGCCGCATGGCAACAGAAAGACGATCCCACGCGCTTCGTGCATTTCTTCATCTTCGAGGACGAGGCAGCCCACGCCGCCCATGCGGGTTCGGCGGCCGTGAAGCAGTTCGAGGTGGTCTATCGTCCGGAGCTCGTCGAAGGCGATGTCGCCTTCATCGATTACGAGGTCGTGGCCGCCAAGGGAATCTGAAAAGGGAATCTGAAAAGGGAATCTGAAAAGGGAATCTGAAAAGGGAATCTGAAAAGGGAATCTGAAAAGGGAATCTGAGGGCGGGGTTCCGGGGGCGCGACGTGTGAGTGCCGCCACCCCACAAAAAGAAAACGCCCGTGGGGAGCGGGCGTTTTCCGAGTAGTCGACTTGGGGGTAGTTGGGGTCTTCTACATATCCACGTGGCGACTTTGGGGGGCTGGTAAAGAGCCACGCGAATTCCGTGAAATTCTCCTATCGAACCGTCGAGGCGCCCGAGCTTGTGATCGTCACCGGCTTGCCGGCTTTGACCACGCCTGCCGTCTGGCTGTAGTCCGAATTGCTGCGGGCGGAAATGCCGAGGCCAGCCACCACGATGCCAGCAACAAGAGCCACGACCACGATCTTGAGATGGGTCGTGCGATCTGCGCTGTAGATCGAGTGGTTCATGGAAGCCTTCCTGCCGTCTTCCGCACTGTCTAGATTGGTAGGTCTCCCCGGCTCACCGGTTCAACCGCCGCATATGCAGAAACGTAGGAAATCGCCTTCCCGTTCCAAAGAGGCGATCACAAGTCAGTGAAAAGACTTGATCCGCCGCGATTGGCGAAGCTTATAGCAGGTAAAATAGTCAAGCTGACGCAGTGAGTTACCTCGAATTTCTGCTGCGATGCGAAAAATCGGGCAAATGAACGAAAGTTAAGAAATCATTTGCCTGTGGCGAAAAAGCACGATGCGCCAAGTGCTTCGCGGATGCCGGCGCTACACGCTTCCGACCGTTTTCAGCCGGGCGCGCGGGTGGATTTCCGCCTGCGACAGCACGGTCGTCTGCTGGCGAAACCGCTCGACCAGCGAGCGCACGAAGGGACGGATCGCCGCCGAAGTGACCAGCACCGGTGCTTCGCCCTCGCGCGCGGCGCGCTCGAAGGCGTCGCGCACCGCGGCCATGAACTCCGACAGTTTTGACGGCTGCATGGCGAGGCTCTTGTCCTCGCCCTGGCCGATAATGGATTCGGCGAAGGCCTGCTCCCATTTCGCCGACAGCGCGATCAGCGGCAGATAGCCGTTGTGGCTGGTGTTTTGCGCGCAGATCTGCCGCGCCAGCCGAGCGCGGACATGCTCGACGACCGTGGCGGGATTGCGGGAAAAGGCGAGTGCGTCGGCGATGCCTTCGAGGATGGTGGAGAGGTCGCGGATGGAAATCCGCTCGGCAAGCAGGAGCTGCAGCACGCGCTGGATGCCTGAGATCGTGACTTGCGCCGGCACGATGTCCTTGACCAGTTCGCTCTGCTCCTTCGGCAGCTCCTTCAGGAGCTTTTGCACCTCGCCATAGGAGAGCAGGTCGCTCATATTGCCCTTCAACAGCTCGGTGAGGTGCGTCGACAGCACGGTTGCGGCGTCGACCACGGTGTAGCCCTTCAGCGCCGCCTCTTCCTTCAGCGAGGCGTCGACCCAGGTTGCCGGCAAACCGAACGTCGGCTCGATGGTGTGGATGCCGGGTACGGCGACCTGGCCGCCGCCGGGATCCATGACCATGAACTGGTTCGGCCAGATCTTGCCCTGGCCGGCGTCCACTTCCTTGATCTTGATGATGTAGGTATTGGCCTCGAGCTGGACGTTGTCGAGGATGCGCACCGCCGGCATCACGAAGCCCATCTCGATCGCCAGCGATTTGCGCAACGCCTTGATCTGCTCGGTCAGGCGGTCCTGGCCGTCCGGTCCGTTGACCAGCGGCAAGAGCGCATAGCCGAGCTCGATCTTGAGGTCGTCGATCTTCAGCGCTGCCGCGATCGGCTCTTCGGCAGCGGCCGCCGCCGCCGCGGCGGCCGCCGGCGCCGCTGCCGCCTTGGCCTCCTCGGCCGCCTTGGCGTGCTTGTGCTTGCGCGCCTTCCAGGCCATCGCCGCGGCGCCGCCGCCGAGCGCCAGGAACGGAAGGGTCGGAATGCCCGGCAGCAGCGCCAGCACGATCATTACGGCCGAGGCCATGCCGAGCGCCTGCGGATAGCCGGAAAACTGCTTGATCAGCGCCTTGTCGGCGGCGCCGGAGACGCCGGCCTTGGAGACGAGCAGGCCCGCCGCGGTCGAGACGATCAGCGCCGGGACCTGGGTGACAAGGCCGTCGCCGACGGTGAGCAGCGTGTAGGTGTGCGCGGCCTCGCTGAAGGAGAGGCCCTGCTGCGCCACGCCGATAATAATGCCGCCGATGACATTGATGAACACGACGAGGAGGCCGGCGATGGCGTCGCCGCGCACGAATTTCGAGGCACCGTCCATGGCGCCGAAGAAGCCGCTTTCGTCCTCCAGCATCTTGCGCCGTTCGCGCGCCACCTTCTCGTCGATCAGGCCGGCATTGAGGTCGGCGTCGATCGCCATCTGCTTGCCGGGCATCGCGTCCAAATGGAAGCGGGCCGCGACTTCGGCGATGCGGCCCGAACCCTTGGTGATGACGACGAAGTTCACGGTGACCAGAATCGCGAACACGATGATCCCGATCACGAAATTGCCGCCCATCACGAAATTGCCGAAGGCCTCGATGACATGGCCGGCGGCATCCGTGCCCTCGTGCCCGCGGGAGAGGATCAACCGCGTCGAAGCGAGGTTGAGCGACAGCCGCAGCATGGTCGAGATCAGAAGCGTGGTCGGAAACGACGAGAATTCCAGCGGCGTCTGGATGAACAGGGCCGTCATCAGGATCAGGATCGACAGCGTGATCGAGATCGCAAAAAACAGGTCGAGCACGATCGAGGGCAGGGGAAGGATCAGCACCACCAGGATGGTGAGGATGCCTAAGGCGAGCGCGAGATCGCCGCGCTTGATGATGTTGCCGATTTCGCTGAGCGACGGGAAGCCGCCGCCGCTCGCCGCCGCACCCTGACCCGCCGTCACATCGACCATGCTACCCGCGTCCCCCCGTGCATGCCGTTCACGGGCCCCAAGCGACTTCGCGGCGGCCGAAGGACCACCGGTTCGAAACTGAGGCACCGCGCTGGCGTCCACGGAGATCTCCCCCGCATCTGCGATCGACGACACTCAACCTCACCCGGCAAATTTTGCCGGGTGTATGGTTAGGAAAGGGTTAATCGCGCTCCATTTAGCTTGTCATTCCGGGGCGCGACGAAGTCGTGAGCCCGGAATCCATAACCCCCAGCCGTGGTTATGGATTCCGGGCCTGGCCCTTCGGGCCATCCCGGAATGACGGCCCCTGTGTTGGCTCTGCATGCCTAATCTCGCGGCAACGTGGGTTGACCTTTGGGCACCCACCGACAACTCTGCCGTCGTGCACGCCCCCGCCGGACAGCCCCACGATTCCGCTCACTTCATCCCTGACTCCGGTCAGGCCTGGGTGCGGCTTGCGCTTGCTGTCCTGATCGCCTCGATCGGTGCGGTCGGCATGTGGGCGGTCGTGGTCGTGCTGCCGACCGTGCAGGCGGAATTTTCGGCGTCCCGCGGCGCGGTGTCGCTTGCCACCACCATGATCTTCATGGGCTTTGGGCTCGGCGGCGTCATTACGGGGCGGATCACCGATCGTTTCGGCATCGTGGCGGCGATGGCCTTGAGCATCGCCTTTCTCGGCATCTCCTTCGTCCTCGCGGGCTTGGCTGCGACGCTGTGGCAGTTCAACGTCGTCTATTTCCTGATCGGGATCGGCACGTCGGCGACCTTTGCGCCGCTGATGGCGGAGGCCTCGCACTGGTTCGAGCGCTACCGTGGTCTAGCAGTGACCATCGTCGCCAGCGGCAACTATGTCGCGGGCACCATCTGGCCGCCGCTGGTCAATTGGGGCGTACAGGAAATCGGCTGGCGCTCCACCCACATCGCGATCGGCATCTTCTGCGCGGTGACCATGACCGTGCTGGTCGTGGTGCTGCGGCTGATCATCGGCAGCGGCGGGGCGCGCGACCACGCCAATGCGCCGCCGCCGCAGGTCGATCTCCACCTCTCGGCCAATACGCTGACCGTGCTGCTCTCGATCGCCAGCATCTCCTGCTGTGTCGCGATGGCGATGCCGCAGGTCCATATCGTCGCCTATTGCGGCGACCTCGGCTATGGCGTGGCGCGCGGCGCCGAGATGCTGTCGATGATGATGGGCTTTGGCATCATCAGCCGCATCGGTTCGGGCTTCCTCGCCGACAGGATCGGCGGCATCCGCACGCTCCTGATCGGCTCGGTCGCGCAGGGCTTTGCGCTGTTGTTCTATCTGTTCTTCGACAGCCTGACCTCGCTCTATCTGATCTCGGCCATGTTCGGTCTGTTCCAGGGCGGCATCGTGCCGAGCTATGCCATCATCGTGCGCGAGACCATGCCGGCGCGCGAGGCCGCGACCCGCGTCGGCATCGTGATCCTCGCGTCCGTGTTCGGCATGTCCTTTGGCGGCTGGGTTTCCGGCGTGATCTTCGACGCCACCGGCTCCTATGCGGCGGCCTTCGCCAATGGCCTCGTCTGGAATGGGCTCAACATGGCGATCGTGGTTGGGCTGTTGATCCGCGCGCGCGGTCGGGGCCGGCTGGCAATGGCGTAGGCGCTGCCCCACCTACGCAGTCACCGCCTCATAGGTCCGTTCGACATGGAAGGATTTGGCGGTGATGCGCCAGGCGCCGTCGATCCGGTGCCAGGCGAGATAGTCGAGATATTGCTGCGTATCGATCCGGACCCTGACCTTGACCATGGCCTGCGTCGGCGAGGCGAAATCGACCAGCAGCACCTCCTGCAGTCTGGGGGCGTTCTTCGAGTGCGGCGAAGGTCTCGCGGCGAGGCGTTTGCGGTAATCCTCTGCGGGGATGATGTGCAATGTCCCGTCGCGAAGGCCGTGCAGCTGCGCGCTCGGCGCAAACACCTGGTCGAAGCGCGAGACGTCGCAGTCGTACATCAGCGCGAGATAGCGCTCGACGGCTTCGAGCAGGGGCTCGACGGCAGGGTTCTGGTTCATGGCGGGCACTCCGTTTTCCAGCAAGAAATCGGCAAGAAATCGGCATGACCATCCCACGAAGAGGCGAGGCGGGTCCTTGCGAAATGCGCTAATATGGACCCCGTTGGCGCAATATTGCGCCTCCCTCAGGCCTACGGAATCCGCTTTATGCCAAAATGTGAGCTGGACGCAATCGACCGCCGCATCGTTGCACAATTGCAGGCCAACGCCCGGTTGAGCAATATCGAGCTGGCCGAAAAGGTCGGGCTGTCGCCGTCGCCCTGCCTCAGGCGGGTGAAGCGGCTCGAACGCGAAGGCTATATCGACGGCTACCGGGCCTCGCTCCGGCGCGCCCGTGTCGGTCTCGGCTTCTCGGTGTTTCTGGGCGTGAAGATCAGCGTCCATGCCAATGAGGAAGCGCAGCGCTTCGAGCAGGCGGTGGTCGAGATGCCGGAAGTCGTGGCCTGCCACCTCGTCTCCGGCGAGGCCGATTACTTCCTCGAAGTCGTCGTGCCCGACCTCGAAGACTATCAGCGCTTCCTGGTCGGCAAGCTGCTCAACCTGCCGATCGTGCGCGAGGTCAGAAGCAACATCGCGATCCAGACGCTGAAGGCCGGCGCGCCGCTGCCGCTGTCGCATCTGGCGTGAATTGTTTGATTGTTGGGCGGGCACTTCCGCTTTCTGAGGGTAAGGCGGACATGCCGTTAGGCACGGGGATACCCCCAATGGCCCGCTTTCGGACATTGTAATTTCTTAGGAGAGCAAGACGATAACCCACCAGCATGATATGACCCGCTGACCCGCTCCAGCAGACATATCCATTCGATTGCAACGGGCTAAACCGCCTCCGATCAAAAGTTTACGAATCTGTTCATCTCCACGGGCCGATTGTAATGGGCATGACGGCCGTAACAGATAATGAATCAGACAGATCGGCTCCCTGGCTGTCCGATTTGCCGCCTACGGCGTTTCAGACCTGGTTTGCCGTCGCCGTCGCGGCAGCTGTGCTCGTCGCTTTCATAACTATCGCTCCGTTCGCCCGCATGCCGCTGGCGGTGCTGAACATATTTTTTCCGCTCCTGGATGCGATCGTGTTCGTCACCGACCTGATAACAGCAGTCCTGTTGTTTTCACAGTTTTCCATTGCCGGCTCGCGACCGCTCCTGGCCCTTGCAAACGGATATTTTTTCAGTGGGCTCATAGTCGTCCCGCATGCGCTTACGTTTACTGGCGCGTTTTCGCCAACGGGACTTCTCGGCGCGAATATCCAAACCGGCTCGTGGTTGTTTATCTTCTGGCATATTGGTTTTGCCGCAGCGTTGCTGGCGTATGCCTTACTCACCATCGACAATCGTGCGCAGCCGCTTCCGCCGGCACCGGCGCAGTCTGCCATTCGCTGGAGCGTGGTGGGCGTAATTGTTTTGACGTGCAGCCTTACATGGCTTGCCACCGCCGGAGCGCATCTCCTGCCGCCCATCGTCCTGGACAACAACAGCATCAGCCCTTTGGTGGTTTATCCGATTTGGCTCGCAATATTGATTTCAGTCGCGGCACTCTTGGTGTTGGCCTTCCGTCGACGATCGGTGCTCAATCAATGGCTCATGGTCGTCGCCTTTGTCTACATCGGTGAACTGGCCTTCAGCGGCCTGTTTCCCAGCGTCCGTTTCAGTCTGGGCTTTTATGCCGGACGGGTGTTTTCGATCGTCACGGCCAGTATCGTTCTGATTGTCTTGTTGGAGGAGACCACGCGACTGTACGTGCTCTTGGCACGGTCCAACATGAAGCTGCAACGCGAGCAAAGCAACAAGCTCATGAATTTTGAGGCGATAGTGGCTGCGATCGCCCACGAGATAAAACAGCCTTTGGGGGCGATCGAGCTAAATAGCGGTTCGGCACAACTGATACTCGACGAGGCTCCGGTGGACGTTAGCGAAATGCGCGCCATCATGGACGAGACAAAAGATGCTGCTCGACGCATCAACGAAACTTTGGACGGATTCCGTTCCCTCTTCGGTAGGATTGATCAGAAACGACAGCCAGTAGATCTAAACGAACTCATTCTCGACGTATTGAAATTGTCGCGGACAGAATTGAACGGTCATGGCGTCTTGGCGCGAACGAAGTTGACATCGGAACTACCGGCTATCTACGGCGATAGAAACCAACTACACCAACTCATCTATAATTTGGTCCACAACGCAATCGAAGCAATGTCGGAGATGGCGAGTCGCGACAGAATACTGGAAGTGAGAACAAATATTTGGGACCGCAATGCCATCATCGTCGAAGTGCTGGACAGCGGGCCTGGGATCGATCCAGAGCGATTTGCCGATGTGTTCGAAGCATTCGTGACCACGAAGCCGCAAGGGATGGGACTGGGCTTGGCGATCTGCCGGAAGATCGTCGAGCGTCATGGCGGTCAGATTTGGGCTTCCTCGATAGTACCTCACGGCGCTCACTTTCGAATTGAACTGCGTTCGAGCGCCTTGCCGTAAGGTGATGGATCACGATGCTGGACGTCTGCTTTTTGGGTCCGCGCGGACCTGCCGGCAGGCTGCTGTGATGTTCGCTGCCGGGAGAAAGGCAGACATCACAGCGCCTGGCATCATGCCCTAAACCGAATCGCCGGCCTTCAAGAGCGTGCAGCCGGTGATCTTGAAGCTGCCGTCGCTCTGCTGCTCCAGCGTGTACATCGCTTCCCAGGCTTCGCCATTGGCGTCGATGATATGGACGCGCTGCGCGACCCAGTTGCCTTCGGTGCGCGCCTCGCCGAACTCGAAGCTCTTGTGGCGATAGACCGGCGCGTACTGATTTTGCACCATGAACATGAAGATGTCGGCGCGCGGGAAAATCTGGCGGATCGCCGGTGCCGCAAAGGAATAGGCGGCCGCAGCATCGTCATGGACAAAGGCCTGCTCCTGCGAGCGGATCACGCTTTGCGCGGCGGCGACATCGTCCGCGGCGGAAGCGGGCGAGGCGAAGAAGAGAGCGAAGAGGAGCAGGGCGACGGCGCGCATCGTTAAATCCGTTGTTGCGACGTTGCGTAGCTACGAAGGTTATACCTGCGCGGTTTCAACGACAATCCGGCGGGCTGCCCAAGCTCTGGGCGGTGGAACGCCGGATCGTCAATTTGACCCAGCGCAATGCGGCTCTCTCGCGCTGGCATTAGCATATTTTTAATTAAGCACTGGAGCAGCCGATGACACTCGATACGATCATGGTGGCGATTGCGGTGACGGCGATGTTCGCTACGCTCGCGATTGTGCTGGGCTGGGCCGACAGGCAGACCAACGGGCAGGCGAAGAAGGGCTGAGCCAGGCGGGGGTGCGCGGGAGGAGCCTAGCGCTCCGCCACCGCGTCGCCCCACGCATGGAAGGTTTCGGTCGCGCCGTAGTTGGCGCCACCCGTGCGCAACACTACGCTCGGGATTGCGAATTTGCCGGGAATGTTCTGCACCCGCGCTTCATCATAGTCGAAGCGCTGCCGCAGCGCGGCGCGCGTCTCGGACGGCAAGCGGACATCGCCGACCACCACATCGCCTTCGCTGGCATCGATGCGTGGCTGGTGGATCGCGGCATCGAGGTCCATGCCGAAATCCATGACAAAGGACAATAGCTGCATCACCGCCGGCATGATGCGCCGCCCGCCGGAGGCGCCGACCGCAAGGCGCCGGCCGTCTTCGCTCTCGGCCAGCACCGGCGTGTAATTGCACAGGCAGCGCTTGCCGGCGGCAAGCGAGTTCGGCGTGCCCGGTGTCGGGTCGAACCACATGATGCCGTTGTTCATGGTGATGCCGCTCGCGGGCGTCACGAATTTCGAGCCGAAATTCGACAGTAGCGTCTGCGTCACCGCCGCCATGTTGCCGTCGCGGTCGACCACCGAGTAATGCGTGGTGCAGGCGGGCGCGAGCTCCTCAGCGCCGAGCGAACGCCGGCCATCGGCATCGCCCATGCCCTTCAGCCGCTCGCGATAGGCCGATTGCACGGCCTCCACATAGCTGGCGTAGGCCGACGCATCCGGCTTGCCGTGGCCGGGCCGCAAGCTCTTCTGCAACAGGCGCAGCGCATGCGCGAGCGTGGGCCCGGCCGTGAGCTCCGGCGTCGCATATACCGTGCCGCCGCGATAGGGGATGTGAAGCGGCTCGCGCACGTGAGCGCGGAACGCGGCGAGGTCGCTCGCCGACAGTGCACCGCCGGCCGCCTGGACATCGGCGGCGATGCTTTTGGCGAGATCGCCTTCGTAGAAATCGCGCGCGCCCTTTGCGGCCAACTGCTCGATCGTGGCCTTCAGCCTGTCCTGCGGCAGATACACTTTCGAGCGGATGCTCCATTGCGGATAGGGCGGCAGGCCGTCCTGCAAGTAGGCGGCGGCGCTGGCGCCATAGCGCCGCAGGTCGGCAGCCGAGCTTGCGATCATCAGCGTCGTCCACCAGTCGACCAGCAGCCCTTCGCCGGCGAGTTTGATTGCGGGTCCCAGCAGATCGCGCCACGGCATTTTGGCGTGGCGGCGATGCGCTTCCTCCAGCCCCGCGACCACGCCGGGCACCGCGATCGAGCCCGGCCCATGCAGGTTGCGGTCGTCCTTCACCCGCGGCCATGGGAAGATGTCGGAGGCAGCACCATGGCCGACAAGCGGATAATCCTCGACCCGCAGGCCATTCGGCGCGCGCATGCCATAGTCGATCACCTCGTATCGGTCCTCGCGCGCGCGGTAGAGCACCATGGCGCCGCCGCCGCCGACCCCGTTCATCCAGGGTTCGAGCACGCCGAGCGCGAAGCCGGTCGCAACCACCGCATCGACGCAGTCGCCACCGGCTGCGAGCACCTCGGCGCCGATCTCGGCCGCCCTTCGCGCTTGCGCTGCAACGATGCCGCCCTTCGAGACGATGGCGGGTTTGCGGAACTGCTGGCTGTTGGAGAAGCGGTCTGACATGTTTGTTATCATTGCTTGGGTGGCGGGACGTACAGTCAATCCGTCTTCAACGAAAACATCAAGGGAGCGTCATTGCCTCGCCACATTGCCTGCCTGACCTTCGATTTCGACGCCATGAGCGGCATGATCGCCAACGGCCTGACCTCGCCGACCCCGATCTCGCGCGGCGAGTTCGGGGTGATCGGTGTGCGCCGCATCCTGGCGCTGCTCGCCAAATACCGGATCAAGGCCACCTTCTTCATTCCCGGCGTCGTGATCGGCACCTATTCCGAAATTTGCGCGAAGATCGTCACGGAGGGACACGAGGTCGGCCATCACGGCTGGACCCACCAGCCGCCGGCCAAAATGACGCCCGACCAGGAGGAGGCCGGGCTCGTTCGCGGCTGCGAAGCGATCCGCCGCTTGAGCGGCAGGAATCCGCGCGGCTACCGCTCGCCGGCCTGGGACTTGAGCCCCGCCACCGCGGAATTATTGATCCGCCACGGCTTCATCTACGACAGCAGCATGATGGGCAACGACCATCATCCCTATCAGGTGCGCACGGGCGATGTGATCTCGATGGACGAGCCGATGCAGTTCGGCGCCGAGACCGGCCTGATCGAAATGCCGATCAGCTGGTCGCTCGACGATTTTCCGCATTTCGAGTTCTTCCGCACCCAGGGGCTGATGGCGACCTCGGGCGTCCTGCAAAACTGGGTCGACGATTTCGAATACATGACGCGCGAGACCGATTGGGGCATCCTCACCTACACCTGCCATCCCTTCGTGATCGGCCGCGGCCATCGCATGATGATGCTGGAGCGGCTGATCCACGCGCTGATGGAGCGCGGCGCGGTGTTTGCGACGATGGAGGAGGCGGCACTGGAATATCAGCAGAGGCGGGCGAGGCAGTAAGCTCAGCTCTATTTCTACCGCGTCATCAGCTGCTCCATCTCCTCATCCTGAGGCGCTTGCGTCGCAAGCGTCTCGAAGGATGAGGCCAAGGTCGGGGCCTCATGGTTCGAGACGCGCCTTCGGCGCTCCTCACCATGAGGTCTTTGACACAGTAAGACTAACTACGCCGTCAGGACCACATCGTCCATGACCAGCGCGTCGATGCCGGACTTGCGGAAGGTGACGATCGCGTCGGTCGGCGTGCAGACGATCGGCTCGCTGTCGTTGAAGGACGTATTGACGACGAGCGGCACGCCGGTTTTCGCATGGAAGCAGGAGATGAGTTCGTGAAATCGGGGATTTGATTTGCGGCTCACGAGCTGCACCCGGGCGGTGCCGTCCTGGTGCACGACGGCAGGGATGCGATCGCGCCGCCCGGTCTGCACCCTCGGCGCAAACAGCATGAACTCGTGGCTCGCCAGGTGCGCGCCAACCTCGAACCATTCGTCGGCATGTTCGGCCATCACGCTCGGCGCAAAGGGGCGAAAATCCTCGCGGTGCTTGACCTTCTGATTGAGGATGTTGCGCATGTCCGGCCGGCGTGGGTCGGCGAGCAGCGAACGGTTGCCGAGCGCGCGCGGCCCGAACTCCATGCGCCCCTGAAACCAGGCGACGATCCTGCCGGCCGCGATCATGTCCGCGGCCTCGCGCGCCGGCGCTTTGCTCTGCCGGGCCGTGAGGCCGGCCGACTTGACCGCGGCCAGAATTTCGCGCCGGTTGAACGCGGGTCCGAGATATGGCGTGGCGTGGCCGCGCTGGGGAGGTTTCTTCTGCCTGGCGCAATGCACGAGCATGGCCGCGCCGATCGCGGTGCCTGCATCGTGCGGCGCCGACGGTATGAACACGTTGGAGAACTCACCCGATTGCCGGAGAAACTCGTTGGTCGTGCAATTGAGGGCAACGCCGCCGGCAATGCAGAGATTGTCGAACGGCACCTTGCGCTTGAGGCGCCGCACCAGCGCCATCACCGCCGCGTTCGTGACCTCCTGCAGCGCTGCGGCGATATCTGCATGTCGCGGCTCAAATTCGGAATCCGGATACCGCGGCGGGCCAACCAGGCTCTCTAGTTTAGCGAAGTTCATTTGAAAACCGATCAACTCCGGGTCTGCCGCATAGTCCTCCCTGCCGACGCGCAGGATCGACTGGAATTGACGTCGGAAGACTTCGGGATTGCCGTAAGCCGCCAGCCCCATGAGCTTCGAGGCGTCGTAATTCGAGAAGCCAAGGTAGCTGCTGAACCCTTCCCACAGGAAACCAAGCGAGTTCGGATAGTCGAATATCTCGATCGCCTGGATTCGCTCGCCCTCGGCCTTCGCGAGCTCCGAGCCGGCGGTCTCGCCGATCCCGTCGATGGAGAGGATGGCCGCGCGATCGAAGCCCGACGGGAAATATGCCGAGGCGGCATGTGCCAGATGATGGGGCACGAAATGAAAGTTTTGCGCGAGTCGGCGCCCGAGAATCTCCTCGGCGGCGCCGCGCACTTGCCCGATGCGAGTGAGAAACATTTCCTCGAACCGCGGATCCCACCACTCGGCGCGATACCTCGCCTTGCGCGCCCTGGGATCGAACGAATAGGCGACGTGGTCGATGTCGTCCGCGCCGAGCCCGGCGTGCTTCAGGCAATAGCGGATCGCGCGCTCGGGGAATTGATGCGGGTTGTCGAAATTGGCTTCCTTGCCGTGCTTGATGCGATTGAACCGTTCCTCCTCGACGGCGGCGACGAGCTTGCCGTCGACGAGCAGCGCGGCCGCCGACTCGTGATAGACCGCGTTGATTCCAAGAATGTTCACCGGCCCCCTCCAAGACACCTCAGCGGGCCAATCAAAGCATAGGGCCGCCGTTCCGGCCAGCTTTGGCTGCGGAATCCCATATTGAGGCGCCAGGTCGGCGTCGCCAGGAGCGAAAGGGATTGGCAGGCTGTGTAGTTGGGCGGGCGGCAGGCAGAACTCGAATGATTTAAACATGCTGCGAAGATAGACGTTCGCCGTAGTTTTGCGAATTTTTCGCCACGAATCAGGATTTACATCGGCTCGCCATCCCAAGGGGACGATCCCGTGGGATGGTAAGGGCCGGCGCCTATTATCCGGACTCCTCGCGCATTGGCCCGACTTGCTCACGGGTAGAGTCCACTGAGTAGAGGGATTGATCTATGGCGAACATCGAGAAATTTCCAAGAACCAAGGCACTGGATTTGGCCAGGCTTGAAGCAGACGTCACTGCGGCTTTGCCCGTACTACCCCTCAGGACGGCCCCCTCGGTTCTTGCCGAGCCGTTGCCGGAGTACGTCTCGCATCGAGAGGGGGTTTCGCGTGTGGGCGCGCTGTCTGCCGAGGCCGTGGTGCGCGACTACGAAGCCGCAGCCAAGGAGATCGAAGCGATGGGAGCCGAGCTGGTCAGCGCGGCGAAGAAGTGCGAGGCGATGACCGCCGAGGTGCACAATGCGATCGCTTTCATGCGTGACACCGCAGCGGCATATCGCGAGGAAGCCAAAAAAATCTTCGCTCGTATCGAGGAGTGTGCGCTGTTCACGGAGGACGTTCGCAAGACCTGCGAAACTGTCAAACGCAGGATGATGGAGGACAGAAGCGTCGCCTGATCCGCACGTCGGCCGGCCCCGGTCTTCCCTTGAAACGGCCACAGGTCTGGGGCCTTCGGCGTGCCGCGACTGGAGGCGGCTGCGGGCATGTCGGCATTGGGGCCAATGGGCGTCAATGCGCTATTTCACGACCAGGACCGGACAGTGCGCGAGTTGTACAATTCTATCGGCTCGGCTCCCGATCAACCGGTCGTAGAGCGCTGAGTGGCCCGTTGCTCCGATCACGAGCAGTTCAACTTTAAGCTCCTTGGCAAGTTCGACGATGTCTCGCACCGGATGCCCGGCGATAACATGGGTCTGGAGTTTGACGTGGCTCTCTTCGGCCATTCGGCGTGCCCGTTGCAGGACCTTGTGAAAGCGCCGTGCGGCTGTGCCGGTCTCCTCGCGAACCTCTTCGATGAACTCCGGCATGTAGTCGATCTCTTCCACCGAAACCATATGAAGGTCTGAATTGTTCTGCTTCGCCAACGCGAGCGCTAACGCGAGTGCATGAAAGGCATGCTCGGACCCGTCATTGGCGTGCAAAATTTTGCTGAACATCTGACCGCCTCGCGTCATTCGGCTTTCCGCGTAACCGGTTGAAGCTGCGTCACCTCGCGGCGACGGTCGGACGCCTGCTCCGGGTCAGCCTCCGGCAAAAGGTGGCGCGGAAGATAGAACGCATTGGCGATCACGGTTGGGATCACGGCGCTGGCGATTACCGCCGCGACAAGCGCTGAATATTGGCCCTGGTCAATTATTCCATGCGACAGACCGAATAGTGAGGAGATCGTGCCGAATGTCAGCCCTGTCGACATCAAGAGGGTCGTGTACATGGCCTCTTTGCTTGGCGAGCCGAAGAACCTGGTCACGGGATATACGCCAACTATTTTTGCGGTAATCTTGACGACCAGAAAGATGATGAAGGCGGCAGGCGCGGCAACAAGAGCGGGTATCGAAACGAACGAGCCAGCGCGAATAAAGTAGAATGGCGTCAACAGCCCAAACGTCAGCGTGCGCAGCCGCCGCACAAGCGCGTGATCCTTGCCGACGGTTCCTGCAAGCACCATCCCTATGAGATAGGCCGGAAGCACCGCCTCGCTGTCTGCCCAGGTTGCCAACGCGCCCATTCCCGCAGACAGAGCAGCAGAAACTTCGTCTCCAGTTCCGAGGGTCGACCTCCATACAGCCGGAAAAAACGCGGCGTGAGCCATGGCAGGATAATGAAGACCACCACACCGACGCCCAGGAAAGTCAGTGTTTTCAACGTGAATGGAGCGAAGATCAGACCCAGCGCCACGACGGTACCAAGGTCGGTGACGAAACACGCTGCCAGTATGGTTTTGCCATACTCAGTCGTGTTGAAACCGAACTCGATCATCACGGCATAGACGACGGCGACGGAAGTCGTCGACATCGCGACGCCGGCAAGCCAGCTCGGCATGACCTCCCACCCGAGCAAATAATGAGCCGTCGCCGCGCACCCGAGAAACGGAAAAACGAAGCTCGCAAACCCAACCGCGGCCGCCTCCTTCCACTTCAATTTGAAGACCACCGGATCGAGTTCCGCTCCAGCGAGGAACGTCAGAACGATTGCGCCGATGCCGGAGAGAAACTTTACCCATGACTCGTCCGTGCCCAGTACGGCCGACCCAATGGCGGCACCGATGATCAATTGGGCGATTGTGCCGACGACGATTTCCGATAGTGCGGTGGAAATGCGAAGCCAGATCGAGAGCAGGCTCGCGATCAGCGCAAGGCCCAACCACAACGCCGCAAGCGCCCAAACTCCGGTCATGTGCAAATCTCCTGCTCGTCAGCGCAGACATTCACGCTTCCTGATACGCGCGCGTGACCTGCCTGCGCGACCTTCTTGCCGCGCGGGCAAATTTTACAGCTTGATGTCATGGGAGCCGGGCAAGCTCCTACCGACGCCAAGCGTCCGGTAGGAGTCATCAGCCTCACGGCGGTTGCGGGGGACCCCATCCCCTATAAGTCGCTCAATTCTAGCGAGGAAAAGAGCCGTGGCAAGGTCAAAGCGTTGTGCTCACGCTAACAGTACCCGTGCCGTCAAGCTCTGGATATTGTCGCGGGCTGCTTTCTGGATACGAGCTTTCGCAGGTCACGCAGCAGATCGTTGCCCAGCTCCGAAAGGCCGTTGATTTCCTTTTGCGCGTCGATTGCGTGCTGTTTGCACAATTCCTTCGTTTCTTTATTGCTCGACGCAAGCGCGTGCAAGTGCCCGGCAAGGCTTCCGGCGCGCGTGAAGAAATAGGCAATCTGTCGCTGGGTCGAGGCGTCGAATAAATCCAGTCGATCCGCATTGGATTCGTAAACCGAGAACTTCGGCAACGTGAAAGCGCCGAGTTCGTCAAGATGCTCGTCGGCCCCGATTTCCATATCCTCGAGCTTCCGAACTTCTTCAAATCCCTCCATATCGTCTATCAAGGCTGCGATCTCTCCAATCAGAGCTGACGCGAGGCCTCGTCTCGAACGGCTACGTCCAAAAAGAAGCATGGTTTCCTCCCGCTTCGATTATTTGGTAGCCGAGCACGCGGGCGGGGAGCGAACTCATCCTTACTTTAACAGCAAAACCGCAGGAGATGCCATCAGCATATGGCAGTCGCTGGCGTCACGCCGTTCAACCGCCCACCGGACCGGTAAACCATCCTTACATATGAACCCGCGCGATCCGCATGGCCTTCCTAGCGCTACTTCTTCTCCGCGCCCCACCACGGATATTGGCTCGGCATATCCTCCGACACCTTGCCCGGAAATTTTGGCGCGCGCTTCTCCAGAAACGCCTGCACGCCCTCGCGCACATCGGCATGGGCGCCGCGCTCGATCGACATCGGCTTGTCGATGGCAAGCAGGCCGAACGGATCCGGTGCGCCGGCAAAGCGCCACAGCATCTGTCGCGTCAGCGCCACCGCCACGGCGGAAGTCTCCTCCGTCATCTCGCGCGCGATGGCCTTTGCGCGCGCCAGGAGTTCCGCGGGCTCGACCACCTCGCTGACGAGGCCGCCGCGCTGCGCTTCGTCGGCCTCGAACACGCGGCCCGAAAGGCACCAGCGCAGCGCCTGCGGCAGGCCGACGAGTTTCGGCAGGAACCACGCGCTGCCGGCTTCCGGCACCAGCCCACGTCGGGCGAAGATGAAGCCGATCTTTGCGCCCCTGGCCGCGATGCGGATATCCATCGGCAGCGTCATGGTGATGCCGACGCCGACGGCGGCGCCATTGATCGCCGCGATCGACGGTTTTCTGCAATTGAAGATCGCCTCGACAAAGCGGCTGCCGCCGGCATTCGGGCTCGCGAACACGCCCGCGCCATGTTGGCCTGATGTGTCGAAGCTGGTGGCGCCGCCCGACACGTCGGCACCGGCGCAGAACGCGCGGCCCGCGCCGGTGACGATCACCGCGCGTATGTTGTCGTCGCGGTCGGCGCGCTCGAAGGCCTGGGTGATTTCCGCGCCCATCTGCCCGGTATAGGCGTTGAGCCTGTCGGGACGGTTGAGCGTGACGATCAGCGTCGTGCCGTCGACCTCGCAGCTGATGTGTTGCGGCTGCTCCATCGGCTTCCCCTCAGGCAACGCGCACTTCGACCGCGCCGAGGCCGGCGAACTCGAACCGGTAGGCGGCCGGCTCCGTCGGGAACACCGTCTTCATCACGCTGCCGGTCATGACGACCTGACCCTTGCGCAAGCCTCCGCCGCGCGAGGCGAGCTGCGCGTTGAGCCAGGCCACCGAATTGAAGGGATGGCCGAGGATGTCGCGGCCATAGCCTTCGCCGATCGGCGCGCCGTCCTTGGTCGCCTTGCCGAGCATGCTCTCCAGATCCGGCCATTGCGACGCGAAATGGGAGAGCACGATGCCGGCATTCCAGGAATTGTCCGCGACCAGCGAGCGCACGTCGAGATTAGAGTAGTCGGCCGCGCGATCATCGACGACCTCGATCGCGGCGCAGACGCCGTCGACATAGGGGGCGACCGCCGCCGGCGTCTGCGCGGCCGCCGGCATGTCCGATTTCATGCGGACCGCGATCTCGAATTCGAGGCCGAGCCGCCCGTAATCGCCGCGGCGCACCGTCGCGCCCGATGGGTGCACGCGCTTGCCCAGCACCACGCCGCCGATCGGATGATCGATCCCGCAAAAGGTCTGCATCGTCTTCGAGGTAAGCCCGACCTTGTAGCCGACGGCCTCGCCCTGGTCGGCGCGCAGCAGCGCCACATATTTGTCCTGGATGTCATAGGCATCTCCCATCGACGCGAGGCCGGTCTTGCCGTCGAAGGCCTTGAACTGGACGCCCGTCTTGTGCTCGTTCAGCAGCGCCTCGGCGGCGCGGCGGGCTGCTATTTCCTCCATCACGATCTCCTTTTTGCAAGGGATCATAACTCGGTGACCATGGCGGTCAAATGCCGATAGACGCATTGGTCGTTCGGCGCGGGCCACGCCTGGTGCCGAGATAGTCGGACAGTCCCGCCACCAGTTGATCGAAAACGGCACGCATCGGCGGGCTTGCGCGCAGGTCCTCGTGCATCGCGATCCACATATCGAGATTCAACGAGAACTGGTTGGACAGCAGGTGAACCAGCGCGGGATCACGTCGCGCAAGGGCAGTCTGGCAGATCCCGATTCCAAACCCCGCCCGGACCGCGGCAAACTGGGCAAGATGATTGTCCGTTCGCAAGGCAAAATCCTGGCGCCTGAAGCCAATTCCCAGCTGCCGCAAGGAACGGACTGCGGCGGTTTCCCGATCAAACCCGACAAGCACGTGCCGCTTCAATTGCTGCAGGCTGCCGGGCTTGCCGTGCTTGTCGAGATAGCGGCGATGCGCATGAAAGCCGAGTCCGACGTTGCCGATTTGTCGCGCCACGAGGCCCATTTGCTTCGGCCGTGCCATTCTGACCGCAATATCGGCCTCTCGCCGCAACAGATCTTCGGTGCGATCGGAGGCCGAGAGCTCGATGATGATCCCGGGCTGGATGGCGCGAAATTCGGTCAGGATCGGCGGCAGGATTTCCGCTGCCACGATTTCGCTCGCAGCGATCCGCACCACCGTACGAGGTTGTGCTGCGCTGCCGGAGATGGTCCGCAGCAGCGTTTCGGCCGCGGCGGCCATCGCCTGCGCGTGCGGCTCCGCCGCGCGAGCTGCATCGGTCGGTCTGAGGCCGTCCTGTGCGCGGGTAAACAGCGGCATGCCAACGGAGGTCTCGAGCGCTTTGATATGCCGGCCAACCGTGGGCTGCGTCAGCCTCAGCGCTCGTGCGGCGCCGGAAAGGCTGCCCTCGCGCAGCACTGCAAGAAAAGAACGATAAAGCTCCCAGGTCGGGTTCTTATCCATACATAATTGTATATCAAATCACCGATCTTCCACAATTCCGTTTAGTCCCGCCGATGGGCATCCTGGTTGCTGTCAACGCAGCCAACACCAGCAGAGGTTCCCATGCGCATTCATGCCATCCAGACCGGCACAGTGAGGATCAAGACTGCCCAGGCGGAGGGCCGCGGCAGCGGACTGCGCCGCCGGCTCGCCATGTTCGTCGATACTAACTGGACCGAGTGGTTGCCGACCTACGCCTGGGCCATCGAGCATCCCGAAGGCGTCATCGTGGTCGACACCGGGCAGGGCACGCACCTCATGGAAAGCGCGCGGTCCTTTCATCCCTATGTCAGGTGGGAAGTCGCATTCCGGATCGAGCGCGAGCAGGAGGTCGGGCCGCAATTGCGCTCGCTCGGCATCGGGCCGCGAGATGTGAAGAAGGTGATCTTGACCCATCTGCATATGGATCACGATGGAGGACTCGTCCATTTTCCCCACAGCGAAATCCTGGTCGCGCCGGGCGAACTGCAGGCAGCGCGCGGATGGAAGGGACGCCTGCGGGGCTATCTACCGCATCGATGGCCCACCTGGTTCGATCCGATGCCGCTCGATCTTTCGGCTGAGCCGATCGGTCCCTTTAGGCGCAGCCAACTCCTGACCAACGCCGGCGACGTCGTCGCGATCGCGACTCCGGGACACACGGCAGATCATGTCTCGGTCATGGTGCATGACGGGGACACCAGCATCATTCTTGCCGGTGACGCGTCCTATAGTGAGGCCATGATGCTCTCCGGCAGAGTGGATGGCGTCAGTGCAGATGATCAGGTCTCTGGCGCGACGCTCGAGGCTCTCGCCAATTTTGCGCAAAGCCGCCCGACCGTGTACCTGCCAACGCATGATCCAGAAGCCGGTCACCGGCTTGAAAAGCGGCTGCTCGTGAGCAGAGATCCCGTGTAGGTCAAGCGCTATTCGGGAAACGTCCCAAAGATATAAACTGCCGAACGAAACAGGTCGTGACTTTCCCCCCTTCCAGGAAACCATTTCAAATAGATGTCGAGGATTTGGGGGCTGCTGTAGAGTTGCGAGAGTCCCTTGTTGACCGCGATCCGGAATGCCCAGTCGCCGCGCGGTAGCGCAATGGCATAGGGTTCGTAGGACAGGTTGTCCGGGAGTAACTTGAAGGCTGACGCCTTGGCATTCTGGGCGCCGATCAGCAAAAGCTTGTCGCTGGCAAAGCCATCGACGGCCCCGCTTTCCAGCGCTGCCGTACCTTCCAGCCGGTCCTTGACCCGCACCAGCAACGCCTGAAGCTGCCGTCGCTTCAATTCCTTCTCAAGCGCAATTTCGTTTGTCGTGCCGGCGATCACGGCAATCTTCTTGCCGCCCATGTCGCCGAAATTGGCGACCCCTGAAGTTGCTCGAACCATCACGCCGGTGTTTTCCATGAAAATGAAGCTGGAAAAATCCACCTTCGCCATCCGCGTAAAGGACACCGTGCTCGAGCCGCATTCCATGTCGGCCAGGCCGCTGGCAATGGCATCGAAACGGCTTTGGGTGTCGACGGGCACCCATTCGATTGTCAGCTTGGCGTCCAGTTGCAGCTCGAGGGAGTGGACGACAAATTTGCAGAGGTCGATCGTATAGCCGTCCGGCTGTCCTTGCGGATTTGCGAAGGAAAACGGATTGGCGTCGGATCGGTACGCGAGCTTGACGACCTTGCTCTCGCCAATCTGCTTCAGCCGTCCTTCCATGATTTGGGCCGAGGCGGCATCGCTGGCAAAGACAAATGCGACAAACAGAAGAACGCGACGCATGTTAATGATCCCTGGAATGAGGTGTCGTTTGTCGCTCCCTTGCAGCTATCATCAAGACCTGACTTTGGCTCTTGGCCGGAGGTGAGGGTAGTATAAATCTCCATGTTCGGAAATAAGCCGCGCCGGCCCTGCAGGCTAGTGCCGTGGAAGGCCCGCCCCGGGGGCGCAATCGATGGCGGTCAAATAGGGGCCATCGAGACGTGCGAAGCTCGCAAGTTGGCGGAAATGACGGCACTCCTTGCTTCCAGGCGGGCGCATTCGAAATTCCATTTCATTGACGGCCCTGCAATGGCGCCGCATCATTCATGCGTCGAAATGGATGGCGCGAAGCCGTGGCGAGGATCATAATTCCGCCTCGCGCGTTTCGAGCCCGTCGGCGAAAAACCGGAGTGGTGCCATGTCCATCGAGTTCATCGGCTTCATCACCAACAGCAATTTCTCGGAGACCGTCGTCCGCTCCGGCCCGGTGCTCGACCCGCCCTATATCGAGACCGTGGTGAAGGCGCATGAGCTTGCCGGCTTCGACCGCGCGCTGCTCGCGTTCCATTCCACCACGCCCGACGCGCTGCAGGTCGCCCAGCACGTGCTGATGATCACCAGGTCCTTGAAAGTCATGATCGCGCAGCGGCCCGGCTTCACCGCGCCGACGCTGCTGGCGCGCCAGCTCGCAACGCTGGACCAGTTCTATGGCGGCCGCGTCTCGCTGCACGTCATCACCGGCGGCAACGCCACCGAGCTGCGCCAGGACGGCAACACGCTTGACGACAAGGACGAGCGCTACGCGCGGACGAACGAGTTCCTCGATGTGGTGCGGCTGGAATGGACCAGCGAGAAGCCGTTCGACTACAGCGGCAAATATTACAAGGTCGAAAAGGGCTTTTCGCAGGTGAAACCGCTTCAGAAGGGCGGCATCTACACCTTTGTCGGCGGCGGCTCCGATGCCGCGATCGAGGTGGCGGGCAAGCACGCCGACACGTTTGCGCTGTGGGGCGAGTCCTACGCCCAGGTGCGCGACGTCACTGCGCGCGTGCGCACTGCTGCCGCCAAATACGGGCGTCCGGCGCCGCGCTTCAGCCTGTCGGTCCGGCCGATCCTCGCCGACACCGAGGAGAGGGCGTGGCAGAAAGCCGAAGAAATTCTCGCGCGCGCCACCGCGCTGCAGGACAAGACCGGTTACCGCAGGCCCGCCGATGGGCACGCCACCGCTGGTGCGAAACGGCTGCTCGCACTCGCCGACCAGGGCACGCGCATCGACAAGCGGCTGTGGACCGAGATCGCAAAGCTCACCGGCGCCAACAGCAACACCACGGCGCTGGTCGGCACGCCCGAGCAGGTTGCGGAGGTCTTTGGCGATTATTACGATCTCGGCATCAGCCATTTCCTGATCCGCGGCTTCGACCCGCTGATCGACGCGATCGATTATGGCCGCGAGCTGATCCCGCTGACGCGCAAGCTGGTCGCCGAGCGCGCCGCGGCACGGGGGCGGGCGGCGGAGTGAGGCGACCGCAACGCAGCTTCGTCCGGAAATGCCAACCACCGTTTCGCACCGACGGGCAAATCAGCTTGCAATTTTTCGGAGGCCGCATCGCCCGCCGTGCCCGAAACGGCCTCAAAATCCTTGCGCCAAAAAACTGATTTCCTGAACCGGCTCAGGCTGATCGGAGTGGTCCGGCCCTCCGCCCAATAGATTTAACTTCCGTTTTTCAGAAAAATGTGATTGTCTTCGCAAATCCCGCGGCCGTCAGAGGGGCGTACGCGCAATCGCCACGAACGTTGGCCGCGGGGAGCGGTGGACGTATCGGCGTCGCAAGGCGAGCGGCGCTGACGCGGACGGCGAAATCGTGTGGTCCTGATCTCCCGACGCTGGGATCAAGTTTCGCGGGCGCTTCCTGCGGAGCGACGGTGGCTAAAAAGCCCGGACACCGGGAGAACACGTATAAGCCGTTAAAACCATTGCGCAGGGAATGCCGGGTGTCCTGGCTGGACCTGTGGTGACTGCCGCCTGCTTTTTTTGTTGCAGGCGGGCCATGGGTGCGGCCTGCACCCGGCATTCCCTGCGCCCTCTGAATTCAGGAGGGACACGAATAATGCAGACCCCGGGCGGAATCGCGTCGCGGGAATGCGGAGTCACATCTCCTCCGCTGTCATGCCCCGTCTCGATGAGCGAAGCGAGATCCGGGGAGGGACCCGCATCGCTGCGCTCATGCGGGCTACGCTTCGCCACCCCCACCTGGAAATTTCGCCAAAAATACATAAATTGTGCGGGGCAAAAGCGAGTGGATTTGCTATAGATAAACCAACCAAATCATTGCAGGCTGAAGCCTGCATGCGAACCGACCTTCGGTAGGCCCGTCAGTCAGGCGGGCCGTTGCCTTTTTGGGGCCTGATTCCTTTTGGGACCTGATACTGGACCACACAATGAGCCGCTCGAACCGAACCGACCATATCCGCCTGACCTCGCATCCCGAGCCCGGCGGCAAGCATGCCTTCCCGATCCACTGGAGCGCGGCAGACGCGCGTTCGCGCGGGCCGATCATCGGCACGGTGTCGCGGCCGGCCGACCGCAACGTGATCGGCAGCCATGGCGGCTCGTACGCGGTCTATCGCGCGCTTGCGGTCTCCTCCGGCGCGCTCGATCCGATCCGCCGCCCCGACCTCACCAACACCTTTCCCGCCGCGACCATCGGGCCGTTCCCGCAATGGAGCGAGCCGGGACGCATCGTCGCGCTCGATCCCTGGGGCCATCTGGTCGCGGAGAGTTTCGGCAAGGAGATCGCCGAGGGCGTCGACATCCGCCCGAGCATCGCGGTGACGCGCGCGCGGCTCGACCTGCCGGAGATCCGTTCGGCGATCCTGGCGAAACGGCTGAAGCCCGACGGCAACGTCGTTCAGGAGAATGGCAGCGTCTCGGTGGTGAAGGTCGCGATCGATCCGGTCTGGTATCTGCCTGGTGTCGCCGAGCGTTTTGGCGTGACCGAGACCAGCCTGCGCCGCACGCTGTTCGAGCAGACCGCCGGCATGTTTCCGGAGCTCGTGACGCGGCCGGACATGCAGGTGTTCCTGCCGCCGATCGGCGGCACCACGGTCTATCTGTTCGGCGACGTCTTGAAACTGCCGGACCATCGCACCAAGATCACCTGCCGCGTGCATGACGAATGCAACGGCTCTGATGTGTTCGGCTCCGATATCTGCACCTGCCGGCCCTATCTCATCCACGGCATCGAGGAATGTGCGGCCGATGCGCAGAAGGGCGGCCTTGGCCTCATCGTCTACAACCGCAAAGAGGGCCGCGCGCTCGGCGAGGTGACGAAATTCCTGGTCTACAATGCGCGCAAGCGCCAGGAGGAGGGCGACGCGGCCGCAGCCTATTTCGAGCGCACCGAATGCGTTGCCGGTGTGCAGGATGCGCGCTTCCAGCAATTGATGCCGGATGTGATCCACTGGCTCGGCTTGCGGCGGATCGACCGCTTCCTGTCGATGAGCGACATGAAATATGACGCGCTGACCGGGCAGGGCATCGACATCGTCGAGCGCGTGCCGATTCCGGACGAGCTGATTCCGGCGGATGCGCACGTCGAGATCGCCGCCAAAAAGGCGGCCGGTTATTTCTCGATGGAGCCGCAAACCGTCGAAGGCCTGACCGACACCGTCGGCCGCTCGCTGGAGAAATATTGAGACGTGACGGCCTTGGCGACTGCGACCGAACGCGACGCGCTTTCGCTTCTGACGGCGCAGGCGGTTCGCGATCGCGCGCATATGATGCTCGAGGTTGGCCTGCGCGATAGGTTGACGCATTTCAAGGTCGATCTCAGCCGCATGGATGACGTTGCGGAAGCCGTGATCGCGACCATGCGCCAAAACTATCCCTCGCTGAAAATCCCGTTTCATGCGCGCTGGCGGCATTTTTCGATCGACGGCGTCGATCGCTGGGCGAAGATTGCCGACGCGGTTCGATGGCCTGATCGCGCCGCGCGGGCGCGCGCCGAATGCGATCTCGCGATCGTCAGCGTGCTGCTCGATGCGGGCGCGGGCGCGGCGTGGCGCTATCGCGACGAGGTGAGCGGCAAGGCCATCGGCCGATCCGAAGGACTGGCGCTCGCGAGCCTCGACATGTTCGCGAATGGCGCGTTCTCAGACCACCCGCGCGATCCGCTTCGCGCGGATGCGGACAAGCTCGCGGAATTGTCCGCATCGGCGCTTGAGCTCGGCTTTCAGGTGAAAGCGGACAATCCGCTGGTCGGTCTTGAAGGGCGCGCTGACCTGTTACGTCGCCTTGGCCGGCTTGTGTTCGAGCGTGCCGATATTTTCGGAAAGCGCGATACGCCGCGTCCGGGCGGGCTGTTCGACCATTTGCACGCGCGAGCTGACGACGGCGTGATCGCCGCGCCAGCCATTCTCCACGAAGTGCTGCTTCAGCTCGGCCCGATCTGGCCGTCGCGGCTGACGCTTGACGCCGTCCCGCTTGGCGATTGCTGGAAGCATCCGGCAATCAAGACCGCCGACGTGACCTCCGGCCTCGTTCCCCTGCACAAGCTGTCGCAATGGCTGACCTATTCGCTGATCGAGCCGCTGCAGCGCGCGGGGCTCGAGGTTGCCGATATCGACGGCCTCACGGGGCTCGCCGAATATCGCAACGGCGGGCTGTTCGTCGATCTCGGCGTGCTCGTGCTGCGCGATGGCGGCGATGCCGAGCGTTCGCACGAGGTCGATTCCACACTCGTGGTGGAATGGCGTGCGCTGACGGTGGCGCTGCTTGACAGGTTGGCGGAAAAAATCCGCACAAGGCTGAACCGCGATGCGTATTCACTGCCGCTCGCGAGCTTGCTCGAAGGCGGCAGCTGGGCCGCGGGCCGCGCCGCGGCCTATGAACGGCGCGCCGACGGTTCGCCGCCCATCAAGGTCATCAGCGACGGCACCGTATTTTAGGCAAGCAGGAGCGCCACGCCATGGAAGGCGTCACCATCGTCGATCATCCGCTGGTCCAGCACAAGCTGACGCTGATCCGCGACAAGTCCATTTCGACCAAGTCCTTTCGCGAGCTCCTGAAGGAGATCGGGATGCTGTTGTGCTACGAGGTGACGCGCGATCTGCCGCTTGCCGAGGTCGTGATCGAGACGCCGATGGCGCAGATGCAGTCCGCGAAGATCGCCGGCAAGAAACTGGTGTTCGTGCCGGTGCTGCGTGCCGGCGTCACCTTTGTCGACGGCATGATGGACCTGGTGCCGACCGCGCGCGTCGCCCATATCGGCCTCTATCGCGAGCCGCAGACCTTTTCGGCGGTCGAATATTTCTTCAAGTCGCCGTCCGACCTCGGCGACCGTCTTGCGATCGTGGTGACGCCGGTGGTTGCGACCGCCAATACCGCCGTGGCCGCGATCGACCGGCTGAAGGAACGCGGCGCCAGGGACATCCGCCTGGTCTGTCTGATCGCCGCACCCGAAGGCCTCGAGCGCGTACGCGGCCTGCATGAAGACGTGCCGGTCTGGACCGCCGCCGTCGACGAAGGCCTCGACGCGCAGGGCTTCATTCTGCCGGGCCTGGGCGATGCGGGGGACCGGGCGTACGGTACGAGGTGAGTTCGCACAAGAAAACGGGGGACCACTCCCGATCAACCAGGGCATGATCCGGAAAAGTGTGCAGCGGTTTTCCGAAAAGATCATGCTCAAATAAAAAGATAGAGCGGGATGACGATTCGAAGAAAAGTCATCACGCTCTAGGGAAGGAAGCAGTCATGACCGCCACGCCACCACGTCGCCGGTTTACCCTTTGCAACTGTGGCCTTTCACATGGTCCAAGCCTTGATCGCCGTCAACTCCTGATCGGCGGCGCTGCCACGCTGGCGCTCAGCGCGGCAGCGACCCCTGGTTTCACGGGGAAGGCGGCGGCGCAGGCCAAACCGCATCGCATCGATATGCACCACCATATCTCGCCGCCTGCCTGGGTCGATGCGCTCAGGAGCATGAAGAAGGACACCCCGCCCGTGACCAACTGGTCGGTCCAGAAAACCATAGAGGACATGGATGCAGGCGGCGTGGCGACTGCGATGACGTCGCCGACGACGCCGCAGCTTCAGGGGCTGGATGCTCCTACGGCGGCCCGTGTCGCCAGGGAGTCCAACGAATACGCCAAGAAGTTGGAGGCCGATCACCCCGGCCGATTTGGCACCTGGGCGATGCTGCCGCTCCCACACATCGACGAGAGCCTCAAGGCCATCGAATATGCCTTCGACACACTCAAGGTGGACGGCGTCGGCATCATGACGAGCTATGGTGACAAGTGGCTCGGCTACCAGGAATTCGAGCCGGTCTGGCAGGAGTTGAATAGGCGCAAGGCCGTTGTTTACACCCACCCCACCGCGGCCAATTGCTGCGTCAATCTGGTTCGTGACGTGGATGAGGCCTATATCGAATTTGGCACCGACACGACGCGTTCCATCTTCACGATCATCTTCTCGGGCTTCGCCGAGAAATATCCTGATATCAACTGGATCTGGTCGCACGGTGGCGGTTCGATAACCGCATTCTACGAACGATTTACGGTGCAGGCGCTGATGCGGCCGCCCTACAAGGGAAAATTCACGCGCGATCAGGTCGAGAAGCAAATTCGCCGGTTTTATTACGACACCGCCGCTATTCCGAACGACGTCACGCTGTCGGCGCTGGCGAAGATGGTGCCGGTATCACAAATCCTCTATGGCACCGACTTCCCATATCGCCGGGCGGCAGAATACACCAAGCCATTGGCCGGGTTTTTCAAAGCGGAGGACTTGCGCGGCATTTCGTTGAGCATGCGGGCATGACTCTGCCCTTGCTGAACCCCCGAGTCGGCGAAAACCGGCTCGGCCTTCCAATATGGACACATTTTCACCCAACCAACTTACCGATTTGTCACTGGAAGCGGCGCTTCCTAAACGATCTTCGATGAGTCTGTTGGTGAATACCCTGAAAAAAACCCAGTTGGCTCCGCGTGGTTGCTTGGTCCGAGTAACAAGCGGAGCGGATTGCCATTTTCGAAGAGAAAGATGGTTTGCGGTCGGAATCTACTTTCAGAAGATGGCTGAGGCCGCCGTATGCAACCTTCCCCAGATCGAACCGAGTGACATTGTCTTTGCGCGTAGAAAGCTGAAGCCAGCCGAGATTGAAACGTTAGCTCTCCGGCGCGGACAGGTCGTGGAGTGCAGCGTCGGCGACGAAGTTGAAACCTCGGTCGCAAATCACGCGGTAGAAAGCATGGTCGATAGCCCGACATGATTTCTCACGTCGAAAGCCCCGCGCCGTTCGCGATGCCGAAAAGAATGATCCGGGGTGGTTCCAAAGTTCACTTGTGCACCGAACTAGCTGCCGTCAATTGCTAGAAGATCAGGGCCCGGTGACTGCCGGACACCTACTACTGAAACCTCACCTCGTCGCGCCAATGCGACGGGGATTTTTATTGAGTAGAGTCGGCGATAGGTTCCGGCCGTCTCATGCCGGGTCGCCAGCGGCATCGAGTTCTTGTCGCCTCTATCGGCCCATAGCTCGAGCTTTTCATCGTCGGCGTAATAATTATAGATGAAAAAGCTGCACGAGCCGTATTCGTCCAACTCGTCGCTATATTAAGCCAAGCGTCTTCGTTGGCTTCTAGCTCGGCGCGAGTGATGGGAAGACAGTAGCGACTGCGCCAGAACAGCTCATCCGTATCGCCGTGCTCGTTCCACAACGCCTCAAGTTCCTCTTGGGGTTTGAACATGAGGAGGTCGCAGCGATCACCTCGCAACCACGCTTGTGCACCGCAGTCGAGGGCTTGCCGCTTGTTAAGTTTGCGTGCGCGTATCGCCATCACTCGTACCTGCCAGCGATCAAATGGGAGCCGCGAGTTGTTGTCGTCAACCAAATCGAACCCTAGTTCACGATGCGTTTCTAGAGTTGTTGAGGCCACCGGCAAGCGTGATCCAGACGAACTGGCCGCGCTCGGCACAGAATATCTTCGTAAGATCAAAGACGGCCCGGACATGCGCTTCACGGGTTGCTGATCCGCACCACGCCTCGGAATCGTATCGCGCACGCTGCCAAATCGCGCGCGTGTACGTCGCGGCTTTGACCACCACTTGTTGCAGCGAAAGCTGTTGAATGTCCGGGCGGCGAGGCCGCACTAGACTTGTCATTGACGTGGTGTGGGGATTTCCTGCGGTTGTATTGGCATCTAAAAAGGTGTTTTCGCAATGAGCGGCATTCACAGCATGGCCGACGATAACGTTCTGCGGCTTTACGAGAACATCCGGGAGCAGGTCTCCGCCGATATCCGTTTAGGAAGTCGGCACCGGCTTTTGGGCGAAGCAGCGCGACAGCAGGCGGATAGGCTGCGTGAGGAATTGGACCGCCGTGGCCTGCGGTACACTCCAATTGTATGGGGCGTCGTTCGCGTTTGATCCGGGCGCGACTGTGGAGATGCTCAATGCCAGACCTTGTGTGCGTCGCCTGCAATATGCCGAGGAAAGCCATAGGTTCAGAGCCGGTGACTAACTGGTATCGCATTACATTCTATAAATGTCCGGCCTGCAAATCAGTCTTGCGTCTTGTCGAGCGCAGACAGCGTCCGTTGAAGGATTTCAGCAAGCGACTTCCCGACCGGGGTAAGCGTATCGATTAAGACGAGCATCGCATCGGGTACGCTGCACGCGAAAATCCCGCCGTGTGCGTGCGGGTAGTCTCACAGAATAGAGATTGGATTGCCGACGTGACGACGGGTGGACTTTCACACCTGCCATCACATCCATCGCGCACAGCGCAATCGGAACCTCGGCGCGTGCGCAGGCTAAATTGTTTTCACGGAGCGACACGCGGACAGCACCACCTATAATGCTGCCCGCGCTCGGCGCACAGTCACTGCGCTCGGGATCACACGCAGCGACGCCCTATACAGGAGCTGGTGGTCCGTGTGGGCGACTGGCAAGAAGACGAATTCGGACTACGTCTACATGATGCAATTCACTGACGGTAGGATCAGCCACATGACGAAGATTTGGAATTCCGGTGTCGCGTTTAAGGAGCGGGGCTGGGCTTGACCGGCATGAAGCGACGCGAGTTCGACGGCATTTCTTAGTTTTGAACCGCGTCGCCACCCAAGCGTTTTATCGGGGCATGCGACATCGACTAGGCGCAGTTCGATAGCTTGTCTAACTTCCACCTATGCGTTGCCAGGCAAGAAGCGTCACTAGCCGCCCTGACAAGTCGTACTCCGCGATGGCTCGGGCCATGGCGAGCAGATCGATGCCGATTGCTAGCATGAGACGAAAAATGACGCCCCACAAGAGAAACACCTCTGCAGCGATACCAAGGAGGGCGCCTGCAAATAACTAAGCCGTCAATCCCGTGGGGAGCGAACTGGCTTGCACGTTCCTAGATGTCCGGCAATTGCCAACTTCGATCAGCCCGGCTCATGCCCCTTACCTGGCTGGCGGCTCTCACGTCCTGAACTCAATTGAGCCTAAGAGACGACGGACGACTGGGGAGGTCGCGGTAGTCATCTGGCGGTCTGCTCAACGTCAGCGAAGGCGTCTCGCCAAACATCGTTCGATAGGCGACCGAGAAGCGGCCCAACTCCCAGAAACCGTGGTCGGTGGCAATTTGCGTGACTGTTGCTGCGGAAGGCACCGCTCGGGCCAGCGCTCGACGGACAAGGTGCATTCTCCTCAAGGTGAGGTAACGGATAGGTCCCATTCCAACGTGCTCTTCGCAGGCGGCTCGGAGGGTACGCTCCGCTGCGCCGACGGCAGCGCAAACTTCGGTTAAATACAAAGGTGTGTTTGGGTTCGCATCCATGAGGTCTTCGAACCGCGCGACAATGGCCTTGTGGCGAAGGGTGCCGCTGTTTACTGGCGAGACGATGCCGTCCGTCAAACATCTGACCAACGCGTGGATCAATTGCTGTTCAAGTGCCCGAACAACTTCTGGCAGGTCGAAGAGTTCGGGCGCGGTCCTGGCAATGCCTCCGACCATCTCGTGAAGCTTCAGGAATCGTTCAATGAGATTTGAGGGTGGTCGAATAAACTGGCTGCTGCGCTCCGGATCAAGCTCGCAACCGACTATCGCCTTGCACGAAGCAGCAAACTCCTCCGGGATGAGAGAAACGCCTCCGAAGCGGTAGTTCCCTCCGGTTCTTACGTGCTGTACCTCGAAGTCGTCCGCGCAGATCTCTCCTAACGAGAGGATCCTGCCGCGGTTGGACACCTCGGGCTGATCCGCCGTGAGGAAGGTGAATACCTTGCGATCCCGACTAATCGCCCCTTTGTGGACGCGTGGCAGATTTTCTTCAAAGCGTTGCATCCGCAATTGGTTCAATACGACCTGCGTCAACTCGGCTCGGAATTCTCCTTTGGCAGTGGGAAATATCTGCATATCCGCGGTGAGAACGGCCGACGTATATGGATACGGATCGGTGAAAGTGAGAACCTTGCTCCAAGCCACTTTACATCTCCCACTGGGCGCTCCGGGTTTGTGCCCCGCGCGTGAGAATACTCGCCCTATAATTGAGAAAAAAATGGCCGACGACTATGCAAAAACGGCAACAATATAAATGGAAGCGCTTGCCGTAAGTGCATATCGCAAGTGACACGTGTGTGACAGATTGCTCGCAGCGGTATCAACAAACCATCCGGGAACGCCTCGGGCCGGAAATGGGTCGGAAATCGAGCAAATCGATTACCTGAGGCTCGTGATGCAAGACGAACATTTGACTGCCGAGGAGTGCGACGAACTCTCGCGAGCCCTGCGTCAAGATGCTGTCGCCTTACCAAACGGGTTGGAGAAGCAGAACTTGTTGAAGCTGGCGGAGTCCTATGACGCCCTCGCCCAATTGAAGCGTTGGGTATTGCGGAAGGTGAACTGATTTCTCCAAAGCACGATAACCCGGCAATCATGCGAGATCGCCTAAGCGCTTGCACTCGCCCTAATATCAATGGTTTCGATTTGAGCAGATGGCGGAATGGCCGGATGCGATCAACTAACCTAAATGCCTCTGACAATCTTAATTGCCTATGAAATCAGCCTCGCGCCGCGCCCACAGGCGCATGCTTGGAATAGCCCCACTTCTGTAACCCCCAGCGTCTAGACCACTTCAGCACCAATCCTTAGACTATCGGGTGATTGGCGCATCTGACGCGAGATCGACATGGTGCAGACACGCGGCGTTCTACTAGCTTCCATCGTGATCGGCCTTTTGGTGAGAACGAACCCTGCGGCGGCTGAGAAAAAGTACGACCCGGGAGCGACTGACAGTGAGATCAAGATCGGGAATATCATGCCTTATAGTGGACCGCTCTCGGCCTACGCGCTGAACGGTCGGGCGGAGGCCGCCTATTTCAACAAGGTAAACGCAGAGGGTGGCATTAACGGGCGAAAGATCAAGTTCATTTCTTACGATGATGCCTTTAGCCCATCGAAGACTGTAGAACAGGCGCGCAGACTTGTGGAGAGCAATGAAGTGCTGCTCATATTCAATTCGCTCGGCACGCCGACCAACAATGCAATTCGGCAATACATGAATCTTAAGAAGGTGCCGCAGCTCTTCGTCGCTACCGGCGCAACAGAGTTCGGTGACTTCAAAAGCTTTCCGTGGACCATAGGCTGGCAACCGACCTATCAGACGGAGGGAAGGATCTACGCAAAATACATTTTGCAGAATCTGCCGCAAGGCAAGATCGGCATTCTCTACCAGAATGACGATTTAGGGCGCGATTACGTCAAGGGCCTTAAAGACGGCCTCGGTGCCGACGCAGCTAAGCGTATGATCGTCGCCGAACTCCCCTACGATCCTTCGGAGACGACTGTCGAATCGCAGGTCGTCACGCTGAAAACCTCAGGCGCCGATATCTTTTTCAACGAGGCCACGCCGAAATTCGCCGCGCAAGCAATTCGAAAGGCGGCCGAAATTGGTTGGAAGCCCACCCAATTCCTTGCCAGCATTTCGAATTCGGTTGGCTCAGTTCTCAAGCCCGCAGGACTAGAGAATTCCAAGGGCGTCATATCGACCAACTATCTCAAAGATCCCACTGACCCAACTTGGAAAGACGATCCCGCAATCAAGGAGTGGCTCGCCTTTATGACCGAGTATTTTCCCGAAGGTGATAGGACCAGCACATTCAGTGTCTACGGCTATTTGTTGGCGCAAACTTTGGTTCAGGTGCTCAAGCAATGCGGCGACGAACTCACCCGCGAAAATGTCATGCGGCAGGCCGCCAATCTGCACGACTTCGAACTCGGACTGCTGCTGCCTGGCATCAAAATCAATACGAATCCGAATGACTATTTCCCGCTTGAGCAGATGCAGATGTCTCGCTTCAACGGTGAACATGGGGTGCTGTTCGGCCCCGTGATCAATGGAGAGATCGGGACCCGATAGCCGTAAAGCTGATGGACGGAGGCGTGGTGATGCGACTCTAGGTCTTGTGTGGCGGAATGGGCAGGGTTTGATGCGCCTGCCAAAATTGACATTGGGGGGCCGAATGCGATTCTTGATATCGGGCGCGGGCGCGCTCGGAGGATTTTTCGGTACGATGCTCGTGAAAGGCGGAGCGGACGTTACTTTTCTCGTCCGGCCAGCGCGCGCGGCCCAACTGAACCGCGATGGATTGGTCGTCAAGACGCAGGACGGGGACGAACTCCGCACGCAGGTCAGGACTGTTCAGCAAGGTCAGATCGAGGCGACCTACGATGTAGTTCTACTCTGTTGCAAGGCTTACGATCTTAACAGCGCCTTGGACGCCGTTGCTCCCGCAGTGGGCGAGCAGAGCGTGATCGTGCCCCTGCTGAACGGCGTGCGGCATATCGACGTACTGAAAGAAAGGTTTGGTCCGGAGCGGGTATTGGGCGGGCTCACCGTCATCAATGCCGCGTTGATGCCAGACGGAACAATTCAGCAAAGCCAGGTGCGCGTAAACATCACCGCGATAGGTGAACTCGACGGCCGCTCATCCTCCCGATGCACGGCCATCAAGGCAGCGCTGGAGGCAGGCGGCATCCCGGCCCAGGTTACAGACAACGTCATGGTGATGATGTGGGAGAAATTCTTTGGGTTTACCTGTAGTGCAGCCATAGCTTCCTTGAGCCGATCACGCGCTGGAGTGATCGCACGTGCGTCCGACGGGGCATCGTTCGTCTCCGCCGTCATCGACGAATGCACGAGGATCGTCACGGCGTTGGGTCACCCGCCGTTGCCTGCTTTCAATGCCGCTAGCCAAATCTCCGTGCTGTTTTCCCAAACAAACTCGACCTACGGGCCATCCATTCTGATTGACATGGAAGACGGAAGACCTACCGAAGGCGAGCACACGATTGGCGATCTTGTGGAGCGCGCGGCGCAGGCTGGCATCAACGTACCCCTCCTTGTCGCCGCCCGATGCAATCTCCAAGCATACGAAATAAACCGTGATAAGCTGAAGTAGGTCGGGGCTTCCGAGCCAACGGGTCGGTCTGCAATTCATCTCGGAAATGGACGGCCGTGGTTATATTTTGTTCCAACGGCTCAAGACGCCTTCCAAGTTTCAATTGTGGGCTGTTACACTGCCGTTTTTATCGGGGAGGCAGGAATGGCAATTGCGTTGGTAACTGGCACTAGCAGCGGCATTGGATTGGCGACCGCTGTCACGCTCGCACGTGGTGGTCATAAAGTCATTGCGACAATGCGAGATTTGACCGCGGCCACCGAATTACAAAAAGTCATCTCGGGCGAACAGCTCCCGATAATTTTAGAGGCGCTGGATGTTGATGACGATAATTCAGTTGATCGTGCGGTCAGCAAAATACTGTCGGAACACGGTCGCATCGATGTTCTTGTCAATAACGCAGGCGTGGGTGGGAGCGGATCCGTTGAGGAATTATCGCTAAGCGGCTTCCGCGAAGTGATGGAGACCAACTTCTTCGGCGGGCTGCGTTGTATCAAAGCAGTGATACCGGGAATGCGCGAAAGTCGGCACGGTTGCATTGTCAATGTAACATCAATTTCTGGCCGAATGGCTTTGGCTCCGCAGGCAGCCTACTCTGCGTCTAAGTTTGCTTTCGAAGCGCTGAGCGAATGCCTCGCGCAGGAAATGAAGGCGTTCAATGTCCGTGTGGCGATAATAGAACCAGGAGTAATCGCCACGCCAATTTTCTCAAAAGCGAAGCCAATGCCCGCCAACAGCTCTTACCCGCATGCACGGCGTCAGAGAGCTTTGTTCGCTGCGTCGCTAGCCAAGCCAACTTCTCCATACGTCGTGGGAGAAAAGATACGCGAAATCGTGGACGGCGACAGTTGGCAGCTTCGTTATCCGGTTGGCCGCATGGGTACGGCTTGGGAAACCGCGAGAGTAGCCGTGTTTTTGGCCTCAGACGATGCATCCTATCTTACAGGCGCGGTGATCCCCGTAGATGGTGGCTTGCACACACGTGCGGGTTAAAACCGGTAGCATCAGCGCGCTAGACTGTAGCCATAATGATGAAAAGTTATCGAGTTGGCCATCGCGAAGTGCGCGCCGGACATGTTGGTCCGCTTTCGTTGACAGAGCAAACTAAAGACCGCGCGTCGTCGCTATCTCTGCCCCGTTCCTGTGTGCTGCCTTTTAGCCGGTCTCGCCGCTCGCGTGTTCACTCTCTGCGTCTGCGTCTGCGTCTGTGTTTGCGTTTGCGTTGTTGCGCGGCGCGGCGTCAAGCGCGCGCCGAAGGAATCAGGTAGATTTCCGGCGGGTCTTGAGCAATTCTTTGAGCAGATTGCTCGGGAGACAGTCGATGAAGCTTGCTAACATAGAGGGGACGGTTCGGGAGGCACAGCCCGGCCTTACTGGAAAATGCCGCGATTGCGGTCACGCCATGGTCGCCAAATGCGGACAGCACCGTGTGTGGCATTGGGCGCATCTGAAATCCAAAGACTGCGATCCATGGTGGGAGCAGGAGACGGAATTGGCATCGGTCGTGGAAGAACCAATTTCCCGCTGCGTGGCAAGAGATTGGACATACTGCGCCAAGCGGCGAAAGGCATCGGGCCGACGTTAAGACGGAGAAGGGGTTAGTCCTAGAGTTTCAATACTCGGCGTTGAGCGAAACCGAGCGGGTCTCTCGCGAAGAATTCTACGCCGGGTTGGTTTGGGTCGTTCACGCCCACAGGCGTCTCCGTGACCGAAAGAAATTCTTTGCTTCGCTTTCTGGTCCTCTACGCGTCGCATCGGGATTGCAAACGTTCACGATCCACCGAGACGACAGCGCTCTCTTGCGCGATTGGGGAAGGAGCCGCGTCCCGGTCTATTTCGATTTCGGCGAGGCTGAGCAAGGCGACAGTCCTCTTTGGCGGCTGTATCCGGTTAGCGGCGGCGTGTTGGCTTACGTGTCGCCAGTTGTCCGGGCGGAGTTCGTCAAGGCTCATCGCGAGGAAGTCAACCTCGAAGAGATGTTCGATCAGGTCTTCGCGCGCGACCGTGAGATTGCCTCTGCCGAAGCCATACGGGGGCAGCCGCTTCCGGGTTTTGACCGGTATCCAATACGAAGAATGCAGCGCCTCTAAACGCTCGCGTTGCAAGCCTGATCTAATGCACAGACAGGCATGTGAAACTATAGCTCTAACAGGCTGCTGAAAAAGTCGTTTTGCGAGCCGGTTCGAGTGTGATTCTGTGCATAGGCTTGATTCTTTTGATTTGAGGAAGGCGATGCGCGGTGAAGATCAGCGATCGGAAGGTTTTTTCAGCTACGTCCGTTTGGACACACGCATCCCGGTCGATCATCCGCTGCGCGCAATCCGGGCGCTGGCCGACGAGGCGCTGAGCGGACTGTCGCGCAAGTTCGATAGGCTCTACTCGCGCGACGGCCGACCGTCGATCCCGCCGGAGCGGCTGCACGCCGCACGTCTCGCAGAACAATGCCAACCGCCGCTCCGCGATCGACGCACGCACGACCCGCCATCCCGGCTATCGCATCAGCACCATCAAGCGTAAGCGGATCGAAGAACCCTTCGGCTGGATGAAGACCGTCGGCGGTCTGCGCAAGACCCGGCATCGTGGCCGCGGCCTGGTGGAGTGGTTCTTCGTCCTGACTGCTGCCGCCTACAATCTCGTTCGCATCCCCAAGCTCCTGGCAGCAACGGGATGAGTTTGCCTGGAGTGTCGCAAATGCGACAAAACCGCAACCAATGCCGCCCCCGCAGCGCGCATCGCGACCCATCACTCCGCTCGTTCGCCCCGCAAACATCAAAAAATCGCTCTCAGAACCCGGTTTTTCCGCAGCCTGCTAATGGCGAAAACGTATCGACGAGGTGTCGGTTGTCTGTCATCGGGACCGACATACGTGCCTAATCCCCAAGTCCTCACCCTTCCGGCACTCCGGCCATCCGCAGGTAGCCCGTACCTATGCGTCTTATGCCGATATCGGCATAATACCCATAATGCCGAACCAAGTGTTATGCCGCGCTGATCGGGATCCTCGCGCAAAACGCGACCAGACCGGCGTCGCCACGCGGCATAATCAGAGCGATTCAAGGAGCGTGAGCAAAGGGCTTCGGGACGACATCGACTAATTACCGTCACTCAATGTCTGTTGCCGCATTCGGTCGCGGCACTGCTTGCGTATCGTGTCAGCCGAAACTCCGGCATAATCGACTGCTATGAGCGCAAGCAACCCAATCACGGCTGCGGTATTTTCTGCATTCCTTAAGTGCCCCACGAAAGCGCATCTCCTTGCGATCGGCGATCCCGCACCTGCTACCTATTTCACCGACATCGAGGCGCGAATATCGTTGATGTACAAATCGGCGGCGATGCGGAGTTTGCGCGTCGGGCCTGAAATGGCTGAACCTCTCGATTTCGGAGAGCTGTTGAGTAGCCGCGGCCATGAAGTACTCGCGCATCCAGTCGACTGCAAAACTGCAATCTATAATTCTGTGCTGTCGTCGCACGAACCGGGAGGCTGCCCATCTCGGAAATCGACGCCATCCAGCAGATTTGTCCCCGTTTTGCTTTCACCCTGGGACAAACCCGACGTTTCCGACAGCTTGCTAGTGTGTTTCGGTGCACTTGCGCTGTCGCAGATCACCGGCATTCTGGAAGACACCGGAACACCGCTTCGCTCATGGTGCCTTTGAGGCCAAGCAATAGTCGGTCGTTGAACATCGCCGGATGATAGACGCCATCGGCATCGCCGATGAGGGTGTCGGTGATTCCGCAGAGATCCAGGAGGCGATACCAGTCGGCATTGTTGCGTGCGAGCCGCGAGACTTCGAGGCCGAGTACAATGCCGACATGGCCGAGAGCGACTTCGGCAGTAAGTCGGGCAAAGCCATTGCGCGCCACGACACCGGATCCGGAAACGCCAAGATCTTCGTCGATAACGACAACTTGCTGAGACGGCCATCCAAGTGTGGTTGCTTTGGAGGCCAGCGCATACTGTCGTTGCGTCGACTCTCGATTGTGCTCGACTTGAGCGGGTGTGGATTGCCGCAGATAGATGCAGGCAGCGCGGCAAAGATGCGAAGCGCTGATCTTTGAGAGATCATTCATCCGTCATCTCCGTCTGTTCGGCGGCTTTGACGACTTGAGTGATCAAGCGGGCCAGAGTGCTGAGAGCCTCGGCGCGGCTTCGGCGTCGAGCTGTTGGCTCCGCTGCGCCGGAGGGGGAAGCTTGAGAAACGCCAGGGTTCGTTGCGCAGGAGCGGGAGGTTCGTGAATAGGCAGGGTCCGTTGCATCAAAAACTCTCCTCATCGGCCGCTGGCTTTGGCTGAGGAATTAGGCAGCGGCCCAGGAGAGCGTCGACGATCGCCCGCGCATGAAGCAAATCGGTCAATGGCGCGAGGCAGCGCTCACCGTGTCCGAACCCAGATGTGGAAGGTTCGTCAACATCTTGTGTTGTTGCTTTCCAATCAGTCCAGCCCGCGGGAACGAGCGAGCGGCTGCCATCTGGAAGCACTACCAGCAGCAGCAGAGTGCCGCGGCGCTTGACGGTGCCCATAAGTTGCAATGAGCGGCCCTCAAACGGATGCCGCTCACGCTGGATCGTCACCGAACCCGAAAGGTTGCGGAGATGGGTAGTATGTGACGC
>CAWJYQ010000016.1:0-86712 GCA_963847045.1 uncultured Alphaproteobacteria bacterium | reverse complement strand
CCTGGATCTGACGATATCGAGTTCGTATGTCGCGAGCGGCCAGTTCTTCAATTTGCCTGCAAACCACAGCTTGATGTGCCGCAGCTGGATGCCCAGCATGAGGTCGGACACGCTGGACGCCGCCTCGTCCGGTGCCGCGGCATCCAGCGCCCCGGCAGTCGCGTTCGAGAGCAGCAAAATTCCGCCCATTGCGGCAATCGTGGCGATGCGCAGCCTCATTTCGGCACCCAATAATCCCGATCAGCAGGCACCAGGCCGGTCCGATCCGCTTTGACCAGGATCAACCGCGGCTGCCTCCGGGGAAATACGTAGGGGTTCTCCCCTAAGAAGAGAACCGAAATTTTCAGAACGATCGACCTGGTTAATAAATTGCGCATCGAGCAGCCCTGATGAGGAGGCAGTGAAATGACCGGCGAAACAATCAAAGTTCTCCTGATGCTCTCACTGTTCGGCGTCCTCGAGGCCGCGCTTGTCCTGCCCGAGATGCAGCTCAAGTATCTGCGCGCGCGATCCAGGCGTACCAAGAATTGAACCGGAACAGCAGGGCCACCGGCCTGACATGAATGGTTCTTTCTGCTAACCGTGAGCGACACTCGCACCCGCTCCGGATTATGGTATCTCGTACAGCAACTCCCGCTATTTTGCTTCTCGCCGCCTTGCTTGCGGGCTGCTGGAGCATCGACCGTCCGGCGGTCCAGACCGCCGCGATGAACGCCGCGCCCAGCGTCGCGCCGCCGACCGGTCTCGCCGGCAAATGGACGCTTAAATTGCCCGGCGGCGGCTCCTGCGTGATGAATTTCGGCGCGCCGCCGGACGCGACCGAAGGCACCATCGCGCCCGCCGGCGGCTGTCCCTACAATTTCTTCACCAGCCGCAAATGGACCTACGTCACCGGCGGCCTCGTCATCCGCGACCACAAGGCCGAGACGCTGGCGCAGCTTTCGCCGGTCGGCCCCGACCGCTACGAGGGCAAGACCAGCGACGGCCAGGACGTCACGCTGTCGCGCCAATAAGGCCACGCGCTCCCCTCATCACAGCGACCGCGCGATCAACACCCTTATGATCTCGCGCAGACATCAAGCCGACAAGCCCGTCAGCTTGAGGCTGAGCGCGCGCAGGCGTTTGCGCGCGGCTTCATCATAGGCCTGCGCATTCGCCTTCATCTCGTGCATGCCGTTGAAGAACAGCCCGCTTTTGCCAGCGACGTCGTCGCCCTCGACCAGATGCAGGATCGCCGCCCCGCCCTGCTCCACCGTCGACATCGGCGTGATGCCGCCGGCCCGCACCATGGTGGTGTTCATGTAGGTCGCCGGATGCAGCGAGTTGACGGTGACGCCAGCGCCCTTCAACTCGTTCGCGAGATCGATGGTGAACATGATCTGCGACAGCTTGCTCTGCGAATAGGCGCGCGAGCCCGGAATAATTCTTCGTGATCATCACATCATCGAAATCGATCGGGTGCTGGCCGAGGGAAGCGACATTGACAATGCGCGCGGGTGCGGCGGCCTTGAACAGCGGCAGCAGCAGATAGGCAAGCAGGAAGCCCGAGAGATAATTCACGGCAAAGCGCAACTCAAAACCGTCGGCGCTCTCCTGCCGCTGCGGGCCGCTGTTCTGCGATCCGATCCCGGCATTGCTGACAAAGACGTCGAGCTTTTTGTGGTCGGCTTTCACCGCTTCCGCCAACTGCCGCGCGCCCGCAAGCGACGACAGATCGGCCTGATAGAAGCGAGGCGCCGTGTGGCCCTTTGCCTTGATCTCGTGGATCAGCGTTTTGGCGCGCGCGGCGTCGCGGCCATGGATCAGCACCTGAGCGCCCTGCTTTGCCAGTTCGCCCGCGACATATCGGCCGACGCCGTCGGTGGAACCCGTGATCAAAACCGTCTTGCCGTTCATGTTCATGGCGAAATCCTCGTGAATCTCCGCCGACTTCTTCAGCGCGTCCTTCAGCTTCTCCAGCGAAAAATCCTTGGAGCGCGCGATCTCCAGGATCGGCGTCTCGCGCCGGCCGCACAGCTCGCAGGCGTCCGGCAGTTTGGCCGCGAGATCGTAGGGGATCACGATCGCACCATGGCGGTCGGCATGGATGAGGTCGTCGGACTTCACGGTCATGCCGGCGACGCGGACCTCGCCGCCAAAACTTTCGGCGTGCACCCAGGCATGCGATGGGCCGATCGAGCCCGCCAGCGCCTGGAAACCCGGCGCCCATTGCGGGATGTCGCGGATCGAGCCGTCGGTGACGACGCCGAGACAGCCGAGCGCCTTGTGCACATTGCTCTGCACTTCGCCCCAGAACGCGCCATAGCCGACATCGGCGCCGTCGATATCCTGGATCACGCTGATGCGCGGTCCGAAGCCGGTGCCGACATATTCGTAATATTCGATGCGGCGCTTGGCCTGCTCGGCGGCCGGCAGGCCCGACTTTTCAACACCGAGCGGATCGCGACCGTGCGGGCATAGCCGACCATCGGCGGCAGATCGGGAAACGGGCAGACCAGCGGCTTGGTGGTATAGCCGATCAGCCGCCGCTCCGGCGCGATCACCTCCATCGCATTGCAGATCGTCGGCGTGTCGTAGCGCGCCAGCGCTTCGAGGACGGATGCGGGTACGGGCGCGGCGTTGGTCACAGGCGTTTCTCCAGATTTTTGAGACGATTTTGATCGCGAAAGCCCTATAGCCGAGATTGGGCGCGAACCCAACTCATGGCTGATATCTTTCAGATGGGGCAAAGAGCGGGTCCACGCCGTGTCCTGATCCTGCTGCATCAAAAGCGGCTCCATCCCCTCATCCTGAGGAGTTTGCGCGAGCAAGCGTCTCGAAGGATGAGGCCACCGTCGGGGCCTCATGGTTCTCCCGGCGATGCGTAGCATCGTCCGGAGACGGCGCCAACGCGCCTCCTCACCATGAGGGTCTTAGAAAAGGATACAGCTTCGCATTCCCGCGGCATGAAATGCCCGAGTGATGGATCGACATTGTCCCTCCCTGGATAAGGAGGGCGCAGGGAAAGCCGGGTGCCGATTGCACCCATGGGCCCCGTGCAACAAAAAAAGCACGGGGGTAGGACCACAGGTGAACCGGAGCAACGGCGGCTTTCCCTGCGCAGTGGTTTACGGCTTATACGTGCTCTCCTCGGTGTACCGGGCTTTTTAGCCACCGTCGCCCGCAGTCATCGCCTGCAGGCTAGATCCCAGCGTCGGGGGATCAGGACCACACGACTTCGCTCGTCCGCATCAACGCCGCTCGCCTGCGCCGCCAACACGTCCACCGCATCCTGCTTCCCACGTCCGCGGCGATTGGCCAAACGCCCCTCCTGGTGGAAGCAGGATGCGCGCATACAATCACAGTTTTCGGAAAAACGGAAGAGAAATTTTTAGGCGATGGGGTCGGATCACGCCAACCAGCTTGAATTGGCTCATAAAATTAGTTTTTGGGCGCAGCGATTTTTCGGATTTCAGACGACAGGTGGTCGGCGTCACCTGAAAAACTGTGAATTACTAATCAGTCACTAATATAGGAGACAGATTCTGCTCGAAAAAAAGACCGAACGAGAGCGCGGTTCTCTTGAATTTGTTGCAGCTCGACGTCGATCCGATTGTGCAACGATTCCCCTTTTGCAAGCGGCTTCCGTGCCGTCCCGGTCCTCTTCATGTAATTCCACACCATCTCATCCGGATTGAGTTCGGGGGCGTAGCCCGGCAGAAAGTGAAATTCAAGCTTCCCTTCGGTCGACGCAACGTAATCTTTGACGATCTTGGCTTTGTGGGCAGGCAGACTATCAAGAATTAGGAGCACAGGCTTCTTACGACGAAACATCATTGCCTTGAGCAGTGCAATAAATAGCTCCGCGTTCATTCCACCCTTGTAGGTCGCGCACCAGAAACCGCCTTTGGCATTTACGGCTGAAGCCGCCGAGACGGATTGCCGTGTGCCGGGCACAAAAATAATTGGGGTCTGCCCTTTCACACCCCAAGTCTTTCCTTGCACGGCTTCGGAACGAAAGCCGGACTTATCCCAGAAAAAAATCTCGGCACCTCGCTTTTTTGCCCGTTTCGCAATGGCTGGATAGACGTCGGTTTTCCACGCTTCGATCGCAACGGGATCTCGCTCGTAAGCTCGCTTCAGTGGCTTCTGCGGCGTCAATCCTAATTTTGCAAGTAACTTTCCGACAGCGGTCACACCCAAATTAGCTTCGAATTTGTCCGCAATCAGCTTGCGCACGATCAACCTCGTCCACATGCCGAAATCAAAGCCGTGCTGACGAGGATCCTTTCCGTTGATCCACCGAAACAATTGTTGCTCTTGCTTGGGCGTGAGCGTTCGTGGGCGCCCCGTTCCTTTTCGTGAAATTAGCGCGCGCAAGCCGCGCCCTTTCCCTCGCGCCTCTCGCAACCATTTGTAGATGATCTGACGACTGAACCCATAGGAGGCAATCACGACGCTCGGTTTCTCGCCGTTCCATACGCGCTGAACCGCCATCCGACGAATTTCTTGTAAGGTCTTGTGATCTAATTTTCGTCCGTCCCGCTTCATGAATGAATTATATTGAAATCGACAACTTGTCGCAAGATATTTGTCTTCTAAATTAGTGACCGATTAGTAATCTGCCCGTAGTCCGTAAATCACGCGTGTAGTGATTTTGGCAAAGTGGGGCGCGAAGCGCATTGTTCTGTTGTACTTTTGCGGCGGATTACGCTTCGCTAATCCGCCCGACGCGCTGCATCCAACTTGATGGCTGACATTGCAAACAATCGAGATTCTCGAAAGCTGGCAGGCAAGCTGATATAACCTGCGAGTCTCCAAGACACGCAGTTCAGCACGCAACAGAGGATGTAGGTGTTGAGCAAGCTCAGATATTTTCTTCGCGGGATCGTTCGGAGGTTAGAAGACACAGCCGGGCACCTGGTCGAAACCAGCCGGGATGGTGCGTGGAAGTCCGCCCTCTCTTTTCTTACCAGTGCAGCCACAGGCGGTTTTACTTACCTGCTCTGGGACTACCCCAAGCTGGGTTCATTTCTTTCTTTCATCATTATCGGATGGTTGCTTTTCATATTCTGCATCGTGTGGACGCGATTTAAGCTGTGGGCAATTCCGGCGATCTTACTTTTGATGACGATCGTACCAATCAACTTCTTCAGCGCTTCACACTACATAGCGTCGGATCAGTTTCGGCTAAGATACAGATCAGTCGAAGGAGTGAGATATTTCGAGTTTCCAAGTCGGTGGAAACTGCTGACCCAGTTTGCGAAAGGACAAAAAGACAAAGAGCTAATTGAAATTACCAACTGTGGCGACAGCCAACAAACTGTCGCGACCCTTCCCTTACTTCCGCTCGCCTCCCTTCAAGATCCACTTCGCAGCCCATTTACCTTTCGACGCTTGCCTAGTCTAAAGATAGAAACATTTGATTTTAGTATTCACGTTGCGAGCGGGTCTTCCTTCGAAACGGATGGCCATAAGCATTCCATATCAGCCCAATTTTCCTTTCCATCATCGGACCCCGTCATTTCGATACCGGTAACAGCCATTTTTCCACGTTCAACAAAATGCATTGTAAATGGCGTCCCCCTTCTTCCAATCCTTGAGCAACTTCCGTGGGACTCAGACGACACTGATTCATTGATCGAAGCCGTCACCCGCTCGGAGCAACTTCGAAAGCTATACCGGGACGATCAAGTCTTGTCAGTCAAAGTGGCCAACGACTTACAAAGGAATTTTGCGCATACCAATAGTTACAAAGCGCTATTCGACTTCGTTTTTTATTCGGTCGCTTTTCAATCACTGCAGGGAAATGTCCTCTCCGTAGTACGCGCCAGGATCGGCGATAAGCTTTGTTCGATTGCTAGCACGCAAGCCCGTGCATTCAATGGACCTTTTTCCTCCCTGCCAGAGCAATTCCAAAAGACCATTGTCGGCGAGCTGGGTTCAAGATATCTGCTGGCGTACCCGTCGTGTCATATGTCGAATGATAGGTTGGAGATGTTCCAGCATTTGGTCGGCGGCGAAGCGCCAAATCTACCAAGCTATGTGACTTTCCGAGACTGTTTGGAGACTTCGGCTTCAGTAGAAAAATGCCTCGGACAGGACGATTTAGCTCAACCAAGGAAAGGATGTAATCAGCCGCTTCCCTGCGATGTGAAGTGGACCCCGGAAATAGGACCAAACGTTAAGGTGTGAAGCGTCCTGCTCTGTCTCAACCGATGGAGTACGGATATGACCAAGTCACGCAAGAAGTTTGATGCCGCGTTCAAGGCCAAAATTGCCCTGGAGGCACTTCGCGAGGTAGCGACGGTGCCGGAGTTGGCGAAGCGGCATGGCGTTCACCCGAACCAGATCTATGGCTGGAAGAAGCAGGTTCTCGACAACGTGGCGAGCCTTTTCGCGCGCGGCGCGAGTGCCTTGGGGGATGGCGAGGAGGAGCATGAGCGCGAGACGGCGAAGCTCTATACCAAGATCGGCCAGTTGACGGTTGAAAGGGATTTCTTGGCCAGGAGGCCCGGGCGATGAGTGTCCCCGAGCGCAGGGCGATGGTCGAGCGGCCTGGCGAGAATTTGTCGGTTCGCCGGCAATGTGCGCTGCTGAATCTGGCGCGTTCGGGCGTCTATCGTCCCGGGCCGGTCACCGGCGCCGACGATCTGGCCATGATGCGGCGGATCGACGAGTTGCATCTGAAGTGGCCGTTTTACGGCTCGCGGCGAATGGTGTTCGAACTCAACCAGGCCGGCCACGGCATCAACCGCAAGCGCGTGCAAAGGCTGATGCGCGTGATGGGGATCGAGGCGCTGGTCCCGCGCCCCGGCACCAGCAAAGCCGCGCCCGGCCACAAGACCTATCCCTATCTGCTGCGCGGGGTCAGCATCACCGAGCCCAATCACGTCTGGGCCGCCGACATCACCTATATTCCGATGGCGCAGGGATTCTTGTATCTGGTGGCGATCATCGACTGGGCCAGCCGGGCGGTGCTGGCGTGGCGCCTGTCGAATACGATGGACACGGGCTTTTGCATCGCGGCGCTCGACGAAGCGCTGGCGCGGCACGGCACGCCGAAAATATTCAACACCGATCAGGGCGCGCAGTTCACGAGCTCAGCCTTCACCGGCAGGCTCGAGGCTGCAGGCATCGCGATTTCGATGGACGGACGCGGTCGTTTCATGGACAATATTTTCATCGAACGGCTGTGGCGCTCGATCAAGTACGAGGAAGTGCATCTGAAAGCCTATGCCGACGGGCGCGAAGCGCGAGACGGCATCCGATCATGGATGAACTTTTACAATCATCTCCGCCCGCATCAGGCAATGAACAACCAGTTTCCCATGGCGGCATGGCGCGCCGGCAAGGACGTGATCGAGGCGGCGAGGACTGTGGATATGCCGCTTCGCTTGGACAACGCAAACGCGTTGCCCACATACCCACAGCAGACGCAAAAGCAGCAGCAGGAAGCTGCTTGATTTGAAGGACAAGGCAGGCCGAATCACACCTTAACTTCGCCGATCCCTGGTCCCAGCTCCGGGATCCACTTCTATGTACCGTCGCAATCGTCTGATCTTCAGGAACCATCGCTCGCGGCTTACGACAATAGATTTGAAGATGTTATAGTAACAGAAGACGGCAAGGCGGCTGCTATTCAAACACTACGCCCCACAAGCTGCCCGAGATTGCGAGATGCGATTGAAGAGAAATATTTCGTTGACTGGTGGATAGCCCGTGCGAATGCAATTGCGACAGCACCCGCATCGTGTTCATCGGCTGATTGGAATCACAGGATAGCTGAGAGTAAAGCTTTGGTGGAAAGCGCGATGTCCTGCGCAAACAAGTTGGGCTTGAGGGATGCGCAGAAGCCGGGCGATGCAACATTCCTTGATGGCCACTACAACTTCAAATGCGATCACAATGCGGTCGATACTGACCAAATGGCTAAAGGCTTTGTCGATTTCGTAGATGGTCTTGAGTTTACGGTCAGTAAGCTCAAAGGTTATGAGACGCTTATTGGAGATCAGCAGAGCCGGCTCCGCAAATTTGAACAGATCGATAAGTGGAGTTTCTGCCTGACAGCGGGCACGCTGGTGCCTGCGAATCAGGAGCGACGATGAGCAGACGAGCACGCCGGAACCACACACCGGCCTTCAAGGCGAAGGTGGCGCTTGCCGCCGTCAAGGGCGACCGGACGATAGCTCAGCTTGCCGAGCAGTTCGACGTCCACCCCAATCAGATCACGGCGTGGAAGGCGCAGCTGGAGGGTGGCGCTTCCGGAGTTTTTGGACCTGGCAGCGCTGCGCCGGCCACGCCTGCGATCGACGTGAAGTCGCTGCACGCCAAGATCGGCGAGCTGACGCTGGAGAACGATTTTTTAGAAGGAGCGCTCACCAAGGCGGGATTGCTGAGCGCAAAGCGATGATCGACCGCGAGCACGATCTGTCGATCACCAGGCAGGCGGAGGCTTTGAACATCAGCCGCGGCAGCGTGTACTACCTGCCGCGGCCGGTGCCGGACGCCGACCTCGCGATCATGCGACGGCTCGACCGGCTGCATCTGGAGTTCCCATTCGCCGGTTCGCGTATGTTGCGAGGCCTGCTGGCTGCCGAGGGGTGCAAGATCGGCCGCCGGCATGTCAGAACGCTGATGCGGCGGATGGGGATAGAGGCGCTGTACCGCCGGCCGCGCACCACCAAGCCCGAGCCCGGCCACAAGATCCATCCATACCTGCTGCGCGGCATGGAGATCACGCGACCGAACCAGGTCTGGGCGATGGACATCACCTACATCCCGATGGCGAGTGGCTTCGTCTATCTCGCCGTGGTGCTGGACTGGGCGACCCGCCGGGTCCTGTCGTGGCGGCTGTCGATCACCATGGAAGCAGCCTTCTGCGTCGAGACGCTGGAGGATGCCTTGGCTCGTCACGGCAAGCCGGACATCTTCAACACCGATCAGGGCTCGCAGTTCACCGGACAGGCTTTTACCGGCGTGCTCGCCGACAACGGCATCGCGATCAGCATGGACGGCAAGGGCGCTTGGCGGGACAACGTGTTCGTCGAGCGGCTGTGGCGCAGCGTCAAATACGAGGAGGTGTACCTGCGGGCCTATGATAACGTCGGCGAGGCACGCAACTCGATCGGCCGATATCTCGACTTTTACAATAGCAGGCGTCCCCATTCGAGTCTTGACGGCAGCACGCCGGATCAAGCCTACTTCACCCCGCTGCCACTCCGCATGGCAGCCTAACCCCGGCAGAGGCTCCACCTATCGACGCGGAAACTCTGTTCAGACAACCGGGACCAGCTCTAGCCGCTAAATTCGATCGTTTCTGGCATCAAGATGTTAGAAAAATTAAGAGTCGCAGCTTGCGGGGATGGAAACTTTCGCCAATGCGTCGAAACGTATCGAGCGAAAGGTGCTCTGGTCGAATTGATCAACAAGCTCAATCCGTTCACTTACTTGAGCATGTTTGTCGGGGACGACCAGAAGGAAACGATTCGCCGTCTCACCGATCTCGATAACATGCTTATCGACATGGCAATCTGCGATCTTCTGCAGGACGAGGAATTCGCTAAGCGAACTGGCTATGACCGCGAGCAATACTGCGATGATCACAAACTCCACGAATATCGCTTAATCGGATCGTCGGACCTTGGGCATTCACTAGAAAGGGTCGATGGTGATACAAGACGGAGGTATTCACTTCAATCGAACAAGAACCAGCGATCATACGGGATTACGCTACCGTTGGACCATCGAACCGAGCCGCCGTAGTCTTAGTGTCTGTCCGAGAACAAGTTGAATCCAGTGAATCATTTGTGATTCAAGTGTGGTGGCCTGATTCGAGGAGGGTCACCGATGTGGACTGCGAAGAACCGCAAAAGATACGACCGCAGCGCACTACGATATCCGAGCGATCTGACCGACGACGAATGGGCGCATGTGGAGTTGTTGATCCCACCGGCCAGGCGCGGTGGCAACAAGCGCCACGTCGACGTGCGCGAGGTGATGAACGGGATCATGTATGTGTTGAGCACGGGATGCCAGTGGCGGGCGATTCCGAAAGATCTGCCGCCACGCAGCACGCTTTTCGACTATCTTGATTTGTGGAGCTACGACGGCACGCTCGATCGCATCCATCACGCCCTATATGTAGAGTGCCGCGAGCAAGGCGAACGCGAGGCCAGTCCCACCGCCGCCATCATCGACAGCCAAAGCGTGAAGAGCGCAGAAAAAGATGCTATGGGGCAAGCGGCGAGACAGCTGTAAAATCGTCGCTTCGATCAACTTGCAATTGACGGAGCTCCGAATGCAGAAACCCCACGACAACAGTAAAGCCAGTCCCGCCGCCTTCATGCAGGATAACACACTGATCGCGGTCATTGAACTCGGTCTATCAAGCTGGCTGGTCGCCGGGCTGATACCTGGTGTTAGCCGGGAACCGCTGAAGAAATTGGAGCCGAACCCGGAAGACCTGCTGAAACTGCTGCATGGCTGGCGGGACGAAGCAATTAAGGCCGGAAGGCCGATCACCCGAATTGCCGTGGCGTACGAGACTGGGCGCGATAGCTTCTGGCTGGCTCGCTGGCTGCGGGAACGCGGCATAGATGCGCATGTCATCCACGCCACCAGCGTGGCCGTATCCCGCAAACATCGGCGAGCTAAGACGGATCGGCTCGATACGGCGATGTTGAAGCGCGGCTTCCTTGGTTGGCTACGTGGTGAGCGTGGCCATTGCACCGTGGCGATTGTCCCGACCATGGAGGAAGAGGATGCCAAACGCCCGCATCGTGAGCGCGAGGGATTGGTCCATGAACAAACCCGTGTGGTCAATCGCATGAAATCAGCCTTGATCCAGTTTGGCGTCCGCAACTTCAATCCCAAGCTACGCAAGGCAAGGGCGAAGCTGGAAACTGTTCGCACACCAGAGGGCAAGTCCTTGCCGCCCAACACGATCGCCGCCCTTCGACGGGACATGGAGCGGTTGAAGATCATCAAGGAACAAATCAAGGCAATCGAGCAGACCCGGCTGCAGCAGTTTGAACAAAAGCCGGAGGCTCTTGCGAACAGGATGGTTTATCTGCTGGTACGGATTTACGGGCTTGGTTGGGAGACGGCCGATCTTTTGGTGCATGAGCTTCTGTCCCGAACATTACGCGACCGCAAAGCTGTAGCCCGTTATGCCGGATTGACCGGCTCACCGGATGAAAGCGGTTCGAAGCGACGAGAAAAGGGCCTTTCCCGCTCGGGCAACGCGCGGGTACGTAAAATCATGATCCAGCTGGCCTGGCGCATGGTGAAGTTCCAGCCCGACAGTGCTCTGGTACAATGGTTCAAACAACGCACCGAGAATGCAAAGGGATCACGCAAGCCGATGATTGTAGCGCTTGCCCGCAAGCTCATCATTGCCCTGTGGCGCTATGCGAATGACGGCGTCATACCGGAAGGCTTCAGGCTGCATTCAGCGGCGTAATCGGCAACAGGAAGGAAGAAGAAATTTTGGCACCTCGGCGCGCATAGCGACGAAACGGCCAAAAAACGATCCGAGGTAGCGGCAGCCCGCCGTCCCCCCATGGTTTCTGCACCGGGAAAAAGAATGGGCTGCTGCTGCTTCGGAGCCTCGCCTTCGATGCGCATAGTTGCATCATGGTTCGGATCCAACGGATCCACCGTATATAAGGATGTGGCGGTCGGTTTTTTTTTCAACCATCGTCAACTTGAAGCGGGCTCCGCCTCGTGTCGCTTTGTTGTCTTTAGGTCAAGTGATCGGCCGCCGCCGCCTGAACTCGTGGGGGTCGATCGGCGTCGGCCGATCACCACCAATCGCCAATACGAATGGCACGAAAAAAGGAAGCACCATGAAATTAGCACTTGACTTCAAACGTCCCATATAAGGGGGGCCTGCATCGATCCGCATGGCTATGATGCGGGCAAAAAGATCAAGGGCAAGAAGCGCCATATTCTCGTAGATACGCTGGGTTTGCTGCTGCACGCGATCGTTCATCCGGCCGATATCCAGGACCGCGACGGCGGCATTCTGCTTCTTGCGACACTGTTCGGGATGTATCCGTTCTTGAAAAAGCTGTTTGCTGACGGCGGCTATCAGGGACCGGAATTCCAGAAGGCCTTGGCGAAAATCCTCCCCTATCTCGAAACTGAAATCGTCAAGCGCTCCGATCACGCCAAAGGATTTGTAGTGCTTCCACGCCGTTGGGTCGTGAACGGACCGTGCGTTAACTCAACCGCTGCCGAAGGCTCGCAAAGGATTGGGAAAACCTAAATCGCAAGGCGCTGGCGTTCTTGCGTCTCGCATCAATCCGCCTCATGCTCCGAAAACTCTGATTCGAGGAGAGGTCACCGATGTGGACGAGCAAGAACCGCGCCCGTTACGACCGCAGCAGGTTGCGGTATCCGAGCGATCTGACCGACGACGAATGGGGACTGGTCGAACCGCTGATCCCGCCGGGCAAGACTGGCGGTGGCAAGCGCACGGTGATCATGCGGGAGGTGGTGAACGGCCTGATGTACATTCTCTCGACCGGCTGTCAGTGGCGCGCGATCCCGAAAGACCTGCCGCCGAGAAGTTCGGTCTACGACTACTTCGATCTGTGGACATATGACGGCACGTTGGAGCGAATCCACCACGCACTCTATGAACAGTGTCGCGAACGAGAGCAGCGGGAAGCCAGTCCGACCGCCGCCATCATCGACAGCCAGAGCGTGAAAAGCGCAGAAAAAGATGCTATGGGGCAAGCGGCGAGACAGCTGTAAAATCGTCGCTTCGATCAACTTGCAATTGACGGAGCTCCGAATGCAGAAACCCCACGACAACAGTAAAGCCAGTCCCGCCGCCTTCATGCAGGATAACACACTGATCGCGGTCATTGAACTCGGTCTATCAAGCTGGCTGGTCGCCGGGCTGATACCTGGTGTTAGCCGGGAACCGCTGAAGAAATTGGAGCCGAACCCGGAAGACCTGCTGAAACTGCTGCATGGCTGGCGGGACGAAGCAATTAAGGCCGGAAGGCCGATCACCCGAATTGCCGTGGCGTACGAGACTGGGCGCGATAGCTTCTGGCTGGCTCGCTGGCTGCGGGAACGCGGCATAGATGCGCATGTCATCCACGCCACCAGCGTGGCCGTATCCCGCGAACATCGGCGAGCTAAGACGGATCGGCTCGATACGGCGATGTTGAAGCGCGGCTTCCTTGGTTGGCTACGTGGTGAGCGTGGCCATTGCACCGTGGCGATTGTCCCGACCATGGAGGAAGAGGATGCCAAACGCCCGCATCGTGAGCGCGAGGGATTGGTCCATGAACAAACCCGTGTGGTCAATCGCATGAAATCAGCCTTGATCCAGTTTGGCGTCCGTAACTTCAATCCCAAGCTACGCAAGGCAAGGGCGAAGCTGGAAACTGTTCGCACACCAGAGGGCAAGTCCTTGCCGCCCAACACGATCGCCGCCCTTCGACGGGACATGGAGCGGTTGAAGATCATCAAGGAACAAATCAAGGCAATCGAGCAGACCCGGCTGCAGCAGTTTGAACAAAAGCCGGAGGCTCTTGCGAACAGGATGGTTTATCTGCTGGTACGGATTTACGGGCTTGGTTGGGAGACGGCCGATCTTTTGGTGCATGAGCTTCTGTCCCGAACATTACGCGACCGCAAAGCTGTAGCCCGTTATGCCGGATTGACCGGCTCACCGGATGAAAGCGGTTCGAAGCGACGAGAAAAGGGCCTTTCCCGCTCGGGCAACGCGCGGGTACGTAAAATCATGATCCAGCTGGCCTGGCGCATGGTGAAGTTCCAGCCCGACAGTGCTCTGGTACAATGGTTCAAACAACGCACCGAGAATGCAAAGGGATCACGCAAGCCGATGATTGTAGCGCTTGCCCGCAAGCTCATCATTGCCCTGTGGCGCTATGCGAATGACGGCGTCATACCGGAAGGCTTCAGGCTGCATTCAGCGGCGTAATCGGCAACAGGAAGGAAGAAGAAATTTTGGCACCTCGGCGCGCATAGCGACGAAACGGCCAAAAAACGATCCGAGGTAGCGGCAGCCCGCCGTCCCCCCATGGTTTCTGCACCGGGAAAAAGAATGGGCTGCTGCTGCTTCGGAGCCTCGCCTTCGATGCGCATAGTTGCATCATGGTTCGGATCCAACGGATCCACCGTATATAAGGATGTGGCGGTCGGTTTTTTTTCAACCATCGTCAACTTGAAGCGGGCTCCGCCTCGTGTCGCTTTGTTGTCTTTAGGTCAAGTGATCGGCCGCCGCCGCCTGACTCGTGGGGGTCGATCGGCGTCGGCCGATCACCACCAATCGCCAATACGAATGGCACGAAAAAAGGAAGCACCATGAAATTAGCACTTGACTTCAAACGTCCCATATAAGGGGGGCGTGCATTGATCCGCACGGGTACGATGCGGGCAAGAAGATCAAGGGCAAGAAGCGGCACATTCTTGTCGACACATTAGGTCTTCTGCTCCACGCCATCGTTCATCCGGCCGACATTCAAGATCGCGATGGAGGCGTTCTCGTCATGGCGACACTGTTCGGCATGTTTCCCTTTTTGAAGACGCTGTTCGCCGACAGCGGATATCAAGGACCGAAATTTGCGAAAGCGCTTGCAAAGGTTCTGCCGCATCTCGACATTGAAATCGTCAAACGTTCCGATCAGGTCAGCGGATTTGCGGTCTTGCCGAAACGAGCGCACCATTGCCTGGCTCAATCGCTGCCGAAGGCTTGCCAAGGATTGGGAGAATCTCAATCGAAAAGCGCTCGCGTTCTTGCGCCTCGCCTCGATCCGCCTCATGCTCAGAAAACTCTGCAATCCGGCGTGAAGTCTCCGGACGGACTCTCAGGAGCGCGAACAGGGATCCAAGCTACTTCATCGGCGAGATCACCAACGGCTTCGAACGGCACGCCCATCGCGGGCAGGGCTCGACCTTTGTTCTCGAAGGCGATGAATACCCGGCCTCGAACTGGGACAACACGTCAAAGTTCCTTCGCTACAACGCGAAAAATGTCCTGCTCACCTCGGCAACCCACGACCACATCAATGTGTTTCCCACCCACGCGGACTATCTCGCCCCGTTCCGCGCGCTACTTGGCTCGTTGCCCGGGAGCGGGCTTCTGGTCGTCAACGAGAGCGAACCTCACGCGCGCGCCCTCGCTGGAAATCTGGCCTGCGCTGTCGCCTACTATGCATTGGACGATCAAGCGCACTGGCACGCGGAGAACATCGAGCGAGACGCGGAGACCAGCTTTGACCTGATGCAGGGCAACAAGAAAATCATTCGTCTATCGACGCGGCAGCTCGGTAATCACAACATCGAAAACATCGTCGGCGTCAGCGCGATGCTCCTGGAAAAGGAACTGCTTTCCCCGAAGGAGCTGGAGGCCGGGATCAGGACCTTCCAGGGTGTGAAGCGCCGAATGGAACTGCTCTCGCACGCGTCGACGGTTCCTGTCTACGAGGGCTTTGGATCGTCCTACGAAAAAGCGCGAAGCGCGATCGCGGCCGCAAAACTTCACTTCCCCGACCGCAGGCTGCTCGTCGTCTTCGAGCCGCATACCTTCACCTGGCGAAATCGGGCGGCTATCGCGGCCTATGAGGACGTGTTTGAAGGAGCCTCCAAGGTATTCATCTTTGAGCCGGCATCCCAGGGGGCCAGCACGCATGCCCAACTGACCCAGGACGAAATCGTCGCGCGTGTAAGAGCGGCGGATTACGATGCCGAGGCAATCAATGATCCGCAGCAGGCGTTGAACAGATTGAACGACGTCTTGCGCGCGGATGACGTACTTCTGTTGCTGACGTCCGGCGAGCTTGGTGGCTTGATAAGAAGGATTCCACAGCTTGTCGAAATGAAATATCCGGGTTGAAGCTGGGCCTGGGCCGGCTTGCCTGCTCTCGGCTCAGCCTGCCGCCCTTTGAACAGGTCGGCGCAGGGCTGAAGTTCCGCGAAGGGAACTCACAGCCCGTGCAGCCCAGGCAGCACTTGGGGCAGCACTGCTGCATTTTTCGAATCAGCTCGAAGTGATCAGCTGCCCAAAATTGTCATGGGAGCTGGTCTTGGTAGTCCGACTTTCATTTGGGTTATTGATCTCGGTGAGCCTGGTCCTGACGGCCTATTTCGGCGCGGCGGCTTGGCGTCTCACTAGCGACTCAAAAAACGAAAGCAATGGATCGGGTCCCCCATTCCAACTGGTCCGGCCTCAACAGCCATGATCCGAGGCTTTGGGAATGCCGTCATCATTGTGGTGATCGCCTCCCTGCTGGACAAGTATTTCTATGCGGGGCGCTACACTGATGCCGCCGTCGCCATGCTGCGGCAAATCCGACATTCCTTCGGGTTGTGATGCGCCCTCTGAACCTGAAGAGTTCGCTGGCTTGCGCTGCGTTAGCGGTCCAATTCCAACATTCGCATCCAAAGGGCGGCGCGTCGCTGCTGTCCGGTGAACGACCTACCAGCGATCGGCACCTCTGAACCTTTTCTCCGTCGCTTTGACCTATAGTCATGCCCAAGCCTGCGTGCTGGGTTTCCAGAACTTCAGGCGCCAGCGGGGCATCGCTCGGGCTCTCTGCCGTGTCAGGCAGAGCGAATTGCCCGCTGCGGCACGCATTCGTAAATTTCAGCAAACTCAGGAGGAGCGTATGTCCAAGTCTCTCGCCGCTTTCCTTTCTGGCATGGCGCTGGTCTTTGCGGCGTCCACCGCTCTAGCTGGAGAGCAGGTGCTCGAGTTCAAGCTCGTCACCAAGCCGATCGATTACAAGGTAACGGAGGCAGCGAATATCGAAGGCCAAATAGTCGGCTCCGGCAAAATGTTCGGCGTGGCCTTCTTCAAGGACGGCCGTACTGCCGTGAAGGACTTCGTGGCTTCCGCTGACTTGCTCAAAGGCTCGGGACCCATTTACGGCTACAGCACTTACACTTTCAACGACGGATCCTCGATCACGGCGCGTTATACTGGCTCGGTCAAGGAAGGCCGGACGAGCGGCGAATATACGATTCTTTCCGGCACGGGCGCCTACGCAAACGCTACGGGCACGGGCAGTTTCGAAAGCGTGCCGACCGCGTTCAAGGGAGCCGGCCTTTATGATGGGAAATTCGTCGTCAAGACGCCCGGCTCATGAAGCCGCGCACGCGCGTATTGCATCGTCCTGAGCAGGCGCGCGCCCGCAAATAGAATTTGAGGCCCGCCGCCCGGCGGCGGCGGGCCCGGTACCTAGTCGGGCAAGAGCGGATATGCTCGATGCGAATGCCCCGCCCTCTGATGGTCTTGCGTTTATTGTATCATGAGGCTTAGGGTATGTTAAGAAATAACTTAGTCACTTTTTTGAGCGCTTTCTGTTCGGAGCTATTGTGTAGTTCCACTCCCCATGAAAGTCATGAGGAAACATGTTGACGGTGGCGAGTTGCGCATCGGAGACTTTGAGTCCCTTGGGATATTTCTTTTCGTCGAGTTCAGCACGTACGGTCAGGCCCGTCTCGGTTGTCGTAGCGGCAATGAGCTCGACGATTGTGCGAAAACTGCGCAGGGGTTTGCCGCGCCAGTTGATGCTGATGAAAGAAAAAAGCCGGTGCTCGATTTTGTTCCACTTACTGGTTCCAGGCGGCAAGTGGCACACCGTGATCGGAAACTTTAGCTCGTCAGCCAGCTTCTGGAGTTCAATCTTCCACAGACGGACGCGATAGCCATTCGACCCACCGCCGTCAGCGGTCACCAACAGACCCTTGGGTTTCGGATAACGTTTCTTTCCCATGGCCTTCCACCAGCGGCGGATGGCGTTAACCGCAAAGGCGGCAGTGTCGTGATCCGTTCCCACGCTGACCCAGCCGGTATTGTTGTTGATGTCATAAACGCCGTACGGCACCGCGCGTTTCAACTTGGGATCAATGAAGTCATGTACATTGACCTCTTCGGGTGTGCCTTTGGGTCTCCATTCGCGGCCCGCATTCTTGAAATTGCCGACCAACTCCTTCTTTTTCGTATCGACCGAGATGACCGGCTGGCCGTCCGTCAAAAAACTGCTAGCCTTTTTGTTGATGTATTCGAACTGAGCATTCCGGTCCATATGCTCGCTTCCTTCGTGGGATTTTCGGTTGGCCTGTAAGCTATAGTGCAGCTTGTGCAGGCAATTCCCAACGACCGGATAGCTGATCTCGTGCCCTTTGCCTTTCAGCTCCACGCATAGCTTCCGCAGGCTGAGCGACGTCCACAATTGCCGCCGCATCGGGTCACCTCGCGTCGCCGGTTCGAGCAGCGACTTAAGGTCGGAAAGCAGGGTTGGATCCTCGGTTATCCTCGATTTACGTCCGCCACCCTGCCGGCGTATCCGGTCATTCCCGACTGAGGCACGATCTTGGAGATCTTCAAGCCCCCGATATATTGTCCGCCGGGCCAGCCCCGTCGCCTCAGCCACGGCGCTCACGCCGCCGTGTCCAATCATACGTGCTTCCGAAGCCGCCCAGCGCCGGCGGCTCCGCTCATCCAGCAAAGGCGCCATCGCCTTCCAACGTTTCCGAAGAGCTCTGATGTCAGAAGCGCTTATCACACGACGATTTTATCGCCGCTGATTCCCTTCAGGGAATCCTCAAGCGACAATTCTTACAGAGCGTGATAAAATTGACTCAGTTATTTCCTAACGCGCCCTTAGGCGGCATTCGAACTTCATTTCGTGTGGACGGCGATCATGCAGTCCGAGCGTGATGCTCCAGCGCATATAACCAGCGGAGCCGCCTTGCTCGGCGGCGTCGGGTCCCCGTGGGCCGTTCTGGCGTGGGCCGCGCGGAGGGGGCTTGAAGAGAATTCCGGGAGCTGACCCGGACGGGCAAATCAGTTGAATGTCTGGGCGCGACGTTCGCCGAACCTTCGAACCGGTGAGCTTACGAAGACGGCTGATGGTCAGCCTTTCCAAGCACTGAGCACGGCATACACGGTGCCCATCACCACGCTGTAGGTCAGCAGCATGGCGAGCGACAGCAGAGCGGGACCGACGCCCAACCCAACGCGAACGGCAAACGGGCCGAGACCGATCAGCGGGAAAAAGACGAGCCCCATAAGTACCCATCCGATCAAGCCGAAGACCAATCCTTTGTCAGCACCATTTCGGCCAGGCAGCAGCAGGTAGGTGCGACCAAACAAGAAACCCAGCACTGTCATGCCGTTCAAAAATGACAGCGCCCACGGCACGATCGGGGGAACACTGGTGCCGATCCAATGACTGAGAGCGATCTGAAGACTTTGGTACGGCTGAAATGTCGGCAGCAAGCCGCTCCGCGTTTTGAAATACATGAAAAGAGCATGGACAAGGGTACCCGCAGCACCAGCGACCATCCCCTTCCAGATCCATGGTCTCAGGGTCATTTCAGTTTTTCAACCGCAACGCGGCTTGGGCTGGGAGATCATCCTCGATAAGCATAGGCGAAAAAAAGCAGCTCAGCTCCCAAAGGGCGCGTCCATCCCAAATGTTGCCCGGGGCGGCCAAACGTTGAGAGCCTGTTTTCACAAACTCTTGGCTTGAAATATCAAGAAGTATTGTCTCGGCAGGAATAGAGGGGTCGCGACAAGTCTATAGCCGGCGGCTTCCAGTTCCGAGGTTACCTGTTCGGGTGAGATGCGGTGTTCAGGCGGTGGTCCCTCCGGCGAGTCCGCCTTGAAATCCACTATGGCAAGCTGTCCATTGGACCGCAACGAAGCTTTCAACTTGGAGAAGTAAGCAATGCGGTTGTCGATGTGGTGGTACGTGTCGACCACAAGAACGAGGTCTACTGGCTCGGGAAGATTGGCGCTCTCGGCGCTTGCCAGTATAGGAACCAGAACGCTCAGATTTTCACGGTGCGCACGCTCACGAAGGTGACGGAGCATTTCCGGTTCAATATCAACGGAAAACAGCTTTCCTTCGGGGACGAGCCTGGCGATCCGGATGCTGAAATATCCGGTGCCGGCGCCTAGATCGGCGACCCGGTCTGTTCGCTGCAGGTGAAGGGCATTCAAGACCTCGTCGGGCTTTTGCCAAGCATCGCGCGCTGGGTCGTCAAACGCCTTGGCCCATTTCTCGGCATCGTCAAAGGAGTGTTGATAGCCTTGGCCGTGCTTGTATTGAGCCTGCGGATCGGGCGTCGTTTGCGCACGTATACCACCAGGCCCTGAGCTCCCGATAACAAGCACAAGAGCAACAAATATCGACGTTGTTACGGTGCGCATCAGACACCTCCCTCCGTTGGATTTATTGGGAGAAAATCGAACCCAGTGCTTTGATCTAAATCATACCAAGAACCTGGTCTCCCATCGCACGCGATGTCGTCTTTTGGCACCAAACGGACCAACCGGACCGGTCTGATAATGTCCGGTGAGTGGGGTAGACCGGAAGCGCGGGCGGGACGTCAAACCGACGAGAATGACCCGGAGCAGATATTTCCGGTCAAGGCGAAGTTGCCCTGGTTTTCGATTGTCCGCGCGACAGGCCGAGGCCTTGCCTGTCCTCCTGGCGTGCCGTTTCCTGATCATCCGCGGTGAGATCCGAGCGATCGACAGTCAAATCAAGTTGCTCGAGATATCGCTGCACCGCCGCGATCCGGGCGTCGTCCGTCACGGAGTTGGCTAGCCCCACGAGCGCCGACCTCAAGCGGCGCATCACCTGCACCGAATTGGCACCGTACTGGCGAATTTCATCGAATGCCAACGCCAGATAGTCCTCCCACGTAGGCATCGGGAAAATGAGACGCACATGGCCTTCCTCATCGCGGGCATAGCCGGCGTCGAGATCATGCCCTCCCAGACGACGCAACAAATCCTCGATCTGGTCGATCGCCTGGACCGCCGTGGTCGGATCGTTGATCGCCGGCGAAAGCGCCTTGATGGCGATGTCGACCAGCAGCCGAATGGGATATTTCGGGTCCTGCTCGGACGTCCTTTCAAACCCGCAATGGATGGACCGCATCAGGTCGCTTTCGCGCAGCGCCGCTTTGGCCCCATGAACCTGCAACAGCAGTGTATTTTCGACAAGGGTATCGCCGACCCCGCATGCCATCACGATCACGGCCCCTGCCTTTTGTGCCTGGCGAACCAGGTCGTCGATATCGAAACTTGCAATCGTGCGCGGCGCGGCGAAATACCTCAACGTTTGGACAACCGGACCCAATTCCGGAAAATTGCGCGTCTCTTGTCCGTGCTTCGATTGACTGTTCGCTTTCTCATCGAGGCGCTGAAACATTTCGCGGATGCCCTCGCGACCCCTGTCGCCGATGACGTGAAGCACGTTGGTGATCTGGAGGTCGCTCAAGCCCTTCATCAGCGCGGAAAACAGCAGCATGCTGAGCAAGAGCAGTCCGGCGACCACGACGCCGGAGATCAGCGGCACGATCCCGGACTGATGGCGATCGACATAGAGCAGAACGGAAAGAGAAAAAGTGAACGTGGCGATGAACACGCCCAGCGAATGAAACAGCTTCGGGTCGCGCGCCAGAAGCAGAACGAGCCGCGGTGAGTATGCAATGGCGCTGAACTGCACCATGACCAGGCCGACGGTAAACACGATGCCGGTGAGCGAGATCATGCCGGAAGCGACAGCGGCAAAGAATGCCTGAGCCGAGGCAACGGAAATGCCGGAATTGTATCGAAAGTATGCCTGCTCAAGCCGCGGCAGCGTGATCCCGCCGAGGAAACTCGCAGCAGCGTAGATCATCGGAATCAACCAGAGAGGCATCTGAACACCCCTTCAAGTTTGTCCGCGGTCGGACCGATTTCGTTCCGCAGCCCCGGCAAGCATAACGCGGCATCGCGAACGTTTCGAGGCCCCGAATGTCGGCTTGTGCCCCATTTCAGACTTCGGCACCACCAAGACTCTTGCGCAGTGAGCAGACCCCTTCGTTCTCGGACATTCGGGTCCGGGCGGCGTTAGCGAGTGCAATTCAGCAGTCGGGATCAGGTCGCGGCCAGGCGTCGGACGGCTCGGTCTCGCACCGTGATGAGCGGGACAGTGATGAAACCACTGACCAGGAGTAACCAATCCTGGGGCACGTGCAGCAAGACAGCGGCGCTGCCGCCGATCAGGGACCAGATGAATGGAATGACCAGAAGCCAGCGAGATATCGGGTGCGTGGTCAACAAGAACATTCCGAACGTAAAAATGGTTACCGGGCACGGCGTTACGCCAAATACAGGCATCTCGGGGTAAACGTGCCCCGTCCACATGCCGATCAATGGATAGAGAATTGCCGCATAGATCACGAACGCCACGCCGACCCAAGCGGTCGGTCCGTCTCCAAGGCCAAAACGGAGACGCTCACGATACGCGCCCGAATACAGCAGATAAGCGCCCTGGATAACGAACAGCGCGCCGAACAGGTACGCTGCCTTGTTGATCGTTGCAAAGAAGAGCCCGTGATAGGCGATCCCCGTCCAAAGCCACATGATCGCCAGGATGCCTGCGGTAACGCGATCTGCGTGTGCCGCTTTCCAATGCAAAAGGACGATTGCCGAGCAACCCAGCAGATAGGCTCCGACCTGCACCGGCCAGATAGCCATATTGTAGTTCACGAATACGGATAGAAATTGCTCGGGAGTAAACGGAAGCATGGTCCGAACCTCCATTCCCGAGACAAAGGTAATCGCGCGAGGTGATGAGCAATTTGACCTGGCTCAACCATCCCAAGGGTGAGTGTCGCCCTTTGGCCCATTGCGTCACTTCACCGCTGCGCAGCAAGACGTGGCTTTGCGAGCCAGGCGGACATCACTACGGTGTACCGGAGGGTATGATGCGGCCCATCGGGTTGTCTCCAGTTTCCGGAAAAGCGCGCCCACCCCCCATGAACATGGGGATAGCAAAATGCCGCATCTCGCTTAAGCTGTTGTTCAGGTAGCGATTTGGCGCACAGGACTGAACGGCGATGACATCATCAACGGACCAAATCCCTGCGCGGGAGATCACGATCCTGCTGGTCGAGGACGACCCGCCGACCTTGTGGCGGCTGCAGGATGCGCTGGCCAAGGCCGGCTTCGACGTCGCGGCCGCGCCAAATCTCGCCGAGGCGCGCGCCTCGCTCGCTGGCCGCGTGCCGCGCGTGCTGCTCACCGACCTGCAATTGCCCGACGGCCATGGCGTCGAGCTGATCCGCGAGACGCGCTCGCGCCATCCCGATACCGAGATCATGGTGATCTCGGCGCTCGGCGACGAGGAGACCGTGATCTCGGCGATCACGGTCGGCGCCACCGGCTATATCCTCAAGGACGCGTTTCCGAGCGACATCGCCTCGACCGTGCGCGATCTCGTCGCCGGCCACTCGCCGATCTCGGCCTCGATCGCGCGCTTCATCGTGCGAAGGACGCAGGCGGGCGCCGAGCCGCCGGCAGGGCCCGAGCTCAACACCGCCAAACTCACCCCGCGCGAGATCGACATCCTCTGGGGCATCGCCAAGGGTTTCAGCTACGCCGAGATCGCCAACCATCTCGGCATGTCGCGCCAGACCGTGCCCGGCCATATCAAGAGCATCTATCGCAAGCTCGAGGTGCACACCCGCGGCGAAGCCGTGTTCGAGGCGGTGCAGCAGGGCCTGATCAAGCTGTGACGGAGGTGCAAGCGAAACCGGCCGGGCTACCCGCGCCGCCGCTGCGCGCGCGCCACACCGCCTCGCGCTTCGTTCAATATCTGCTGCTGCAGGCGCTGATCGCGATCCTCTGCATCTTCGTGCTGCGCCAGCCGCTGCCGGAGCCGCCGTCGAACCTGCTCGTGACGTCCTTCGGCCTCAGCGACCGCGGCGAGACGCGCAGCGCGACGCTGCCCGATTTCGTGCCCACGCGCGCCTCGATGAAGGACCCGCGGTCTTCACCGCCCCCTTCACCTGGAGCGCGCGCGAGGCGGATGGCGGCTGGTCGGTCTACCTGCCGCGCTTCACCAACGGCGTCGTCGTCCTCGTCAACGGCGTCGAGATCCTCGACAGCCGGCGCGATCCCTCCGCCAACCGCGCCGACCGCGCCACGCCCGAGATCGCGGTGATCCCCGATTCGCTGCTGCACGAGGGCGCGAACGAACTGGTCATCCGCCTGTTCGTCTGGGGACCGATCTCTGGTTTCCTCGACAAGGTCTATGTCGGCCCCGATGCGAGCCTGCGCCGCTACTACGAGCGGCGGACGCTGCTGTTCGTCACGCTGCCGGTCGTGTTCTCGGCCTGGCAGGCAATCCTGGCCGTGATCCTCGTGGTGATGTGGGCGATGCGGCGCGGCGAAGCGGCCTATGGCGCGCTCGCCGCCGCGATGGCGCTCGGCGCGATCCAGGCGTTCCTGCCGAGCGTAATCGACCAGCCGGCCATTCCCCAGCTGAATGCGACGCTGCTGACGTCAGCGCCCCTCGAAAGCGGATTCGTGCTTGCCTTCGGCATCCTGTTCTTTAGCCGCAAATGGCCGCGAGTCCTTGGTCCTCTTATCTTCATCCCCGGCGTGATCCTGGTGCTGATCGGGGTGTTCGGCGAAACCGAGACGCTGCGCAAATCCTTCCTCGTTCTGGGCGTCCCGACCATCGTCCTGCATCTCCTGCTGCTGGCGCTGATCGTGGGCTGGTCGGAGATGCGGCGGCAGGACGTGCCGAGCCTGCTGCTTGGTTGCGGCGTCACCGTGGTGCTGACCTCGATCATGCATGACGTGCTCGAGCTCGCGGGCTTCATTCCCGACGAGCGGCTGTTCTTCACGCGCCTGTCCTATTCGGTGGTGCTGGTCGCGATCGGCGCGGGACTGACTTTCCGTTTCGCGCAGGCGCTCAACCGCGTCGACGGCTTTGCCGCACATCTGGCGATCCAGCTGCGCGAGGCCGAGGAAAAGCTGAAGGCGAGCTTCGCCCGCGAACAGGAGCGCGAGCGCGCAGCTGCATTGGCGCGCGAACGCGCGCGGCTGATGCGCGACCTGCATGACGGTCTCGGCGGGCAACTCGTCTCCATCGTCGCGCTGAGCGAACGCAACACCGACAACGCGGGCATTGGCGATGCCGCGCGCGCGGCGCTGAAGGATCTGCGCATGGTCATCGATTCCATGGACGACATCGTCGGCGATTTGATGCTGGCGCTGGGCTCGTGGCGCGAGCGCGCCGCGGCGCAGCTGCGCCCGCACGACATTGTGCTGGACTGGCGTGCGGTGCCGCCGGGCCTGCCGGTCCATCCGGAGCTGCGGCCCTGGCATGTGATCCAGATCATCCGCATCCTCGATGAAGCCGTGACCAATGCGGTCAAGCATGCGGGCGCCAGGCGCGTCGCCGTGAGCATCGAGACGCGCAAGGATGCTGACGGCGAGCATGGCTGCATCGCCGTCACCGACGATGGCAAAGGCTTTTCTCTCGAAGGCGATGCGAGCCGTCCGGCCTCGCGCGGCCTGCGCAACATGAAAAACCGCGCCGCAAGATGCGGCGCGGAGCTCGAGCTTTCATCCGGCGTCCGCGGCACCACGGTGAGGCTGCAATTGCCCCGCCGCTTTCCTGAAGGTGACGCCGCCGCCGGGTGAACTTTGTTGGCGCATATCGTGCGCGTTAGCGCCGCACCACGCGCGTGACACCGACATGCTTCACGCCATAGGGCGTCACGCGGGTGTAACCGACATGGCCGACGGCGACCGGGGCGCGCCGCACGGGCGCCACCACCACCGGGCGCGGGCGCACGACGGGCGCGACGACAACCGGCGCGATGCGCGCGACGCAGCCCTGCGGCACGCCGGCGGGTATGGCGCGCTTTCAAACCCAACCCGAAAGGTGATCCCATGACCAAGTCCACGACAATGAAATCCGCCGCGCTCGCGCTTGCCCTCGTGATCGCAGGGCTTGCGCAGGCTTCCGCCCAAAGCGGTCCGAGCATGCAGGAGAAGATGGCCTGCCGCGCCGACGCCGAAGCGTTCTGCGCGCAGCACGTCGGCAAGCCGCAGGAGATGCGCGCCTGCCTCGAGCAGAACAAGGCGAAGCTTTCCACGCCCTGCCGCCAGGTCGTGGAAGCGCGCGGCGGCTGACACGATCCGCGCTGCCGGCCTACGCGCGCGCTGGTCTCGGCCTCCCCCGAAAGGGGGAGGCCGTTTTGTTTTTCAAGGGAGAGCAACTCGCCGAAATCAGGCCATTGGGCCAGTCAACCTGACCTTGCCATACGTTCGTTCTTTCGCGCTATGGACTGATAACGCCCACCGTGCAAGACTGCATCTTTCTATCTTTGAATGAATTGCATTTCAGCTGGTGATTTTGCGAGGGGTGTGTCGTGTTGCGGGGACAACAGGGCGCGTTGCGGCTGGCAGCCCTTGGCGTTGCCATCGCAACCTGCGTGAGCTGTACGCGGGCAGAGCTGGTTCACAAGGCCGACGCCTATGACGCGGCGATCTGGGATTCCAACAACCGGCAGATCCTGGCGAACGCGCTGCGCGCCAGCCAGCGCGCGCCGATGTCGTTTGTTGCGCTGGGCGAAGTCACGGCCAACCCCGCCGTCTCGGGCTCAACCGCGGGGACTTTCAGTTTCATTCCTAGCGGCTTGAGCGCCTATTCCCTCAATCCGGCGGTGAACTACAATGGTGGATTCACTTCGTTCCAGATGAGCAATCTGAATCAGAACGCCTTTGCCGAGAAGATGCGCGAGCCGATGAAGCAGAACATCATCGATTATTTCGAACGGGAAAAATGGCCCAAGGAGCTCGTTCAGCTGGTGCTGGTCCAATCGATTACGCTGACGCCGGGTGAATTTTTCGACATCCTGCGGCGCAGGCAGCAGCGCTGCGCCCTGCCCCCCGACAATCGATCAAAGGAAATCTGCGACATTATCAACGAAGATCTCGCCTTCTACCAGACATGCCCCCATCGGCACGAAGACAATCCGGTTTTTCTCAACACAGCTCGCGAACGTTGCGCGATGACCCGGTACCAGATTCTCGTACGATCAATGCGGTTGCTCGAATATCGAGGCGGCAAGCGGGCCTACCGGTCGGGCGAAGGCATCCTGTACTACCTCGGCGAACTTATCGCCGCGCAGCTTTATTCGAGCCAACCCTATATGCCCATGGTCATGCTCGAGGCCTCCGATCAGCAGTATTACCTGATGCGGCTGTTTGTCGTCGAACGCGGCAGTCCCGGACCGCCGCTGGCGGCGGTCCAGGTGAACTTCAATGGCGAGGATTTTTTCATTCCGCGGCCGCAGCTCGGCGACCTAAGGGAAGATCGATCGCTGCAGTTGCTCGATATGGCGACCACCGCGATCGTGCTCGCGACCAACCCGAAGAGCCTGCCGAAATCCAACAACGTCAATCTCGTCACGGCGCGCTGACGAGGCGATGCTGGCAGAGCAAGCGTCAATCCGGCCCGAACAGGTTGATGCGTGGGAACTCGATGCGGCCCGGCTCACCGAAATTCCGCGGGCGGTCGGAATCGTCTCGCTGCACGATGACCTCGCGGGAATCGGAGTCTTCCCGGACCTTCTGCTCGACGTCGCGCATCTCCTGCTCGCGCTGCTGGCGTCGCGTGGCCCATTGCTGGCGGCGCTCGGCCTTGCGCTGCTCTGCCGCCTGACGTTTCACATCCGCGTCGCGCGCCCTGGCATAGGCATTGTCCGGCGTGGAGGCCTGCTCCTCGCGCGCGGCGGGTTGTGTCAACGCCTGCTCTTGCGGTTTTTCTTGCGGTTTTTCGCGCTGTTTTGAGACTGACGCATCCGCAGGCTTCGCGACAGACTGAGCAGACGGTTCGTTCGCGGCAGCCGTTTCCTTGGGCTGTTCTTTGGGCTGCGTCGGCGGCGCTGCTTGCGGAGCCACATTTCCGGCTGCGCTGGACGGTTGCGGCTGATTTGGCGAAGGCGCAACGACAACCGGCGTCGAGGCGGCCGGCTGGACCTGCGCAAGATAAGGCGCCGGCGCCTGCTGCCCATTCGAGGCCGCAACAGTCGAAAACGTGGCTGGCTGAGGAATGGGCTGCGGCAACTGCCGGGCCTGCTGCGGCGCCCCGCGCCGTTGCTCGAGCTTGCTCACTTCCCGCGCCGAATGCGGGTTCATGATGTTGGCCATCAACAGGCCGCCGCCGAGGCCGGCGGCGATCGCCGCCACCACGGTTCCTGCCCCCGCAAAATAGGCGATCGACGTGCGCATGGTCGGGTCCCTCCTCGGATGCCCGGGCAACGTTCGGCAGGTGCCGATGTTCCGAACACGCGCAAGGGAACCCAAGGCGCGGCCGCGCGCGCCACTTCCATCAGCGGAACGCGCGACCTTTCAGCGATGAGTTCGGATGGAGGTTTTCGGAGGAGCGGCCGCCGCCTCAGATCGCAGCCGCAACCTGTTCGAGACCGATGATGCGCGCGAGCTTGCGCACTTCGTCCTTCTGGTCTTCGCGGAGCTGGAACAGGAGCGGCATCGCCGCCGACTTGAGCTGCTGCACTTCCTCACAGTCCGGATCGAGCTGGGCGGCGGTGGCCTGCGGATTGGAGAGTTTTGCGGCATTGATCTTGCGCGCCACGGCCTTGAGCGCGGTCTCCACGCTCGGCCAATAATGTTCCTGCGACGACGACAGTCTCAGCCGCTCCTTGATCCCGGCAATCTGCATGTCGCTCAAAAGTGCGTAGGATTTTTGCGGCGCCGGCTTGGCTGCCACCTTTGGCTTCGCGGGCTGCGGCGCGAGCTCGGGCTGTGCAGCCGGCGGCAGGGCCGCGACCGCCTTTGCGGCTTCGACGTCGGCGGCGCTCGAGGACGCATAGGCCTGGCGGAGGATTTCGCTGGCGGAGCGGATGCTCTGCGTCGATTCGATGGATGCCTGCGCGAGGCTCATCACCGAGAGCCGGTCCTGCTTGCTTTCGCGGTTGGCGACCGGGTTCGCCACCACGGGCGCCGGCATCGCCGCTTCGCTAAGGCTCATGCTCTCCTGGGAGAGAATGCTGGTGACAGCTGCGCCCGCGACCAGGAAACAGGTGAGCGCAATAATAGTAATCGCTTTCGACAAACCGTTCTCTCCGTCGGCGTGGCGCTACCCGCCAATTTCCCCAAAACTGGGCGTTAATTAAGGCTTAACCGCGCCCTCGGGAAGTCCAACCCTAACAACCTGAAAAAGCTGGGGAAAAAGAATCAGGCGGCAGCGAGATCGTAGGCTTCCTGGATATCGGCGACGATGTCGGAGGCCTCAAACAGCGCGCGCGGCTCGATCGAGTGGAGATTCACCGTCCAGTTGGCGCCGCGGGTGGTGCGCGGCATCGAGACGACGTCGAACTGCACCCTGCGGCAGAGCGGATGGCGCTGGAGCGCATAGGCCACGCGGGTCCTGATCTCGTCGAGCGTGGCGGGCGTCTTTGTGAAAAGCGTCTGAAAATCCATCGCCTGTCCCCTGCAATCCCGGATTTGGCGCGGCCTTGCCGAAGCGAATTCGGCGGCCGGCTCTCGGAAGCGGATTGTCGGGCGGCGATGGTTAACGGCGCGTTAAATGGAGGGCCGTGTGGTTACCGGGATCGCGCATCGCGATACTCCGCCATGGTGCGGGTCACGAGTTCTGCAACCGCGGGTATATCCGTGACGCCCGAGGTCGAATGCCCCGCACTCCAGATGTCGCGCCAGCGTTTCGGGCGCTGCTCGCGTTCGGCGACATTGATGTCCTTGCCGATGTCGATCGCGCCGCGCGGGGCAAGATCGCCGGGATCGAGCCCGGCGGCGATGATCGACGGCTTCAGCATGCTGGTCTGCAGGCCGGTGAAGGCGGTGGTGAGCAGGATGTCGTCTGCGCTGCTTTCGACCAGCATCGCCTTGTGGCGTTCGTCCGCCATGCTTTCGCGCGTGGCGATGAACTTGGTGCCCATATAGGCGAGGTCGCAGCCCAGCACCTCGGCTGCGCGCAAGGCGCGGCCGTCGCTGACGCCGCCCGCGAGCACGATGGGCCCGGCAAAGAATTTCCGAACCGCGCGCACAAAGGCAAACGGGTTGAGCCAGCCGGTCTGCCCGCCCGCGCCGGCGGTGAGCAGCACGAGGCCATCGGCGCCCGCTTCCACCGCGCGCTCGGCATGGCGGATGGTGGCGACATCGGCAAGCACCAGCGCGCCGGCATCATGCAGCGGTTTCAGCACCGGCGCGGGCGAGCCGACCGAGGTGATGACGATCTCGGGCTTATGGCGCAGTAGCACCTTCAGATCTTCGCCCAGCCGCGCATTGGAGCGATGCACGATCAGGTTCGGGCACAACGGCGCAGCGTTTTTATCACGCAAGCGGGTTTCGATCTCGGTCAGCCACGCGTCGAGCTGTTCCGGCGTGCGGCAATTCACCGTTGGAAACGCGCCGATCACGCCGCTTGCGCAGGCAGCCGTGACGAGTTCGACGCCGGAGACCAGAAACATGGGTGCTGCGATCAGCGGCAGGCTGAGACGGTCGCGAAAGCGCGAGAGCGGATCGGCAGTTTGCAAAGGCGGTCGTCCTTGCTAGCGTGATTGCCAAGATTGGCACGAGAGAAAGCCGAATACAAAACCGCTGTCATTCCGGGGCGACGCGCAAGCGTCGAGCCCGGAATCCATAACCACGATCGGGAGTATGGATTCCGGGCCCGCGCCTTTCGGCGCGTCCCGGAACGACGAAGGATAAGGGAGGGTCAAATGAGCAATCCACTCTACGCATTACCACCGGCCTGCGAACAGACGCTGCGGGCGCTGGCGCGCTATCCGCAGCGCACGGCGTTTGCCTGGCCCGGCGGCTCGCTCTCCTATCAGGGCGTGACCGATCTGATCGGCCGCATGCAGGCCACTTTCATGCGGCTCGGCTTGCAGCCCGGCGCGCGCGTTGCGTTCCTGACCGCCAACCGCGCCGACACCTGGTGCGCCGGCGTCGCAGCCCAGCTCTCGCGGCTCGCGCAGACCTGGCTGCATCCTCTGGGCTCGCTCGAGGACCAGCTGTTTCAGCTGGAGGACTCGGACGCAGAGATGCTGGTGGTCGATGCCGGCGCCTTCCGCGACCGCGGCGGCGATCTCGCCGCCAGGGCGCAAGGCCTTAAAGCGGTCTTCACCATGGGGCCGGCGAATTACGGCACCGATCTCTTGGCCGCCGTCGAGCAGGCAGGCAGCGCCACCGCGCGCTGCCTCGCCGGCCCCGACGACATCGCGACCCTGAACTACACCGGCGGCACCACGGGCAAATCCAAGGGCGCGTTGCGCTACCACCGCGAACAAGGCGGTTTCGCCAACGCGATCCTCGCCGATTTCGAAATCCCCGACGGCGCGCGCTACCTGACGGTCGCTCCCATCAGCCATGTCGCCGGCACCAAGGTGCTGCCGACGCTGATGCGCGGCGGCACCGTGCATATGCTGAAAGGCTTCGATCCCGAGGCGGTGCTCAAGACCATCGAGCGCGAGAAGATCAACTTCACGCTCTTTGTCCCAACGATGATTTATGTCCTGCTCGATCATCCCGCACTCGACAAAACCGATCTCTCCTCGCTCGAGCTCCTGCTCTATGGCGCTTCCGCCATGTCGCCGTCGCGCCTGGTCGAAGGCATCGAGCGGATCGGGCCGGTGTTCTCGCAGCTCTATGGCCAGACCGAATGCTATCCGGTCTCGGTGCTGCGCAAGGCCGACCATGATCCCAAAACGCCGGAACTGTTTTTGTCCTGCGGCTTCCCGATCGCGGCCTGCGACGTGAAAATCCTCGACGACAACGACCAGGAGGTCGCAACCGGCGAGGCCGGCGAAATCTGCGTGCGCGCAAGCCACGTGATGGCCGAATACTGGAAGCGGCCGGAGCAGACGGCGGAGACGCTGAAGAACGGCTGGCTGCATACCGGCGACATCGCGCGCAAGGACGAGCGCGGCTACATGTTCATCCTCGACCGCAAGAAGGACATGATCGTCTCCGGCGGCTTCAACATCTTCCCGCGCGAGGTCGAGGATGTGCTCACCCAGCACGCGGACGTCGCGATGTGCGCCGTGGTCGGCATTCCCGACGACAAATGGGGTGAGGCCGTCACCGCGGTCGTGGTCGCGCGCGAGGGTGCAAGGCCAAATGCGGACGAACTGATCAACATGGTGAAGGCGCGCAAGGGCTCGGCGCATGCGCCGAAGCAGATCCAGTTCGTCAAGGAATTGCCGATGACCGGCGTCGGCAAGGTCGACAAGAAGGTGCTGCGCGCGCGGTTCTGGGAAGGGCGCGAGCGGATGGTGGGGTGAGCTTCTCCCTCTCCCCGCTCCTCGCGGGGAGAGGATTGAGGTCATCGACGAGCAAAAAACTCCGGCCACAGCGCACGCCATTTTTCTGCCAGCGGCAGAAAGTTCGCGGGCCCGATCTCGTGGCATTCGGCGCCTTCGGCGGGCTGCACCCAGGCTTGCGCGCTCTTCAGATAAAAATGACCGATCGGCTTGAGCCATGTGGTGTCGTCGAGCGTGCCGGCCCGGAGATTCATGCTGTCCGGCCGCCCCGAGCGCTCGCCGTAGATTCTGCCGCCGCAATCGCCGCAGAACCAGGAGATCACGGCAACGCCGCTCGGCGACGTGCGATGCCACGGCCTGGGCTGGCCCTTCGTGATGCGAAAGCCCTTGGTCGCCACGGGCATGTTGAGCGCAAAGGCGCTGCCGGACGCGGTCTGGCAATCCGTACAGTTGCAGGTGTAGAGCAACAGCGGAAAGGACGTGATCTCATAGCGGATCGCGCCACAGGAGCAGCCGCCCGTCATCGGCAGCGAAGGTTTGCCCGTTGCCATTTTTCCCGGCTCACCTCTTCTCGACGACGAGGCTCTGCACGGCGCGGCCGAAATAGCCGTGTGCGTCGGCAAGCCGCGCCATCGCCAGCCCCGCGCCATCGGGGCCGATCCAGCTTTGCGCGTCCAGCAATATCCATTCGCCGAAGGGCTCGCGTGCCATGCTGACGGTGAGGTCGGCGTTCAGGAACGTCCAGTGGCGGAAATCGAGCGCGGCCGAGGTGCCGTTGCAGAAATCGGCCGCGACCACGGCGCGCACCGCCTGCGAGACGCCAAAACCTTCGACCAGCGGCCGCACCACGCGATACCAGATCGCGCCGGGACCGGGCACGCCGAATTTTCCGCGCGCCGCGCGGAGCTGCATGCCGGTCACGAACGGGCTGTTGGAGAATTGCGCGGGGTCTTCGGGCGATGCTTCCGGTGACGGCAGCGTAACCGGCAGGTCGGCAATGTCCGGCGGCAGCGGCGCTGCCAGCTGCCTGACCTTGAGCACGGACGCGGCGACCGACAACACGCCGTCGGCGCGCAGGCGGATCGCGCAGAGCTGGATCTTGCGGCCTTCGCGCAAGATTTCGGTCTCAATCGTCAGCGGCTTCAGCGGCACCGGCCGCATCAAGTCGATGGTGACACGCGCAATGCGCATCGGCACCGGCGTGGCAATCGCCTCCGCGGCCCAGACCACCAGCGAAGCCGGCGCGGAGCCGTGCTGCATGGTCGGGTCCCAGGGTCCGGCGGCATAGGGGTGGACTTCGACGCGATCGCCGTCGACGCGAAAAATGGCTTCCATCAATCTGCAATTCCCCACTTCCAACTATTATCGCGACGCAACCGGTCGCCTCATATCCGCTAACCGGTTCCGTCGCCCAGTCCAATATATTGACCGAAACAGTGGCGCATACGGCACACGCGTTGCTGCGTTTTTCGGGCGGCCTTCCAATCCCACAAGCGTTTGAAGCCGCGACCAACCGAAAACAGGAGCCATTCAAATGAACCACGCAGGAACGTCCCGCCGCGAGGCGCTCGCGGGAGCGGCCGCGCTCGCAGCCACATCCGTAATCGCTGCCACCAACACGGTCAACGCTGCCTCACGCGTAGGCGGCATCAATGCCATTCCCGAACTTGCGCCGCACTGGAGGGAGCTCGATCTTGCCGAAATCTTGTCGCGGCCGGCCGCTTACATGTCGGTCAGCCAGAACAAATCGCTCTACGATCCCGGCGGCGTCCAGGCGGGCGAGAAACATCGCGAACGGGGCAGCCTGCCGGCCACGATCAAGGTCGTCAACGCAGCCCGCAAAGCTCCCAATTTCAAGTCCTTCAACTGGATCGGATACGAAGTCTTCAGGGAGAGCTATCCGCAGAGCGACTTCGATCGCGTTCAGTATGCCAGTTGGACCAAGGGCCTGAACTTCACGGCCGACATGAAGCGGAGGGATAACGAACTCGTCGAGGAGCTGAGCGCGCTGGTCCGTCCGGGCGACAACGAGTTCAATGAGCTTGCACTGCAGACCGCCTTCGCCGGGACCCAGCTCCCGCTCGAATTGGGCCGCAAGCGAATCCAGACAATCGTGCTCACCGGCATCCATCTCGACTGGTGCATCGAAGGGAATGCGCGTGCCGCCCGTGACGCCGGTTATCTTCCAATCGTTATCGGCGATGCCTGCGCCTGCCAAAAACCGGAGCAGGAAGCTGCAGCAATGGAGCGCATCAACAGCTTCTTCGCTCCCGTGATCTCGGCAGACCGTTTCGTGGAACTTGTCTCGCGCAAGGCGTAGGGTCGATCCGGGAGCCCCACGACGCTCCTTTTTAATGCGGGGGGCTCCCGGAATCCGGCGCAGCGAGAGATCCATGAAATCTTCCCTGGACAAGGACATCGGAAACCGACTCAAGGCGCTTCGCATCAAGGCCGGACTAAGCCTCAACGGCCTTGCCGCCAGGTCCGGCGTCAGCCGAGCGATGATCGCTCGCATCGAACGGGCGGAGAGCAGCGCGACCGCCGTCCTGCTCGGCAAGCTGTGCGCCGCGCTTGACGTCACCTTGAGCGCGGTGGTCGGCCTGAGCGACCGGCCGCCCGAACGCCTCACGCGCCTTGCAGATCAGCCGACATGGCGCGATCCGGAAACCGGATACAGGCGACGGCATGCGTCGGCGCAAAATGCCGCAAGCGGCATCGAAATCATCGTCGTCGATCTGCCGCCGGGCGCGCGGGTGCCCTACAGCCCATGGGGACGGCGGGCTTATACCCAACAGCTCCTGATGCTCGAGGGAGGGATCACCGTCCATATCGACCTGAAACACTTCGATCTTGCCAGCGGCGACTGCTTCGATTTCGACGTGATGCGCGCGGTCGCTTTCGAGAATCCGCACGACGTTGCCGCCAGATACATCGTGATCGTGCGACACAATTAGGAGTTCGGCATGCCCGGTTCGAGACGCCATCGAAGGCGATCTGCCATCAATTCTGGCTATCTACAATGAGGTGATAACGTCTTCGACCGCGATCTACGCGGACGATCCCGTCTCGCTCCACAACAGGACAGTATGGTTTGCGCAGCAGACCGAGCGGGGGTTTCCCGTGCTGGTCGCGACCGGGTCCGATGGGGATGTCATCGGATATTCGGCGTTCGGCGAATGGCGCGGCGCATGGCCGGGATACCGGCATACAGTCGAGCATTCGGTCCATGTGAGAGCGGATCGCCGCGGCGCCGGAGTAGGCCGAACCTTGGTCGAAGCGCTGTTTCCGCACGCGGCAGCCATGGGCAAGCACGTCATGATCGGCGGCATCGACGCCGCCAACTCGGCGTCGATCCACCTGCACGAGAAACTAGGCTTTCAAAAGGTTGCTCACTTCCGGGAAGTCGGTCGCAAGTTCGACCGCTGGCTCGATCTGATCTTCGTGCAGCGTACCGTTCACGCAGCATGAACGCGGGGCGCACGTGCTTTGCCGGAGATCAGCTCGCCACCGCAAGGGCCGGTTCGAGCCCGCTGGGGAGCTCGACATCGACCTCCAGGGTCGAGACGTCCCGCCCCCGCTCCATCCGCACAATAACCTTGTCGGGATCGAGCGCAACATGGCGCGATACCGCGGCCAGGATTTCCTCCCGCAGCAGCATCAGGAGATCGGGCTTGTCGCCCCGCATCCCGCGCTCATGCGCGAGCAGGATCTGCAGCCGCTCCCGCGCGACCGGCGCCGTGGCCGGGGCGACGGGTCGGCTGGCGAATAGCCGAAACAAGCTCATGCGGCTCTCCGTCCGAACAGTTTCATCAGACCCTTGGGCTCGCTCGGCACCAGCATGGGCAGAGTTTCGCCGAGAAGCCGCTTGGTCGCATCCGAATAGGCACGCGCGGGCGCGCTTGCCGGGCTGTTCAGTGTGACGGGCGAGCCGACATTGGAGGCACGCAGCACGTCCTGGCTTTCCGGGATGATACCGAGCAGCGGCGTCGCCAGGATTTCCAGGATATCCTCGATGCCGATCATCTCGCCGCGCGCGGCGCGGCCCGGATCGTAGCGCGTAATCAAAATGTGCTTTTCGACCTGCTCGCCCTTCTCCGCCTTCACCGTCCTGGAATCGAGCATGCCGATGATGCGGTCGGAGTCGCGCACCGATGACACTTCCGGGTTGGTGACGATGATGGCCTCATCGGCATAACGCATGGCGAGCATGGCGCCGCGCTCGATGCCGGCCGGGCTGTCGCAAAGAATGTAATCGAAATTGTTGCGCATCTCCGCGATGACGCGGCCAACGCCCTCTTCCGTCAGCGCGTCCTTGTCGCGGGTCTGCGAGGCCGGCAACAGCCACAGCGTCTCCAGCCGCTTGTCGCGGATCAGCGCCTGCGGCAGCTTGGCGACGCCCTGCACCACATTGATGAGATCGAACACCACGCGGCGTTCGGCCCCGAGCACGAGGTCGAGATTACGCAAGCCGACGTCGAAATCCACGACAGCGACCTTTTTGCCGTTCTGGGCAAGCGCCGCCCCTATCGCGGCGGTCGAGGTGGTTTTGCCCACCCCGCCCTTGCCTGACGTCACTACCAGCACCTTGGCCATTCGAATATCTCCTCTTTACTGTTTGAAATCAGTTGAGCGGCGTAATCCGCAACGCTTCGCCTTCTAGCCACGCCTGCGCTGGTCGATTGCGAAGAGCGGCGTCGAACTCTTCTGCAGTCCGGTAAAAGCCATCGATAGCGAGCAGCTCGGCCTCGATCTTCTGACAGTAGATCCGGGCGGCCGAATTGCCGTTGATGCCGGCCATCGCGCGTCCCCGCAGCGTGCCGTAGATGTGGATGGAGCCGCCGGCGACGATCTCGGCGCCGGAAGAAACCGATCCGACGACCGTGACGTCGCCTTCGGGAAACACGATCGACTGGCCGGAGCGCACCGGGCTGTCGAGCAGGAGCGAGGTTGGCGGCGCAGGGGCCGCTTCGCTCTTTTGCTCCGACGGCTGCGGCACCACGCAGCTGCGGCCGCCGGCAAGCAGCGGCGGCATGTTCGAGGCCAGCACCGCGGGCTCCACGCCCTCGATGCCGAGCACGCGGATGTTGCGCTTCTCGAGGCTCAAGAGCAGGTGCGAGATCGCGGGCCTGGAGAGATCGACCGCGGAGAGATCGAGCACCACAGGCTTGCCGACGAAAAAGCCGGGCGAGCGCGCCAGTGTCGTGTCGATTTCGGAAAGCCACTCGACGATGGGGACGGCCGGGGCAAAAACAAAAGCAACATAGGAGCGGCCGCGCAAACGAACCGCCTGGCGTGTGGGTTCGGGTTGGGTGTCCATGACTGACGACTCGCCTTTACTTACTGAAAGGTTACAGAGCGGCAGTTATGGTTAACGTCTCTTTAAGACTTTCTGGACGCGCGCGGGCCAAAGTTTGACAAAAGCGCGGCGAGTGGTCCGGTTCTAACATTCGCACCCACCTGCGGAGCCACTTTTGCGAATGTTGGGACCTAAGGACCACTCGCTATAATATTTTGGGTAGTGGAGTGGATCTGATATTCGCGTCGCGAGATCGCGGCCGCACCGGTGGCGAATGTCAAATCCGCTCCACGACGTTCGCGTGACGCGCGTGCCCGTACAACGCCGGATAGCGGCGTTGTTGGCGGCGATCCAGCTTCTCAAGCCATCTTTCTTGACGAATGGTTAACCCTCAGAGGCACGGTTAAACGATCGCTTAATGCCCTGTTGCACCTGCACAAATTGCTTGTCACCGCCCCAGGAATGACACACGCAGGCTGTCCGCAGTCAAAAACTCAACGCGTTTCTGCCTCGATTTGGGCTTAATAACGACGCTCCCGAGTCGCATCAGATTTCGGCGAGACGGGGGAACTCTCTCTTTTCTGCTATGGTGAGGCGCTTCTGCTATGGTGAGGCAGCATTTGCCGGGGACGGGGCAGTGCAATTGTTGAGTAAACGTAGCCCTTCAGAGATGCTGGGCAGCCTGATTGTGAACATGACGTGCGAAAGCACGGCACGCCGCCTCTCGATTCATCTCACGCGATCGCAACGGAAGTCCCAGCCGAAGTTTCCAGTCCACAACGCGCTTTGCTTTGAAGCTTTGCCCGATGCGGCAGCAAGACCGCATGCATTGACAGTCCGTGACCAGAGGAGCCGTGTATGAGTGCACAGAGCGAGGAATCCCCCATCAATCCGCTGGATGCCCTGGACGCCCTCGTCGCCGCGTCGCGCCTCCCGAATGAACGGCCAACTGAACGGCTAAATGAACGGCCAAGCGAGCGACCCGAGCCGCGGCTCGCCGCGGTCAGCGGCACGCCCGTCCCGCGCACGCCCAGGATCGATACCAAGCTCCCGGCGATGGCGGCAGGCGATCGGCTCGAAAGCGCCATGTCCGAATTCGTGCGCCGCCAGGTCAAGCCCGAAGCCGTCCCCGAGCCGGCCGGTCTGAAGCGCGAGGGGACGCGGGGGATGCTGATGGCGGGCGCCATGGGCCTTGCCGCTATCGTCGCGGTGGCGTGCGTCGTGGCGCTCCTGTTCGTCACCCTGTTTCCGAGGGAGAAGGACCCCGTGCAATCCTTTGCCGCGGCGGCGCCGGCCGCCTTGCCGCAGTTCAACGACACATCGAAGCAGGCCTCCTCGCAATTGCGCGGACTGGCCGCGGCGGAGGTGGGCAGCGACAGCCCTACCCACGAGCAGTCAGAACGGCTGCTGCAGCAATTCGTGCAATGGCGACAGAAGGCCGCCTTAACCGACAAACCGTGACGCGTTCTGGAGTAATGACAATGTTTGATCATGGGGCTGGACTGATTGAAGGACGGAATTTTCGTTTCGCAGCGCGCTTTGCGATTGCGCTATGCGGTTTCCTGGCCGCAGCACCGGCGGTCACCGCCGCACCGGGCGACAACGTCAATGTGGTGCGCGACCTCGCAAGCCGCGTCGGCCCGATCCTAGGCTCCGCGCTCGCCTGTCAGGACATTTCCCAATCCCGCATCCAGTTCGTCGCCGACAAGTTCCGCGCCGTGATCCGGGACGTCTCGAGCAGCGAGGCCGAGCGCGACGACATCTCGCAAAGGTTCGACCACTACGTGATCGACGGCCGCGGCGCCATCACCTCGGGCCGCACCGACTGCAAGTCGGTCGACCGCCAGCTCGCCGAGCTTGAACGATCGATTTCCGGGCCCTCGCTGGCCTCCGTGATCGCGCCGGCGGCCGCCAATGCCGCGCCGGCACCGGTTGCATCGATCGCGCCGCCTGCCGCGCCGCCCGCGCCTGCTGTCACACAGACCGCCGCAGTGTCGCCGCCGCCGGCCGTCGCTCCGTCCGTGCCGCTGGCCACCATGCCGAAGGTGAACGCCCGCGGCGTCAGCGACAATGAGATTCGCTTCGGGATCGTGGCGCCCTTCTCCGGCTCGGCCAGAGAGCTCGGACGTCAGATGAAGCTCGGCATCGACACCGCCTTCAACCGCATCAACGATGCCGGCGGCGTCAACGGCCGCATGCTGCGGCTCATCGCCGCCGACGACGGCTACGAGCCGTCCCGGACGCTGGACGCGATGAAGCAGCTCTACGAGAAGGACCAGGTGTTCGGCTTCATCGGCAATGTCGGTACGCCGACCGCGGCGGTCGCCATTCCCTATGCGCTGGAGCGGCGCACGCTGTTCTTCGGAGCCTTCACCGGCTCCAACCTCCTGCGCAACGATCCGCCCGACCGCTACGTCTTCAACTACCGCGCCAGCTATGCGGAAGAGACCGATGCGGTGGTGCACTATCTGATCAAGATCCGCCGGCTGCAGCCGCGGCAGATCGCCGTGTTCGCGCAGCAGGACTCCTACGGAGACGCGGGCTTTGCGGGAGTTGCGAAAGCGTTCCGTACGCTCGGCATCAACGATGCCGCGATCCTGCGGCTCAATTACAAGCGCAACACCGTCGACGTCGACGACGCGGTCAACCAGCTCAAGGCGCAGAAGCTGCAGGTCAGGGCCGTCGTGATGGTCGCGACCTACCGCGCCGCCGCCAAGTTCATCGAGAAGACCCGCGATACTTTCCCCGGCATGATCTATTCGAACGTGTCGTTCGTCGGCAGCACGGCCCTGGCCGACGAATTGATGCTGCTCGGCCCGCGCTATGCGAGCGGCGTGATCGTGACGCAGGTGGTGCCGGCGGTCGGCGGCTATTCGAGCGCGGTGCTCGAATACAAGAACGCGCTGGCCAAATATTTCCCGGGCGAGGCGCCGGACTATGTCTCGCTCGAGGGCTACATCGCCGCCAGTGTGCTGGCCCAGGGACTGAAGCAGACTGGACCGCTGCTCGACACCGAGCGGCTGATCGACAATCTCGAGGCCATGCGCAATATCGACCTCGGTCTCGGTACCGCGCTCAATTTCGGCCGCGCCGAGCATCAGGCCTCGCACAAGATCTGGGGCACGGCGATCGACGACAACGGCAAATACGCGCCGCTGGAACTCGATTAGAGCGCGCGTACCTGTCAGAACGGGAATGTCCGCTTCCGAGAGGAGGCGGACATCCCCACGCTGGCGTTCCGGATATCCGCAGCGTATAATTTCGGCACTTGTCGATGGCTCGGATGTCTACTTTCGCAGGCAGATTAGGTTTCGCATTCCTGTTGGCGGCGCTCTGCCTCGCCGGGCGAACGGCCCATGCCCAATCCGCTCCTGTTTCATATTGGATTCCGGGCTGGCCCCTCGGCTTTGGTGGCAACCTGGCCACCGGCCAGAGCTCGAACACGCAAGGCTTGAACACATACGGCAACTTTCCGAGCTTCGAGGGCACTGACGCGCGAGGCGTCGGCTTTTCGCGCACCAATTTTCAGAACGGCTTTTTTGTCGGCAGCGAACGCGGCGGCATGGGCTTTGGCCGGGATGCAGCTTTCGGCTCGCTCTATGGCGAAGGCATGCAGTTCGGCTACAACTTCAAGAACGCGCCCGTCACGGTCTTTGGCGGTTTCGACACCCTGAAATACAACACGGGCATCGGCGCTCCTCTTGCCCCCTTCAACTCCATGTCCGGCACGGCCGGCTATGGCGCCCATGCCGGCGTCGAATTCAAGCCGGCGTCGAATCTCAGCCTGTCACTCGGATTCGGCTATACCCAAACCGGGGGACGCATCGACAGCGACACCCCTTCGCCTTCGCTGTCCAACGCTTCTCCGTTCGATCTCGTCGGCGGCCGCCACTAGTGCGATATGAGTTTTGGTTGAATCGCCAGTCTATCGGCAGACTCGCTTCACCTCTCCCGCTTGCGTGGGAGCATAGGCCGCCTTCGGCGGCCGTTCTTAAGAGACGCCGAAGCGGAGCTTCGGCTATGTCGCATCGGAGATGCGATGCGGGCGGGGGAAACTCTCTCCACTCGAACAGTGTGACTCGCGGCGACACCCCCACCCCAACCCTCCCCCGCAAGCGCGGGAGAGGGAGCGCAGTCCCCGAGGACTCGCAACTCGACCTCTTTCATCATGCGCTAGCGATCGACCGGAATCTGGTAGCGCTCGGCGATCGCCGACAGCTGGCTCCAGGTCTCCTCGTCGATCTCGATGCCATGGGCGAGGCGCTCGGCCCGCGCGATGCGTTCGGGCTCGCCGGCCACCAGCACCGGGAGCTCCGGATCGGCGGGTGCTGCCGATTTCACCCAGGCGATCATGGCGTCGATCTCGGCCAGCATGCTGTCGCGCGTGGAAAGCCGCGCCGGATCGATCACGATCGAGAGCATGCCGTTGATGATGCCGCGCTCGGGCGGCGTGCTTGTCGTCACGCTTGCCGAGCCGACAATGGCGCCGGCCAATAGCTCGCAGACAAGCGCAAGGCCGGAGCCCTTGTGCTCGCCGAACGGCAGCACCACGCCGCGCGGCTGGGTGTACATGACGGAGGGATCGGTCGTGGGCTTCCCCGCATGGTCGAGCAACGCGCCGTCCATCATCGGCTTGCCGGAGTTGTAGGCCACCCTCACCTTTCCGAGCGCCACACGGCTCGTGGCGAAATCGAGCAGGATCGGCTCGTTGCTGGCAGTTGGCGGGATGGCGATGCAGACGGGATTGGTCAGGAAGCGCCCCTCCCGCCCGCGAAAGGGGGCGACGCCCGGCGGCCCCGAGGCGACATTGACGAAGTGCAGCGCCACCATGCCGGCCCGCGCGGCAATCTCGCCATAGGTCCCGACGCGACCGATGTGGTGCGCGTTACGCAAACCGTTCACCGCGACGCCATGCTGCCTGGCCGCGCCGATCGCCCATTCGACTGCCTGGCGCGCGACCACCTGGCCGTAGCCGGCATGCGCATCCCACACCGAGATCGTGCCGGTGTCCGAGACGATCTCCGGCGCCTGGTTCGCTTTCAGCGTGCCGGCCTCGAAGTCGCGCACATAGGCGACCAGCATGCCGACGCCATGGCTGTCATGGCCGCGCAGATTGGCCTCGACCAGGTGCTCGGCGACAACAGACGCCTCGGCCGGCGTGCTGCCGCCGGCCGCCACGATAAGCCTAGCAAACGCGAGCAGCCTGGCGTGATCGATGATCATGCTTCCTCCCCCTTGCGGTGCGCGGTGAGCGCTGCCGCCAGCTCTCATTCGTCATGCGCGGGCTTGCCGGCTTCGCTGAAGCTTCGCCGGCCGCTTCAATCGGAGCCCGGCGAAGCCTTTGGCGTTGCCGGGACCCGCCTGCGGGGCCGAAGCCCCTTCGGCGAGGCGAAGGCCCGCGCATCCATCGAAATGAAGCGCTTTGATTAAAGGGATGGATTGCCGGGTCAAGCCCGGCAATGACAACATTGATGCGCGCTGGCCTCACAGCGCCGGGTCGACCGCGGCCTCATATTCCTGGCGGAAGCGGCCAATCAGCTCGGCCGCGGGCAACACCTTGCCGACGCTGCCGACGCCCTGCCCCGAGCCCCAGATTTCCTTCCACGCCTTCGGCTTGGCGCGCTCGCCGGAGCTATCGGTGCCAAAGCTCATCTTGGAGGGATCGGAGGTCGGCAGATTCTCCGGATCCATGCCGGCCGCGACGATCGAGGGCTTCAGATAATTGCCGTGCACGCCGGTGAAGAGGTTGGAATAGACGATGTCCTCCGCCGCCGACGAGGTGATCATGTTCTTGTAGCCCTCGACCGCATTGGCCTCTTTCGTCGCGATAAAGGCCGAGCCGATATAGGCGAAATCGGCGCCCAGGATGCGCGCGGCGCGGATGGCGCGGCCGTTGGCAATCGCACCCGACAACGCGATAGGCCCGTCGAACCAGGCCCGCGTCTCGGCGACGAAGGCGAGCGGCGAGATCGTGCCGGCGTGGCCGCCGGCGCCGGCCGCGACCAGGATCAGGCCGTCGGCGCCCTTCTCGATCGCCTTGTGCGCGAATTTCTGGTTGATCACGTCGTGGAAGACGATGCCGCCCCATTTATGCACGGCCTGGTTCAGCTCCTCGCGCGCGCCGAGCGAAGAAATGATCACCGGCACCTTGTGCTTCTCGCACAGCGCCATGTCGTGATCGAGCCGGTTGTTGGATTTGTGCACGATCTGGTTCACCGCGAACGGCGCCGAGGGCCGCTCCGGATGCGCCTTGTCGTACGCCGCGAGTTCTTCCTTGATCCGCCCGAGCCACTCGTCGAGCAATTCCGGCGGCCGCGCGTTCAGCGCCGGAAACGAGCCGACCACGCCGGCCTTGCATTGCGCGATGACGAGATCGGGCACGGAGATGATGAAGAGCGGCGCACCGATCACGGGCAGCGACAGGCGGCCCTTGAACAAGGCAGGCATGGACATTGGGAGAAACTTCCTTTTGCTTTTTCCGTGAGGCGGGATGTTTAGTTTACACTGTAAAGATGAGATTTTACACTGTAAAGATGCCAGCCATCATACCAAGAACATAATCACGCGGTCTTGCGCAAGCAGGCTGCGACGCTCCCGCGCCGGACTTGGCTTCACCTCGGCCGGTTGCGGCGTGGGAGCACAGCTCCGCGGCCGTTTCCGTCAGTGCGCGTTCTCGATCCCGTAGGACACAAATTTGGTGGCGATATCTGGGCTGATCGCTTTAGCGGCCTCGATATCGGCGCGCGCGCCGTCGATATCGCCCTGCTTTCGCCTCGCAATGCCGCGGCCATAGAACGAATCCGCAAGCTTTGCGTTGACGGCAAGCGCCGCGTCGAAATCGGCAATGGCAGCATCGAGCTCGCCCAATCGAAGATGGCAGAAGCCACGGCTGTCGGTCGCATAGGCGTTGCCCGGCTCCAGCTTCAGCGCCTGCTCGCAGTCGGCCAGAGCCTCCCGCGCCTGGCCGAGGATCGCCCGCGTCATGCAGCGCATGTTGAACGCAGAGGCGTAGGTGGGATCGTAGCGGAGCGCCGCATCGTAATCGGCAAGCGCGAGCTTGTAGTCGTGCCGGTTGAAATACATGTTGCCGCGCGCATAATAGTCCTTGTGGGCGCGCGGATTGAGCAGCAGCGCGGCGCTGAAATCGGCGAGCGCGCGATTGCTATCGCCCTTGTCGCGGTAGAGCCGCGCGCGATTGCCGAAGGCCGGGGCATAGCTCGGATCGAGCCGGATCGATTGATTGAAATCGGCGAGCGCCCGGTCCAAATCGTTCCGGTTCCAGTAGGCGGTGCCGCGATTGTAGTAGGGCAGCGCAAACTTCGGATCGATCGCAGCGGCGATCCGTCCTTCTTGTCGGTAGGAATTGCCGCGGTTGTTGTAATACCAGGCGTCGTCGCTTTGAGCGGATCGCTGATCGGCAATCGCGTGATCGGGGTCGCCCTTGTCGCTATAGGCAATGCCGCGATCGAACCACGCCGAGGAATCCGTCGGATCGAGCGCGATGGCGCGATCGAAATCGGCGATGGCGAGCTCCACCTCACCCTTGCGCCGGCGCGCTTCGCCGCGGCTGGTATAGGCCGTGCCCTCGGAAGGCCGGCGATTGATCGCCTCGCTGAAGTCGGCGATCGTCCTGTCGAGGTCATTGATTTGCAGATAGGCGAGGCCGCGGCCGTAATAGCCCTTCCAGTCCGGATTGAGCCGGATATAGGCGGTGTAATCTTCGATCGCGCGCTGCGGTTGGCCGGTTGCCAGATAAATGTCGGCCCGCCCGCCATAGGCGAGGGCATAGCCCGCATCCAGGGCGATGGCTGCGTTGAAGTCCGCGAGCGCGGAGCCGTAGTCGTGCTGCTCGGCATAGAACTGCCCACGCCAGTCATGGGCGAAAACCCGCGCATTCGTGATCATCCGTTCCAGCGCCAGGATGATGCGGCAACCGCTGATCCGCTGCGCAAAGGTCAGACTGCTGCCGTCCCCGCACCACGAATGGTCAGCAGCATTGGACCGGGGCGGCGCTTGCGCGAACGCCGGCGGCGCCGCCAGCCATGCGGACAGCAGCGCGGGCACGATCAGCCCGAGGCCGAATGGCTTTGCCTGTATGCGTACCCGGGGCATCTCGTCACGGTCACTCACTTCGCAACCAGCATTTGTAGGTTGAAGCAGCCAGCCGGTTCATCGCAGGGAGGCTAGCGCGCCTCGGCGAAAACGCCGCTTTTATTGGCACAAAGCGGTCGTGACGTAGGTGTCGGTGTGGCAATCGTCCGGCTTGCGCTGCCGGCCCGGGATCAGGACTTTCGCCGAACAGGTTTCGGCGGAATCGGTGTTGAGGCTCTTGCCCTCTTTGTAGCCCTTGCCCTGGCAGAGCCTGTCGGCGCCCGCCTTGCAATCCGGCGTTCGGTCGGCGGCGAGCGGACAGACCATCCGTCCCGACACCATCGAGCCGGGCTTTGCCAGCCGCGAGATCGCCTCGCCCGCATCCTTGGCGCGCGCGTTGAGATCATCAAGCGTCTCGCTCGGGCCTTTCGAGGGCATGATCCGGTCGATCAGCTTGCCCATTTCATGGATCAGGCCGGGATTTTCCGGCGTCGCCTGCGGCGCGGGCTGGGCGGCCGGCGGCTGCTCCTGTACACCGAGCGAGGGCGCCTGCGGCTGTTGCGAGGCGGCGTCAACGGCCATCAGCAGGAGCGACAGCGCCGCCGCCAGCGCCAGCGCGCCCGATCGCGACACGAAGAGGCCAGGCCGAAGTGTCATGTGCCAACCGTAACGGAAGCGGGCACCGCCGCAAAGCGCGGCCCGCCTGCGACAAAAGTCAGAGCAGCTTGAATGCGACGATGAAGCCCGCCACCAGCACGACCAGGAAGAGGATCACCCACAGCACCAGGTGCTTCTCGATCCTTTCCCGAATCCAGTCGCCATAGCGGTGGAGCACGATCGCCTCGATGAAGAAGCGCGCGCCGCGGGTGATGATCGAGAACAGGATGAACAGCCAGAAATTGTAGCCGGCAAACCCGGAGGTGATGGTGACGAGCTTGTAGGGGATGGGCGTCACGCCCTTGGCCAGGATGATCAGCGCGCCCCATTCCGCATAGGATGCGCGGAAGGACTCAACGCTGTTGCCGAGGTGATAAAGGTCGATCAGCCAGCGCCCGACACTGTCATAGAGCAGCGCGCCGATGGCATAGCCGAGAATGCCGCCGAGCACCGAGGCGATGGTGCAGACGCCGGCGAAGACCCAGGCGCGCTTCGGCTGCGCCAGCGACATCGGCGCCAGCATCACATCGGGTGGGACCGGGAAGAACGAGCTTTCCGCAAACGACACCGCGGCCAGGATCCAGAGCGCGTAGGGCTTATCGGCGGCGGCGATGCACCAGTCATAGATACGTTTGATCATGGCGCGGATGAACCATCACAGGCATGATTTGTCCATGCCCGTGGGCCTGAGGAACAGCCAGAAAATCGGGGAAGGCCCTAATCCCACTGCATCAAATGCAGCTTTATCCCCTCATCCTGAGGAGCTTGCGGAGCAAGCGTCTCGAAGGACGAGGCCCGGGCACCGCGGCCTCATGGTTCGAGACGGCGCGTCCGCGCCTCCTCACCATGAGGGTTTTGACGCAGGAGAACTAGTGCCGTTTGCGGAGGGCGCGGCCTTCGAGCGCGACAATTGGCCGCCGGGGGGCGAGGCGCGGCGAGACGGCCTTGGGCATCTTCGCGGCCGACTTCGGCAGCTTCTCGGCGATCCCGAGCAGATGCTCGCGCCGCTCCATTTCGCGCCAGACGTCTTCCGGACGCACGCCGGCGGAGGCCCAGAGGACGGTGAGGTTGTAGAGCAGATCGGCGCTTTCGCGGACCACCGCATGGGAATCGCCATTGACGGCGTCGATCACCACCTCGATGGCTTCTTCGGCGAGCTTCTTGGCCATCTTCGACGGCCCGCTCTGAAACAGTTTCGCGGTACGCGACGTGGCCGGATCGAGATGTCTGGCGGCGAGCACCGCCAAGTAAAGCCGTTCAAGCGAATCACTCATAACGCGAACTTACTCAAAACCCGTACTCAGCGTGTTAACATCAAGCATTAAAAGCGAAAAATCCGCCGATCAAGCCTAAATGATCGGCGGATTGGACGCGGCGCTAAAGAGATGGTTACCAACCCGGCGAGTAGTAGCCGTAGCCCGGACCGTAGCCCCCGCCGTAATAGTACCCGGGACCCGGGGCGACATAGACCGGGCCGCCGCCGTAATAATCGTCATAATAGGCGCGCCGGTTCTGGGCTGCCGCGATCGCAAGACCCGTCCCGACGATGCCGGCAAAGGCCGCCGCGGCGGCCGCTCCGCCGGCCCCCCGGACGACCCGACGCCGGGCGCTGATGTCGGTGGCGTCGCTGGTGGCGGTAACGCCCTTGGCGCGAGGGGCCGCCGTAGCAATCGACGGGGCGACCGCCGTCAGTGCGAGCGCTGCAACCGTCGCGAGCGTGGTGGCGCGCCTTTGCACCGTCTTTCGGGCAAACATTCTAACTCCTCCTCCATGACAAGGCGGCCATCACTGGCCGTTGCTGGTTAACCCCATCAGGCCATGTGGGTTCCATTGTGGTGAATGCAAGCAGAACGCCCGATGTCGCCTTCGTGACAAAAGCGGTCCACGGACGCTCATGGACGGTTCAGAATTGATGGGCCAGAATACCTTCGCCGGCGCACCCCGTGTCATCCACCCGACATCCGGGCGCGACAGCTTGTTTTGATTTTTCCGGCGGCGTCCGATGAAGATGACACGCGCATTCCGCTGCTTTCTGGCCACCCTTGCAGCCTTCGCGGCAGTCCTGTGTCCGGCCGCGGCCGAAGACGCAAAGCCGCTGCTCTCCGTCCAGCTCTCCTTCGACCGACCGCTTGAATCCAGCATGGCGCCTTTCATCTCGGCCGAAAGCCGCGGCCTGTTCGCCGCCGAGGGGCTTTCGGTGCGGAATGAATTCGTGGGTGGCTCGCCGGACGCGATCGCGCGCGTCGCCTCCGGCGCGAGCGAATTTGCCCTGGTCGACATCAACGAGTTGATCCGCTTCCGGGCCAGGGGCGACACGCCGCCGATCAAGGCCGTGTTCGTTTTGTTCAACCAGTCGCCTTACGCCTTTGTCGCGCGCAAGAGCCGCGGCATCCGCGCGCTGTCCGACCTCGGGGGCAAGACGGTCGGCGTCGCCGAAAGCGATCTGTCGATCCATCTGTGGCCGGCGCTGGCCAGGCACAACGGCCTGAAACTATCTGGCGTGAAGATGTACCGGATGAGCGCGGCGGTGCGCGAGCCGATCCTGTCGGCAGGGCAAGTCGACGCGGTCGCGGGCTTCACCTATCTCTCCGCCGTCAATCTGCGCGACCGCGGCGTGCCGGCGGGCGACCTCGCGGTGCTGCGCTACAACGACTATGGCTGCGAGGCCTATGGCTTTGCCGTGATCGTGGGTCCGGCCTTTGCCGCGGCAAAGCCCGACGCGGTGAAGGGCTTTGTGCGCGCTGCGATCGCGGGCACGCATTTTTCGATCCGCAAACCGGAAGCCGCGGTCGACGACGTGGTCGCGCGGATGGAGGGCGGCGTGCGCGATCTCGAGCTGGAGCGGCTGCGCACCGTCATCTCGGACAACATCCTGACCGGCGAGGTCCGGCGCAACGGCATCGGCGGCGTCGACGCCGCGCGGCTGGAGCGTTCGATCGACCAGGTCGGCGAGGATTTCAAATTCCACAAGCGGCCCAATGCGGCGGATATCTTCGACGACAGCTTTTTGCCCCCGGTCGGCGGCCGCCTGATCAATTGAGCTATCTTGCGATCATAATCCCTGATTAGAATGCAGCTCTGATCCTTCCCCCCGGAGACAAGAGTACTACGACGGCATGTCCCCGCTCCGCCTCTATACCCGTGTGCTCGAACTGCTCGGCAAGGAAGCGCGGCTCGGCTGGATCCTCGCCGTTGCCAATCTCTTGCTGGCCACCGCGCAGTTCGCCGAGCCGGTGCTGTTCGGCCGCATCGTCGATGCACTCTCCGGCAAGCCGGGTGGCACCTCGGCCTGGCCGTTGCTCGGGGCCTGGGCGGCCTTCGGCCTGTTCACCATCCTCTCGAGCGCGTGGGTCGCGCTGCAGGCCGACCGCCTTGCCCACCGCCAGCGCCAGGCGGTGCTGACGGGCTATTTCGAGCACATCCTGCAGCTGCCGATGACGTTCCATACCGGCACGCATTCCGGCAGGCTGATGAAGGTGATGCTGAACGGCACCGATGCGCTGTGGCGGCTCTGGCTCGGTTTCTTCCGCGAGCATTTTGCCGCGATCCTCTCCGTGGTCGTGCTGCTGCCGCTGTCGCTCTATCTGAACTGGCGGCTTGCGATTCTCTTGTTCGTGCTGTGCGTGGTGTTCACGGTGCTCACCACCTTCGTGGTGCGCAAGACCTACGGCATGCAGAGCGAGGTCGAGCAGCATTACAGCGACCTCTCGGCGCGCGCCTCCGACGCGCTCGGCAATGTCGCGCTGGTGCAGAGTTTCGTGCGCATCGATGCCGAGGTGCAGGGCCTGCGCATCGTCGCCGACCAGTTGCTCAAGGTGCAGATGCCGGTGTTGTCCTGGTGGGCGCTGGTCACCGTGATCACGCGCGCCTCCACCACCATCACGGTGCTTGCGATCTTCACTCTCGGCATCGCGCTGCATGACCAGAACCTCACTTCGGTCGGCGAGATCGTGACCTTCGTCGCCTTTGCGACGCTCCTGATCCAGAAGCTGGAGCAGGTCGTCTCCTTCATCAACAACGTGTTCATGGAGGCGCCGCGGTTGACCGAGTTCTTCAACGTGCTCGACGCGGTGCCGGCGGTGCGCGACCGGCCCGACGCGATCGATACCGGCAGGCTCTCGGGCCTGGTCGAATTCCGCGACGTCTCGTTCTCCTATGACGGCAAGCGGCCCGCGGTCGAAGACCTCTCCTTCACCGCGCTGCCCGGCCAGACCATCGCGCTGGTCGGCCCGACCGGCGCCGGCAAGTCGACCGCGATCGCGCTGCTGCACCGCGCCTTCGATCCGCAATCCGGCTTCATCAGGATCGACGGCATGGATGTGCGCGGGCTGAAGCTCACCGCGCTCCGCCGCAATATCGGCGTGGTGTTCCAGGAAGCGCTGCTGTTCGACCGCTCGATCGCCGACAATCTGCGCGTCGGCAAGCCCGAAGCGACCGAAGCGGAAATGAAAGCCGCGGCTGCCCGCGCGCAGGCGCTGGAGTTCATCGAGCGGAGCGAACACGGTTTCGGCACCAAGGCCGGCGAGCGCGGCCGCATGCTGTCCGGCGGCGAGCGGCAGCGGCTGTCGATCGCGCGTGCGCTGTTGAAAGACCCCCCGATCCTGATCCTTGACGAGGCGACCAGCGCGCTCGATGCCGTCACCGAGGCCAAGGTCAATGCCGCGCTCGATGAGGTGATGAGGGGGCGCACCACGTTCGTGATCGCGCACCGGCTCTCCACCATCCGCAACGCGACCCGCATCCTCGTGTTCGAGAACGGACGCGTGATGGAAAATGGAACTTTCGACGAACTGGTGGCGAAAGGCGGCCGTTTTGCGGAACTCGCGCGTGCCCAGTACATGGTGCAGGAGAACGCACAAGTGAACGCGCGGGTAGCGGACAGTAGTCACGCACCTGTCAAAGCCTGAGACTTCGCCGCAATCCCGCCAACTTGGCCGTTGAATTAATTGTGCAAAGCACTGTTCTCCAAGGCAGACCCGGTATAGGTTTGCAACCGCTGCGGAACGCGGCGCCCCGGACAGCTTGAAACCCGAAAGTCAGACCGCAAGACCTCCTTGAATTTTTCAAGGCGGGTCTCAAAGGACCGGAACCGGACAGTGCAATTTTTTTTCCGCCCGTTGTTGCAGAGATCACCGATCATTCTCGCCACTGTCCTGGCGATTCTTTTGCCGCGCGCGCTGCATGCCGAAGCGAGACTGGTGATCGAGGCCGATAGCGGCAAGGTTCTCGAAGCCGAGAACGCCACGGTTCCCTGGTATCCCGCTTCCGTCACCAAGCTGATGACGGCCTATGTCACGCTGCAGGCGGTGAAAGACGGCAAGCTCACGCTCGACACGCTGCTCACGGTGTCGCTGACCGCGGCCTCGCAATCGCCCTCCAAGATGGGCTTCCGCCCGGGCACGCAGGTCACCGTCGACAACGCGCTGAAGATGATGCTGGTGAAGTCCGCCAACGACATGGCGGTGGTGCTGGCCGAAGGCGTCGGCGGCTCGATCGACGGCTTCTCGGTCATGATGAACCAGACCGCGCAGAAGCTCGGCATGACGCAGACGAGCTACGTCAATCCGAACGGCCTGCCCGCCGACGGCCAGATCACCTCGGCACGCGATCTTGCGATCCTCGCGCGCGCCATCATCAAGAACCTGCCGGAATACGAATATTACGTCCACATCCCCTCGATCCGCTTCGGCAAGCGCATCACCCAGAACTTCAACCGCCTGATCGGGCGCTATCCCGGCGCCGACGGATTCAAGACCGGCTTCATCTGCGCCTCCGGCTACAACCTCGTGGCATCAGCCACGCGCGACGGGCGAAGGCTGATCGCCGTCGTGCTCGGCGCTTCCTCCGGCACCCAGCGCGCGGTGCGCGCGGCGCAGCTGCTCGATCGCGGCTTTGCCAGTGGCGGGCTGACATGGCTCCGGCCCTCGCTCGGCACGGTCGACCAGCTCGCGCCGATCGACGCCTCGCCGCCGAACCTGCGCGACGAAGTCTGCGGCGGCAAACGCCACAAGCCCGCGAGCGACGATGATGATGCGGTGGTCGCTTCCGCCGCCGGCAGTTCGCCGTCGTCGGCCTCCGGCGACGGCAACAATGCGATGTTCCTCGCCTCCGGCCTGCGGGCGCCGCTGCCGAAGCCGTCGGAATGGCTCGCCGCCTCGCCGGCGCCGTCGGAGCCGATCGTGGTTTACACCGGCCCGACCCGCAGCGGCGCTTCGCTGATCGCCGCGGTCGCAGCCAACTCCGCCAACCAGGACGCGAGAGTGAAGCACGGCAAGCGCTCCCGCGTCGCCGCGAAGAAGCCCGATGCCGCCGCCGAACCGAAGGCGGCGGATGCGAGCACAAAGCCCGCCAAGCCCGCCGCGGCGCGCCACGCCAATGCCAGGCCGGATACGGCTGCGAAGCCCGCAACGCCGGCCCCGACCGATGCATCGGCGGCAAAGCCCGCCAAGCCGAAGGCCGCCGCAAAACCCAAGACCACGGCGCCAAAGACCTCCGGCTAGTGCCCACTTTCCGAAGTTCGTGCACCATCGCAGCGACCACCTTCACGAACTTCGGAAAGCCATGGGCACCAGCAAATTTATGATTCTAGTGCCGCTTTTCGATTTGAAGTCCCTGACTCGAGTTCGCAGCTTGCGGTGCAGGGACTTCAAATCGGTGGCACTAGACCAAGCCGGCCGGCTGATTGGCCGCGTCATTTGAGCACGTCATTCCGGGATGGCGCGTGAGCGCCAGACCGCAGATGCGCAATTGCGCATCGGGGAATCTCGAGATTCCGGGTTCGACGCTGTCGCGTCGCCCCGGAATGACGGCATCCTGCAAATCCCCGTTAACCCTCCACCGCTTGCCATGTGCTTGTCATATGCTTGCCTTGGGCGGCGGCAGGCTCAATACTGCCCCAAAATACGCCGTCCGGTGCTCATACGCGACGGACGAGCCTTGAGAGGGGAAAGACCATGGAGCGGATCTGGCTCAAGCACTATCCGGCCGGCGTGCCCAGCGATATCGACACCGGCCAATATCAGTCGCTGGTCGAGCTATTGGAGGAAAGCTTTGCGAAATATGCCGATCGCAAGGCCTTCATCTGCATGGACAAATCGATCAGCTATCGCGACCTCGACGAGATGTCGCTGGCGCTCGGCGCCTATTTGCAGAGCCTCGGGCTCGCGAAGGGCGCCCGCGTCGCGCTGATGATGCCGAACGTGCTGCAATATCCGGTCGCAACCGCAGCCGTGCTGCGCGCGGGCTATGCGGTCGTCAACGTCAACCCGCTCTACACCCCGCGCGAGCTCGAGCATCAGCTCAAGGATTCCGGCGCGGAAGCGATCGTGGTGCTGGAGAATTTTGCCCACACCGTGCAGCAGGCGCTGCCGCATACTTTGGTCAAACATGTGATCGTCGGCAGCATGGGCGACCTGCTCGGCTTCAAGGGCGTCATCGTCAATCTGGTGGTGCGGCGCGTGAAGAAGATGGTGCCGGCCTATTCGCTGCCCGGCGCGATCTCATTCAACGACGCGCTCGCGGCCGGCCGCGCCGCGAAATTCAACAAGCCGAAGATCGGGCCGGACGACGTCGCCTTCCTGCAATATACCGGCGGCACCACGGGCATTTCGAAAGGCGCCACGCTGCTCCACCGCAACATCCTCGCCAACGTCCTGCAGAACGACGCCTGGCTGCAGCCGGCGCTGGCGCTGCCACCGCATATCGACCAGATGCTGATCGTCTGCGCGCTGCCGCTCTACCACATCTTCGCGCTGACCGCGTGTTACCTGCTCGCGGTGCGCGCCGGCGGCGCCAATCTGTTGATCCCGAATCCGCGCGACATACCGGGTTTCATCAAGGAATTGATGAAGTACCAGGTCAACTCTTTCCCGGCGGTCAACACGCTCTACAATGGGCTGATGCATCATCCCGACTTCAAGAAGGTCGATTTCTCCAAGCTGAAGATCTCGAACGGCGGCGGCATGGCCGTGCAGCGGCCCGTGGCCGAGCAGTGGAAGCAGATCACCGGCTGCAGCATTGCGGAAGGTTACGGCTTGTCGGAGACCTCGCCGACGCTGACCTGCAACACCGCGACCTCGAGCGAGTTCAACGGCTCGATCGGCATTCCCGTGCCGTCGACCTACATCTCGATCCGCGACGACGACGGCAAGGAAGTGCCGCTCGGCCAGGCCGGCGAAATCTGCGCCAAGGGCCCGCAGGTGATGTCGGGCTACTGGAACCGGCCGGATGAGACCGCGAAGGTGATGACCGCGGACGGCTATTTCCGCACCGGCGACATCGGCGTGATGGACGCCGACGGCTACACCAAGATCGTCGACCGCAAGAAGGACATGATCCTGGTCTCCGGCTTCAACGTCTATCCGAACGAGATCGAGGAAGTGATCGCGAGCCATCCGGGCGTGCTCGAATGCGCCGTGATCGGGGTGCCGGATGAAAGATCGGGCGAGGCGGTGAAGGCGTTCATCGTCAAGAAGGATCCCAGCCTGACGCCTGATAACATCATCAAGTTCTGTCACGAGCAGCTGACGAACTACAAGGTGCCCAAGCAGATCGAGTTCAGGACGGAGCTGCCCAAGACCAATGTCGGCAAGATCCTGCGCCGGCAGCTCCGCGACGAGAAGAAGGCGGCGGCCTGAGTGATCCTCATGGTGAGGAGCCGCGTCAGCGGCGTGTCGAACCATGAGGCCCGTCTGTGGCCTCATGGTTCGACACGCGGCGAAGACGCCGCTCCTCAGGATGAGGGTCTTCGGAAGTTCCTGCGACCATGACTGTAGCTGACACGACGACGCCGGCCGAGATCCTGACGTTCTGGCGGGAAGCCGGCCGCGACCGCTGGTACGAGAAGGATGAGGCCTTCGACGCCGAGGTACGCCGCCGCTATCTCGAGCTGTGGCGCAAGGCCGCCGCCGGCGAGCTGGCGTCATGGGAGGCAAGCGATGAGGGTGCGCTCGCGCTGACCATCGTGCTCGACCAGTTTCCCCGCAACATGTTTCGCGGGAGCGCCCAGGCGTTCTCCAGCGACGCCAAAGCGCTGGACGTCGCTGGCCGCGCGATTGCCCGCAGCGTCGATGCGCGGATCGATCCGATCCTGCTCGAATTTCTCTACATGCCGTTCATGCATTCGGAGAATCTTCCGGACCAGCTCCGCTGCGTGGATCTGTTCCGCAACTCTCCCGACAACCTCAAATATGCCGAACGACACGCCGACATCATCCGCCGGTTTGGACGCTTCCCGCATCGCAACCGCGTGCTGGGACGTGCGACGACGGCCGAAGAACAGGCCTTCATGGAGGACGGCGGATTTTCCGGCTGATGACATAACGGTGAAACGCCGTTGCCGTTTTCGCCAGCCTGAATATTGTACCGGCCGCCCGCCCGGTCTAAGCATGATCCGGAAAAGTGGAAACCGGTTTTCCGAAAGGATCATGCTCAAACAAAGAGGTTAGACCATGATGCGATTCCGCCTAATCGCATCATGGTCTAAGACACATCCCGCTCATTTAGAGGAGAATTGACGATGGCGATCCAAGTTGGCGACAAGCTGCCCGAAGCGAAGTTTCGCGTGATGACCGCGGAAGGCCCGCAGGTCAAAAGCACCGACGACATCTTCAAGGGCAAGAAGGTCGCGCTGTTTGCGGTGCCCGGCGCCTACACCGGCACCTGCCACAAGATGCACCTGCCGAGCATCTTCCTGAACGCCTATGCGATCAAGAACAAGGGCGTGGACACAATCGCGATCGTCTCCGTCAACGACGCTTTCGTGATGAACGCCTGGAAGCGCGACACCGACCAGCGCGACGAGGCCACCTTCCTCGCCGACGGCAATGCCGACTTCACCAAGGCGATCGGCATGGAGCTCGATGCGTCCGGCAACGGCCTCGGCATCCGCTCCAAGCGCTACTCGATGCTGGTCGAGGACGGCACGGTGAAGAAGTTCAACATCGAGCCCGCGCCCGGCAAGGTCGAGGTTTCCGGCGGCGACACGCTGCTGGGGCAGCTGTGAGGTAAGGCGCGTTCGCGCTGCACATCCAACTGTCATCGCCCGGCTTGACCGGGCGATCCAGTACGCCGCGGCCTCGCCGCATTTCTCGAACGCTCTGGAATACTGGCTCGCCGCCTTCGCGGGCGATGACAGTGTTGGTTGTGGTCACCCTTTCAACCGCGCCATCGCGACGCCGTCGCGGGCGAGCTGGTCGGCGCGCTCGTTCTCGTCATGGCCGGCATGGCCCTTGACCCAGTGCCAGCGCACCTGGTGCGGCTTCAAGGCCTCGTCGAGCCGCTGCCACAACTCGGCGTTCTTCACCGGCTTCCTGTCGGCGGTGCGCCAGCCGTTTTTCTTCCAGCCATGGATCCAGCCGGTGATGCCCTGCCGCACATACTGGCTATCGGTATAGAGATCGACCTGGCACGGCTTCTTCAGCGCTTCCAGCGCCGAGATCGCCGCCATCAATTCCATGCGGTTGTTGGTGGTATGGGCCTCGCCGCCCTTCATCTCCTTCTCGACCTCGCCGAACCTGAGGATCGCACCCCAGCCGCCCGGCCCGGGATTGCCCGAGCAGGCGCCGTCGGTGAAGATCGTGACACTGGGCAACGCGCTCACGCGACCAATCCTGCGGAAACGCCATAGTCGCGCACGCTGGCAACGCTCTGATGAAAGCGCAGCTTGCGCGCATATTCGAGCGGATCCTTCGGCTTGACCAGCGCGCCCGGCGGCACGTTCAGCCAGTCGACCAGCCGCGTCAGCAGGAAACGCAGCGCCGAGCCGCGCGCGAGCAGCGGCAGCGCGTGCTCCTCGGCTTCCGACAATTTGCGCGCGCGGCCGTAGGCCGACAGAAACGCACGCGCCTTGGTGACGTTGAAGGAATGATCGGCCTCGAAGCACCAGGCGTTCAGGCAGATCGCGACGTCATAGGCCAGCATATCGTTGCAGGCGAAGGTGAAGTCGATGATCCCCGACAGCTGCTCGCCGAGGAAGAAGACGTTGTCGGGAAAGAGGTCGGCGTGGATCACGCCTTGCGGCAGGTTCTTCGGCCAGATCCCGCCTTCGAGATGATCGAGTTCGCGCGCGATGAAATCGCGCAAGCCCGGCTGCACGCTGTCGGCGCGGTCGGCGGCGAGATCGAACAGCGGCGGCCAGCCTGACACCGACAGCGCGTTGGCGCGCGACATCGAAAAGTCGCGGCCGGCCAGATGCATCTTCGCCAGCACCTCGCCGACGCCGGCGCAATGCGCCGCATTCGGCTTGCGCGGCCAGACGCCTTCGAGAAAGGTGATGATCGCCGCAGGCCGTCCGCAGAGCGACCCCAACGCCTCGCCGCTTTTGTTCTTCACCGGCTGTGGGCAGTTGATGCCGTGCGCGCAAAGATGCGTCATCAGGCCGAGAAAGAACGGCAGGTCGTCTTTGGCGACCCGCTTCTCGTAGAGCGTCAGGATGAAGTAGCCGCGCGAGGTGTGCAGCAGGAAGTTGGAGTTCTCCACGCCCTCGGCGATGCCCTTGTAGGACAGCAGTTCGCCGAGATCATACAGCGAGAGGAATTCCGCAAGCTCGTCGGCGGCGACGTCGGTGTAAACCGCCATGCCGGCCTACTCGGCGGCGGCTTCGGGGCGCACCGAACGCGGCAGCGGGAAGAATTCGTTTTCCTCCGCGGCCGAGACCGTCTCCACATGCAGCGTGTAGCGCTCGGCGAACGCGCCCATGATCTCTTCCACGATCACCTCCGGCGCCGAGGCGCCCGCGGTGATGCCGAGGCTCTTGATGCCCTCAAAACGCTTCCAGTCTATGTCGCTGGCGCGCTGCGCCAGCACCGAGATCGGGCAGCCCTCACGCTCGGCGACTTCGCGCAGGCGCTGCGAGTTCGAGGAGTTGGGCGCGCCGACCACGATCAGCGCATCGACCACCGGCGCCACCTTCTTCACCGCGAGCTGGCGGTTGGTGGTGGCGTAGCAGATGTCTTCCTTGTGCGGCCCGTTGATGTTCGGGAAGCGCTCCTTGAGGATGGTCACGATGTGGGCGGTGTCGTCGATCGACAGCGTGGTCTGCGTGACGAAAGCGAGGTTGTCCGGATTCTTCGGCGTGAAGGTGCGGGCATCCTCATCGGTCTCGATCAGCGTGACGGCGCCGGCCGGCAGCTGGCCGAGCGTGCCGACCACCTCGGGGTGATGGGAATGCCCGATGAGCAGGATTTCGCGGCCGCGCTTGAAATGAATGGCGGCCTCGCGGTGAACCTTGGTCACCAGCGGGCAGGTCGCATCCAGCGAAAAGAAATTGCGGGCCTGGGCCTCGGCCGGAACCGATTTCGGCACGCCATGGGCCGAAAACACCACCGGTGCGTTGGTATTGTCGGGGATTTCGGCGAGTTCCTCGACGAAAATCGCGCCCTTGGTCTTCAGGCTGTCCACGACGTAGCGATTATGAACGATTTCGTGCCGGACATAGACCGGGGCGCCGTAGATGGTGAGCGCCCGTTCCACGGTGTCGATGGCGCGAACCACCCCGGCGCAGAAGCCCCGTGGCGAACAAAGCACGATTCTCAAGTCCGGTTTTGGGTCTGGTTTGGCGGCCATCGGAGCGATCTCGGGACCGAATCACCCCTCGCCGACGGGCAGGGAACGGTCGTTTCCGGGTACGAATTGGGACTGGTTTGAGCCCCTGTCAAGGCACTTTAGCAAACCATTGCGCCTTGGGCCCTGTCCGGCCTATATAGGGCAAATTCCCGTCATCGTTGATGACTACCGGCTTCGCCTCAGACAGGCGGGCGAAGCACAAAGGAGATTTGCCATGAGCAACGCCCCGCTGATGCCCAAGGCGACCGCCGTCTGGCTGCTCGACAATACTGCGTTAACTTTCGACCAGGTCGCCGATTTCACCAAGATGCACCCCCTGGAGATCCGCGCGATCGCCGACGGCGACGCCGCCCAGGGCATCAAGGGTTCGGACCCGATCTCCAGCGGCCAATTGACCCGCGAGGAAATCGAAAAGGGCGAGAGGGACCCGAACCATCGCCTCAAGCTCGAGGAGAGCAAGGTCGTGCTGCCGCCGGCCGCCAAGCGCAAGGGCCCGCGCTACACCCCGGTGTCGCGCCGCCATGAGCGGCCGAGCGCGATCCTCTGGCTGGTGCGCAACCATCCGGAGCTGAAGGACGCGCAGATCATGCGCCTGGTCGGCACCACCAAGACCACGATCGCCAGCGTCCGCGACCGCACCCACTGGAACGCCTCGACGCTCACGCCGATGGACCCGGTGACGCTCGGCCTGTGCTCGCAGATCGAGCTGGATTTCGAGGTGCAGCGCGCGGCCAAGGAAAAGCCGGTCGACACGCAATATGGCGGCGCCACGCTGCTGCCGGCCTCCGAGACCACCCGCAAGGAGCCGGAATTCGAGCCGACCGAAAAGCAGCGCGACGACCTCAATGTCGACGCCGTCTTCGCCAAGCTGAAGACGATCGGCGGCAAGAAGGCGGAGGAGGAGTAAGTCTTCTTCGTCGCCTCCGCACCTGTAGGGTGGGCAAAGCGACTACGTCCGCGGTAGCTCAACAAGCGACGGCGGAAGCGTGCCCACCAACTCGCAACATCACACTCGGATAGATGGTGGGCACGGCGCAGTGCGCCTTTGCCCACCCTACGCAGCGCGTCTTCACGGATGATCCGGGTGGTTCATCATGTATTCGGCGAGGTCACGCTGCTTGCGGTCGGCGCGGGCGACCGCGGCGTTGCGCCCGGCGTCGCGATCCTTGCGGCAATACACGTAATCCGGTGAGCCGACCGCGACCTTGCCGCCGGCTCGGCAGAACGCGTCGTCGTCCTCGACCGGCGCCACGGCCGCATAGGGCGGCGGTTCGTTGCGCGAGGCGCACGCGGCAAGCGACAGCGCGGCGAGCAGCAACGCGCAAATCGGTCGCACGGATTTAGGCCGCATACGTCATCCCGGCGTTAGGCTAACTTCGTCGTTGCCGGGCTTGACCCGGCAATCCATCAAAATCAAGGCATTGTTTGCTCATCGATGGATGGCTCGGTCAAGCCCGGCCATGACGAGCAACCTATTGTCGTTCCGGGGCGCCGCGCAGCGGCGAGCCCGGAACCCATAACCACCATCGGGAGTATGGATTCCGGGCTCGCGCCAAGTGGGCGCGCCCCGGAATGACGACGGTTAGAACTGAGCGATCCTCACACCCTGCCCTTCAGCGCCTCGCCGATCTCATCGAGCACCCTGGGGTCCTCGATGGTGGCCGGCATGCTCCAGGGCTCGCCGTCGGCGATCTTTTTGATGGTGCCGCGCAGGATTTTTCCGGAGCGCGTCTTCGGCAGCCGGCCGACCGTGATCGCAAGCTTGAAGGCGGCGACGGGGCCGAGCTTCTCGCGGACCAGCGCCACGATCTGCTGCTCGATCTCCGCCGGGCTCCGTGTCACGCCGGCCTTGAGCACCAGGAAACCGCAGGGCACCTCGCCCTTGATCGCGTCATGGATGCCGAGCACCGCGCATTCGGCGACATCGGGGTGCGAGGCCAGAATCTCCTCCATGCCGCCGGTGGACAAGCGATGGCCCGCGACATTGATGATGTCGTCGGTGCGGCCCATCACGAAGACGTAGCCGTCCTCGTCCTTGTAGCCGGCGTCGGAGGTTTTGTAGTAGCCGGGAAACTCGGTGAGATAGGCCTCTTTGAAGCGATCGTCCTGCTCCCACAGCGTCGGCAGGCAGGCCGGCGGCATCGGCAGTTTGATGACGATCGAGCCCATCTTGCCCGCCGGCACCGGCTTTGCGGCTTCGTCGACCACGTCCACCTGATAGCCCGGCATCGGCACCGTCGGCGAGCCGTGCTTCACCGGCAGCTGGCCCAGGCCCATCGGATTGCCGGCGATGCACCAGCCGGTTTCGGTCTGCCACCAGTGATCGATCACTGGTACCTTCAACTGCGCCTCCGCCCATTCCACCGTCGGCGGATCGGCGCGCTCGCCCGCCAGGAACAGCGTGCGGAATTTCGACAGATCGTATTTTTTGATCAGCTTGCCTTCGGGGTCTTCCTTCTTGATGGCGCGGAACGCGGTCGGCGCCGTGAATAAAGCGACCGCGCCGTGCTCGGCGATCACGCGCCAGAACGCGCCGGCATCGGGCGTGCCGACCGGCTTGCCCTCATACATGATCGAGGTCGCGCCATGAAACAGCGGGCCATAGACGATGTAGCTGTGGCCGACCACCCAGCCGATGTCGGAGCCGCACCACCAGACCTCGCCGGGCTTGACGCCGTAGAGATTGAACATCGACCATTTCACCGCGACCAGATGCCCGCCATTGTCGCGCACCACGCCTTTCGGGATTCCGGTCGTGCCCGAAGTGTAGAGGATGTAGAGCGGATCGGTCGCGAGCACGCCCACGCAAGCAGCTGACTTGCCAGACTTGAGCGCGGCCTGGCGCAGACTGGCCCAATCGTGATCATGGCCCGCGACGAGCTCGCAAGCATGCTGCGGCCGCTGCAGGATGATGCAGGCTTCCGGCTTGAAGCTCGCAAGCTTGATCGCTTCGTCGAGCAGCGGTTTGTATTGCACGATGCGGCCGGGCTCGATGCCGCAACTCGCCGAGAAGATCAGCTTGGGCCGGGCATCGTCGATGCGCGTCGCCAGCTCCTTGGCGGCAAAGCCGCCGAACACCACGCTGTGCACGGCGCCGATGCGCGCGCAGGCGAGCATCGCCACCACAGCCTCCGGCACCATCGGCATATAGAGGATGACGCGGTCGCCCTTCGTGACGCCAAAATCCTGCATGATCGCGGCGAGCGTCTGCACCTCTTTCAACAGCTCGGCATAGGTGAATCTGGTGATCGAATTGGTCAGCGGCGAGTCGTGGATCAGCGCGACCTGGTTGGCGCGGCCAGAAGCGACATGGCGGTCGAGCGCGTTGTAGCAGGTGTTGACCACGGCGCCCGCGAACCAGCGGCCATAGACGCCGATTGTGGGATCGAAGATCTTCTTTGCCGGCTCGATCCAGTCGATCTCGCGCGCGGCTTCGGCCCAGAAGCCCTCGGGGTCGGCCATGGAGCGGGCGTGAACCTCGTGATAGCGGCTGGCTGAAGGCATGGCGCTTCCTCTGGGGGCTGTTGTTTCCGTCTATTGTCACGGGACAAAGCGCCAGTTCAAGCGGCAAGAAATTGATATGGATCAGATATTAATCAGCTTTGGACCCGGTCTACGCCGGCTTTTGGGTCAGCGCGCCGCCGACTGCAGCGCATCGAGGCGCTGCTGCAGGGCGATCTTGAGGTCGTAGCCCGGCTTGCCGAAGCCGGCATTGCGGGCCGAAACGAAATCCCGCTGCGCGCGGCGCAGGATATCGACGGAACGACCGCTCGAATTGCTGACCAGGCGGGAATAGGCGTCTGAAATCTGATGATCGAGCGCACCAAGCTGCGGATCGGCGCAGATCGCCTTCTCCACCGCGAGTCTTGCGGTAGCGCAATCGAACGAGGGATGCGCCTCCGGCGCGTGCAGCGGGCGCGGCGTCTCGGTGCCGAAGCGAGCAATCTCGGCCTTCATGGCGCGCCGGCCGCTGATGGCGTTCTCGTTGCCGGGATCGAGGCGGAGCGCCGCCTCATAATCGGCCAGCGCCTTGGCGCGCTCGCCCATCTTCTTGTACAGCACCGCGCGATTGTTGTAGGCGAGCGCGAAATTCGGATCGAGGCGCAGTGCCGTGTCATAATCGGTGAGCGCCGTGCCGAGCTCACCCTTGAACTGGTAGGAATCGCCGCGGTTGGTGAGGAAATTCGCCCGCTGCGCCATCCGGATCGCCTGGTCGTAATCGGCGATGGCCTGGTCGTATTGCTTCATCGCCGCCTGGGTGAGGCCGCGATTGTCGTAATATTCCGCGACCTTGGGATCGAGCCGGATGGCCTCGTTGTCGTCGGCGAGCGACTTGTCGAGCTGGCCCAGCTTCTTGTAGGCAGCCGCGCGGTTGGCATAGGTGCGCGGGCGGTTCTGATCGAGACGCAGCGCCTCGCTGCAGTCGCGCACGGCTTTCTCGTAGTCGCCGCCGAGATAATAGGTCACGCCGCGGTCGGACCAGGCCTGGGCATCGTCGGGCTTCAACTCGATCGCCTTGTCGTAGTCGGCAATCGCGCGCTCGATCCTGTGCTGGGTGGTATAGATGACGCCACGCAATTCATAGGCTTCGACGTCCTGCGGATTGAGCTTGATCGCCGTCGTCAAGTCCTCCTCGGCCTTGGCAAGATTGCCGCCAGCCTCGCGCGTCAACTCGCCCCGCAGCCGATAGGCCGTGGCGTACCTGCCGTCGAGCGCGATGGCGCGGTCGAGATCGGCCAGCGCCTGGGTCATGCCGCCCGAGGTCCTGGAGCGAGCGTCGGCCCGCGCCACCAGTGCCGCGACACGATCGGCGCGCAAGGCGGCCGGATTGTCGATGATGAGACCGCAGGCGGTAATCAGTTCGAGCGGCGCAGCCTGGCCGCCCAACTTGCAATCGACGACGGTGCCGCCCGCCGCTGCCGGCCCTGCCGCAAGTGCAACGCCCATCGCAAGGCTCAGTCCAAGCAAGCTGGCTCGCAGCGAGAGCCGCGAGGTCGATGACATCCGGGTGGGTTTGATCATACCGCACATGGCTAAGGGGCTCCCGCAACAACGGCTTTTTCCGTTGTCGCGGTCCCCCCTGATTTGGTTCAGGCGTTAGATTCTTGTTTGCGCATGATCTTTTCGGAAAACCGGTGCCCACTTTTCCGGATCATGCGCTAATACCCATCCACGCCCGTCAGCGCCTGCAGGCGGTCCTTCATTTCCTTTCGGAGATCGTAACCGGCATGGCCGAACCGGGCGTTGCGGCGGGCGATGAACTCGTCCTGCTCCCGCTGCAGCGACCGTGCCTCGGCAGGATTTCGCGCCTCGCGGATGACCCTGGTATTCATGGCGTAGATCTCGCGGTCGAGATCGGCGAGCTCCGGATTGGCGCAGATCGCCTTCTCGACCGGACGGCGCGCGGTAGCGCAGTTGAAGCTCGGCTTGCCCGCGACCGCCATCTGCGCGCCCAGCCGCTCCAGCTCCCGCGCCAGCTTCCGATGATTGTCTTTCGCGAGCGGATGATCCGGGTTGAGCTTGAGCGCGGCACCGAAATCGGCGAGCGCCTTGGGCCGGTCGCCCTTCCTCCACCAGAGCTCGCCACGGGTGTTGAAGAAATCGGCCTGCGGGTCGAGCCCCAGCATGACGTCGTAATCGGCGATGGCGCGCTCGACCTGGTTCCTGCGGATAAAGGCGCCGCCGCGTGCGATCAGCGCCTTGAGGCGGTCTGTCCTCGCCGTCTTCTCATTGTCGATCAGCGCACCGCATGCGTCGACGATCCTGTCGTCGTCGCTCGCCGCGATCGCAGCCAGGCAAGGCGAGGGATCGGCCGGCGGCACGGTAGCGGTGTCGGCGCCGGTCGCCAGCGCCAGATCCGGCCTGGCGCAGAGCAGCGACAAGACCGCACAACCGAGCAGCAGGATTTTCAAGCCGACCCTCATCGCCTTCCACAACCATCGCTTCGCCTGCGGCAAACTCGCGCGCAGCCACGGTGCGGTCAATATACAAGCTGATTTTGGTGATAGGTTGCCACCTCGCTCACGTCCCGGATCTTCGACTTGATCACCTTCGAATGGATCATCGGCCTGTTGCTCGCGGCGGTGGCATTGTCGGCGCTGGCGCAACGCCTCGGCGTGCCCTATCCCACCTTTCTCGCCGTCGGCGGCGCGCTGCTCACCTTCCTGCCCGCATCTCCCTCCTGGGTGCTCGATCCCAAATTGGCGCTGGCGCTTTTCGTCGCACCCGTGCTGATGGACGCCGCCTACGACACGTCATTGCGGGACCTGCGGGCCAACTGGCTGCCGGTGTCGACGCTGGTCATCGCCGCCGTCGGCGTCACGACCGCCGTCGTCGCGGTGCTGGTGCACACCTTGGTGCCGGACATGCCGTGGCCGGCCGCGATTGCGCTGGGCGCCATTGTCGCGCCGCCGGATGCGGCGGCCGCCACCGCCGTCCTGCGCCAGGTCAACCTGCCCTACCGGATCATGAAGATCCTCGAAGGCGAGAGCCTGCTCAACGACGCCAGCGCGCTCCTGATCTATCGCATCGCCGTCAGTGCGGAAGCGGCCCGGCACCTGGGCTGGAGCGAGTTCACATCGTCGGTTTCGCTGGTACTCCTTGGCAGCCTCGCCGCGGGCTATCTGTTCGGCAAGCTATGGCTGTTGACCGCCCCGCGGTTCGACGATGCGCCGAGCGCGATCATCCTGCAATTTGTCGGCGTCTTCACCGTGTGGATCGCGGCCGAGCATCTCGGGCTATCAGGCATTCTGACCATCGTCGTCTACGCCATGGTGCTCGCGCGCTACGCGCCGGAGCGAACCTCTGCGCGGTTGCGCGTGCCCACCTATGCGGTCTGGGAGACGGTGGTCTTCATCCTCAATGTGCTCGCCTTCATCATGATCGGCATGCAGATCGGTCCGATCTGGTCCCACCTCGACGATGCGGTGCGGCTGCAATATTGCGAAATCGCGGCCAGCGTTCTCATCGCCGTCATTCTCGCGCGCGCCGCCTGGGTCGCAATTTTCCGCACAGGCCTGCGGCTGGCCGTGGCGCTCGACCGATGGCGCGGGAGCGAAACCCTGGTCATGCCATCGTTCAAGAGCGGCATTATCGTGGCCTGGTGCGGAATGCGCGGCATTGTCACGCTCGCGACCGCCTTCGCGCTGCCCGAGGACTTTCCATACCGCGACCTGATCCTGTTCACGGCCTTTGCCGTGGTGCTGGGATCCCTGGTCATCCAGGGCGTCACGCTTCGGCCGCTGATCCTGGCGCTGCGGCTCAAGGAGGATGATTTCGTGGCGAACGAAGTCGCCCGAGCCCGCGGCGTCGCCTATCGCGCTGCGCTGGCGGAAATCGACGGCGATCCATCCGAGGAAGCCGAGCTGCTGCGGCTGGAATATCGCGGAGTCCTGCTGCAGGCAGAGGGCGATCCCGACGGCCGCATCACCTCGAGCGAGCTGCCGGCCGATCCGCTGCGCCGCCGCGCGATCCTCGCCGCGCGCCGCGCCGTCCTGGAGTTGCGGCAATCCGAAGCGATCGGCGACGACGCCTTCCACCAGCTGGAGGAAGAACTCGACCGCGCCGAGCTCGGCGCCAACGGCTGAGCCGCAAATCTACTGTGTCAAAAACCCTCATGGTGAGGAGGCGCGAAGCGCCGTCTCGAACCATGAGGCCCCCGCTATTTGGCCTCATCCTTCGAGACGCCGCTTCGCGGCTCCTCAGGATGAGGGGATAGAGCCGCGCCCTTGCGGCAAATTTTCGCACCCGAAAATAATACTTCGCACGCGAAATATTTTTGAACCTATGGCAGCCGTCCGAGACCCAAACTTCATGACAACCTTGATCGACGATCGCGTCCGCGCCGCAGTGGCGTCGCCAGCGCGATATTTTTATTTTCACATGGCGCTGGCCTGCATGGCCGTCGCTTTCCTTGGCTTCGCACCGACTTATTGGGTGCCACTGGCCCATCGGACCTTCTCTGCAAGTCCGGTGGTCCACTTCCACGGCCTTCTGTTCTTCACCTGGACCGTGTTCTTTGTTTTCCAGAGCTGGCTTGCGGCATCGGGCCGTGTGGTACGGCATCGCGCGCTTGGAATCGTCGGCGTGTCGCTTGCAACCGCAATGACCATCGCGGGTTTCCTGGTGTCGGTGTATGTGATGAAGCATTCCGCCGCGCTGGGGCAGACCGATGCCGGCATCGCCTTTGCGATCGTGCCGTTCACCGGCATTGCCTTCTTCGCCGTGGTGTTCACCCTTGCCATTGCCAATGCGCGACAGGCGGAGACGCACAAGCGCTTGATGCTGCTGGCGGGTATTTCGATCCTGGACGCAGCCGTGGCGCGCTGGTTCCTGACCTTCCTCGCCCCGCCTGGACCGCCAGGCCCGCCGCCGGTTGCCGTCACCATTGCGCCGGCGCTCGTCGCCTACCTCCTGCTCGTCGTCGCCATCGTCCACGACTGGCGCACCCGCGGACGGCCGCACCCGGTCTATGTCTATGGCGGCATCGCGCTTCTGGCGGTGAAACTCCTGAACTGGCCGATCAGCATGACGCCTGCATGGCATTGGCTGGCCGGCGGTGTCCTCGCGCTGGCGCAGTAGCGCAACTTGCCTGCCCGATCACGCCGCCTCGGCCCGCGCCGGGGCGGCGTCAGTGACCCGACTTGCAGGTGATGCCGCCATCGACCACGAGCTCGATGCCGGTGACATATTTCGAACTCGTCGGAGGCGAGGAACAGCGCGGCGTTGGCGACATCCCAGGCATCGCCCATACGGCCCATCGGCACCTGCGCGTCGCGGGCGCGCCACATCGCTTCCACATCGCCGTTCGCATAGCTCGCCGCCAGGCCCGCCGAGTGTTCAACCATCGGCGTCTTCATCAGCCCGGGAAGGATTGCATTGACGCGGACATAGTCCGCCGCAAACTCGACCGCCGTGGAGCGCGTCATCTGGTTCATCGCCGCCTTGCTGGCGTTATAGCTGACATAGGAGATGCCGACATGACGGATCGAGGCGATCGACGAAATGTTGATGATCGAGCCGCCGCCCTGCTTCACCATCAAGGGTATGACGTGCTTCATGGCGAGATAGGCGCTCTTGAGATTGACGGCGAAGACCCGGTCCCATTGATCTTCCGACACTTCGACCACGCTGCCCACCTCGGCGATGCCGACATTGTTGTCCAGCACGTCGATGCGGCCACAGGCCTTCAGGCATGCGGCGACCATGGCCTCGACGTCAGCGGCCTTGGACACATCGGCGGTGAAGGCGATCGCCCTGCCGCCCTCCTTGGTGATGATGCCCACGGTCTCTTCGGCCGCGGCCGGATTGCGGTCGACGCAAAACACCTGCGCACCCTCGCGGGCAAAGGTGACCGCGGTCGCCTTGCCGTTGCCCCAGCCGGGGCCGATCGAGCCGGCGCCGACCACCATCGCAACCTTGCCCTTGAGCCGATCCATCGCTTTCCTCCAACGCCTTTTCTTGAGGGGCCGACGTTGCAACTATCCGCCAGCCCAAGGCAACAGCCAAAAAAGCCGTCGGACGATCCCAACGTTGAAGTTGACAACGATACATCCGGCGGCGCGCACCTGGCCGGACATGCGGCGCGAAGTTTACACCACCGCGCTCACTGGAACGTCATGTCCAGGCACTTGGAAATGTCGGAACCGAGCCCGGAGGAGATGATGATGCAGCCGCGTACCTTCTGCTGCGTGGTGTCGGCGGCCCAGATCGAATAGCCGCCGGTGCCGAAGAACGAATTGGTGTTCGGCGGCTCGGTTTCGGTGGCGTCAAAGGCGTAACTGGAATCGGCGTCGAAGATGCGCGGCTTCTTCGCACAGCTGCCGTCGGCCTGCACGTTGATCACTTCCTTGTTGTCGCGGGTCAGGGCCAGCGAGACCTGGCAGCGGAAATATTCCGAGGTCTTCGTGTTGAAGATGTAGGTGTAGGACTTGCAGGTCGCGGTGTTGAGCTTGCCGGCGGCCAGCCCCCGGCTGCAGGCGATGCGCTGGTTGTTGGAGAGCTTGAACAATTCGTCCGCGCTCGCGGCGGAAACCAGCGTCACCATGGAAAACACTACGGGTAAACAGAGTTTAATGACGTGGCTCATCCGAATCATCCCCATGACTGCTTTTGTAGAATTGGTTCTAGTCTGAAACGGGAAGATAGTCGCCAAGCGTGCGCCGGGAAATCACAAAGTCACAGGCGAGGCGTGATGCGACGCATCGTATTGACGGGACGATGACGTTCGTGATTTGTTCAAGAAGGAGGGAGCGATGGGGAGGATGACCATGACAAGAATTTCCACCAGGAGAATTTCGGCCAAGACCTGGATGCTTGCAGCCGCGATCTGCGGCGTCGCGACGTTTGCGTTCGCGCAAGGTGCAGGACCGACGCCGTGGGAGCTGAAGCCGGATACCGGTTACGGCTATGACAAGGACGGCAAGACCTTCCAGTACAAGATGGGCACCAAGAATGCCGGCCTGTTGTTGAAGGGCGCCAAGAAAGTGCCGAAGGGCACGCTGTTCTTCCTCGGCCAGAACGGCCAGCTCTACATGCGCACGGGCCCCTATCTCGAGGGCGACGGCAAGTTCATGTTCGGCTCGAATTGATCCCACCCTCCCCTGAAGGGGGAGTGTATTCAAAACGCCGCCGCCAGTTCCTTCGCGCCCGGCAGGTTGCTGTTGGCATCCATCCGCGCATCGGTGATCGCCAGGAGCTTCGCCACCGTGTTGTTGCGGCTCGCCACCGGATTGCGCTCATAGCCCGAGCGCTGGAAGAAATTCGCAGTCGGCACCTGCTCGCGCATGTCTGATGGCATGGTCACCATGTCGAGCCCGGTGCTGTCGCCCGTCAGGTTCATCATCTCCAGTTCGGCCGCGGTCAGCAGGCGGCTGTAGCCCTTGATGCGGGCGAACTTCACCGAGGTGAGGAGCTTGTGGGTCTGCAGCATCGGGCCGACGTCGATGTCGAGCACCATGGCATGCAGCGCCCAGCCCTGCGGCGTGTCGCCCATTTTCTCGTGCTCGGACCATTCGTCCGGCACCGAGCGGGCGAATGCCGCCATCTTTTTCAGCACGGCGATCTTATGGTCCATTGCCTGGCGCGCCGGGCCTGACAGCGACGCAGCGCGCTCCGTCAACACCTTCACAAACAGCGCGCCCTGCTCGGCGATCAGCTCGACGCTGTTGGTGGTGAGCAGCTGGTTGTAGCCGATCGCGGTCGAGATCGCGCGCGCCCCCGGCCGCCACGAGCCCAATCCCGACTGCATGTCGTGGCTGCCATTGCCGCCGGTCTCGAAGGCGTAGATCCGCACCGCCTGCTCGCGCGTGAGCCCTGATCGCGTGGCGAACCTCGCATAAGCACGCTTGAAATCCGTCTCAGAGGCAGGCCGCTGCGGCGCCCACTGGAAATAGCCGGAGGCCGCCTTGAGCAGATCGGCGACCACGGGAATGATCTTTTGCGGGCGCGGCGGCGCTTCCGGCTCTCCTTGCGGATTCACCGGGCGCCGGGGCCCGGCATAGACCGGCGGCTGGGTCAGCACATAATCGTCGAGCATGACGAGCTGGTGCTCGCGCCGCTTGGCGTTGCGGCCGCGCCGCTTTTCCGCAATTGAGCTCCAATAGGCGCCGGCATCGGCTTCATACGCATCGCGCGCGGCCTGATATTCGGCGAGCTTGCGGCGATAATCCGCGATCGCATCCGGCGAGGCCGTCTGCGCCACGGCGGCAGGCGCCATCGCCAGAAGCAGGAATGCGAACGCGATAGAGCGAATCGTTTTCGAGCGCATGGGGTTCGTTCTAGAGCATGATCCGGAACACTGTGTAGCGGTACTGCGCCTACTTCCAGGCAAACACCGGCTGCTCGAGATCGGCGACGCGGGTGTCGCGCCCGGCCAGCACCTCGCGGAATTGATAGATCATCGCCGCCGTCGGCGCATGGATCAGCCGCTCATTCCAGTGAAAACGGATCACGCGGCGCGTGCTTTCGGGAATGGCGATGAAATCGAAGGACTTCTCGCGTTCGATAGCTCCAAGCGCCACCCGGTGCACGGAGGCGACCTCCTGCGGGTTCGGCACGATTGCACCGTCGCCGCCGGCCCACACCACGACCGGCGTGATCAGATAGCCGGATCGCGTCGGATAATCGTCGAGCAGGCCAAGCACCGCGTCCGGGCCGAGATCGAGGCCGAGCTCTTCGCGCAATTCGCGCAAGCCTGCCTGGATTTGCGTCTCGCCGGTGTCGCAGCGCCCGCCGGGCAAAGCCCATTGCGCGCGATGGGCGCGCAGGCCTGCGGCACGGCGCGTCAACAGCAAGGCGGTCTCATCCCCCTCGCCCGCGCCGGTCAGCGCAAGCGCAACGGCCGCGCGCTTCAGCTCCGGCGCGGCTTCCACCGGCTGGTTGCGCGCAAAGCCGGCGCACAGCTCTGCGATATTCCGCCGGGTGGTATCGTTGAATGGACGGCTCATGGTGCTTGACTACATCAGGTTTGCGCTTGATGGAATGACGGCAAACCCCAGGGAAGCAGGACAAGGGAGCGGAATACCAGATGATCGACAAGGCCGCGGCGAAGCTCAAATCCGATGGCTGGAAGATCGTCGAGACCACGGGCTTCATCCATCTGATCGGCCCGTTCTGGCAGCGGCTGGTCGATGGCAACAGCGAATATGCGCTGATCGCCGAGGACAAGCACCACAACCGCCGCGGCCTGGTGCAGGGCGGCGTGCTGATGACGTTCGCGGATCGCACCTGCGGCATGACCGCGCGCCATGTCACGGGCAAGCAGATGATGGCGACCGCGCAGCTCGACGTGCATTTCGTCGAGGCCGGCAAGATCGGCGAGGTGCTGATCTCGCGCCCGCGCGTGGTGCGCGCGACGCGTAGCCTGATTTTCGTCAGCACGGAAGTGACCGTCGACAAGCGCGTCATCGCCATGGCCAACGGCGTGTTCAAGATATTGAGGAGTGAGACCTAACCACCGTCATTCCGGGATGGTCCGAAGGACCAGACCCGGAATGACGAACAGGGAGTAGCACAATGCACTACCGCAAGCTCGGCCGCAGCGGCCTGAAGGTTTCGCCGATTTGTCTGGGCACCATGATGTTTGGCGGGCCCACCGACGAGGCGACTTCGGCGCGCATCGTGGCGAAGGCGCGCGAGGCCGGCATCAATTTCATCGACAGCGCCGACGCCTACAACAAGGGCGGCTCCGAGCAGGTGGTCGGCCGCGCCATTTCCAACAGCCGGCCGAACTGGGTGCTGGCGACGAAACTCGCCAACCCGATGGGCGACGATCCCAATCGCGCCGGGCTGTCGCGGAAATGGGTGCTGCAGGCGGCGGACGAAAGCCTGAAGCGCCTCGGCACCGACTACATCGACATCTACTACCTGCACAAGGAAGACCATTCGACGCCGCTGGAAGAGACCGTGCGCGCGATGGGTGAATTGATGCACGCGGGAAAAATCCGCTATTTCGGCGTCTCGAATTATCGCGCCTGGCGCGTTGCCGAAATCTGCAACATCTGCGACCGGCTCGGCATCGACCGTCCGGTCGCAAGCCAGCCCTATTACAATGCAATGAACCGCATGCCGGAAGTCGAGCACTTTCCGGCCTGCTTCTATTACGGGCTCGGCATCGTGTCCTATAGCCCGCTGGCGCGCGGCGTGCTGACAGGCAAATACGCGCCTGATGCGGCACCGGACAAGGACACGCGCGCCGGGCGCAACGACACAAGGATGATGCAGACCGAATGGCGGCCGGAGTCGCTCAAGCTCGCGCAGGAGATCAAGGCCCATGCGGAGAAGAAGGGCATTACCGCAGGGCAATTCGCGGTGTCCTGGGTGCTCAACTCCTCTTTTGTCAGCTCGGTCATTGCAGGCCCGCGCACCGAGGCGCAATGGGACGACTACATGCGCGCGCTCGACTATAAATTCACGGCGGAAGATGAAGCCCTGATCGACCGCCTGGTCGTGACCGGCCATCCCTCGACCCCCGGCTTCAACGATCCCGCTTACCCGATCGAGGGCCGGCGCGCGAGGACCGGAAATTGAGCCATAAGCGGCACGGTACATGAAGACCGCCGCGCGATGCGCTGGCTGGTGTCAGCCGCCTGAAAAGAAAAAGGCCGAAACAGGGGCGACCGGCGGTCGCTGCCGCGACTTTGTCGCTTTTCGCGCCGTAAAATCTTGGTTAAACGTTCTCTGACATCTTACTTGTCTATGCCCGATGGTGGAACTGGCATGACCCAACGCCGCTGCTGGCAAGTCCTTGCGCTTGCGAGCATTTTCCTCGTCTCGCCCTCACTGGCCGAGCCGAGCTATCCCGACCGGGACAAGCCGGACGTCGACCTCTATGCGCTGATGTCGGGCAAGTGCCCGACGGTCAGGATCGGCGGGCGCAATTTCGCGTGCAAGGCGGTGGCCTATTTCCACAGTGAGAAGGGCCGCGCCAATTTCACCGTCGCGCTCGACGATCCGGCCGATACGAGCCACATCATCTCGTTCTCCGGCGAATACGGCCACCGGACCCAGGACGACATCTATCTGCTCGCCGTCGACCGCATGGAGCTCAGTTCCGGGGACCGGCCGAAGATCGATGGCCTGCCGGTGCCCGCGCTTGAACTGTCCGATGGCGCGTGCCGTCAGAACGGCAATTTCGCCAGGCTTCAAGTCTCCACCATCGCCTGCACCGCGACCGACAAGAAGGGCCGGCACTACCAGTTGCAGTTCGAATCCGACGGCTCGCCGATCACCGTGCGCCGCGTCCGGATGTCGGCGCCGACGATCCGGCAGGATCCGTATCGGTAAGGGCGCGCGTCTGCGGCTTGCGCGCGACATGGATCGCGACGATGCCGAATGAAAGCCGCTCATAGGCGACGTCGGTAAATCCCAGCGCCCCGATTTCCTCGGCGAACACTTGCGCGCCAGGAAAACCACGCACGCCGGAGAGCAGATAGTGATAGGCCGAGGCGTCGCCGCCGGTCGCGACCCAGCCGACGAGCGGCATGCACAGGCTCATATAGGTCAGATAGAGGCGGTGGATGAGGCGGATCGGGATCTCGGACGCCTCCAGGCAGATGAACGTGCCGCCCGGCTTCAGCACGCGCCAGGCCTCCACCAGCGCACGCTTGCGATTGCAGATCTTCATGCCGAGCGACATGGAATAGAGATCGATGCTCTCGCTTTCGACCTCGGTCAGCTGATGCGCGTCGAACACCCTGAACTGCATGTCGCCGGCAAGGTCGCCCGCGCGGCGCGTTGCAATATCCAGCATCGCCGGACAGATGTCGGAGACGACACAGTTTCGCCCAGCCGTGCCGCCGAGGTACTGCACGACGCGCAACGCGATGTCGCCGGTGCCGGCCGCGACATCGAGCATGCTCTCCCACCGCTCCGCGGCAATGCGCCGCGCCATCCGCCGCTTCCAGGTCCGGTGAATGCCGAGGCTGAACAGGTCGCACAGCACGTCGTAGCGCGATGCGATCCGGCTGAAGACGTCGTCGCCGATGGAATTGAAGGAGGCGGCGTTGGCGTCGGTCGGCCTGTCCAGCATCGTCACACTCCCTGCGCATTGAGGTACGGGCGACAGCCATACCAGACGCGGGTCGAAGGACTATGTGAGTGGGCTCACGGCGCCCAGGATGGCACCTACGACGATCGCCTCAGGTCGTGGTGATTGATCGACCTGCCGGCCAACCTACCCCGCCGCCTGCAGCTCGGCGGAATCTGTCGGCGCGACGGGCAGCGGCGCCTGGGCGAGCATGTTGCGGCGCGCCTCGTAGAACTCGAGCACACGCTTTGCGGTTCGCCATTCAAGCTCCTCGAAATTGAGGCGCGCCCGGTCGAGATCGGGCTTCGACATCCTGCGATCGGCGACGTCCATCTGCAGCAGCGCCTTGGCCGTCGCCCAGGAGCAACCGGCGACTTTCGCAATCACCTGCACCGCTCCGGGATTTGCGTTCAGCACCGCCCGTTCCGCCATCTCGATCGGGCAGCTCGCGAGAATGGACAGCGCGAAGACCGTCCTTTCGAAATCCTGCGCCCTGGCGGCGGCGTGGACGTCGGTCTCCTTCAGCTCTTTCCAGTCGGTGAGCCGCTTGATCCTGAATCTCGCCTTGACGTGATCGTCGCAGGCTTTGCGGACTGCGCCATTGATGCCGTCGGTCACCTCCGTCACCGCCCCCTGCACAACATCGGCGAAGATCGGATTTGCCGCGATGATCTTGCCGCTGACGGCCGCCGAGGCGGTTTCAAGGAGCCTCAGAAAATGCTGGCGGGGAATGTCGCGCCGCGCGCCCACATGCAGCGCGAGCTTGACGTCGCCGCCGGACAGTTGGACCAGTCTGCCAAAGCCGTCGTCGGAGATACGGGCGCCCTCGTTGCTCGCGACCGCATGGACGACGCGCTGCTCGCCGCGCTCGATGAGGATATCGGTGATGGCTTCGCTGATGGCCCGGCGTTGCGCGATGGCGTAGAGATGATCCTGGCTCTGGCTGCCGGCGCTCGCGATGAGATCGGACTCCGCCAGCGCCGTCGATTGACTGAGCATCGGAGCTGCGACCGCGGCCGTATCGCTGGCGGCGAAGGCGCGTGCCAGCGCCGGCGGCGTATTCGGATCAGCCGCGAAGCGCTCGGCGAGCTTGACCCGGGTTTTCAGCTCGATGACCTCGACAAGAACCTTGAAAATCTCGTCGAACAGCTCGACCTGCCGCTTCGAATAGCCGGCGGAGCCGGCGAGGAACAAATCGGTAATCCGCGTGAGCGCCCTGATATGTCTTTTCGTCGACCCGGATGTCGCTGCATCCTGAACTTCGTGAACCAGGGAGTGGAGCGTTGTCATGGCTGGAAATCTCGTCAGGCAGAGTTGGCCCACGAAGGAGGGCAGGAAAAGAGCGTCTGCCTACACGGGTACCAGCGAGGCATGAAAATTGTGGGAGCGAGCTGCCTCAGAGACGATTTAAATTTTTCCGATCTTTGAAATGGTACACGCGACGCCTCTCTCGCTGATCCGCCGCCAGCCGAATTGATCCCGATCAATCGGCAGTTGCTGCATCGACTGTAGGTTGCACCAAAACAACCACAGGAGGACGTCCCATGACGAAGCGTCTCGTCGCAATGCTTGTCTGTTCTGCACTTGGGCTGATTGCAGCAACGGGCGCCGCCCATGCCGACAGCATCGGGCGCTATGAATGCAATATCGTCGGGACGGCCAACCCCGAGCCGGTCGGTGACCGGGCCGGCCATGGCCTCGTGAACTACCAGTTTTCCTGCGTCGGCGTGGAAGGCCTCCTGAAAGGGGCGGTGTACTCGGCGACCCACATCAGCGAGTGGGATGGTCCGCAAGGAACGTTCCTGATGGCCGGCGGCGTCCACCGCATCGCCGGGGGTGTTGCCGTCACCCAAATGGCCGAAGGTGTCGGGTCTGTTGTCATGAAGGACGGCAAGCCTGTTGGCACGACCGCATCCGGAAAGGCCATCTTCAAATTCGCATCAGGCCCGTTGGCGGCGTTGTCAGGCAAGACCCTCAAATTCGCCAGCAAGTCGATCGGCTTCAACCGGTTCGACCTCGAATTTGCGGAGTAGGACTCCAACCCTTGCGCGGCCCTAGCCCCACTGCGTCAAAACCTCATGGTGAGGAGGCGCGTCAGGGCCGTCTCGAACCATGAGGCCCGACAGTGGCCTCATCCTTCGAGACGCTTGCTCGCGCAAGCTCCTCAGGGTGAGGGGATATAGCCGTTTGTGACGAAGGGCCGCGCGAGCGGCCACTGCCGCACGTCGACGAATCTCCCGGCAATCGCGGCGGCGGCCGCCATGGCCGGCGACACCAGATGGGTGCGGCCCTTGTGGCCTTGCCGACCCTCGAAATTGCGGTTTGACGTCGACGCGCAGCGCTCGCCGGGATTGAGCTTGTCCGGATTCATGGCGAGGCACATCGAGCAGCCCGGCTCGCGCCAGTCGAAGCCGGCGCTCAGAAAGATCCGGTCCAGCCCTTCGGCCTCGGCCTGCTGCTTCACCAGGCCCGAGCCGGGCACGACCATGGCGGAAACCCTGGCGTTGACCGCCTTTCCTTCGACCACGCGCGCCGCCTTGCGCAGATCCTCGATGCGCGCGTTGGTGCAGGAGCCGATGAAGACGCGATCGATCGCGACGTCGGTGATCCGCTCGCCGCCGGTAAGCCCCATATAGGCGAGCGCGCGCCTGGCGGCCTCGCGCTTGTTGCCGTCGGCGATATCCTCCAGCCGCGGGACTCTGCCGCTGATCGAAGTGACCTGTTCCGGGGTCGTGCCCCAGGTGACGAGCGGCGGAAGGGCGCCGGCGTCAAGCCGTATCTCAGAATCGTATTCGGCGCTCTCGTCGGAGCGCAGCGTTTCCCAATAGCGCATGGCGTCGTCCCACACCTTGCCCCTGGGGGATTTTGGCCGACCCTTGAGATATTCGAAGGTCTTGTCGTCGGGCGCGATGATGGATGTCCTTGCACCTGCCTCGACCGACATGTTGCAGATCGTCATGCGGCCTTCCATGGAGAGCGCGGCCACCGCCTCGCCGCCAAACTCGAGCGCACAGCCGATGGCGCCGGCCGCGCCGATCTCGCTGATGAGGGCCAGGATCAGGTCCTTGGCCGTGACGCCTGATGGCAGCGCGCCGTCGATGACGGCCCGCATGTTCATCGACTTGCGCTGGATCAGCGTCTGCGTCACCAGCACATGCTCGGTTTCGGAAGTGCCGATGCCAAGCGCGAGCGCGCCGAAGGCACCGTGGGTCGAGGTGTGGCTGTCGCCGCACACGATCATGATACCTGGCAGGGTAAATCCCTGCTCCGGCGCGACGACGTGGCAGATGCCCTGGCGGACGTCGAACTCGTCAAAATATTCGAGGCCGAACAGTTTTGCGTTTTCAGCGAAATAGACGATCTGCGCCGCGCTCGCGGGATCGGGGTTGGGCTTCCTGCGGTCGGTGGTCGGCACGTTGTGGTCGACGACCAGAAGCGTCCTTTCCGGAGCTTTGACAGGCAGGCCGGACTGGCGGAGCGCGGCGAAGGCCTGCGGACTGTCGACTTCATCCACGAGGTGGCGGTCGACATAGAGCAGGCAGGTGCCGTCCGCCTCCTCGTGCACGACATGGTCGTTCCAGATCTTGTCATAGAGCGTGAGGGCCAAGACCACCTCTTAAGCCAGCCTCTTGCACACGGTCAGCGGAGCGTCGGGCCGGTTGATATTGCCGCTCCAACTGCCATCGTTGCCGCGGCATCGGCAAGCAAATATAGCTGAGGCAAGCCTCAGCAAAATTGAGCTTCGATGCGTCCGCTTAAGGCTTTGCGCGACCCATCGATGAGGTCAAAGCGCGCGCGAACTCGGCGCCAAAAGCGCGGCTCGGAGCTGAATTTCACGGTTTTCATGGGTCTGGACCGGCGTTTTTTGCGGGGAAATTCGGACTAGTACTTATGAGACATGCCGAGTTCCCATCCGGCGCGGCCTGCCCGCGAGCGATCGTTTCGGGGAGCACGTGCCCGTGACCAGGCTGCAAACTTCACAGCTGTTTTCCGCAAAATTGCCTCGATCTGGGCTCGATCGAGCACCCGCGCTTTTGGCCAAGGTGTCCATCCGGATCAGCAATTTGGGACAGGATTATTGTCCGAGTTCCCGGCCGAACTACCCTAAGTTATTCCACAGGCTGTATTTTATAGTACAATATTTACAGGCTGCTGAAGAACGCGTGAAATCGCTATCGGAGCCGCTAGCAAAGTATGACCAGCAAGTCGCCAGTACCCACGTATATCCTGCAGAGCGACGGTCTCTTCCGCGAAGGCCTGCGGCTGATACTTTCGAAAACGCGTTTCCGTCCGCAGGGTTGCGCCATTGATCTGGAAGATCTCGCGGAAGTCCCCAACGACAGGCCAATTCTGTTCATCGTCGGAGTGGGCGCAGATCACGCCGTGATTTGCAGCAAGATCAGGAGCCAATATCCGCTCGCTTTCATCGTAGCCGTTGCCGATGAAAGCAATCCTCGCTCCCTCGCCAGCGCGCTGGACGATGGAGCGAACGCAGCCATCTTCAATTCAGTCAGCCCGGACGATCTCGTCAGCACGCTGCAGGCGGTGGTCAACGGAAAGCTGATCCTGATCGACGCCCGGCTCTGGCCCCTCGAAATTCGCCCGAAGGCCGAAGAGCGGCTGGCGCCGCCGCTGGCTCACGAGATTGCCTGGGAAACCGCGGAGGAACCGCAGGAGCCGCTGACAAACAAGTTGTCCACGCGGGAGATCGCGATCCTCCAACGCATCGTTCGGGGAGACTCCAACAAGCATGTCGCGCGATTTTTCAACATCGCGGAGCCGACCGTGAAGGCTCATGTGAAGGCCATCTTCAGAAAGATCGGCGCGAACAATCGCACCCAAGCGGCGATCTGGGCGCTGAACAACCACCTGTTCGATCGATCATGTGACCCGGCGGGCGATCTTCCCGTCCTGATTCCCGACGGCACGGGCGGCTAAGGCATGATCCGGAAAAAGCCTGCCCCGCACTTGATGCGGGGTGTGAAGCGGTTTTCCGAAAAGATCATGCCCAAAGAAGAAGGTAAGGCGCGATGACGATTCATCCTCAGGTCATCGCGCGTTAGCCTGCCGGCAGCATCAATGGGATTTTCGGTCGGGCCACCGGGAACGCCGAGCGCCGGTTCCGCGCCGCAGCGTTGCGACCTCGACCACGGATACGGTCGCAAGCACGAGCGAGACGAAGAGCGCGAGTTGGACCGCGTTCGCGAACGGTTCCGGCTGTGGCTCCGACGGTGAAACATTTTCGGGCTCGAGCTCGCGCAGTTCGACCTGAAGCAGCTCCGTATCGTTCCAGCGGTCCATCAGCGCCGGCTCGCGGCGCGGCATGATGGTTTCCGGCACCGAATTGGGCACCTCGGCGCGCGGCGGATGATGGTCATAGGTCCAGCACCCGTCGGCGTCTTTCGCCAGCATGCGCGTCGGCCACGTCCTTGCCGCTTCGGCGTAGTCAAGGCAGTGGCGGGAGGCGTAGGCCGAGGGTATGCCGGCCAGCAACAGGATGGCCAGGGCCGCGGCGAGCGGCGGAAGGCCGTGCCGGAGGCGGACGTAGTTTCCGATGCCCGCGGCCTCCGTGGAGGCGGCCAGATCGTTGTCCGGGTCGCACCATTGCGCGAAGCACTCCCGGCAAATCCGGGCCTCGCCGTGCCAGAACGAACTCCTGACGTAGTCGACATCGCGCCGACAGGACTCACAGATCATCGCTGTGCCTCCCCAACGATGCGCCGCAGCTCTTGGCGCGCCGCGCGCCGATCGAGCTCCCTGATCAGCTCTCTGCCGGTCCCTCTGTTCGGGTCGGAATAGAATTGCGCCCGATCCAAGGGATCATCGGCATTCCTTGTCATCGTGCAGCCGCTAATCAGGACGGAGAGCAGCACGATGACGGGTGGCGCCGCGACCAACAGGTAGGGCACCGCCCGGTACATCGATCACGCCTTCTCGGCGGCTTTGGTTTCGATCTTGTCGCGGAAGGACTCGCACAGCCGGCGGACCTCGTCCGTCGCACTGGAGCAGGATTCGATTTCGTTGAAGACGCGCTTGCCTTCCTTGCGATATTGCGACGCCGTGGCCGCGATTTCCTTCAGCGTGGAGGAGGCGGACGCGGCGAGTTGCTCGCAGCGCTTCACCATGTCTCGCACCATTTCGCCCATCGCTTCGATCTCCTTGGCCGTGACCTCGTATTCCCTGATAATGGCCTCGGCCGAGAGCTTGCCGATCTCGGTCACGTCCTCGCGATGGCTGACATATTCCGGAACCGCCGGCGTCGGCGTCGGAGCCCGCGGCGGCGGCTCGATCGGCTGGATGTGCGGCGGTCTGTACTGAACCGCCTCCCTTATATCACCCTCGATCTGACTGACATCGAAGGGCCTCGCCGCTGCGTTCTGGACTTTCATTGGTACTCACTCCTTTGCTGACTTCACACGCCGTGGGCCGGTGGCCTTGCCACCAGCCCACGGATCGTCGGGCCATACGCAGTGGGGCGAGAGCGTATTCCGACCCGTCAATTCCCGGATGTCTTCAAGATAGTGGATGTACTGCTTGGTTCCCCAACATGCCCGAACTCGTTGAATCCTTCCCCAATTAGCGTTGAGCCATCGTCCCAAGGGCACTGTCCCTCAACATGATCGTGGCGAAGCTGGTGGAATTGCGTCTTTTCACCGGGGCTTGTTGACTAGTCCATCCGGAGTAGCGAGGCTGCGCCCGTCCGCGAGCGGCGGCCGAGATGATTGAATAAGCGCCCCAGGGTCGGCTGATGAATCCCCTTCAACGATCGCCTGCCGCAAGTAGCCTGCGGATCCGCAACATGCGGCCGGACGAAATCGCGATCGCCGTCGACTGGGCGGCGGCTGAGGGCTGGAATCCCGGCCTTGCCGACGCGGCGTGCTTCGGAGCCGTCGATCCGCAAGGTTTTTTCATCGGCGAGTTCGACGGCGAGGCGGCGGCCACCGTCTCCTGCGTGAATTACGGTGAAAACTTCGCCTTCCTCGGCTTCTATATCGTGCGCAAGGATTTGCGCGGCCGAGGGCTTGGCCTGCGCATCTGGCACGCGGCCATCGCGCATGCGAAAGCGCGCGTGATCGGGCTCGATGGCGTGGTGGCGCAGCAGGAGAATTACAAGAAGTCCGGCTTCGAGCTCGCCTACGCCAATGTCCGCTACGGCGGCACAGTCGCGGCAGTGGATGCGCCGCGCTCCGGTGTCATCGCGCTCGGCGAAATTCCGTTGGCGATGGTGGAAGCCAGCGACGCGACCACCTTTCCGGCGCCGCGGCCCGCGTTGCTGCGCGCCTGGATCGGCGCGCCGGGGCATATCGGTCGCGCGCTCCTGCGCGATGGCGAGCTTGCCGCCTGGGGCGTGATCCGTCCATGCCGGCAGGGATTCAAGATCGGCCCGCTGGTCGCCGACGATCGCGCCGCTGCGGAAGCGGTGCTGTCGGCCCTGCTCGCAGCCATCGGCGGCGGCGAGATCTTCCTCGACGTTCCCGCCCCCAACCGCGACGCGATCGCGCTGGCGAAGAGCCTTGGCCTTGCGCCGGTGTTTGAGACCGCGCGCATGTATACCGGCGCGATACCGCCGTTGCGGCTGGAGCGGGTGTTCGGGGTTACGACGTTCGAGCTGGGGTAGTGCGTACGCAACGCGAAGGCCGCGCGTTGATGTTGCATCGACATCCCACGCACATCACATCAAGCGAATTGCGCGAGGCCGTGGCCGACGGACCAATTCTCTTTCGCTGCGTCGAGAACGTTCACGAACACGTCCTCCGGACGGATGCCGGGGCTTTCGCCGAGCAGCTCCGCAATCCGGCGGAACAGCGCCTTCTTTTGCTCCGGGGTGCGCGAGTTGAACACGGTGATCCGGATGTAGACGACATCGGCGCTCCGGGCGATGCCGTAGCCGTCACCGGTGCGGAAGTTCGCAGCCGCATGCTCGCTGATGGTCATGAACTGGTCGTCTTCGGGCACGTTGAGCGTTTCGCGCATCGCGCGGTAGAGCCCGTCGAAAATCGCCTGCCGGTAGGCCTCCGGCTTTCCGGCGCGCAGCGAGATGTGAATCAGAGGCATCGCGAATCCTCTTGCATTCTGTCCTGACCTACTGCGTCAAAACCCTCCTGGTGAGGAGGCGCGAATGCGCCGTCTCCGGACGATGCTTCGCATTGCCGGGAGAACCATGAGGCCCCCAGTGTGGCCCCATCCTTCGAGACGCCGCTACGCGGCTCCTCAGGATGAGGGGGAGAGAGCGCCTACGACGCAGCAAGGAAGGCGGCTCCCGCACGGGCGGTTCACCCCATTGACGAAATGAGCTATCAACCCCTGTTTGGTTTTTGACACGATGTCGAAAATGAAAACCACATTCTTGACGTCGTGTCAAATACCTTTTGGCGCGCGTTGGCACGTGATGGAATTCAGCGTGAGTTGAAGCCGCCGGGCTCGGTCTGCTCCCTCGCCCCGCTGTTCGCGGGGAGAGGGTTGGGGGTGAGGGGCTGTTTCCGCGAAGGTGGTGAGAGATCGATTCGGAGAGGCTCCGCTCACCCGAAATTGGCGCAGAGGAGAGAAACGTGAGGCCGCGAGAGTTTGACCACGACGACGTCCTGCGCATCGCGTTCGATCAATTCTGGCGCAAGGGGGTGCGTGGCACGTCGCTTTCGGACATCGCGCGCGACGCGGGCGTCCAGCGCGGCAGTCTCTACAATGCCTTTGGCAGCAAGGAAGCGCTGTTTCTCTGCGCCTATGAGCGCTATGCGAGCGAATATCTAAGCTCTCTGCAAAAGGTGCTCGGCGCGGGGACCTTGCGAAAGCGCCTCACCGCGTTTTTCGATCTGACCATCAAGAACTTCCGTTCCGGCTCGCCGCCCCGCGGATGTCCCACCACGCGGGGACTGATGGAGCTGGGCTCGGCCGAAGGTGAAGGGCTGGACGAGAACGCGCGCCAGGCCTTCGCGGATCTGATCGCTCGCATCACCGCTCTCGTTCAGGACGCCTTGTCGGAGGGCGCCGAGCGAGGCGAGTTCAACGGAGACCCCGAGATCGCCGCACACCACATCGTCACCGTGACGCGCGGATTGGCCGTGCTCGAACGCGCCTTCGGCGATGAGGTCCAGTTGAGGAAGATTGCCGCACACACGGTTGATCTCGTGCTCGGCTAGGAAGGCGGCTGGGGCACAGCCACGCTCGTCCGTTTCATGCAATAGCGAGCCCGCGAGATCGATCGGCAATTCCATTTCGAAATGTTAATTCCCTGTCCAGCGCAGCGTAAGGTGAGAGCTCCCATCTAGGGCGTCATGATGGCGAGCCTGGCGCGCTGAAATCTCTTGAAGTTCTTCTCATGACGGGTGCCGCCCGCCGCCAAACCTCGTACCGATGACTGAGGCTACTCAATAATGGCTAAGAGCGGCGAGATTGAACAATCAGCCGGTTCACGTTCAGGACCGACGTGGGCTTATGCGTGGCACCTTTGGACTGTCATCGTCCCAAGGCGGTCGATCTCGGGTCGACTCGTTTGGGGAACGGTATGGCGGCGACGCAGTGGACGACGTTGGACCTACAAAAAATTCGTCGAGTATTCCGACAATGGTGATCAACCCAGGTAGTGGTGCCGCCGGCAGCACACCAGGCTTTCACAGGCGCCGTCTCCTAAATCCAGGCGCCCCCGGCCAGCCGTTCAGTCTCTGACAGCCATCGCCGACAGTCGTCGCCCAGTGAAGTGCACGCCGGCCGAGGCAACCGGTATTCACAGTTCCGAATAGAGAAGCTCCGAGGCTCGACCGTGGGCAAGACATCCGACAACCCATTCAGCAAATTGCGAATTACGCGAGCCTACATCAAGCTCCTGTGCATTCCGGAAGACGAAGCGAGAATAGTTTCGCTTGCGCAAATCGGGAATTACGAGATTCGCATGCTTGAGGTTTCGAAAGCCGATATCGCCGATGGTCCGCTATTCTTGATAGAACTCTTCGATCACGACGCACAATCGGCAGTCGACAGCCGCCTCTGCGACGACGTTGACGAGGGGGTGGCCACGTTCGACGATTTCGTTTCGCGATGAAGGGCTGGATGAGAACGCGCGGCAGGCCTTCGCGGATCTGATCGCTCGCATCACCGCTCTCGTTCAGGAAGCCTTGTCGGAGCGTGTCGCGCGAGGCGAGTTCAAGGGAGAGCCCGAGATCGCCGCACACCACATCGTCACCGTGACGCGCGGATTGGCCGTGCTCGAGCGCGCCTTCGGCGATGAGGCCGAGCTGAGGAAGATTGCCGCACACACGGTCGATCTCGTGCTGGGCAAGCAAAGCCGCTAACATTGCCTAGGGCGGACTCAAATTCGCGGCCGAGCGGCGGTGGTCTAGACCCTCCCGGAAATTCACCCCTTGAGGAGACCCACTGCACGGAGCGCATCTACGAAACGGGCGCGCTGATCCGGCAACATGAAAGGATAGGTATCGTCGATGTAGCCGACATTGAAAGTCGGTTGCATTTTGGCGAGTTCTGCCGCGGCGGCACGGGCCCTGTCTTCCAATCCTCTCGCGCTCAGCGCCGCGACCAGCCGCTGCCGGGCCCGTACGTTGCCGACATGGGCACGAACGGCTTTCTCCGCCGTTGCGATCGCCTCGTCGATATCGCCGAGCAGGAAATGACAGAGACTTTGGTCGGCCAGAGCCAGCGAGCGGAAGCGGTAGTGCGGGTCAAGCCGCAGCACCGTTTCGAGATGCGGCAACGCCTCTTTGGGCCGCCCCGAGAATTCCAGCACGCAAGCAAGGAAGTGACGCGCGAGCGGCGCACTTGGATTGAGCGCCACGGCCTGCTCCACGCCCTCCAGCGCCGAAGAAAAATCGCGCTGCGTCCAAAGCCGGCCCATGCCCCAGAGACCATGCGCAAGCCACTCGCGGTCGTCGTGCGCCAGCGCCTGTTCGGCGGCATCGAGCGACAATTGCAGGGCGCGGCCGCGATCTTCGGCCCAGCCAAGGATTCCCTCGTGATAGTGACAGAGCGACAACAGGGACCATGCCCGCGCCGAGGTCGGTTCGAGTTGCAAGGCCTGCGCAAGCTGGCTGCGCGCTTCAGCGTGGCCGGCCGGCGTCATGCGCTCCTGCAGCGCCAGCGCCTTCAGGGCATGATCCCAGGCCTCGAGGTCCGACGGATGCTTTCGCTCGATACGGCGCGCTTCGGCGCGGGCGATTTCCGGCTCGATCGACACGCAGATGCGTTCGGCAATTTCGTCCTGGACCAGAAACACGTCAGTGATGCTGCGGTCGTAGCGTTCGGCGTACAAGTGATGGCCGGTGGCTGCCTCGATCAGCTGGATCGTGATGCGGATCTGGTCGCCGGCGCGGCGGGCACTGCCTTCGACAAGATAGGCCGCGCCCAGTTCCTTGCAGATCGCGGTGACGTTCTTCGGCTTGTTCTTGTAAACGAAGGTCGAGTTGCGCGCGACGACCGGAAACCATCGCCAGTAGGACAGCGCAGTGATGATGTCTTCGGTCAGCCCATCAACGAAGTACTCCTCGCCCGGATCCTTGCTGAGATTATCGAACGGCAACGCCGCGACCGCGCGAGTTTCTTCGAAGCCGCCGGAGCCGCGGCCGGGCTCGTTGCCGGTTGCGTCATGGCAACCCGGAATATTTGTACCGGGCGCGCTATGTTCTTTAGCGATCGTTCGCCAAGGTCCACAAAATCTAAGCTGACCTTGTCGCGTACCTGATCATGCGCGGCGCGCGAAAGACAGACGCCGCCGGGATCGGCCAGGCCTTCCAGGCGAGAGGCGACATTGACGCCATCGCCGAAGACGTCGCCATCCTCGATCATGATGTCGCCGACGTTGACGCCAATTCTCAGTTCGAGCGGTCTGGCTCGCTCGCGGTTGATTTCACCGAGCCGGCGCTGAATCTCGACCGCACATTCGATCACCTGAACGGCGCTCGAAATTCGAACAAGAAGCCATCGCCGATGCTTTTCACGAGACGCCCGCTACGGATGGCGATCGCAGGCAGAATTAGGTCTCGCGCAAGGTGCCGACAGCCGCCAACGTACCGGTTCGTCGTCTCCCATCAGACGGCTATAGCCCACGATGTCGGCAGCAACGATTCGGCGAGCCGGCGCTCCATTTTGTCGCGCTCTCAAAACAGATCTCGGTTTCAATCGACACGTCAGATATGGCTCAAGCTATCTCAGGATCAGGTGCTGTCGACGCAGGCAAACGTCGCGGCGGGTGGCGGGCCGATGCTATTGCGCCTTTTGCTAGGCGCGCATCGTTTCGGTCGTATTCAGAAGGCGCCGGAAGCCGGGTGCGAAGCCGCGCCGATTTTTTTTTGCGCGGCCGACACGCGGATGGGATGCCGGCGCTGAATGCGATCAAGCCACTGATCTGATTGTATTTTCCTTGAACTGATTTGCCCGACCGGGTCGGCTCCGCGAATTCCCGTAAAGCCCCTCCGCGAAATATATTTCACTTTTACAGAACCAAAATCAGGTGTATGTTCCGCGCCATCCCGCGCCTGATCCAGAGGGGCGCTTCGCG
>CAWJYQ010000015.1:0-130185 GCA_963847045.1 uncultured Alphaproteobacteria bacterium | reverse complement strand
AAGCGTGATCACGCTTTTTGACGGTCCTTCATCCCAGCTATTTGATGGTTCGTTGGTGCGCGGATTGCGGCCCCGACGCGCTCAACACTGCCGTCGTGCTCACGGCCGTCAAGGACGCTGCGCGCCGCTGACGCGGTGGCCCGAAGACGGGCCATCCTTGACCGCCGTTGCGCGCGACAGCATTTGGCGGCGCGTAGGTCGGGACGGAGGGATGGTGCCGATCGAACAGAAGGATGGGACGTGCGGCGTGATCGGTGTTGCGGCTCGGTGCGGATGCCACGAAGGAAGCTCTTTTGCGGTACTTCCCGCTACCGCTTCCGGCGCGCTGTAGAGCGAGCGGGAAGCGGAAGCGGCTTCGGACAGCCGATCCCGGCCATCGGCGCATTCTCATCTTGATTGTCGCGCGGCTGCCGCTTGGCGCCCGATGAGCCGATAGCCGTCACCGGACCTGACGAGGCGGCCTTCGGCGGTTAGGGCTGCGAGGCGCTCGTAGAGGGTTGCGGTACGGACGCGGCAGCGCGTGCGCAGCTCGGAGAATGGTAGCGGGTGATCGAGATCGGTGAGCGCCGTGGTGATGCGCTCATCGACCGAGCTGGGTGGCGGCGTTGGTGGATTGCGCCGGTCGACGACCTCGAGGGCGAGCGCGTCGGCGCGTTGCGCGAGCTCGATCGCGACGGCGGGCATGGCGGGCGCAGCGCGGTGCTCGACCGTGAGGGTGAGATCCTCTCCGTCGCGACGCAGGTAGAGATTGGAGTTGCCCCAGGCGTGGAACTCGGACGAGCCGCGCAGGGCCTGGCCGGCACGGACGCGGCCGGCGCCCTTCTTGGCGTGGTGGACGACCACCACAGCGACGTCGTGGCGGCGTTGCAGCTCGCGCAGATAGGCGAGCAGCGGCGCGACCTCGCCTGAGGCGTTCTCATCGATGCGATGCAGGCGCACGAAGGGATCGAGCATGAGCAGGCGCGGCTTGAGCTTGGCAACGGTCTCGTCGAGCGCCTGGCGATCGGCGGCAAGATCGAGCCGCACGGTCGGTGCGGTGATGACCTGGACGTCGAGCGCGGCGAGCGCGTGGCCCGCGGCGGCGCAAATGCCTTCGAGCCGCTGGCGCACGATGTGCAGCGCGTCTTCGGCGGCGTAGAGCAGGACGCGCCCTGAGCGCGGCACCGGGAAGCGGCGCAGGCACGGCGTGCCGGCCGCGACCGACACGGCGAGGTCGAGGGCGAGGAAGGATTTGCAGCATTTGGGCTCGCCGCCGATGATGCCGACCGCCTGCTCGGACCACAGGCCGGTGACCAGCCAGCGCTGCTCCTCGGCACGCTCGGCGAGGCGATGGGCCGGCTCGACCGGCAACAGGCTCATCGCCGTCGTCCGGCCGCGGCCTTGGTGTCGGCGGGTGGGGAGCAGGTCTCGAGGAACAGCTTCTCGTCGATCTGGCGGACCTCGTGCTGGGCAGCATGAGCGAGCAGCTCGCCGGCCATGTTCATGAGGGCGCGCAGGTTGCCCTGGGCGTGATCGCACAAGGTGGCGATCAGCTCTGCAGTCATCAGCTTGGCGGCTCCAGCCTTGTGCAGCGCTTGCTTGAGGCAGTCTTGCAGCTCGTCGGGCGCGGCGCGATCGAGCGCGAGGCGCACGCGCATGCGGCTGCCGAGCGGCAGGAACTCGTCGGTTCGCAAGCGCTCGGTCAGGCGGCCGTCGCCGGCCAGCACCACCGTGAGCAGGATGTGGGAGTCGAGCCGCGCGGAGACGAGCAGGCGCAGCTCGGAGAGGACGGCCGGCAGCATCTCCTGCGCCTCGTCGACGATGAGCACGGGCCGCGAGAACGCGGCGTCGATATGGGTCTGCCAGCGCTCGCGCAGCACCTTGGCGCCGCCCCAGCGGTTATGCGGGTGCAGCACGACTTCGAACAGCTCGCCCATCTCGCGGTAGAAGTCGGCGAGGCCGGCCTGGGGACGGCTGATCACGCCGACCTTGACGTCGCGTTGCGCCGCGAGCCGCTCGGCGAGAATACGCAGCGTCACCGACTTGCCGGTGCCGGGAGCGCCGGTGACGAGCGCGAAGCCGCCTTCGCCGGCGAGCTGTTCGACCCGCCAGCAGAATGACTCGATCCGCGGCGTGACGCGCAGCGCCTCGACCGGCACGTCGGGGGCGAACGGATTCCACTTGAGGCCGTAGAGTGCGAGCAGCTTCTTGTTCACGTGTCGTCTCCTTCGTCCTTGGGGAGATAAGGCGGCGGCAATCCGGTTGCGGCCTGCTGGTCGATCAGCCGGGCGAGCAGCGGCGCCATGCCGCTCGCCGGCTTGGCGGGCTCGCTTTGGCGGGTGGCAGGCTCTGCCGTCACCTTGTCGAGCGGCCGACGCAGGCCGCTGGCGTTTTTGGTCTTGTCCTGTGGATAGAGTCGGCACAGCACCGTGCCGGTGCGCTGGTCGACCAGATGGACCGTCGTGAGATCCCAGCTGGCGAAGCGGACCTCGGCGCCGCGCAGATGGCGGTAGCGGTTCGGCACCTCGAAGCGGCGGCCCGCGATCACCACGGTGCTGTCGCTCTTGCGCTGGGTGCGCTTCTCGGTGCGGGTGAAGGCGAGCCGCAATGCCGCGCTGTCCGGGCTCTGTCGCGTCACCTCGGGGCCTTTGAGGAAGCGCGTGACCGGCGCTTCGCCGATCTCGGAATGGCGCTTGCGATTGTAGTCGTGCTCCGCCCAGGCCTGGGTCGCCTCATTGAGGAGCGTGAGCGTAAGGTCCGGCACGTCCTCCAGCATGGCGAGGAGCCGGCCCTCGACCGGGCCCCAGAACGCCTCCTGCTTGGCGTTCTGGTACGGGCTGTACGGCAGCGTGGTCTGGTGCACGATGCCGAGCCGGGCGAGCCCTTCGGCGATCTCCGAAGCCGTCATGGCGGCGCCGTTGTCGCTCAGCGCCGAGCGCGGCAGGCCGCGCTTCTGGAATGCCTGCGACAAGCCGTGCGCCACGTTCTCGGCGTTCTCCGCCAGGTACCATTGCAGGTGGCAGGCGAGCCGCGAGCGGTCGTCGAGCACGCCGAACAGGACCGGCGTCTGCCACTCGCCGCGTGGCGTGAGCACCTTCCTCGATCCGACGTGGCAATCCCAGTGCCACAGGCCGTTGACATACTCGGCCTCATAGCTGCGCACCTCGCGATCGAGCAGGCGGGCTTCGGCGCGCTCGGCGCCTTCGGTCCGGCGCGATGTGAGGCGCCGGCGCTTGTCGAGGCCGTGCGCGGCGAGGAAGCGGCGCAGCGTGGAATAGGACGGCACCGGCGTGAGCGCGGGATTGCGCTCGGCGAGCGCCAGGATGTTGTCGTGATGCAGCTTGACGCTCCAGCTCTTGTGCGCGGCGTATTGCGCCAGCACGGCCTGGCGCACGGCAGCGCCCATCGCGGCCTGCAATCCGGCGTCCTTGCGCAGCTTACGCCGCAGCACCGCGACCGGATCGTGCCGCTCCTTGCGGGCCCGGTAGTACCAGCGCTCCAGGGTGGAGGCGCCGAAGCGCACCGGCTCGCCACTGACCGGATGACGCCACGCACACGCGGCGAGCTTATCGAGCTCCAAACGCAGCATGCCCTTGCGCGGCGGCGCCGCCAGCAGCTGGCCGATCACCGAAAAACGAAAGTGCGCCCACTGCTCGTGGACCCGCGACCCGCGTCGTTGCGACACGTCAGCGCTCCCAAATGCCAGGAGCCGCACCGTAGGACAAGGCTCCGTCGGCCGGCGACGGGCTTGTTCTGCGGGCCGGCGATGCCCGTCATGCAGCGTGCATCGCCGTGCCTCCGCTGATCGGCAAAATGAAGCGCAGCAGCGCGACGAGCCGCGCCGCGGCGTCGCCGGCAAAACGCTCGAGCAGCGACGCCGGCAGCCGGCCCCGGTCGACCGGCGGCATGAAGGCGGCCGCTGCCACCTTCCAGAACGGGCTCGCCGCGAACGCGCTGCCCCACCACGTCCGCCAGCGCCCGATGGTTCGCCGGCTGACGCCAAAAAGCTCCGTCAACTGCCGGGTTGCCGTCGCCTCTTGCCGCATCGCCGCGACCAGCACCACCACCGCGCCGAGCCAGGCCTTGCGGCCGAGGAAGCGGAACGACGGCGGCGTCTTGCGGCTGCGGCAGAGATCCACCGAGCAGCAGAAGCTGAAGCGCTGGGCGTGCTCCTCGCCGAGCCCGCCCGGCCCGCCACGCGGCTTGCGCCGGAACCGCGCCGAGTGCACCACGGCGCCGCAGCGCGCGCATCCTGCCGCGCGCGCCGCCGCCGCAAGGTCACGATCGAATGCGAGCAGAAGCTCATGGAATTTGGCATCCGCCAGCAGCGCTCGGTACAAAGGATGCATCCTTCCTGTCGAAGGGGAGACCGTGATGGCCAAGCCCGGACGCAATAATCCCTGCCCATGCGGCAGCGGCAAGAAGTACAAACGCTGCTGCCTCGACAAGGATGTGGCCGCCGAGCTCGAGCACGAGCGCCTTGCCGCTGCCGCATGGCGTCCCGTCGTCGACGTGGACATCGTCAACCGCTTCGACGAATTTGACATCGACGATGCCGAGGACGAACTCACCGCCAATTCCAACGCCGCCGTCGATCTCGTCGATGAGGGCAGGCTCGACGAAGCCGAGCAGGTCGCCCGCCGTCTGCTCGAACGCTTCCCCGACGCACACGACGGCTGGGACCGCCTCGGCATGGTCTACCAGGCGAGAGGCGACAATCGGAAAGCGGCTGATTGCTATCGAAAAGTCATTGAGCTGATCCGCGCCCACCCCGAAAACTATGATCCCGGCTTCGAGGCCATCTTCCACAGGCTCGTCGAGAAGCTCGATCCCTTAGCCACCGCTTGATCCGCCGCACCTCACGCTCACGCTCCGCGATGGCGCCCAGCCGCGCCCATCGCAAACCGTGCTCACAACCAACGGGCTTCGTCCTCAATTTGCGTGCGCAGGGTTACATCCCTGCCGATGGAGGATTGGCACGATCGCGAGAAAGTCAATGCGGCAGCCGCCGCCAACGGCTGCGCTTGATCGCCCTGCCACCTCGTAGAAGGGTAACATCCTTAACGGCGTAACAGGTGGCTTGCCTTTGATCGCCCGCCGTAGTTGAATTTCGTCAAACTTCATCTGACGGGAGAATGCGATGTCGTCAAAATGGAGAGTGGGAGAGGTTCAAGACACGGAAACACCGGATGGAATGTTTGGGCCTGGGTTCGTGCTTCAGCAAGAGGGCAAATCACCATCTCTCACGATGGTTTTCTCTGATAAAAACGTCGCGGAGGAGGCGCGTGAACAATTCACGCGCATTCTGTCGAAGTGCGCAGCCATCGTCGGAAGCTAGACGACCGACGTTCGTATCCCCGATGTCAGGGCGATGTTCTCGCAGGTGGGGGACGAGGCATGATTGTCTGGATTTCAATCGACGTTCGGAATCACTTGAAGATTTTTGCAACAAAGGCCGGCCCGTGGCGGTCGTGCTGCCCCGGCAAGACGCCGGGCGGCATCGAGGTGCGTGCCCATCTTCGACGCCTGGTACGGCACATCCGCACGCGATGGCACAAGACGCGAATTACGTTCCGTGGCGACGGGCACTATGCTCGGCCGGAGGCGATGACGTGGTGCGAGAACAATGGCATCGACTACATCTTCGGTCTGTCCGGTACCAAGCCTCTCGCCAGAAAAGTCGACGAGGTCGCCGACGACATCCGCACGCGACGCGCCATCGAGAACCTGGCTGTTCTGCGCGGCTATACCGAGACGCGCCACAAGGCAAAGTCCTGGGATCGCGAACGGCGCACCGTCGCCCGTATTGAGGCGACGATGCTCGGCCTCGACATCCGCTTCGTCGTCACCAGCCTCGATGTCGGCTCGGCCGAGTGGATCTACAACAGCCTGTATTGCGCGCGCGGTCAGGCCGAGAATCTGATCAAGCTGCATAAGACGCAGCTCGCCTCCGATCGCACCAGTTGCCGTTTGGCGCTCGCCAACCAGGTCCGTCTCGTGCTCCATACCGCCGCTTATTGGCTGATGCTTACCGTGCGCGACGCCATTCCCAAAGTCCGGGAATTGGCCACTGCCGAGTTCGCGACGCTGCGTCTTCGTCTCCTGAAAATCGCCGCCCGGGTCGTCGAGACCGCCAGCCGCGTGCGCCTCGCCTTCGCCGCTGCATGCCCGGAAGCCGACCTGATCCACTGCTTACCAGGCGCGCTGCTCCCGCTCGGCCCCTGATCCGCGGGGCCTGTGCCCCCGCTCGCCCACCCCATCCCTCAAGCGCGTTGCAAAGTACGGGTCGTCAGGCGGTGAAAAGCCGAAGGCAATCCTGTGCGCCTCGTCAGCGCAGGTGTGCTGCCGCATCAATCGGACCTAAAAACCGCACTCTCACGAATAGGACGGGCTAGCCTGGATTTCCACGGAACCGAATTCGCCTAACTTCACGCCTGCTCGACTCCATATTTTGTGGGCCTTTGCGCCACGCAGCGTTATGCGAAATGGTGCGCTGATAGCATTCCTGCGCGGCGATACTTGGCCACATGTCTTCACGTTTCGCGGGATTTCCGCGTTCTTCTTGGCGAAGTAGCACTGCGATGAGCCCTTATCAGCGCACCAATTGGCCTAATGGCGCGGCCAGAATTTGCGAATTCCTGTGAATCCTTTAGCGACGCACATGTTAGGCGAATTTGCCTCCGTGGAAATCCAGGCTAGTGCAGAGAAAAATCGCTTTCGGCAAGGCCGTGCTGTCCATTCCCGCCTTGAGGATTTCGGAAGTCACATCTCGCCGTGTTCGGGCCAAATTGATCAGGCGAGTTTTCCACCATTTTTTGCCGCGTTACGCTCTCGAAACCGCATCGACTGCGTAAATGAAGCTGCGAGTGTTGCGCGTCTCTCCTAGACGACGAGTCCCGCTTAATCTAAGGGTCGACGCGACAGCGTGTTTGCACCACGCCGCCGCGCCTAACCATCAAACCGACAGGAACGGTTCCAATGGCTGACGACACTACTGCCTCTGTTATTCTCCTGCATCAAGTCCCGCCGAAAAGGAAGGATAAGACAGGAGCTAAACGCGCCAAGGCCTATCGGCAGCGCAAAAGACGAGGGGCAAAGGCCGCCATCACCGTAGATGCCGGGTCTCCATCCTATGAATCTTTGATCCCGCCGAAGTTTCTGTCCGCCGATTCCGCATTTGCAGAACCGTCCGTCACACAGCCGCTGGCCGTGACGGCCCGTCAGGACGAACCCGTCACGCAGCCGCGGGCTGTGACGCTCCATCCGGAGGAGGCCGTCACGCCCTTGCGGCGCCACCTTGCCCCGGCTCTCCTATCAACCGCTGCTCTCGCCCTTGCTGCCGTCGGTATCACGATCAATGGTTGGTTTGCTCGATCATTGGGATCAAGCGATGTAGCGGGATGGCTTTTCCTTGCCGTTGGCGTGGCCGCTGATCTGGTCGCCCTCGTTATGCCCTCCTGCGCCGCCGGTCTGTGGCAGGTCGGGCAGCGGGCAACTGCGCTGGTTGGCTGGGCCGTCTGGCTAATGACATTCGTCTTCGCCGTGACGGCGGGCATCGGTTTCGCATCCACCAACATCAGCGACGTTACGCTCGCGCGAGCGTCACGCGTCACGCCAGCCGTCACGAACGCACAGGCCGCGCTAACGGACGCTATGGCGGCCCGCGACCGGGAGTGCAAAGGCGGCATAGGGAAGTTCTGCCGCGAACGCGAAGTGGCGGTAGCAGAACGTCGCCAGATCCTCGACTCGGCAACGACATCTGTCGGGCAAGCGGCGGACCCTCAAACTGATGCAGCAATCAGGCTCGTTACATGGGGCTCCCGCGGCATGCTGCGGCCGGCCCCTGAAGACTTCGCCATGCTCCGGCTCATCTTGCTGGCTCTTCTGCCGCAGATTGGTGGGATACTCATCATGATCGGGCGCGATTCCGCGTCCCTCGCCCGCCACCGCACCCCCAGCCAGTTGAGACGGGGCGCCGGAATGTAACGGTGGGCATCCGCGGCGCAGTACCAGCCTAAGCTTGATCTCCCGCGCTGGTTGAGCTTGTATGCCAGCGGCTAGGGGGAATACTCATGCGCAATTTGGGAATCGCGGCGCTCAGCGTCGCGCTGGCGGGCTGCGCCTCATCGGCAGCCGACATCACGCCGGCTTATGTTTCGCCGGTTCAATATCAGTCCTATAATTGCCAGCAACTAGCCCTTGAGGCTCAGTCAATCTCGACACGAGCGGCTGCATTGTCGGGGACCCAGGATAGTCAGCGAACAAAGGATGGTGTCGCGACCGCTGCGGCCATCGTCATCTTCTGGCCGGCGGCTTTCTTCGTCGGCGGTGACAAGCAAACGGCAGCGGAGCTCGCTCAGATGAAGGGTCAGATGGTTGCCGTCGAACAGGCGTCGATCGCCAAGAAGTGCAACATCCAGTTCCAAGGCAAGCCGCCAGGCGCGACCTAGAGATTTTTTCAATCCCGACGACGTGCCCAAAGCCATCCGCCGGCTGGTCGAGATCGGGCTGAAGGCGAAGAGATGAGTGAACGATCTTTTGACCCTCCGACAATTGAAGCGCTGTGCTTGACCGTCCCCCTCTATTCCGAGGTGAATGTCGATAACGACGACTGCCGCGAGCTTTTAGGCACAATGAAGTTGGGAAACTTTCAAATCGATGCGCATTGCTTGCAATGCGATCGGGACAGCGTCTTTAAGACCCACAGATCGCACGGAGGCGGTGCGGGTATGTCGTCAGCACCTGTCGATTGGCAGTTCCTCGACTTCAATATTCATTTCGACTTGCAGTGCGTTCGTTGTCTGCAAAAATATCTGTATTGGTTTGCGCTGAGAGATCGCAAGCTCCGAAAGGCTGGTCAATTTCCATCCATGGAAGACATCGCCGGGGCGGACCTCAATCGTTTTAGAAGTGTTCTCAATAAAGGGGATTTCTCCGATCTTCACCGCGCCGGCGGATTGGCATCCCATGGCATCGGCATTGGCTCTTTTGTATACCTTCGCCGGATTTTCGAAAGATTGATCCTGAAGGCCAGGGATCAAGTAGAATCCAAGGGCGACCAGTTGAAGGACTTTGATCGGCTGCGTATGGACGAAAAGATTGATGCTCTCAGATCGGTGTTGCCTCCTGCTCTCGTCAAGAACAAGGCCACCTATGGCATCCTAAGTGCGGGTCTACACGAACTGAACGAGGACACTTGCCTCAAGGTTTTCCCTGTCGTAAGGGCCGCCATTATTCAAATGCTGGACCAAGATCTATCTGAGCGCTCGCGCAAGTCCGCAGAGGAAGAGCTAGAGAAAGAGATATCGAAGATTTCGGCAGACTTAAGAAGTTCGCGGGAGTAGGACCCCCCACGCGCTGTAGTTAACTGCCGTTCCGTGCCCCAAGGGATTGATGATTTGCGCGCCCGGCCGATCGGCGGAATCATGGGGCATGCCCGACAATCAACTTACCCTCCGCCCGACCGTCATCGCGGGCGACTGCCTCAAGGACGACTATTGCGTGAAGCATGGCGGTCGATCAATCGGCCGCATCCGACGGGCTGATGAGCGCACAGCTCAATGGGACTGGATGATCAATCCGCCCCTGCCAATCCCGACTTGGGGAGTGGGTCGCGCAGCTTCGCTTGAGGATGCCAAGGCAGCCTTCCGCGATGCCTGGGCGCAGTTCTATGCCAAGCTGACGCCTCATGATATCGATCACTGGCACCACCACCAGGACGCGGCACAGGAGCGCGCGAAGAGATTAGGATGGTCGTGAAGTTTACTGAGCCTCGGCCCTATGCCGACCCCGAAGTTGCCGCCCGCAAGATCCTCGAGCTCGCCAATGCCTGCGAGCCTTACTTCGACAACCGGATTCTGATCGAGAAGATCAACGGGCCCTTCCTTTATGAACTGAGGGGCACGCCGGCGGAGTACAAGGCCGGACTGGACCGCGCGATCGAGAAAGGCTGGCTGGTGTTGCACGAGAGCGGTACTTTTGTACGCTTCACGCAAGCCGGTGCGGACCTGTTTGCGTAAATGCTGAACCCCAGATTCCGATAGCGCTTTTAAGAGAGTTTAAGGAGTTATTTAAAGGGTACGCCTACGATGAAGACCGCCTTGTTCTGAGAGGCGGATTGAGCACTCATAAGCACGTGTTTAAGAGCGAGCTTAAGAGTGGTTGATGGGTCAGATTTCGGTGCTTACGGGGCCGGAACGCCGGCGGCGTTGGAGCGAGGATGAACGGTGCCGGATCGTTGCGGAGGCCTTTGCGCCGGGATCGTGTGTGGCGCAGGTTGCGCGGGATCACGATATTTCGACGGGTCTGATTTACACTTGGCGTCGCCGGCTTCGCCAGGACCTTGCTGAACAGGGCTTTGTGGAAGCGGCGATGAAAGCGGAGCCGATCAAGGAAGCGGCGCCGTCCGGTGAAGTGATCGTGGTGGAATTGACGGGGAGCGGGCGGATCAGGATTTGCGGGTCGGCGCCGCCCTTGCTGGTGTCGGCGGTGTTGAAGGCGCTGCGATGATTCCGATCCCCTCTGGCGTGCGGGTATGGCTGGCGACGGGCCATACCGATATGCGGCGCGGCTTTCCGAGCTTGGCTTTGCAGGTGCAGGAGGTCTTGAAGCATGACCCATTGGGGGGTCATTTGTTTTGCTTCAGGGGGCGCCGTTCAGATCTGATAAAAATCATTTGGCACGATTCTCAGGGAGCATGCCTGTTTACAAAAAAACTCGAAAGAGGAAGATTCATCTGGCCTTCGGCTGCCGGTGAAGCCGTGACGATCTCTCCGGCGCAACTTTCTTATCTGCTGTCTGGGATCGACTGGCGGAATCCTCAAGAAACTTTGCGTCCAACGCGGGTTGGATAGCATTCTGCAATTGAATCTACCGAGAAATCTGATTCACTGGCTTCATGAGTTTGAAGCCGGATGATCTTCCTTCGGATCTTGCCAGCGCCCAGGCGGCGCTGTTGATCGAACGTGAGGCGTTGCGGGCTGAACGCGAAGCGCGGCTGAGGGTCGAGGTCGAGCGCGATGCGGCCGCGGCGAAGGTCACCCGGATACAGGCCGAAGCCATCAATTGGCAAGCCGAAGCGGCCAACGCGCGGGCGGAGCTGTCGGACAACGAGGCGCTGATCGCGCATCTCGAGCTGCGGATCGAGAAGCTCAAACGCGAACTGTACGGGCAGCGCTCCGAGCGCACGGCACGGCTGCTCGAGCAGTTGGAGTTGGAGCTCGAAGAACTCGTCACCACGGCGAGCGAGGATGAGCTTGCCGCGCAGGCCGCAGCGGCGAAGACGCAGAACGTCCGCCCCTTCATGCGCAAGCGGCCGGTGCGCAAGCCATGGCCGGACGACATCGAACGCGAGCGCGTCGTCATTGAAGCTCCAACGAGCTGTGCCTGCTGCGGTGGATCGCGGCTGGCGAAGATCGGTGAGGATGTGACCAAGACGCTGGAGGAGATCCCACGCCGCTTCAAGCTGATCGAGACGGTACGCGAGAAGTTCACCTGTCGCGATTGCGAGAAGATCAGCCAGCCGCCCGCGCCGTTCCATGCCACGCCGCGTGGCTTCATTGGCCCACAATTGCTGGCGACGATCCTGTTCGACAAGTTCGGCATGCATATCCCGCTCAACCGCCAGAGTGCGCGCTTCAAGTGCGAGGGGATCGACCTGCCGTTGTCGACGCTGGCCGACCAGGTCGGCCACGGGACCTTTGCCGTCATGCCGCTCTTCCACTTGATCGAACGTCATGTGCTCGCTGCCGATCGCCTTCATGGCGACGATACCACCATCCGTATCCTGGCGAAGGGCAAGTGCACAACCGGCCGGATCTGGACTTATGTGCGGGATGACCGGCCCTTCGCCGGCCCTGCGCCGCCGGCGGCGGTCTATTACGCCTCAAGCGACCGACGAGGCGAGCATCCCCAGAAGCATCTGGCCGCCTTCACCGGTATCCTGCAAGCCGATTGCTACAACGGCTTCGAGCCGCTGTTCGACCCGCAGAAGAAGGCGCTGCCGATTACGCCGGCGTTTTGCTTTGCCCATGCGCGGCGCGGCTTCTTCGAGCTGGCTGACATCGAGAAAAATGCTCGGGAAGGTAAGAAGGGCAAACCGATCTCTCCGATCGCGCTGGAGGCTGTCAGACGCCTCGATGCGTTGTTCGAGATCGAGCGCGCCATCAACGGCGGCGGCGCCGACGAGCGGCGCGCCGTGCGCCAGGAAAAGAGCAAGCCGCTTCTCGAGGACATGCACGCCTGGTTGCTGCGTGAGCGCGAAACCCTCTCGCGCTCCTCCGAGGTCCTGAAGCCGATCAACTACATGCTCAGGCGCTGGGACGACTTCGCCCGCTTCCTCGACGATGGCAGGATCTGCTTGACCAACAATTGCGCCGAGCGCGCATTGAGAGGCATCGCCTTGGGAAGGCGCAACTGGACCTTCGCCGGCAGCCAGCGTGGCGCTGACCGTGCCGCCGTCGCGCTGACGATGATCACGACCTGCCGCCTCAACGACGTCGATCCCAAGGCCTGGCTCGCCGACGTTCTCGCCCGCATCGCCGATCTGCCCACCTCGCGTCTGCACGAACTGCTACCCTGGGAATGGAAACGCCTGCGCCAAGCCGACGAGCCCGCCGATCAGCAGGCCGCCTGACCTTCACGCAATGCCCCGCCATCATAGAACCCGCCGTGCCCACGCGCATGCTCCAATCTGGCGGTCTTCGTCGTATGAATACTTTAAAGGTTCAGGTGCGAGGGTTGCAGCTTAGGCAATTACTATTGTTTGGATTGCCATGCTCATTTTCTCATCTGACCCGCCAACTCCAAAGCTAGCGGTTACGCGCCGCAACTCTTGCGAAACGCTTTCTTGGTTCGCCTTTCGGCTGGCATCGGGCTCGCTACCGACAGCTGCGGCGCAATATCGATGACATACGGAGACCGAAAATCGGATCGTGTTCGATTTGAACATTTCTGCGAGCCCGTAAACATAGTGGCCATCGATGGGACATGGCGACGACAATGTTTACTGCGGGACGTCTCCGCGACGGGAGCCCAACTCCAAATTGAGGGCACGACGGATGTCTTTCAAGCGAAGGAATTTTTCCTGGTCCTTTCTACGTTCGGGACTGCATTTCGCCGCTGTGAACTCGTCTGGATTAACGGCTTGAATGTGGGGGTGCGCTTTATTGTTGAGAATAAGAAGAAGAAAGCGACCGCGACGCATTGAGTCGTGCCCACGCTTGGACCCGGTTATCTTAGGCGACACCGCATTGCCCTTGGCGGCAGCCGGCTGGCTCTCCCGGTCGGCCATCAGCCGGCGCCGTTCTCCCGCGTTTTCCGGTCATGGTTTCTCGCAACTATATTCCGGGGACATCGCGCCAGTTTCGGGAGAAGTCTCGCACGTCGTGGTCGCCAGCTGATGAGGTGGCTGTATCCTACTGGAGGGGTGATGCGGTCGGAAGACAAAGAATATCGACAGCGCAAACATCGCCCCAGCTACCAGCATGAAAATCCGGTGGAGAAGCATGGCGATATTATGACACGAATTAGCGCCTTCGAATACGAGGTTCTGGAGTGAACCGCATCCCAACTCGCAATCTTCGCCATGCTGCCGATCGTCGCGCTGTTAATCATCAACTCTTAACCGCATCAAGGTATTCTGGAGTTGGGCACCCGGGGCGTATGTGTGCTGGCTTACGGCCAGCGTTAGGCGTGCGTGTGCACCGATGGCCTTGGACCCCGAAGAAATTGTTACCCTGCTGCTGCTCGCGGCGCTGGCAATCGCCTGGAATTGGAAGTTCGGGCACTGATAAAAACCACAGGACCTCGGCGGTTTACCCCACCGGTGGGCTCTCGCAATAGGCCGCCCTGACCGTCCATAATCTGGACGGTGCTTTTCCCGCATTTCGCCGCCACGACAGCCCGCAAACGCAGAACGATGTGCTATGCTGAGCCGGCTAGGGTTCTGGAGGAGCACGCATGAGAACGTCGGCAATTTTGTTCGCGGTTACCCTTTCCAGCATCGGGCCAGCTACTGCTGCGGACGGATGCGGCGTGGGCTGTCATGCCACGATTTCCGGCGCCTGCGTGGTGGACGGCTGGGGCACAGGAGCCAGGATAAGAAACGAATGCCCTGCAACGACACGCGCGCGTCCCCCCTGCGGGAATGGCTACATCTGGAAGCCTCGCCAACAGGCCTGTGGGCAGACTGTCAAGGATTGGCTCTAGGGCCGAGCACGATCCGGAGGGCGTGGCTTTTGAATATCCCGTAATTGGGTGACCCGCGTCATGGTTAGGAAAAGACGAGGCCGATTTACGTTGAAAGATGAACGCACACTGATCTCGATGGCATCGAACGGAATGGCCCTGTCAGAGATCGCTGCAAAGCTTGGAAGGCCGGCAAAGACCATTGAACGCAAGGCCAGAGAGCTTAGCGTTTCGATTAAGCGGCGTTCAAAAGGGCTCTAGTGCGATCCGAGGGCGAGGCGTTCGAGTATCCAGTGCTGTCCTAATTAGGACACTCCGAAAAAATACCGCCGTCCGTTTGAAATGATTACGGGCGGCGCTTCTCCAGCCCCGAGAGGGAACTTGCAAAATCCCGGACATTGATCTGTCTTTCCAGACGGTGCCAAGGTTCAATCGTGGAGGTAAATTAGGACACTCACCGGATGCGCGGTTCCTCTGTTTCGCTAAGACCATCTCGACCGTGGGCATAGGCCTTCTTGAGAGCAGCGCGTATCTGGGCTTTCATGTAGTCCGCTCGGTGCTCCTTGGAGGCTAGCAGTCCCATGCGCACAATCCGTGCCGTCTCAAACTCAATCCATTCTGCGAAGTTCATTGAATAGCCCCGAGACCAGTGACACCCGCGGAGGGGGAATTAGGACACGCAAGAAACCCGCCGGTTAGGGCGGGTTTCTCAGTTTAGCTCAGTTGAGCTTCTTTGGCTTGCGAGATCTGAGCGACCGGCGCTCTCTTCAGAGCAGCCCCGCCCCAGCGTGATCTTTGAACAGCTCAGCATCGCGAACATAGCCGCGCAGCGTATCCACAGACTTGTGCCGGCTCACATCCATCATCTTGAAGATTGATGCGCCATTGCCTGCCGCAGATGTAAGGAAACCGGCCCGCAGGGAATGGCCCGAGAACACGCCGGCATCGAATCCGGCACGCTTGGCATAGGCTTTGACGATATTGGCGACGGATCGATCGGTAAGCCGCGAGGCCCGCACGGTGCCGCCCTTGTCGATCGGGCGGAAGATCGGCCCGGCTTCGATACCAGCGGCGTCCAACCAGGCCCGCAGCGCTTTGGTGGGGCAAGCAATGTCACCCTTGGCGATTGCGATAGTCGCGCCGGAACGCTCCTGGTCGGTCTTGCTGCCGCGGATCTTCACCAAAAGCCCGGTTTCTGTCTCCTCGATGTCAGCAACGTCCAAAGCGACGAGCTCCGATCGGCGCAGCGCACCACCAAACCCAATCAAGAGTAAAGCCCGGTCCCGCAGCCCCGCTAGCTTGTCCGGTGCCGTGGCGACCATGCCCAACATCTTGCCGGCTACCGCGGGAGCCTTGCGGACTCTGGCGCTGCCGAAGGTTCGGCGAATGCCCCGCATGGTAGCCTTGACGCCTTCCGCATCAGTGGGCAGGGGGAGGCCCGCCAACTTGTGAGCATAGCGGATAGCGGCGACGCGCCGGCCGAGGGTTGATGCCTTGGAGGTGCTGGCATGGGCGGCCAGATAGGACGCCACGGTTTCGGGAGCGGCGGGCAGGGCAGGGACGCCCCGCGAGTCGCACCACTCGCTGAATAGGCGAAAGTCGGTCCCGTATGCCTTGCGCGTACTGGCGGCCTTCTCTGCCTTGGCAAGGTCGACCGCTGCGGCGAGGTCCGCCCCAAGCGCCGCCGGTAGGCTCGAGCCGTCCGAGAGAAGGGCGAGGGCTGTTGACATGAGCCGGGTTCCTTTACTTCCGAGAAGAAGCGTTATCGGAAGTAACACCGTTTCGAGATATCATGCAATCATAAAATGCAGAAAGCTCGATCTCGGGCCAGCGTGTTGTCAATTTGATTCAGTCGGCGCCGTCGCCTAGGCTCGTATCCTATTAGCCTCTACTTTAGACGGCGGGTGAGGGCAGCCATGGGCCGCAAGCCGAAGACCACCGGACCGACGGCAAGGGATACGGACGCGTTCAAATCTGTACTGGTCCGCATAAATATTGAGGGCTGGCGCGCCTTAAAGATCCTGGCTGTCGAGCAGGAGAGCACGCTAAACGCCTTGGCAGTCGAGGCCTTCAATGATCTGCTGAAAAAGCACGGCAAGCGCAGTAGCGTTGGAAACCCGTTACTGGATTAGGGGCACGCTCGTGGAACGCCCTTCTGTTAATCACTGTAAATTCAGTCCCTTAGTATGAGACCCGGGCCATTATTCTGAGTTCTCGCCCGGGGACTTCCGGGTTCGGCAAGGGAATCGAAATCTCTTGGCTAACTTGGATCCGCCTATTGATTTCAAACGATATTATTTTCCAAAAAATTTGCCGCGAGCGCCACGCAGCCTCGGTCCAAAATCTCTTCATAGTGGTCATATCGGGCGACCTGGCGATTGTAGGTAGCCCACCGCGTCCATTTCGGCTTTGGCGGCAAATCCCAATCGTCTGGGTCAAGGTCGGCTATCAGCCGTGACTTGATCCGCTCCTTTCCAGCGTGGGCACGGTTTGTCGTGTCGTTGAATTGCGATTGGTAGGCGACCTGCCTAACCCAAAACTTGCCGACTGCAGAAACGCGTTGCGCCCGATGGCTTCCAAAGCACCGACGCGGAGCGGTTTCTAACGGGACACATGAAGTACCATTTGCGACCTTCAACTCCAATAATGGCGACAGGTCCTTGAAGCCATCCTTTAGTCCGCTCAGTTTCGCCGCCAAAAGAGCGCACCCGCGGTCCAAGACGCGGGTTCTTGATAAATTCAGCTTGTCACGGTTCCGAGACAGGACCGTAGCTCGAAAACTTTGTTAATACCCTCGTGGCCTCTTTTGGTGGAAGTGGTGGATTTGAACGCGCATGCCTGTTTCCCTAGAAAAAGCCGGTCGGAGGCGGCTGGTAGACGATTGATCGTTCAGGATCGGCGGTGCTAGTGCTTGATCAGAGCACGGGCATGGAACTTTCCTCAGCGAGACGCGAATATCGACCGGAAGTCGACGGATTGCGTTCGCTCGCCGTCATGGTCGTCGTATTCTTTCACACCGCTCCGAACATTGTGCCAGGCGGCTTTGTCGGCGTTGACGTGTTCTTCGTCATTTCTGGATACTTGATCACTCGCAACATTATCTCTGACATCGAGAACAAGACATTCAGCTTCACGCAGTTTTATTTGGGCCGAATTCGGCGCCTGTTTCCAGCTCTACTTGTGACAGTAGCAATCTCGCTAGCGACATCCATCGCACTTCTGACACCGCAACATCTAGCGCAATTTGCGAGCTCCGCTCTCTGGGCATTAGCTTCCGTTGCCAACATCTTCTTTTGGCGACAGACCGGCTACTTCGACGATGGCTCTTTCTTCAAGCCGCTTCTTCACTTTTGGTCCCTCGGAGTTGAGGAACAATTCTACCTCGTTTGGCCCTTAGCTCTGGTTCTGATCTTACGATTGCGTCCGAGGTTTCTCCCGGTCGGGCTGACCTTGCTTGCGGCAACGTCATTGATCGCGGCTGAGCGGCAAGTGCGCACCGATCCAGTGGCAGCATTCTACTTGACGCCCTTTCGAATTTGGGAGTTCGCTGTCGGTGGTGCCTGTCTCTGGATGCCAGCGCTTGGTGAGCGCAGAGGGTGGCTCAATGAATTGATGTTTGGTGCAGGCATCGCCCTAATCGTGGGCAGTTCGCTACTCTATACAAAAGATACGCCCTTCCCCGGCATCAATGCGGTAGCTCCCTGCGTCGGCGCCGCTCTGTCGATAACTGCGGGACGGGCGTGGCTGAGTTGGATACTCCGCAACCGGCTCGCTGTTTGGGTCGGGCTTATCTCCTATTCGCTCTATCTCGTGCATTGGCCACTGATCGTCTTTTACCGATATTGGAGATTTACTCCGCTCTCGCCGGTCGAGCAGATCGGCCTGATATTAGTTTCGGTCCTTCTCGCATCTTTGATGTACAAATGGGTTGAACAACCATTCCGACGCCCTCAACAGCGGGGCGGTCTAAGACCGGCTTTGACCGCAAGCCTAGCTATCGGACTGCTGTCCATCACTGTCACTCCGTCTTACTTCGCCTCGCAGCAGAACGGCTGGCCTTGGCGTCTCCACGGTCGGGCTGCCCTTTATTTCAAACAGGTCGGAGGCCCGACAAACGGCGTTGCATGCAGCAAACCCGTATACCCACAGGACGGCGTCTGGCTTTGCCAGTTCGGAGAAGACAAGGCCCCGAAGTTCGATGCCGTTCGTATCGGTGACAGTCACGCTTGGCATTGAATCCAGGCTTTGACGCGCTGTTCCGGCAAAATCATCTGTCCGGCGTTGCTTTTACCGGTGGTGGATCGCTGCCTTTCCAAGGCGGGACGCGTTACGACGGCAACGTTCCCCTTCCCAGCATCACAGAATGGGCTAGCCTGGATTTCCACGGCGACAGATTCGCCTAACATGTGCGTCGCTAGGATTCGCAACTCGTGAATTCTGGCCACGCCATTAGGACAATTGGTGCGCTGATAAGGGCTCATCGCAGTGCTACTTCGCTAAGAAGAACGCGGAAATCCCGCGAAACATGAAGACATGAAGGCCAAGTAACGTCGCGCAGGAATGCTATCAGCGCACCATTTCGCATAACACTGCATAGCGCGAAGGCCCACAAAATATAGAACCGAGCAGGCGTGAAGTTAGGCGAATTCGGTTCCGTGGAAATCCAGGCTAGCGGCGTTAACAACTTCATCCTTAAACACCGCCCGCCAGTCGTGATCATTTCCGCTCGCTGGTCCATACACACGCTAACTATTCGCGAGGCTGGCGAAGAAGGAGAACGGAAGTTCTTCACGTATGGACAGTTCCAAACGCTCAGCGCAGACAGTTCTCGATCGGCTGTGCGAGCAGCGCTGATCGACACAATACAACGCTACAAAGACGCAGGAATCTACACCATCATGCTTGGACAAGTTCCTTATCCCGGCCCCACGACTGCAGAATGCCTCACGCGACCGAACTGGATTTTTAATCCGACGACAGATCTATCGTGCCAGCAAACAAGCAAAGATGAAGCGCTTGTCAGCGCGCACTTGACCGACAGCATGTTGCGTGAGGTAGGAAGCATTTTTCCGCACGATACTTCCATCCTCCTGCCTTCAGAGTTCATGTGCACCGGAAAGCCAAATTGCGACTTTCTCGACAACGGCGGATCGTTCTATTGGAAGAACGGGCATCTCTCGAAGTACGGCTCCGTCGAGCTTGCAAACAAATACCTTCAGCCTGTCATGCAGAAAATCTTGATCACATCAAAGGATGTTCTCAATAGCGAACATTAGCTGCCTGACTACTGCATCTTGATAGCGCACCGCGTTCCCCGCGAAGTAGCAGAAGCGCCGGAGACGTAAATCGCACCAGGCAATTCAAATCTTGCTTCTTTCTGAATCGAAATCTCTTGGCCAACTTGGGGCCTCCCGTTGATTTCAAAAGATTTTCAGGCCGGTCAATTTTGCAACTAGCGCGGCGCATCCATAGTCGAGAATCGCCTCGTAGCGATCAAATTTCGCCTCGTAACGATTATAGGTCTTCCGTCGCATCCATTTCGGCTTCGGCGGCAAGTCCCATTCGTCCGGGTCGAGGTCTGCGATAAGCCGTGACTTGATTTTCTCTTTTCCGGCGTGCGCCCGATTTGTTGGATCGTTGAACTGCGACTGGTATGCGACTTGCCGGCCCCAGGTTTGTCGGCTGCAAAATCGTGTCGCACCCGGCGGTTTCCAAACCACCGATACCCTACGGTTCATAACGGGACAGACAAAGTACCACTGCGCGCTGCCAAAGTGCCGGGGACGAGCGACAAGTGTGATCTGTTGGTCAAGGCTGCCAAGCTGGATACGAAGCCACCCCTCGCTCGGTCCGCTCATATCCGCGCTAATAATTCCGCTGGCAATTTCGCCCCAATAGGAATGCGTCCATGCAATTCCACGTCCGCCAATGTTCGTGCCGCATTTGATGAAGCCTTTCTGTGCAAGGCGGTTCAGGTCGAGTTTTAGACCGTCCTGCAAGCAAACCCGTTCGCGTGATCTTGCCATCTATCTCGCTCCCCTCATGATGCCATCATGTGCGCCCGGATTGTCCATGTGCGCCCTTGTCTCAGGAGGGGCGCACATGGGGTTTTTGGGCGCACATGGTGTTTCAGGCATGCTCAGAACGTAACGAGCACCCCGCCCAAATCCCTCGCGAGTGGCGACAACACCCAGCGCTTCCCGGGCATCCCTGAACGCTTTGTTCTGGCGCAGACGCTTGTCATCAGCCAGAAGTGCAGCAGCCCTCGCCTGGCTTTCGACCTCCAAGACGTCTACGGGGCCGTTAACTAGGATCTCCGTGAGAAACTGGGTCACATCCTCCTTGCTGCTGTTCTGACCACCTTTATTGCCGCCGCGGTTCTCGGAGGCGACCAAGGCTTCATCGATCGACTGGCTGACATGCTCACCCTCAAACATGATATTTGAGGACATGATGTCATCGGCGACCAGGCGCTGTTCCAGCCGGAAGGCCAGGCCTTTGCATTTCTTGCCAAGGTTATTCTTGGCCTGGAGAAACAGTCGGCGCTCATCGTCCTCCGGATCCTCGATAACAGCGAAGGCTGCCCGGGCTGCTGCCACAAACGCGATCGACCCCGCGAAGCGGTTGAGGGCGCTCTGATTGCCTGCGCCGCCCTTGTTCAGGTGGATCACAGCGACGACTGCAATCTTCAACCGATTGGCCATCTCGGCGAGCGGTTCCAGCACCTCTCGGGTTTCGACATTTCCATTTCCGTCGCTACCACCCATGTACGCAGAGATCGGGTCGACGATGATGAGCCGGACCGAGCCGATTTTTTTGGCCATCTCTTCCAAGAGGTCGACGTCGGTCTTCAGGCTGAAAGTCTTCCGCCCCGTGCCATCAGGTTTCGTCGTGGCCGACACGATGTGAACGCGGTCGCGGTTAGCTCCCGCAGCCATTAAGCGCGGTATGATGGTGTCTTGCACACCATCCTCTGCGCTCATGAAGATGACATCTCCGGACAGCGTAGAGCCCTCACCGCATGGCCAGTCACCACCGTTCGAAACGATCGCCGACATGAATGCAGTCAGCTGGCTTTTGCCGAGTCCGGGCGGACCACCAAGCAGGACGAGCTTACCCTCCGGGATCCGACCCGGCCAAACCCAGACAAGCTTCTCCGGTTCAAGGTCGCTGGCACGGTGTGAGATCAGGCGCCGCTTCGGGGATTTCACCGGCAACTCGATGGGACGGACGTCAATCCCTGTAACAGAGTTTGCGATGAGCTTTTGGATTTCCTCCGCGGACTTCCCGAACGAGCCGTGAGCGACGGCAATTTCTTGCAGGCGCTCAGCGACAATGTCCTTTGGCAACCAACGATCAGCGACTGCATGCCCCAGCCTTTGAGCAGCGGATTTAAAGACCCCGATCCTGTCCGGCGGGAAAGCCTGTGCAATGTCACGCTTGCAGTCTCGCAACATGCCCGCTGCGTGCTTCCCATAAAGATCAATGTCGGATTGGGCCGGTCCACCACCGTTGGTGCCGTACGATTGCGTGTTCAGTGCCGCGGCTCGCCTCTGAAGTTCGAGCGGGGTCAGTGGTGTGCGAACTGGATAACTCAAGACCGCACCTCGCTTAGTTCGTCTTCAGTGAATGTCTGGGAGAGAAATGTTGACGCTACATAGACTGGCAACTTCTCGAGTGCGGCGAGATCATTCGCGGCATGCTCCGGCGTGATCCAGCCGTTCTTCAGCGAGATGCCGATTTCCTCGATTTCAGCCTGGACAAGGCGCATGCCGAGACTGATCGCGCGAGCTCGCGCCAGCACCCATTCGGTTTCGGCCGGATGCGCGGCAGCTTGCGGCGCTTTGACGTGAGCGTTCATTGCGCACCTGCCTTCGCCGCGACCCAGGCTCGAATGCGGGAGGGAGCACGCTTGCGGAAGCGCTCGCCGATCGGTTCATGCACGACAATGTAGCCGCGGCCGAATACTGAGCGAGCCGACGCTTGCGCAAAGTCGAGAGAAGGGTTAGGCTCCGCGCTGTCGTGGTAGACAACAGCATTCGGAATTGGCCCGCTTCGGCGGGCCTTTTCTTTTTCGGACATGGCGGTTACGCCACCTCCAGGCCAAGCTGGCGGCGCAGCGGCGCTGTCGGCACCTTCAGCAAGCGCCCGACCTTGATCGTCGGAATCTCACCCCTCGCAGCAGCCGCGTAGCTGCCATTGCGGCTCATTCCGTAACAAATCCGGCCAACCTCCGGTACATCCGCCGTGGGCGCCGAAAGCAGGGCATTTAGTTCTTCGTTCATCGTCATTATATCCCTCGTCCTATTAATGCACTGGCAAATCAGTGCAATAATTGGATATTACTGTCTGTACTCCCTTGTCAATGATTGTTGCACGTGATATCCAGTGCAAAAAACAACGGGAAAGGACGACAAATGACGGAAGCAAAGAAAAATCGCTCACCAGGCCGGCCGGCCCTTCCGATGACGGAAAAAAAGGCTCGCAACTTCACGTTCCGAAGCCGGGGGGACATGCATGAAAGGTTGTCCGAGGCCGCAGCCGCCGACGGGCGCTCGATCAGCGAGGAAATCGAGGTTCGGCTCGTGCAGTCATTCGAGATGCAAGAGCGGATGGCGGCATTCCGGGAGCAATTTGAGAAGCGTGTCGAAGGCGTGCGTCAAATGGCCGATGAGAAGGTCGCTGAAGCCAAGAAATCGGAAGAAAATGCGCGGGCAATTGCCGAGGAAGCCAAGCGCGGCATGCTGAAGGCCAAGCAGGAGTTGGATAAGGAGTACTTAGAGATAGAGCGCGAGCTCGAAAAGGCGACAACGGCTCTTCAGTTCGCCGATGCGTTGCTCGGCGACGACAAACAGAAGTCCGAACTATTGCGTCGGATAGTCATTGAGATCGCGAGATGGCCCGAGAATTGGGCAGCCAACCCCGACTTTCGCGAACGCCTTTTAGGCGCCGTAGCGCTGGAGGGGCAACAATGAAGGGTGCAAAGGGGATCATTGAGCGATCGCCAGGTCATTTTGCCATCATTCTCGAACAGCGAGACCCGGCTACGGGCAAGCGCAAGCGCAAATGGCACAGCTTCACTGGCACGAAAAAGGAAGCCGTCGTGGAGCGGGCGCGGCTCATAACGGAGATGAGGGGAGGTGGCTACGTCGAGCCCTCCAAGCTCACCCTGTCGCAATTCTTTGAACGATGGTTGCGTCACGTTAAGCCGAACGTCTCGCCACGAACGCATGAGAGATACGGGCAAATCGCGACCAAGAACATTGCGCCGCTGCTTGGAGCAAGGGTGCTATCAAAACTTCAGCCGATCGAGATCAGCGAGGCCTACGCCAAGGCGCTCGAGAGCGGCCGGCGGGACGGGAAGGGCGGTCTGTCGCCTCGCACGGTCCACCATATGCATCGCGTACTTTACTCGGCCCTGGTCCAGGCCGAGCGCTGGAAACTGATTGCTCGCAATCCCGCCGCGCTGCTCGAGAAGAGGGATCGACCCAAGATCGAACGCAAGCCGGTTACCACGATCGACGCTCCCACGACGGCAGCGGTCCTTGATGCCGCCCGCGAACGACGGCTGTTTATTCCCTTGCTGCTTGGTTCCCTTTGCGGCCTGCGCCGCGGGGAGATCACCGCTCTTCGTTGGAAGTCGATTGATCTTGAAACCGGACAGCTCGCCGTTATTGCAAGCACCGAACAAACCGACGCCGGCAACATCAGGGAGAAGGATGCGAAAAGCGGCCGGACTAGAACCGTTGCGCTCCCTTCGCTCGCAATCGAGGAGTTGCGCCGCTGGAGGCTCCTGCAGGCCGAGGAGCTATTTAAGCTTGGCGTGCGGGCGGGTGACGACTGGCATGTGGTCACCCAGGCAGACGGCTCACCATTGCAGCCTCGCAGCCTTACGCATGTGGTTTCGGCCTTCCTGAAAGAATGGAAGGTTACGCTCCATAAGCTGCGGCATAGCCACGCCAGCCATATGTTGGCTGCCAACGTCCATCCAAAGGTCGTGCAGGAGAGGCTAGGGCACTCCTCGATTGCGATCACAATGGACATCTACAGTCACCTGATGCCGAACATGCAGAGTGAGGCCGCCGCTGTAGTTGACGGCGCAGTCCGCGCGGCCCTAAACAAGCCGTCAGACGTTCGGTAGCAAAGTGGTAGCAAGAGTTGCGATACGTTCTCTGCGACGGGTGCAAAAGCTAAGATATTTCAACGTTTGGAAGGGTGGCCGAGTGGTTTAAGGCACCGGTCTTGAAAACCGGCGTGCCCGCAAGGGTACCGTGGGTTCGAATCCCACCCCTTCCGCCAATGCCATTGAAATCATTAGACTTGTTCCTCGTTTTCGAGGCTGCGTACAATCAAATGTACAATGCCCGCGGCGCTATGTTTGGTTGGCTGTTTTGTGCCTATTGATCGTCTGGGCACCGATCATCTGGTTCGGCATCGTGATCTTTCTCAATCACCCGCCAGGGTAGGGGGCAGGGGAGCGCGCTATCGCTATGATGCAACCCGAAGTATACAAACCGGCCGCGCGCGCAACTTTTCTGTATCAGATGTGAACTGGTTCACATTTGGCCGCCGTCTTTCGGCACAGGGTGCGTGTAGCAGGAGGACCAAGCTATGCCCCGTATACCTGAATGGCTGACCGTCGACCTGATGATCATCGCGGTAGCGATGGTGTTTATCGGAGCCGGGGTCATGATTGCTCCCTAGTTTCGGGAAGGTGCTGAATTAAAACGCCGCCGGGACACGTATTTCGAGTCCGGCGGCGTAGTTTTTTTGAGAGCGCCCTCCAAAATCAGACAAATGGCGCCGCAAGCAGGATGACGTGCCGACCAGGCCCGAGGCCATCCCGCCGGCTGGTCGAGATCGGGCTGAAGGCGAAGAAGTGAAGCCGAGCGATGTCCAGCAATTGCGAGAGTTGGCAGAGCAACTGCGGTTGTTGATTGAGTGCGTCGATCGTCTCCCGCCGGGCTTGGAGCGCGACGCAGCGCTCGGTGAGATTATTCAATATCGCGATCGCTTGGACGCGATCACCGCACGGAACGCGGACTAAACTTGGCGCCCGTCGCGAATGGCGGGCCTCCTTTGGCGAAGGCCTCACGGGCGGCTTTTCAGCACTCCATATCAAGGTCCATGTCAGCATCGAGGTGTATGACGCTCGCAAGGAGCCGTCCCTTGAGCAATGATATTCTGGCAAAGATTGTAGTGACCGCAGTTGTGCTGATCGCTTTCGCGTTTTGGTTTTCGCTCGACAAAGCTCACACGGCTCACGACGCAAATTCCCCAACGGACCTGTCAGCAAGCTATCGCTAGAGCGACCCACGACGCGCTGTAGCCCGGCGCCGTCCCGCGCCACAAGCCCTAAGGGGACGGCTTTCGCGCGTCTCCCCCATTGATCTCGCCTCTCGGTTGAGCTTGGATGGGCAAGGGTCTGAGGTCTATTATCATGCGCAACTTGGGTTTCATGGCACTTGCCGCAATGCGCAGGGCTCCGTCTTCGCGATTGGGCGTCTCTGCGACTTCAACAAATCGATTGTCGCCGCTGGCGGTTTCGTTCTCTGCTCGCTCGCGGCGACGCGTGGATTGAGGCAGCGGTCTATATGCCTTCCCCAAATGACGTCGCGCCCGTCGTCAATGCTTTTCCGACAAACCGCGCAGGTATCATCTGGACCGTTTCGGTTGCGATCATCGCTGGAGGTATCGGCTATGCCTCTGGTTGGTCGATCGGTGGAGCTCGCGTTTCCGTCCTCGAAGATCGACTTAAGATCGCGCAAGAGTCACGCTCACCCTATCAAGTACGACTGGCCGAGGTCACCACAGAAAACCCTTACAGAGTTCAGGCAACAGACGATCTCGTGCAGGTCAATCTAACCGCCGATGAGAAGCCGGTGATCTTGTTGCCATCCGGTTTCCTGAAGGGCAAAACGGTTTCGATTAAGGACAAAAAAGGGAATTCGTCAAAGCAGGAGATCGAAGTTCGGTCTGAAGGCGGCAAGATTGATGGCCTCGAGAAGTGGGTTATCGCCGGCGATTTCGGTTCCTTGAATTTTGTTTGGGACGGTAAGAGTTGGTCGGCCTTTTGATGACGCAACCCCGCTCATAATCGGATGAACATCTGTCGACGATGAACCATAAGCTCGCAGAGAGAAAGCGCAGGTTGCTCGCACAAGATTCCCCGTCAGCTGACGGCCCGCTGTTCGCTATCTGCATGGTGGCAAGGCAGGCCTCAATCGCGCGATCGAAGGTTGGCTGGTGCTGCGCGAGAGCGGTACTGTTGTACGCTTCACGCAGGCCGGCGCGGACCTTGTTCGCGTAGGAACCATGCAGCGGGCTAGGACTTGATTTGCGGCTTGGCCCCACCTTACTGTGCATGCTTGGGGGCCTTTTCCTCGGAACCAAAAGCCGGTTTGGGAGTTGATTTTCCGCTCCCCAGAAGCGCCCAAACTACCGGGGAGACAACCTCACATTGCCGAGGTTGGCGGCCCCGGATCTGCCCCCATGTCCGGGGCCGCGCCGCGGACTCGCAATATGAGCCGTACCTAACTTCAGCCATGCACCGCAAGCTGATCGAACTACCACCTGCCGTCGCGCGCCGCTTCGTCGCCGACATGCACGCGTTCTACGCGGAGTTGAACCCCATCAAGCGTGACGAGATCGCCGGCCAGCAAATGTCCGTGCTCAGGCAGTATCAAGGACCGCGGGAAAAGCCGGTCCGCATCCCCGACGTGAAAGAGATGTTCCGGCACATGATGGACGAGCTATGACCGTTTGGATCTACATCAACACCGCGAAAGAAGTTGGCGATGAGGATCACCTCAAGGTCTTTGCCAGCGAGGATGCTGCCAACGCCTGGATCGCCGAGCACGATCCGGAGGGCGTGGCGTTCGAATATCCGGTGGTCGATTGAATGACAGCAGTCAACGGGCTCGTCGCCTGGATTGAAGGTTAGCGCGCTTTGCGTTTTGGTTTGCCCGTAGCTGGCGGATGCGGCGTTGGAGCAGAACCACGGATAAAAATCTCTTCGATCTTGGCGAGCAACTCGAGATGATCTTTCGTATGTAATGCGGCGTTGGAGTAATAGCGTCGGCGCGCAAGCGGAACTGTGGATCTAGATTCCAGAATTAGCTTGGGTCTGGCGTTTGGAGCTGCGTTTGAATCATCAAGAGAAATGTCGAGCCGACTTACTTCGGTAGGGTGGGAAGTATGCAGCGGAGCGTTCAAATAACCGCCCACCAAGGACATCAAGGCCTCATGGTTCGCAAACATGGCAGCCACTGACCGATCAAACTCAACCGTTAGAATGCTGACATTGATCTTCTTAATCAGAGAAATCGGCGTGCGAAATTGAAATTCCTCAATCACGAATCTCATCACGTCTTCTAAGAAGGCGGTCGAACGTTCCGTAACATTAGAAATGGCTACGAGCCCGTCATTGTATAGGGCAAATTCGCCCAGGCCCGCTCGTTTTCCTTCGAACTCGAAGGTTCCGGTCGTAAACTTCAAACCGTTCTTATCAACGTCCTCCCTCGTCGGGTTCTTTGGAAAGTTTTTGAAATCGTAACGTTGGGCAACTTTCTCGATTATTCCGACGCTGTCGGTGCCGCCGAGAGGCAGAAATTCCTCTACCGGGAAAAGCCAAGTAGAGCGGCCACTTTCAAGTGAAATGATTTCCATCTAACAGCCACTCCCTTTACGCATAGGCTGCTGCTGCGGCCGACGGCTTTTTTTCCTTATCGGGCTTCGCAGCGTCGAGCGCGCTGGCTCTTTCCTTACGATCGTCCGGTTCGGTCGCCGTAGGCGCGTGAGCGGAAGGCGGGATGATTTCATTAACGCCGTCCGGAATACGGCGCGCCTCAAAATGAGGCTCCCAGCCGATAGCCCAAAGAATCTCTGCTATGCGGCGCGCCCCAAGGTTTTCAAATCCTTGGACCTGGCGATTGATGACAGCGCGGCTTGTGCCGATCCGATCGGCAATGTCTTGCTGAGTTAGCTTGCGCGTGGCTTTTTCTGCGGCCAAAGCACGGCGAATCTCATTCACGACGCGCGCCATGAATTCAGATCCCACTCTGGATTTTTCGTCGATCTCGATTTCAAATGACTCTGCGACATCAGACCAGTTCATCGAATTTTCCTCGCACGAGTTTGGGGTCGTCTAAAGGCAACGCGTCACGCGCCCTTACAACTTCTCTTCGTTCGTCGGCATAAGTTCTGGTTTTGGTGGGCTCTTTGTAGTCGTCAGCGTATCCACCTCGGACCACGATGAACTTCCGTCTCTGATACATCCACCCGAAGAGACGTAAATCCGCGGTTTTCATCTCCCAAACTTCGTCTGTCGACGGCTCCATGTCGTGAAACATCCGGCCATACTCCATGGGATCGCCGGACATCCATTGGCGCAATCGTTCAACGAGCTGTTCGTGCGGGGTGAAATCGCTGGCTACTCGTCCTGTTGTCATTTTGGGAACTTCATCCCGCATCCATCTGACACAATCCGGGTAGGCATAAACTTTTCGCTCGTGAAATTGGCCCCAACGCAGGCGCAGAATCACGGGGATTAGCTGCTTTCCCAGCAAAGTATCGAATGTAGCCATTTAGGTCAACAATTTTGTTGAGTTATAAGTCAACAAATGGTAACGGCCGGGCTTACAACCCGTGATTTGCCCGGCCAGCGGCCCAAGTAACGTGCCGCGGTCCCCACCATAGCGCAACCACAGCGAGCGACGATTTGACGGGACGCAGGAAATCGCCCCGCGGCATCACATTGCCCTTGGCGGCCGCCGGCGGATGATGCGAAAGAGATGTTTCTGCAGATGAGAGATGACGCATGACCATTCCGATTGCGCTTATCACCATCAAAAAATGGGGAATGACCGCCAAGTAGTCCGGTCCATCCGCCAAAATTGTGTGCCAAAATTCTGACGGTGCCGACTGATTTGCTGTCGGCTGAAGGCAGAAAGGGACACGCAATGCTGACAACGGGCAACCAATTAAAGGCAGCGCGAGCGCTCGCTGGGCTTAATCAGGCGCAATTAGCGAAATTAGCCGGCGTAAATCACTCGACCATTTCCAACATGGAAAGCAAAGGCGCGGCCTCGATCACAAGCGGCCTGATACCGTCAAAGCCGTCACCGATGCCTTGAACGCCGCGGGCGTGGAGCTGATCGCCAAGCGGCCGGGATGCTGGCTGAAGGAGTAGACATGACCCTCATCGCAATCGCCCTGGCCGTCTTCGTCCTCATCATTGCGGGGCTGTTCGCCTTCGGCTTTGCAAGCCGTCATCCCGGGGTGCTGGTCATCCTGTTTATCTTGCTCGCAATGGGCGTTTTTACAATCGCCCGGGCTCCCGCTTGACAGAGAGTCAAGCCAAATAGTCACTATCCACATTGACTCAACCCCCGCGCGAGGGGTGAGATAGCTGTCATTTTAGGACGCTTGGCGTATTTAGCATCAACTAAGTACACCGCGCCCCGCGAGCATACAAAGAAAGACCGCCCGAAGGCGGTCTCTACGAAGCCAGGCTTCAGCCCCCCGCGAGGCCTTGCGCTACATGAGTGGCACGGCCTCGGGAAGACATTCGAGGGGCTGTCTAGGCCTGGAAAAACTCCACAATGTCTTCCAGGACGGTGATCGTCACGATCACATCCAGCGGGCGGCTAAAGTCGACATGAAGATGGAATTCCACGCCTCCGGCTTCGCCCCCTGATCCATGGGGACCTATGTTGGTTACATAGACATTCGCATCGCCAAGATTTGGGCGACCAAGGGTTTTGGGGCCGCCCCCCAGCCCACCGAAGTGGGGCGTAAATTCTGCGGCGGTTATGATCACCGCCGAGTCCAACTTGATGGGAGTCCAATTAAAATTCTTGCGCTGGCGGCCCTGTTGAGCTCGATACAGGACACGAATTGATTGAGCCATACGATTTCTCCGTGAGGTTACATTTCTCGGATCCAATTCAAATTTAGTGCTCGCGAACAACGCAAGAACCCTACCTAAGATTGCGCAGTGAAATTGTAGCGCTGCTCACAAACGGACATGGACGAAACGCCGCAGTCTCACAGTGCGTCGCTGGGGCATCGGGGCGGCATTGTAGACGGCGCAGGGCGCGCCGGCGGCGCCGCAACTGCGGGCGCGTGGGCCTTTCCATGATCGATCAGGAATCATACACGCGAGTCCGCCAAGTTCGCCTTCGCGTGTGTCGGCGGCCGTCTAGTCCACCCCGCCTTCAGCGATGATGAGATTTCCGACCGAGCTGTTTTGCCGAAGCCCAATGATCTTCTGGTACTCCGGAGATCCGTACCATCCTTCGGCGGCCTCCCGCGACGGGAATTCGATGACGACGAAACGGGCGTGCGGCCATTTCCCCTCCAGCAATTTCAGATGGCCGCCGCGCACGATGAACTTGCCGCCGAAAGCTTGCAGCGTGGCTGGAACGGCCTTGCGATATTCGGCAAACATGGCTTCGTCTTTGACGGTCTCGGCCGCAACAACGTAGGCTTTCATCATCGTCTCCCGCCGCGCAGTTGTCATGTTTGTGACCGCGACCGTGAGCCACTTCACAATCCCTCTCGCCCTATCGCCGCAGAATGCGGATCAGGCCGGAGGGCCCCAACATGACCGAGCAAACCGAGAGCGAACTCGACTGGAAAGACGTCTCAGTGCTGGTTTTCGTAGTTGGAATGATGATAGCCGTAATCACAGCACTGGCCATCCACTTTGGCTACGGAGATGCGCTGTCCCATGGTGTGAGTTGGTTGGCAGACCAATGGCGACAGCATGTGATCGGCAAATATTTCGGCGATCTTTTCGATGTGGTTGGCAAACTCTTCAAGGGCGTTGGCAAGACCTTCGAGACGGTCGGAAACTACTTGAAACAGCACCCGCTGCCGCGAAGGCTGCCATAACTCGAGCCCGCGCTTCCGCAGGCGGGCTCTTAGAGGACGCAGGTCGGCGCGAGACCCGAGACCGACGTGGTCCAAGCGCCCGCGGCGAGCATGCCCGTGATCCCGCCAATTTGACCGATCGTGAAGCCGCTGCGGCTTGGGCCCACGGTCGTCCGTGCACAGATGACCGGTTGATAAGCCCTTGCCCGATGCAACCGGAGCAAATGCGATGCGATCTGTTTTGGCCGCAGGCCTGTTGATCACTTTGTGCGCTTCTGCGGGTGCCGCGACGGTGCATCGCGCCAAGCCGCGGCATTTCATTGTTCGTCCCAGCCAAGATGTGGTCGTCCCGCCGGGGTGGTACAAGTTTCCCGGCTATCCGCCGATACCTCCGGAACAGAATAGAAATCTCGATCCGTCCACCCGCGGAAGCGGGTGAGCGCGGGCATCCCCGATGATTCCGCCGATCGGCGCCGGCGTGAAGCCGGGATATTGATGCTTAGGTCGACCCGCGACTTAAACTCTTCGGGCCTTCATTGCTCCCGATAAGCCGCGAAGGCGTGAAGCACAAAAATGCTGGCGCTCAGTAGTCCGAGCAATACTGGCGCTGCTTCAAACATGACATCACCCCAGCGTGCCGAGAGCGATGCCGAAATGCGCGAGCGCAAGAGAGAGCGTGAGGCCGACGAGGCCGAAGACAGCGACCGCAGCGAAATCTGAAACGCGTCCGGTCTGACGGATGGCGGCCTGTGCAAGGGCAGTCATGGACGTTCTCCTTTGTTGACCATCGGCAGCGACAATTTGACTCAGGTCCGTTTCCGGCCGTTTTCGTGCGGAGACCGAAATGGCTTCGTGGGTGTTTCTTGGTGACCGCCTTGGCGAAGTCGGTTCACGGCTTTGCGATGCGGAGAGCAGGAGGCGGGGCAACCGGGCTGGCGTGCGCTTTCGGCGGTGTTATGGTGCAGGCAGTCGAATGCGCGTGCCCTGGGGTAGGTGGAAAGGCGCGGTATCCGACTGCCTGGCCACAGCGGCGGATGTGGCCTTTTGATCGTGCCATCAGAAGCTTAAGGAAGCCTCCTCGCGCAATAGAAGAGCATCGTCGCCGGTAAATCTACGGAACCCTGATTGGGAGGCTCCCCCGAACGATTTGCTTCGCCTCAGGGCGAGCCCGATTTTGCAGCGCAAAAAGCGCCAAAAAAAGCTGCGCCAAAAAACCAATTTCCTGAATTGTTTCAAGCCGATTGAGTTGGCCCAGCCCGCGCTCGAAGAAAAAATCGCTTGTACCGTCGGGCAAATCACTGGCTTCTGTTTGCGCGTCCCGCCCGACTGAGGGGCGCTTCTAGATCGTCACGAAACGTGGGTCGCGGGATGCGATGGACGCTTTGGCTTCGCCAGACGAGCGATGCCGGGCGGACGGTGAAAACGTGTGGTCCTGATCTCCCGACGCTGGGATCAAGCTTTGCGGTGATGATCCGCAACGCGACGGTGGCTAACAAAGCCCGGACACCGGGGGAGAGCGCGCCATAAGCCGCTAAACCATTGCGCAGGGAGTGCCGGTTGATCCGGCTGAACCTGTGGTGACTGCCGCCTGCTTTTTTTGTTGCAGGCGGGCCATGGGTGAGGCCATCACCCGGCATTCCCTGCGCCCTCTGTCTTCCGAGGGGCACCAAGGCGGCATCACCCGGGCGGATTCCCGCCGCGGGAACGTCGATGGCCGCGCCAGTTCCTTTTCGAAATCTTCCCGAATTTCGTCTGGTAACATCCGGACGCTTTGCGCGAACATGCCACAACCGCCTTCAACGATTTTGGATGAGTGAAACATGACCCAACAGTTCGATGCGATCGTGATCGGGGCGGGGCAGGCCGGGCCGTCGCTCGCCAACCGTCTGACGGCAAGCGGCATGAAGGTCGCCATGATCGAGCGCGACAAGTTCGGCGGCACCTGCGTCAACACCGGCTGCATGCCGACCAAGACGCTGGTTGCCAGCGCCTATGCCGCGCATCTGGCGCGCCGCGGCGCCGACTATGGCGTCGTGCTGGATCAGCCGGTCAAGATCGACATGCGCAAGGTGCGCAGCCGCGCGGCGGCGGTATCCGCCAATTCCAGCCGCAACGTCGAGAACTGGCTGCGCGGCATGAAGGGCTGCACCGTCTTTCACGACGCGGCCCGGTTCGAGAGCCCCACCGAGGTGAAGGTCGGCTCGGAGCTGCTTTCCGCGCCGCGCATCTTCATCAATGTCGGCGGCCGCGCGGTCGTGCCCGACATGCCGGGGATCCATGAAATCCCTTATCTCACCAACAGCTCGATCATCGAGCTCGAGCGCGTGCCCGAGCATCTCGTCGTCATCGGCGGCAGCTATATCGGGCTGGAATTCGCGCAGATGTATCGGCGCTTCGGCGCCGAGGTGACCGTCGTCGAGATGGGGCCGCGGCTGGTCGGCCGCGAAGACACCGACGTCTCGGACGCTGTGCGCGACATTCTGGAAAGGGAAGGCATCCATGTCCGCACCTCGGCCGAATGCATCCGCTTCTCAAAGGGAAATCCCGGTATTCGCGTCGGCGTCGATTGCACCGAAGGCGCGCCGGAAATCATGGGCTCCGACGTGCTGCTGGCCGTCGGCCGGCGGCCCAACACCGACGATCTCGGCCTCGATCGCGCCGGCGTCGCGCAGGATAAGCGCGGATACGTCATGGTCGACGAGGGCCTTGAGACCAACGTTCCCGGCATCTGGGCGCTCGGCGATTGTAACGGGCGCGGCGCCTTCACCCACACCTCCTACAATGATTACGAGATCGTTGCCGCCAATCTTCTTGACGGCGACAAGCGCCGCGTCAGCGACCGCGTCGTCTGCTACGGGCTCTTTATCGATCCGCCGCTCGGGCGGGTCGGCCTGACCGAAGCGCAGGTACGCGATCGCGGCTTGCCCTACCTTTCCTCCGTCCGCCCGATGACGCGCGTCGGCCGCGCCGTCGAGAAGGACGAGACCCTGGGCTTCATGAAAATCCTTGCCGACCCTGCAACGAAGCAGATTCTTGGCGCATCGATCCTGGGCGTGAGCGGAGACGAGGCCATCCACGGCATCCTCGATGCCATCAACGCCAGGACGCCCTACGATCAGCTACGCTGGGCCGTGCCGATCCACCCAACGGTGTCCGAACTGATCCCGACGGTGATCCTGGATCTGAAGCCGGCGCCGGCGGCTTAGCGGTTGCTAAAGGAATCACGTAGAGATTGCCTTCGAATAATTTGAAACGCGCAGATGAATGCACGAAAAGGCAGCCTCGACCTGAACGCGCTCGCCGCCGAGGACGTCGTCGCGGTCCATGATGCCGTGGTCGGCGAATTGCGCACGGGAAGGCTGCTCGAGGCCCAAAGCCTTTGCCTGCGCGCGCTCGAACAGGGTGCTGATGCGCCCGAGCTGCTGCATCTCATGGCGCTGGTGAGTTCCGCCGCCGGGCAGCTCGATCATGCGGTGGAGTGGGCCTCGCGCGCGATCCGGAAGCACCCCGATCCAACTTATCTGACGACGCTCGGCACCGCGTTGCGGGGGCAGGGGCGGCGCGACGAGGCGCTGCAGGTCTTCGACAAGGCCGTGCAGCTCAAGCCCGATGACGCCGAACTCTGGTGCATCCTGGGGAACGCACTGGTTGAAGCCGGCCGCTTGTCCGACGCACTGCTGTGCTTTCGCCACGAGCTGGCGCTCGATCCGCGCCGGGGCGATGCGGCCTTCAAGGCCGGGCACATCCTCCACGGCATGGGACAGTTCGAGGAGGCGCTCGCCCATCTCAACCAAAGCGCCGAGCTGCAGGGCGATCATGCGCCGACGCTGCGGGTCCGCGCCGTCGTCCTGAAAAGCCTGAACCGGGTGGAGGAGGCGCTGGCCGACAACAGGCGGGCGATCGCGCTCGACCCTGATAACGCCGACCTCTGCCTCAATCTGGGCAATGCGCTGCAGGCGCTCGACCGGCACGACGAGGCGCTGTCCTGGTACGACCGTGCACTGGCGATCAGACCGAACGTCGCCAGCGCCACCAACCGCGCGATGTCGCTGAGCGCGTTGGCGCGCTTCGACGAGGCGATGGCCGCCTACCGGCATGCCCTGTCGCTCGATCCGAACCAGCCCAAGGCCATGTGGAACCTCTCGTTGCTGCAGTTGCTGAGAGGCGATTTCGAGGCGGGCTGGCGCGGCCGCGAAGCGCGGCGGAACATTCCGGAGCTGATGGCGGGTTATCCGATCGTGGACAAGCCGATGTGGCTCGGGGAGGAGCCGGTCGCCGGCAAGACCATCGTCGTCTGCCAGACCGAGGGGCTGGGCGATGCGATTTACTTCGTGCGCTACGTCCCGATGCTGGCCGCGCGCGGCGCGCGCGTCATCCTCGTGGTCGACGCCCAGCTCCGTCCGCTCCTGCGCGGACTGGCCGGCGTATCGCAGTGCCTGGTGAAATCACCGCAGATAGTGGTGCCGCCGTTCGACTTTCATATTGCCATCGACAGCCTGCCGCTCGCGTTCGGTACGCGGCTTGAAACCATTCCGGCGCAAACATCCTATCTGCCTTCGCCCGACGCAGAGCGGATCAAAGCCTGGGAAAGCCGTCTCGGTCCCCGCACAAAATTGAGAGTGGGTCTCGTTTGGTCGGGCAATGCGAGTTACGGCAACGACCGCAATCGCTCGATGCCGTTGCGCACGCTGTTTCCCCTGCTCGATGTCGATGCTGACTTCATCAGCCTGCAGAAGAATCCGAGGCCAGAGGACGCCGAGGCGTTGCGCGAACGGCCTGAGATCGTCGATCACACCGCAGATATCTCCGACTTCGCGGAGACCGCGGCGCTGGTCTCGTGTCTCGATCTCGTGGTTTCGGTGGACACCAGCGTTGCCCATCTCGCCGCAGCCCTGGGCCGTCCGGTCTGGCTTTTGGTGCCGTTCGGGCCGGACTGGCGCTGGCTGCTCGGGCGCGACGATAGTCCATGGTACCCGACATTGCGGGTCTTCAGGCAGGGCGAGACGCGCGAATATGGCAGCGTGGTGGAGCGCGTCCGCGCGGAACTGTCCGGATTGGTGAAGGCGTGGAAGGAGGGGCGGAGCCCGTGAACCCAGATATCAATTATTTCTGCTCGGGCAACCTGACCGGCACGTGCGGTGAGGAACTGATCACCCGCGGGCTGCCGTCAGAGTGGCCTTGGCTCTTGATGAGCGCTTCCAGGTACAGAAAGAATTTTTCGGCGAGCATGGCTTTAGCTCCCTGTCGAAATGACTGGATCAAAGGCGGTGGGACGAAGCCCAGCGCATCTCGCTCAGGCTGGCCTTTATGGCGTGGCGATAAATCAGGTTGAGCAGGGTCCACATGATCGACTCCATTGTTGATCACTCATGCGAGGCTGCGCCGTTACTGTTTCCGGGTGTTTTCGCCGCTTTCGGAAAATGGCTTCGTCGCAAGCCGAAGAATTTCGTCGGAACCTCCAAAACGAAGTCTGTTCACGGGCTTGTAAGGAGGGGCGGGTGACCCCGATCCCTCGATACGTCAGCAGTGTGGACCCATTATATCGGCGCTTGCAAGGAAAAATCGGCCCGTGCGGGAGCCGCGGGTCGCCTGAGGCGGGCGGGTCGCCTCCGCCGGCAACTGTCAGCTCTAGGTGGCGAAGGCGAAGGCCAGAAGGCTGGAGCAGAGCAGCACGAAGCCGGCTGCGGTCAGGGCCAGGAAGCCGTCGGAAACCAAGTCATGATGGCGCATGTGACATCCTCCTTTTCCGACGCTCGTCCGAATTGATTAAAACTTTCCGAACGGGCTTAACTGAACGAGGTGATGCAGGGTTACGCAGCCGCGCGGGATCAGGCCCGCGACAGCACTCCCTCGAACGCGTGGGCAATGAATATCCCGGCGCCAACCAGTGCCATCACCGCTGTGACCATTTCGAACATCGCAAACATCCTTTGCGCCCCGCACGAAGCAAACGACGCGCAAGCCCGCACAGTCAAAAGGATTTCGGGTTCGCTTCGCACAATCGGTGGCGACTGCGGATTTTCCGCAACAGATGTGCCAAATCCGGGCAGGCGAGGGTTGCCAGAGTGGCGCAAAAGCAACGATTGATTTACCATCGTGACAGCACCGTAAAACCCACCCCATTTCCGCCGTGTTCTCCTTGCGGTATCTTCGGCTTCCTGATGCGGAGGCGGGCCGCATCAACGCCAACGGCCGGAAACTGCCTCGAAACAGGCAGGTGCCCGGTGGAATGGTAATGGGGCGAATGGGGATCCAGCGCTTAGATTTGGCATGGCGGGCGGCGCGCAGCGTGGCCGTCGTCGGTGCCTGCCTGGCGCTCGCCAACTGCGCCTCCTCAGGCAAATTCGCCAGCCGAGTCGACCCGAAATACGGGGTGTCCTCCAGTCCGCGGGTGGTCGCCGATGGCGAGCCCGTGCCGAAGGGCGGCGGCACCTACCGGGTAGGCAAGCCCTATATGGTCGCCGGGCGCATGTACGTGCCGGAGGAGGACGTCAACTATCGCGAGGACGGTTTGGCGTCCTGGTATGGCGATGATTTCCATGGCCGGCTGACCGCCAATGGCGAGGTGTTCGACATGGACTCGCTGAGCGCCGCCCATCCGACCCTGCCGATGCCTTCGTACGCGCGGGTGACCAATCTTGCCAATGGCAAGTCGCTGATCGTCCGCATCAATGACCGCGGGCCCTATCACGGCAACCGCCTGATCGACGTTTCCAACAAGGCCGCCGAGCTGCTCGAGTTCAAGAGCAACGGCGTGGCGCGCGTCCGGGTCGAATATGTCGGCCGCGCCCCGCTGGAAGGCTCCGATGACCGCCAGCTGATGGCGACGCTTCGCACCGGCGTGCCGGCGCCGTCACCGTCGCTGGTCCGGGTGGCCTCCGCCCATCCCTTCGTGCCGGAGGCGCCGTCGCGCGGCCACCCGATCCGCGGCGAGATCCCGATGCCGGAGGACCGGCCCTATAGCCTCGGCAACACCCAGGCCGATTACGCGTCCATCAATGCGACCTCGGAAATGTCGGCTTCGAGCCGGGCCCGCGGACGCGTGCTCGATAATCCCCGCGAAGTCTCTTATGAGGGTGATTCCCGCTACCGCTCGGCCTATGCGCCGGTCGATCCGCGGGGCCCGAGCGAAATCCTGAGCGGCCGCGGGCTTTATTGATACAGTTGCTTCAGGAAACCGATCAGCGCCGCGTTGACCTCGTCGGGCCGCTCTTGCTGCACCCAGTGGCCGGCGCCCTCGATGATCAGTTTGCCTTTCAGGTTCGGAAGCACGCGGTCGAGCTCGTTGACGGCCTTCGCGCCGATCAAACCGGTGATGACGGCATCCTTCGATCCCGCGATGAACAGCGAAGGCTGATGGATTTGCGCGCCCTGCCAGGGCGCGGTCAATTCCCAGTTGCGGTCGATATTGCGATACCAGTTGAGCCCGCCGCGAAAACCCGATTTTGCGTAGGCGTCCGTAAACACTTTGACGTCGGCTTCGGTGAGCCAGGCCGGCAAGGGCTGGTCGCCCCTGGCCTCGCCCAGAAAACCCTTGCCTGGCTGAACGAACATCGCGGCGGTGGGATCGGACAAGCCGCGACCACCGAGCAGGATACGGAACGTCTTCTTCAGGTCGCGCTCGAGCTCGGCCTCGGCGATGCCCGGCGGCTGGAAATATTGCCAGTAGAAATTGGTGATGCCGTTGGCGCGCAAGGTGTCGAGCGGCCGGCCGTGGCCGCGGGAAGGCGGCGGTACGCTGAGGCCCGCCACCGCCGTGAACAGGTCGGGTCGAAACAGCGCGGCATGCCAGGCGACCGGCGCGCCCCAGTCATGGCCGACGATGACAGCCTGCTCCTCGCCGAGGGCATCAACCAGCGCGACCATGTCGCCGACGGCATCGAAAATGCTGTAGGCGGAGATGTCGGCAGGAGCGCTGGTTTTTCCGAAACCTCGCATGTCGGGTGCGACCACGTGAAAGCCGGCTTGCGCGAGCGCTGGAATCTGATGGCGCCAGGAGTAGGATAATTCCGGCCAGCCGTGGCACAGCACCACCAGCGGACCTTCGCCTGCTTCGCGCAGGAACAGCTCGATGCCGTTGGCGGAAATGGTTCGTTCGCTCTGCAAATCTCGTTTCCGCCTTGTTTGGAGGGTTTGGTGCGACCACGATAGGGGCGTTTGGCAGATGCCGCAATGAGGTGCAAAAGCTTGTTTGCGTTACTTCCAGCTGTTAGAACGCGCGTCATCCAACAGGCGATTTGCCGATGGCACCCAAGCTTTTACCCCTCCACATGCGCCAGGTTACGCGCCAGAGCCTGTTTCGCTGCCTGATCGCCGGCCTTGTCGTGGCTGCAATCGGGTGGGGTGGCTACACCCATGCCGCCAATCAGAGCGTGCAGGGCGCCAAGAAACCCGAGGAGCTCGCCTTCGACGGCGACGCGCCGACCGCGATCCTGATCGAGGCGAACAGCGGCAGCGTGCTGTTTGAGAAGAACGCCGACGAGATGCGCGCGCCCTCCAGCATGATGAAGCTGATGACGGCGGAGGTGGTGTTCCACGCCATCAAGGAAGGCAAGGTCAAGCTGACCGACGAATATCGCATCAGCGAGAATGCATGGCGCCGGGGCGGCGCGCCCTCGGGTACGTCGACCATGTTTGCGGCGATCAACAGCAAGGTATCGGTGGACGATCTCCTGCATGGCGCGATCATCCCGAGCGGCAACGATGCCTGCATCGCGCTCGCCGAAGGCATCGCCGGCAACGAGCGCATCTTCGCTGCCGACTACATGACCAAGCGGGCGCGCGAGCTGGGGCTGACCAAATCGACCTTTGGAAATTCCAACGGGCTGCCTGATCCTGCCAACAAGATGACGGTGCGCGAGCTCTCCATGCTCGCCCGTCACATCATCAAGGACTATCCCGAATTCTACAAATTGTTCGGCGAGAAGGAATTCACCTGGAACAAGATCCGGCAGCAGAACCGCAATCCGCTGCTCAACTCGATGGAAGGCGCCGACGGCTTGAAGACCGGTTACACCAAGGAGGGCGGTTACGGCATGGTCGGCTCGACCGTGCAGAACGGCACGCGGCTGATCGTTGTCGTCAACGGCCTGGAAGACCCGGATGATCGCGCCAGCGAAGCCAAGAAGATGCTGGAATGGGGCTATCGCAATTTCGAGACGCGCACCTTGTTCGCAACCAACCAGACGCTCGGCTATGCGCGGGTGTTCGGCGGCGAAAGCCGCTCGGTCAAGTTGACAAGCCCGCAGCCGGTCAAGGTGATGGTGTCGAAGCAGGGCAACGACAAGCTGATCGCGCGCGTCGTCTATAATGGCCCGGTGCGCGCGCCGGTTGCCGCCGGCCAGCAGGTCGGCGTGGTCCGGGTCTGGCGCGGCGGCAATGTCGCCATGGAGCAACCAGTCTATGCGGCAGAGGCGGTCGGCGTAGGCTCCACCATGCGCCGTGCCATCGACGGCGCCCAGGAACTCGTGATCGGCATGTTCCGCGCCGGTGCCGCGAGGCTCTGACATGGCGGAAACTGCGATCAGGCGTACGGCAGGGCGCGGGCGCTTCATCTCCTTCGAGGGCGGCGAGGGCTCCGGAAAATCTACCCAAATCAAGAAGCTGTCCGAACGCCTTGAAGCAGCAAAGCTGCGTTCGATCGTAACCCGAGAGCCCGGCGGCTCTCCCGGCGCCGAGGTGATCCGGCATCTGATCCTGTCCGGCATGGGCAAGCTGCTTGGCCCGGAGGCGGAAACGCTACTGTTCGCCGCCGCGCGTGACGACCATGTCCGTACCGTGATCCAGCCCGCGCTCAATCAGGGCACCTGGGTGCTGTGCGACCGCTTCTCGGATTCGACGCGCGTCTATCAGGGCAGGGTGGGGCATGTCGCGCCCGGCCTGCTCAACGCCATGGAGCGCGTGACCATCGGCGACCTCAAGCCGGACCTGACCATCATCCTGGACATTCCCGTCGAGGTCGGGCTGAAGCGCGCGGCCGCGCGCCGCGGCGATGCCGCGCCCGACCGCTTCGAGGCCGAGGACATCAGGTTCCACCAGAACCTGCGCGAGGCCTACCGCGAGATCGCAGCCGCCGAGCCGCAGCGCTGCGTGCTGATCGATGCCAATGCCGACGCCAATACCGTGGCGGCGAGCGTCTGGGCCGCACTTCGCGAGCGCTTCTTTGCCGCGCCCGCGGCCAGTGTGGCCTCAACGGCATGAGTCCACGCCAGACCGAGGCCGAGATCGGCGCGCCGCATCCGCGCGAGACCAACGTGCTGTTCGGGCATCGCGACGCGGAGGCAGCACTTCTCAATGCCTACAAGAGCGGGCGCATTCCGCATGCCTGGCTGCTTGGCGGCGCGCAGGGCATCGGCAAGGCAACGCTGGCCTATCGCATGGCGCGCTTCGTGCTGACGCACCGCGATCCGCTGGCGCCTGGCGTGCAGCGCGCCGACACGCTGGCGATCGATCCGAACGAGCCGGCGGCACGCCACATCGCCTCCGGCGCCCATGGCAGCCTGCTCGTGCTGGAGCGCACCGCCAACGACAAGGGCGTGCTGCGAACGGTGATCACCGTCGACGAGACGCGCGAGACCATCTCGTTCTTCGGCTCGACCGCGGCGGTGGAGGGCTGGCGCGTCTGCATCGTCGACACCGTCGATGAGCTCAATCCGAACGCGGCAAACGCGCTGCTGAAGATCCTCGAGGAGCCGCCGCAGCAATCGCTGTTCCTCCTGGTCTCGCATGCGCCGGCGCGGGTATTGCCGACCATCCTCTCACGCTGCCGCAAATTGCCGATGCGGCCGCTTGCAACCGACGACGTGATCCGCGCCGCCGCGCAGGCGATCTCGCGGCCGACCGACGATCCGGCACTTGCCGAGGCCGCCGCGGCGTCCGAGGGCAGCGTCGCGCACGCATTGACGCTGCTCGGCGGCGAGGCGCTGAAACTCCACAAGCGTACCGCGGCGATGCTCGCAATCCTGCCGAAGGTCGATCCGCGCGAGCTCCATGCGCTCGGCGACTCGCTTCCGCTTTCCGACCGGGTGGCGCTCACCGCCTTCATCGACAGCGTCGAGCGCTGGGTTTCCGAGCGCCTGCACACCGACGGCCGGTCGAACGCCAATTTGCCCCGCCTTGCACGGCTGGCGGAGGTGTGGGAAAAGATCGCCCGCGCCGCGCGCGACACCCAGGACTACAATCTTGAACGAAAACCGCTGGTTTTCTCGGTGTTCTCGATGCTAGCGGAAGCTACGCGGTAAGCGTTCCCCGTTACCCATTCCAACCATCTCGTTCGAGCCGACAATTAAGGATTTCGTTGTGGCGAAGAAGTCTTCGAAGAAGAAAAAGTCCAAGAAGGCTGCCAAGGGAGCTGCCAAGGCGGCGCCGAAGAAACGCGTGGTGAAGAAGGCGAAGAAGTCGGTCAAAAAGACCGCAAAGAAAGCCGCGAAGAAGACGACCGCCAAGAGGCCTGCAAAGAAATCAGCGGCAAAAGCCAAGGCGCCGAAGCCGCCCGCCGCGCCAAAGAAGGCGGCAAAGAAGCCGGCAGCGAGCGCCGCCAAGATCAGGCCCGTCGCTGCCGCGGCGCCGGCGGCGCCTTCACGCGGCAACATCTTCTACATCACCACGGCCATCGCCTATCCGAATGGCCAACCGCATATCGGCCATGCCTATGAGGCGATCGCGACCGATGCGATTGCGCGTTTTGCGCGGCTCGACGGCAAGGACGTGTTCTTCCTGACCGGCACCGACGAGCACGGCCTGAAGATGGTTCAGACCGCGCAGGCCGAAGGGTTGACGACGGTAGACCTCGCCGCCCGCAACTCCGGCCGCTTCAAGGCGATGGACGAACGTCTGAACATCTCCTTTGACCGCTTCATCCGAACCAGCGAGCCGCAGCATCATCGCTCCAGCCAGGCGATCTGGAATTGTATGGAGCAAAACGGCGATATCTATATCGACACCTATGCCGGCTGGTATTCGGTGCGCGACGAGGCCTATTACGCCGAAGATGAGACGGTTGTCGGCGAGGACAATGTCCGCCGGGGCGCGCAGGGCACGCCGGTCGAATGGGTCGAGGAGAAGACATTTTTCTTCCGGCTGTCGGCTTATCAGGACAGGCTTCTGGCGCTCTATGAGAGCCAGCCCGATTTCATCGGGCCGGACGCGCGCCGCAACGAAGTCATCAGCTTCGTCAAACGCGGATTGAAGGATCTCTCGATCTCCCGCACCACCTTCGACTGGGGCGTCAAGGTACCGAACTTCCCTGAACACGTGATGTATGTCTGGGTCGACGCGCTGACCAACTACATCACCGGTGTCGGCTTCCCCGACGAGTCCGATCCCAACTGGCGCTACTGGCCCGCCGATCTGCACATCATCGGCAAGGACATCATCCGCTTCCATGCGGTGTACTGGCCGGCGTTCCTGATGTCGGCGGGCATTCCCGTGCAGAAGCGGGTCTATGCCCACGGCTTCCTGTTCAACCGCGGAGAGAAGATGTCGAAGTCGGTCGGCAATGTCGTCGATCCCTTCAATCTCGCCGACCAGTACGGCGTCGACCAGATCCGCTATTTCTTCCTGCGCGAGGTGGCGTTCGGTCAGGACGGCAACTACAACCACGAGGCCATTGTCGCGCGCATCAATGCCGATCTCGCCAACGATCTCGGCAATCTCGCGCAGCGCTCGCTGTCGATGATCGCAAAGCAACTGGGCGGCGTGCTGCCGACGCCAGGCGCGTTTTCCGAGACCGACAAGGCAATCCTGGCGGAAGCCGATGCGATGATCGGCGTAGCGCGTACGGCGATGGCGACGCAGCAGATCCATCAATGGCTGAACGCGGTGTGGTCGGTGGTGGCGGAAGCCAACCGCTATTTCGCGGGCGAGGCGCCGTGGGCGCTGGCCAAGACCGATCCGGCGCGGCAGGGGACGGTGCTTTACGTCACCGCCGAGGTCGTGCGCCAGATCGCGATCCTGACCCAGCCGGTGATGCCGGCAGCGTCCGAAAGGCTGCTCGACAGCCTCGGCGTTCCCCATGGCGAGGCGCGGATGTTCTCGGCGCTTGGCGGAGAGAGGCGGATTGCGCCGGGCACAATGCTGCCTGCGCCGCAAGCAGTCTTCCCCCGTTACATCGAGCCGACGGCGGCATAAATACTGTCCATGCTCGTCGACAGCCATTGCCACCTGGACTTCCCGGACTTCGCCGCCGATCTCGACGCCATCGTCGCGCGGGCGTCGGACGCCGGAATTGGCCGCATGGTCACGATCTCGACACGGGTGAAGCGGCTGGGTGGATTGCTTGATATCGCCGAGCGCTTTCCCAATGTCTATTGCTCCGTCGGCACCCATCCGCATCACGCTGACGAGGAAGACGGGATTTCGCCCGACGAGCTGATCGCGCTGACCAGACACCCGAAGGTCGTCGCCCTGGGTGAGGCGGGGCTCGATTACTTCTACGATAATGGCTCGCCGGAAGCCCAGGCCCGCGGCTTTCGCGCCCATATTGCTGCGGCAAGAACGACAGGCCTGCCGCTGGTCATCCACACCCGCGACGCGGACAAGGACTGCCAGCGCATCCTGGAAGAGGAGGTCGCCAAGGGTCCCTTCCGCGCCGTGCTGCATTGCTACACCGGCGGGCGCGAGCTGGCGATGCGGGCGATCGAACTTGGGCTGTCGATCTCGTTCACGGGCATCCTGACCTTCAAGAAATCCGATAGCTTGCGCGAGCTCGCGGCCGAACTGCCCGCCGACCGCATCATGGTCGAGACCGACGCGCCGTATCTTGCTCCCGGCAAATTCCGCGGAAAACGCAACGAGCCGGCTTATGTGGTGGAAGTCGCCAAAGTGCTGGCGGAGACGCGCGGCGTCTCGCTGGAGGAGATTTCGCGCCAGACATCTGAAAACTTCTTCCGCCTGTTCTCGAAAGTGCCGCAGCCAGTCAACGCATGAGTTTCACACTGACAATCCTCGGCTGCGGCTCCTCCGCCGGCGTCCCGCGCCCTGCGCTCGGCTGGGGCGCCTGCGACCCCAATAATCCCAGAAACCGCCGCCGCCGCTGCTCGCTGCTGGTCGAAGAGACCAACGGGCAGGGCACGACGCGGATCGTGATCGACACCTCTCCCGACCTGCGCGAGCAGCTGATCGACGCCCATGTCGATCACATCGATGCGGTGTTTTTGACCCACGAGCACGCCGACCAGACCCATGGCATCGACGACCTGCGTTCGGTGGTGCTGCACCAGCGCCGGCGCATTCCGGTGTACCTGAACCAGTCGACGGCCAAGGACATCATGCACCGGTTCTCCTATTGCTTCGTCGCGCCGGCCGGCAGCGACTATCCGCCGATCCTGACCCAGCACGCCGTCGAAGGCGGCGAAAGCCGCAGTATCGAAGGCAAGGGCGGCACGATCACGCTGTCGGCGTTCAATGTGCAGCACGGCAACATCCCGGCGCTCGGCTATCGCATCGGAAAAGCCGCCTACACGCCCGATCTCAGCGACATCCCGCGGGAAAGCTGGCCGGCGCTTCAACATCTCGATCTCTGGATCGTCGACGGACTGCGCTATGCCGGCCATCCCAGCCATTTCAGCGTCAACGATGCGCTGGCCTGGATCGACCGCTTCAAGCCGAAGCGTGCGGTGATCACGAACATGCATTCCGACCTCGACTACGAGGTCTTGCGGCAGACCCTGCCTTCGGGCGTCGTACCGGCCTATGACGGCATGAAGCTTGCGGTGAAATGAGCTGCAGCGTTTTGCTGCACTGCGTTCTCGCACGTGTCCCGTGACAGCGCCGCAACTTCGGCGTAGGCTCTCCCGCAAAACAAAAAAGACGCATCATCAGGGGAGGGAATTGTGGACGTCACGCTCCAGCGAACGACCATGCGCAAGGTCTATCTGCGCCTGCTGCCTTTTGCAGTCCTGTCCTACATTCTCGCCTATATCGACCGCATCAATGTGAGCTTTGCCGGGCTCACCATGCGCGACGACATCGGGATGTCGGCCGCCACCTTCGGCTTTGCCGTCGGCATGTTCTATTGGGGCTACTTCATCTTCGAAGTGCCGAGCAATGTGATCCTGGAAAAGATCGGCGCCAGAATATGGATCGCGCGGATCATGATCACCTGGGGAATCCTGGCGGGGCTGACCGCCATGGTGACCAGTTCGACGAGCTTTGGGATCGTGCGCTTCCTGCTCGGCGTCGCCGAGGCCGGATTCTTCCCCGGCATCATCCTCTACTTCACCTACTGGTTCCCGAGCCGTCATCACGCCCGCATCGTGTCGGGCTTCCTTGTCGGTTTGCCGATCGCGGTGGCGATGGGCGCGCCGGTATCGACGGCGCTACTTGGCCTCGATGGTTTGTTCGGTCTCAAGGGCTGGCAGATCATGTATATCGCCGAAGCTATCCCAACTGTGCTGATCGGGGTGCTCACATTCTTCGTGCTGACGGATCGACCTGAGCAGGCAAAATTCCTGACTGCGGAAGAACGCAACTGGCTCGTCAGCACCATCGCCGCCGAACGCCGCGCCACCGAGGCGGTGCGCAAATTCACGCTGTGGGAGGCGCTCTACAATCCCAAGGTGCTGCTGCTGGCGTTGAACTATGTCGGGATCGTCACCGCCAGTCTGGGCATGCTGATTTTCGTTCCGCAAATGATCAAGTCGCTGGGTAACTACAGCAACATGACGGTCGGCTGGCTCACCATGATCCCCTATATCAGCGGCGCCATCGCCATGGTGGTGTGGGGACGCATCTCCGACCACATGAACGAGCGGCGCTGGAATTTGTTCATCGCTTGCGCGTTCTCAGCGATCGGCCTTGTCATCGCCGGCATGACGATGGGGACCTGGTGGGCGCTGGTGGGAATGTCGATGGCTACAATGGGTTTTTATGGCTCCAAGGGCCCGTTCTTCGCCATGCCGCCGATGTTTCTCAGTGGCGCCGGATTGGCCGCAGGCATTGCCTGGATCAACTCGCTCGGCAATCTCGGCGGCTTCTTCGGACCTTGGTACGTTGGTGTCATGAAGGACCTGACCGGCAGCTACGCCGGTGGCCTTTACGGGCTCGCCTTGCTGTGTCTGCTGGCAGCCTTCGTTTGCGCGCTGTTCCTGCACATTCCAAAGCCTTTTCCGCCGGAGGCCGTCGCCGCGCCGGCGGAATGACAGCTTATTGTTTGCGCATGATCTCCGCGCAAACGCTACGCGTTTGTCGCGAGGGAAAACCGCTTCACACTTTTCCGGATCATGCGCTACGCCGAAATAGCCTTCGCCGACTGCACCTCGTTGCGCAGCAGGAATTTCTGGATCTTGCCCGTCGACGTCTTCGGGATGGCGCCGAACACCACCGCCTTCGGCGTCTTGAAGCCGGACATGTGACTGCGGCAGTAGGCGATGATCTCGGCCTCGGTCGCTTTTGCGCCTTCCTTCAATTCGACGAAGGCGCAGGGCACCTCGCCCCATTTCGGATCGGGCTTGGCAACGACCGCCGCGAACAGCACGGCCGGGTGCTTGTAGAGGATGTCCTCGACCTCGACGGAGGAGATGTTCTCGCCGCCGGAGATGATGATGTCCTTGGAGCGGTCCTTGATGATGACATAGCCGTGCTCGTCGAGCACGCCGAGATCGCCGGTGTGGAACCAGCCGCCGGCAAAGGCCTCCTTCGTCGCCTTCTCGTTCCTGAGATAGCCCTTCATCACGATATTGCCCCGGAACATCACCTCGCCGATGGTTTCACCATCACGCGGCACTTCCTGCATGGTCTCGGGGTTGAGCACGGTGACGGCTTCCTCGAGCGGGTAGGGCACGCCCTGCCGCCGCTTGAACTGCGCACGTTCGGCAGCCGGCAAATCGTCCCAGCCCGGCTGCTCGGCGCAGACGGAGGCGGGGCCATAGACCTCGGTCAGCCCATAGACATGGGTGAGCTTGATGCCGATGCTTTCGGCGCCTTCGAGCACCGCGACCGGCGGGGCTGCGCCGGCGATCAGCCCGACCACGGGCTTTGCGCTCTTCCCCTTCGGTGCATCGGGCGCATTGATCAGGGTGTTGTAGACGATCGGCGCGCCGCACATGTGGGTGACGCCGTGCTTTTTGATCAGCTCGAAGATCCTGGTTGGCTCGACCTTGCGCAGGCAGACATTGACCCCGGCAGACGCCGCCACGGTCCAGGGGAAGCACCAGCCGTTGCAGTGGAACATCGGCAAGGTCCAGAGATACACCGGATGCTGGCCGAGGCCGCCGGCGAGGATGTTGCTGACGGCGTTGAGATAGGCGCCGCGGTGATGGGTGACGACGCCCTTGGGATTGCCTGTTGTGCCCGAGGTATAGCTCAGCGCGATCGCGTCCCATTCATCGCCGGGCCGCTTTGGCGTAAAGCCCGGATCGCCCTGCGCGACGGCCGCTTCATATTCGAGTTCGCCGATGCGCTTGCCGCCTGCGAAGGACGCATCATCGACATCGATCACGAACGGTCTTGGTCCGCTCATCAGCTTGAGCGCGTCCGCGATCACGGGCGCAAATTCGGGATCGACCAGAATGATTTTCGCGGCGCCATGATCGAGCTGGAACGCGATCGAGGACGCATCCAGGCGGATGTTGAGCGCGTTGAGCACCGCGCCCGCCATCGGCACGGCGAAATGCAGTTCGTTCATCGCCGGCACGTTCGGCAGCATCGCCGCGACCGTGTCGCCTTCGCCGATGCCTTTGTTCGCAAGATATGACGCGAAACGCCGGCAGCGCTGATAGGTCTCCGACCATGTGAAACTGCGGCCCTCATAGACCGCGCTGACATGATTGGGATAAACGGCGGCGCTGCGTGCGAGAAAGCTCAGCGGCGTCAGCGGCACATAATTGGCGTCGTTCTTGTCCAGACCGACATCATATTGGCTCATCGGTCACCTCCCAGCTGAAGACTTCTACAGGAAGCCTATGGAAATCCACGGGAATATCGCAACGATCACAAGCCCGACCAGAAGCGCCAGCATATAACCCCAGATCGGCCTGATGCCTTGGGCTGGATCAACCCGCCCGATCGCGCAGGCAGCATAATAGCCTACTCCGAAGGGAGGCGCGAACAGGCCGACGCCCATCGCCAGAATAATGATCATGGCATAATGCACCTCGTGCACGCCGACGGCGCGCGCGATCGGAAACAACAGCGGGCCGAACAGCACGATCGCCGGAATTCCCTCCAGCACGCTGCCGAGCACGATGAAGGCCACGATCGACACCGCGATGAAGCTGGCGGCGCCCCCCGGCAGGCCGGTCATCGCGGTTGCCAGCGCCCGGGAAAATCCGGACTGCGTCAGGCCCCAGGCCATCCCGGTCGCGGTGCCGATGATCAAGAGGATCGCGCCCGAGAGGCACGCGGTCTCGATCAGCATCGGCATCAGCCGCCGCCAGTCGAAATGGCGATAGATGAGGAGGCCGACGATCACGCCATAGACGATGCCGATGGTGGAAACTTCAGTCGCGGTGGCAATGCCCTCGACCACCGCATAGCGGATGACAAAGGGCAGGGCGAGGGCGGGCACGGCGACGACGAAGGTGTGGCCGATCTGACTCGCGCTTGCGCGCCGCACGTGACTCAAATCCTCTTTCCGGTAGCGCCACCACACCAGCGCCGAGAGCGTGATGGCGAGCACCACGCCGGGCAAGAGACCACCGGTGAACAGCGCCGAGATCGAGACGCCCGTCACCGAGCCGATGGTGATCAGCACGAGACTTGGAGGAATGGTTTCGGTCTGCGCGCCGGTGGCGGCGAGTAGCGCAACGAGATCGCCGGGCTTGGCGCCGCGCTGCTTCATCTCCGGAAACAGAACCGGCGCCACGGCCGCCATGTCGGCCGCTTTCGAGCCCGAGATGCCAGACACCAGATACATCGCACCGACCAGCACATAATGCAGGCCGCCGCGGACATGGCCGAGCAGGCTTGCGAGGAACGCCACCATGGCGCGCGCCATGCCGGTCATTTCGATGAGAAGACCGAGGAAGACGAACAGCGGCACCGCGAGCAGGATGAGGTGGCTCATGCCCTCGTCCATCCGCCCGACCAGCACCATCAGCGGCGTGCGCGTCGTGAGTGCGAGATAGCCGAAGATCGCAAGCCCAAATGAGAATGCGATCGGCACGCCCGCGAACACGCAGAAGCCGGTGACGCCGACAAAGAAGATCACCAGATTGAGGTTGCCGAGCGGCCGCAACAGCGGCTGCGCCAGCCAGAACAGCCCGATGATGACCGCAACTGACACCGCCGCGGCCACGATCACCCGAAAATTGCGATACCGGACCAGCCGCAACAACGCGAATGCGGCCATCAGGCAGATGCCGACCGGCAACGCGGCTGCGCGCCAGCTATTGGAAATCTGCAGCGCCGGCGTGGTGATGAAGCTTTCTTCGTAGGCGTATTCGTAGGCCGCATGCACGATCAAAAGCAGGAACGCCAGCGTGGCGCAGGTCGCGACCACGTCGAGATAGGCCTGCATCGCGGGCTTTGCGTTCGCGACCAGCGCCGTCATGCGCATGTGCTCGGAACGGCGCAGTGCCACGACGGCGCCGAACATCGCGAGCCACAGGAACAGGATGGAGGCGAGTTCGTCCGACCAGATCAGCGGCTGATGCAGGACATAACGCGCCACCACGCCCGCAAACAGGATGACGATCTCGGCAACCACCAGGATCGCCGCCGGTATCTCGACCAGCAGCCCCAGGTAGAACTCGACCAGAGCCACAGCCGAAGGCCGGCGAGGGGGCGTCAGCGCGACCTCCTCGACCAAGATTTCCGTGACTTCAACGTGAGCCATGACGGCCCTCAATTACGACAGCTTGCCGACCGCCTTTTCGAGCAGCTCCCAGGCCTGCTCGCCATATTTACCTTTCCACTCGGCATAGAAGCCGGCGGAACGGAGCTTGTCGCGGAACGGTGCCACGGTGGGCTGGTTGAACACCAGACCCTTGCCGGCCAGATCCTGCTGCAGGCCGGCATTGAGCTTGGCGACGTCGGCGCGTTCGTTAACGGCGGCCTCGTTGATGTTCTTGGCGACGATGGCCTGCACATCGCCCGGCACCGCTTGCCAGGCACGACGGTTGGCCAGGAACCAGAAGCCGTCCCACATGTGATTGGTCAGCGAGCAGTATTTCTGGACTTCATAGAGCTTCGCGGTCGAAATGATCGCCAGCGGATTCTCCTGGCCTTCGACGATCTTGGTCTGCAGCGCCGAATAGACCTCGCTGAAATTGATCGAGGCGGGGGCCGCATCGAACGCCTTGAACATCGAGGTCCATAAGGGTGAAACCGGCACGCGGATCTTGAAGCCCTTGAAATCGTCAGGACCGTTGATCGGCTTGGTCGACGACGTGGTCTGCCGGAATCCGTTGTCCCAAATCTTGTCCATGACCTCGAGGCCCGCCTTCTTGATCTCGCCGCGCACATAGCTGCCGAGATCGCCGTCCATGGCCTTCCAGACGGTGTCATAGTCCGGGAAAGCAAAGCCGATACCGTTGATGGAGGCCGCCGGCACCAGGGTCGACAGGATCAGGCCCGACAGCGTGAAAAACTCGATGCCACCGGAACGAATCTGACTGAGCATGTCGGTGTCGGAACCGAGCTGGTTGTTCGGGAAAATCTGCAGCTCGAAGCGGCCCTTGGTCTCGGCCTTGATCGCCGCCGCCATTTCCTTGGCGCGCGCGTTCAGCGGATGGGAATCCGGAAGATTGTTGGCATATTTATAGGAGAACTCAGCGGTCTGGGCGCGCACCACAACGGGCGCGCCGATGCCGCCGAGCACCGCCGATGCTGCAGAGGCCTTAAGTAAGCTGCGGCGTGAAAAACTCATTCTCGTTTTCTCCCAATTGTTCTTCTTGTTCGGACGCAATCCTATACGGACCTGACGCGATCAGGTCATCTGCGATCTCCGTTAGTCCCGTCGCTTATTGCAGCGTCGAGAGGCGGCGGCAATATCGGCCTTTCATGCGAGCCGTGGAACGGTATGCGGGCCGGTATCGAGGCCCGAGGCGATCTTCATGCAGATGATCCAGCCGCGCAGCTTTCTGCCCTAAATATCTGATCTAATTAAATATAAAAATATTCCATAATATACCTTATGCGAATTATAGATGTGGGGGCGCAGCTCAAGGCCGTGTCTTTCCGCGGTCGCTTTTTTCGCCGGCGCGGCGCAAGGCTTCGGCGAGCGCCCCACCGCCGGATTGTGCCACGGGCTTGCGCGGCGAGGATGCTTTCGACGCGTTGCGCGAGACGTCCCGCGAAGATCCCTTCGCTTCCTTCTTGCCGCCGGTCTCATCATCCAGGCGCAGCGTCAGCGCGATGCGCTTGCGGGCTACCTCGACCTCCAGCACCTTCACCTTGACGATGTCGCCGGGTTTGACGACCTGGCGCGGATCCTTGATGAAAGTTTTCGACATCGCCGAGATGTGGACCAGCCCGTCCTGGTGCACGCCGATATCGACGAAGGCGCCGAATGCGGCGACGTTGGTGACGGTCCCCTCCAGGATCATGCCGACCCTGAGATCCTTGATCTCCTCCACCCCCTCCTTGAACACCGCGGCCTTGAACGCCGGACGGGGATCACGGCCGGGCTTCTCCAGCTCACGCAGGATGTCCGTCACCGTGGGAAGCCCGAAAGTATCGTCGACGAAAGCCTGTGGCTTGATCTGACGCACGATCTCGCCATTGCCGATCAGCGCCTTGATGTCGCTCTTGGTCGAAGCAAGAATGCGCCGCACCACCGGATAGGCCTCCGGATGCACACCCGAAGCATCCAGCGGATCATCGCCGCCATTGATACGCAGGAAGCCGGCGCACTGCTCGAATGCCTTGGCCCCCAGTCGCGGCACGTCCTTCAGCGCCTTGCGCGATTTGAACGCACCGTTGGCGTCACGATGCTGCACGATGCTTTGTGCAAGCCCCGGACCAATGCCGGATACGCGCGCCAGGAGCGGGCTGGATGCCGTGTTCACGTCGACGCCGACCGCGTTGACGCAGTCCTCGACTACGGCATCGAGCGAGCGTGCCAGATGGCTTTCGCCGAGGTCGTGCTGATATTGGCCGACGCCGATCGCCTTGGGGTCGATCTTCACGAGCTCGGCGAGCGGATCCTGCAGCCGCCGCGCAATCGACACCGCCCCGCGCAGGGTGACATCGAGCTCCGGCAATTCCTCCGAAGCAAACGCCGAGGCCGAATAGACCGAAGCGCCGGCTTCGGAGACCACGATCTTGGTCATCTTCAGTTCCGGCAGCCGCTTTACCAGTTCGGTTGCGAGTTTGTCGGTTTCGCGCGAGGCGGTGCCATTGCCGATCGCAATCAGATCGACGCGGTGCGAAATCGCAAGCTTCCCCAGGATCGCCAGCGCCTCGTCCCATTTTCGTTGCGGTTCGTGCGGAAAGATCGCGGTGGTGGCGAGCACCTTGCCGGTTGAATCGACGACCGCGACCTTGACGCCGGTGCGGTAGCCGGGATCGAGCCCCATGGTAACGCGCGCGCCTGCCGGCGCCGCAAGCAACAGGTCGCGCAGGTTCGAGGCGAACACGCGCACGGCTTCCGTCTCGGCCTTTGTCCAAAGCCGCATGCGCAGATCGAGGTTGAGATGCACCTGGATCTTGGTGCGCCAGGCCCAGCGCACGGTCTCGGCCAGCCAGTTGTCGCCGGGATGGCCCTGTTGGGAAATGCCAAAGCGCTTCATGATCTTCAGCTCGTAGAAGCTGGAAACGCCGGGCGACGGAGGCTGCGCTTCGGGGTGGATCTGCAGATCGAGAATTTCCTCCTTCTCGCCGCGGAACAGCGCGAGGATACGGTGCGACGGCAATGTATGCAGGGGCTCGCTGAAGTCGAAATAATCCTTGAACTTCTCCCCTTCCGTCTTCTTGCCTTTGCGAACAGTGGAACCCATCCGCCCGATCGACCACATCTCTTCGCGCAGGGCGCCTTTCAGATCGGCGTCTTCGTCAAAGCGCTCGGTCAGGATGGCGCGCGCGCCCTCGAGCGCCGCTGCAATGTCCCCCACCCCTTTTTCGGCGTCGACGAAGGCGGCTGCCGCGGCCTGTGGATCCTTCTGCGGCTGCGTCAACAACATCTCGGACAACGGCTCGAGGCCCGCTTCCCTGGCGATCTCGGCCTTGGTGCGGCGCTTCGGCTTGAACGGCGCATAAATGTCCTCGAGGCGCCCCTTGGTGTCGGCGGCGAGGATCGCCGCTTCAAGCTTGGCATCGAGCTTGCCCTGCTCGCGGATCGAATTGAGGACGGCGGTGCGGCGCTCATCGAGCTCGCGCAAATAGGTCAGCCGCTCTTCCAGCGTTCGCAATTGCGCATCGTCGAGCGCACCGGTCAGTTCCTTGCGGTAGCGGGCAATGAACGGAACCGTGGCGCCGCCGTCAAGCAATGTGACGGCGGCATCGACCTGCTGCTCCCGGACACCAAGCTCTTGCGCAATCTGCTGCTGAATCTTTGCCACGCAAACTCCCACTGAATCGCCCAGCCTGCCGGCTGCGGGGTCGTCGCTTATGGACCATGTTCAAATGATTCATCAAGTCATGCAATGGTGCTGTTCACGGAAGTGCGGCGGGCAAAAATCTTATATCTGCCAAAATCTCGGACGCGGGCCCACGGCTCAGGACACGCCCGTCGGCGGCCGCGTCCTGACCCTGGCGCCCTCCGCGACATCGACGGACGGATTGAGGATCACCTGGTCGCCACGCTTGACGCCGCTGTCGACCTCGACCTCGCGGCCGAGATCGCGCACCACGCCGATCTTGCGCAGATGCACGACGCCATTCTCGACCACGGCGACCTGCAGTCCGCCCGAATTGAAGATGACGGCCTCCGCCGAAACCTTGAAGCTCGGCGTCTTGCGCGGAATGTGGAGCTCGACCGTGCAGTAGATGCCGGACGTGAGCGCCGCGTCCGGGTTGGGGATGTCGACCTCGGTCAACAGCGTCCGCGATCCCGGCTGCAGCGCATCCGCGATCCGGGTCACCTTCCCCGGAAACGTGCGGTTCGGAATTTCCGGCACGTGTACCACGGCATCGATGCCGGGCTTGAGGCCGAACGCCGCGTCCTGCGGCACGAACACCTGCGTGCGGATCACGTTGCCCTGCTGCAGGGTGAACATGAACGTACCTGACGTTGCGTCCGCCTGCACCAGGCTGCCGACGTCGATGTTGCGCTGGGTGATGACGCCGTCGAACGGCGCCACCACGCTCTGATAGAGTTTCTGCTGGTGCAGCACCTCCAACTGCGCCTGCTCCGCATTGATGTTGGCCTGTGCCACCGACACCGCGGCTTCCTGGGCCTTCAGCGTCTGCTGGTCGATGGTGCCCTGCTGCGCGGTGACCCAGCCCTTGTCGACCAGCGGCCGGTCGCGATCCCAGGTGACCTTGGCAAGCTCGCGGTTCGCCTGCGCCTGCTGCAGCGACCAATTGAGTTGCGCCAGCGTCGCCTCCGCCTGCGCAATCTGGTGATCGAGTTCGGGGGCGACGATCTCGGCGAGCAATTGTCCGGTCTTGACGTGGTCGCCGATATCGACCTCGCGTTTGGCAATATAGCCGCTGGCGCGGGCGAAGATGTTGGCGCTGGCAAAGGCCGAGGTCGTGGCCGGCAGCTTGACCACCTCGATGTTGTCGCTGGGCTCGACGGTTGCGACGCGGACCTGCGGGACGAAGTCACGCCCCTGCTCCGCGGTCGCGAGCGTCTGGCGGCGCTCCGCGTAATGGCTCCATGCGCCTGAGGCGAGCGCCGCGGCGGCGACGAGCACCAGGCCGAAGCCGGCGGGGCGCCCTCCCCGCCGCTTCCCGGCCGGCGGCGTGACGATTTCCGGCTCGCGATTCGCTTCGGTCGCGTGCTCGGCCTCAAATGGTCCGTTGAAGTTCATTCCAGCACCTCGTCAAATACCCCGTGATGTTTCTTGCCGTCATTGCCCTTGCGCAGCATGGCGAACAGGTAAGGCACGACCAGCAAGGTCGTCGGCGTCGCAAACAGCAGTCCGCCGATCACGGCGCGCGCCAGCGCCGCGTTCTGCTCTTCGCCCGCGCCGCCGATCGCCATCGGGATCATGCCGACGATCATGGCGGCGGCGGTCATCAGAACGGGGCGGATTCTTGTGTGGGCGGCCTCGATCGCGGCTTCGAAAGCGGTCTTGCCTGCGAGCTGCTGCTCGCGCGCAAAGGTTACGAGCAGGATCGAGTTCGCGGAGGCGACGCCGACCGCCATGATCGCCCCCATCAGCGAGGGCACGTTGAGCGTGGTGCCGGTGATGAACAGCATCGCGAGAATGCCGCACAGCGTGGCCGGCAGTGCGAGAATGACGACGAAGGGATCGCCAAAATTCTGATAATTCACGACCATCAGGAGGTAGACGAAGACGGCGGTGAACAACAGGCCAGTGCCGAGATTGATGAAGGCGCCGTTCATACTCTGGATCTGCCCGATCACCTGGATGGTGTTGCCGGGCTTAAGCTGCGTCTGCAGATCGGCCACGATCTTGTTGATCGCGCTCGCCACGCTGCCGAGATCGCGCCCCTGCACACTGGCATAGACCTCATAGAGGGGCTGAATGTTGGCCTGGTTGGCGTTGGTCGGAATGCTGGTGCGCCGGAACGTGGTGACGTTACTGAGCAGCCCGGGAATCGGCGTATCGGTCTGCGTTGAGGCAAGCGATGTCGAGACCGGTGTGTTGGCGAGATCGTTCAACGAACTGATCTTGCTCTCCGGCGTCTGCACCGCGAAATAATAGGGAATGCCCGATTTCGGGTCGGTCCAGAAATTCGGCGTCACCTGCTCCGACGAGCTCAGGCTGACATTGAGGTTGGTCGCGATCGTATTGGCGTTGAGCCCGAGTTGCGCGGCGCGGGTGCGGTCGATATCCGCATAGAACGCCGGCGCTTTGACTTCCTGCTGCAGATGGGCGTCGGCAATCCCGGGAATCGCGGCGATCCGCTGCCGCAGCTCGTTGGCGACCTTCAGATTGTTGGCCTTGTCATAGCCGACGGTGCGCACGTCGATCTGCGCAGGCAGCCCGAAATTGAGGATTTGCGTCACGATGTCGGCGGCCTGGAAGTAGAAAATGTCTTCCGGAAACGCAGCCGGCAGCACCTGGCGCAGCTTGCGCACGTAGTCGGCCGTGGGCCGGTGACCTTCCTTCAGCGACACCAGGATCACCCCGTCATTGACGCCGATGGTCGAGCCGTCGCTGAACGCCAGATTATAGGCCCGCGCCGGCAGGCCGATATTGTCGACGATCAGGGCGCGGTCGTGGTCCGGAATCACCTGGCGGATCTTGTCCTCGACCTCCTGGAAGATCTTCTCCGTGTTCTCGATGCGGCTCCCGGCCGGCGCGCGGACGTGAAGCTGGATCTGGCCGCCGTCGATCACGGGGAAGAAATCACGGCCGACCATAGGGAACACCACGACGCCAAGCGCCAGCATGGCAACCATCCCGGCCGGAATGATGAAGCGATGCTCGATCAGCCCGGTGAGCGAACGCGAATAGGCGTGCCGCATCGCCTCGAAATTCCGTTCGAACGCCGCGTGAAAACGCGCGAATGCGCCACGCGGGGGCGCGCCAGGCGCGCCATGATGCTCGCCCTTGAGGAGCAGGCCAATAATGATTGGCGTCAGCGTTCGTGACAGGCCGTAGGAGGCCAGCATCGCAAAGACCACGGCCAGCCCCAGCGGCGTGAACAGGTATTTGGCCGGTCCATCCAGGAACACGACGGAGGTGAAGACGCAGCTGATGGCGAGCGTGGACACCAGCGTCGGCACGGCGATGCCGGCGGCGCCGTGCAGCGTCGCCTGCGGCAAGGGCTGCCCTTCCTCGGTGAGCAGGCGGTGGGTGTTCTCGATCGTGACCGTGGAATCGTCGACGAGGATGCCGACCGCCAGCGCCAACCCGCCCAGCGTCATCGTGTTCAGCGTCTCGCCGAGGAAATAGAGCACGACCAGCGAGGTCAGGATCGACAGCGGGATCGAGATCATGACCACGACCGTCGATCGCCACGATCCCAGAAACAGGAGGATCATCAGCGCGGTCAGCCCGGCGGCGATCGCGCCCTCGCGCAGCACGCCCTCCACCGACTGCTTGACGAATACCGACTGGTCGAACAATTCGTTGATCTGCATGCCCGCAGGCGCCGCCGCGCGCGCCGTCTCGAGCGCCTTGTGCACCGCATTGACCACGGCGACGGTGGAAGCATTGCCGTTCTTGATGATGCTGAGCAGCACGGAGCGGCGGCCGTTCTGGCGCACGATGTTCTGCTGCACCAGCCAGCCATCGTGAACCTGGCCGACATCCCTGACGAAGATGGTGGCGCCGTTGACGACCTTGATCGGGATGTTGTTGAGGTCGTCGATCGAGGGCGGCGTCGCGTTGTTCCGGACCACGTATTGCGTGTTGCCGAATTTTGCCGTGCCGGCCGGCAGCGTCAGGTTCTGGGCGTTGACGGCGTTGACGACATCGAGCGGGGTCAGCCCCTTGGCGACCAGCTTGGCCGGATCGATATCGACCATGATCTGGCGGTATTTTCCGCCCGCCGGCGTCGGCAGTGTGATGCCCGGGATCGGCGCCAGTTGCTGGCGGATGCGGTAGATGCCGTAATCGTAGAGCTGCTGCTCACTCAGCGTGTCCGAGCTCAGGCTGATCTGCAGCACGGGCACGCTGGAAGCGTTGAACTGCACCACGATCGGCGGCTGGATGCCGGGCGGCATCAGCGCGCGGATGGCATTGGTGGCCGAGACGATCTGCGAGATCGCGAGATCGAGATTGACGTCGGGCTGGAAGTAGATCTTCTGCACCGACAGGCCGGCCATGGTCTGCGCTTCGATGTTCCGGATGCCGTTGACGTTGGAGGAGATCGAATACTGGCTGTAGGTGGTGACGCGCTGCTCCATCTCCGGCGTGCTCAGGCCGGTGTAGCTCCAGATCACCGTCACGACGGGAATATTGATTTCCGGAAAGATGTCGGTCGGCATCTTGAACAATGTGACGCCGCCCAGAAACAGGATCAGCGCCGCGACCACGTAGAATGTGTGCGTAAATCGCAGGGCAAAACGAACGATACCCATGAGGTACTCCTCATCCGCGCGGCCGCTCAAGGCCTCGCGGAACGTCAAATCAGCCGTGAAGCATTGCGCGCGGATCGCTCCGTGCGGCCTCACCTCTCGCGTTTCCTGGATGATTGTCGTTATGGAGAGTTGACCGATGCCCCGGTCGACCAAACCTGAACTGCGAAAATGGCTGCCGGGTTCCACAATCGCGGATCAAAAGGGATTTAGGATTTGGCGATCGGAAGTGAATGGCGTGTTACTTGATTGCACGACGACAGGCCGCTTGTTTCCGGCCACAAATCAGTGATCGCGCCAGCGACAAAACTCAAGATTCCGGGATTGGCCCCGCTGTACGCGGAGCTACTCCCCCTTGAGGCCCGCCTCCTTGATCAGCGCGCCCCATTTGCGCGTCTCGTCGTCAATGTACTGGCCGAACTCGGCAGCGGTGCCGGCATGTGCTTCCAGTCCCTGCGCGAGCAGTTTCTGTTTCACCTCGGGATCGGCCAGCGCGTGATTGATCTCGGCCTCAAGCTTATTGACGATCGGACGCGGCGTGCCCGCCGGCACCATGAAGCCGTACCAGCCGGCCGCGACCACGTTGGGAAAGCCCTGCTCGCGCAACGTCGGCGCCTGCGGATGGATCGCGCTGCGCTCAGCGGAGGCCACGCCCAACACCTTGAACTTGCCGCTCTCGATATGGGGCAACGCCGTGCTGATCGCGGTCAGCGTGGCATCGACGCGGCCGGCCAACAGCTCCGTGTAAGCCATGGAGTTGCCGCGGAACGGGATATTGAGGCCCTTGACGCCGGCCGCCCTGAACAAGAGCTCGGCCGCCAGATGCGGCTGCGAGCCCGCGCCTGGAGATGCAAAGGTCAACCCTTCCGGCTTCGACTTGCCGTAGGCGATCAGCTCCGCCAGCGTCTTGTAGGGCGCCTGCGCATTGATGATCAGGAAGATCGGCGCAGTGACGGCCATGGCGACCGGCTGCAGATCCTTGCGCTCGTAGTTCAGCTTGCCGAACAGCGCTTCGGCGGTGGCGTAAGGCGCCGCCACGTACAGGATGTTGTAGCCATCCGCTGCAGCATGCGCGACGGTCTCGTTGGCCAGACGCGTGCCCGCCCCCGGCCGGTTCTCGACGATGAACTGCTGGTTCAGGCGGCGGGCGAATTGCTCGGCGAGGATGCGCAGCGAAATGTCGTTGGCGCCGCCTGCCCCGTAAGGCGATATCAGCCGCACCAGGTGCGAGGGCCAATTGTCCTCCGCGAATGCCGGCAGGCTCGATGCGGCGAGCGTGGCCGCGGCGCTGCCCAGCAGGGTTCGGCGATTGATGTTCATGAAGTGCCTCCGTCCCGCGAATTTTGTTGTTGTGGCTCGCGTCTATCCCCGTGTGCGTCGTGACGGCGTGTGGGTCGGCTGCAGCTCCGCCTCGCTGACCAGCGCGCGGATGCTGGCGGCAAGCGCGGCAATGCGCGGACCGATTTCAGCTTCCAGCTGCCCGGGTTGCAGCCGGAAGGCCGGGATACCGCAATTGATGGCAAAGACCTGCTTCAGGCTCTTCGAGTGAAACAACGGCGCGGCGACCGCGTGAATGGAAGGCATGTAGTCGCCAAAGCAGGTACAGAACCCCTGCTCTGCGCAGAGCCGGATGCCGGCGTGGTACTTGTCGCGCCAGGCCGACCAATGCTCGGCATTTTCCGCCTCCATCTGCTCTTCGAGCGCCGTCAGTTCGGGCGCGGCCAACAGCGCGGCAAGCGCACGTCCCATCGCCGTCTTGACCACGGGAATAGGCAGGCCGATGTCGGGCGCATGCGGACCCACGTCGCCCGATCGCGCCGACTCGACATAGATCGCCGAAGTGCCATCGAGCAGGCCGATCGAGACCGTGCCGCGCACGCTTTCCGCCAGCTCCTGCATCAACGGCCGCGCGGCCTGGCGGAACTGCATTCCGGCCAGCAGCGGTCGGACCATGCGCAGCGCCCGCGCGCCGAGCCGGAATTTCGCAAGCCGCGGATCGTAACGGAGGTAGCCGAGCTCGGCGAGCGTGTGCGTCAGCCGCGCCACCGTCGGCCGCGGAATCCCCGTGCGCGCCGACAACTCCATGTTGCCGAGCATGGCGGCCCCGGCCTCGAAAGCTTCGAGCACCACAAGCCCCTTGGCGAGCGTCGTGGCGAATGCGGCATCGCCGGCGCTTTCGGCCAGCACCGCCACGGCGGACGACGGGGTCGCGGAAGCCGGCTTGCGGCTCATGTCTGTGCTCATCCGTATTTTATTGAGCCTGATTTCCTTCTTGTCCATATAATTTTTAAATCTTCCGATTTCTGTCTACTATGTGGACATCAATCCGCTGAACGGCGATACAGTCCGTTGCCGGCCGGAAAAGTCGTGAGGATTAAAGGCGTTGGCTTGTGCTCAGGTCGAGCGCAGCAACCGCGGCCGCGCAGCCGCCTGCTGCGGCCGGTGCAGGCTCGGCAGCGCGCGGGTGAAACTACGGCGGCCGTGCTTCAGCGCGAACAGCGGCTGCACGATCTCGGCGACCGCGGCCGCCTCCCCCGCGCAGTCGAGCACCACCAGGTCCGCCGGGTTGCCGACTTCGATGCCGTAACTCTCGACGTTCATCAGCTTCGCGGGTCCGCGCGTTACCATGTCGAGGCACGAGCACAGAGACGGCGCATCGCCAAGCTGGGCGACATTGGCATAGAGGTTGGCGATGCGGATCAGCGAGCAGTCGCCGAACGGCGTGAAGGGATTGAGTACGTTGTTGGTGGCGAGCGAGCAGGTCACGCCGTGCGCGGTCAGCCGGTGTGCATGGGTGACGCCGCGCGGGATGTTGTGGTCGTGATCCCGGCCGGTCAGGAACAGGTCGGTCGACGGCAGCACGGTGACGGCGACGCCGGCGCCGGAGAGGCGCTTCGCCCAGGTCTCGAATTCCGCTAGTGGCATCGCCGACAGCTTGGTGACGTGGCCGATCGCGACCCTTCCTCCGTAATGATGCGCGTCGGCCTGCCGGCAGACTTCCTCCATGTCGGTCCAGGATGGATCGAGATCAAAGTCGAGGTGGAAATCGATGTCGAGATCGAAGCGGCGCGCGAGCTTGAAGATGCGGTCGACATGCCCGGCACGGTCGCTGTCGGCATAGGGACAGCCGCCGATCAGGTCGGCGCCTTGCTGGCAGGCCTTTTCCAGCATCTCCTCGGTGCCGGGATCGTTGATCAGCCCTTCCTGCGGAAACACGCAAAGCTTCAGGTCGATTGCCCAGGCGTAATCAGCCTTGAGCTTCTTGATGGCGTTGAAGCTGGTGAGACCGATCCGCGCGTCGACCTCGACATGCGTGCGCATGGCGGTCGTGCCCTGCAGGATCGCCTTCTCCAGCGTGCGGGCGGCGCGGGCATAGACGTCTTCTTCGTTGAAATTGCGCTTGGCGGCGGCGACCTGGCCGATCGCCTCCTGCAAGGTGCCCTGCTCGATGGCGCAGCGGTCGAGGATGCAGGATTTGTCGAGATGGATGTGGCTATCGACAAAGCCGGGCACGACCAGCCGGCCGCCGACGTCTTCGCTCAGCGCTTCGGACGCAATGCGCGGCGCGATCTCGCTGATCACGCCGTCGCGGATCGCGATGTCAAAAGTCTGGCCGTCGCGGTGAGCGATCCCTGCGTTACGCAGTAGAAAATCATTGGCCATCACAAAACCGCTTCCGTCTTGCCGAGATAGGCCGCCTCCAGCGCCGGGTCGTGCGCCAGCCTTTCGGCGGAATCATCATGAACGATCTTGCCTGATTCCAGCACATAGCCGCGATCGGCAACTTTCAGCGCCAGCGCCGCCATCTGATCGACGAGCAGGATGGTGACGCCCTCGTCGCGCAAATCGGCCAGCACCGAGAACAATTCGCTGATCATCGCGGGCGCAAGCCCCAGCGACGGCTCATCGAGCAGCAGGATTTTGGGCCTGGCCATCAGCCCGCGCGCGATCGCGACCATCTGCTGCTCGCCACCGGACAAAAGCCCTGCCCTTGTGTCGATGCGGTCGCGCAGCCGTGGAAAGCGCTTGATCAACGCTTCGACCTCCGCGCGGAGATCGGTGCCAGAGCGCGTGGTGGCGCCGAGCATGATGTTGTCGATGACGGAGAGTTCGGTGAACATCTGCCGTCCCTCCGGCACCAGCGCCAGGCCCCGCGCCGCGATAAGATGCGCCGGCAGGCCATCGATACGCTCGTCATTGAGGATGATCGAGCCTTCCACGGGCCGCAAAAGCCCGCTCATTGCCTGCATGGTCGTCGACTTGCCGGCGCCGTTGGCACCGAGCAGTGCCACCATTTCGCCGGCCCTCACCTTCAGCGACAGCTCCTGCAGCACCGGCGCCGCGCCATAACCGGCCGTGAGTTTCAGGCAGGACAGCACGACCTCGCCCGCCGGCGGCTGCCATCCAGCCTGCCGTGGCCGCGCCTGCATGTCGCTCGCGCCAAGATAAGCCTTCAGCACCTTCGGATCGTTGCGAACCTTGGCGGGTTCGCCGGATGCGATGACCGCACCGGCATCGAGCACCACAATATGGTCGGAGATCGCCATGACGAGCTGCATGTCATGCTCGACCAGGATCACGGCGATGCCGGTCTCCGCGATCTTCTTCAGGAGAGCGCCGAGCTGGTCCTTGTCGGATCGCATCAGGCCGGCCGCGGGCTCGTCCAGCAGCAGCACGCGCGGGCGTGTGGCCAGCGCGCGCGCAATCTCGACCAGGCGGAGATCGACATGGGCGAGATAGCGCGCCTCGATATCGGTGCGGCCGCGATAGCCGGCAAAAGCGAGCAGGCTTCTGGCGAGGTCGGCATCATCGCCCTGCCCCAGCGCGGCCAGCGGATGGCCGAGGTGTCCGCGGCGGAGCGCGATCAGGATGTTGTCGAGCACAGTCATGGCGCCGAACAATTGGGTGGTCTGGTAGGTCCGCGCGATGCCGTTGCGCGCCACGCGCCAGGCCGGCAGGCCCGCGAGCTCCACGCCGTTGCGCTCAACGCTGCCGGTATCCGGCCGGTAGAAGCCGCCGATCATGTTGAGCACGGTCGACTTGCCCGCGCCGTTCGGGCCGATCAGGCTGGTGATGCGGCCGGGATGAGCGACAAAGCCCACGTCGGTCGCCGCCTTGACGCCGCCAAAGGCGATGCCGATGCCGCGGACGATCAGGTCGCCGGAGCTTTCGCTTGCGAGGTACGCCTTGAGGTCGGCTTCCGCGCCACGCGCCTCGGGCTGCCAGGGACGTTTGGGCATCAACCGGGCGAAAAGTCCGATGACGCCTTCGGGCGCGACCCAGAGCACGCCGAGCAACAGCAGGCCTACGAACAGCAACCGATATTCGGCAAGCTGCGACAGCAGCTCCGGCAACAGCACGGTGATGGCTGCACCCACAGCCGGCCCGAACAGCGAACCCGCGCCGCCGACGATCACGGCGAGCAGGAACAGGATCGATTGCGAGAACGGAAAGGAATTGGGCGCGACGAACATCATCAGCGGCGAATAGACCGCGCCGGCGAGGCCCGCAAGCGCGGCCGAGATCGCAAAGGACGCGGTCTTGACCGTGACCGGATTGAGTCCGATCGAGCGCGCCGCGGTCTCGCTGTCGCGCACCGCGATCATCGCCCTGCCCCACGCGCTGCCGGCGAAGCGCCGGAACAGATAGAGCGAGACGGCTGCGAGCAGCACGGCCAGGATCGCGTTCTCGCGCTCGGCGAAGGGCCGGCCGAACAGGCTCGGCGACGCGAAGCTCATCAGCCCGTTCTGGCCGCCGGTCAGCGACTTCCATTCGATGGTGCCGTGCTGGACGATGAAGGCGAACGCGATGGTGATCATTGCGAGATACGGCCCGGCCACGCGCAGCGCCGGCAGCGCCAGCAAGGCGCCGATCAACCCGGCGAGCAGGGCCGCCAGCGGCAGCGCGAACCAGAAGCTGATGCCCCGGGTCATCAGGATCGCCGAGACATAGGCGCCGATGGCATAGAAGCCGACATGGCCGAGCGAGACCTGTCCGCTCAGTCCCAGCAGCACGTTGAGCCCAACGCCGACGATGGTGGTCAGCGCCACCAGCGCCAGAATGAAATGCGTGTAGCTTTCGGAAGAAAACGCGATGGCGATGGCAGCGGCCGCGAGGACCACGATCGCCGAGGTGTCGAGCCGCGGGACCATCGCTTACACCTTCCGCGTTCCGGCGCGCCCGAGCAGCCCGTTCGGGCGGATGGCAAGGGCTGCGATGACGACGGCAAAGGCGACGATCTGGGTGTAGCTCGAGCCCGCAAACGAAGTGACCATGGCCTCGATCAGGCCATAGAGGATTCCGGCCAGCATCACGCCCCAGGCCGAGCCGATGCCGCCGAGGATCGCCGCCGCAAAGGCCTTGATGCCGAACAGCGTGCCCATGTCCGAATGCACGCTGAACAGTGGCGCGATCAGGATGCCGGCGAGGCCTGCAAGTGCGGTCGACAGCGCAAAGGACAGCGCAATCGCGCTGCGTACGTTGATCCCCATCAACTGCGCCGCGCGCTTGTTCTGCACCACGGCGAGCAAGGCCTTGCCCTTTGCCGTGTGCTGAAACGCGAATTGCAGCGTGACGGCAATCCCGAGCCCGACCAGCGGAATCGCGAGCTGCAGCGGAAAGATGCCGGTACCGAAAATTTCGATCGGCTTTTGTGCCAGGAACGAAGGGAAGCCGCGCGGCTCCTTGCCGAAGGTGAAAAGCACGACGTTGTCGACCACGATGCCGCCCGCCACCGTCGCCATCAGCCAGGCATTCGAGCCGCGTTCGGCAAAGGGCCGCACCAGGATTCGCTCGATGACAAGACCAAACAGCGCGCACAGCGCCAGAGCCAGAGCTGCGGCAAGCGGCATCGGCAAGCCCAGCCGGATCGACAGGACATAGCCGAGCACGGCCCCCAGCATGACCGAGGAGCCCTGCGCGAAATTGACGGTGTTGGAGACGACATAGGTGACGTGATAGCCGAGCGCGATCAGGCCGTACATGCTCCCGACCGCCACGCCACTGACGATGGCTGAAAACAGCAACATTTGAGCCGCTCTTGCGATGAGCAGGACACGAGAGAATCGCGTCCCGCCCAGCGCAAGCCTAATTGGTCAGCGGCACGATTTCTCCCTCGACGAAGTGGGTGAAGAGATAATCGCTCGAGGTCAGCGCGTCGTGGTTAGCTTCCGTGAACGGCTTGTCATAGGCCTTGATCAGGCCGTCATAGTGATCGATGGCGAGGAAGGCGTCGCGGATCTTGGTGCCGTCGGTCGAGCCCGCCTTGGCGACCGCTATCGCCGTGAGATGCATCGCGTCATAGGCATTGGCGATGCCGACCGCTGGCGTGACGTCTGCGAGCGTCTTGATCTCCGGATATTTCTTCTTCAGCGCCTCGAACACGGCCTTCGCCTTCGGCGACATCTCGCCGGCAAAGCTGAAGGTCTGGATGAAGTGCACCTTCGCGGCGCTCGGCCCGGCAAGCTCGGTGAAGCGGCCGCCGGCCGGCCCCCAATGCGAGACGACGGGAACACTCCAGCCCATGCGGTCGAGCGATTTCACGACCTGCGAGGACGGCGCGACGTTCGCCACCAGGAACAGCGCGTCGGCGCCGGCGTCCTTCAGCCGGGTCAGCTGCGGCACGACGTCGACATCGGCATCCTGGAATTTTTCGATGCCGGCGAACGGCACGTTCTTGTCGGCGAGCGCCGCCTTCAGCCCGCCTTCGTTGGATTCACCCCAGGGATTGTTGATCAGGATCATCCCGGGCTTCTTGATGGCGTATTTCTTCATGGCGTAGTCGACCAGCGCCCTGTCGACCAGCGCGTCGACCGCGGAAACGCGGAACACGTAATTGTCCGCCGCGCCGTTGCGGGTGATGGCGGTGCCGGCCGCCCACACGCCCATGAACGGCACCTTGCTCTGGTTGGCGAACGGCACGATCGCCATCGACACCGGCGTGTCGAGGCCACCGAAGAGGACGGCCACCTTCTCGCGCTGGACCAGTTCACGCGCGGCGACCACGCCCTTGGCCGGGTTGCTCTCGTCGTCGCGGACAACCAGCTCGACCTTTTTGCCGAGCACGCCGCCGGCCGCATTGATCTCGTCCAGCGCCAGCGACAGGCCGCGCGTGATGGCCTCGCCCGATTTGGCCGACTGGCCGGACATCGCCGCCACCAGGCCGAACTTGACGGTGTCGTCGGCAAAAGCCGGCGCGGAAAGCATGAGGGCGGCGCCAAGCAGCAGCGCGCGCCGCGACAGGGATCGCAAGGTAGCAGACATCAAGCTAGCAGACATGGGGTGGTCCTCCGTTGACGAGGACATCTCTGGCAAGCGGCGTGCCAAGGTCCGCCAATTCATAATTGACATATTTTCAATGGCTTAGGCGAATTGCTGGAGTTGTAGATTTGCCTGTGTGCACAAGCGCTGTCCAAATTGTATGCACTTGTGCATACGATTTTTGCTTATCTACCCGGTGCGCCCCCTTAGCGAACACCGGCGACGCCGGAATCGTCCGGCGCAATGGCATCTATTCAGAGCGCTGTTACGAGCGGCTGGCCTTCTTCGACTTCGGCGCGGTCCGCGCCGGTTGCGCCTCGCCGGCATAGCTGTCGAGGATGTCCGAGAGGTCACGGTTCTTGCGGATCAAGGGCATGATCAGCCCGCGGTTCGCCACCGCCTCGAGATGGCTTTCCATCACCTTCATCGCAGCTTCCGCGTCGCCCGCCACCAGCGCATCGATCACGGCGCGATGTTCGCTCACCGCGCATTCGCTAGAATGCGGCCGGCTGTAGAGCGCGAGGATCAGGCCGAAGCGCGAGGACACTTCGCTGACGTAGCGCGCGATCGCTTCGCTTCCGGTCATGTTGGCGAGCACGATGTGGAATTGGGTCGCAAGCCGGATCGACAGCGGCTCGTTCTCGCCGCGCGCCCGCTCCTCGTCGTCGACATGCTCCCGCAACTGCGCGATCTGGGCCTTGTCGAGCCGGCCGGCGAGGCGCGACATCACGAGGCGCTCCAGGCCCAGGCGAATATCGAAGATGTCGCGCGCCTCCTCCCACGAGGGCGTCGCGACGACGGCGCCGCGATTGCGGCGCAGCTCCACCAGCCCTTCGGCGGCGAGTTGCCCCAGCGCATAGCGCACAATGGTCCGGCTCGCACCGAAGCGCTCGCCGATCGCGTCCTCGGGCAGTTTCGCGCCCGGCGGCAGCGCCTGTTCCATGATCGCGTGGCGAAGCGCCCGATAGATCTGGCCGGTGCGGTCGGGGACAGGTTTTGAGGCTCTCGCCATGCGGCTGCTTGCTTCGTTGCGTTGCAAAGACAAGAGCAGAACCGCCTGATGCGTCAAGGGGAGCCCCGCGGGCATGGTTATCGCCGCGAATAGCGATCTCGCGACTGGAACGCGCCCATATCATTTCGGCACTGGTCAAATGCGCCAGCGGCGCCCAAAATGTAGCGGCCCAACGAAACACAATGCCGGCAAGAGCGGTTATGCGACAGCCGCCAACGGGAGGTCCATCATGCAGGAAAGCGTCAGCCGTCCGGCCCAGTCTCGCGCCATCCCCTTCGATGCGGCCAAGCTCGACAGGCTGATGGACCAGGCCGGCATCGACCTGCTCATCGCCACCTCGAAGCACAATGTGCAGTACCTGCTCGATGCCGAACGCGCGATCTTCTTCGACTACATGGATGCGCTCGGGGTCAGCCGCTATCTGCCGGTGTTCATCTATCCGAAGGGTGCGCCCGAGAAGGCCGGCTATCTCGGCAATCCCCTGGAAGCCCACCAGCGCGCCGTCGTGCCGCTGTGGGTGCAGAACGTCCAGAACAAGAGCATGGGCTCGGTCGACGCCATTTCGCGCGCAGTAGAAATCATCAAAAAGTCGGGCGCGCCCGCAAAACGGATCGGGGTCGAGATGGCATTCATGCCGATGGATGCCGGCAAAGCGCTCGCCGACGCGCTTCCCGGTAGCGAGATCAAGGACGCCCTGTTCGTGCTCGAACGGCTGCGCGCAGTGAAGTCAAAGGCGGAACTTGCGAAACTCAAGAAAGCCTCCGAGCTGGTGACGGAATCCATGCTCGAGGTGATCGCCAAACATGGGCCCGGCACGACCAAGCGCGAGCTGTTCGAGGCGTTGCGGGTGGCGGAAGTCGAGCGGGGCCTGATCTTCGAATATTGCCTGCTCGCCTGCGGCGACAGCCACAACCGCGCGCCCTCGCCGCAACGCTGGGAGCAAGGCGACGTGCTGTCGCTGGATTCCGGCGGCAATTACCACGGCTATATCGGCGACCTCGCGCGGATGGCGGTGCTGGGAGAGCCGGACAACGAATTGAAGGAGCTTATGGCGGAAATCGAAGCCGTCCAGCAGGCCGCTTTCGCTTCTGTGAAAGCCGGGGCCATGGGGGGCGACATCTACGCCGCCGCCGAGAAGCGGCTGGCGCAGACGAGCCAGCACGACCACAGCGAGTTCCTCGCACATGGCATGGGCGTCGTCAGCCACGAGGCCCCTCGCCTCACCAACAGCGGCCCCGTTCCCTATGACGATTACGACGCGCACCGTCCGCTGGAAGCGGGCATGGTGGTGTCGATCGAAACCACAATGAAGCACCCCAAGCGCGGCTTCATCAAGCTCGAAGACACGGTCGCGGTCACGCCGACCGGCTACGAGATCTTTGGCCAAAGCGGCCGCGGCTGGAACATCGGCGGCACTGCGGTGCGCTAGCCCGGATATCTCACCCAAATAGGCGCATCGGGACGCCGAATCAGCGAAAGTAGTTGTGCAGCAACATCTTTCGAGCGATTCGAGGAGCGCCCCGATGCGGACAGAGTGTAGCGCGGATTTGTTTGGATTTGCAGCTGTTGAAGGACGCGAAGTTGTGGGCGGATTCGACGGTGGGGCGATCACCTCGGATGCTGGAGCGCTGCTTCTCGGGGCGGCAGATCGTGCGATCAAGCTGACGGAGCGGTTTGCCGCGTGCTTCCACGACACACGCCGCCAACATCTGATCGAGCATGAGGTCGTAACCTTGCTGACGCAGCGGGTGTTTGGGATCGCGCTTGGCTATGAGGACCTCAATGACCACGACGAGTTGCGCCACGACCCGATGATGGCGGTGCTGGCGGGCAAGCTGGCAGCCAGACGCGAGGACTGCGCGCCGGTTGCCGGCAAGTCGACGCTGAACCGGCTGGAACTGAGCCGGTTGCAGCCGACGCGCTATCATCGGATCAGTCACAATCCGATTGCCATCAAGCGGCTCCTGGTCGAGCTGTTCGTGGACGCGCATGAGCGCCCACCGCAACAGATCATCCTCGATCTCGATGCGACCGACGATCCGGTGCACGGGGAGCAGGAGGGACGCTTCTTCCACGGCTATTACGACTGCTACTGCTACCTGCCGCTCTACGTGTTCTGCGGACGCCACCTGTTGGCGGCCAAGCTGCGGCCGGCGAGCATGGACGCGGCGGCGGGAGCGGCGCAGGAGGTGGCGCGTATCGTCGCGCAGATTCGCCGCCGCTGGCCGCACGTGCGCATTCTCGTTCGCGCCGACAGCGGGTTTGCGCGGGAGGAACTGATGGCTTGGTGCGAAGCGAGCGGCGTGGACTTCTTGTTGGGCTTGCAGAAGAACGACCGCCTGATTGCCGAGATCGCAAGCGAGATCGTCCAGGCCGAGGCGAAGAGCCGGCGGACCGGCAAGCCGGCGCGGTACTTCAAGGACTTCCGGTGGACGACGCGCCGCAGTTGGAGCCGCGAGCGCCGCGTTGTCGGCAAGGCCGAGTTCACCGAGGACGAAGCCAACCCGCGCTTCGTCGTGACCTCACTCAAGCGAGCCGAATGCAAGCCCAAATATCTTTACGAAAAACTCTACTGCGCTCGCGGCGATATGGAGAACCGGATCAAGGAGTGCCAGCTCGATCTTTATGCCGATCGCACCTCGACCGCCACGATGCGCGCCAACCAGCTGCGTCTGTGGTTGGCATCGTTCGCCTACGTCCTACTCTGCGCCGTGCGCCGGATCGGACTGCATCACACGCCGTTTGCCAACGCGAGCTGCGGCACCATCCGTCTCAAGCTGCTTAGGGTCAGTTAAGAAATAACTGAGTCATAATTATCACGTTCTGCGAGAATTTATGACTTGGGGATTCCCTGATGGGAATCGGCGGCGGTAGAATCGTCGCGTGATAAGCGCTTCGGCCATCAGAGCTCTTCGGAAACGTTGGAAGTCGATGGCTCCTCTGCTGGATGAGAGGAGCCGCCGACGCTGGGCGGCGTCGGAAGCACGTATGATTGGACACGGCGGCGTGAGCGCCGCGGCTGCGGCGACGGGTCTGGCGCGACGGACAATATATCGAGGACTTGAAGATCTCGAGGATCGTGCCTCGGTTGGGAATGACCGGGTACGGCGGCGGGGTGGCGGACGTAAATCGAGAATAACCGTGGACCCAACTTTACTTTCCGACCTTAAGTCGTTGCTTGAACCGGTGACGCGAGGTGATCCGATGCGACGGCGATTGTGGACGTCGCTCAGCCTGCGGAAGTTACGCGCGGAGTTGAAGCGAAAGGGGCACGACATCAGCCATCCTGTCGTTGGAGATTGCCTGCACAAGCTGCACTATAGCCTACAGGCCAATCGGAAAGTCCACGAAGGCAGCGAGCATATGGACCGGAATGCTCAGTTTGAATACATCAGCAAAAAGGCTGGCAGTTTCTTGACGGACGGCCAGCCGGTCATCTCGGTCGATACGAAAAAAAAGAATTGGTGGGCAATTTCAAGAATGCGGGCCGCGAATGGAGACCCACAGGTAGACCCGAAGAGGTCAATGTGCATGACTTCATTGATCCCAGGCTGACGGCGGTGGATCGAACGGCTATCGCGTCCGTCTGTGGAAAATCGAGCTACAGAAACTGGCCGATGAGCTTAGGTTCCCGATCACGGTGTGCCACTTGCCGCCCGGAACCAGCAAGTGGAATAAAATCGAGCACCGGCTTTTCTCTTTCATCAGCATCAACTGGCGCGGCAAACCCCTGCGCAGTTTTCGCACAATCGTCGAGCTCATTGCCGCTACGACGACCGAGACAGGTCTCACCGTACGTGCTGAACTCGATGAAAAGAAATATCCCAAGGGACTTAAAGTCTCCGATGCGCAACTCGCCACCGTGAACATGTTTCCTCATGACTTTCACGGGGAATGGAACTACACCATAGCTCCCAATAAGAAGCGTATCAAAAAGTGACTAAGTTATTTATTAACATGCCCTTAAGATCGGCGCGCTCGTGCGCGTCAGCGTCCGCCGCATCAAGATCGCGATGGCATCGAGCTGTCCGGCGGCAGAGGTCTGGGGCTGCGCGGCCGTCCGTCTCGCCGCCGCCAGCGCTCGCGGCTCGCCCGCCTGACACGCGCCGCCGCAGCGCGGAACAACTGCGGCATTATCCCAGGCCCACTGAGACCAGTCCTTCGCTGCCCCCCCGCAGCCCAGCAAAATCCCAGGCTCCGCTCGCGTCCCCCGGACGCAACGAGCCTGCACATCCCCAAAAAGCCGACTTGCCACCGCGCAATGCGCCCCGATAGTGCAAAGATAGTGTGAGATATCCGGGCTAGAGGAAGCGCATCACGGCCAGATCTTGTTCAGGATCTGCGCCAGCCGCGCCCCGCCCCTGGCGAGTTGCCGGCGCTTGATCTGGTCCGCCATCCAGAGATAGGCGGTGTGATCGTCGAAGCTGACCCCCCACTGGCTGTCGGTCGATGGCGGCGTCGGCGGCTTGTACTTGAAGGTGAGGCCCGAAAACGCCTCGCGCGCTTCCAACAGTGACTCGGTGGCCCAGCTCGCGGCCCAATCCTCGATCGGTCCCGGCGTCGCCGGCACGCGCCTCGCCGCCACCATCAATTCCTGGGTTTTGGCATCGCCGATGTCGGTCGGAATGTCGTCCCACTCAGCATGCAGGCTCTGGTTCTCGTCCTGGATCGAATTGCCGCCGACGGTTTCGGTGGCGGGGTCGATACGGTGCGCCAGGTCGGGATCGACGAGATTGCCGTCTTTATCGAGATAGACCGATCCGACATGCAAGGGCTGATGCAGGTCGCCAAGGAAATGCGTGAGCAGCAGCAACGCTTCCTTCTTGTTCTTGATGGAGAAGGCAAAGCTAGAGGGCATCGGCCGGTCCAGCAGCACGGCGATGGTGGCGTTGATGGCGGCGACCAGGTCGTGATCATTGGTGCCCTGTGAGGTGCGATCGAAATGATCGCGCTCGATCGCGACGTCATCAAAATGAAACGTGTTGTGGCAGCCACGCTGGGGCCTGCTGGTATCCGCCGGGTAAGGACAGGTCGTCCAATTGCGCGAAACATAGTCCTCCATCAAATCCCTCTCGTTCCTGAAGGGCGTACAGGGGACTTCGTACTCGTAGTGGTCCTCATCCACCTTGTACTTGAAATGACCGTCCTTCAGCTCGACGCTCTTCACGCAATCGGCCCAGGGTCCGGCTTTGCGCAGATCGATCAATTTCGAGGCCGCCGTGTCGGGGCTCGCCGTCGGATTGAGAATTTGCCGGACCTGCGTCTTGGCGTTGTCCGACAGCAACTCCTGGGCGATCGAGCCGACCACCCGGTGGCCCTCGTAGCCCCAGGCCGACGCATCGGCCAGCAACAGCAAACAGCACGCACAGGCCCACACAAGGGCGACAACGAATTTCGACATGATCTGCCTCCCGGTGGGCATGCAATGCTGGGAAAGCATATTGACGGGATCATGTGACAAAAGTGCGAGCGTTTTACCTGCCCCTAAACCTTGGCTTGCGCCGCTCGCGGAATGCCGCGACGCCCTCCTTGTGGTCTTCGCTCATGCTGGCGAGCGCGAACTGGTCGACATCCATGTGGCTTGCGAGATCGTCGAGGGCGTAAGCGAGCCGGTTGACGGTGAGCTTGGTCATCGCGACCGAGATCGGCGGCTGGCGGGCGACCTTTTCGGCAAGCGCCAACGCGACATCAAAGGCCTTGCCGGGCTCGGCGATCTCTTCGACCAGGCCCCAGTCATGCGCTTCCTGTGCGGAGATGCGCTGGTCCGCGAGAATCACCGCCTGCTTGGTGCGCGCCGGCCCGATCAGATGCAGCATGCGCGGCACGCTCTGCCAGCTCATGTTCATGCCGAGCCCGATTTCGGGCACCCGCAGATGGGCATTGCCGGCCATGACGCGAAAATCCAGCGCGACCGCAAGTGCCACGCCGCCGCCGATGGCAAAGCCCTCGATGGCGCAAATCGTGATCTGCTCGACCTCCTGCCAGGCGCGGGTCAGCCGCGGCCCGACCTTCAGCGCCCGCCGCAGGCTGCCGAGGTCCATATCCCTGCGGGCGCGGCCTTCCGCGTCCTTCAAATCGAAGCCGGCGGAGAACGCCTTGGCGCTGCCGGTCAGCACCACGACCGAGGTGTCGCCATCGTCCTCGAAGCCGCGTGCGACGGATGTCAGCTGGCGCATCGCCTCCGGCGACAGGGCGTTGACACCGTCGCCGCGGTCGAAGCGGACCACCGCAATGCGGCCTTCGGGCCCGAGCCCCCGTTCGATGCTGAGAAATTCCGACACACGACTGACCGCCACGAGATCGCCTCCCATTCACGTTGTTTTGGCACATTGTTTTGCCAGACGTTAGCGGAGCCTGCTGCCTCGACATAGCCGGAATTTTTCCTGTATTCTCTTGCGCATGAGCGATCACGACCATCACGACCACGACCATTCGGAGCTTTCCGAGATGGAATTGCGCGTGCGCGCGCTGGAGACGGTGCTGAGCGAGAAAGGCTACGTCGACCCTGCGGCGCTCGATGCCATCGTGCAGGCCTACGAGACCAGGATCGGCCCGCATAACGGCGCGCGCGTCGTTGCCAAGGCCTGGGCCGATCCCGCGTTCAAGCGCGCGCTGCTGGAGGACGCCACCAAGGCGGTCGGCACGCTCGGCCATGTCAGCCGCGTCGGCGATCACCTGGTTGCAGTCGAAAACACGCCGCAGCGGCACAACATGGTCGTGTGCACGCTGTGCTCCTGCTACCCTTGGGAAATGCTGGGGCTGCCGCCGGTCTGGTATAAGGCCGCCCCCTACCGTTCCCGCGCTGTGAAGGACCCGCGCGGCGTGCTGGTGGATTTCGGCGTGAGCCTGCCCAAGGGAACCGAAATCCGCGTCTGGGATTCGACCGCGGAGACGCGTTTCCTGGTGCTGCCGATGCGCCCCTCAGGCACCGACGGCTGGAGCGAGGAGCAACTCGCCGAACTGGTGACGCGAGATTCCATGATCGGGACCGGCTTCCCCAAGAATTCCGGGCGCGCCGTCATGAATGGCGTGCACGACATGGGCGGCATGGACGGCTTCGGCAAGGTCGAGGCCGAGCCGAACGAGCCGATGTTCCACACCAGGTGGGAAAGCCGCGTGCTGGCGATGGTGCGCGCCATGGGCGCGGCCGGTGCCTTCAACATCGATACCTCGCGCTTCTACCGCGAGGCCCTGCCGCCGCATGTCTATCTGTCGAGCTCCTATTACAAGAAGTGGCTGCTCGGGCTCGAAGACATGCTGATCGCCAAGGGCTTTGTCGCAGCCGACGAAGTCGCCGAGGGCCATGCGCTTGGGCCGGGAAAGCCGCTCAAGCGCGGCAGGTTCACGGTCGACGACGTCGAACGCATCATGGTGCGCGGCAAGTTCGGTCGCGACGCGCAGGCGCCTGCGAAATTCAAGGCCGGCGATCGCGTGCGCGCGAAAAATATCCACCCCGCCACGCATACGCGGCTGCCGCGCTATGTGCGCGGCCATGTCGGCGTGGTCGAGCGCGATCACGGCGTGCATGTGTTCCCGGACTCGGCGGCCAACGAAGCCGGCGAGAATCCGCAATGGCTCTACACCGTCGTGTTCGACGGCGCCGAGCTGTGGGGCGCGGACGCCGATCCCACGTTGAAGATTTCGATCGACGCCTTCGAGCCCTACCTGGAGAAGGCCTGATGGATGCGGCCGCCGCGCAAGCGACGCGCGCCCTCCCCGACATCCCCTGCGACGCCGAGGGCCCGGTGTTCCGCGAGCCCTGGGAAGCCCAGGCCTTTGCCATGGCGCTGGTGTTGCACGAACGCGGCGTCTTCACCTGGAAGGAATGGGCGGAAGCGCTCGGCGCCGAGATCAAGCGCGCGCAGGCCGCCGGCGATCCTGATACCGGTGAGACCTATTACCGGCACTGGCTCGCGACACTGGAGCGGCTCGTCGCGGCCAAGGGCGTAGCGACATCGGATCTCTTGCACCGCTATCGCGACGCCTGGGACCACGCCGCCGACCGCACGCCGCATGGCACGCCGATCGAACTGCGGCCGGAAGACTTCGGCTAGCTCAGCCGTCATTGCGAGCCAACGGGTCCGCGCAAGGCGCGGCCCGATGACAGGCTCCGCGAAGCAATCCAGAATCCCACCGAGGATACAGTCTGGATTGCTCACATGGGGAATGTGTGTGTCAAGGATGGGTAGTCACCTTTTTGTTCGACTGCAGCGGCCACCTCTTCGTCCCGACCGCGGGCTGTGCAGGATGGCGCGCGCAGATCAAGTCAAGGCCGGCCCTTTAGGGCCGCCGCGCAGCGGCTTGGCCTTGAGTTGAGCAAGCACGTCATCATGCTTGGTCCGTCGGGCACGACAGGGGCTCCTTGTGTTGGCGGTTCTGTCAGGGCATCTGCAATCCTCGCATTTGCGATCCAAGGTTCGAGCCGGTTCGGCGATCTGGGTTGCTTGCCAGATCAAACTCACATTCGGTCGTCGCGCGAGGCGACCGCACCAGGATTCCGCTTGCGGCGGGCAGGCTCGAGAGGACAAGACCATTCTTCGTTGCGGCGTTTGAAGCCATGCAATCCATCGGCTCATCCACCCGGATCTTCCGAGGCTGATCGGGCCTCGGCAGATGGGTTATGGTTCTTTCGTCGCGCGCGGGCGGCGAAGCACGCCGCTCGGTGCGGTCCAGGATCAGGCGGCTGGCTTCATCACGGCCCCCTCGATGACGACGCCCTGGGTGACATACTTCCACAAGGCCACGAGAAGCTTGCGCGCCAGTGCCACGATCGCGCGCTTGCGGCCTTGCGGGCTTCGCTCCTTGAACCAGTGCGTCAGGGCCGACTGCGGCTGGTGACGTATCCAGAGCCAGGCGAGCTGGATCATCGTGGTCCGCAGCCTTGGATTGCCGGCCTTCGACACGCCCTGCTCGTGCCGGATGCCTCCGCTTTGCCAGGGCGTTGCCGCAAGGCCCGCATAGGCGGCGACCTGGCGGCGGTTGGCGAAGCTCCGATAGAACGCCTCCGACCAGAGAACGGCGGCGAAGTTGGCGCCCATTCCCTTCAAGGCGAGCAGCATCGTGACCGGGTCCGGCGCGGCTTGTTCGCTTGCAGGCTTTCTCGCCGCCGCCAGCAGAGCTTCCTGCGCGGCCTCGACCGACTTGATCTGCTTCAGAAGCAATTCGATCCGATCGAGCTCGCGGCCGATTTGCGCCTTCAGATGCGAAGGCAGCTCCCGTCCATCTCCGGTGCGCAACGCCTCAAGCCGCGCCCGCCGGTCGCGCCGCAGCGGGGCGTAATCGGAGATGCCCTGCGCGAACAGAAGACCCTTGATCCGGTTCACATGCGTGATGCGCTCCTCGATCAATGCCCGCCGTTCGCGGCAAAGCCTCCGGCGATCCTCTTCCTCGGGCGAGGGCGCGACCACCATCGCACAGACCCGTGGCTCGCCGCGTTTGTGGGCGAGAAGCGCCCGCAGCAGCGTCTCGCCGTCGAGCCGGTCCGTTTTGGCGCGCCTGCGCCGCCGCGGCGTCGCGATCGAGGCCGGATCGACCACGTGGCTCTCAATGCCGTCCTGTTGCAGAACGCGGTGCAGCCAGAACCCGTCCAGCCCCGCCTCATGGATCGTGATGATCGGATAGCCCTGGCCGGTCCTGGCCTCCGCCTTGCGCCTGAAGTCCGCAAACAGCTTTCTCAACCCGGCAACATCGCCGGCCGTGACGCTATGCCGGGACATCTTCTCGCCCTTGCCTGGCGAAAGCGAGGTGATCAGCCAATTCGAACGGCTCAGTTCCAACGACACAAAAATTGCGCCAAACTGTGTGCGGATAGCGGCCGGTCCGTCGGAACGATGATCGAGCAACATTGTCGTCTCCAGGTTGAGTGGTTTCGCAACCTCAGTCTGGCCTCAGACTTGGTCGCTATCCACTCCCCATGGAATCTTCGTCGCTTACGCTCCTCGCAATGACACCGAGTATTCCCGCCACCCCTTCGCCCTCAAGCTACACGCCGGACACTCCCCGCAGCCATAACCCCACGCATGCCGCGCGCCGCGTTCGCCGAGATAGCAGGTGTGCGAGTGCTCGCGGATCAGGTCGACCAGCCCCGCCCCGCCGAGATCGTGCGCGAGCTTCCAGGTCGCGGCCTTGTCGATCCACATCAGCGGCGTGTGCAGCTTGAACGACTTCGCCATGCCGAGGTTGAGCGCGGCATTGAGCGCGCGGACGGTCTCGTCGCGGCAATCCGGATAGCCGGAATAGTCCGTCTCGCACATGCCGCCGATGATATCCGTGATGCCGCGCCGGTAGGCGAGCGCAGCGGCAAAGGTCAGAAACACCAGATTGCGGCCGGGCACGAACGTGTTGGGCAAACCATCGGCGCCCATCTCGATTGCGACATCACGCGTCAGCGCGGTGTCGGAGATTTCGGCCAATGTCGGGATTTTCAGCGTGTGGCTTTCGCCGAGCTTTGCCGCCCACTCCGCGCGCAGCGCCTTGATGCCGTCCAGAAGCCGGTCGCGGCAGGCGAGCTCGATGGCATGGCGCTGGCCGTAGTCGAAACCGAGCGTTTCGACGCGCGCAAACCGCTCCAGCGCCCAGGCGAGGCAAGTCGCGGAATCCTGTCCGCCGGAAAACAGCACCAGCGCGGTGCCGGATTGGATTTGTTCATTCATGGCAGGCCCTTAGCACGGCCGGTTCAGGTGGTGGAAAATAGCTGGCTTGCGCTGGGATCGGAGCGCGTCTTGCGGCATAAAGCGCCGGCTTTCCTTTGTTTGCGCATGATCTTTTCGGAAAACCGGTCCCCACTTTTCCGGATCATGCGCCGAGATTTTGGTGTCCCATGACCCCTTCCCGCGACATTTCCCGCCTGATCGAGATCATGGCGCAGCTCCGCACGCCCGTGACCGGCTGTCCCTGGGACCTCGAGCAGAATTTCGCGACCATCGCGCCCTATACGATCGAGGAAGCCTATGAGGTGGCGGATGCGATCGCGCGCGGCGATTTCGACGACCTCAAGGACGAGCTCGGCGATCTCTTGTTGCAGGTCGTCTACCACGCCCGCATGGCGGAAGAGGAGAAGGCGTTTGCCTTCGGCGACGTGGTGGAGGCCATCACGCGAAAAATGATCCGCCGGCATCCGCATGTGTTCGCCGACAAGGACGGCAATATCGCGCCTGCCGGCGTCAAGAGCGCCTGGGAGCGCATCAAGGCCGAGGAGAAGGCCGAGCGCGCCGCGCGGCGCCCGCAGCAGGCGCATCAGCACTCGTCGCTGCTCGCAAGCGTCAAGGCCGGCCTGCCCGCGCTGACGCGGGCGATGGAATTGCAGCGCAAGGCTTCCACCGTCGGCTTCGACTGGAACGATCCGCGGGCGGTGCTGAACAAGATCAGGGAAGAGGCCGACGAAATCGAAGCGGCGCTCGACCGCAACGACGCCGAGGAATTGGCGGAAGAGACCGGCGATCTCCTGTTCGCCGTGGTCAATCTGGCGCGGCATGCGCATGCCGATCCGGAAATGGCGCTTCGTCGTACCAACGCCAAATTCGAGCGCCGCTTCGCCTATATCGAGCGCGCGCTCGCCGCACAGGGACGCTCGCTCGGGCAAGCCACGCTCAATGAGATGGATGAGTTGTGGAACGAGGCGAAAGCCAACGAAGCTTCGTCGTCCCGCGAAGCGGCCAAGTAGGGTGGGCAAAGGCGCAACGCGCCGTGCCCACCATTTCTCCGCGATCGCTTCTTTAATGGTGGGCACGCTACGCTTTGCCCACCCTACGTTTCCTACGGTACTTTTGCGGGGACGACTGCGAATTACATCGGGACTGCATCGAATCGGTTCACCACAATCTCCCGCTTCGTCTCATCCACCCGCACCGTCATGTCGAAACGGCCGTCGTGCAGCTTCTTGTCCAGCACCTCGGCATTGCGATGCAGCCAGGAAATGCCGGCGCCGTCGGAGGCGTCGATCGAGAGGTTGAGCGTGGTGCGGCTCGCCGCCAGCCGCTCCTCGATCGCGACCAAGAGCGCCTCGATCCCCTCCCCGGTTTCGGCGGAGACCAGGAAGCACGGATGGTCCGCCGGACGGCGCGCGGCGATGTTCTGCAAATTCTCGCGTTCCTCCGGAGAGAAGCGATCGATCTTGTTCCAGACTTCGAGGATACGCCCACCCGCCTCGGGGTCGATCCCGAGCTGGCGCAGCACGGCATCGACGTCGCGCTGCTGTGCCTCCGCATCCTCATGCGAGATGTCGCGGACATGCAGGATGACGTCGGCCTCCAGCACCTCTTCCAGCGTGGCGCGGAAAGCGGCGACGAGCTGCGTCGGCAGATTGGAGATGAAACCGACGGTGTCCGACAGCATCGCCTTGCCGCCATGTGGCAGGCTGAGCGCGCGCAGGGTCGGATCGAGCGTGGCAAACAGCATGTCGGCGGCCTGCACGTCGGCACGGGTCAGGCGGTTGAACAGCGTCGACTTGCCGGCATTGGTGTAGCCGACCAGCGCCACCACACGGTACGGCACGCGCTGGCGGCCGGCGCGATGCAGCCGCCGCGTCGCCCGCACTTTTTTGAGTTCGTTCTGCAGGCGAACGATGCGTTCGCCGATCTGGCGGCGGTCGGCCTCGATCTGGGTTTCGCCGGGACCGCCCATGAAGCCGAAGCCGCCGCGCTGGCGTTCGAGGTGGGTCCAGGACCGCACCAGGCGGCTCCGCTGGTAATTGAGATGGGCGAGTTCGACCTGCAGCGCGCCTTCCTTGGTCTTGGCGCGCCGTCCGAAGATTTCGAGAATCAGCCCGGTGCGGTCGAGCACCTTGGTGTTCCAGGCCTTCTCGAGGTTGCGCTGCTGGATCGGCGACAGCGCGCAATCCATCACCACCAGTTCGATCTCGTTGCCGCTGACGAGGCCGATGATCTCCTCGACCTTGCCCTTGCCGAGATAGGTGGCGGGCCGGATCTGGGCGATCGGCGCAAGCACGGCGTCGGCGACTTCGAGATCGATGGCGCGTGCGAGGCCCTTGGCCTCCTCGAGCCGCGCGTCGAAATCGCGCAGCGCATGCTCATCCGTTTGCGCATCGGCTTCGCCGCGGCGCATCCGCACATACGGACCGATGACAATCACCCGCCCGCTGTCTCTTGCCCCTGCCGACCGCGGACGGTCAGCGCCCCCTTCCCAATTCCGGGGTTCCAATCAGTTCACTCTCAAGCCGGAGCATCCTCGCCGCCTTCGAACAACTGGATCGGAGCGCCCGGCATGATGGTCGAGATCGCATGCTTGTAGACAAGCTGCGAATGACCGTCGCGCCGAAGCAGCAGGCAGAAATTGTCGAACCAGGTTACAATTCCCTGCAATTTGACTCCATTGACCAGAAATATCGTCAGTGGCGTTTTTGTTTTACGAACGTGATTAAGGAAGGTGTCTTGTAGGTTTTGTGCGCGGTCTGCCGCCATTGTTGTTATCCCGCCATTTTGCGTTTTTTTATATTTTGAACCGACGGCAGCTCTCCCCTTACCTGGAGCCGTCCCCCGGTTGCCGCCATCCCCAGAGATCCCCCTCCTGAGACGTTGGCTATGGGATTAGAGGGCAGGCGCGGTTTTTAGGCAAGCCGCTTCGCACTTCTGTCATACGGAAGTCGTGGCCAATCCTCATCAAAACGTCGAAAGCGGGCCCTATTTTCCCAAGCAAATGCATGAATGCGGCCGTTAGCCGACGCCGAGCGCCTTCAACTTGCGATGCAGCGCCGAGCGCTCCATGCCGACAAATTCCGCTGTGCGAGAGATATTCCCGGAGAAGCGGCTGATCTGGGCGATCAGGTAATCGCGCTCGAACACCTCGCGCGCCTCGCGCAGCGGCAACCCCATAATGTGCTCACCATTGTTGGAGGTCGGCATCGCCGGCACCATCGAGCCGACATCCTGCGGCAGCATGTCGGCGGTGATGATGACTTCCGGTCCTCCGCCCGCGAGAATCATCACGCGTTCCACATTGTTGCGGAGCTGGCGGACATTGCCCGGCCAGACATGCGATTGCAGCACCGCCATCGCGTCCTGGCCGATCTGCCGCTTCGGCAGGCCGGTCGAGGCCGAAATCTGGTCCATGAAATAGTCGATCAATTCCGGAATGTCTTCGCGCCGCTCCGACAGCGGCGGCACGCGGATCGGCACCACCGAGAGGCGATGATAGAGGTCCTCGCGGAAGCGGCCGGCGGCGATCTCCTCCTCGAGATTGCGCGCGGTGGACGAGATGATGCGGACATCGACATGGACTTTTGTGGTGCCGCCCTGGCGCTGGAAGGTCTGGTCGACCAGGACGCGCAGGATCTTGTTCTGGGTCTCGCGCGGCATGTCGCCGATCTCGTCGATGAACAGCGTGCCGCCATGGGCTTCTTCCAGCGCGCCGGTCTTGCGCTGTTGCTCGCCGTTGGACTGCTCGACGCCGAACAGCTCCTCCTCCATGCGCTCGGGCGTGATCGCGGCCGCATTGATGACCACGAACGGTCCCTCGGAGCGGCTTGAGGCGGTATGCAGCGTGCGGGCCGCCAGCTCCTTGCCGGCACCGGAGGGGCCGACAATGAGAATGCGGCTGTTGGCTTTGGCCGCGCGCTCGATGGTCTGGCGCAGCTGGTTCATGCAGGGCGAGCGGCCGGTCAGGATGCTCGCCGCCGGCGTCATCTGTTTCAGCTCCCTCACCTCGCGCTTGAGCCGCGAGGTTTCGAGCGCGCGGGTCGCGACCAGGATCAGCCGGTCCGCCTTGAAGGGCTTTTCGATGAAATCATAGGCGCCGCGCTTGATCGCCGCGACCGCGGTTTCGATGTTGCCATGGCCGGAGATCATCACGACAGGCAAATCCGGGTGATCCTTCTTGACCTGCTCCAAAAGCTGCAGCCCGTCGAGCTTGGAGCCCTGCAGCCAGATGTCGAGAAACACCAGATGCGGGCGGCGATTGGCGATCTCGGCCAGCGCGGAATCGCTGTCGCGCGCGGTCCGGGTCGAAAATCCCTCGTCATCCAGAATGCCCGCGACGAGATCCCGAATATCGGCTTCGTCATCGACGATGAGAATGTCACTTGCCATGGGTCGCGCCCCGCTCGTCAATTGCCTGTTGCGGCTTCGATTTTTGTTTCACTGTTAGTCGCATCTCGCTGCCCATTGGTTTCCGCATCCGGCGTCTTTGTTTCTTCGGCCGGGGGGCTTGACGGGGCGGCTTCCTGCTTCGCGTCGGTGGCCGGCCTGTCCGTCGCGGCCTGCTCCTGCACTTCGATCCTGGATTTGCTGTGGCCGGTGACGGCAAAGCGCAGCCGCATCCAGGCTCCGCGCTGGCCTGCCCGGAAGTCGGAGGCGTCCTTCAGCTCGATCCGCCCGCCATGGTCCTCCAGCACCCGGCCGACGATGGCGAGCCCCAGGCCGGTGCCTTTTTCGCGTGTGGTTACATAAGGTTCCAGCAGCCGCTGGCGGGCGACTTTGGGCAAACCGATACCGTTGTCGACCACGTCAATCACGATGTCGTCGTTCTCGCGCGCGGCGATGACATCAATGCGACCCTTGCCGAGTTGGTCGGGTGGCACCTGTTCGATGGCTTCGGTGGCGTTCTTGATGATGTTGGTGAGCGCCTGGCTGATCAGCCGGCGGTCAAATTGCGCGTGCAGCGGGTCCTGCTTGATCTCGGCCTCGATATCGAGCTCGGGATGGGCAACCTTCATCAAGAACACCGCCTGTCGCACGGTGTCGGCGACATCCTCGCCCTCGATCACGGGCTTTGGCATCCGCGCGAAGCGTGAGAACTCGTCGACCATCCGCCTGATATCGTCGACCTGCCGCACGATGGTGTCGGTGCACTGGTCGAAGATCGATTTGTCCTTCGCTTCGGTGATGGTCTTGCCGAATTTGCGGCGGATGCGCTCGGCGGAGAGCTGTATCGGCGTCAGCGGATTCTTGATCTCGTGCGCGATGCGCCGGGCGACGTCGCCCCAGGCCGAGGTCCTTTGCGCGGAAACGAGGTCGGTGATGTCGTCGAGCACGATGATATAGCTGTCGCGCGACTGGCTGGTCTGCTCGGCGCTGACGCGGACCGAGAGGTTGCGCTCATTGCCGTCGCGCAGGATCGTGACCTGGCCCTGCACCAGCCGCTGCGTGCCCTCGCGCGCGGTCTTCATCATCTCGTCAAGCTCGGGCAGGAAGTCGGAGAGCGGATGGCCCAGCGTCTCCGATTCCGCATGCCCGATCAGTTTCTCCGCCGAGCGGTTGAGGATGCCGACGCTGCCGGAGGCATCGACGCCGATGATGCCGGCGGAGGCCGACGACAGCACCGCCTCGATGAAGCGGCGGCGGCTGTCGATGGTTTCGCTGGCGCTGACCAGCTCGTCGCGCTGGGTGCGCAGCTCCTGCGTCATCTTGTTGAAGGTTTCGCCCAATTGCGCGAGATCGCCCTCGGACTTGTTGACGGGCACCTGCACATTGAGATTGCCGGTCGAGACGTCGCTCGCAGCACCCATCAGCCGCCGGATCGGCGCCACCAGCCAGTTGGCGAAATTGAGCCCGATCAGCACCGAAGCCATCAGGATGGTCAGCGCGATCACCGCGAACATCAGCGCGAAGGCAACCTGGATGCCGAGCCGTCGCGCCTCGAGCGAGGCGTATTCGGCGGCGCTGGTCTGGGTCTGCTTGAGCTGGGCAACCACGGCCGGATCGAGCAGACGCGCCACGTAGAGGAAGGTGTCGTCGAAGGCCCGCAGGCGCACCACGGAGGCGACATAGCTTTCGGGGAAAACCGAGATCTCGGGTTCGGCTTCGTTGACCTTGTTGAGAAATTCGGGCGGCGGCGGCGCGTAGTTCAGACGAACGCCGGTGTCCGCGCTGACGATGATATGCCCGTCCTTGTCCATCAGCACCGCAACCGGCAGATTGCGCGCGACCGCGCTCGCCGTCAGGAGTTGCAGGAAGCTCATGCGATCCTGGTCGTAAAGCGGCCTTGCATGGGCGAGGTCATTGGCCATGCCCAGGATGTCGCCGCGAATGAGCTGGGCGTGCTCGTTCATGTAGGCGCTGGCGATGGTCAGCGAGTTCTGGATCACCTCTTTCGTGGGACCCGAGAACAGCCGGTCGAGGCCGCGTTCGATGGTCACATTGGCGACGATCGCGACCACCACAGCCGGCAGCACCGCAATCACCGAGAACAGGCCGACGATCTGCACATGCAGCCGCGCCGCCGCCCGGCCGCGCCGCCTCGCCTGCACCATCTGGATGACTTCCCGGACGATGATGGCGACCAGCAGCAGGATGGTGCCGGCATTGATCGCCAGGAAGGTGCGGACGACCTGCGGCGTCGGCTCGATCGGGGTCAGCCCCGTCAACACCACGAAGGTCAACAGCGCCGACACCAGCGCAAGCGCCACCGCAAACGGCGCGAGCAGCCGCCGCAGGGATATCCCCTTACGTTCGGCAACCGGCGGATCGAAGGATGCGGCCGAGGTCTCTGCGCTCGTCATTCCGGCAAGATGATCAAGATGATGCTGAAGGCTTTAATGCCCGCGGAAGAGCGGACTGATGCATTCATATCACATTGTTGCCGAATTGCGACAATTCCGCGGCGTATTTTGCTACCCATATGCGCTATCCACCGCGGCGCTTCGCCCCACGCGAGTAAGCCAGCAAGGCGGCGTCCCGGCCCAGGACTAGCCGCCGCTGCGGTAGACCTGGATATCGAGGTCCCGGATCTTCTTGCGGAGCGTGTTGCGGTTCAAGCCGAGCAGGTCGGCGGCGCGGATCTGGTTGCCGCGGGTGGCCGCAAGTGCGGCGGTCAAGAGCGGTACCTCGATCTCCTTCAATATGCGGTGATAGAGGCCCGGCGGCGGCACGCCGTTCGGAAAGCCCGAGAAGTGCGAGGACAGATAGGCTTCGACCGCGCCGCCGAGATTGTCGATGCCATGCGACACGCTGTTGCCCGAGGTCACCGCGGGCGGTGCCAGTTCGCCGTCGATCACGGAGGCTGTGATGACATCCTGCGGATAGAGCGCGGCGAGACGGCGGGCGAGGTTTTCCAGTTCGCGGACATTGCCGGGCCAGCGGTGCTGCTTCAGCCGTTCGAGGGCCTGGGTGTCGAGCTTCTTCGGTGGCAGGCCGTCCTTCTCGGCGAGCGAGAAGAAATGCCGGATCAGGTCGGGCAGATCCTCGATGCGCTCGCGAAGCGGCGGCAGCCGCAGCGGCACGACGTTGAGGCGGAAGAACAGGTCCTCGCGGAACAGGCCCTGCTGGATCAGGATCCGCAAATCCTTGTTGCTGGCCGCGACGATGCGCACGTCGGTCTTGATCGGGGTGCGGCCGCCGACCGTGGTGTATTCGCCCTGCTGCAGCACGCGCAGCAGCCGCGTCTGCGCTTCCATCGGCATGTCGCCGATCTCGTCCAGGAACAGCGTGCCGCCCTCGGCCTGCTCGAAGCGGCCGGAGGCGCGGGTATTGGCGCCGGTAAACGCGCCGCGCTCGTGGCCGAACAATTCGGACTCGATGAGGTCGCGCGGGATCGCGGCCATGTTGACGGCGACGAAGGGGCCGTTGCGGCGCTTGCCATAGTCGTGCAGCGCGCGCGCCACCAGTTCCTTGCCGGTGCCGGATTCGCCGGAGACCATCACGGTGAGATCGGTCTGCATCAGCCGCGCCAGCACGCGGTAGATTTCCTGCATCGCCGGCGAGCGGCCGACCAAAGGAATCGAATCGAACTCGGTCTCCTCGGCAGGCGCCGCGGTGCGCTCCTTCGGCTCCGCCAGCGCGCGGCCGACGATCGCGATCAATTCCTTCAGGTCGAACGGCTTTGGCAGATATTCGTAGGCACCGCGCTCGGAAGCGCGGATCGCGGTCATGAAGGTGTTCTGCGCGCTCATGACGATGACGGGCAGATTGGGGCGCATCTTCTTGATGCGCGGCAACAGGTCGAACGCGTTCTCGTCCGGCATCACCACGTCGGTGATGACGAGATCGCCCTCGCCCTGGCTCACCCATCGCCACAGCGTCGCCGCGTTGCCGGTCAGCCGCACCTCGTAGCCGGCGCGGGAAAGGGCCTGGTTCAGAACCGTTCGGATGGCGGTGTCGTCATCGGCGACGAGAATGCTACCTGCAGGCATTGTTGTTCCTCATCTTGTGCCCTGTGAGGCATGCAACGGCGTACCCGAAACGTCATCGCGATTGGTTTGGTCGGATTGCTTGGCGCCGCTAAACATCGGCATCAGCACACGGAAGGTCGTCTTGCGCGGCTGCGACTCGCATTCGATGATGCCGCCGTGGTCGCCGACGATCTTTGCGACCAGCGCAAGCCCCAATCCGCTGCCGGTCTGTTTGGTGGTGACAAAGGGATCGAACAGGTTCGGCAACAGATCTTCCGGCACGCCGGAGCCGTTGTCCTTGACGCAAAATTCCAGCGGCAGCGACACCCGCGATTTCTTGCCGGGCACCGAGAGCCGCACGCCCGGGCGGAACGCCGTGGTGAGCTGGATTTCGGCGTCCTGGCCGAGATCGACGACGGCTTCGGCCGCGTTCTTGACCAGGTTCAAAAACACCTGGATCAGCTGGTCCTGGTTGGCATGCACCGGCGGCAGCGAGGGATCGTAATCCTCGACAAACCTGATGTTGCGGGCAAAGCCCGATTGCGCCAGCCGCTTCACATGGTCGAGCACGGAATGGATGTTGACGGGACCGCGCGCCACGGGGCGGTCGTCGCCGAACACTTCCATGCGATCGACCAGGGTGACGATGCGGTCGGCCTCGTCACAGATCAGCCGCGTCAGCATGCGGTCCTCGGAGGAGGCCTGCTGCTCCAGCAGCTGTGCCGCGCCGCGGATGCCCGAGAGCGGGTTCTTGATCTCGTGCGCGAGCATCGCGGCCAGCGCGATCACGGAACGCGCGGCGCTGCGATGGGTGAGCTGGCGGTCCATCTTGTCGGCGATGGTGCGCTCCTGCAGCATCACCACGATATGGCCGGGCCGTTCGGTGAGCGGCGCCACGTGCAGATCAACCTGGCGGTCGCCGCCCATGCGCGGCGTGCCGAGATCGACCTTGTATTCATTGACCGGCGAGTGGCTGGTGCGCACCTGGTCGATCAGCGCCAGCAACGGGCTGCCGAACGGCACCAGCTCCTTCAGCGACTGGCGTTTCAGGAATTGCGTGGAGATCTCGAAGAAGGATTCGGCGGCCATATTGGCGTCGACGATCTTGCCATCGGGACCGATCAGGATCACCGGATTGGGCAGCGCGTTGAGGATGGCGTCGCTGTCGGACGGCAGCGGTTTGCGATGTCCTGCGGCAGAGCTCATGCAGCAGCGCTCCATGCGAAATCTTCGAAGGCTTCCGTCAGCGCCTGATGCACGGCGTGCGGATCTTCGGAAGTGAGAATCTTCTGCCGCCACGCCTTCAGCTTCTCCGCCGGTGTGCGCGCATAAGCGCTGGCGACTTCCAGCGCCCAGCCGAGATGCTTGCGCGCATGGCGAAGGCCGACGCGCAAGCCGTAGTGGCGGCAGACTTCGTCGTAGAGCGCGCGGACATGGGAAAGCTGCTGCGGCAGTGTCGGCGCCGCTTCCTCTGCGCCGCCCTCGAGCCGCCGGCCGATCTGGCCGGGTAGCCAAGGCTGCCCTTGCGCGCCGCGCCCGATCATCACCGCGTCGGCGCCGGACTCTTGCAGCGCATTCAGCGCGGTCTCATAGGAGGTGATGTCGCCGTTGACGACCAGCGGCACGGTGACCTGCTCCCTCACCGCGCGCACCGCGCCCCAATCGGCCTCGCCCTTGTAGAACTGGCAGCGGGTGCGGCCGTGCACGGTGATCATCTGCACGCCGGCTGCTTCCGCACGCCGCGCCAATTCCGGCGCATTGCGCGTGCGGTCGTCCCAGCCGAGCCGCATCTTCAAGGTCACGGGCACCTTCACCGCCGATATCGTCGCCTCGATCAGGCTCACGGCATGGTCGAGATCGCGCATCAGCGCCGAGCCCGATTGGCCACCGGTCACATGCCGGGCCGGGCAGCCCATGTTGATGTCGATGATGTCGGCGCCGGCGGCTTCCGCGATCCGCGCGCCCTCGGCCATCCAGCGCGTCTCGCAGCCGGCCAGCTGCACCACATGCGCCCCCACGCCCGCGGCTTCGCAGCGCAACCGGGAGATGGGGCGGCCCTGCGCCAGATCATCGCTCGCGGTCATTTCCGAGACCACCAGCCCCGCCCCGAGTCTTGCGGAGAGCCTTCGGAAAGGCGCGTCCGTCACGCCCGACATAGGCGCCAGAAGAACCGGGTTGGCGAGCTCAATATCGCCTATTTTCAATGGCTTGCGGCCAGTATTTTCCGAGCCGGTCACGAAACGTCTCGTTTCTCCGACAGGCGCCTCATCGCGCTGCACTGTCTATTGTGAGCACATTTCTTGTGCAGTCAAGTTGCTTGCCTACACTTTAGACATTTCTGGGAATCTTGCAAGTGCAGTGCAGCAAAAAGTGCATTTCCCCACAGCGTGATGAATCGCACTCTTGTTTGTGCACGGCACATGTTATGGCGAGCCGCCACCCACGTCCCTGCCCGTTAATCATTCAAGTACCATGCCCAATTCGAAGCGCACCGCAGCCATCCTCGTCGCCGCCGGCCGGGGCTTGCGCGCCGGCGCCGGCGGGCCGAAACAGTACCGGATGATCGGCGGACAGACCGTTATCTTCCGCGCCATGGAGGCGTTCTGCCGGCATCCCGAAGTCGCCGCCGTGCAGCCGGTGCTCCATCCCGATGATGCCGCTGTCTTCAATGCCGCCTGCGACGGTCTGCGTCACGCCCCGCCGACGGCGGGCGGCGCCACGCGCCAGGCCTCGGTGCATGCGGGGCTGGAAGCGCTCGCCGCCGAGAAGCCGGACATCGTCCTGATCCACGACGCCGCGCGGCCCTTTGTCTCGCAGGCGGTGATCTCGCGCGCAATCGAGGCCGCCGGCCGAACCGGCGCCGCGATCCCGACCATCCCCGTGACCGACACCGTCAAGCTTGTCGACGACGCCGGTCATGTCGAAGCCACGCCCGAGCGGGCGCGGTTGCGAATCGCACAGACGCCGCAGGCGTTCAAATACGATGTGATCCTCGAGGCCCATCGCCGCGCCGCGCGCGAGGGACGCAGCGATTTCACGGATGATGCTGCGCTCGCCGAGTGGATGGGATTGACGGTAGCGACCTTTGAGGGCGATGTTGCCAACATGAAGCTCACCACGCCTGAAGATTTTGTCCGCGAGGAATCGCGCCTCGCCGCCCAGCTCGGCGACATCAGGACCGGCACCGGTTATGACGTACACGCCTTCGGCACCGGCGATCACGTCATGATCTGCGGCGTCCGCGTGCCGCACAGCAAGGGCTTTCTCGCCCATTCCGACGGCGATGTCGGCCTGCATGCGCTGGTCGACGCCATCCTCGGCGCGCTCGCCGACGGCGATATCGGCTCGCACTTTCCCCCGAGCGACATGAAGTGGAAGGGCGCCTCCTCCGACCAGTTTTTGAAATATGCGGTGGAGCGCGTCACCGCGCGCGGCGGCCGCATCGCCAATCTCGAGGTTACCCTGATCTGCGAGCGGCCGAAGATCGGCCCCTTGCGCGACACCATGCGCGCGCGGATCGCTGACATCACCGGCGTCAACATCTCGCGCGTGGCAGTAAAGGCGACGACCAGCGAAAAGCTCGGCTTCACCGGCCGCGAGGAAGGCATCGCTGCCACCGCGAGCGCTACCATCCGTCTTCCCTGGAGCGAGTGACATGAGCGGCAGCGATGCTCGCGCCCTGGCCCGCTCGCTGCTCGATCTCTGCCGCAGCCGTCGCCTGACCATTGCCACCGCCGAATCCTGCACCGGTGGCCTCGTCGCCGGGGCGCTGACCGACATCCCCGGCTCCTCCGACGTCATCGACCGCGGCTTTGTCACCTACTCCAATGAAGCCAAGCGCGCGATGCTCGGCGTCGAAGCCTCGACCCTTGCGACCTTCGGCGCCGTCAGTAAGGAAACCGCCACTCAAATGGCGGTCGGCGCACTGGAGCGCGCCGACGTCGATCTCGCCGTCTCCATCACCGGCATCGCCGGCCCCGGCGGCGCCACGCCGGGCAAGCCGGTGGGCCTTGTGCATTTCGCGGTCGCCGCACGCGACGGCAGGATCATCCATCGCGAACATCGTTTCGGCGCGATCGGCCGCAGCGCCGTGCGCGCGCGCTCGGTGGTCGAAGCCTTGCGCATGCTGATGGAACTCGCGCGCGGGCCGCAGCAGGTCAAGCCGAAGCGCGCCGCCGTGAGCCGCGTTCGCCCGCGGGTGACGCGGACCCCGAGAAGGCATGCGGTGAAGCGGCGGCCGCGGCCGCCAAGGGGGTGAGTGCGCTGCCTGCCTCAGCACGCTCAACTGAACGCCCCATGTACGCCACCTCAGAAGCGCAAAATCGATCGGCGTTGCCCACAGTTTGTCGGCTATCGAACAGACGGAGCCTGGGAATTTCTTGCATAATTACATTTGGTTGATTGATGAACCGCCGACTTTTCGGCACGTCCCTATGGACCGCAACCTGTTGTACATCCGGCTCTCGCTGATCTGGCTGGCCATGTTGGTAGGTGGCATTGGCTACATGCTGCTCAAATAAGGCCGCGATAAGCGAAACCATCTCCGCTCGGGAATTGATCCAGGGTCTCTTCTTCGCACGGTGCAACGACGCTCACCGGCATGGGGTTCCCTATTGGATCGACGGCGAAGAGAGCGGACGAGAGCCGAAAGACGTGGATGCCAATGCTGATCAGACAGCTACCCTTTCCTTCATTTTCACTTCCGATTTGAATTGCATTGTGTCCGGGACCGGACATACTGCGGTTCCGGCGGCCCTTGGGCCGCCTCCGCTCACGGCCCATGGAGGCTGCGATGGAGCACTACATCCACAATGCGAATATCGATTTTTATCGGCATCTGATCGCCGAGAGCGAAGGTAATCCGGCGCGCGATGAGGATCGGCACCAGATGTTGCTGACGTTGCTTGCCGAGGAAATAGCGAAGGAAAAGAAAACGCCTCCCCCTTACTAGGGCCGCTCGGTCTTGCAGGGATCATAGCCACCTGCGGCGATGCGCTGCATGATCTGAGTTGACGCGCCATGTGCCGCTCGCCCAGAGTCATGCGTCTCTCGATCTTCGCCAGATGACTATGCCCCCCCATCCGCCATGCGATCGGATGTGAAGAGGCATCTCGCACTGCATCTGTACGATGGCGCACAATGATGCGCGGAGACGATGACGTGGGAGCCAAAATGGACCAGCCGACCCAATCGTACCGAAACAGGTTGCTGCAACTGCTGCCGCGGCCGGATCTTGATGCGCTGCATCCGCATCTGGAGACGGTTACTCTGGAGTATCGGCAGCCGCTCTTTAAAGCCAATCAACCTCTGCACAGTGTCTATTTCCCGGTGACCGGGGTGGCATCCCTTGTGAACACGATGGCAAACGGATCGGCCGCCGAGGTCGGCACCATCGGCAATGAAGGCATCGTGGGATTGCCGGTCCTTTTGGGCGATGAACTGACACCCATGTCTGCCTATGTGCAGGTCCCGGGCACTGGGCTGCATTTGCGAGCGGAGATCCTGCGTTCGGCGCTTCAACGCAGCGCGGGCATGCGCAACGTGATGCTGCACTACGCCCACGCCTTCTTCGATCAGGTGGCGCAGTCGGCGGCCTGCAACCGCTTCCATTCCATCGAACGGCGGTGCTGCCGCTGGTTGCTGATGACGCATGACCGGGTACAGTCCGATCAATTCCTGCTGACGCAGGAATTCCTCGGGATGATGCTCGGCGTGCAGCGCACCGGTGTGACCCTCGCAGCCCGCAAGCTGAAGGTTGATGGCTTGATCGACTATCGTCGTGGACAGGTGTCGATCCTCAATCGCAAGAAGCTCGAAGGCCGTAGCTGCGAATGCTATGCCGTCAGCAAGCGGGAATTCGACCGGCTGCTGGGCCCTCCCAGCGGCTCACACGCCTGAATGCCCAAGACGAGATCGATTCCTGCGCTCTGTGCTATGGTTGCAGAACATTCCAAGGAGCCTGAACCATGTACATCGCAGGATTTGTGATTCCCGTGCCGGAGGAAAAGATGGAGGCCTATCGCAAATGGGCCGAGAACGGGGCGGTCATCTTCAGGGAATATGGATGCATCGAGATCGTCGAGTTCCTGGGAGGATAACGTGCCGAGTGGCAAATACACCGACTTCCGCCGCGCCGTCGATGCAAAGCATGGCGAGAAGATCGTCTTCACCTGGCAAGTGTGGCCAGACAAGGCGACCCTCGATTCCGCCGAAGCAAGAATGCACGAAGACAAGCGTCTGGAGGTCTCGGGTGAAATTCCGTTCGACCCCAGGCGCCTCATCCTTGGCTGCTTCAAGCCGATCCACACCATGGGCCGTGAGTGAGACGTCCGCTTTCCGCGCGCTTGCGTGCGGCAGCGAGGTGATGTTGAAGCGGCGTGGTCGCCGACCTTATTTCGGAAGGCATTCCACATTGAAGGCAATGATGATCTGCGATGGGTCAGCCTGACCTATGCTCTTCAGGTCTTCCAAAGCACTTTTTATCTTGGCTCCGGTCCCCTTCAAGCTGCCCTCGAGTGCCGACTTGGCCGCCTTGCATCGCTCTTCGTTCGAGAACTCCTGAAACACCACGGTTGGGAGGAGCCTCCATTCCGCCCTGTCGTTCGTAGCGGCCGGACTGACGGAGTAGGAGAAGACGTACATCAGGATCCACATCGGCATGCTCCGCTTGTGATGCGACGGCCCCTAAAGCTGGAAACAGAGCAAACGTCTTCGGCGCTGCCGCGTTGATCTAAATCAACGCTGGATGTCCGCGTCCGAGCAATTGGGAAAATACTGCGGCGCCGCCCGCGAGAGCAGATCCGGAAAAGTGGAAACCGGTTTTCCGAGAAGATCATGCTCAAACAAAGAGGTTAGACCATGATGCGATTCCACTTAATCGCATCATGGTCTAGCCGTCGCGCTTCCGATGCGGATCGTATTTCGAGAGCGCGTCCTTGAGGTAATCCCGGCTCTTCCATTCCGGGGGCGGCGGCTCGTGGCCGGGCCGGGGAACGAACGGATTCGCAGGCACAGCTTCAGTAGCGCCCATCAGGTCCGGAATGTAGCGCGGGCAGTTCGGGAAGATCTCGCATTTGACGCGCACGACGAGTTTGGCGCCATGATGGGCGGCAAGCGTTTCCGCGCCGTCGTCGATGGTGGCCTTGCCGCGGATGCGCGTGCGGAACGTCTTGCCGTCGAACTGCACGAACAGGAGCCCGACATTCGGGTTGCGGTGAATATTGCCGAGCGTGCGGTACATGTTGTTGCCGTCATACTCGGGGTACTCGAGCGTGTCGGGCCCGGTGATCCTGACAAAGCCAGGATCGCCCGAACGCATCGAACAATCGACGTTGTCCTGATAGGTCGTCGCGATGAAGAAGAACCGCGCCTCCTCGATGAGATTGCGATCCTGCTCCCAGAACTCGAAGTGGAGGCGATGCTTCTGTAGAGCGTCGGCGACACGGCGGCCGTCGTAGCGGTCCTGCAGCTCGCGCATGCCGTCGTGGTAGAAGGAGGCGCGCTCGATCGGGTCGGTCATGGGGCCTCAACGTGGATTTGCAGCAGCAATTAGGCGTGAACCCATACATTCAGAGTGGTCGGCGGACGTCCGCTTTGGTGCACATTTCGGACTCAGGTCGGACATTACGGCACTTCCGAAAAGTGCCAGTGAACGAACCCGCTTCGCAGGAGCGCGCTGCGCGCGGAGGCGGTAGCGCCGATCGAGTGACGGGGTGAGGTAAGCGGGCGGCGGTGACAAGCCGGGCGTCCTGTCTTGAGAATCGAGGGGTTCAACAAACTCCACCTCAAGACAGGAGCACCCCGATGAGTGATAAGCCCATCAGCCCGCTGCGCCAGCGCATGATCGAAGACATGACGGTGCGCAACTTCGTCGAGAAGACGCGCAACGATTATATACGGCACGTCAGGACGTTCACAGCCTTTCTTGGCCGCGCGCCGGATACGGCCACGCCTGAAGATCTTCGCCTTTTCCAGCTGCATCAGACGCAGATCGGGGTGCGTGCGCCGAGCATCAATGGCTCAGTTGCAGCGCTGCGCTTCTTTTTCAACGTGACGCTCGACCGCCCCGAGATAGCGCGGCACCTCACCTTCGTGCGGGAACCGCGCAGGATCCCGGTGATCTTGAGCCTGGAGGAGATCGCACGGCTGCTGGAAGCGGCGCCTGGGCCGAAGTACAAGGCCGCGCTGAGCGCCGCCTATGGCGCCGGACTGCGGGTCTCCGAAGTGGTGGCGCTGAAGGTGTCGGACATCGATTCCGAGCGCATGCTGCTGCGCATCGAGCAGGGCAAGGGGCGCAAGGATCGCTTTGCAATGCTTTCCCCGTTGCTCTTGGGTTTGCTGCGCGATTGGTATCGCATCGCCCGGCCCGCGGTCTGGCTGTTCCCGGGCCGTGATCCGCTGCTGCCGCTGACGACGCGGCAATTCAATCGCGCCGTTCATGCCGCTGCCGATAGGGCGGCGATCAAAAAGCGAGTGTCGCCTCACACATTGCGCCACAGCTTTGCCACTCACCTGCTCGAAGAGAAAACCGATGTGCGTTTGATCCAGGTTTTGCTCGGACATGCCAGGGTCGATACGACCGCGCTCTACGCGCAGGTAGCCACCAACGTGATCCGTGCGGTCATGAGCCCGTTGGATCGGCTCACGCCGCTAACACCGGAGAACAACCCGCCGGCATAAGCCACGGCGATCATGGCTCGCCCCGCCCTGGAGATCGCGGATATCTTCCGCGACCACGGGCCCGCTTGGCGTAAAGCCAATGCAGGTCACGTCAGCCTCGGCCAGTTGAAGGTGATGTCGGCGATCGAGAGCTGCCGCACCGTGGCTCTCGGCGGCCATGTCATGCGCTGCGAGGACTGCTCGTACACGCAGATCGCCTATAACAGCTGCCGTAATAGGCATTGCCCCAAGTGCCAGGGCTCGCAGGCGCTGGCATGGATGAAGCAGCGCAAGTCAGAACTGCTGGACGTCCCTTACTTCCACGTCGTGTTCACGCTGCCGGGGCGGATTGCCGCCATCGCCTACCAGAATAAGGCCGTCGTCTACGATCTCTTGTTCAAGGCTTCCTCGCAGACAATGCGCACGATTGCGGCCGATCCCAAGCACCTCGGCGTCAAGATCGGCTTCACCTCGGTACTCCACACCTGGGGCTCCGCGATGACCCATCATCCACACGTCCACATGATCGTGCCGGGGGGTGGGATATCGCTCGACGGCACGCGCTGGATCGGCTGCCGTCCAAACTATCTCCTGCCGGTGAAGGTGCTGTCGCGGCTGTTCCGCCGCCTGATGCTGGAGATGCTGCTCGCCGCGCACGAGGCCGGCCGCCTGCAGTTCTTCGGCGACCACGCCCACCTCCTCGGCAACGCCGCGTTCAAGGCCTATCTCGCGCCGATGCATCGCACCAAGTGGTTCGTCTATAGCAAGCGGCCGTTCGCCGGGCCGGAGCAGGTGCTGGCTTATCTGTCCCGCTATACCCACCGCGTCGCGATCTCCAACAGCCGCCTCATCGCCGCCGACGCGACCGGCGTAACGTTCAGCTACAAAGACTACCGGATCGAGGGACCCGGCCGCTACAAGACCATGACGCTCAAGCCAGACGAGTTCATCAGGCGGTTCCTGATCCACGTCCTGCCATGCGGATTCCACCGCATCAGGCACTGCGGTCTGCTAGCCAGCGGCACCAAGACCCAGACCATCGCGCGGGCGCGTCAGCTGATTGCTGCGGTGGCACCTGTGCAAACCGTGCACCAGCAGCAGCTTCCCGATGGTACCGCGGCAACCGACCAGGCGACCCAGCCGTGCCCGTGTTGCGGCGGGCGCATGAACATACTCGAGACCTTCAAGCGCGGCTCGACACCGCATCACCGCCCGACCGGTCCAACCATCGCCGTCAGGATCGATACGTCTTGATCACACTGAAACGACGCACTCACAACCTTGCCCAGCGTCGGTTGCTGACCGGCGCCGACCACGCTCGCGCAAATGCGCCGTCCCGACAGCTACGCATCCTTGCAACCGACACACTCAACAATAGTCTCAATCATAAACCCGAGCTATCGCTGCCTGCCAGCCGCCTCGAAGCACACGGCACTCCCGCGCTCGCACCTTCCGCATCAGCCAAATCCCCATAGCGGAGTGCGCGGCATTCTCCGCGCCCCATCCCCCGCGGGTTCTTTCCTTGGCGGCTTTCGGACGCCGGCCACTGGTGTATGTCGCGCCGCTGTCGCTGGCCGGCATCCGAAACCCTCAACAGCAGGCGACATGGAAGGTACTCGGACAATGCCGGGCCCTTTCTCGAGCCAGCGAACATTCCCTCGTTATAAGCCAGCCAGTTTAGGCTATTCGCAAGCAGGTCGGTAGCCTATCCGAGTTGGCTCTTTTGCTCGCTTGTCGGACTGCTGCGGAACCGATCATCTGGTCCCGTGCATGAACGCTTGCATCTCCTCAAGGGTAAGCTTGCCATCTTTGTTGCTGTCCATTGCCTTGAAGATTCTTTCGTGAGCCGCCTGAAACTCCTGCAACGAGATGGTCCCGTCGCTATCGGCATCCATCAGAGCGAACATCATGCGGAACATAATTGGTGGCCCCATCGCGCCGCCACCCATCATGCCGGCCCCCGTCATATGTCCTCCCATGCCGCGCCCCATCATACCACCTTGCCCCATCGCGCCCGCGTCTTCGCGGCCCATAGGATGGTATTGCATTTGTTGCTGATCTGATTGCTGTGTCACTCGGTCCTGTGCAATCGCACCGACAGCTCCATACGCCAGAATGAGAGCAGATATCGCAAGTCCCAGAACGCGCGTATACATTTCGAACCTCCTTGGAGAACGTACACCCCCGGCCCATTAACTTCGAACAAGTGATATTTATCCCTCCAGGTCCCGGTTCTCGCCCAGGCAGCCGCTACTCTGATCGACTACTGAGATCGTTAGGCTTTGGCGGGACGGGACCAAAACGGCGCCCGCAGCCAACCACATTCGGCGTGGCTCATCTATTGATCCATCGCAACAAAGCGTTCTGGCATTGCTATTGAATTGTAACTCCGGTGCCGCTGAAGGGTGGAACTTCTTGCGATATGAGGTGGTGGCGAGGTGCACCGACACGCAACACTCTGAAAAGGAGGAGATAACCCATGGCCAATAAAGAAGTTGTCATCTGTTCGCCTGTGCGCACTGCTATCGGCACATACGGCGGCACGTTGAAGGATATGCCAGCAGTCGATCTTGGCGCGGTAGCAATCCGCGCGACTCTTGAGCGCGCGAAACTGCCCCCCGACAATGTCGGCACCGTCGTCATGGGCAACGTGATCCAGGCCGGCAATAAAATGAACCCGGCGCGGCAAGCGGCCATCCATGGCGGAGTCCCGGTCGATGTTCCTGCTCTGACGGTCAACCGCGTCTGCGGATCGGGTGCGCAGGCGATTGCTAGCGCGGCCCAGGAGGTCATGCTCGGGTTCGTCGACAGTGCTGTTGCCGGCGGCATGGAGAACATGGACCGGGCCCCGTATCTCATGGGGTCCGGGCGCTGGGGCTACCGTATGGGCGATGCACAAATCTTCGATTCGATGCTGATGGACGGGCTCAACGACGCATTTTCCGGTAAACATTCCGGGTGGCATACCGAAGATCTCGCAAGCTCGCACCAGATCACTCGTGAACAGCAGGACCGCTGGGCCGAACGCTCGCAGAAACGCTTTTCTGCAGCTCAGGCTGGAGGCAAGTTCGCCTCGGAAATCACCAGCGTCGAAATTGCCTCGCGCAAGGGTCCAACAAAATTCGATAAGGACGAGCACAACCGGCCCGATACCACGATGGAGACGCTTGCAAAGCTGAAGCCGGCGTTCCGCAAAGACGGCACCATCACGGCTGGCAACGCGCCCGGCCTCAATACCGCTGCTTCAGCGATGATCGTCGCCGATCGCGCTTGGGCCGACAAGAAAGGCCTCACACCAATGGCGCGGCTCGTCGCCTATGGTATCGGCGCTGTTGAGCCGGGCATGTTCGGATTGGGTCCGGTGCCGGCGGTGAAGCAGGCGCTGGATCGCGCTGGCTGGAAGACCTCGGACGTCCAACGCATTGAGATCAACGAGGCCTTCGCGGCAATAGCCCTTGCAGTCGCGAAGGACCTCGGTCTGAACGCGGACATCGTCAACGTCGAGGGCGGCGCAATCGCGCACGGCCACCCAATCGGCGCTTCCGGCGCGGTGCTCACGACCCGTCTGTTGCATTCTATGCAACGCGACGGCCTCAAAAAAGGCATCGTAACGCTCTGCATCGGCGGCGGTCAGGGAATTGCGCTAGCACTCGAAACCATCCACTGAGCCGATCTTTACTTCGTGGCTGAGGGTGCGAACCACCGCCGCCGAATGATTTGGGACTGGGTCTGGAGAGCCGCCATATCCGGATTGTGCGGCAGTGCCGCCCACGGGCTGCTAATGTATTTCAAGACGTGGGCTGGAATCCTGCCATCGTTCCAGCCTTACGGGAATCTTCAGGCCGCGCTTGGTCATCTGATTGGTCACGACGTTCATCCGCTCGTGCCATGGCTGCTGTCTTATATCAACGGATCGACCGTGGTCGGCCTCTCATTCGGCTATTTTTATCGACGTCTGCCCACCAAGAGCGGTGGCTTGAAAGGCCTGGTATTCGGCTTCTGCTGCTGGCTGATAATGAACCTGTTGGCATTTCCGCTGGTCGGACTGGGTGTATTCGCGGCCGCAGCCGGTCTCGGCTTATGGCCCGCGCTGTTCTCGATGGCAATGCTATCGACCTATGCCATCGTGATGGGAATGGTTTACAGCGCGCTTGAGCCTCGATCAGCGTGATCAGTCCCAAAATGCAAAACTAATTTCCCAACCAATGTCCGAATGGGGTCAATCGCGTCGGTTCGCCCCTCCGCTGATCACTTTCGGTCTTCCCCCGACAGCGGGCATTACGCATCAGGGCCGCCAATTCCGAAAAGTGCCAACAGGCTGGCAGCGACCGACTACGCGGCCATCATCTGCGTTCGGCGACAGAAGCAAGACGCCTTGATCGGGATCTCCGCCCGCGCTTGTGCCAGATCGAGCCGCTGCCTGATCAGCGCTGACTCGGCTTTTTCGCCGCGACGAACCAGGCATTCGTGCAGCCCGTGGAGCGACCACAGATTGTCGGGGTGCTGGCAGGCTCGGCTCAGCTTGCCATCCAGGCCCAGATCGGAACGGTAGACCGGCTCGGCCTCCTCAACCCGGCCCTGCTCGAGGAGCAACGCCCCGAGCGCGTGGCGGGTCGGCTGCATCCATCCCCAGGGCTCGTCATAAGGCAGCGCGTCGCTGAGCTCGACCGACCTACGCAGCTGCGCGAACGCATTGTCGTAGTTGCCCTTGCGGTATTCCAGCTCGCCATTCAGCATTGCCTCGGCCACGTCGAGCAGGTTCACGACTTTATTGTTGTGGACGCGTCGGCTCTCCGGCACGCGCCTCTTCGCCGCTGTAAACAACGCCCTTTCGGCCTCAGCTTCCGCGACATTGCCAAGTGCCGAATGAGCGACCGCCTTGGCGTAGTGGATCATGGCAACAGTCGAGCAGTAGAGGTCGCGATCCTCCGGCAGCTTTTGCTCGATGATCTCGCGCCATTTGCCGAAGCGCACGAGAACGTGCTGCTTCATCGTCAAATAGCCCTCGAGGAAATCCGCCATCGGCGGCGATTCAATGCGCAACACCGCCTCCGGGATCGTGGCGATCAGCTCGTTGGCTGCCGCGATGGCCGGCGTGTACTGGCCGAGAAACATCGCGCCGTAGATCGCGAAATGGAAATTGTGGATGACGTAGACCAGGTAAACGCCTGGATCGTCCGAATAGGCAAGGAACCTGCGGTCGGTCGCCAGCGCTTTCCGATTGTAGAGGAGGACATCATTATAATGTCCGCACAGCACGTCGAGATGTGTCGGCATGTGGATCAGGTGCCCGCTGTCGGGGACGATCTGGCGCAACCGGTCGCCAGCCCGCAGCGCCTGCTGCGGGAAAGGCGACATCTCCATCAGATGCACATAGAGATGCAGCAGGCCCGGGTGATCCCACGCAGCCGGGATTCTGTCGAAAGCCTGTTCGAGCACCGCCCTGCACTCCTCGGTGCCCGCCCCCTCCGCGGGTTTACCAGAGGGCAGGTCCCACATCTGCCATGGGGTCTCGTTCATGATGGATTCGGCGAAGACGCACCGAACCTCGAGATCATCAGGAAAGGCTTCGAACACCTTGCGCATCTCTTTTGTGTAGGCCTTGTCCCATGGCGCCATGTCCTCGATCGCCTCGCGCTGGGGATAGCGCGCAGGCAGGGCCCGGATCATCGCCTGCTCGACCGGACTTGCCTTCGGCGCATGCGCCAGCGCTTCCTGCATCGCGTCGTAAGATGCCGAGAGTGCCATCTGCCGGCCGTGCGGGTCATAGCGAACCCACGGCAGGTTGTAGTTGGGCCCCGAGGCGTAGCTGATGCCCCAATGCGCCATCGCGCATTCCGGGTCATGGCTCAGCGCCTTGCGGAAGCACTTGATCGCCTCGCCATGGTTGAACCCGAACAGCCAGTTGAGCCCGCGGTCGAACCAAAGCTGAGTGTCGGGCGACGACGTGGTGACTTTGCGGCTGTACGGCCCAAGATCGAAGTAGCTATCAGAATAGGTCATGCCCTCTGCCTTCATCGCTTCCTCCTTTGAGCTGCATCGCCGACTGCTTCGGGAGATCAGCTGCCTGATTTGGTGCCGCTGACGCGCAGTGCCGACCCGGCACCTTACCAAAAAGGCCGGCTACCTCACAGTGCGGCAAACGCGCCGGGGGCCGATTGTCTCCTCGGGGTCCAATCGAAAGCAGAGGTAGCCGAATATCGCCACTGATTTGCCCGTCCGGGCTGATTTTCCGAAATTATGTCAAGCCCTCGGGTGAAAAATATTTCGCTTTTTCCGAAGCACAAATCAGTTGTATGGTTCGCCCCATCCCGCGCCGACCAGAGGGGCGGCTCGCGATCGTCACGAAACGTGGCGCGGGATGCGATGGACGCGACGGCATCACTGGACGTGTGATGCGGGAGCGGACGGCAAAATCGTGTGGTCCTGGCACCCCGACGCTGGTGTCAAGCTCGTGGCTGATTTCACGAGCGACGGTGGCTAAAAAGCCCGGTACACCGGGGAGATCACGTATAAGCCGTAAACCATTGCGCAGGGAAGGCCGGGTCGCTCCGGTTGAACCTGTGGTTTCTAACTCGTGTGCTTTCTACACTGCACACGAGGCCGCGGGTGCAACCAGCATCCGGTCTTCCCTGCGCCCTCTATATTTCGAGGGACGATGTTGATGCAGAGCTCGGGCGAAAATGCGCCGCGGGAATGCAGCATCATGTCCTCTCCGCTGTCATGCCCCGCGAAAGGAGCATCCAGTATTCCAGAGGCTTCTCGGTCAAGCACCAGCGGTCTCTGAAATACTGGATCGTCCGCTCCAGTGCGCAATTGCGCAGGCGGGCGATGACACCGAATGGCTCTTTGACAATTATATCAGAAGTGAGGCGAAATGGCCCCGCCGCCACGACCCCGCCCCTACTTCCCCGCCGGCCACACCCAGTCGCGGATCTGCGGCATGTCCTCGCCGTGTTCGCACACATAGCGTGTGTGCTCGATCAGGGCGTCGCGGAACTGCTGCTTGACATGGGCGGCCTTGATCGCAAGCCCTGGCACGCGCTCGATCGCCTCGATGGCGAGATGGTAGCGGTCGAGCTCGTTCAGCACGACCATGTCGAACGGCGTGGTGGTGGTCCCTTCCTCGGCAAAACCACGCACATGCATGCCGGCATGGTTGGCGCGGCTGTAGGTCAGCCGATGGATCAGATAGGGATAACCGTGATAGGCGAAGATGACAGGCTTGTCGCACGTGAACAGAGAGTCGAAGTCGCGATCGGACAGGCCGTGCGGATGCTGCTCCTTCGGCTGCAGCGTCATCAGGTCCACGACATTGACGACGCGGATTTTCAAGCCCGGCAGCGCGCTACGCAAGAGATCGACCGCCGCAAGCGTCTCCAGCGTCGGCACGTCGCCGGCGCAGGCCATCACCACATCGGGCTCGTGGCCTTCCTCTTCCGTGCCGGCCCATTTCCAGATGCCGATGCCGGAGTCGCAATGGGTTGCGGCCTCGGCCATGGTCAGCCATTGCGGCGCGGGCTGCTTGCCCGCCACGATCACGTTGATGCGATCATAAGTGCGCAGGCAGTGATCCGATATCCACAGCAGCGTGTTCGCGTCCGGCGGAAAGTAGACGCGGACGATGTCGGCCTTCTTGTTGGTGACGAGGTCGACGAAGCCGGGGTCCTGATGGCTGAAGCCGTTATGGTCCTGGCGCCAGACATGCGATGTCAGGAGATAATTGAGCGAAGCGATCGGACGGCGCCAGGCGAGCTTGCGCGACACCTTCAGCCATTTGGCGTGCTGGTTGAACATGGAATCCACGATGTGGATGAAGGCTTCGTAGCAGGAAAACAACCCGTGCCGTCCGGTGAGCAGATAGCCCTCGAGCCAGCCCTGGCAGAGGTGCTCGCTCAACACCTCCATGACGCGGCCGTCCTGCGCGAGATGGACGTCATAGGGTTCGACTGGCTCCATCCAGACCCGCTCGGTCACATCGAAGACGGCATCGAGCCGGTTGGATGCGGTCTCGTCCGGACCCATGATGCGGAAATTGCGCGCCTCCTGATTGAGGCGCACGACCTCGCGCTGGAATTTGCCGAGTTCGCGGGTCGCCTCGGCGGTCACTCCGCCCGGCCGCGGCACCTCCACCGCGAATGTGCGAAAATCCGGCAGCTTGAGCTCGCGCTTGAGCAGACCGCCATTGGCATGCGGATTGGCGCCCATGCGGCGATGGCCTTTGGGTGCCAGCGCCTGCAGCTCCGGAACGAGCTGGCCCGTTTGGTCGAACAATTCTTGCGGAGCGTAGCTTCGCATCCATGCTTCGAGCTGTGCGAGGTGCGCCGGGTTTTGCCGAGGATCGGCGATCGGGACCTGATGCGCGCGCCAGAAGCCTTCGACCTTCAGCCCGTCGACCTCCTTCGGGCCGGTCCAGCCCTTTGGACTGCGCAGCACGATCATGGGCCATCGGGGCCGCTCGCAATGGGTGCGGCCGTCGCGCGCGTGCTGCTGGATGGAGCGGATGCTCGCGAGCGAAACATCCAGTGCGTCCGCCATCTTCGCGTGCATCGTTTTCGGCTCGTCGCCTTCGACAAACAGCGGTTCGTGGCCGTAGCCCCGGAAGAGATCGCGGATCTCCTCGTCGCGCAGGCGTCCAAGCACGGTCGGATTGGCGATCTTGTAGCCGTTGAGATGGAGGATCGGCAGCACCGCGCCGTCATGCGCAGGGCTGAGAAACTTGTTCGAATGCCAGGACGCGGCGAGCGGTCCGGTCTCCGCCTCGCCGTCGCCGACGACGCAGGCCACGATCAGGTTCGGATTGTCGAGTGCTGCGCCATAGGCGTGCACCAACGCGTAGCCGAGCTCGCCGCCCTCATGGATCGATCCCGGCGTTTCCGGCGCAGCATGACTCGGGATGCCGCCCGGAAACGAGAATTGCCGGAACAGTTTGCGCAGGCCTTCGGCGTCGCGCGTGATATCAGGGTAGATCTCGCTGTAGCTGCCTTCGAGATAGGTGTTGGCTACCATGCCGGGGCCGCCATGGCCGGGCCCGCAGACATAGATCACGCTGAGGTCGAGCGCGCAGATGGCGCGGTTGAGATGGGCGTAGATGAAGTTGAGGCCGGGCGTGGTGCCCCAATGACCGAGCAGGCGCGGCTTGATGTGTTCCGCGCGCAGCGGCTCGCGCAGCAGCGGATTGTCCATCAGGTAGATCTGGCCGACCGAAAGATAATTGGCGGCGCGCCAATAGCGATCCACCAGTTCGAGATGATCGGCCGTTGCGCGCGTGTTGTCGGAAACCGTCGCCTGCATGTTCGAACCTCTTGGTCAGCGCGTATTCGCCGATGACTGCGGGGCAAATCTTAGGCGGGAAGCATGACATGCCGTTGAGCTGCATCAACCGGCGTATCACCACGGCGTCAGGTGAGGCCCGGGTTCCAGGAGCGCCGTCAGCGCCGAAATCGGCCATGCGTAGAACCGGCAGGGTGGTGGAAAACTCGTCGGTCACGGACAGTTTTTTCGATCCGCCGTCCCGCCACGTTAAAAGGGACCCCGACGGGACGTCTCAATTCATGCTGAAGAAAATCGACGATATCCGGCTCGCGACGGGGGTGGCAGAACGCATCGTTCCGCTCGACCGCGCGCGGACATCGATCACGCTGCTCGTGGTGCTCTACCACTCCGTCATCAACTACACCTATTTCGGCATCGGCGGCGACCGCATGCGCTGGATCGGTTTTGATGGCGTCGTGCTGTTCTGCGACAGCTTCTTCATGGCCTGCATGTTCCTGATATCCGGCCTGTTCGTTTGCGACAGCCTGGCGCGCCGGGGCACGTCGAATTACCTCGCGAACCGCTTCTTGCGGCTCGGCGTGCCCTTTCTCGTCTCGATCTTCGTGATCATGCCGATCGCCTATTATCGCTACTATCACACCGAGTTGAGTTTCCTTGGTTTCTACCGGCACATGGTGAGCGTTGGACCGTGGTCGCCGGGCTCGTCCTGGTTCCTCCTGGTACTGCTGGTCTTCGATGCGATCGCCGTGCTGATCTGGATCGCAACACCCCGCGCCATCCTGTCGCTCGGCCAGCGCGTGGCGTCGCTGGCGGACCGGCCCCTTACAGCGTTTGCGGCTTTCCTTGTCTTCTCGATCCTCCTCTATCTGCCGCTGCACCTCCATTTCGGCGATTCGTCCTGGCTCACCGCCGGTCACTACCCGCTGGTAATCCAGACCAGCCGGATCCTGCTCTATGCCGGCTATTTCCTGGCCGGGGTCGTGGTCGGCTCGGCCGGCCTCGACCGTGGTTTGCTCGCGGAAACTTGCGAGCTGGCCAGGCGCTGGAGCCGGTGGCTTGCCTTCGCGCTGGCGTTCTACGGCGCGATCATCGCTCTCGTTTATGTCCACCGCAGCGGGCTGATCGAGCTCCGAACGCCGCCGCTGTGGTGGCAGGCCGCCTACGGGTTGGCGTTCGCCCTTTTCTGCGCGGCGATGACCTTCACATTGCCCGCTGTCTTTCTGCGCTTTGCGCGATCACGGGTCCCGCTGCTCGATGCGATGCAGCCCACGGCCTACGGGATTTATCTGTTGCACTTCATCCCGCTGATCTGGCTGCAATACGTCATCGCCGAGCCGCCGCTTCCCGCCTTCGTGAAATTCCTGGTCGTGTTCGCCGGCACGCTGTCGGTGAGCTGGGGGACGACGCTGCTGTTGCGAAGAATTCCCGTAGTGGGGCGGATGATTTGAGACGCGCGCTAGGTCGGCCCGACCACCCGCTTCCCGTAAATCATATCCGCGCGCTTCTCGAACGCCGCGGAAAAGCGCGTGAACGCGGCATCGAACATCGCGCCCATCAGCGTCGCAAGCATCCGGCTCTTGAATTCGTAGGCGATGAAGAAGCCGACGTCGCAGGCCTCCTCGCCCTTCGGCTCGAAGGTCCAGCGGTTCTCGAGATTGGAGAATGGCCCCTTCAGATAGCGCACCAGGATTTTCAGGTTGGGCTTGTCCAGCGTCACCTCGCTGGCGAACGTCTCCTTCACCAGCTTGAACGACACCGTCATGTCGGCGACGATGGTCTCGGTGCCGTCAGGATTTTGCCTGCGCTGGCGGATCTTCAGCGCCTGGCACAGCGGCACGAATTCCGGATAGCGCTCGACATCGGCGACGAGGTCGAACATCTGCTCCGCGCGGTGCTGCACGCGCCGCCTGTTGGAAAATCTGGGCATCCGATTTGCTCAGCGGGCGGCCGCTGCGCGAGCCGCCCTGAGTTTGGCAAAATCCTCGCCCGCGTGATGCGACGAGCGTGTCAGCGGGCTCGCCGACACCATCAAGAAGCCCTTGGTGTAGGCGACCTTCTCGAGACCGGCGAACTCATCCGGCGGGATGTAGCGCATGACCGCATGATGCTTGCGGGTCGGCTGCAGATATTGCCCGATGGTGAGGAAATCGACATCGGCCGAGCGCAGATCGTCCATCACCTGCAAGACTTCGTGGCGCTCCTCGCCAAGGCCGACCATGATGCCGGACTTGGTGAAGATGGTGGGGTCGATCTCCTTGACCCGCTGCAACAGCCGGATCGAATGGAAATAGCGCGCCCCCGGCCGCACGCTGAGATAACGCGACGGCACGGTTTCCAGATTGTGGTTGAAGACGTCTGGCTTCGCCGCGACCACGACCTCAAGCGCGCCGTCCTTGCGCAGGAAGTCGGGCGTAAGGATCTCGATCGTCGTCGCCGGGCAGCGCGCGCGGACCACGCGGATGGTTTGCGCGAAATGTTCGGCGCCGCCGTCGGTGAGGTCGTCACGATCGACGGAGGTGACCACGACATGGGTGAGACCCAGCTTGAAGGTCGCTTCCGCCACGTGCTCGGGCTCGCCCGCATCGAGCGCGCCGGGCATGCCGGTCTTGACGTTACAGAAGGCGCAGGCCCGCGTGCAGGTGTCGCCCATGATCATGAAGGTCGCGTGCTTCTTGTCCCAGCACTCGCCGATGTTCGGGCAGCCCGCCTCCTCGCACACCGTGACGAGGCCGTTCTCGCGGACGATGTTGCGGGTGTCGGCATAGCCGCGCGTGTTCGGCGCGCGCACGCGGATCCAGTCCGGCTTCGGCGGCGACACTGCATCCGGCCGGTTCACCTTTTCGGGGTGGCGCGGGCGCAGGGGATTTTGGGAAACGGTGTCGATCAGGGTGACCATGTGTCGAAATTCTCTGCGAAACCCATAGCTATGCCGAGCCGCGGTTACCCGCAACCCGGTGTTTTGGAAGGCTAGCAGATCGGGCTGGATATTGGCAGCATTCCCCTGTTCCCGCTGATTCCCGCACCTTTATAATGGCTCAAAGCACAAAATCGGGCGCTATCGCCCCTGCCCTCGGCAAGCCGATCAAACGTGGCTTTTTCGCGCGCAGCGTGCACGAAGTCGCGCCCGACCTGATCGGCGCGACGCTGCTGTTCAATGGCGTGGGCGGCGTCATTGTCGAGGTCGAGGCCTATCACCACACCGATCCGGCCGCGCATTCCTACAACGGGCCTACGCCGCGCAACCAGGTCATGTTCGGCCCGCCCGGTTTTGTCTATGTCTACCGCTCCTACGGCATCCACTGGTGCGTAAACTTTGTCTGCGAGAAGGAAGGCTCGGCCAGCGCGGTGTTGATCCGCGCGCTCGAGCCGACGCATGGACTGGCCACGATGCGCCGGCGCCGCGGGCTCGATGATGAGCGTACGCTGTGCTCGGGGCCGGGCAAACTGACGGAGGCGCTCGGCATCACGCGCGAGCACAATGGGCTTGCGCTCGATGCAGCTCCGTTCGCGCTCTACGCGCGGAAGGGCAAGCTGGACGTAGTGTCGGGTGTGCGGATCGGCCTCACCAAGGCAGTCAACTTGCCCTGGCGTTACGGGTTGAAGGGCTCAAAATTCCTGAGCAAGCCGTTTTCGATTTAGGCCCGGTCGACGTGGACGATGCCGTAGGGGTCGAACTTGAAATCGTCCGGGGCGTAATCCGACGCGAAAGACAGCATCGCCTTGCGCTCTTTCAAGACCGCATCGACGCCACGCCGCGTCATATCATCGGCAACCGCGTCCATCAGCGCGACCACCTCCAGCGTCTTGCCAAGATTCTTCGCGACATAGACTTCGGGCAGGCCGACGAGGTGGAAGCCTACGCTCTCCAGATATTTTTCCGACTCCAGCGGCCGCTTGGCGAAGGCGAGCCGGCAGGTGCGGCTCAAGGCGAAATCGTCGCCCTTTGTCATGGCCGCGCTGGCCTGGAGCGCAAGCTGCCGCCATCGCGCCAGCCCATGGGCCACGCCCGCGCTTTCGCCCTTCACCGCGACGGCGCCAGCCGTCATCACCGCTTCCATCAGGAACAGCGCGGCGGTGGAAATCGTTACCGCGGTCTCGGGCGTCATGGGCGGGCTCAGGACGTAGAGCACGGACTTGTGGTTGACGACGGCCGCCTCATCCGCAGGCGTCCACGCATTCGGCTCCACGCGATCCCAGCAGACGCCGAACGAGCGTTCCATGACCGGGTCCGCGCGGTCGAGCGAATATTTCGTGTCGACGGTAAAGCCGGTGGCGAACTGCTTGATGGCATTCGATGCCGCTTCCGACAGATGCGCCCGCGCATTCTCGCCGCCGAGAAAGCACAGCACATGGCGGGGCTTTACCGATGACTTGTTGTCGGCCGCGTTCGCTGAGCTACTCATCATCGGCAACAACCCCAAAGCTTTCACAAAAATCCGGCGCGAGCAGTGCACGGCATCACCTCTTCCCCGGCCGGCGCTCGAAGGTGGTCAGACCGTCCTTTCCGCCCGGATCACATGTCCGCCGGGGCCACGTTGCAGGCCCTCGCCGAGTTCGGGCGAGAAACGGCCGACCATCTCGGCAAAACCGAGGTCCTCGATGTCGCCAAACCCTTTGTCGCGCAGCAGAGCAGATAGTTCGCCCGGATCGAAAAAAGATAGCCAGGGCTCACCGCGGGCCGCCGCACGCTCTGCGGTCGCCATCAGGCTGGCGCGCCGTTCGGGCTCGTGGTTTTGGAAGGGCTCGGTATAGTCGAACACGACGGCCGAGCCGGAAATGCCGGCAATGAAATCGAGCGTGGCCGAGATCGCCTCATGTGTGAGATACGGCACGACGCCGAGCCATTGAAAGAAGGCCGGACGATCGCTTTCGAAGCCGGCATTCGTCAGGCCTTCAGCCAGGCTTTGCCGCTCGAAATCAACAGGGGCGAAAGTCAATGAAGGTGGCAGCGCGAGACCGGCCTCGGCGAGGCGCTCGCGCTTCCAGGCTTGCGTCGCGGGATGATCGACCTCGAACACGCGCACGCCCGCAAAGAGATTGCGCAGCGAGAAAGTGTCGAGGCCGGCGCCGAGCACCACGACCTGCCGCACGCCGCGCGCGACGCTGGCCGCCAGCGTGTCCTCGGAGAAACGGCTGCGCGCGACAATAAACAGGCGCATCAGCCGCTGCGCGGGATCGGCCACGATCTGGTCGAGCGCGGCCCGGGTCTCGTCGTCGAGGATTTGGACCGCAAAGGGGTCGTTGAAGATCACCCCGCCTTCATGCGTCTGGTGGATCGCGCGATAGGCCGCCGCACCCCGCGCAGTCTGGCTCGGCTGGCCCGCGCGCATCAGCTAAAGCGCCATGAGTTTAGGACGAATCATCATCGCGCTTTAGCCCTTTGTTTGCGCATGATCTTTCGGAAAACCGCTACACACTTTCCGGATCATGCGCTACGACGCGCTTTTCAGCCGCTCCAGCGCCTCAAGGATCTTGGCCTTGCGCGCCAGCGCTGCCTCGCGCTTTTCCTTCTCTTCCTCGACGATTTCTTCGGGCGCATTGGCCACGAACTTCTCATTGCCGAGCTTGGCATCGACGCGCTTGATGTCGGCGTCGGCCTTGGCGATTTCCTTGTCGAGCCGTGTTCGCTCCGCTGCGAGATCGATCACGCCCTTGAGCGGCAAGGCGGCGACCTCGCCGCGCACCAGAATCTGCACCGCGCCTTCCGGCGCGCGATCGGCAAAGGAAATGTCCGACAGCCGCGCCATCCGCTTGATGACGTCGTTCCAGCGCGGCAGGCACGCTTTGGTCTCAGTCGACGCGCTCACCAGCACCAGCGGCGTCAGCGTGGCCGGCGCGATGTTCATCTCGGCGCGCACCGAACGGATCGCGGTGACGAGATCGACCACCCAGCCGATCTCGGCTTCTGCGGCCTCGTCGGTGAAATCGGGCGGTGCCACTTCCAGCAGCGCTGGCGGGACCATGGGCTCGTTCGGGTTCGCCGCCGACATCAGCGCGACCTGCTCCGCCGTCATCGCGTCAGCCTTGCGCGACCAGGGCGACAAAGCGAGCAGCGTGTCGCGGCGGCCGGTGACCTCCCACAGCTCCTCGGTGATGAAGGGCATGAAGGGGTGCAGCAGCTTCAGGATTTCATCGCGCGCCCAAGCGACCATGGCGCGAGTCTCGGTCTTGGCCGCGCCCTCCTCGCCCGTCAGCATCGGCTTTGCGAGCTCGAGATACCAGTCGCAATAGACGTTCCAGACAAAGCGGTAGATCGCATTCGCCGCATCGTTGAAGCGATAGGCCTCGATCGCCTCGGTGACCTCGCGGGTGGCGCGCACCGTCTCATGCACGATCCAGCGGTTCAGCGTGTCCTTGGCCTGGGTCGGGTCAAAGCCCTCCGGCTGCACGCAATCATTCATCTCCGCAAAGCGGCAGGCGTTCCAGAGCTTGGTCGCAAAGTTGCGGTTGGTCTCGACCATCTGGGGCGACAGCTTGATGTCGTGGCCCTGCGCCGCGCCGCGCGCCAGCGCAAAGCGCAACGCATCCGCGCCGAACTCGTCGATCACGCCGAGGGGGTCGATGACGTTGCCTTTCGACTTCGACATCTTCGCGCCCTTCTCGTCGCGGACGAGGCGGTGGATGTAGACGGTCGAGAACGGCGCGTCCTTCATGAAGTGAAGGCCCATCATCATCATGCGTGCGACCCAGAAGAAGATGATGTCGAAGCCGGTAACGAGCGCATCGGTCGGGTAATAGCGCTTCACTTCCGGCGTATCGTCGGGCCAGCCCAGCGTCGAGAACGGCCACAGCGCAGACGAGAACCAGGTGTCGAGCACGTCCTCATCGCGTGTGATGAAGCCGGTACGCTTGTTGCGGTCGAGCGCCATCTCCCGGCCCTGCTCGGGCGTGATGACTTCCTGCTCGACATAATAGCCGAGCGCGTGGCTCACGGCTTCCTCTTCGGTCTCGGCGACGAACACCTTGCCATCCGGCCCGTACCAGGCCGGGATCTGATGGCCCCACCAGAGCTGGCGTGAGATGCACCAGGGCTGGATGTTCTCCATCCACTCGAAATAGGTCTTGGACCAGTTCTCTGGTACGAAATTCGTGCGGCCGGAGCGCACCACCGCGATCGCGGGCGCGGCAAGGGTCTTGGCGTCGACATACCATTGGTCGGTCAGATACGGCTCGATCACCACGCCGGAGCGGTCGCCATGGGGCACCATATGCGTGTTCGGCTCGATCCGCTCGATGAAGCCGAAATTCTCCAGCCGCGCGACGATCTGCTTGCGGGCGGCGAAGCGATCGACATGGTGCAGCTCTTCCGCAAAGTGCACCGCATCTTCCGGCAGCCCGCGCAGATAATCCTCGTTGCCGACCAGCGCCATGCTGCCTTCCTGGTCGAACACGCTGATCTGCGGCAGGTTGTGGCGCTTGCCGACCTCGAAGTCGTTGAAGTCATGCGCCGGCGTCACCTTCACCGCACCCGAGCCCTTCTCGGGATCGGAATAGTCGTCGGCGACGATCGGAATTCTGCGCCCGACCAGCGGCAGGATTACATGCTTGCCGACGAGGTGCCGGTAGCGCTCATCCTCCGGGTTCACGGCAACGCCGGTATCGCCGAGCATGGTCTCGGGCCGCGTGGTCGCAACCACGATGAAGCTCGCGGGATCGTCGGGGCTGAAGCTCTTGCCCTCGATCGGATAGCGCAGATACCACAGGCTGCCCTTGAGCTCGACCTGCTGCACTTCGAGATCGGAGATCGCGGTCAAGAGCTTTGGGTCCCAGTTGACCAGCCGCTTGTCCTTGTAGATCAACCCTTCGCGATAAAGCTGGACGAACACCTTCACGACGGCGCGCGACAGGCCCTCGTCCATGGTGAAGCGTTCGCGCGACCAGTCGCAGGAGGCGCCCAGGCGCTTGAGCTGGTTGATGATGGTGCCGCCGCTCTCTTCCTTCCACTGCCAGACGCGTTCGAGGAACTTCTCGCGTCCCATGTCGCGCCGGCCCGGCTGCTGCCGCTCCATCAACTGCCGCTCGACCACCATCTGGGTCGCGATGCCGGCGTGATCGGTGCCGGGCTGCCAAAGCACGTCGCGGCCGCGCATGCGCTCGAAGCGGCAGAGAATGTCCTGCAGCGTGTTATTGAGCGCGTGCCCCATATGCAGGGAACCCGTCACGTTCGGCGGCGGGATGACGATGGTGAAGGGCCTTGCGTCGCGCCGGTCCGGGCGGCCGGCACGGAACGCGCGGGCATCCTCCCAGACCAGGGACATGCGGCCTTCGATATCGGCGGGCTGGTAGTTCTTCTCGATCATGGCTTGCAATGGACGAATGGACCGGGGCTTAGAAAGCCGCCGGGAGGCGCCAAGTCAACACGACAGAGGCGCGAAAAGCCGCAAAAGACCGGCGGGGATGCTTGATCGGGGCTTATATGGTGTCGCGGCGGGGCTACTGCGAGCGGCCGCGGGATACGCGCTCGATTTCGGCCTTGACGATGCGCTCGACCAGCCCCGGCAGATTGTCGTCGAGCCAGGATTTCAGCATCGGCCGCAGCATTTCCTTCACCAGATCCTCCAGCGTCCGCGCGTTGTTGCTGAGCACAGTGTGGGCGAGCGTGTTGAAGGCGGATTCCACCGCCGAAACGGTCGACTGCGAGAGAATGGGTCCGGCCGGCGCAGACGGCGGATCGAAGGCCGGCGGCGCATAGCTTGGCGGCCGGTTGATCGCGCGCGAGGCCGCCGATTCCGCGAACTCGATATCGTCCTCGGGCTCGATCTTGTGGAACGACCTCGGTGGCGGCGCCTCCACGCTCGGCACCGCCATTTCGTCGGTGAGTTCGAACACCTCGCCGTCAGGTTGTGGCGGACGAATCTCTTCCTCGGTCGTCGCCTCATCGAGCCCGTTCAGGAGCGCATCGATATCGTCCTGGTTGTTGGACGCGCTGGCGGCCGGTGCCGCGGCGGGTGGCGGCGCCGGGGGAGGTGGTGCAGGTGCCGGCTTCTTCTCGGCAGCGGCAGCCGCCACCGGCTTCGACAGCGGGACGTCTGATATCGCGGGCCTGGGAGGCGGCGCGGCCGCAGCGGGCTTATCCGGCTTCGGCGGCGCGGCGGGACTGGCTGGCTTTTCGGCGGCGGGCGGCTTGGCTTCAGCGGCGGATGGCTTGGCTTCGCCTGCAGGAGGTCGGCTGTCGCCTGCCGGGGGCTTTGCTTCGTCGTCGGCGATAATACGCCGGATCGACGCCAGAATCTCCTCCATCGAGGGTTCTTGGACCTTTGCAGGCTGCGTCATCTCCGACTCCAAATCATCAACGCCCTCGCATGCGTTGTTTTACATCAAGCACGACGGAATTGGCCGGTTCCGGTTGCGCGGGCTCTGCGATTTTCGCCGCAGGCCTCACTTGTCCCCAGATCAGCGGCGCGAGTCATCGCACAGCTCCGCCCTGCTCGGGGCATCGAAGCGCCATGGCTAAGACGCACGCGCGCCACGAATCGCTTGGCTGCCTTGGTAAAGGCTATGTCATGGCAATCAACGATTGCAAGCAACGGCCTGTGGAGCGACCTGATTCGCACTGCGCAATTGCAGCCAGATGTGCTGCAGCGGGCACTACGTCATGCTGTGGCCGATAAAGAGGACTTAGCGATCCTCGCAGCCAAGCCGCGAGGAATCTTCGTGTCAGCGCCCGTCGGGCGTGCGAACGCCGAACCAGCTGTCACGCACCTGCTGGTAGTGCACGCTCGGATCGTAGGTCGTGGTCGCCAGGTTCAGCACCTGCGGCGACAGACGCCCGACCGCGCTCAGCACCGCGTAGGAGGCGACCACGCGATCGTGCTGCGCGGTGACGAGCGCGACGCGCGCGTTGACCAGCGCCTGCTGCGCGTTCAGCACGTCGAGGGTGGTGCGCTGGCCGGCTTTGGCTTCTTCGCGCACGCCGTTGAGCGCGACCTCCGAGGCCGTCACCTGCGCCTGCGCCGACGACACCTGCGCCTTGCCTGCCTGGAGTTGGCCCCAGGCGGTGACCGTGTTGGCGCGGGTCTGGTCGCGCGTCTGTTCGAGGTTGAGGCGCTGCTGCGCCAGGTTTTCCTTGGATTGGCGGATCAGCGAATATTCGCCACCGCCCTGATAGATCGGCACGGCAACCTGAGCGACGGCGGAGGCGCCGAACGTACGCGGGCTGATCAGGGTCGTTTCATAGGACTGCTGCACCGTGGCCTGCAGGCTGACGGTCGGCAGCAAGGCGCCTTCGTTGATCTTCACCGTCAGATAGTTGACGTCGATGCCGAACATGGAGGCGGTGACGTTCGGATTTTCGATGAGGCTGAGCTCGACAGCGCCAGGCAAGGTGCCGGGCAGGAAGCGGTCCACCGGCGAGCCCGGCGCGAGGTTCATCGGCTCATTGCCGATGATGCGGCGGAAATTCGCGCGCGTCGTCACCAGATTCGCTTCAGCGGTCAGTTCCTGGGTCCTGCCGGCCGCAAGCTGCGCTTCGGACTGCGCGACGTCGGTGCGCGTCACTTCGCCGACGTTAAAGCGGTCGCGGGTCTGCTTCAGCGTCTGCTCCAGCACCCGCACGTTGCTCTTCTGCACCTCGACAATGGCGGAGTCGCGCAGATAGTCCATATAGATGGTCGCGGCGCTCAGCAGCACGCTCTCTTCCAGCACGCGCAAGCCTTCGCGCGCACCGGAGACCTGGCTCTCCGCCGCGCGGGTCCTGTTGGCGGTCTGCTGGCCGTTGAAGAGCGTCTGGTTGACGGTCATGCCGACGCTGCGCGGAGGATTCGCGCCGTGGGTTTCGGTCCTGACGATCTGCGTCGGCGAGCCGCCCGAGGTCGAGAGTGTGTCGGCGTACTGATAACCGGCGCTTGCGGTCAGCGAGACCTTGGGGCGATAGCCCGACAGCGCCTGCGGCACGTTTTCGTCGACGGAGCGTACCTGCGCCCGCTGCGCGTTGAGCTGCGGGTTATTCTGATAGGCGCGCACCAGCGCAGCCTCGATCGTATCGGCCAGGGCCGGCACAGCACCGATCTGTGCAATGAAGAGGGCCACAGCCGAGACTGCGGTGACGACCTTCACCCCGTGCATCCCTACCAATCCATTCATTCTGTCACCGGCCCATGCATTGACCCGGCGATCGTATCGTGAGCACCCGCTGCACCATATTCTCGGCAGCGGCGGGACGGAACCACCTTGGGGGACAAGTGAAGCGGAAACTCTTCACGTGCGCCTTCCCGGCCACACTTCTGATATTAGGGCAGAATTTTTAACGATCGATTGCGCTCAAACCGCGCCTGGATGTTCAGGAGTTCCGGGTTCCCGCCCTATCGGTGGTACCCGGCTGCGGCAACCATCCGGGGGCCGCCGGGCGAATCGCCCGCGCTTAAAACACGAAGGCGGGAACGCGTTCGAGGCCAGGCAGAATCGGGGCGGCCGCATCGAACAGGGTTCGATGTCCGAAATCGCCATACGATCGCGTCACGATGGTGGCCCGCGACGGCCGGGTCATGGCGAACACCCCGAGCAGCCGGCCGCCTTCCCTGAGCTGGCCGCACAAGGTCTGCGGCATGATCTCGGTCGCGCCGTTGAGCAGGATCACGTCATAGGGCGCACCGGCGGGATCGCCGGCGGCCGCCTCCGCGGTCCGGTACGTCACGATTCCGTCGAGCCCGAGCCTGGCGAGAACGTCCCTGTCCTTCGCGCACAGCGCCGCGTCGCTTTCGACCGCGGTCACCTTCGACACAAGTTTGGCCGCCAGCGCCGCCGCATATCCACTCGCCGCACCGACGATCAGGACATTGTCGCTGTCCTTCAGCTCGGCTGCCTGCAAGAGTTTTGCCGTCAGCACCGGCTTGACCAGGAACCGCTTCACCGCTCCACCTTCGCTGACATCGAGGTCGAGATCGAGATAGGCCAGCGCGCGCTTGCTTTCCGGCACAAAATCCTCGCGCGGCAGCGCGAGCATCGCATCGAGGATCCTGATGTCGGTGACATCACTGGTGCGCACCTGGCCATCGACCATTTTTTGGCGCGCAGTAGCAAAACCGGACATTTGTAGGCCTGCGAGAGACAAAGCGGACATGCCGCGGACGAGACGAAACCGGGTCATCTTTGGAGCAACACCCGCCAAAACGCAACATGGCGGTCTCGCCTCCGGCGGGCGCGGCCTGTCGCTTCCGCCTATCTTGCGATCGGCTCATTCGATCGTGACCGCGAGCCGGCCAATCAACTGCGCGACCTCGTCCAGACGGCTGGGATCGTGCACGGCAATGGCGCGCGCCAGCCGCTCCAGGCATTCGTCATCGGAGAGGGGAGCCGGCATTTCAGGGGGAACGACCGAGAACGCGCGTCTGGCGCGATCGGCGTGGATGATGTCTGGCATCGAATCACCTCTGGGAAACCCCGGCGAAGGCCAAGGTCCCCGGCAAATGAGACGATTTGGCGTCGCAGCGAAGCTCCGCATGGCACCCTACCCGTGCGCGGATGGCTTGCCCGAAGGGCGGGTTCCGAGGTTAAAAGTGACCGCCAAGGCGCTGCCGGATCACGGCTTTTGGCTGTCGCACAAATCCGTGCTGGGCGGGCTAATTCGTCCTATGCAAGCCGAAAGGGCTTTGTTATACGCTGCCCGCTCGCGAACATGTGTGTCGCCTATTCCTCGGTAGCTCAGCGGTAGAGCATTCGACTGTTAATCGAATGGTCGCTGGTTCGAATCCAGCCCGGGGAGCCAGCAGCCTCTATCCACCCCCATTCGCCGCTGTTCGCACCCCTCCTCAAATCCGTCAAAAAGACCTGTAAAATAAGCACTTCTTGATACCGCTGCGCTCCGCGCCGGCTCGTCACCGTTCGCCGGAAGCCGCAAGTTTTCAGGGTATCAAAACAGGGTATCGCCAAAAAACAGGGTATCAACCGGGTCCGGTTCAAAGGGTGCGGAATGAAGCAGGTTCTCACCGATTCAGCGCTGCGTGCGCTCAAGCCCCGCGAGGCGCCGTTCAAACTGACGGACGGTGGTGGTCTCTACGTCCTGGTGATGCCAAATGGCGCAAAGTACTGGCGGTACAACTATGTGCTCGGTGGCAAGGCGAAGACACTCGCTTTGGGCCAATACCCCGCAATAAAGCTGAAGGAGGCGCGCGTCACACACCAAGCCGCGAAGGAGAAGGTGAAGGCGGGGATCGATCCGGTGCAGGCCAGGCAAACCGAACAGGCCGAGCGAGAAAACCGAAAGACGTTCAGGGAGGCCGCGGAAGGCTGGACTTGGCTCATCAACAGGAAACCGCGCGCCGACAAGACGCGTGACCGCGATGAGCGCATGATCGGCTATCTCACCAAGGCGTTCGGCGACAAGCCGATAGACGAGGTCAAGGCGAAGGACCTGATCGACCTCCTTGAAACCTTCGAAGAGAACGGCAGCTATGAGACGCGCATGCGCCTGCAGTCCACGGCGCTCAACGTTGCGGGTTTCGCGCAGGGCAAGGCGTGGATCAAACTGAACCCCTTTCATGGGATCGCCTTCGGCAATGCATTCACCTCTCCCAAGAACGAACAGCGCCCCGCGATCATAGAAGCAAAACCGTTCGGACAGTTGTTGCGTCACGTCGCCGCCTATTCTGGTCGACAGGGCAATTTGGTCGGCAAAGCGCTGGTGCTGCTGACGCTAACTTTCGTTCGCCCAGGCACGGTGACCCAAGCCGAATGGGATGAGTTCGACCTAGATCGTGCGCTGTGGACAATTCCGTTCAGGAAACTCAAACAGCGCAAATTTCGTGAAACCATTGAGGAGCTGAGGGGCAAGCCGCACTTTGTACCACTGTCGCGCCAGGCGGTAGCGCTCCTGCACGACCTGAAAAAACGAAGCGGTAATGGCGGCTGTCTGTTTCCGGGTCGGAAGGGACGGCCGATCTCGACCAACGCATTGGAGGTTGCGCTCAAGAGCCTTGGCTACCAGGATATCCATTGCCCACACGGCTATCGATCCTCGGCGAGTACGCTGTTGAACGCCGAGCGCATCACCATCGATGGCAACGAGCTGCCGCGCTTCGCGCCGCAGGCGATCGAATTCCAGCTCGAACACGTCGATAAGTCGACAGCCGCGATCTACAACCGCGACCAGCGCCTCACTGAACGCACCAAGATGATGCAGTTTTGGGGGGACAAGATCGACGAGCTCCGCGAAGAGCAAGGCGATCATCTGCCTTGGGTGCCCAATCTCGCAACTGTCTAAACGTCTAGACGACTAAACACGGGAACCGTTCGACGGGTTTGGGTCCAGGAAACATTAGAGTGACCGCACGAGCACGAGCCTCCGGCGTCCAACCGTGGTCGTGGCGATATCTCCGGCTCTAATTAACTCGTACAGCTTTGTTCGCCCCAGGCCGGTAGCTGCGCAAGCCTCAGCGATCGTGCTGGTGAGACGCTGCGCAAACGGAATGTTGTGGTCGCACCTGGCGTCCTGAATTGGCGTTACGGCCGAGCCGTTTTGCACACTGATCTTCCGTGGTCGGTGAGGACGCATGACACGCTCCGTGAGAGAAGCTCGGATTTGAGTTCGGCAAAGCTCGAAGTCAATGGAAGCCCCAGAGCGTGCTGGCGCAGAATGACGGAAGTAGGCGAACTGCAGAGGAGCATCGCGTAGAAATGGCGACATCAATTTTTTCCAGCGAGCGAGTTATCCAGGCTGAGATGCCCGCGCGTTTGCCAATGTTCGATTTGGCCCTCGGCAGTGCTGCGTCGCCGCCCTGGCTGAGGTCGTAGGCCTGTCCACGTTCGACAATGTCTTTTTGGATCTTCCAGCGGTCGGCATCGACCCGCTCGACATGGTCGGCCCGACGCAGGGCCTCGAGGCGTCGGACATGGGAGCGCACGAAGGCTTCGGGGTCCTTGCCCTGCCGCTCAAAGCTGTCGCGGGTGCGCTCAAGGTGCCGGCTCGGCCGGTAAGTGCCACCGTCTTCCTCCGCGTTAGTTGCGATGTTGCGGTCGGCGGGCCTTGGACCGGAGATAACGGGTGCGGCTTCAACGATCATGTCGCGCCCCACCTCTTCAATCCGGCTCGCGTCCTTGAGCTCCAAATGATGGACCCGGCCATCGATGCCGTCGACGACCAGATAGACCCGCTCGCCCATCTCCTCGCCGGCTAGGCCTTTGGCCAGGACTTGGCCCGCGATCCTCTCACCTGAGCCGTCGCCGTGAAGGGCGTATTGGCCTACCCCGCGCTCCTCGGCAAGGCCGTTCATGGTGAGCGCCCGGTGGATGGTCTCGATGACCTCATTGCGCTCGCCAAACTGCTTCAGGGCGACCTTGGCGCGGTCGGAGACGACCCACCTTCCCGGCTCTAGCTCATTGGCAAGACCGTAGCGTTCCAAATGTTTGACTCGGCCGATCATCGGGTTGCGGTTTTCGCGCACGAGCCAGGTCGCCCCTTCCCCTGGCCGCAGGTCGATCACGCCCTGCTCGCGTTGCTCGCTCAGAAGCATCTTGTCGGACCGGGTCAGGCGCTCGGCCTCGACCTCGTTTTGCAGCTTGGCCTGCAGCTCGATCTCGCTCTGGTGGCCCAATTCATGGGTGACCATCCACTTGCGTGGGCGGATCCGGCCGTCGTCAAGCACGCCGCGGACGATGATGTGGGTATGGGGATGGCCGGTGTTGTGATGGTCGACCGCGATCCAGTCGAGACGGGTGGCCAGATCCAGTTCCATCTGGCGCATGAGGTCGCGGGTGAAGCCGCGAAGGTCAGCCATCTCGACCGCATCTTCCGGCGCCACGATGAAGCGAAACTGGTGGCGATCTTCCCGGCCGCGCTCCACGAAGGCCTTGCCGTCGCTTCTCAATGGCGGAATAGGCCTTGCCTCGCTCACCGCCGCAGGTGACGCCGTCCCGTTCCAGATAGCGGAGATGGGCGTCCACGGCCCTGCTCGTAGTCGCCCGCATCTTCGGACCACGTGAGCCCCGACGCTGCGGATTGAGCCGGACGACCCTTGCCTTCACGACCACCCGCCGCGCCCGGAAGCGGCCAGCGGGATCCTGTCGGCGACTTCCGCCCCAGCTCTCCCGAGGAAACGAAGCAACGACCTTCGCGCCGCGGCCGCGTGCATTAAACCGGCCTGTTCTGCCTCCCTCCCGGGCGCTCCCCGATCGCGGTCCTAAGGTTATCCGGCGAGGATCGCCGCCTGCTTTGCGGATCGCGATCTGGACCTGATCGAGAAACGGCTGGGTCCGGGGATTGATGCGCGTCCCGCCGCTACGGGACCGACCAGGTCTGAACTCGGAAATCTTCGCTCTTGTCCTTTGCCATGACGCGACGATTGGCTCCGGAACGAGCCCGTACAAGAGCTGCCGCGCATCGGTCGCGTCAAATCGCATCAGCGCGCATCATAGCGAACAAACAGCGGGGCTCCTCATCGACGCACATTGCGAGCGCCATCGCTCGGAAGATTGAAATCCATCAGCAAATTTCGAAGGGCGGCTCCCGCACACGTTGCGCGGTGCCAAACTGGTGTCGTCCCAACTTGCAAAAACCAATGTGCAGACAAGCCCTTTGCGACCGAGGGAGCCGCGAACGCCAGTTCGCTTTATCTGGCCTTCCTAATCGGGCGGTCAGTCAAACTCATTCCTACGCTTTTCTTCGACTCCTCGCACAATAAGCATCGCTGCTTTCCTCCATCAACAACGCACAAACCTCACCACAGCCGCGACCGCGACGTGCATTCACCAGGCGGGGTCCATGCGTTCCTTCGCGTTCAGCACTTGGGCTGTCGCATGCTCTTCATCAGGTTCGTAAACAGGGCTGTCCAAGCAGTCAGACGCTCTCGTCCCCGAAGGGCGGAAGCAGGCAAGAGATAGCGGACATTCCCCGTTTCGCGGCCCCGCCAGGGGACGCTCACCGCGCGCGCGGATCTCTAAGTTTGCTCCTCTTCAACATTCTGGGCACCAACCCAGCGTCAATTCGTCGTCATCTGCACAGCAGCTACGCGCCGGCTTCAACCGCAGCCGCTGCGTGACCTTGGCGCCGAAGCCGACATGGAAGTCGGTTTCGCTGACCCACATCCGATGCAGAATGCTCGCAAGCTTGCGCGCAACAGCGGTGATCGCGCACAGCATACTCGACCGTTTGGCGATCCTCAGGCCCCATGCCCGCAATGCTGACCACTTCCTGACCCGCAGCAGCAGGCTCGCGGCTGCCTCGCACAACGCCTCCCGGACGGCGACGTCGCCTTGCTTACTAATGCGACCTTCATAATCGATCGACGTGCCGGACTGGTGCCGCCTCGGTGCCAAGCCAAAATGCGCACCTACCGTTCGCGATCTGGCAAAGCGCCGAGGATCATCGACGCCGACTTTGAACGACAGAGCCGCTACGGGACCGACGCCGGGCACCGTCATCAAGCGCCGGCAGACAGGATCATGCTGGACTACCTGGAGGAGTACACGATGCACTGTGCAGCCCTCGAGGATCGCACGGCGCACGTCCAGCATGGCTTCGATGGTCATCGCGAAGATCGGATCGCTGCGTTCGCGTCCATGTCAAGAAATCGAGATGCAGAAGATGCGCACTACTGCTATCCAACAGGAAGTTCGAAGCGCAAGCATGAGTTTTCGATTCGACCAGCTTTCGTTGAGAAGCTTTCGGTTGGTCAAAGCGTGCGCATCTTTTGCATCTCAGTCTTCTCTCGATACGCGGAACCAGCTCAATCGCATCATCGGAGCGATGCCGCGCGCGTCATTTCGATCGGCTTTGTTGCGCATCGTGGAGAGCGAAACGCGCATATGGCGGGCTTCCACGACAATGATCGGCACCCCGGCCGGTTGCAGTTCACGATAGAGCCAAATGCCAAGCGATGATGCCTCTACTCCCACTCTCGCGAGGCGATCCGCGTAGCTCTCAAGAGCGGAGCGGATCGCCGCTGGCTCGGTGCTGACCTTGACCTCGCGAACCGTCTGACCCTCGCTATCGACGACGCAAAGACTGGTTTCCTCAAGACCGACGTCCAACCCAACGTAAAGTTTCATTGGAGCTCTCCTTTGTGGCAACGACCACCTAAGTCGTTGCACCAGGCTCCGGATTCGGCCACACGGCGGCTATCGGCGTGCACCGGTTTCTCGAAGCCCGATTTGAAGAGCCGTCCCTGATCGGCGCGTATCCGTCCGAACTCGTGCACGTCTCTTCGATGATGTGTTCTGGTTCCATTTGGGTTCTCTGCTGCTCTGGGGGACTCCGGTGGCACCTCGTCTGGCACCTCGTCGTTCCTGGGCAAAGGCCAACAATCCGTTCTGGTCGAACCACGTTGCGGCCTGGTATCGCAGCGCGCTCGAAGCGGAGCACTACTGCCGGAAGCACATCTTTCGACGACAAGTTTGATGCGGTGGGCGCCATCTACAGGGAAGATCTGCGTAACCGTGCAGAACATCTGCAAAATTTGCCTCGGAAAACGCCGAAAGGGCAGCACAAGAAGAGGCAGTTGAAGCCGCGTAGAGACCTCCACGCTATCGCTACAGCGTGTGCACGGACACTGGTCCGATTGCTCTTCGAGCGTTCTGGAGCATGCATGTAGAGGCGATGAACTTCAGCGGCATGGGCATGCGGAGTATGCCGCAGTGCTCGGTCTGTCGCCGCATTCGCTGCGCATTTGGCGCGATCGGCTCGACTGCTCCGATTGCTCCGATTGCTTCCGGCTGGAGCGGTTGCCGGGTGGGACTTACACCCACTGGAAAGCGCCGCCTTTGCACGGCGCACACCCGCAACGGACATTGCAAGGCGCATGTACCGTCGCAGGGCGCCGCTCGAAAACAAGACGCTCCTGCCGAAATCGCATAGCGAGCGTCCAACGCGCGATACACGATTTCAACTACATCGTCCGAACGACGGTCAGATGCATAGAGTGACAAATCGGCGTCACTCTCCGCTCTCACCTCTTTGTGGCCGGGGAAATCGCGAATGTCGGCCACGCTACAGACATGAAGGCTGCTCCATAATCAGCCCCATACGTAGAGGGTCGTTAGCCATGCGGTACCCTTTATCAAGCATAAGCATAATCATGCTCCTCATCCTGCCGAATCTGGTGATGGCAGGACCGGCCGAGCAGCCCACGGCACCCCAGGTTCACGAGGAGATGTGGGCGATTCCCTCCTCGCCTGTGCCGATGCTCGCTTATTTGATCCGACCCATCGGGGACGGTCCATTTCCACTCGTTGTGATGAACCATGGAGTTTCGCTTGACCCCACCGGGCGAAGCTACTTTCCCGTGATCGAATTTCGTGACGCCGCGCTTTGGTTTGCGCGACAGGGCTACGTGGTGGTCGCACCTGTGCGCCCTGGATACGGTGCTACGGCAATCGAGATCCCCGAGCGCGGCCTGTTCGGGCTTTTTTTCTCGGGCGTGGGAAAATGTTCGGATGCTGAGTTTCGTGAAGCGGGGCTTGCCGTTGCGTCGATTGACAGGTGGATCATCGACTACATGTCAACTCAGCGGTTTATCAAGCGCAATGAGGTCATCATTGTCGGCCAATCGGGGGGTGGTTGGGGCTCGATTGCGCTAGAGCAAAATCCGACCGATTTGAATCGGGAGGGATTCCCATCGGGGGCGAATTTGAATTCACACTGCGTGCTGGGCAAGGAGGCCAGCACGCATGGCCAAACCTTTGTCGGAGGATTTGCGGATCAGGGTGGTGGGAGCGGTTGAAGGTGGAATGTCTCGCCGTGCGGCCGCGGAACGGTTCGGGATCTCGGTCTCGAGTGCTGTGCGCTTTGTCAAGGAATGGCGCGAGAGCGGCGCGACCAAAGCCAAGCGGCTCGGCGGCGACCAGCGCTCCCAGCGTATCGAAGAGCACCATGAGGTGATCATGAATGCGATCGAGGCCAAGCCGGACATGACCCTGGTTGAGATCGCCGAGATGCTCGAATCCGAGCACGGGGCGTCGTTTGCGCCGAGCTCGATTTGGCGTTTTCTCGACCGTCACGGCGTGACCTTCAAAAAAAAGCGCGCACGCAGCCGAGCAGGATAGGCCCGATGTGGCGGCGGCGCGCCAGGCTTGGCGCGAACTGGCGCCGCAACTGGATCCCGACAAGCTGGTCTTCATCGACGAGACCGGCGCCTCGACCAAAATGGCGCGGCTTTACGGTCGCTCGAAACGCGGTCAACGCTGCCGCGCTGCGGTCCCGCACGGCCATTGGCTGACCACGACCTTCACTGCTGCTTTGCGCCGCACCGCCCTGACCGCGCCGATGACGCTCGACGGCCCCATGAACGCTGCCGCTTTCCGCGCCTATGTTGAACAGGTGTTGGTGCCGACCCTCGATCCCGGCGACATCGTCGTGATGGATAATCTTCCGGCACATAAAGGCACCGCCGTGCGGGCCATGATCGAAGCCCACGGCGCCAGCCTCTTGCTGCTGCCGCCCTATTCGCCCGATTTCAATCCGATCGAGAACGCTTATGCCAAATTCAAATCAAACCTCCGCAAAGCCGCTGCCAGGACAATCGACGCCCTCGAAACCGCGATCGCCGACGCCTCACGAGCCTTCACGCCAAACGAATGCGCCAACTACTTCAACGCCGCAGGATACGGTTCAACTTGATCAGAATTTGCTCTAGGCAGTCAAAATCCGGAAGCTGTAACGGGCGATTATCGGCTTTGCCGCCGGCCGCGGTGGTCATCTCAATGGAAAACCCAACAACAACTGTGCCCCTGATCAGCTGGTCGATGCCGTTGCCGAATTTGGCCGCACGGCGCGCGTTCCAATGTTATGGATCTACGTCCGTAACGACAGTTATTTGGACCTGATCTCTCAAAGCGGATGGTGGAAGCGTTTCGGGCCGCAGGCGGAAATGTCGAATATTATCTGTTATCCGAGTTCGGGGAGGACGGCCATTTTTTGATAGACTCGGCCGAGGCCGTTGACTCTGGGCGCCTCTTGTCAGCGAATTCCTGGCCAAACATCGATGAAAGGGATTGGTTATGGGCATTCGGCATCTGTACCCATCGGCAAGATCAGCCCGGTATCGATTCCTGGCAGCTTCGTTTGTGGTGTTGATCGCGACCCCAGTGACGAGGCTCGACGCACAACAACTGGTGCCATTTGGCGACGTCCCGGCGACCGAGAATTTTTCCGAGGCAGAGATTGCTACTCGGGGACAACAGCAAGGTCGCCCGCTAACGTACACGCCGTGGCGCAAGGTGTGTTTCAAGGCCACCCAAGACGCCGCGTCGAAAGTGGTTTGTCGCACGACCATCAATGGCACGTGGGACACAGGTCAGATCGCCATCAGAGTCGATCTGATTGAACGAGAGGGCGATCCTGTCGCTCGTTTGCAGATGTTCCTGCCTCCTGGATCCTTCTTGCAGCCCGGCATCAAATTGACCGTCGACAAGGGGCACCCATGCAAATTCCCTATGTCATCTGTCTCACCAATGGTTGCGTAGCCGGAAGCGCGGCGAATGCGGCCTTAATTCATGATCTGGAGTTGGGTCAGATGCTGACCTTGGAGTCCGTCAATTCGAATGTTGTCGGTGTGACCAACTCAATTCCGCTCAATGAGTTTGCCAAAGCTCGCCAGGGAGCTCCGGCGAAAATATTCGAGCAAAAGCTCGAAGGGGATTGGGAGCATTAGGTTGGTTATAAAAACAAAGCCAGCAAAGGTTGTTTTGTCGCTTAAGCGGAAATTTACTCCGCGCGGCCTTCCGGGACTTTTGCAACACTACTGGCGCTGAAGCAGACGTCGCTCAGCCCGCTCGATCTCAGAAAAGATTGACCAGACTTGCGATTATAATCCCAATCACGCCCATGAACAGGAAAGTTCCGAAGCCCGACAAGTCTCGCCGGGTAGTGTAACCCCAGATGCTGAGCGCGCCGAAGGCCGCCGCCGAGATAAAGAACACCCGCGTGATCGAGGACTCCGTGTAGATGTGGAAGATGGTCGACAATGAAATTCCGACAAGGCCCGCATAGAGGAAAAACAATCCTCGCGCAGCTTCCACCGATAAGGTGTTGATCCGAGCACTGATAAAGAACACCAGTCCCAGCGGTGCCAGCATGAATACCCACATTAGTGGGCTTTGAAGCAATTCAGGGCCGGTGAACTGGTAAGTTAGAAGCGCGGCGACGCCGGTCAAGCCAACGCCTGCGGCCATGTAATTGTAGACGCGCAGCATGAAACCGCGGAGGCCGACGTCTGTCGCGGAAGCGGCATTTGCCGACAGGCCAGGCGTAGCTGCATTTCCATCGTAGTCCGACATGAGTCGTATCCTTTTTGAAAGGCTCCTGCGGGAAATAGCGAGCGGCTGCTAACGCCGACAAATGAGGAAGACCATTGCACGTTCCGTAGCTTGAGCTAATCCTCGCGGAATATCGGCAGCTTCAACAAAACCGCTGCTCGGGATCCGTGAAACCCCCAGACGACAGAACGTCCGCCGGCAACGCTCCAAAGCTGGCTCGGTATTTGTTCATTGCATCCACGCTGCCGACATAGGCGCAGGTGCATGCCGAGGGGTCGGCGTAAACGTAGTACGGACGACCTGCCTTTTGCCGCAACAGGAAACGATTTGCTGGAAACGACATCAAACGCGCCATCATCGCCGGCGTGGTGGCGGCGATGGGATTGAACCCCGACGAGATCAATAATTGCCCTGTCGTTTGCTGAGCATGGCCGGTGCTGGCGACAAGCAGGGCAAGAAGAACGAATGAGACGACACTTGCGCGAACGCGTGTCGACCGGTCGGCCATGGTCTCTCTCCCAGCTCATCAAATTTGTGTATAAGGCGTGAGCTATTGAGCCGCCTGGGCCTCGATCTTCTGAATGGCGTCGACGCAATCCTTCGAAGCCGTCGACTTATTCGCCATCAGACATGCTGCAATTCGCCCCTGCCCCGGCACCGTCTTGCCGCACACGCCCGCTATTTCAGCCTTGCAAGCGATTATCGCGTCCTTCAGGCTGTCAAGGGAGGCTTGGACACTCGACGCGGTTTCGCCCAGCTCGTAATCGCACTGGGGACTGATCTTGTCCTCATGAGCCTGCATGCAATAGATCATGCGGCCTTCTCCGGGCGTCACTGTCTTGCAGTATTTCTTGATGTCCTTGGCGCAGGCGGTCTCGAGCTTTGCTACTTTCGCGGTCAACTTTTCCACGATCGATTTCGCGACATCCTGCTGCGCTGACGTTGGGCCGACCGGCAAGACAAACAGCAAAGACAGCAGTCCGAGCTTGGCCAGCGAGTGCATTGCAAGTTTCATCGAACATCCCCTGATCATTAACTCGAAGCCGACAGCCTTCACCGAATTGGTGACATCGACTTGTAACCACGATTGAGCGGCCGGCATTGTGGCCTTCATTCTATTGCGCCGATGCAAGCGTGAGACCTGAAACGCCAAGAGACAGGTTGATTTCCAACAGATCCTTCGACGGAGAGCGGCTGCAGGGCGATTGAACGCCCCGTCCCACCGAACAAAAGATTGGCGCCTACGCCAACGCCTACACCGACTGATCCACTGGCGCCAACATAAGTGCCGGCAAGTTTTCCGCGCAAAGGCCCCGTGTCCGGCGCAAATACGCCCCATGCCATAACCCCGCCGGCGGTAATGCCGACATCGAGACCAATGGTATTCATAACGCCGACATAGGCTTCGGGCGGGTACGGACCGTTCGGAACGAAGCGGCAGGCCATCCGTTGCCGCGATCCAAAGAGCAGGCCAATCGAAGGCGCCATCTTGCAGGTGAGTACACCCGCGTTGGTCCCCGGCGGCGACTGAGCATTCGCGGGTGAAACGCATGTCAGGGCAAACCCAACCAGAACCAGTAAAACGGAATGTTTAAGCATGACCGGCATCCCCCGACTTGAAATTGGAGTTCTACAGCCTGGCGACGGGATGACTATGCAACTTCGGCTGTTTGTTCGGGCTCGGCCATCTCGTGAAATGACTATCGCGGTCGCGATAGCAGCAAGGCTTTTCCTGCAACGGCCTTCTCCGGGCCCGGCGAACACCCAACCGTGCCGAACTCGCATAGCGAAACTTTTGCATGCGGGTACCTTCATGATGCGGCTGAGATGCCGGGAACAAGGCCGGGGTCTGAATAGCATTCTAATCGGCTCGACCCGACTGATTGATAGTTCACCCTCAATGTCAGGGATTCGCCAGATATGAAGGGACGCTTCTCCTGACAGGGCTGAACAGATGATCCGCGCATTATTATTGGCATTGCTTGTGTCGATCGGGCCTTGGATGGCCATCGCGTCGGCTCAAAATGGTATCTCGCAATACCCGTATTGCGTACAGGGCGTAGATAATCCCGGCTGGAGCGGTTGCTCCTACAACACCATGGGGGCGTGCCAAGCGGATGCGTCTGGGACCGATCCGAATGTCTCGCCAACCCCTCCCTGGTATCGAGCCGGTGGAAGCGCGGCGGCACAACCCCAGGAAGGACCGATTGGCGCCAATAGTCCACTTCCCGTTGGTCCGCCACCAAACTAATTAACCCGATCGAGCGGCTCGACGGCGAAATCAAGCGGCGGACCGAGATGGTCGGTATATCAATTCAGCCTGCGCGCAACGAGGCCCTTCATCGTTGCAAGGTCAAGATAACCCTGCGCCAGCTTCAACAGGGTTTCTTTTTTCGATCCGGGTGATAACAGGGCCGCTTCCTCAGCGATTGCCAAGGCAAATTCTTCGCACTGTTCGACCGTCAATTTGGCCGATGCTTCTTCATCAAACTTCATGAACCGCGCCGTCTACTCGCAATGTGTCCGTCATCCGCCAACCGCCGTTGGCGCTGATCGTCTGTCCGGTATTGGACTGAGGTTGAGAGTTATCAGTCGCGTATCGCGTCAGGCACGACCGTCAGATAACTGTCGCTTTGTATGTGCGCAACGATGTGCAAC
>CAWJYQ010000014.1:0-431108 GCA_963847045.1 uncultured Alphaproteobacteria bacterium | reverse complement strand
GCTCCCGCGCAGCGGGCTGGAGGTGTGCTGGGCATGCTCAGCAGCTTGGAGGTGAAAGTCCTTTACCCAACCTGATGGAGGTGAAGGGTTAGCGACAACGCAAGGGCTATCGTCGCAAGGCGAGGTCTGAAGGAAGCGTTTAGCAAACGTGCGAGTCGATGGACAAGAACCGGGTACAAGGCGTGAGCATCGGACGAGCGGGCCTCCTACCGCGAAGTCCATATCCATCAAGGATGCGAAGCGTAGACCCGGCGACGATGCACGGAAGGCGACTGAGCTTACCCCAGGAGATCTGCTCTGTGTCGTCTCGACGACTGAGAATGCCGTGAGGCATCCTGAACGCAGGGCAGAAGTCAGCAGAGGGCGTATTAGGTCATGCCGTCGGCAAAGCTAGTGAGGCACTCCGTCGCCGAAAGGTGGAGTCAACAGATAGGCTGAGCCGGAAACGGTGGCTGAAGGCCCGAACGAGAGGAGAGGCAAGTAGGACATGAATCTCGAGAGCGACAAGCGGCTGAACATCCAGTTGAGACTGGACTTCTCATCGTCGCCGACGGGTGAAGCCCGGAAGGCAGAACGGGAAGACATCGAATCGCTTTCGGTGGTGAATGAACCCGAACGCCCAGTCAACACGAGCCAAATCATGGAGGAGGTATGTGAGCGAGCAAACCTGAAGGAAGCATTGCGGCAGGTGAAGGGCAACAAAGGTAGCGCGGGTGTCGATAGGATGACTGTCGATCAACTCGGCGACTATCTGAAGGAGCACTGGCCGGCTATTCGGGAACAACTTCTGATCGGGACCTACGAACCGAAACCGGTGAGGCGGGTGGAAATCCCAAAGCCGGAAGGCGGAGGGGTGCGAAAGCTTGGTATCCCAACCGTGCTGGACCGCTTTATCCAGCAAGCGGTGATGCAGGTTCTGCAAAGGCGGTGGGACCCGACATTCTCCCAATACAGCTATGGGTTCCGACCGCGTCGGTCGGCGCATCACGCCGTGGCTCAAGCGCAGCAGTATATTGCGCAAGGCTACGGATGGGTGATCGATCTCGATCTGGAAAAATTCTTCGATCGAGTCAATCATGACAAACTGATGGGCCAAATTGCCAAACGCGTCGAGGACAAGCGGCTGCTGAAGCTCATCCGGGCATTCCTCAATGCCGGGGTGATGGAGAACGGACTGGTCAGCCCAAGCGTGGAGGGTACTCCGCAAGGAGGACCGCTTTCGCCACTGCTCAGTAACCTCGTGCTCGACGAACTCGACCGCGAGCTGGAGTACCGGGGGCACCGCTTCGTTCGTTATGCGGACGACTGTAACATCTACGTTCGCAGCGAACGCGCGGGTCAACGGGTGGTGGAGAGCATCACGCGCTTCATCACACAAAAGCTCAAGCTCAAGGTAAACGAGGCGAAGAGTGCGGTGGCACGACCGCAGGAACGGAAGCTCCTCGGGTTCAGCTTCTCGGCTGGTCCGGACGTCAAGCGCACGATCGCGCCGAAATCTCTGGAGCGGTTCAAGCGGCGAATCCGGGAGATCACGCGAAGGGCCAAGGGTGTTAGCATCGAGACGACAATGGCAGAGTTGGCCACGTATATGCGGGGCTGGCGCGGCTATTTCGGCTTCTGCGAAACGCCCGAGGGGCTGATCGCCCTCACTCGCTGGGTCCGGTTGCGGCTGCGGGCCGCTCTATGGCGCCAGTGGAAAACACCACGGCGTCGCCGAGCGGCACTGGTCGCGCTGGGAGTCTCGGGGTGGGCTGCAAGGAACACGGCCGGCAGCGGCCGCGGCCCTTGGTATCTCGCTCGCAGCAGAGCTCTCTCTACTGGGCTCTCAAATGCATACTTCAAATCGCTCGGCCTGCCATCCTTGTTCCAATCGTGTTAGCGCAACTTCTCGAACCGCCGTGTACGGACCCGTACGCACGGTGGTGTGGGAGGGGCGGAGCCGCGAGGTTCCCCCCTATCCCGATCGCAGCGACTTTGTGCTCTGGCACCAAACGGACCTGCCGGTGCAGTCCAAGGAAGTCCGTTGTCGAGGGATGAACGGACCCTAGCTCAGACGCGCCCCGACGTCGGTTGATGGCCCAACTCCGACGCAGGGGTCTTTGCCTCCTGTGGACTTGTCCTAGCCCGGATATCTCACCCAAATAGGCGCATCGGGACGCCGAATCAGCGAAAGTAGTTGTGCAGCAACATCTTTCGAGCAATTCGAGGAGCGCCCCGATGCGGACAGAGTGTAGCGCGGATTTGTTTGGATTTGCAGCTGTTGAAGGACGCGAAGTTGTGGGCGGATTCGACGGTGGGGCGATCACCTCGGATGCTGGAGCGCTGCTTCTCGGGGCGGCAGATCGTGCGATCAAGCTGACGGAGCGGTTTGCCGCGTGCTTCCACGACACACGCCGCCAACATCTGATCGAGCATGAGGTCGTAACCTTGCTGACGCAGCGGGTGTTTGGGATCGCGCTTGGCTATGAGGACCTCAATGACCACGACGAGTTGCGCCACGACCCGATGATGGCGGTGCTGGCGGGCAAGCTGGCAGCCAGACGCGAGGACTGCGCGCCGGTTGCCGGCAAGTCGACGCTGAACCGGCTGGAACTGAGCCGGTTGCAGCCGACGCGCTATCATCGGATCAGTCACAATCCGATTGCCATCAAGCGGCTCCTGGTCGAGCTGTTCGTGGACGCGCATGAGCGCCCACCGCAACAGATCATCCTCGATCTCGATGCGACCGACGATCCGGTGCACGGGGAGCAGGAGGGACGCTTCTTCCACGGCTATTACGACTGCTACTGCTACCTGCCGCTCTACGTGTTCTGCGGACGCCACCTGTTGGCGGCCAAGCTGCGGCCGGCGAGCATGGACGCGGCGGCGGGAGCGGCGCAGGAGGTGGCGCGTATCGTCGCGCAAATTCGCCGCCGCTGGCCGCACGTGCGCATTCTCGTTCGCGCCGACAGCGGGTTTGCGCGGGAGGAGCTGATGGCTTGGTGCGAAGCGAGCGGCGTGGACTTCTTGTTGGGCTTGCAGAAGAACGACCGCCTGATTGCCGAGATCGCAAGCGAGATCGTCCAGGCCGAGGCGAAGAGCCGGCGGACCGGCAAGCCGGCGCGGTACTTCAAGGACTTCCGGTGGACGACGCGCCGCAGTTGGAGCCGCGAGCGCCGCGTTGTCGGCAAGGCCGAGTTCACCGAGGACGAAGCCAACCCGCGCTTCGTCGTGACCTCACTCAAGCGAGCCGAATGCAAGCCCAAATATCTTTACGAAAAACTCTACTGCGCTCGCGGCGATATGGAGAACCGGATCAAGGAGTGCCAGCTCGATCTTTATGCCGATCGCACCTCGACCGCCACGATGCGCGCCAACCAGCTGCGTCTGTGGTTGGCATCGTTCGCCTACGTCCTACTCTGCGCCGTGCGCCGGATCGGACTGCATCACACGCCGTTTGCCAACGCGAGCTGCGGCACCATCCGTCTCAAGCTGCTTAAGATCGGCGCGCTCGTGCGCGTCAGCGTCCGCCGCATCAAGATCGCGATGGCATCGAGCTGTCCGGCGGCAGAGGTCTGGGGCTGCGCGGCCGTCCGTCTCGCCGCCGCCAGCGCTCGCGGCTCGCCCGCCTGACACGCGCCGCCGCAGCGCGGAACAACTGCGGCATTATCCCAGGCCCACTGAGACCAGTCCTTCGCTGCCCCCCCGCAGCCCAGCAAAATCCCAGGCTCCGCTCGCGTCCCCCGGACGCAACGAGCCTGCACATCCCCAAAAAGCCGACTTGCCACCGCGCAATGCGCCCCGATAGTGCAAAGATAGTGTGAGATATCCGGGCTAGCGCCGCGCCCGACAACATTGCCGGTGCGCTAACGCAAGGACGACGAGATCAACCAAGCTCCGACAGCCAAGAATAGTGTCCCGGCGAGGCGTGAAATCAGCCGTCCGACCGGGACGACTTTCTCCATCAGTACAAAAATGCTGATGAGCGCGATCCAAAAAACATTCATTACGCCCCCGACGAACAATAGCGTCATTAACATCCAGCAGCAGCCTATACAGTAGACGCCGTGGAGCGCGCCGAGCTTGAGGGAGCCGATCGCGTCGGCGCGAAACCCGCCATGCCGCTGAATGAATTGCAGTGGAAACTGGCACTGCCGCAGGCAGGCATCCTTGAGTGGGGTCCATTGGTACAGCCCCGCAGCAATTAGTGTCAGTCCCCCAAAGGTGTTGCTTTCACTTGACATAGCAGACGTGAGCCAGCCCCGCCGCTCGACCGCCCACTGGGCGATCGTTGCGGCGAAAGAGAATACGATCCATGCCGAAAGATAGCCGCCCGCAAGGAACGCACTTGTCGCGAACGGCTGATGTAGCGCTGCAGCCTGGCGGCCAACTCGCGCATATAGCAGGATGAGAGGGGCGACGGATGGCGTCATCATGCCGACCATCATGACGACCCACATGACGAAAACGAACGCAAACTCGATGGTCTGCCAGGGGGCGTCCACGGGCATCATCAGCCCCTTGCCCGCCGGGATCATCCGAAATCCCGTCATATCCATGCCGCCCATTTCCATGTCGTCCGCAAGCCAGACGATATAGGCCCAGGCAAGCAGGATCAGGACGACAAGACATGCCGCGACGATGGCGCGATCACGTTTGAGGACGGCAGCTAGCGCCGCGTCGCTCATGACATCTCAGCGGACGATTCCGTCCTGGCAGAGATGGATTTCCGCGAATTGCGCATAAGAATCGGCGAGCTCGAACTGGATGGGATTCGAGACTTTGGTCCAGCCGCGTCCAACCTCCGCAAGTGTGTATTCGAATCCATCGACCATGTCGATGCGAACGCGGTGCTCGGCCTTCGTCACCGGATTGAGGATCGGCTCGCCGCGCCCTTCGGTAACGCCCTTCACCACCACGCGGCCGCGCCGAGCGGCCACGTTGGATTCAACATCGATCGACGCAAAAATCGGCGGATGCATTTTTTCGAAGGTGGAAGCGAATACGTTAAAAATTGTCGCTCCCGGCTTGGTATCCTGTCCGCTGAGGATGCGAAGCAAAGCGTTGCGCTGTGCTTCCGTCGCTCGCTCGTCGATGACCACCGCTGCTTCGCCTTTGCCTTCGTGAATCGCGCCGGGCCAGCGGAAAATTCCGACAAACTTCAGGCCATCGAGATTGGTTGAACCGTGGTAACCCTTTTCGATTTCCATGCCGGCCACTGCCTGGCAATGGCCATGAGTCGGCAGGCCATCGAACTGGCAAGGGCAGCCGTAGGAGCAATTGCAATTGACGAATTCGCGGCCATGGATCGTCCAATTCGTATCCACCATATCAGCCTCCACGAATATGGCCTCACAGGGCAGTCAGTTTAGCAGACCGAGGGCAAGAAACCACTCCCCATGACTTGATGACCCGGCGCTAATTGCTGCGGTGCACGAGTCCGGAAATGTGTAGGTTTTCGGATGCCGGCATGCCGAGACTATGCCCACGCTCCGACGGCCGGCGTCCGAAAAGCGCCAAGGCACGAAGTCGCGGGAGGTAGGGCACCGGCGGAGCAGCGAGTGCTATAGGGATTTGTAAGAGGTGCTCGACTTACGAAATTCGAAGAGTGGCGACCTCGAATACGTGCACAACTTAAGCGTTTTGGCACGATTGTTGCCAAACAGGGGATTTAATTTTGTTGGCCCGTGTGATTTCAAATAGTTGCGCGTGGCAGAAATAGCGCATCCGACAACTGTTGCGCGATTAATCGGTTGATCCACATTCAGTGGCATAGTGTAAATCAATTTCTTGCGAGCAGAAATAACTACGGCACATTCAAGCAAACTGGTTTGCGCTATTCGTCAAGCCAATTTTTTGTATTTGCGCTATAGGCCGGGTCGATGTGGTTCGCCGTGAAAGGGTGCTGGCCGCAGATGATCCTGCTGTTCTTGATCATGCGTTGCACGCCGACAATACGCTAGTTGATCGAGGCAACCCCGCTATCGCTGTCCTCTCCATCGGCTACCAGTCTCTCGGTTCTTGCTCCCGCGCAGCGGGCTGGAGGTGTGCTGGGCATGCTCAGCAGCTTGGAGGTGAAAGTCCTTTACCCAACCTGATGGAGGTGAAGGGTTAGCGACAACGCAAGGGCTATCGTCGCAAGGCGAGGTCTGAAGGAAGCGTTTAGCAAACGTGCGAGTCGATGGACAAGAACCGGGTACAAGGCGTGAGCATCGGACGAGCGGGCCTCCTACCGCGAAGTCCATATCCATCAAGGATGCGAAGCGTAGACCCGGCGACGATGCACGGAAGGCGACTGAGCTTACCCCAGGAGATCTGCTCTGTGTCGTCTCGACGACTGAGAATGCCGTGAGGCATCCTGAACGCAGGGCAGAAGTCAGCAGAGGGCGTATTAGGTCATGCCGTCGGCAAAGCTAGTGAGGCACTCCGTCGCCGAAAGGTGGAGTCAACAGATAGGCTGAGCCGGAAACGGTGGCTGAAGGCCCGAACGAGAGGAGAGGCAAGTAGGACATGAATCTCGAGAGCGACAAGCGGCTGAACATCCAGTTGAGACTGGACTTCTCATCGTCGCCGACGGGTGAAGCCCGGAAGGCAGAACGGGAAGACATCGAATCGCTTTCGGTGGTGAATGAACCCGAACGCCCAGTCAACACGAGCCAAATCATGGAGGAGGTATGTGAGCGAGCAAACCTGAAGGAAGCATTGCGGCAGGTGAAGGGCAACAAAGGTAGCGCGGGTGTCGATAGGATGACTGTCGATCAACTCGGCGACTATCTGAAGGAGCACTGGCCGGCTATTCGGGAACAACTTCTGATCGGGACCTACGAACCGAAACCGGTGAGGCGGGTGGAAATCCCAAAGCCGGAAGGCGGAGGGGTGCGAAAGCTTGGTATCCCAACCGTGCTGGACCGCTTTATCCAGCAAGCGGTGATGCAGGTTCTGCAAAGGCGGTGGGACCCGACATTCTCCGAATACAGCTATGGGTTCCGACCGCGTCGGTCGGCGCATCACGCCGTGGCTCAGCGCAGCAGTATATTGCGCAAGGCTACAGATGGGTGATCGATCTCGATCTGGAAAAATTCTTCGATCGTGATTCATACTGCACCCCAGCTTATGAAGTTTGATTGAAGAGGTCTGTTTGAGTGCGGATCACCTTGAGCCGCAAGCCTTTTTTGCGTCCTTGCTTGACATGGATAGCTTGGATCTCACCGCGCTTGACACGCTGCAATATTGTTTGTCTGGAAACGCCTAATAGGCGCATGGTTTGATACATGGTGAGGTATCCCTGCGGTACTTCTTCGGCGACACGGGCACGCAAGTCGTCGGTGAGGCGAATGCGCCATGGTGCGCCAGGTGTGATCTGTTCACCAGCGATGATGCCGTCGTTGAGCCAACGATGAATGGTGGATGCCGCAACGCCGAGTGTATTGGCAATTTGTGTGACATTCATCAGTTCTCCATCTGGTGGGTTGGCTGGCCGCTCATAACGAGCGATGTTCCATTGTCGGCGCAAACCACTGACAAAATTCGCAGTGAAGCGATGACCATACGCGGTTCTGCGCTCCTGTCGGTTGAGAATACCGGCTATGACGGCGTCAGGGTAATGAGTTGCTAGACGACGGAGCAGCGCAATGGTGTCTTCATCGGTGCGCACGGTTGCGCGTCGACGCGGTAGGTCGAAATCGATCTCGGTCAGAGCGCTTCCCCGCCAACGCAGCGTCAGATGAGCGCGATGCTGCTCCTTGTGGACCGTGATGATGACTTCCTCAAGTACGGTGCGAAGGAGTTCTTTCTTGTCTCTTGGCAAGGTGGTTGGAGCCCGCCAAACGGTGGACAAGTCAGTACCCAGAGCGAGCAGGCGGCAACGCTCATTGGCGCTGAGCGTCTTCGGTCGCAATGCTTCGCGATGGGCAAGCTCGGCCTTGGCCCTATCGAGTTCGCGCAGGGCTTTCTCCCACTCAGCCTCGAGACCGCGGGCGACAAGACGATTATCAGGGTCGACGGCGCGATAGCGACGCTCGGCGCGTTGCGTTTCATAGCTTGCCCGTTCCACCGTGAGACGCCATTGCGCGAGCGCACCGTCATGGTCGGCTTCGAGCCGCTCGGCCGCGGCAATTGCCGCATCGACACCGATGGGCGCGAGCGCGGCGAGGACGGCCCGTTCAACCGCTTCGTCAACTTGCAACGCACCGATGGTAAGGCAGTAGACGCCGCGACCATTGGTGATGTCCTTGCCGGCGCAATGATAGCCTGCGGATGCAGTGCGACCCGTGTAGTGAGTACGCAACTTACGACCGCAACGTCCACAGACTGCGATGCCTTGCAGCAGGGCAGTTCCTTCTCTCACGGCACCACTACCTGATTGATGCGGGCGTGGATGAGTGTTGGCGGTGATCCTCGCGCGATTAGCCTCATAGGTGTTCCAATCGATAAAGCCCTCATGGTGGTTCGGGATGAACACCTGCCATTGCGAGCGCGGCAGTTTGCGCGCGCGCTTCTTGCGTACGCCGGAAGCGTCGAGGATGATCTCATGACGGCTCTTGCCATATGCGTAGGCGCCTGCGTAGACCGGATTGGTGAGGATATGATAGACGGCGATGTAGCTTGGGTCGACCCAGCGGATTTTAGCGCCGTAGTGCATCCGCAGGGGCAAACACAGACCCTCGCTACGGAACCATAGCCAGACGCGACGTACCGATCCCAGCTCAGCGAAGCGAGTAAAGACGGTCTGGATGGCGGCGCGCACGGATTCGTCGGGGTGGAGGCAGACCTCGCCATCCTGCTCGCCCCAGACGAAGCCCACGGGAAGATTGCGACGCAGTTCGCCGCGTGCGGCCTTGTTGCGGATCCCACCGAGCAAACGTGCCCGTAGCACATGCAGTTCCGCTTCGCTCATGGTGCCTTTGAGGCCAAGCAATAGTCGGTCGTTGAACATCGCCGGATGATAGACGCCATCGGCATCGCCGATGAGGGTGTCGGTGATTCCGCAGAGATCCAGGAGGCGATACCAGTCGGCATTGTTGCGTGCGAGCCGCGAGACTTCGAGGCCGAGTACAATGCCGACATGGCCGAGAGCGACTTCGGCAGTAAGTCGGGCAAAGCCATTGCGCGCCACGACACCGGATCCGGAAACGCCAAGATCTTCGTCGATAACGACAACTTGCTGAGACGGCCATCCAAGTGTGGTTGCTTTGGAGGCCAGCGCATACTGTCGTTGCGTCAACTCTCGATTGTGCTCGACTTGAGCGGGTGTGGATTGCCGCAGATAGATGCAGGCAGCGCGGCAAAGATGCGAAGCGCTGATCTTTGAGAGATCATTCATCCGTCATCTCCGTCTGTTCGGCGGCTTTGACGACTTGAGTGATCAAGCGGGCCAGAGTGCTGAGAGCCTCGGCGCGTGCTTCGGCGTCGAGCTGTTGGCTCCGCTGCGCCGGAGGGGGAAGCTCGAGAAACGCCAGGGTTCGTTGCGCAGGAGCGGGAGGTTCGTGAATAGGCAGGGTCCGTTGCATCAAAAACTCTCCTCATCGGCCGCTGGCTTTGGCTGAGGAATCAGGCAGCGGCCCAGGAGAGCGTCGACGATCGCCCGCGCATGAAGCAAATCGGTCAATGGCGCGAGGCAGCGCTCACCGTGTCCGAACCCAGATGTGGAAGGTTCGTCAACATCTTGTGTTGTTGCTTTCCAATCAGTCCAGCCCGCGGGAACGAGCGAGCGGCTGCCATCTGGAAGCACTACCAGCAGCAGCAGAGTGCCGCGGCGCTTGACGGTGCCCATAAGTTGCAATGAGCGGCCCTCAAACGGATGCCGCTCACGCTGGATCGTCACCGAACCCGAAAGGTTGCGGAGATGGGTAGTATGTGACGCTTTCCTTCGATCGAGTCAATCATGACAAACTGATGGGCCAAATTGCCAAACGCGTCGAGGACAAGCGGCTGCTGAAGCTCATCCGGGCATTCCTCAATGCCGGGGTGATGGAGAACGGACTGGTCAGCCCAAGCGTGGAGGGTACTCCGCAAGGAGGACCGCTTTCGCCACTGCTCAGTAACCTCGTGCTCGACGAACTCGACCGCGAGCTGGAGTACCGGGGGCACCGCTTCGTTCGTTATGCGGACGACTGTAACATCTACGTTCGCAGCGAACGCGCGGGTCAACGGGTGGTGGAGAGCATCACGCGCTTCATCACACAAAAGCTCAAGCTCAAGGTAAACGAGGCGAAGAGTGCGGTGGCACGACCGCAGGAACGGAAGCTCCTCGGGTTCAGCTTCTCGGCTGGTCCGGACGTCAAGCGCACGATCGCGCCGAAATCTCTGGAGCGGTTCAAGCGGCGAATCCGGGAGATCACGCGAAGGGCCAAGGGTGTTAGCATCGAGACGACAATGGCAGAGTTGGCCACGTATATGCGGGGCTGGCGCGGCTATTTCGGCTTCTGCGAAACGCCCGAGGGGCTGATCGCCCTCACTCGCTGGGTCCGGTTGCGGCTGCGGGCCGCTCTATGGCGCCAGTGGAAAACACCACGGCGTCGCCGAGCGGCACTGGTCGCGCTGGGAGTCTCGGGGTGGGCTGCAAGGAACACGGCCGGCAGCGGCCGCGGCCCTTGGTATCTCGCTCGCAGCAGAGCTCTCTCTACTGGGCTCTCAAATGCATACTTCAAATCGCTCGGCCTGCCATCCTTGTTCCAATCGTGTTAGCGCAACTTCTCGAACCGCCGTGTACGGACCCGTACGCACGGTGGTGTGGGAGGGGCGGAGCCGCGAGGTTCCCCCCTATCCCGATCGCAGCGACTTCGTGCATTGGCACTTCGCGTCGGTTGGCGCGGTGCGGCGACATGTCCGGAGTTGAGGTAAGATCGGAAAGTGGCTGCCGACCGTCAAAGTGAAGCGATTGACCCCGATGTAGGGTCCGACCGCGCGTTGCAAGAAGATCTCGTCGAATTGGCGGCGGCGGTCTTGCATCAATGTATCCGGCCTCTGATTGGAGCGTGTTGTGCTCCGGGCCATCATGGATATCAGCGCGCGTGCGTTCTCGTTAGCGGACAGGCCTCGATCGGGCCATTCGGGTCACCAGTGTTCGCACGTGCTCGGAAGACCGATCCTCCATTTTGTCTTGTCCTCTCGCTGACCTCGGCTGGAAACCGTTGATGGGATTACGTCAACGCTTGCTCCTCATCTCGCGCAGTTCCTTTGTTCGAGCCAAGGGCCGTTCCTTCGTCCCGGCCCGCAGAATGTCGATCGCGTCGTGCGCAGGGGCGGTCAAGGCCGGCCGTCGCGCTTGGCTTGCGGCTGGCTCCGGCGTTACCAGGCTGCGCCTTGACCGCGCCGAGCACGGCGCGAGGATCAAGCGGGTTGGACGACGCCTGCATCGTCGGTCCTCGTCAGCTCGAAGGCGCGTCCTTTAGCCAGCACCGCCCATGCGATAGCCAGCACCGCCCAGGCGATGCGGGCAAGCTTGTTGGCGAGCGCGATCGCCAGCACGTTGTGGTGCAACCGCCTCTTGGCGGCTTCGATCCAGGATTTGAGCCCGTAACGTTCCCAGTTCTTTATGCTGACCAGCACAACCCATGCCGCCTGCACAAACAGAACGCGCAGGTAGCGATTGCCGCGCCTCGAGATTTTGCCGAGGATCGTGCGGTCTCCCGTCGAGATCTGCTTGGGCACCAGTCCGAGCCATGCGCCGAAGTCGCGGCCTTTGGAGAATACGTCTCCAGTGCCAATCGCGGCCACCATGGCGCTCGAAATGATGGGCTCGATGCCAGGCACCGTCATCAGGCGCGAACATGCCTGATCTTGACGGGCCAGTGCCTCGATCTCGCCGGACAGGCCATCGATGCGCTGATCCAGCCGGCGCCAGTCGCCTGCCAACTCCTCGATGACACGCAACATGCGCGGCGACAGGGCATCGGTGCGCGTTGCAAGGATAGTGGGCAGCTCCGTGCGCAGGAATCCGATGCCCTGGCGCACGGCGATCCCGGTTCCAGCATGAAGGCGCGAATCTGGTTGATGATGCCGGTGCGTTGCGACACCAGCCGCTCGCGCACCCGATGCAGCGCCTGCAGATCCAGTTGCTCCGCGGTCTTGGTCGCCACGAACTTCATCGTCGGGCGCTGCACGGCTTCGGCTATCGCTTCGGCATCATTGAAGTCGTTCTTCTGTCCCTTGCTATAGGGGCGGACATATTTGGCCGGCATCAACCTGGCATCGTGGCCAAGCGATGCGAGTTTGCGGCTCAGATGATGTGCGCCGACGCAGGCTTCCATCCCGATCAGGCAAGGCGGTAGATTGGCGAGCCGCGCTTCCACTTGGCCACGCGACCACTTTTGCCGCAACACGATGGCGCCGCGCGCATCGTGGCCCACGACGTGGAACGAGTTCTTGCCGATATCGATGCCGATCACGGCGATCGCGGTATTGGGTGTCTGAGACATGGCGTGCTCCTTGTCTTTGGCGCCCCTTGCCAGCTTCGCTGGCTGGCGGGGCAGGAGCACGGCCGGACCATCCCATTAGCTGACTTCCTGCCATGGCGCGAAACCGAAGAGTTGCTTAAGATGCATTTCATCATAGCCCGCCCGAGGGAGCGAAATGCCGCAACGTGGTCGAAGCGGGCGGCCGGTCAAGGGTAGGCGCGCGAAAGGACCCAAGGCTCGCAAAGCATCGAGCGCAGCCCCATCCATTGCCGACCTGCAAAAGCAAGTACACGCTCTACACCGCGAACTGAAAGAAGCGCGGGAGCAGCAGACGGCGACTGCCGACGTTTTCAAAATCATTAGTCGTTCGACTTTTGACCTCCAGGTCGTTTTGCAGACGCTTGTTGAATCGGCGGCCCAGATTTGCGAAGCGGAAATGGCGGTGATCCATCGCCAACGCGGGGAATATTACCAGCAGGTCGCAACGCACGGTTACCCACAGGAGTATCGTCAATTTGCTCTGGAAAACGTTCCACTTGCGGCAGGGCGGGGAAGCATTGTCGGACGTACAATATTAGAAAGCAAACCGATTCATGTGCCCGATGTCCTTGCTGATCCCGAATTCACCTTCGTTGAGGCCCAAAACAGAGCCGGATTTCGCACTGTACTTGGGGTTCCGCTTCTTCGCGAAGGCCAGCCAATTGGCGTCATTATTTTGCAACGCAAGACGGTGCGTCCGTTCACTGAGAAGCAGATAGAGCTGGCCACGACGTTCGCGGACCAAGCAGTAATCGCAATCGAGAACACGCGTCTGCTCAATGAATTGCGTCAGCGAGCGGAGCAAATAGCGAAGCTCAACCAGCAGCTCGAACAGCGTGTGGCTGATCAAGTCGGTGAGATCGAGCGTATGGGCAGGCTGCGCCGTTTCCTGCCGCCGCAGGTCGCCGATCTGATCGTCGCGTCGGGGACCGAAAAGCAGCTCGAAAGCCATCGTCGGGAGATTACTGCGCTATTCTGCGATCTGCGCGGCTTTACTGGCTTCTCGGAAAGCTCCGACCCGGAAGACGTGATGGCTCTGCTGCGCGACTACCACGCGGCCATCGGCAAGATCATCATCAAGTACAGCGGCACGCTCGAACGCTACGCTGGCGACGGCGTGATGGTCGTCTTTAATGATCCGGTTCCCGTCGAAAACCCCGCGCTGCAGGCTGTGCTGATGGCGCTCGAAATGCGCAACGCTATTGGAGCATTAACTGAGACTTGGCATCGGTGGGGGCATGACATTGGTTTCGGCATCGGAATTGCACACGGGTTTGCCACGCTCGGCACCATCGGTTTCGAAGGACGCTTCGATTATGCCGCCATCGGCACGGTATCCAATGTTGCGTCTCGGCTCTGCGATGAAGCAAAGCCCGGGCAAATCTTGATTAGTCCTCGGGTGCTCACGAAGGTCGAGAATGCTGTGACGGTGGAGCGTGTGGGTGAGTTCGCCTTGAAGGGCATTCGCCGCCCGATGATGGCCTACAACGTCCTTGAGTCCTCACCTTCAAAATTGAGCTGATGTCCGCTTTGTGCGATGGCCCAAATGCGAAATGCCGACCGGATTGGGGAAGGTCCGCTTTCAGGGTCGAACCGGAAGACATTTGCTCGCATTGAGTTCTTCTCAGTTTGACCCAACTGCGACATCGGCCAGTACCTCATGTTGCAGTAGCGAAGCCTGCTTCAGCCTCTATCAGGCATTCGCGTTGCAAGTGCGCAGCAGTCTGAGCGGGTGCGGCGGGTCGCTGTGCTGACGCCGTATTCCGAGAGCGAAGAAGCTCAGACTTGGTTCAAATCGTTTGTGCAGGGGATGCGGGCAGTCGGCTGGACCGATGTGCAACAACATTCGGATCGACGTTCGTTGGGCCGGCGGCGAAGTCGACCGGATACAGCGGCTTGCGAAAGAGCTGGTCGACCTTCAGCCCGAGGTCGTCTTTGCCATGACCACACTCTCGGTCAGCGCGGTCCTGCGCGAGACCGGCACCATCGTGTTCACGCAGGCTACTGATCCCGTTGCCCAGGGCCTACCCGTTTCGTCTCTTCCGAACCGACCCGGTTAATTCCTTCCTTCGCGTCTTCCTCCGCCAGCAGCTTTAGGATTACACGGCGCTGCTCCTCGGTCTTGGCCAGAGATAGTCGCCTTCGGAAAAGTTCAAGGGTTTGACGACGTATGAACCCGTCCATTTTCAACTTCCACATTCTGCGGCTAGCGAACAGGTTTAGATTGCGCTCCGACAAGGCAATTGTCGAGCTAAATGCGGATACCGAACATTGCCGCTACCCAATTGTCCGGCTGTCAGGGCTTCGGCTCAAGTAGCTACATTCGATGATGTTGATCGCGCGTTTGCTGAAATCGCTCAGGACGGTTCCGAGGCGGCAGTCCTATTCGGACAATGCTGTTCAATGAACGGGCGCGGGTAGGCTCATTAGCCTTGGGCCGTCAGATCTCAACGCTGGGGACGATCAACGAAACGGTTCGGTACGCCCTGCTCATATCGTACGGACAAGACACGCCGGAGTATTTCCGCAAAGCGGCCATGTATGTTGACAAAATACTTAGGGGCACGAAGCCAGCTAACCTCCCGGTCCAGCAACCAACCCGCTTCAAACAGATCATCCACCTAAAAGCTGCGAAAGCACTCGGCCTCACCATCGCGGCTTCATTGCTGATCACCGCCGACGAGGTGATCGAATAGAAACGCTATTTGCTGCAGTGCATGAGTCTCCTTGTGTGCAGATGATATGGGGCGAGCGGCGAGGACATGGCACCATGGGCGCTGTTCAACGGCTACCGATGGAGCTCACCCATGTCGCAACATTTTCGTTTTGACGCGAGCAGATCCCTCACCGCTCTCGAGCAAGATAGCACAATCGTCGCCGTGATCGAGATGAGCCAAACGAAGTGGCTGGTTGCGGCGCTGGTTCCCGGCGTCGAACGTCAACCTCTTAAGAAGTTCGATGCCCAAGAAGAAATGCTGCTGAAGCTCTTGCATCGTTGGCACTGCGAAGCCGGCCAGGCTGGGCGCAACATCAAGCGTATCGTCGTCGCCTTTGAGGCTGGCCGCGATGGGTTCTGGCTAGCGCGCTGGCTGCGGGCACGCGATGTCGAGGCCTATGTCATCCATCCGACCAGCATCGCGGTGTCGCGCGAACACCGGCGCGCAAAGACCGATCGTCTCGATACGGAACTTCTGATGCGCGTTTTTCTCGGCTGGCTGCGTGGCGAAAAGCGCCATTGCAGCATGGTGGCAATCCCGACGATCGAGGAGGAGGACGCGAGGCGACCGAACCGTGAGCGCCAGAATCTGGTCACTGAGCAAACGCAGATTATCAACCAGATCAAGGCGATATTTGCCCGCTTCGGCCTTCGCACTTTGCGCCCGACCATGCGCAAGCTTGCCGAAGGGCTCGAAGATTTGCGCACGGCGGAAGGCACGTCGTTGCCACAGAACACGCTTTCGGAACTGCGCCGTCATCTCGCGCGGCTACGTTTCGTACGCGACCAGATCCGTGCGGTCGAACAGGAACGCCTGCGCAAGCTCGCGGTGGCTCCTGCCGCGGAGACGAAAAGCCCGGACGCGATGGTCCGCCTGATTGCCCGTGTCTTTGGCGCTGGTATCGAAACGGCGGACATGCTGGTCAACGAGATCTTCTCGCGCCACTGGCGCGATCGCAAGGCCGTCGCCCGCTACGCCGGTCTTACCGGCTCGCCCGACGAGAGCGGCAGCCGTCGACGCGAACGGGGTCTTGCGCGCGCCGGCAATGTCCGCGTCCGCTGCGGCATGATTCAGCTGGCTTGGCGTTTTGTCAGGTTCCAAAAGAACAGCGCCCTGGCCCAATGGTTCGCGGCGCGAACCGCCGACGGACGCGCCAGCACACGCAAGACGATGATCGTGGCGCTGGCGCGTAAGCTGCTCATCGCCCTCTGGCGTCTCGTTACGAGGGGCGAGGTTCCGCAGGGCATCGTGCTACGGCCGGCGTCATGAGCAACAGCATGGAAAGAGAGCAACGACAGGACAAACGGCTTGGCAGCCCGTGCTAGGAGCCTGCCGATGAATCCGAGGTGGCGGTGTCCCGCCTTAAAACCATGGCTTCAAATGCCGCTGTGCAGATTGGGCCTGCCGCCCCGGAGCTTCGCCGACGATGCGTATGACTGCATCATGGTGCGATCCACACATGGATCGACCGAATACAAGGTTGTGGCGTGACTTCTGCGCCCCGATGGCAAGCTCCCCTCGGATCAGTCGTGCCGATCTTCAGGCTGCAAGACTACTCATGTCGGTGAAAGGAGAGGTCCCCACAATAGCAATCCACAGTGCCTCGAACAGCGCCGAATGACTTTTGTACGTTGCGGCGACAAATTATGATGGCTCGGACTGCGCATTCGCCGTCAAGCCCCGCGCCTTCGGCGCGCCGCAAGCGGCTTTGGGGCTTGACCGCTCGGCGCAGCCGAGCAAGGGGCTGTCCATGCCGCAAATGCAATCTGGTGACGTGACAAAATGACTCAACAGCACCGCCACTCTCTCCTTGACGCCAATAGGCCCCATACAAGGTTTTCGGACGCCGGGATGACGAAGCTATCCCCGCGCACCGACGGCCGGCGTCCGAAAAGCGCCAAGGCACGAAATCGCGGGAGGTGGGGCACTGACGGTGCAGCGGGCGCTATGGGGATTTTGCCGCGGGCTCGGGCTTGAGAAGACTGGACCGGAGCGGTTGCGATGATCGGGTTTCTGCCACGCGCAGGGGTGTGCGTCGGTATGAACGAGCGTTCTGGGCGTCGCGCGACAAGATTGGTCGCGCGACTGCTGGTGAATCCGGCACAGCGATGCGAGCGTGGGCGCTGCCGGCTGAGAGCCGGCCAGAATGGCGCTCGTCACTGCGGTCGTCGATCGGCGGCGATGGTCTCATGATGTGTCGATCCTGATCGCCGCCGGTGCCGGTGTGGGGCGGTGCCTCGGCTCGCAGCCGCGCTCAAAAGTCTCGATGACGATCATGCGGGCGCCGCAGCACGGGCATGGACGCGGCAGCACGGGGGCTCGTCGATCGCTGCTTCGGGCGTCTCTGGTTCTTTTGGGCGGGACGGCACGGCGAGCAGCTCGCGCGCGTGGGCAATGTTTGCGGCTCGAGCGCCGGTGGCGAGCAGGCCATAGTGCCGGATGCGATGGAAGCCCTTCGGCAGCACGTGGATGAGAAAGCGCCGGATGAACTCGTCGGTCGCCAGCGTCATGGTCTTGTAGCGGGCGAGCCCCTCGATGCGATAATCCTTGTACTTGAAGGTAACGCCCTTGTGGTCGGCGGCGACCAGCCGGCGATTGGAGATCGCGACCCGGTGGGTGTAGCGGGACAGATAGGCGAGCACCTGCTCGGGCCCGGCGAACGGCCTCTTGCTATAGACGAACCACTTGGTCCGATGCAGCGGCGCGAGATAGGCCTTGAACGCGGCCTTGCCGGCGAGGTGGGCGTGGTCGCCGAAGAACTGCAGGCGGCCGGCGTCGTGCGCGGCGAGCAGCATCTCCAGCATCAGGCGGCGGAACAGCCGCGACAGCATCTTTACCGGCAAGAGATAGTTTGGACGGCAGCCGATCCAGCGCATGCCGTCGAGCGATATCCCACCACCCGGCACGATCATGTGGACGTGCGGATGATGGGTCATCGCGGAGCCCCAGGTGTGGAGCACCGAGGTGAAGCCGATCTTGACGCCTAGGCGCTTGGGATCGGCCGCAATCGTGCGCATTGTCTGCGAGGAAGCCTTGAACAAGAGATCGTAGACGACGGCCTTGTTCTGGTAGGCGATGGCGGCAATCCGCGCCGGCAGCGTGAATACGACGTGGAAATAAGGGACGTCCAGCAGTTCTGAGTTACGCTGCTTCATCCATGCCAGCGCCTGCGAGCCCTGGCACTTGGGGCAATGCCTATTACGGCAGCTGTTATAGGCGATCTGCGTGTGCGAGCAGTCCTCGCAGCGCATGACATGACCGCCGAGAGCCACCGTGCGGCAGCTCTCGATCGCCGACATCACCTTCAACTGGCCGAGGCTGACGTGACCTGCATTGGCTTTACGCCAAGCGGCCCCGTGGTCGCGGAAGATGTCCGCGATCTCCAGGGCGGGACGGGCCATGATCGCCGTGGCTTATGCCGGCGGCTTCTTCTCCGATGTCAGCGGCGTGAGCCGATCCAACGGGCTCATGACCGCGCGGATCACGTTGGTAGCCACCTGCGCATAGAGCGCGGTCGTATCGAGCCTGGCATGTCCGAGCAAAACTTGGATCAAACGCACATCGGTTTTCTCTTCGAGCAGATGGGTGGCAAAGCTGTGGCGCAATGTGTGAGGCGTCACTCGCTTCTTGATCGCCGCCCTATCGGCAGCGGCATGAACGGCGCGATTGAATTGCCGCGTCGTCAGCGGCAGCAGCGGATCACGGCCCGGGAACAGCCAGACCGCGGGCCGGGCGATGCGATACCAATCGCGCAGCAACTCCAACAGCCGCGGGGAAAGCATTGCAAAGCGATCCTTGCGCCCCTTGCCCTGCTCGATGCGCAGCAGCATGCGCTCGGAATCGATGTCCGACACCTTCAGCGCCACGACTTCGGAGACCCGCAGTCCGGCGCCATAGGCGGCGCTCAGCGCGGCCTTGTACTTCGGCCCGCGGGCCGCCTCTAGCAGCCGTGCGATCTCCTCCAGGCTCAAGACCACCGGAATCCTGCGCGGCTCCCGCACGAACGTGAGGTGCCGTGCCATCTCGGGGCGGTCGAGCGTCACGGTGAAGAAGAAACGCAGCGCTGCAACCGAGCCATTGATACTCGGTGCACGCACGCCGGCCTGCGTCTGATGCAGCTGGAAAAGGCGAAGATCCTCAGGCGCGGCCGTATCCGGCGCGCGGCCGAGAAAGGCTGTAAATGTCCTGACGTGCCGGATATAGTCGTTGTGCGTCTTCTCGACGAAGTTGCGCACCGTCATGTCTTCGATCATGCGCCGGCGCAGCGGGCTGATGGGCTTCTCGCTCATTGGGAGCTCCCGTCTTGAGGTTGGAGTGCTTGAACCCCTCGATCCTCAAGACGGAGCGACCGCCCGTCACTTGCGCTCGTTCAAATAGTTACTGCGGCAGACGTAATCGCCCGACCGCGCCGCCAGCCCCTCCCGCGAGAGCGGGTTCGTTCAATGACCCGTTTCGGACGTGGAGCATAGCCGGACGTCGCGCCACAATTGTGCTATATGAACATTCAGTTTCCCCGACCCCGGGGGGGTGCATCTTGAGCAGCGAGTACGTAGAACGGCGACTGGCGGCGGTGCTGGCGGCGGATGTCGCGGGCTATAGCCGCCTTATGGGGGCCGACGAGGAAGGCACTCTGGCGCGGCTCAAGGCGGTCAGAAAGGCTTTTTTCGATCCCACCATCGCCTCCCATCGTGGGCGCATTGTCAAGACAACCGGTGACGGAATGTTGGTCGAGTTTGCCAGCGCCGTCGATGCGGTGCGCAGTGCAGTTGAAGTCCAGCGCAGTATGGCCGAACAAAGTGCCGTCGCGCCGCAGGATCAACGGATCGAGTTCCGCATCGGCATCCACGTCGGTGATATCATTTTCGATGAGAACGATATCTTCGGCGACGGTGTCAATATTGCCGCTCGGCTGGAGGGTATTGCCGAGCCAGGTAATGTTTGTCTGTCGGACGACGCCTATCGTCAGGTTCGGGGCAAAATCGAAATGGTCTGCGACGACCTCGGGATGCAGACGCTTAAGAACATTGCTGAACCGGTGCGAGCATGGCGCATTACGCCCTGCCATCGCGGCGCGGCGGCGGCCACACCGGGTTCGTTCCAAGGCCAGACTGCGCCGCTCGCACTTCCCGACAAGCCGTCCATCGCCGTGTTGCCATTCCAGAACATGAGTGGCGATCCGGAACATGAGTACTTCGCGGACGGCATCGCCGAGGACATCATCACCGAACTGTCGCGCTACCCGGATCTGTTCGTAACGGCGCGCAATTCCTCGTTCGCCTATCGAGGAAGGGCCGTGCGGATCGCGGACGTGGCGAGGGAACTGGGCGTGCGGTACGTCGTGGAAGGAAGTGTGCGGCGCGGCGGCAGCCGCGTTCGAATCACAGCGCAGCTGATCGATGCTCTCAGCGACAAGCACCTTTGGGCGCAGCGCTACGACCGCGAGCTGCAAGACGTTTTTGCAATCCAGGATGATGTGACGAGCAGTATCGTGGCAGTGCTGCCAGCGCGGATCGAAGCGGCGGCTACTGAGGCGGCGGCCCGCAAGAAGCTCGAATTCGCTGGAGGCCTACGACCACATGTTGCGCGGGAAGTACTATCATCACCTGTACGACGCAAAGGCGAATCAGGAAGCCGAAGCAAGCTTTGACCAGGCGATCGAACTCGATCCGCGCTTCGCTGCTGCCTACGCTTGGAAGGCCTGCACGCTCGCCCAAGCGCGAGTCCTTGGGTATCGCGATCCTGCGCCGAAGCTTTCGGAAATCGCGTGTTTGGTTGAGGCCGCAGCGCGGCTCGACGAGAGCGATACCGAATGTCACCGCATCATGTGCCGCTTAGCATTGCTTGATGGCCTGTTCGCAAAGAGTGAATACCATTTGGAACGCGCCATGGCGCAGAATCCGAATGATCCGCGCCTCGTCGCGCAGCGCGGCATCAACCTGACCTACCTGGGCGATCCGGTGAAGGCAATACCGTGGATCGAACGGGCGATGCGTCTCGATCCGTTCTCGGCCCATCACTACTATCTCGACCTTGTGCGAGCTTTGTTCATGGCCGGACGCGCGACCGAGGCGATTGGCGTTTTGGAGTCAGTGGAACCGGAACACTTCCATCACTACGCGCTACTGGCGGCCTGCCGATCCGTGGCCGGTGATACTCTGGCGGCGCAAGACGCGGGGCGACGCGTCCTTGCGATGCGCCCAGACTTTAAAATCGGTGCGTACTTGGAGAGCTGGTTTGCTTGGAAGCAGCCTGAGGACAAGGTGCGCTTGCGCGATGCGTTGCAAACGTCGGGTCTGCCCGAATAGCCCGCCGTTTTGACGGACCATTATGCTCTGTTGTTGAAAGTCATCCGCGCAATCCGTCAACTGGACACGCCTCCGGCCAGCGCTGACGTGGTGATCGAATAACCCGACTTCCGGTCTTGTTGAGGGTTTCGGATGCCGGCCGATCGCAGCGATGCGGCTTGCACCGTGGCCGGCGTCCGAAAGCCTTCAATGAAGGAACCCGCGGGAAATAGCAGGCGGTGGCGCTGCGAGCGGCGAGCGCTATGGAGGATTTGCGCACGACGGACGAGCTGCGTGATGGACAACCGACGGTCGATGAGTGTGTTGGCTGACGACGTTGCGGCGCATGATTAGTCCGTCGCAGAGCGCAAGTGTCTGCCGTTAGCGCAATGCAGATCGATGGCGACGTTGACGATCGCAAAGCGCGAGATTTTGCACGAGCGCCGCCGTGGCGGATCGACGGTCAGCGAGGAAGATCGGGATTTTGAATCTGTGAGGTGGCGGAACGTGATCATGACGTATCGATCCTGATGGCGGTTGGCGGCGGCGGTCTGTATTGCGGTGTCGAGCCGCGGCTTGAAGGTCTCGATGATGCTCATGCGACCGCCGCAACACGGGCACGGGTGGGTCGCCTGGTCGGTCGCCGGGGCACTATCGGGAGGCTGCTGCTTGGTGCGCGGTTTGCACAGGTGCCACCGCAGCGATCAGCTCACGCGCCCGTGCGATGGTCTCGGTCTTGGTGCCGCTGGCTAGCAGACCGCAGTGCCTGATCCGGTGGAATCCGTTTGGCAGGACTGCATCAGGAAGCGCCTGATGAACTCGTCCGGCTTGAGCGTCATGGTCTTGTAGCGGCCGGGTCCCTTGATCCGGTAGTCCTTGCAGCCGAACGTTACGCCGGTCGCGTCGGCGGCGATGAGCCGGCTGTTGGAGATCGCGACCCGGTGGGTGTAGCGGGACAGATAGGCCAGCACCTGCTCGGGCCCGGCGAACGGCCGCTTGCTATAGACGAACCACTTGGTGCGATGCAGCGGCGCGAGATAGGCCTTGAACGCCGCCTTGTCGGCGAGGTGGGCGTGGTCGCCGAAGAACTGCAGGCGGCCGGCGTCGAGCGCGGCGAGCAGCATCTCCAGCATCAGGCGGCGGAACAGCCGCGACAGCACCTTCACCGGCAAGAGATAGTTTGGGACGGCAGCCGATCCAGCGCGTGCCGTCGAGCGATATCCCACCACCCGGCACGATCATGTGGACGTGCGGATGATGGGTCATCGCGGAGCCCCAGGTGTGGAGCACCGAGGTGAAGCCGATCTTGACGCCCAGGCGCTTGGGATCGGCCGCAATCGTGCAGCATTGTCTGCGAGGAAGCCTTGAACAAGAGATCGTAGATGACGGCCTTGTTCTGGTAGGCGATGGCGGCAATCCGCGCCGGCAGCGTGAATACGACGTGGAAGTAAGGGACGTCCAGTAGTTCTGACGTTACGCTGCTTCATCCATGCCAGCGCCTGCGAGCCCTGGCACTTGGGGCAATGCCTATTACGGCAGCTGTTATAGGCGATCTGCGTGTACGAGCAGTCCTCGCAGCGCATGACATGACCGCCGAGAGCCACCGTGCGGCAGCTCTCGATCGCCGACATCACCTTCAACTGGCCGAGGCTGACGTGACCTGCATTGGCTTTACGCCAAGCGGCCCCGTGGTCGCGGAAGATGTCCGCGATCTCCAGGGCGGGACGGGCCATGATCGCCGTGGCTTATGCCGGCGGCTTCTTCTCCGATGTCAGCGGCGTGAGCCGATCCAACGGGCTCATGACCGCGCGGATCACGTTGGTAGCCACCTGCGCATAGAGCGCGGTCGTATCGAGCCTGGCATGTCCGAGCAAAACTTGGATCAAACGCACATCGGTTTTCTCTTCGAGCAGATGGGTGGCAAAGCTGTGGCGCAATGTGTGAGGCGTCACTCGCTTCTTGATCGCCGCCCTATCGGCAGCGGCATGAACGGCGCGATTGAATTGCCGCGTCGTCAGCGGCAGCAGCGGATCACGGCCCGGGAACAGCCAGACCGCGGGCCGGGCGATGCGATACCAATCGCGCAGCAACTCCAACAGCCGCGGGGAAAGCATTGCAAAGCGATCCTTGCGCCCCTTGCCCTGCTCGATGCGCAGCAGCATGCGCTCGGAATCGATGTCCGACACCTTCAGCGCCACGACTTCGGAGACCCGCAGTCCGGCGCCATAGGCGGCGCTCAGCGCGGCCTTGTACTTCGGCCCGCGGGCCGCCTCTAGCAGCCGTGCGATCTCCTCCAGGCTCAAGACCACCGGAATCCTGCGCGGCTCCCGCACGAACGTGAGGTGCCGTGCCATCTCGGGGCGGTCGAGCGTCACGGTGAAGAAGAAACGCAGCGCTGCAACCGAGCCATTGATACTCGGTGCACGCACGCCGGCCTGCGTCTGATGCAGCTGGAAAAGGCGAAGATCCTCAGGCGCGGCCGTATCCGGCGCGCGGCCGAGAAAGGCTGTAAATGTCCTGACGTGCCGGATATAGTCGTTGTGCGTCTTCTCGACGAAGTTGCGCACCGTCATGTCTTCGATCATGCGCCGGCGCAGCGGGCTGATGGGCTTCTCGCTCATTGGGAGCTCCCGTCTTGAGGTTGGAGTGCTTGAACCCCTCGATCCTCAAGACGGAGCGACCGCCCGTCACTTGCGCTCGTTCAAATAGTTACTGCGGCAGACGTAATCGCCCGACCGCGCCGCCAGCCCCTCCCGCGAGAGCGGGTTCGTTCATTGGCACGAAACGGACCTCAGGCCATGTCCGCTTTCTCGTCGCTTACGGGGGCAAAGCAGACATGGCCGTTGAGCAGTCCGACGTCCGAAATTGACCCCGATGTAGGGTCCGACCGCGCGTTGCAAGAAGATCTCGTCGAATTGGCGGCGGCGGTCTTGCATCAATGTATCCGGCCTCTGATTGGAGCGTGTTGTGCTCCGGGCCATCATGGATATCAGCGCGCGTGCGTTCTCGTTAGCGGACAGGCCTCGATCGGGCCATTCGGGTCACCAGTGTTCGCACGTGCTCGGAAGACCGATCCTCCATTTTGTCTTGTCCTCTCGCTGACCTCGGCTGGAAACCGTTGATGGGATTACGTCAACGCTTGCTCCTCATCTCGCGCAGTTCCTTTGTTCGAGCCAAGGGCCGTTCCTTCGTCCCGGCCCGCAGAATGTCGATCGCGTCGTGCGCAGGGGCGGTCAAGGCCGGCCGTCGCGCTTGGCTTGCGGCTGGCTCCGGCGTTACCAGGCTGCGCCTTGACCGCGCCGAGCACGGCGCGAGGATCAAGCGGGTCGGACGACGCCTGCATCGTCGGTCCTCGTCAGCTCGAAGGCGCGTCCTTTAGCCAGCACCGCCCATGCGATAGCCAGCACCGCCCAGGCGATGCGGGCAAGCTTGTTGGCGAGCGCGATCGCCAGCACTTTGTGGTGCAACCGCCTCTTGGCGGCTTCGATCCAGGATTTGAGCCCGTAACGTTCCCAGTTCTTTATGCTGACCAGCACAACCCATGCCGCCTGTACAAACAGAACGCGAGGTAGCGATTGCCGCGCCTCGAGATTTTGCCGAGGATCGTGCGGTCTCCCGTCGAGATCTGCTTGAGCACCAGTCCGAGCCATGCGCCGAAGTCGCGGCCTTTGGAGAATACGTCTCCAGTGCCAATCGCGGCCACCATGGCGCTCGAAATGATGGGCTCGATGCCAGGCACCGTCATCAGGCGCGAACATGCCTGATCTTGACGGGCCAGTGCCTCGATCTCGCCGGACAGGCCATCGATGCGCTGATCCAGCCGGCGCCAGTCGCCTGCCAACTCCTCGATGACACGCAACATGCGCGGCGACAGGGCATCGGTGCGCGTTGCAAGGATAGTGGGCAGCTCCGTGCGCAGGAATCCGATGCCCTGGCGAACGGCGATCCCGGTTCCAGCATGAAGGCGCGAATCTGGTTGATGATGCCGGTGCGTTGCGACACCAGCCGCTCGCGCACCCGATGCAACGCCTGTAAATCCAGTTGCTCCGCGGTCTTGGTCGCCACGAACTTCATCGTCGGGCGCTGCACGGCTTCGGCAATCGCTTCGGCATCATTGAAGTCGTTCTTCTGTCCCTTGCTATAGGGGCGGACATATTTGGCCGGCATCAACCTGGCCTCGTGACCAAGCGATGCGAGTTTGCGGCTCAGGTGATGTGCGCCGACGCAGGCTTCCATGCCGATCAGGCAAGGCGGTATATTGGCGAGCCGCGCTTCCACTTGGCCACGCGACCACTTTTGCCGCAGCACGATGACGCCGCGCGCATCGTGGCCCACGAGGTGGAACGAGTTCTTGCCGATATCGATGCCGATCACGGCGATCGCGGTATTGGGTGTCTGAGACATGGCGTGCTCCTTGTCTTGGCGCCCCCGGCCAGCTTATCGCTGGCGGGGCAGGAGCACGGCCGGACCATCCCATTAGCGGACATTATCCTTCTGGAACGCCGGCCATGCGCATACCATCCCGAATACGTTTGCCCCCAGCTCGGTACGTCGGATGGTCGCTTAGCCGCCGCATGCGGCTGATCGCAAACGTGGGATCGAGTGTCAGGCCTTCTTGAATGGCGGCCCGGGCCTCATCCGGCTGCTGGAGAAACACAAGCGCGGCGCCCAGATGGAAGTGCACAAGGGGATAATTTCGGTTGGCCTCAAGGCTCTTACGCAGCCATGCAGCCGCTTCAGGGTCAGCGCCAAGCATCAACTTGGCGACACCAACGCAGTGCAGCCACCGGAATGCATTGGAATCGCGAGGCGATAAACGCAGCGCCTCCTGGACATGGGTTTCCGTTTCAGCAGCGCGCCCTATGAAAATCTTGGCCACACCGATGGTGGCGTGCGCGTCTGCCAGATTTCGGTTCAACTGCAGCGCTCGCTCGCATTCGGTAATACCCTCGGCCACGCGGTTCGTACAAATTTTGGTGCAGCCTAAAGCCATGTGAGCCAGAGCATTGTCTGGCGCCAAGGACAGAGCTTTGGTTGCGGCTGCTTCGGCCGCAGCGAATCGTGCAAACTTTTCATCTGTGGCAGAAATCCTTCCGTCAAGATACGCTAAGCTCACCAACGCTTCGACACTTTCTGGATCAAGCACCAGGGCCTGTTCGAAGAAACTGCGTGCTCGCGCCAGGTGGTCGGGGGTTGGCCCCTTGTTGAACCAAGCCATGCCCTGGAAATAAAGGTCCATCGAATTGGGATGCGGCGAACGCTCCGCTAGCCTGGCTTCGGCCTCAATAAGCTGGGTTTCCAGCGTGTTGGCGAGCCGCGACACGATTTCGTCTTGCATTCTAAACAGATCAGCGACGGGCTTATCGAAGCGTTCAGCCCAAAGGTGATTCCCTGTTTCGGCATCAACGAGCCGCATGTTCACCCTAAGCTGATTGCCGTTGCGCTGCACGGAGCCTTCGAGCACGTAACGGATTTTCAAGTCCCGCCCGACCTGCCGTACGTCAATTGCCCTCCCCTTGTATGAGAAGGCGGTATTGCGTGCGATCACGAACGAGCCACCGATGCGCGACAGGTCTGTGGTCAGGCTCTCAGTGACGCCATCGACAAAGTAGTCTTGCTCAGGATCACCACTGAGATTAGCGAAAGGCAGTACAACAATGGAAAGACGAGCCGGTGAATGATGGGGGCTTTGCCTTGCGCAATCAACATGTGTCGCTGAGCTTCGCCCATCCCGGGCCACCGCATAGGCCCGAATCGGAAGGGCAATGTTTTTGAGATTCTGCTCGCCTAGATCGGCGAACTCAACCCCGACCTTGCCACGGACGTGATCGTAGGCGGAAGACGAGATGCAGATGCCACCGGGCTCTGCGATGCTTTCAAGCCGCGCCGCAATGTTCACGCCGTCCCCAAAAATGTCATGCGGCTCGACAATTACGTCGCCGATATTGATGCCCACCCGGAAGGCAATGCGATTGCCTTCCGCCTCATCGATTGTAAGTTCGCGAATGCGGGTCTGGAACTGCATCGCAGCTCGGACCGCTTCTACCGCACTCGCAAACTCGGCCAAAAGCCCATCACCGGTGCTCTTCACGATGCGGCCACCGTGCTCAGCGATTGCAGGGTGGACAGTCTCCACTAGGAGCGCCGTCAGTTTGGCATGTGTAGCCTCTTCGTCGTGGTGCATAAGGCGCGAATAGCCGACCACGTCCGCGGCCATAATCGCCGACAACCTGCGCTGGACCCGGACTGGCCGCTCTTGCACCATGGTACTGAAAATCCAACCGGCAGGGCACTGTACGAAGGGTTGGAAGGTGGTGCCATACTCGTTTTGGCGGCAAATTGTCCCTTGGCACCTTTACGAAAGTCATCTGCTCAAACCGAGTTCTTCTGAGTCTGACCCATAGCGTCACATGATGGATAAATTTGCCGCGATGCACATCGCAACATCCGATCTGCAACGGGTGCGAGCCTCAGCGCCTTAGCGGCCTTCAAGTTGATCACCGGTTCGAATCTGATCGGCGGCGTCAATGGGGTCGGCAACGCGGACAAGGGCGCCGACCAGCGCCAGCCAGAAGCGATCAGCACATTGATGGCAAAAGGCTGAGTCGGCGTTTCCCCGCAATCAGGTCAGCGCGAGTCCATGAGGCATTTGCTGGCAAAAGGAATCTTTGGGGGGTGACATGGATCACACTACGCAAGACGACATTTTGGTATTAATTTTTTAGATGGTTACCGGTTGCAGTATCGTTCACGTGTCCATGTAGCCAATCCTAGTTAGAGGAGAATTGTCATGGCTGATGTCAAGGTCAAAATGGGTGGTTATACAATTCCTGCTCTGACGACCCAAGACTTTACTTTCTGGTGGGGAGACGACTATCTGCCGGCTGCTTATTTTAACGTGTCGATAGAGCCAAACGCACGGGGTCTTGACATGATTCCTTTGATAGAAGCACGGAGGCAAATTACCACCATCGCCCCTAACGGACGTCGTCAACCGATGCTGATATTCACACTAACAAACAACAACAGCTTTGATGTACCTTTTTTCGCTAATCACATCCACGTTAACGCATAATAAAAACTGAATTGGTGACCATCCCGATTCGAGCGCGGCTGCGTGCGTGACGAATTGCATGCGGATATCCTCAGGAGAGCGGGGATGCCCGAGTGAGCCCCGCAGCCACCTGCCGCTGAATTACAGGTTCGGCGGCGATGGAACGTGACGAGGAAGGGACATTCGAAAGAACGCTTCTGGCACTGAACGGACCAGTCGGTCTGGTCTCGCGATGTCCGTTGATGTTGAGGGTTTCGGATGCCGGCCAGCGACAGCGGCGCGACATACAGCAGTGGCCGGCGTCCGAAAGCCGCCAAGGAAAGAACCCGCGGGGGATGGGGCGCGGAGAATGCCGCGCACTCCGCTATGGGGATTTGGCTGATGCGGAAGGTGCGAGCGCGGGAGTGCCGTGTGCTTCGAGGCGGCTGGCAGGCAGCGATAGCTCGGGTTTATGATTGAGACTATTGTTGAGTGTGTCGGTTGCAGGGATGCGTAGCTGTCGGGACGGCGCATTTGCGCGAGCGTGGTCGGCGCCGGTCAGCAACCGACGCTGGGCAAGGTTGTGAGTGCGTCGTTTCAGTGTGATCAAGACGTATCGATCCTGACGGCGATGGTTGGACCGGTCGGGCGGTGATGCGGTGTCGAGCCGCGCTTGAAGGTCTCGATGATGTTCATGCGCCCGCCGCAACACGGGCACGGGTGGGTCGCCTGGTCGGTTGCCGCGGCACCATCGGGAAGCTGCTGCTGGTGCACGGTTTGCACAGGTGCCACCGCAGCAATCAGCTGACGCGCCCGCGCGATGGTCTGGGTCTTGGTGCCGCTGGCTAGCAGACCGCAGTGCCTGATGCGGTGGAATCCGCATGGCAGGACGTGGATCAGGAACCGCCTGATGAACTCGTCCGGCTTGAGCGTCATGGTCTTGTAGCGGCCGGGTCCCTCGATCCGGTAGTCTTTGTAGCTGAACGTTACGCCGGTCGCGTCGGCGGCGATGAGGCGGCTGTTGGAGATCGCGACGCGGTGGGTATAGCGGGACAGATAGGCCAGCACCTGCTCCGGCCCGGCGAACGGCCGCTTGCTATAGACGAACCACTTGGTGCGATGCATCGGCGCGAGATAGGCCTTGAACGCGGCGTTGCCGACGAGGTGGGCGTGGTCGCCGAAGAACTGCAGGCGGCCGGCCTCGTGCGCGGCGAGCAGCATCTCCAGCATCAGGCGGCGGAACAGCCGCGACAGCACCTTCACCGGCAGGAGATAGTTTGGACGGCAGCCGATCCAGCGCGTGCCGTCGAGCGATATCCCACCCCCCGGCACGATCATGTGGACGTGTGGATGATGGGTCATCGCGGAGCCCCAGGTGTGGAGTACCGAGGTGAAGCCGATCTTGACGCCGAGGTGCTTGGGATCGGCCGCAATCGTGCGCATTGTCTGCGAGGAAGCCTTGAACAAGAGATCGTAGACGACGGCCTTATTCTGGTAGGCGATGGCGGCAATCCGCCCCGGCAGCGTGAACACGACGTGGAAGTAAGGGACGTCCAGCAGTTCTGACTTGCGCTGCTTCATCCATGCCAGCGCCTGCGAGCCCTGGCACTTGGGGCAATGCCTATTACGGCAGCTGTTATAGGCGATCTGCGTGTACGAGCAGTCCTCGCAGCGCATGACATGGCCGCCGAGAGCCACGGTGCGGCAGCTCTCGATCGCCGACATCACCTTCAACTGGCCGAGGCTGACGTGACCTGCATTGGCTTTACGCCAAGCGGGCCCGTGGTCGCGGAAGATATCCGCGATCTCCAGGGCGGGGCGAGCCATGATCGCCGTGGCTTATGCCGGCGGCTTGTTCTCCGGTGTCAGCGGCGTGAGCCGATCCAACGGGCTCATGACCGCGCGGATCACGTTGGTGGCTACCTGCGCGTAGAGCGCGGTCGTATCGACCCTGGCATGTCCGAGCAAAACCTGGATCAAACGCACATCGGTTTTCTCTTCGAGCAGGTGAGTGGCAAAGCTGTGGCGCAATGTGTGAGGCGACACTCGCTTTTTGATCGCCGCCCTATCGGCAGCGGCATGAACGACGCGATTGAATTGCCGCGTCGTCAGCGGCAGCAGCGGATCACGGCCTGGGAACAGCCAGACCGCGGGCCGGGCGATGCGATACCAATCGCGCAGCAACCCCAAGAGCAACGGGGAAAGCATTGCAAAGCGATCCTTGCGCCCCTTGCCCTGCTCGATGCGCAGCAGCATGCGCTCGGAATCGATGTCCGACACCTTCAGCGCCACCACTTCGGAGACCCGCAGTCCGGCGCCATAGGCGGCGCTCAGCGCGGCCTTGTACTTCGGCCCGGGCGCCGCTTCCAGCAGCCGTGCGATCTCCTCCAGGCTCAAGATCACCGGGATCCTGCGCGGTTCCCGCACGAAGGTGAGGTGCCGCGCCATCTCTGGGCGGTCGAGCGTCACGTTGAAAAAGAAGCGCAGCGCTGCAACCGAGCCATTGATGCTCGGCGCACGCACCCCGATCTGCGTCTGATGCAGCTGGAAAAGGCGAAGATCTTCAGGCGTGGCCGTATCCGGCGCGCGGCCAAGAAAGGCTGTGAACGTCCTGACGTGCCGTATATAATCGTTGCGCGTCTTCTCGACGAAGTTGCGCACCGTCATGTCTTCGATCATGCGCTGGCGCAGCGGGCTGATGGGCTTATCACTCATCGGGGTGCTCCTGTCTTGAGGTGGAGTTTGTTGAACCCCTCAATTCTCAAGACAGGACGCCCGGCTTGTCACCGCCGCCCGCTTACCTCACCCCGTCACTCGATCGGCGCCACCGCCTCCGCGCGCAGCGCGCTCCTGCGAAGCGGGTTCGTTCAATGGGCTAAGACCGGAAGTAGCAGCCTGGGCGTCAAACCGACGCGACTGACCCACAGCGGTCGTCGCGCGGCAAGAGGTTGCTGCTATGCCAACAGGCCTCCCATAAAGTTGAGCAGAGTCCGCCGGCGACTTTGGTGATGATGGCACGAGTGCATGCTGCACCGCCAAAAATGGCGCTTGCGCTGCGAGACCGTCGGCTGAGTTTCTCCTTGCTCAATCGCTGTTCTGGAACCGCGTTTACGTTAGTGGTAAAGTTGGGTTGTCACCGGGGGATAGGGCGGTGAATCAATGCCAATCAGTCGATTGCTCAAGGACAGCAAACTAGGACTGGAAGAAATCGAGCGTCTGAACTCGGCCTACGGACAGGCCCTGCATTCGCTTTGCTTGGTTGATCGCAACGACCCTATCGCCGAAATCGTCGCGAAGAAAATAATCGAGATCGGCGCGACGGGCGTTCGCGATCCGGCAGAGATTTCCAAGCTCGCCGTCGAGCAGCTTGGCGTCGGCGAACCGCCGTCGGTCTAAAGCCCGCACGGCCTACTCACGCGAATTGTTTTTGTTTCTCCGGGATACGTGCCAAGGCGCGTTCCCCAGCCTCTATGAGAGCTCCTAGCGTGGTCCTACCGCTTTTTGCGCATCGAATAATGCCCTGCGCGACGCGCTCGCGAACCTCGTGTTGTTCTCCGAGCGGGGTGTGTTCGCAAACCCGGTCCAGCGCAACATTCATGTAGGCAAGCGTTCGAGCATCGAAGCCACCTTCAATCATGGTAACCCTCGCGAACTTGGTTGATGCATGCCACTAACACGCGTTTCACCGACCTTGATTGGTCCGGCGAGTCGCCTCTGTTGTTCCAGCGCGTGTACAAGACACAACAGTCCGTTTGGTTCCATGGTCCGGAATCGTGTTCCCAAAGTTTTTTTTGAACGTTTATCCGGGGAGCGGCATTGTGTTCGTGAGACCGTCGCTCGCCGTCTCAACGACGGCGCAGGTCGCGGGATAGCCAAAGGTCGATTTCGTAGGACCCGCTGTTCCATACAAGCGCTCGCGCCGATAGCCAAAGGCGGCGGTCTCGAACTTCCACAGGGACAGGTCGAAGTAGCGGTACGGGGCTTGGAAGCCCTTCGAAGCTGCTTTGGGCGGGGTTCACCGGAACGGGAGTTCCGCCATGCGCAACGCCATTGATATCGACCACACGCACAGCCGCGCAATCTGTCGAGAAATCGGCGAAGGCGTGCAGCAGTATCTGAGAGCAGAACCTGAACTACCGGCCAGCATCAGAAAGCAGGTCGAGCGCCTCCGTGAGTTGGAGGGCGAGTCGCCATCCATCGTTTCAGATTTGAAGCACGGGTTCGAGAACGAGCCAAGCAAAGACGCAAGCCGGGGAGATCGGTCGCGGTTTGCCTGGTTGTGGCGACGGAAAAGCTGATCAAAGAGGCGCGCCCCGCAATCACTACTCGTCAGCGCCGACGAGGTGATCGAATGATGCTGCGTTGCATGAGTTCGGATGTGGCACCTTTGAGACATGCCGACGGGTGCTGAGGATGTCCGGAGTTGGGGGCGGACCGGCAGTGAGCGGCGCAGCGTCAAACGGCGCTTTTGACCCATTTCCGACATCGATGCCCTAACGCAAGCCCGTTCCAGGTGCTAGTTTGAGCGGTGCGACGCCTTGACCCGATCTCAGGTGGCTCCATGAAACGGCGGGAGTTCATTACCCTTCTCGGCGCTGCGGTGTCAGGGTGTCCGCTGGAGGCGCGGGCGCAAAAAGGTGTGCGGCGGATAGGAGTATTGCTTCCCTTCGATAACGAAAGCGATCCTCAAGTGCGGCAACTCTGGCCGGTGTTCACGCAACGCCTTCGTGACCTTGGTTGGGTCGAAGGTCGCAACATCCAGTTCGACTTACATTTTACAGGACAAGATAAAGGACGCATCAACTCCGGCGCCGTCCAACTTGCCGCGAGTGCGCCGGATTTGATTCTTGTCTGGTCTAATCCGGCTGCGGCGGCGTTGAAGCAGGCGACACGGACAATCCCAGTCATCTTCGCGCAGGTGTCAGATCCTGTCGGGGAACGCGTGGTGGACAGTCTAGCGCGCCCAGGCGGGAATATCACCGGCTTTCAGAATTTTGAGGTTGCGATCGGCGGGAAATGGTTGCAGCTGTTGAAGGAAATCGCCCCCGGGGTGCGGCGTGTGGCTGTCGTCTACAACCAGAACATCGCCGCCAACGTTGCGTTCCTGCACGCGGCCGAGGCTGCTTCGGGCTCGTTGGACATCAAAATTATAGCAATCGATCTGCATGAGGCCGCCATCATGGAGGACACCCTCACGGCATTCGCTCAAGAACCTAATGGCGGCCTTATCATTGCGCCTAACCCGCTCAACACAAAGAGTCCCGAATTGCTCGCCAACTTGGCCGGGCGGTTGCGTTTGCCGGCGATCTATCCGTTCCGCGCGTTTGTCGTCAACGGAGGTCTGATGTCCTACGGGTTCGATACGATTGAACAACAGCAAGGTGTTGCTACCTATGTCGATCGTGTTTTGAAGGGTGAGAAACCAACCGACTTGCCCGTGCAGGCGCCGACCAAGTACCAGCTGGTGATTAACCTCAAGGCTGCGCAGGCGCTACGTCTTGACGTGCCGTTGCAACTCCAACAGCGCGCCGACGAGCTGATCGAATAAGGGGCCATGTCCGTTCGTGGCACCTTTGAGACATGCCGTCGGCATCCGAGAATGTCTGCTGACAGGGGTAGACCGGAGTGATCGGCCCCCTGTCAAAACCGTCGCGTTTGACCCAAATGCGAAGTCTGGACCGGGCTCCGCATTGTCGGCTTGTCGGGGTAGATCGGGAGTAGCCTTTAAATGTCGCAATACATTGAACGCTGAACCCGCCTTACAAAGGCTTGATCTGCACCTTACGGAATTTGATCGTTCCCGCGCCGTGTTGCAGGGCGATCGAGCCTTCATCGAACATCCCGTTCTGCAGTTCGGCCGTTTTCTGTCCGTTGAGCATGACCGTGATGGCGCGCCCCTTCGCCGTGATCTCGAACGTATTCCATTTGCCGCCGGCTTTCGGCATCGGATTGATCTCGACGTAACGTGTGATCGAGCCAGTGCCGTAACTCGGGTCGGGGCGCTGATCAAAGATATTTGCTTCGTAGCAGGTACGGTCGGTGATCTTCTTGGCATCGAGGCAACGGAAATAAATGCCGCTGTTTGCATCATCGCTCGGCCAGAATTCGACGCGCAGCGCGAAGTCCTTGTACGGCTTCTTGCTGACCAGATAACCGGCCTCTTTGTCTTCCATCTTGTCGGCAATCACCGTGCCGTCCGCCAGATGCCAGTTGGATTTCCCGACCTGATCCCATTGTTCGAGGTCTTTGCCGTCGAAGAGCGTGATCCAGCCGGCTTCCTGAGCTTTAGCCTGCGGCAGCGCCTGACTCACGGTGAAACCCGAGGCGACGAGTGCAAGAGCGAATTGCAACGAACGCATTAACGTCTTTGGCATGATTGACTCCTCCTGGTCGTCCGCCGATTGTCTTTCCGGGCGGTAGCCTTGATGATAGGGCCTTGCGTAATTTCTGGCTAGGCTCCTCGCTCACGCATTCAACGAAGATAGGGCAGGCATCGACGGACCAAGCAACCTATGACGAAGGTTTGGCGATGCGCAGGAGCTGCTCACTGCCTTCGCATGAGGTGCGTCTGGAGCGACCAGGCGCTGAAGCCGCGCGACCGCACTGCGCTACCGATCGCGACGTCCGCGGCCGGCCTTGCCGTTCTAGGATGTTGCGCCCCCATTGGGAGCAGCACATTCTTAGTTGTCGTCCAGAGACGATGTCTTTGGAGTAATCTTTATTCGGCCTTTGCCCCCGCATTTCTTGCATGGTGCAGGGTAAATCCTTTTTCCGGAGGCGGCAGGCTGTGCAACCTTCGGAAACCCGGTGCCATTGCATGATTCACACTTGATCTCGGTATCCGAAGCCATGTGCTTTCCTCGCTTGCACCTTGGAGCGCGGCCAAATTCTTACCGGCCGCGGTTCACCTCGTTGCCCCTCCATCTGAGGAAGAGGAATATCACCCCCAGGACCGCGAGCTGCTGCAGCATGCCCGTGCTGATGGCTAAGATCGCCGAGTTAGTTGCCTTGAAGTTATAGACGATCGCGAAGGCGAACGCAGCGACGTAAAGAACGGCTCCCGCCATGATGGGCACCTCGAAGACCGGCGCGTTCGAGTCGTGCAGTTGGCTGGTAGTGCTCAGCGACATGATGACCGAGGCAATGGGACAGGTAATGACGCTGGTCCAGGTCGATCCGAGGCTCCAGAAATAGACGTCCCGCCTGTGAAGGGCCATTACAGTCACGATGATCCAAACGAACGTCAGCACCGGGACCAATACCGCGACGACCTTGAGCGCCATCCAGTTGTCCAAACTGCCCGAGAAATAGTTCAGCATCTTAGTTTCCCCACGGTTGAGGCTTTAAAGCCGTGGGCCATTAAACCACAGGCAGGTTGGTTGCGTACATGGACCTACGCCAGCGATTCGCGACCAACCTCAGACGCATCCGGCACCAGCGGGGGGTGTCCCAGGAGGGGCTGGCTCACGACGCGGGGGTGGACCGGGCCTACCTGAGCCGGGTCGAGCGGGCGGTGACCTACGTGGGGTTGGAGATCGTGGGGAAGTTGGCCGAAGTCCTGGAGGTGGACCCTGTCGACTTCTTCCGTCGCCCAACTCGGTCAGGATCGAGAAGGAAGGCCGACTGACCCTTCTCAAGCGGCGGCCCTTATGTTCATCCTATCCGTCGGCAGGGTTGTCTGTAGTCGTCCAGACGAGACCGGATAGGGGGTGGGCCGGATGCCCATGTTCGCCACCCGGCCCGACTGATGATCAAGCGGCCTTCCGGGACTTGCCGACCGCGGCGGCCTTGGCGGCCTGGCTGAAAAGCTCGTCCAGTTCGCCGGACCGGACCGCGGCGATCAGGGCGTCGATGACCGCCGGAAGCTTTTCCTTCGTGCCGACGACGATGCCAGCCTTGCCCTTCTCGAACTCGATGGGTTTGGAGCCGAACTTCATCGACATCACGACCTGACCGGACGGGTCGGTCTTCCACCATGGGCGAACGGCCTGCTGCTTGGTGGTGGCCTGCCGCTCGCCGTTGACCTTGGTCCACCGCTGGGTGGTCCGGATGTGGTTTGGGTCTTTCAGGAGCTGTTTCTGCTCCTCCAGCTTGGCGACGAAGTTGGTCCGCCGAATCTGGACGATGTCGTTGTTGGGCTTTGGAAGCGCGGTGAAGGACAGTGACTTGAGGACTGGCATGCGGGGTTCTCCGTGGTTGGGACAAACCCGCGCCATCATAACTGGACGGATGAATCTGTACATGGCCGGTCGAGTGAGTCGAGCGCCGCTATTGCACACGGCTTAAAGCGGCTCGCGGCGTCAATATAATCGACTAGTTCGGCGCGCCCTTCCGCCCCAGTTTTGGCGGCGTATAAAGCGCCACCACATTTCCCCTTCGGGCGACTTCATGGGGATGGAAAATGAATGGGTGGGGGGCGCCGAACGGCGGCATCACCTTTACTAGAGGTCCGGGTAACTTTGGCCTCAGCTCCGAGTAATTGTCGGCCGTTTGCCTATCGTACCATTCGTCACCAGAAGCTTCTTGGCCCTTCACATATTGAATATACAAGTCGACGTCGCTGTTAGGCTTGTGATCACCACGCACTCGACTTCCATATAGGTACACCGTGACAGGTGCGCCGGATGCCCATTCTGAGAGTACGTCCATCAGCTCGTTCAGTCCCGGTACGCTCAAATGCCGGCCCTCATACGGACGATACGCCGTTCCGTCGCTACCGAAAGCGACGACCTATTACCCTTGTTATGTATCCCGAGATGCGCGGGACACAGATGGCCGATGGCGTAATGTTCTAACAACGCGCGCAGCCTGTGATTTGTGACGACCAAGCACCGAAACCCGCACCCCTTCCGCAACCATGCACCGTCGCCCTTTAGGTGTATAAGGGTGAATGATGACGCCTTGTGCAGGTGGTTTCTGAGTCGCTGCCAAATTCCCTGAAGCCCGCTCGGCGTTGAGCCAACATGCAGGGCCTTTCCGTTTGGTCCATAGATGACGTAAACGCCCTGCTGCATCGGAGCGACGAGACCCTTGGACGGGAATTTTATAAGCGGCGAAGCGATCAGATCGGCATAGAGGTTAGCGACCCGTTCCCGTTCTCTCGCTACCTTCTTCAACTCAGTCACAACTCATCTCCTGCAGCGGCCGGCCGTAACTGATAACATGCCTGCGTCACTGTGTACGTCCCTCCATAACCAGTTACAATCCAGCGTCCTGCCGCCCGATAAGTATCGGGTCGAGGAGGACGAAGATGCCGCTGGGTAAGCAAGCGAAGACCCTCACCAAGGGACAGATCGAGGCCGTGTTGGGCTACTTGGCCAGCACCAGACACGCCAAGAGAAACAGGTTGATCTTCCTGCTGTCGGTCAAGGCCGGCCTCCGGGCCAAGGAGATCGCCGGCCTGACGTGGCGTATGACAAACAACTCCGAGGGCAACATCGCACGCGCCCTCAACGTCTTCGACTCCGCCAGCAAGGGTAAGTCCGGTCGAACGATCCCGTTGACCGACGAGGTCAGGAGCGCCCTGGTCGAGTATCGAGATACGGGGCCCCACGCCGGTCCGCACGTCATCGGCACCGAGCGTGGCCTGCGGACCTCGCCCCAAGTGATCGTCAACATGTTTCATCGTTGGTACCGGCACCTGGGGTTCTATGGCTGCTCCAGCCACAGTGGCCGAAGAACTTTTATAACCAACGCTGCACGAAAGATATCGACTGTCGGCGGATCGCTCCGGGACGTGCAGCAGCTGGCCGGCCACTCCTCCATCCGCACTACGCAGGCGTACATCGACGCGAATCCGGAGGCGCAGCTCCGGGTCGTGGAGTTGGTCTAGAGCCAAACAAGCAGTCGCCGCGCTTGCTGACCAACCTTTGTCGAGATCTCGGGGCTCAAATCTCGTCGATCTTCGTTCGCTGGACCGTGCGACAGTGCGATGCGAGCCCACGTGGTCAGAACTCGCCACAGGGAGCTTCATCGCGGAAATAATCCGTGCGGATGCGCTGCTGGAATAGCGCCGTCGGCTAGCGCAAGTCGGCAAATTCACTGCGACAGAAAAACTTGGATGACCGCCAAATGGCCGCTACCTCGACGCCCTGATGCTGAAAATGCCAGGTAGTAATCGAGTGGTGAGCCTTGTGCTCTTCCTAGACATGAAAGGCACCACCCAATGGACCAACCACCTCCCGCTAGTGCCGAGCTGAAAATCCACTATGAACCAGGGGAGCGACTGCCGGTCGAACTTTTCCATCAAGACCCGCACCCGTCCGATCGTTCTTTGCCGGTCGAGAATCCAAAAGTGGAGGGTATCGAACTCCATCTCACTCAACCAGCTTGTTCTCTGTTCGCGTTATGAAGACGCGATGGCCAACACGTTTGGTATCCACACCCCCGACCAGAGGGTCCGCGATATCATCGGTCAACTATTGCATGTAGCCATTTCGGCAATCCAAGTGCCGGACGCGACGGCCTGTGGGCTGGCTTATAAATTGATCGACAAGACGATCGATTTGTACCCCTCGCTAAGCAGGCAACTGTACGGTCCGATTGTCTGCTATGACCGCGCTCCCGAGGAGGTCAGTGCGGAGATCGCCTGGGTCTCCAAGACTTTGGAACGACTACAGGATGAGCTCCGGCGGGTGACCCTTTTGGATGCCGATAGGGGGTCCCACTCCAACGCCGATTGACACCTTCGGCTTCGACTGGTCGCCGATGCCGGCGCCACCCAGGCTGAACTCGGTGCACGGCGGCGAGGCATCCAACAGATCGAGGTCGCCCGGTCGCAAGCCTACTCTCCAGAGCGCGGTCTCGACACCGTCCTCCGTCGCTAGGATGCTCCTGATGTCTCGCCGCTCGACGACGGTGTACCGGTTGTTACGTCGATAAGAGCCGGCCGCGCTAGGGCTGAACTCGACGACGAGGCGTACGTCGCCACCGGCGAGTTGATAGCCGAGACATGACCCGCCCGCGCCGGAGAAGAGCGAGCAGACCACGAAGGCCTTCCGCGCGGCTCGCTGACGGACGTCTGCCATTGTGTAGGGTCGGTACACCTCGATGGCCGATCTGACGAGTGCACGCTCACGTGTAAAGATTGGCACAACCTCGTCGGTCCCGCGCGCTTTCCTCGCCCAGAAGGCGCAGAGTTCGGCGACCGAACGACACTTGGGACGCCGACTGTTGACTTTTGGATCGATCAACAGAGCGCGGAAGCGCTGTCTGATCTTTACCAATACATCATAGGTCATTTGGCTAGTCTGTCGCGTCGCCGGGCGCTCTCAAGCTCCCGCTCGTCAAGGACGATGTAGGGCGGCAGCAGTATGAACGGGTTGATCAGGGTCTTGCCGAAGGCGCTGGCGATGCGTACGGCGGCTGACCAGCCGGGTTGGCGAGCTCTGACCGGCAACCAGATCACTCGCTCCGTCAAGACTTCACACAAGTGCATCGCCACGAGTCCGATCTCAAAGTCTCCGCTGCCAAAGCAGCGGTGCTGGACCGCGAGCCTGATGAAGTCGGCAGGGAACCGCTTCGTGGGAAGTTCGACCACGCGAAGTTCGTCATCGATCTTCCCCGCAATTTGCTGAATCTGATAGCGCGGTCGCTCGCCGAAGGTCACCAGATAAGGTCGAACCTTAAAGTCTGCCGCCCGTGCTGCTGAGACGACGCTGGCGCCGGCTTCGTCATCGATAATAGCCACGGCGGGCGGATCGGCCGATTGAGACTGATCACGAAGAGCGTCGGTCAGTAAGCGGACAACGTCTTTGATCATTTGTCGAATCCTGCGTGACCCAGTTTTCGTCTCCGACAATCGCTTCCCAGCCCGGACAGCGTTTCTCGGCGAAGAGGTGAACGCGCCTGCCTTTCACGGCCCGCAGGATGTGGTCGGCGAGCCGCACCGGGTTTTTGTCGTCAGGCCACGCCGTCATCGGCGCATTGGGCTTCAGCTCACCCCGCGTATAGATCATCATGGCCTGCGCGACCGTCACATCGGGAGCTTCCGGGCAAGAGAGCAGATACAAGCCGTGGAAGCGCTTGAACTTCCACCATTCTGCGGTGCGAGCCACGGCGAGAAGGTCGCGGGTCGTCGCTACCGCGATCAAGATGGCTTCGTCGGCAACCTCATGGCCCAAGCGCAGGCATTCGGGTTCGCTCTCGTAGTTCTTATCGAGTTGGACGGCATGCTTGCGGCTCGGGGTAAGCAGAAGAGCCGTGATCGGCCCGCCCGCGACGCTTCCCGCGGCCGCAGTGATCGAATCAGCAACGGTCGCGGAACCTGAAACCGCGGCGGCTTGCGCCGCTTGGTCAGTTTCCTTCTCCTCGGGGGGCGCTGGATCGTGGGTGTCGCCCTGCGTCGGCTGCGGCGCTTGCTCTGCCCGCAACGATCCCTCGATCTTGGAGCGTTCGTTGCGCAGGCGTTCTCGCGTCGCCGGTCCATCGAGCTGCTCCAAAATGTCCCGAAGGCGATCAATCGCGGCCATAGTGCTCCTCCAGGAAATCGTAGAGCTTCGCCACCTCGTAGAGGACGGTGTAGCCGGGCTGCAGGAGCGGTAGGATTTTCGGGTGCAGGATGACGTCCGCGCGCGCCGCTATTTTGTTCAGTTTGGATACCGTCAAGTCGTTGGCACGCCGCCCGGCGTCGGCCTCGGCTTGGCTGAGAACTTTGGCGCCCACCAAACGAGCGAGGAGCCGTTCCAACTTGGCGTCGTCGTCTTTGAAGGCTCTGTATCCTTCGTAAAACGTAAGGCCACTCATCACTTCCTCGGTGAGGCTGGCCGCGCGGTGCTTCAAGAACTGTTCGGCGCATGCCTCCGGCTCGATTGTGGCCGGGTTGCCCACGTCCTGGCTCGAAATTTCCCCGCCGGGGAAATTCGGCTCGATCGCCTCAGGGTCTTCGCGGTTCATGACCGGCCTCCGCCCCGGGTTACCGGGTCACTTCTCGGAATGCCGTTTTCAATAAGCCTGCGGATATCCTCCTCACGCCATGCGGTGATGCGCGGACCCAGCTTCACCGGGGCAGGAAAACGGCCAGATCTCACACCAGCCCACCAGGTGGATTTCCCTATGGGGAGGGGACCGTTGGGCTGGATGATAGAGGTCAGTCGCCTAAGGCCGTTACTCGAATTTTCACTGGTGGACCTAACGCCCGGGTCGCCGACACTCGGCAAAGTGTCTATCATTGTCATTCCTCAAACTTTTCGGCTTGCGTACGGGTCGCCCCGCGACGTGAGCTTCGCTTTACGAAGCCCGACACGGTTGGATCGTATGTTCCGAGCTTTCAGAAGACAAAGTGAAGCCAGAGTTTCCCAGCTGGCCATTCTGGAAAGCGGTACTTTCTAGACGCCGCGCCGTTTGCGACGGAAGAGCTAGTCGTCATCTCCAGGCTGATAATTTCCTAACAAAAAGCCATTTTCTTTATACGCGGCGATGATCTCCAATTCATCGGGCGTGAAAGGCTCTACTTGGAGAGGAATGCGGCCAATTGATTCCGGTACAGTCATTTGGAGCTGCGAAACCTGGCCAGGGAAAATAGCCTCTCGCACAAATGCGTAAGCCCCGAAAAATCTCTTGAGCTTGTCGATGTCATTTGCGGCCGTTAGCAATTTTTCTACGAAAAGTTCGTCATCGGCTGCGGCAGGAAATAGTTTGAAATCACAGCGGTCGTTCAAGAAAAGAAACACCGCTGTGCGTTCCCATTCCTTCCACCATTTATCCATCGTTTTTGGCGAGGGAGCCTTTTCCGGTATCCTCACGCCTCTCCGGCCAGTCATTTGACGCGTTGGCCACCACACAAAGAATTTTGCATGACGATGGGTCGATGCCTTGCCGCTGGGCCCCATCGTAAGAGCATATCTCAAGCGATAATGCATTAAGTCCGATACGACTGAGCAGCTTTCAATTCTGTTGCGGATTTCTTTATCAAGGCCTGATGGTGGTAGTGCGTTTAGCAGGGCCGGTAAGCCGCCCAGGTCGGCTATGAAAGTATCATAGACCGCTTCATAGCCACGTATCTTTCGGTGAGAGCTCACGATATCTAGGGTTTGGGCCGGCCGATCGGAAAGATTAATAAAAGGTGCGCGCCATGAATACGTTGAGCGTTGTTTGAGCTCCTGTTCCTCTCCAAAACCTTTATCCGCGATGTAGTCGAGGACCTTCGTGGCCGCTGTAAGGCCGGCTAACGCAGTGAATTTTTGGTCCGGATAAAGCATCCATACTTGAAACTGAAACAACCTAATCGCTCGCTCGTATGGAAATTGCTCCGGACGTTGATCTGTCAACAACTGTACCATGTCCTGAAGTTCAGTGTGAAACATACCGGACCTTTGAGCAATTAGCGGCGGCTACGCAGACGGCGTCAGCGAAAAAGGGCGAGTATCGAGGGATACCTTACGTTGCAGTGCAGTCTATACTTCTGTTTTCTTGTATCGTGGACACGCGCGTCCCACCCGAAGGGTGACCTATTCCACCACGTAGTCGGCCCAAGCCGTCATCAATTCTGCACGTTTGGCGAAAAGGTCGCCGCGGCGGTAAGCGGCTTCGGTTTTGTCTTTGATCGAATGCGCCAGCGCCTTCTCACAAACCTCCCTTGGGAAATTAGTGCATTCGGAAGCCCAATCGCGAAACGCCGATCGAAAGCCGTGCGCGGTGAAACTCGCCCCCATTCGGCGTAACAACATCAAGAAGACCATATTCGACATCGGTGCATCAAGGCTCCGGCCCGGAAAGATGAATGAGGAGCCGTCCCTCAGCCCCCGAGCCGATTGTAGCAATGCCATCGCTCGTGGCGACAACGGGACCCGATGCTCGCGACCGGCTTTCATTCTGTGGGCCGGGACAGTCCAGGTTTGTCCAATGAAGTCCACCTCGTCCCATCGAGCCTTCAAAACTTCATTGGTGCGCGCGGCCGTGAGGATCAGGAACTCGAACGCGAGTCGCGCAAACTGGTTGGTGTTGACGCCCTGCAGGTCGCGGACGAACTTGGGGACGTCTTCGTAGGGGATGGCGCTGAAGTGGGTCCGCCTCTCGTTCTGGCGCGGCAGCCCCTTGGTTACGCCGTCAACGGGGTTGTCCCCGGTCCGGTGACCGGCGGCCTTTGCCCAATTCAGGATCGTCGATATCCGCTGTCGGATGCGGCGAGCGGTTTCCGGCTTGGCGTGCCAGATGGGGGACAAAGCCCTGAGAACGTCTGCCGTCTCGATCTGGTCTACACGCTTGTCGCCCAGCACGGGGAATATGTGTAGCCGAAAACTCGCCATCCATTGCGCCGCGTGCTTCTCGTTCCGCCAGCCGGCTTGGTGTTGTTCGAGAGTGGCGAGCGCCGCCTCAGCGAACGTCGGGACTTAAATCCTCTCCTTGCGGCGAAGCTCGATCGGGTTGCCACCGTCTCGCGCGAGCTTGCGATATTCGAGGGCTTTCGCTCTCGCCTCGGCCAGAGTGACGAGACGGAGGCCGCCTAGGCCGATGTCGCGACGTTTCCCCTGGACGACGGTGCGGAGCACCCAACGCTTCGCGCCGGACGGGTCGACAACGAGGTATAGTCCGTTTCCGTCGGCGTAACGGCCGGGAGCCGATAGGTTTTTGACACGGAGCGAGGACAGAGCTTGATTCGGATGTGGTCGAACCATGACCACAATCCATACCACAAAAAAGTTTGGATTTGACAGGTTCAGCCAGGACGGTCGAGGACCATCTGCCAGGATAAGGGGTTGGTTCGATTACCTAAGCCGGACCGCGTCGGCCTATCACGGACTTTAGTTGAGCTTCCTCCCTCTCCGCCATCCACCTTCTTGTCCAATGTCCAGCCCGGAGACATGGGGTAACAGGTCGTACCTAAGACATGGGTGACAACCTCGCAGGGCTCGACGTTGACGCTGCGGGCCGAAGCGCCAACTGCGCCCCTGAGGAAAACACACGGGACCGCATGAGAACGGTGGCGACGAGGCCGGCAATACCTGAGGCAGCCAGGATCATGGCCACGACGACGAACTGGTAGATGGCGGCATAGACCGGACTTGCGCCGGACACCATCATGCCGGCCATGACTCCCGGGATCCACACCAGCCCCAGAGACTTCAGCATGTCGAGCCGGGGCAGAAGGCTCGCATAGACGGCGCTCTGAAGATAGGGCGCGACCGTGACCGCAGGCTCCGCGCCCAGCGAGAGGCCTGCTTCGATCTGACCGACGTGGGCGAGGACTTCGGCCCGGAATCGCTCCGCGGCCTGTGCGCATGCATTCATCGCGTTGGCGATGATCATGCTGCCGACAGGCACGAGTATCGAGATGTCAGCCTGAAGGCTTCGGGTCGCGAGCATCGCCGCGATCACGGTTCCCGCGCCGGCGGCAATGGCCCGGAAGCACAGCAGCAGTGCGCCATCCATTCCCTGCAGGCGGCGCGCAGCCGTGAATGCCGCGGCGACTGTCATCATCAATAAGATGAGAGATCCGATTAGCAGGCTGCCGTGCAGCAGCAAGGCCAGAATCATTCCGACAAATACCATCTGCACGAGGCCACGTGCCATCGATACGGCCGTCTCGCGCTCCACTCGGACATCGTGCCACCGGCAAAGCGCGACCACGGCCGCGCACAGCGCGATGGCACCGACGGCCTGAGCGAGACCCATCAATACGTCGCTGCCTATGCTGCTCTGCAGTTCAGCCATCATGCAGCACCTCTCTGGTTGCGCCGATCGCGACAATTCGGCCTGCTTCCATGATCACCGTCCTGTCCGCGAGACGGATTGCCTGCTCGCGATTGTGTGTGACGATCACGCAGGCCATTCGCCGTTCTCGAACGATGCCGAGGAGGAGCTCCTCGACACCGTGCACGGACACCTCATCGAGTGCGGAGGTCGGCTCGTCGAGCAGCAGAACCTCAGGGGCATTTGCCAGCGTTCGAGCCAGCGCGACGCGTTGGGCCTCGCCGCCGGAAAGGTTGCCGATGTCACGGTCGGCAAATCCGGACAGGCCGACCCGCTCGAGCAGCGTAGCGATCTGCGTGGGCGCCATGGCTTCGCCGCGCTGGCGCGGTCCGAACGCGATGTTCGCGGAAGCCGTGCCCGGAAACAGAAAGGCTGTCTGCATGACCATGCCAATGCGCCGCCGTAATTCCTGCGGAGCGATTGACCGGTAGTCCCTTGAATGGAGCAGAACGGTGCCGGACGTGGGCTCGTCCAGCCGGTTGAGCAGCCGGAGGAACGACGACTTCCCGGCTCCGCTCGGCCCGACGACGGCGAGAATCTCACCCGCCGAGACCTGGACACTGACGTCCTGGACGAGCAGCCGTTGTCCGACACGCCTGGACAGATGCCTGGTTTCCAGCATCACGATCGCCTGCCGTGGGCAGTTCTCGCCCTCGGCGGCTGAACCCGCCAACGCTGCCGCCTCGCCGGGATCGTTCAATGCGGCAGTATTCGTCACGGGGTCTCTCTCGACACACACGCTCGTGAATTTTGGGGGCATGCCGGTTCGGCGATCAATCAAAATGGCGGCGGCTTTGGCTGCGGCGGCTTCGGGCCGAAGGCGCGCGCGGTGTCCCGTTGTGGACGATCAACTCTGGATAACGCGAGCTGGCGCGCGTACTCCCGATCGCCGGCCTGTTTGTAGGGAGAGCTTGTCAGCGAGGCAAGAAACGCCACCAGGTCATCGATCTCGGGCTCGGTCAGAGCCAACGGCTGGATATCCTCGTCAAGCCATGGGTCGGTGAGACCGTCACCATGGTTGTAGTGATCCACGACATCCCACAAGGTTTGCATCGAGCCGTCATGGAAGTAGGGCCCCGTCACGAGGACATTTCGCAGGCCAGGCGTCTTGAATGCTGCAATGTCGGTCTGCCGTTTGGTGATGAGAACGCGCCCCAGCACCGACATCTCGCTTGTGATCGCCGCGGTATCGACATCCGGCAGACGTCCTTGCGCAAGCTCTCGTTCCGCCTGCTGTGCCAGGGGACCGACATTGTGCCGGAGGATTCCGACGCCGATGTTATGAAAGTCATTGTCGGTGAAAACAGTTACATCGCGCTTGTTGTCCGCCAAGGCGTGGCAGAGGTTGCAGCGAGCCTTGGTATTGAACAACTCCCAGCCATGCTTGGCCGAGTCGCTGATGGCGTCGGCGTCTCCGGCGATGAAATGGTCAAAGGGAGAATCGAAGGAGGCCAAAGTCCGTTCATAGGTCGCGATCGCGCGCAACATATCCTGTTCGTTCACGCCACGACCGAAGGCCTGCATGAATTGCGCTTGATAGCTCTTGTCGCCGGTGATCCTGGACACGGTATCGGCGAGACTGGATGAACCCATCTCGAAGGGGTTAGTGATCGGAAGTGCCGCCTGCTGCTCCAGCGTATCGACGCGGCCATCCCAGAACTGCGTCTTGTTGTAGAGTGCATTCAGTATGGTTGGAGCATTGCGTTGACCGGCGCGGCCATGGACCCCGATCGACACCGGCCTCCCATCGGTGAAGGCGCGCGCCGGATCGTGACATGTGGCGCACGCGACGGTACCGTCATCCGAGAGCCGGCCGTCGAAGAACAGCTTCTCACCCAATGCAACCGCGGCAGGCGTAATCGGGCTGGCCGGAGGGATCGCTGATGCCGTCAGCGCCGCAGGAAAGCCGATCTGATCTGACGAGCGCGGCTCGGCCAGCGGTCCTTGCTCGGGCAGTGGCGGTGCCTTCCCTGGCTCCAGCGCGGGCGGTGGACCGACGCCGGTATCTCCGCTGACTGCAGATGCCGCGGCCACGGACAGGACAAGCGACAGGAGCAGCGGGGCCGCGAACGCCGTGGTGCGCATCCGATATGCCTTTGCTCTTGAGCCGAGCAAATGATCCAAACACGGTGAATTCAACAACAACACCGCCCCGCGGAAAGCATTACCTCATCCGTTCTGCACTTGCAGCTCATTTCAAGCACGGCTTTTTCAGATTAGACCTCTGGCGTCGGGTTGGTATTTCTGATCCGCACGCAGTTTGCCTGAACGAACGCGCAGTCTCGGGAGTCGTCGTGTTAGTTCAAACGAGCAGACGCATCGGCGACATGCTCCGCGCTCGCGCGTAGCGCCGCTGCCGCAAGCGTGTCAGGATCGTCCGGCCCGGTACCCGTTCCAGGCATCAAAGCCACGCCAATCGTCCGCATCATCGCGGGCCGTGGTGCCATAGCATTCCGCGCCGATGCCCGATGCCGTTGCAAGGCATTGGCTATAGCTGGTAAAGCCGCAATCCGTCCCGCCCTCGTCATATTCCAGGCAAGCGTGACCGGAAGGCACGATCGGTCCCGCCTCGGCAGCAGGCGATGACATGACAACGAATGCGAATGCAGAGGATGCGATCAGCGCAGCCATCATCATACTCTTCTGAACTGGTTTCATGGTCTTCTCCGAATTTGGCGCCCTCTATGCAGATAGGAAGGACGCCGGAGAATTCGATTTTACCGAAAGTTAATTGTAGTCGCGTGATCGATCGGGTCGTCGTTACCGCTCACTGAGCTACGATCCGTGTTGCGGTGATGCTTCGCATGGCAAGCCTGCTTCGCTGACGGGCCTGTTTTCGAATTCGAAGGTCAAATGGCTGGTTTGATGTCATCGCCCGGCTTGCCGCCTTCGCTAAAGCTTCGACGTGTTTGACATCACAACGCCGGCTCACGAAATTCGGTGTAAACGGGGTCACGTGCCCGGATACCGCCGCCGGCATCAATGTCCTAGAATTGTCGCTTCTGCCGTTTACGAGGCGCAGTAATGGCCATTCGAACTCCCTTGCGCAGTTCCATCCGTTTCGCGGCTGCCGTGCTTGCGGCGGTTTGCATGCTTCGATCTGCCGCGCACGCGGCATCGCCGGAGCCCGACCGTGTGTCGCTCAGCGAGTCGACGATGGTCTGGAGCGCCGTCAAATATTCGACGGACGCGGAGAACGGATTTGTCGACGGCTCGCTCGACACCAAGACCATCGTCGAGCGCTCCTTCAAGACCTATGTGCTCGAGAATCGCTATCTGAGGGTGACGCTGCTGCCCGAATTCGGCGGACGCATCCTTTCCATCATCTACAAGCCGACCGGCCACGAAGAGCTTTATCGCAGCCAGGTCGGCACGCCCTATGGGATAAAGGACGGCAATTTCTATTACGACTGGATGATGGTGTATGGCGGCATCTTCCCGACCTTCCCGGATCCCGAGCATGGCAAGACCTGGCTGAAGCCGTGGGATTTCAAAGTAGTGAAGGAGACGGCCGGCGAGGTGACGGTGTCCATGTCGATCACAGATGATTTCGCGTATTCGGCGCCGCCGGCGAAGTTCAGGAAGGGCGCGACGGGCCTGCAGGCGACCTACATCGTCACGCTGAAAGCCGGCCGCGCCGCGCTGGATGCGCGGCTGGTGCTGAGAAATCCCAACAACGCGGCGGTCGACTACGAATACTGGACCTGCACGACGCTGGCGCCGGGATCAGACCCGGGCAATCCCAAAACCACCGGCGGCGCCGAGATCATCGCGCCGATCGCGGCCTACAGCACGCCGCGCTGGTCAGCCAATATTGCCGAGGGCGACGAGAGCGCGGGTCCGGGTCGGAGCCGTTTCGAAAAGCTGCGCAATTTCAGGAACTGGCCGACGATGGGTATCGCCTACGCGGCGCCCGACATGGGAGGCGCGAATTTCTGGGGCGTGATCAACCACGACAACGAAGAGGGCATCATCCGCATCGCCGACAACGGGATCACGCCAGGCCTCAAAATGTGGACCTGGGGCTTCCCGACGTTTGCGAACGAAACCGACCCGCGCAAGGAGCCGAACCCCGCGCAGCCCTACGTCGAATTGTGGGCCGGCGTGTCCGACCAGTTCTTCCATGCCGCCAGCTTTCCCGCGCTGGGCGAAGTCTCGATCCCCGAAACCTACAGCCCGAGTGTCGGTCTAAGCAGCGTGACGCAGGCGAACGAAAACATCCTGGTCAATCTTTCGGCCGAGGCGTCCGCTGTGAACCTTCAGTTCTTCAGCCTCGAGCCGGCCACACCGCTCCGCGTTACGGTGAAGCGCGGCGAGGCTGTTTTGTTCGACGATACCGTGATAGCCGACCCGAAGGTCGGCAATCGCATTTCTGCCGCCATTCCCGCAGGTCACAAAGGCGAACAGGTGCGGTTGACGATCAGGGCCGCGGACGGCAAGGAACTGATCGCGGCGCACGCGTTGGAACAATGACTCCGTGTCTTTCCGGGGCACACCGCATGTTGACCTAGGTCAACCGCGATAAGCGATCCGCGTTTATGCTTCATCTTTCGGGACCGCCGTGAGGCGCAGGGCGGGCGCGCTTCGTGGCATCCGCGGCTCGGCATGGGCCCAGAAGAGACGCAGTGCGAGACCAGACGCGATGAACGACGGACAAATATGGGAAAGGATTGGAACGGCTCCCTTCGACCGCGAGCTTGAACTTGCGGTGATCGAGGGCGACCACGTGCATCAGCTGGTGTTCGCTTGCCGCCGGACCCCGGCCGGCTGGGTCAAGGCCATGACCAAGGAACGTGTCCTCGTCAGCCCGACGCATTGGCGCCTGTGGCAAGGGAAGGGCTAGCCCTTGCTTTCCTCGCGGTTTCGGGTCTGATCGGCAAGCTTGGCCTCTTCCTCGGCGAGCAGGCACGCGATCGTTTGCCGCTTGACGGGATCCTCTTCGGCCGCCAACAGCTTCCTGAAATGCTCGATGTTCAAGTCTGCTACCGTCCGGTCTACGGTCAGCCTCGCCTCACCCTGTTCGACATCGCCCGTTGCAGGTAGAAGTGACGCTATCGGCGATCCCGCCGGCTTCCCAGACGCCGGAGTATTCACTTTTGGGTTAGATTTGGTGAAAAGAAGGCTGATTTTCACAGCGGTGATGGAGCGGGCCGCCCGATGACTACAAGGCGTCGTTTCTGGCTTCGATATGGGTCGGCGGCTGCCGCGGCGCTGGTCGTATTCGTCATCAGCCTCACCCTTCGGAGCTACTTCGAAGACCGCACCTTTACGGTGATTTATGTCCCGGTCGTGGTGTTCGCTGCGTTCGTCGGCGGTCGCGGCCCGGCCATCCTTGCGACGGTGCTGTGTCTCGGCATCAGCGCATATTTCCTCGGGGACAGCGTATACACCCATCCGGCGAACCTGATCGACGTGTCATTTTTCGCGGTAATGGGGCCGATCCTCGGCGTGATCGGCGGCCGGCTGCTGCAGGAGACGGAGGATGCGAGGTACCGGCAGGCCCAGCTCCAGTCGATCCTCGACACCGTGCCGGAAGCGATGATCGTGATCGACGATCACGGCATCATGCGCTCCTTCAGCGCTACGGCCGAGCGCCTGTTCGGCTGGCAGGCCACCGAGGTCATCGGCAAGAATGTCTCGATGCTGATGCCTACGCCCTACCGGCAGGAGCACGACGGCTATCTGCATCGCTACCGCAGCACGGGCGAGCGCCGCATCATCGGGATCGGGCGCATCGTGGTTGGCGAGCGAAAGGACGGGTCGACCTTCCCCATGGAGCTGGCGGTGGGCGAGGCCAAAATCGGCAACGAGCAGTTCTTCACCGGCTTCGTTCGCGACCTGACGGAGCGCCGGACGCAGGAGCGACGCATGCAGGAGCTGCAGTCCGAACTGGTCCATGTGTCGCGCCTGACCGCGATGGGGGAGATGGCTTCCTCGCTGGCGCATGAGCTGAACCAGCCACTCTCGGCCATTACCAGCTATCTTCGCGGGGCGGCGACGCTGCTGAAGTCCGAACAGCCCGACAGGAAACGGGTGATCGAGGCGCTGGATCGAAGCTCCGAGCAGGCGCTGCGGGCCGGCGACATCATCAAGCGCTTGCGCGAATTCGTCGCCAAGGGGGAGACCGATCACAGCCTGGAAAATCCGGCGGTGCTGCTCGAAGAGGCTGCTGCGCTCGCCCTGGTCGGCGCGCGGGAGCTCGGCGTGCGCGTTTCGCTGCGCTGCGATCATGAGCTGCCCGACATCATCGCCGACAAGATCCAGATCCAGCAGGTCGCGCTCAATCTGATCCGGAACGCGGTGGAGGCGATGGAAACCACTGGCCGCCGCGAGCTGACCATCGGCGTGGCGCGGCAGAACGGCTTCGCATTTTTCTCGGTGGCCGATACCGGGACCGGGATCGCACCGGAAATCACGAAGCATCTGTTTCAACCCTTTGTAACCAGCAAGGCGAGCGGCATGGGAGTGGGGCTTTCAATCTGTCGAACCATCATCGAGGCGCATGGCGGCCGCATCAACGCCCGCGCCAACGACGGCGGCGGTACCGTATTCGAATTCACGGTGCCTTTCGCCGAACCGGAGGCGGGCCATGAACGATAAGACCAGGGACGAGACCATCATTCATGTCATCGACGATGACGCGGCGATGCGGGACTCGCTGGCGTTCCTGCTCGATGTCAATGGATTTGCGCCCAAGGTCTACGAATCCGCCGATGCGTTCCTGGGCGGTGTCGACCTCGCTGCTCTCGCTTGCGTGGTCTCGGACATCCGCATGCCCGGTATGAACGGCATCGAGCTGGTGCGCAAGCTCAAGGGCGGGGGCTCCTCCTGCCCGGTGATCCTGATCACCGGTCATGGCGATGTCGCGCTCGCGGTTGAGGCGATGAAGGCGGGCGCCGTCGACTTCATCGAAAAGCCCTTTGACGATGCCGCGCTGCTTGACGCGATCCGCGGGGCGCTGGAGCCGCATACGGCACCCAAGGGTGACAACGCGGCAAGGAAGGAAGCCGAAGCGCGGCTCAAGGAGCTGTCGCCGCGCGAGCGCGACGTGCTGCAGGGCCTGGTGGCCGGCAAGATCAACAAGGTCATCGCGCATGATCTTTCCATCAGTCCCCGCACGGTCGAGGTCTACCGCGCCAATCTGATGGCCAAGACCGGCGCGCGCAGCATGTCCGAGCTGATGCGCCTCGCGCTCGCAGCGGGGCTGTAGGCGCAAAGCGGCCCGGTTGATCGGGATCAAAGCCGGAAAATCATGCACGGCTAGACTGGTTTCTTGCGATTCCATCGGGAGACCAGATATGCCCCGCAATATCGGCATTGTCGATCAGGTGATACGCGCCGTGCTCGGCCTTGCCTTCATCGCCTGGTTTGTGAGGGGCAGCGGCTTCATGGACGGTCTGGGCCTGGTCGGCTTCGCCGGCGCCTATTTGCTGGCGACCGCTCTCTTCCTGTATTGTTCGCTCTATGGAGCGCTCGGTTTGTCCACCTATGGTCGGCTCGACCGCTCGGCCTGAACCCACCCGACAAGGTGGAGGTTGATGGTGACACGCCTTCACCGCGTCATGAGATACCGTCAACGGCTTTATAGTGTGCTCGAGTTGGGCTCCGGGGCTGACGGGCTCAGCGTGCTGGTCAACTGGTTCCTGATCACGTTGATCCTAGTGACGCTGGTGGCGACGGTGCTGGAATCCGTGCCGAGACTTGCCGCCGCCCATGGCGGAATCTTCGAAGCGATCGAGACCATCGCCTTGGGGGTGTTCTCGATCGAATATGCGGCGCGGCTGTGGGTGGCAGCGGAACATCCGCCGTGGCGGCGCCTTGGCGCCATCCGCTCGCGCCTGCATTTCATCGCAAGCCCGGCTGGCCTGATCGACCTCGCCGCGGTGCTGCCGTTCTGGCTGTCCTTTGTCGTGGCCGCGGATTTCAAGGCGTTCCTGGTCCTGCGCCTGATCCGCTTCTTCAAGCTGACCCGCTATTCGCCGGCGATGCGCTCGCTGCTGGAGGCGCTTTACGCCGAGCGCCGCGCGCTGGTCGGCTGCTTCGTGATCCTGTGCGGCGCGACCTTGATGGCGGCGGCGCTGATGCATCTCGTCGAGGGTGCAACGCAGCCGGAGAAATTCGGCACCCTCCCCGATGCGATGTGGTGGGCGATCGTGACGCTCGGCACCATCGGCTATGGCGACGCGGTGCCGGTCACGGCGGCCGGACGCCTGGTGGCGGGGCTCACCATCTTCGTTGGCCTGTTGATGGTGGCCTTGCCGGTCGGCATTGTCGCCACCGCGTTCGCCAATGAAGTGCACCGCCGCGACTTTGTCGTGACCTGGGGGCTGGTGGCCCGCATTCCACTGTTCAGCGAGCTCACCGCCGCCCAGATCGCCGATGTCATGAAAATCCTGCGCGCGCAGAAGGCGGAAAAAGGCGCGACCATCGCGCGACGCGGCGAGCCGGCGCATTCGATGTATCTGATCGTGGACGGCGAGGTCGAGATCAAGCTGCGCCACCAGCACATTCATCTCGGCGCCGGCGATTTCTTCGGCGAGATCGCTGCGTTGCGGCAATCGCGGCGCTCCGCGACCGTTGTTGCATTGCGAACGACGCGCCTGCTGGCGCTGGATGCTTCGGATTTGCGCAGCCTGATGGACCGCGAGCCGCAAATTGCCGCCCGTATCTGGGACGCGGCGCGGACCCGATTGGGCGGCGAGCTCGACACCGAGCCAGGCGACCTTGCGGCCGCCGAGGTGGCGAAAGCCGAGATCGAGCCGGGTTAGAAGGGGCGCCGCTTCGGGCGGGGCATATCGGCGGGCGCGGCGGTGAGCTGGCGCGCATGCGGCTGGGCCCACGCCAGCGCGGCGGCAAAGCCGGCGAACAGCGCAACCACGGCGGCGAGAATGAGCATGGTGGACGCGGTCATGGACCATCTCCTTCGCAAGATGAAAATCATCTTTGCAGATTTGCCTTACCCGTGTCTTGCGCCGGATCAACAATTTGTCCGCAAAACACCGGAGCATTGGGGACAAGCCCATACACGGTTGCGCACGGCGCCCGGTTGATTTTGCTCAAGGCGCATTTTTCCGGCTTGCGGGACGGTGTGTCCCGAAAAGCAGGAGATCGTCATGCCTTCCTTCGAGGTGCGCTTCCTCAAGACCGTTTGCGACGACACCGGGCACGAGCACCGGGCGTGTCAGGCGGCGTTTACCATCGATGCGGCGTCGCTCACCGAAGCGGTGCAACGCGCGGAGGACGATTTCTGCCGGCAAAAACACGTCCACGACTGGACGATTTTTGCAGATACGGTGGAATTCCGTGCGCCAACTGTGTCTGCGGGACGCGAGGGCCGGCATCCGACCCCGTGAAATTACGGACCTACGGGTTTATACTTAGGGGAAATCTCCAAATTTCGGAATTTTAATAAACGGGCACACTTCCGGCTACGAACGATCATTTGAACCGGAGACCTGCCATGCTCGCCCCCGCCCCCAACTCCCCGATCTTCGCCCGTCCTGCCGCTCCCCTTCGTGCCGGTGCCCCATGCGAGGGCCCGCTTGGAATGATCGGCGCCCCGATGCGCTTTGCGCGCAACGCCGAGATTTACGGCGAAGAAGAACCGGCCGAATATCTTTACCAAGTGATATCAGGCGCCGTGCGAACTTATCGCATGCTCGATGACGGAAGGCGCCAGATCAGTGCGTTCTATCTGCCCGGCGATGTCTTCGGCTTCGAGGCCGGCGACGTGCATCAGTCGACGGCGGAAGCGATCAGCGAGGTCCAGATCCTGGTCGTCAAGCGCTCCAGCGTGCTGGCCCGCGCCGAGCACGAAAAGAGCCTCGCCAAGCAGCTCTGGATGCTGACGGTGCGCGAGCTGCAGCGCGTGCAGCAGCATTCGCTGGTGCTGATCAAGAACGCCGAGGAACGGGTCGCAGGCTTCCTGCTCGAGATGGCCGGCCGCAATGCCAGCCAGACGGCGGTCGAGCTGCCGATGTCCCGTCAGGACATCGCCGACTATCTGGGACTGACCATCGAGACGGTGTCGCGCACCTTCACGCACTTCGTGCAATCCGGAACGATCGCGCTGGAGACCTCGCGGCGGATCCGCTTCTGCAACCGCGCCACGCTCAGCCGGCTGGATGCCTGAGCCTCGGGGGAAGCATTCAAGAGATCATCGTGTGGTGTTGCGCGGCGCGCCAATTATCGTGCCGCGCGCCGGATCGAAGAAATGAACTCCGGCACAGGCGAGGCAGGTCACGCTTTCGTAGCGCGGCTCGCTCGCCCCGAATGCCTCCTCGGCCACCAGACCCTGTACCTTGTGGCCGGTTTGAGGGCACTCGAACAGGATGGGTCGCCAGCTTTGCCGATCAGCCATCAACTTGCTCCCATCCTACCGACCGCGCGCACGCAAAACCTTCGGCATTCACCGGCTCAAGCAGCCTTCTTGCGGGGCGGTTCGGCCGCGGCCGTCTTCTTGTCCGCCGATTTGCTGCGCTGCCAGCTGGTGGTGCGGTGATCGATCACGGCGACCACGATGGCGAAGGCCAAGAACACGCCGCACACGGCGATTGAGAGAAGAAGCGAATCTGTCGGCATTTCTGGATCCTCCTTTGAGAGACAGTATCTGCCGAATCGAAAGATCGTTTTTTGACGCAGATCAATTTTTGGACTGAGTGGAGAAATCGCCGCGCGCAGTGCGCCGAGGCGGTGTCGACGAACGCAGACCCGCTAAGAATCGCGCAAGGATTGTTTCGGCGGAAAGCTCTCGATCAAAAGATGTCGGCGCCGGATTTCGCGAATGCGAACAGATGCCGATGTGAAGCTTACATGCAGCTTACAGCGCACTATTTCCGCTAGAAACACGCGTTGCCGCGACAGGATTTGCTAGGGATTTTTGCACTAGGCTCGCGCGCTTCGGTTGGTCGATTGACGACTTCCGGGCACGGCGACCCCGCCGTGTTCTCAGTGCGGCGGGGTCGTTTTTGCTGGCTAGCCGGCGCGCTTAATGTCTTCCGGCAATTCCACATAGAAACCGGAATAGCTGTCGACGAAGCAGAGATGGTCGTGCACTTCCTTGACGCCGGCAGTGTTCTCGCAGGCGACGATGGTGGCCTGCCGCGCCTGGTCGGTGGTGATGATGCCGTGCAGATGCACTACGCCGTTGCGGACCGAAACTTCGAAGCCGATCGGGCGCCAGTCGGTGGCATTGACCGCGCGGGTGATGCGTTCGCGGATGTGGTCGTCGTCGGCGGTCGGGTCCGGAATCTCATGTGCCATAGAGGCTACGGCCTGCAGCAAATTGGAGCGGGTGACGATCCCAACGAGCTGCTTGCCGTTCATCACCGGCAGCCGCTTGATGTCGTTCTTTTCCATCAGGCGAACCAGGTCTTCCAGCGGCGTCTCTTCGCTGACGGTGACCGGATCCTGCGTCATCACGTCTTCGACCTTGCGGCCGCGCTCGTGAACGAAGTCCGAGGCCGCCCATCCGGGCCCCATGAAGAATTGCAGCCATTTCGGGCGCTTGTGGCCGGTGCCGATCTCGCTGCGACGGAGGAAGTCGCTCTCCGAGACGATGCCGACGAGCTGGCCCGCATCATCCACGACCGGCAGGCCGCTGATATGGGTGCGCAGCATGATTTTGGCGGCATCCTCGATGCTGGTGTGAGGCGTCACGGTAATGACGTCCTTGGTCATGACGTGGTGGGCGCGCATGAAAAGTCTCCGCTGGGTTCGACGTTAATGCCAAGGTAGGCCCTTCGGCCAGCCGCGCTTTGACTTGGCTCAAACCGCCATCAGTGCGACATCAGGACCGGGACGGTCATGGTGCGGAACATCTCGCGGGTGACGCCGCCAAACACGGTCTCCTGCAGGCGGGAATGGCCGTAGCCGCCCATGACCAGTAGATCGAGATGCTCGTCGGCCGCCAGCGACAGGATGGTCGCGGCAAATTTGCCGTGTTCGGCTTCGAGGCAAACACTCATCACCGGCATTCCGATGCGCGCCATGTATTTTGCGAACTGCACCGGCGAGGCCTCGGCGGGCACCGCCTGTTCGTTCAGGGTGATGGCCGTCAGCGTATCGGCTTGGGCAAGGAGCGGCATGGCATCGTGCAGCGCGCGTGCGGCAAGCCGGCTTCCATCCCAGCAGATGCCGATGCGCGCTGCCTTGAGGGGGCCGCGAAAGCTCGAGGGAAAGAACAGCAGCGGTCCGCCGGTCTGCAGCAGCAACTCCTGCGGAAGCCGGTTGTCGAACGTCCCGTGATCCGCCTCCGCTTGCGACACGACCGTGAGATCATGGAGTCGCGCGGCCGCGCCAACCCTGGCCATGACTTCGCCGAACGAGCCGCTCACGGCGCGGCCGCCAAAGCTGACCTCCGCAGTCTTGGCTTCGACCTCGAAGATGCGCAGCGCGGCCTCGGCTCGCTCCAGCGCGCGCTCGCGCTCGGCCTCGAACGCCGGCGCGAGGGCAGCGCCGCCTTCCGCGACATAGGGAGCGCTGGCCGGCTCATAGCCCGTGGCGATCGCGTCCAGATGTGCGCCGCAAATCATGGCGAGCGATACCGATCCATCGACGGCGGCACGGGGCGAACGCTCCGTCGGGATATGCACCAGCAGATTCCTGTACATCGTCGCTTTCCCATCGATTCATCGCAAGGCGAAGCCACGGGAGCACGCCGCGCCGCTTCCTGGTTTGATGCACGTCAACGCCGTTCCGGGGCATGCAGCGGGCCGCTCACCGAACTCTAACCGCGCGCCACGTGCATCATCGTATCTATGTTACAATTATCCTGTGACATCGGCCAAGTTCACCATGGTCCAAGTTCAATAGTCCAGATGACCCGCGTCGATTTGCGGCAATTTGATCTCGCTCAACGCTGAACAGCGCCGTCGCTTTAAGGAATGGCCGCGCCAGTTGGGCACATGTACGAGGCCGGATATGACCACAGTAGTATCGCAACATGCTGCCGTCATCGAATGCGAGGGGGCATAGATGTCCACCTTCGGCCTCGAGCGCGTCTTCGCGCCACGAAGCGTTGCCATCGTGGGAGGCAGTCCGCGGCCTTCTTCGATTGGAGGGATCGTCCTGCACAACCTGACGAGCGGCGGCTTTGCCGGCAAGATCGCCGTGGTGAATCCCGAATATCGCGCGATCGACGGTCAGACCAACAGTCCGGATCTCGCATCGCTACCGTTCGTCCCCGATCTGATCGTCGTCACCGCGCCGGCGCCGGCCGTGCCCGGCATCGTCGAGCAGGCGGGGCAGCGCGGCGTGGCGGGCGCGGTGATCATCTCTTCCGGGCTCGGCCATGGTCAGGGCTCCCTGACGGAAGCCGTGACGCTGGCTGCGCGCGCCCACAAGCTGCGCATCATCGGTCCGAACTGCCTTGGCATCATGTTTCCGTCGGCAGGTCTCAACGCCAGCTTTGCGGCGCGTCACCCTGCGATCGGCTCGCTCGCGCTGATCTCGCAGTCGGGCGCGATCGCCGCCGCCATGGTCGATTGGGGCGCGGAGAAGTCCGTCGGCTTTTCAGGCGTCGTGTCCATCGGCGATCAGGCCGACGTCGACGTCGCCGATCTCCTCGACTATTTCGCCCTCGACGACAAGACGCGCGCGATCCTGCTCTACATCGAAGCGATCGCGGATGCGCGCAAATTCATGTCGGCGGCGCGGGCGGCCGCGCGGCTCAAGCCGGTGGTGGTTGTCAAGTCGGGACGCATGGCGCAGGGCGCGAAGGCGGCAGCGACCCACACCGGCGCGCTCGCGGGCTCGGACGCCGTCTATGACGCGGCGTTCCGGCGTGCCGGACTGCTTCGCGTGCTGGACCTTCGCGAGCTGTTTGATTGTGCCGAGCTGCTCGGCCGCCACGTTCGCGCGCCCACCGGCAAGAACCTCGCCATCCTGACCAATGGCGGCGGGCTCGGCATCCTTGCCGTCGATCGACTTGTCGAGCTCGGCGGGGCGGTGGCTCCGCTCTCGAGCGAAACCTCGGCGAAGCTCGATGCCGTGCTGCCGCCGGCCTGGTCGAAAGCAGACCCGGTCGACATCGGAGGTGACGCCAACCCTGCTCGTTATACCGCGGCCCTCGATGTCCTGCTCGCCGATCCCGCAAGCGACGCGGTGCTGGTCATGAATGTCGAGACGGCGGTTGCCTCGGCCTCCGGCATTGCCGAAGCGGTTGCCGAACGTGTCAATGCGGATCGTGCGAAAAGGTATTCATCGACGAAGCCGGTGCTGGCCGCCTGGGTCGGCACCGACCAGTCCGTCGCGCCGATCTTCGACAAGGCCGCGATCCCGCATTTCCCGACCGAAGACGATGCGGTGCGCGCCTTCATGCATCTGGTGAAGCATCGCGAGGCGATGGAAGCGCTGATGGCGACGCCGCCCAACATGTCGTCGCTGTTCACGCCGGACAAGGATGCGGCGCGGAAGGTCATCGAGCGCGCGTTGCAGGAGGGCCGGTACTGGCTCGATCCGGTCGAGATCGCCGCCTTGTTCGAGGCCTATGCGATCCCGATCGTGCCGACGCTGGCTGCCGACAACCCCGATGACGCGGCCGCGAAGGCCGAGCCTTTTCTGGCAAAGGGGCTTGCCGTGGCGGTGAAGATCCTGTCGCGGGATATCACGCACAAGTCGGATGTCGGCGGGGTCATTCTTGGTCTCGTAACCAAGGTCGCCGTCAGGAATGCCGCCGTCGACGTCATCACAAGGGCGAAACGCGTGCGCCCGGAAGCGCACGTCGAGGGGGTGATGATCCAGCCGATGATCGCGCGTCCCGGGGCGCGCGAATTGATTCTCGGAATCGCCGATGATCCGACCTTCGGTCCGGTGATGATGTTCGGCCGCGGCGGCACCGCCGTTGAAATCATCAACGACAAGGCGCTGGCGCTGCCGCCGCTCGACATGAACCTGGCACGCACCCTGGTGAACCGGACCAGGGCGTCGCGGTTGCTGCCGGCCTATCGCGACGTCGCCGCGGTGCCGCCGGATGCCGTGCCGCTGACCTTGGTGAAACTGTCGCAGATGGCGGCAGACCTTCCCGAAATACAGGAGCTCGACATCAATCCGCTGCTCGCGGACGCAAGCGGCGTATTGGCGCTCGATGCGCGTGTCGCGATCCGCGCGCCGGCCAGATTGTTTGCCGGCAATACAAGGTTTGCCGTGAGGCCGTATCCGACCGAATGGGAGCGCGAGCTCCAGTTGCTGGACGGCACCAGGGTCGATGTGCGTCCGATGCGGCCCGAGGACGAGCCGGCAATCGTCAAGCTCCTGCAGAAAGTGTCGCCCGAAGACATCCGGTTGCGCTTCTTCCATGCCGTGAAGGATTTTTCGCATCAGTTCGTCGCGCGCCTGACGCAACTCGACTACGCGCGCGCCATGGCGTTCGTGGCGATCGATCCGGCCACGCGCGACATCATCGGTGTCGTGCGGCTGCACTCGGATTCGCATTATGAGAAGGCGGAATATGCCATCCTGCTTCGCTCCGACCTCAAGGGCAGGGGGCTGGGCTGGGCGCTGATGCAGCTTCTGATCGATTATGCACGCGCCGAGGGCCTTAAGTCGCTGTTCGGCGAAGTGCTGCAGGAAAACGTGACGATGCTCGCCATGTGCCGCGATCTCGGCTTCAAGATCGGCCCCGATCTCCGCGAGGCCGGCCTTGCCATCGTGTCGTTCGATCTGGCGGAAGCCCACGAAACGCTTGCCCGGCGCGCCGGCTGATTGGGCCCATTCATGGCTGGCGCTGGCGAACAAGGAGAGCGATCTTGCCCTGCTCGGGATCGGCGTGACCGGGCTTGCCCTCGCCACCCTCGACGACGCCGAAGACGTGCAGCCCTGGGATTTCGTGCTCGCGCTTGGAAATGCGCTGGGGATCGGGCAGAGCGTCTCGTTCGGCGTCGTCAGTGCGATGCACCGTCCCTTCGCCGAAATACATCAGGACGACCTCATCGAGATCGACGCTGCGCTGAGACCCGGCAATTCGGGCGGGCCGCTCGTCAATCTTCGCGGGGAACTGATCGGCATCAACACCGCCCGATCGGACCGGACGGGCGCAGAACGTGGATTCGGCTTCGCGGTGCCGATCAATCAGGTCCGCTCGATGCTGCTGCAGCTTCCCCGTGTAGGCATTGACATCCCCACACTCCACGGTTGACTCAAATCAAGGAGACTAAGCGCCGTTAGTGCGAAAATTTCCAACATACCTGGAGAGGACGCTCACAATGTCACAGGAAGAGAAAGTCAACATCGTCCCGGTCGGCACTGCGCTGCCCGCTTTCGGCAAACGCGCCATCGAGATCCAATCGGAGGTCTCCGAGAAACTGATCGAGGCCAGCCATCATTGCCTGGACCAGATCCAGGTGGAGTTGACCGAGGCGCTGGAGTTCCTGCGAAAATTCAGTGACAATACGACCGCGGCCGAGAAAGTCGGCGCCCTGAAGGAATGGATGAAGGGTGCGACCGAGCGAGGCGCGAGGAACGCAACTTTTGCGATGGAAACCGCACGCGCGCTGGCCGACATCGAAGTCAGGCTGTTTGCCCGCGTGCGACACGAGAAGGACGCCGCCTAGGCGGCCAAGGGCAAGTGAATCCGGCCGTACCGTCGATAAGCCAGCAGGATGTCGTGACGCCCGAGGCTGGCGCGATGAACGATTGCGAGACGAACGATCGTGATCTTCGCCTCGATGCATGCCGGGGCATCGCGCTCTGGTTCATCTTTCTCGATCACGTCCCGGACAATGTCTGCAGCTGGCTGACGCTGCGCCATTACGGCTTCAGCGACACCACCGAAGTCTTCATGTTCGTCTCCGGCGTGACCTGCGCGCTGGCATACGGTGTCGTGCAGCGCTGCGATGGCTGGTGGCCCGTGATCAGCCACACGCTGCGCCGGGGTTGGGAGATTCATATGGCCTTCCTCACCCTGATCATCGGCCTGGTCGTGATGGTTTATTGGGCCGGCGAAAATCCCTGGGCCGATGTAACCAACACGCGGGTCCTGCTGGAGCAGCCAGGCGCAGCGCTGGCGCATGCGGTGGTGCTGCAATATCGCCCCGTTAATAGCGATGTCCTGCCGACCTTCGTGCTGTTTCACCTCTTGTTTGCGCCGCTGCTCTGGGTGCTCTTGAAAGCTCCCAATGCCGCGATCGCCGCGTCCGCCTTGCTCTATGGGCTGGTCCAGGCCTATGGCTGGAATCTGCAGGGTTGGCCGATCAACGAATGGTACTTCAATCCATTCGCCTGGCAGTTTCTGGTCGTGCTGGGAGCGTGGTGGGTGGTGGTCGGGCGGAAGAGATACCGGTGGCTGGTGACGTCACGGCCTTTTGTCGGCCTCGCCGCGATCTACCTGTTGTTCGCCTTCGTTGTCGCCTTGAGCTGGGACATCAAGCCGCTGGAAGCTCTCGTCCCTCCATTCCTTGCCAAGGCGATCTACCCGATTGACAAGATCGCCCTTGATCCGCTGCGGCTGCTGCATTTCCTGGCCATCGCCATCCTGGTGGCAAGGTTCGTGCCGTCGGACTGGCGAGGACTGGCGTCGCCGGTGCTGCTCGGCGCCATCAGGTGCGGCGAAAACTCGCTCGAAATCTATTGTCTCGGCGTGCTGCTGTCGCTCGCAGCCCATATGCTGCTGGTCCACCTTTCCGGCGGCCTCGCCGCGCAGATCGCCGTTGGCGTCGGCGGTGTTATGGTGCTGACTGCCTTTGCGACGCTCTCGACATGGATCGGGATTGCGAGCCGCCGTCAGGCAAAACTGTTCTGAACGGCTTCTTTGATCCAGATCAACGTCGGCCGCTCCTCGCCAACTAGCTTGTAGTGAGGCAGCGGCCCTGATGCGGCCCAACTTTCAGACATTGAGAAGAGAAGCACTATGTCCGTCGGAAGCGACGACATTGGACGGCCGCGCCGCAAGCGCATGGAGATCTTCGCCTTCCTGTTCCTCACCGCCGTGGTGATGCCGGTCCTCGCCGTCGGCGTGGTCGGCAGCTACGGCTTTGCGGTTTGGATCTATCACATGGTGGCCGGTCCTCCCGGGCCGCCCGCCGCGCATTGAGCACGGAGAAGCATCGTGCTCAAGACTGCGATCAATCGCCGCGCGCTGATCACCGGCCATGCGCTGACGGCCGATCGTGTCGTCGCGCCGCCCAGCGCCGAAATCGCCAGCATCCTGGTGCAGGCGCGCCCCGAGCAGCTCGATGAGGTCGAGGCCGCGATCGTTGCGCTGTCCGGCTGCGAGATCCATGGCCGCGATCCGCGCGGCAAGCTTGTCGTGGTGGTCGAGGCGCTCGACGCCGGCTCGCTCGGATCGACGCTTCATGCCATCGCGCTGCTGCCGCACGTCCATTCCGCTTCCCTTGTCTTCCACGCCATCGACGCCGGCCAAGCGCCGCTGCCGGGAGAATGAAGATGACCGCACCCAAGCTTGATCGCCGCCAGATGCTCAAACTCGAGGCCGCCGCGATCGCGGCCGCGGCCGGCGGAATGCCGGTGCCGGCGCTCGCGGCCAATCTCGTCGCCGAGCGCGACGTCAGTGAATTGAAATGGGACAAGGCGGCCTGCCGCTTCTGCGGCACCGGCTGCAGTGTCATGGTCGCGACCAAGGACAACCGCGTGGTCGCCACCCACGGCGACATCAAGTCCGAGGTCAATCGCGGCCTCAACTGCGTGAAGGGCTATTTCCTTTCCAAGATCATGTACGGCCATGACCGTCTCACCCAGCCGATGCTGCGCAAGACCAGCGGCAAGTACGACAAGAACGGCGAGTTCACGCCCGTATCGTGGGACGAAGCCCTCGACATCATGGCGGAGAAGTTCAAGGCGGCGCTGAAGAAGCGCGGGCCGAGCGGCGTCGGCATGTTCGGCTCCGGGCAATGGACGATCTGGGAGGGTTACGCCGCCTCGAAACTGTTCAAGGCGGGCTTCCGTTCCAACAACATCGACCCCAATGCGCGCCACTGCATGGCGTCCGCGGTCGCCGGCATGATGCGCACCTTCGGCATCGACGAGCCACCCGGCTGCTACGACGACATCGAGGCCACCGACGCCTTCGTGCTGTGGGGCTCCAACATGGCCGAGATGCACCCGATCCTGTGGACGCGGGTGACCGACCGCCGCCTGTCCGCGCCGCATGTGCGCGTCGCCGTGCTGTCGACCTTCGAGCACCGTTCGTTCGATCTCGCCGACATCGGCATGGTGTTCAAGCCGCAGACCGACCTCTATCTGCTCAACGCCATCGCCAATCACATCATCAGGACCGGCCGCGTCAACAAGGACTTCGTCGCGGCGCATACCGTGTTCAAGCGCGGCCAGACCGACATCGGCTACGGGCTGCGGCCCGAACATCCGCTGCAGAAGAAGGCCACCGGCGCGGCCAAGGCCAACGATTCGACGGATATGAGCTTCGACGAATATGCGAAATTCGTCTCCGACTACACGCTGGAAAAGGCGGCCGAGATGTCGGGCGTGCCGCTCAACCGGCTGGAGGCGCTGGCCGAGATCTATGCCGATCCCAAGACCAAGGTCGTCAGCTTCTGGACCATGGGATTCAACCAGCACACCCGCGGCGTCTGGTGCAACAACCTCGTCTACAACCTTCATCTCCTGACCGGAAAGATTTCGGAACCCGGCAACAGCCCGTTCTCGCTGACCGGCCAGCCGTCGGCCTGCGGTACCGCGCGCGAGGTCGGTACTTTCTCCCATCGCCTGCCCGCCGACATGGTGGTGACCAACAAGGAGCACCGCGACAAGGCGGAGCATATCTGGCTGCTTCCCGAAGGCACCATTCCCGACAAGCCCGGCTATCACGCCGTGCTGCAGAGCCGGATGCTGAAGGACGGGCTGCTCAACGCCTATTGGGTGCAGGTCAACAACAATCTGCAGGCCGGCCCCAATGCCAACGAGGAGACCTATCCCGGCTTCCGCAATCCCGACAATTTCATCGTCGTCTCCGACGCCTATCCGTCGGTGACCGCGCTCGCCGCCGATCTCATCCTGCCGACCGCGATGTGGGTGGAGAAGGAGGGCGCCTATGGCAACGCCGAGCGGCGCACCCAGTTCTGGCATCAGCTCGTCAGCGCGCCCGGCGAGTCCCGCTCCGATCTGTGGCAGCTCATGGAGTTCTCCAAGCGTTTCAAGATGGAAGAAGTCTGGACCGAGGAGCTGCTCGCGAAGAAGCCGGAATATCGCGGCAAGACACTCTTCGATGTCCTCTACAAGAATGGCCAGGTCGACAAATTCCCGCTGTCGGACATCGAGCCTGGCTATGCCAATGACGAGTCGAAGGCGTTCGGCTTCTACGTGCACAAGGGCCTGTTCGAAGAGTATGCCGCTTTCGGCCGGGGACATGGCCACGACCTCGCGCCGTTCGACACCTATCACCGGGAGCGCGGACTGCGCTGGCCGGTCGTCAACGGCCAGGAGACGCGCTGGCGCTTCCGCGAAGGCTCCGATCCCTACGTCAGGCAGGGAACCGGCGTGCAGTTCTATGGCTATGGCGACGGCAAGGCGCGCATCTTCGCTCTGCCCTACGAGCCGGCGGCGGAATCGCCCGACGGCGAATATCCGCTCTGGCTGTCGACCGGGCGCGTGCTGGAGCACTGGCACTCCGGCACCATGACGCGCCGCGTGCCCGAACTCTACCGGGCCTTCCCCGAGGCGGTCTGCTTCATGCATCCCGACGACGCGCAGGACGCGAAACTGCGCCGCGGCGACGAGGTGAAAGTCATCTCGCGCCGGGGCTTCATTCGTGCCCGGGTCGAGACGCGCGGACGCGACCGGCCGCCGCGCGGCCTCGTCTTCGTGCCCTGGTTCGATGAATCCAAGCTGATCAACAAGGTGACGCTGGACGCGACCGACCCGATCTCGCTGCAGGCCGATTTCAAGAAATGCGCGGTGCGCATCGAGAAGGTGCAGCAGTCATGATCAGGAAACTGGCAATCGTTCTGCTCGCGGCCGCGGTCGCGGCCGGTACCGGCACGCTGGCGGCGCAAACACTGAATTCCGGCCTGCGCGGGGCGACCCCGCTCAACGACGAGGGCCCGGCGGCGCCGATGACGCCGATGCGCAACACCGCGGAACGCGAGATGCGCAACTATCCGGAGCAGCCGCCGGTGATCCCGCATTCGATCGACGGCTACCAGATCGACCTGCAGAGCAACAAATGCCTGTCCTGCCATGCGCGGGCGCGCACCGCGGAATCGCAGGCGCCGATGGTCTCGATCACCCACTTCATGGACCGCGACGGTCAGTTCCTCGCCTCGGTGTCGCCGCGGCGCTTCTTCTGCACCGAATGCCACGTGCCGCAGAATGTCACCAACCCCCCTATCAGCAACGACTTCGTCGACATCGACACGATGCTGAGCCGCGCGGCGCCGGGTGGCAAGCGATGAGCGGGGTCGATTCCAAGGCCCCGCGACCGGGTTTCCTGAAGCGGGCCTGGAATTTCCTGCTTGAGCTGTTCGACGTGCTGATCCGGCCGAGCAGCGTATTCAGCCTGGGCGTGCTGGTGCTCGCCGGCTTCGCCGCCGGCATCATCTTCTGGGGCGGCTTCAACACCGCGCTGGAGGTGACCAACACCGAGAAATTCTGCACCAGCTGTCACGAGATGCGCGACAATGTCTTCGCCGAGCTGAAATCGACCATCCATTTCTCGAACCGCTCCGGGGTGCGCGCGAGCTGCCCGGATTGCCATGTGCCGCACAACTGGACCGACAAGATCGCGCGCAAGATGCAGGCGTCCCAGGAGGTCTGGGGTAAACTTTTCGGCTATATCGACACCCGCGAGAAATTCCTCGACAAGCGGCTCGAACTCGCGCTGCATGAATGGGCGCGGTTCAAGGCAAACGATTCCCTGGAATGCCGCAATTGCCACTCGGCGCAGTCGATGGACATCACCAAGCAGTCGCCGCGCGCAGCCGTGGCGCACGAGCGCTTCCTCTTCACCGGCGAGAAGACCTGCATCGATTGCCACAAGGGCATCGCCCATCATCTGCCCGACATGCGTGGGGTTCCCGGCTGGCAGTGAACGCTACGCGTTTGTCGCGAGGGAAAACCGCTACACACTTTTCCGGATCATGCGCTAAGGCTCACCCGGAAATGTGACTTCGCCCACATTGGCCGGACGCTTGGCGTGGCATCTTTTCTCCACAACGGAGGAAAGATTCATGCTTCTGCTCGACGCGCTGTTGATCCCGGCGATCCTGTTTTTCCTGTTCCTGCCGATCACCGATCGCCGGACGGTACGGATGAAGCTCTTCGTCCTGTGCGCGCTCGTTGCCGTCTTCGCCGCATCGGTGACGTGGACGCATGCGCCTCGCCTGCAGTTGGCCGGGATCGAATCGACGCGCTGAACTTCAGGAAACCGGGAGCAAGGGCCGGCCCGCGCAGGCGAGCAGCCGCGGGATCTGGTTGTGGCAGATCGAGGCGATGCGGTAGCCGGCATCGGTCCGGGCGAGCGAATAGAAGCCCTGGAAGTCGTAGAGCGGCTTTCCCGTTTTGTCCTGCATCTGGTAGCGGATGTTCATGCCCGCCAGCCGCGGCGAGAGCTCCGTGATCTCGAGCAACAGCGGCTTGCCTTGCGTCACTCCAATCTCCCGGTGTAGCGACAGCACATAATCGACACCCGCGCTGCATTGCTCCGTCCCCTTGAACACGACCGGCGCGATATTCTCGGAATCGCCGATGATGGCGCAGGGAAAGGCGTAGTGGTCGACGATCGCCGCGGTATCGTAGCCCTCGAAAGCCGTGCGATAAGAGGCGAGGAAATCCAGGACGGCGGATACCGTGTCTGATGAGGCCATATTCCATCTCCGGGAAAAATGATGAAGCTGCATCAAGCATAGGGTCGCTGCGGTACAGTCTGATGAATGCAGGAAATCAACAAGCCGGCTCGACGCAGACCGCACAGGGCTGGCAGAACACGATCGCCCTGGTCGGCTTTATTTTGGTCGCGACCGCACAGGCCTCCAACATGATCCTGGCGCGCGGGCTCGCCGGCTCGGTCCCGCCGTTCGCGCTCGCTTTCTTCCGCTGGTCGATCATCGCGGCCGGTCTCGCGCCGTTTGCGCTGGCCGAGATTCGCACCGGCAGGATTGCGCTCAAGAAGAACATCTGGCCGATCCTCGCCGCGGGCTTCCTCGGCATGTTCCTCTGCGGCGGCCCGGTCTATGTCGCGGGCATCACGACGACCGCGATCCACATCGCGCTGATCATGGCGCTGTCACCGATCGTGGTGCTGCTGATCTCAGGCCTTCTCGGCACGGAGCGGGTGGGTCCCTTGCAATGGCTCGGTACGGCGCTCGCGCTGGCGGGCGCGCTCCTGATCATCTCCGGCGGCCATCTTGGGCGGCTCACGCAATCGAGCGCGGCCGAAGGCGATTTGCTGGTCGTGCTCGCGATGCTTGGCTGGTCCGGCTACACGCTGCTGCAATCGCGGGTGGCAAGCGGTGCCTCGCTGCTCGCCCGCATCAGCCTGTTCGCGGCAGCCGGCGCGCTGTTCTCTCTGCCGCTCGCGATCCGGGAAATGTGGATGACGCCGGCGCAGGCCTTCAGCGTGAAGGCGGTGGAGTCTTATGTGTTCGCCGGCCTCGTGCCCGGCCTCATCGCCTACGCCGGCTTCGCCTGGCTCGGCGGCCGGTTCGGCTCGGTGCGGACCTCGCTCGTGCTCTATGTCGGCCCGATCGCCAGCGCGTTGCTGTCGTTCCTGATCCTGGGCGAGCCGCCGACGTTGATCCACTTCTTCGGCGGCTTGCTGATTCTCGGCGGCGTCTGGGCGAGCTTGCGGAAGTGATCCTGCCTCGCGCAAGGCGCTGACGCCGCAGCCGTCACCAGCTGCGTCTCCAGTGGTCGATCGAGAGCGGGCCGGCGCCGCCCATGGCGATGCTCATCAATCCCGCGAGATAGAGGAGAATATGCTCGTAGCCCACGGGCCCGAACTTCACCCCGCTTTCGGTAACTTCCACGAGCTTCACGGAGAAGAAGCCGTAGGGCAGATGAACCGTGAAGAGTGCGGTCAGAAGCACGATCGCGAGCGGAAGGCTCGCGATCGCGACATATGCTCCCGCCAGGATGAGAAGACCGCCGACAAGTTCCGTTATCGTCGTGACCCAGGAAAAAAACAGCGGCATCGGTACGCCGAGGGTATGAAGGACGACCGCGAAGGTCTCGGGGCCGCGGCTCAGCTTGGCATAGCCGTGGATCGTGAAGCCATATCCGACGATGAGACGGAGCGGCAAGGCGCTCCATGCAGAAACGGCTCTTGCGGTTTTACCGGCCCAGTTCTCGAGATTTTCAACCTGGGACGTCGGCAACAAAGTGGTCATGGGATCCATCCTGATCTTGAACGATTGGAGCAGGAGGGATCGCGCTCGAAGCTTAAGCCTGCCTTAAGCGCCGGCACTCACCATTTCAGGATGCTGCGGCCGGCCAGGTATCCAGCGGCAACGACGATTGACGTGGCGAGCGGGTACCAGGTGATGACGAAGAGCGGACTGTCATCGAAGCAGTTGAGCGCATAGAACGATGCCGCGATGGCGGCTGCGGCGAGGCCGGCGGCGGCGCCCGTCCTTTCCGGGTCAGAGGGCGCGCCGTTTCTGAGAGCGACGAGGAAGCAGGCGAGGGGGACGATCGCCAGAAGCGGAATGAGGGTCATGCAGTTTGCCGAGTTCGAGCCGATCAACCGCACCATCCATAGCGACCTCGGCAAGACGAACAGTTCGAACAGGGCTGCGATCAGCAGCAGACAGAGCGGGCAGAACAGACGCCAGGGATTATATTTGTGCCACATGCCGGGCCTGGCCATTTGCCGGATCGTGATGACAGCGATGATCGCGAGCGGCATGGTGATGACGAACTTGAGCGGAAATCGCCAGGTGTGCAGGGCCTCCATGAGGTCCGGCCGCGGGCCGATCGCGGCGAAGAAGATCATGCCGGCGCCTGCAACACCCAATATCGTGGCATAGCCGAACGCGCGGCTAAATGGCCGGGTCGGAGCGGCGTCGGCCGCCATTGCCATGATGAGCTGGTCGGTATTCATCGCATATGAGCCGCCGTGATGACGTCCTGTTGTCAGGTGGAAGCTGTCGCGAGACGGGATCCCGGATCGCGCTCCGGCGACTTGATCTGAGCATGTGCAACACCGACACCGGTCTGTGCGGACAGAACCACTTCGGCGCGCAGGCCGGTGCGATCCGTCCGGTTCACCAGCTGGAGATGCGCATGATTGGCGCGCAACGCTAGTTCAACGATGGCGAGCCCGAGGCCGCTTCCGGACGGGCTCTTGTGACGGCCACGGAAGAAGCGGCGGGCGACGAGCGGCAGTTCGTCCGGGGGAATGCCGGGGCCTTCGTCCTCGACCGCGACAACGACCTGCTCCGCTCGACGCGCGACGCTCCATCGCACCAGTCCCGGTGAGGCCGTGTGCTGGATGGCGTTTTCATGGAGGTTTCGCAGCGCGAGCATCAACAGCTCGGCATTCGCCGTGACCATGGTGCAGTTCGAATCCACTTCCACCCGCAGGCCTTCGCGAACGGGCTGCGTCTCGATGATCTCGTCGATCATCGCGCCCACATCGAGGCGTGCATCGCACCGGGGATCCTGAAGTGCGTCGAGACTTGCAATCGCCAGCAACTGTCGAACAAGGCGCGTGGTGCGGTCGACCGCGACCAGGATCTGCCGCAATGCTGCGGTCCGCGTGGCCGGTTCGGTCGCCCCTATCGCCACCTGCGTCTGCGTTCTCAGCCCCGCAAGCGGTGTGCGAAGCTCGTGGGCCGCGAAAGCCGTAATCTCGCGTTCGTGCGCCCGCGCGCGCTCGACCTTCGAGAACAGCGCGTTGAGGGCAGCCATGATCGGCAGGATTTCAGCCGGGACGCGGCCTGTTTCCACCGGCCTCATGTCGTCGGCCTGGCGATTCTGCAATTCGAGCGCAAGGCTGCGCAAGGGCAGCAAACCGCGATTGAGGCTGGACCAGATCAGGAAGCCGATCAGCGGCACGATCAGAAGCGTCGGCGCGAGCAATCCCTTGATGATGTCGGCGACGAGATGCTCCCGAATTCCGAGACGGTCGCCGACCAGCACGCGAAATCCCTTGGCGGCGTCTTCCAGGGTAAATACCCGCCAGCTTTCCCCGTCGATCCGGCGATCCGAAAACCCGGATTGCGCGTCGCTGAGATATAAACTTGGCGCGCCGCGAGAGCGCGCGACAAGTCTTCCGTCCAGCGACCAGATCTGGCAGGATAATTGGCGCTCGTAGATCAGGGTTTCGGCAGCGCCGTCGATGCCTGCCTCGGGCGCCGGCGTTGCAAGGCTCTTGGCGGTGACAAGTGAGGAAACCATCCGCGCGGCTTCCTGCAGGCGCGAATCGAGCACGCTTTCCACTTCCTGCCGGGTGCCGACATAGATCCAGCCGATGGCAAACAGCCAGATCATGCCGGTTGCAGCCACCAGGATGATGAACAGCCTTGTCCGCAGCGATGCCGACGTCATGGTGCGCCGACCCTCATTCGATAGCCGAGCCCGCGTACGGTTTCGATGGCATGGCGGCCTAGCTTTACACGCAGCTTGTGGACGTGAACTTCCACCGTGTTGCTTTCCACTTCCTCCTGCCACCCGTAGAGCCGTTCCTCGAGCATGCTCTTTGAGCGCAGCAGTCCGGGACGGTCCATCAGGGCCTCGAGCACCGCGAATTCGCGGCGCGACAGGCCGATAGGCTGGCCATTGGCGATGACCGACATACTGGCGGGATCGAGAACGATGCCGTTGCAGGACAGCACAGGTGATGCGCGCCCGCCCTGCCGCCGGCTGATCGCCCTCAGGCGCGCGCCGAGTTCATCGAGGTCGAACGGCTTTCCCAGATAGTCGTCAGCGCCGGCATCCAGGCCCTTGACGCGATCGGTGATCTCGTCGAGCGCCGAGAGCAGCAGGACCGGTGTGCGGTCGCCGCCGGCCCGCATTTGCGCGAGCAGATCAAGGCCGGAGCCGTCCGGAAGCATCAGATCGAGGACGAGCGCGTCGAACTCGCAGGTGGCAAGCGCCGCGCGACCGTCGGCGCAATTCGCGACGATGTCGAGGGCGGCCCCAAACATGCCAAGGCCGGCCCTCAGTCCATCCGACAGAACCGGATCATCTTCGACGACAAGGATGCGCATGCGCGGAGAACCTCTCATTTCGAGCCGCGTCGCATCCGAGGCTTAAGGCTGGCTTAAGGTGCCGCCCGCACACGGGCGCCCTCAACACCCGAGGCTCCCCATGGCATACGTGCACGCAATCCGGTTTGTTACACTGTTTCTGCTGGCTTTCTGGCTGGTTCCAGCCTCCGCCGCGGGACCGAAGCCCCCCGACCAGGTGTTCAGATTCAGCGTCGCGCTGGGCGAGGACGACGGGCTCGAGCTCAGCTGGTCGATCGAGCCCGGCTACTATCTCTATCGCGACAGGCTGGCCGCGACGCTCGGCGGCAAACCGCTGAAGATGACGACCGCACCAGGCGAGACGAAGGACGATCCGACCTTCGGGCTGACCGAAATCTATCATCATGAGGCTACGGCCTATATCGACTCCGTCCCCGAGAGAGGTGAGTTGCTGGTCACCTATCAAGGCTGCGGCGAGAACACGATCTGCTATCCGCCCGTCACCAAGGCGATCGACCTCGCCACGCTCCTGGTGAGCGACGCGACCGATAGGGTCCGTCCGCAAGGTTCGTCCTCGGCTGCGATGGTCTCCGAGTCCTCGGACCCCGCTGTCGCCAGCGATGGCTCGGCGGGCAGCGGCGATGCACCCGCGCTCGAAGGCAGCCTTGGCTCCACGTTGCTGACTTTCTTCGGTTTCGGACTGCTGCTCGCATTCACGCCCTGCACGTTTCCGATGCTGCCGATTCTGTCGGGCATGCTGACGCAATCGGCAGGCAGGCTGTCAACCGCGCGGGGATTTAGCCTGTCCGGCTCCTATGTGCTCGCGATGGCGAGCGCCTACGGCGTGCTCGGGATTTTCGCGGCCTGGTTCGGCGGAAATCTTCAGGCGACCCTGCAAACGCCCGTGGCGGTCGGACTCATGAGCGTCCTCTTCCTCGCGCTCGCTCTGTCGATGTTCGGACTCTACGAGTTGCAGCTTCCGCAATTCCTCAATGCGAGGCTCGTCCCTGACGCACGGCGAGGAGGATCGATCGGCGGCGCCGCGCTGCTCGGCTTCACCTCGGCGCTCATCGTCGGGCCGTGCGTGACGCCGCCTTTGGCGGCGGCGCTGGTCTATGTCGCCCAGACCGGTAACACGCTGCGCGGCTCGTCCGCCTTGTTTTCGCTCGGCCTCGGGATGGGACTGCCGCTGCTGCTGCTCGGAACGTTCGGGGCAACCGTGCTGCCGAAGTCCGGTCCCTGGCTGGTGCGGATCAAACAGGCGTTCGGCATCGTTCTGATCGGCGTCGCGCTCTGGATGATGTCGCGAATCCTGCCGTTGCCCTTGATCGCGGCGGGCTGGGGCGTGCTGGCCTCGGGCACCGGCATCTGGATCGCGCTGACCGGCGTGAACCGATCGCGTCCGGTGTGGCGCTCGTGGCGCGGGGGACTTTCGGCAACCGCATTCGCTCTTGTGGTTTACGGCCTGCTGCTTGCGTTCGGCGCGATCGGCGGATGGTACGAGCCGCTGCGGCCGCTCGCCTGGGCGGGTATCGCTCCTTCCACCGAGGCCTGGCGCGAGGGCGGGGATGGCTTCCAGATCGTGACCAATGAAGCCGATCTCGACGCGGCCATAGCCAACGGTCGCGAGGAGGGACGCCGCCTTCTCATCGATTTCTCCGCCGACTGGTGCACCGAGTGCCGATTGATGGAGCGCACCGTTCTCGCGGACGAGAATGTGCGCCGTCAGTTGGATGGCCTGCGGCTGATCCGCGCCGACGTGACCCGCTACGACGCGCAAAGCAGGAGAATCATGGAGCGCTTTGCGGTGGTCGGGCCTCCGACGCTCATCTTCCTCAACCCCGTGGGTAAGGAAGTTGAGGGTGCGCGGACCGTCGGCGCGACGGTCGTGGACGACTTCCTGGCCAAGATTGCCGCGGCCGAACGCGGCTAACCCCCAACTTTCCGCGGAGCAACCCATGAACGATTCTCTCTCGCGCTCGACCTTCCTGCGTCTGGCCGGCGGCGCGGCCATGCTGCTTCTCACCAAGACCTTCGCGCGTTCGGCCGAGAACGAAGTCACGCGCGACATGATTCTCGCCGATCCGGAAACGCCGATCGGCGGCAATCCCGAAGGCGATCTCACGATCGTGGATTTCTTCGATTACAATTGTCCCTTTTGCAAGCGTGCGGCGGTGAATCTGGAACGGCTGGTCAAGGCGGATGGCAAGATCAAGCTCATCTACAGGGATTGGCCGATCCTGGCCGAGACATCCATCGTCGGGGCGCAACTGGCGCTCGGTGCCAACTACCAGGGCAAATACCTCCCGGCGCACCATGCCCTGATGAACATCCCGGGATACGGTATCTCGAAGGAGCAGATGATCGACGCGGTGCGTGGATCAGGCGTCGACCTTGGGCGGCTCGATGCCGACCTGAAGACGAACGCCGATGCAATTCTGGGTCTGATCAAGCGCAATCTGACAATCGCCGAGGCCATCGGCCTCCAGGGAACGCCGGCTTTCTCGTCGGCCCCTACAAGGTCAACGAAGCCCTGACCTACGAGGGCTTTCAGCATGTGGTCGCGGACGCCCGCGCCAGGCAACGCAAGTAATCCGCGGCTCTCGCAAGAAAAAGTCGATGATACCCAAACTCAGGAACGCCGGAAAAATCATGTTCTTCGCGCTAGCTCTCCCTTTGACCCTCGCAGGTTGCGTGACTGTCGACGGATCGCAACTGGCCGCTTCATCTCCACCCGCTTTTGCCGCGAGCTATGCCGCAATCAATTCAGAACGGTTCAAGGTCGATGCGGTCGATGTCTCCACGATGGATCCCAACTATCTGCGCCAGGAGGTCGACTACAAGACTTCGGAGTTCCCCGGGACCATCGTAGTCGACCCCCATAATCGCTTTCTTTACCTGGTGGAAAAAGGCGGCAGGGCCATTCGCTATGGCGTGGGAGTCGGCCGAGCCGGGCTGGAATTTACCGGCACCGCGAACATCGAGGTCAAGAAGCTGTGGCCACATTGGACACCGACGCCGGCCATGATCGCGCGCGAGCCCGAGCGCTACGCGAAATGGGCCGGCGGGATGGAGGGCGGCGAGGGCAATCCGCTCGGCGCACGAGCGCTCTATCTGTTCAAGGGCGGAAACGACACACGTTACCGGATTCACGGCACGACCGAGCCTCAATCCATCGGGCACGCCGTGTCCTCAGGATGCATCCGGATGATGAACCAGGACATCATCGATCTGTACAATCGGGTTTCGCTGGGATCGAAAGTCGTCGTGCTTTGATCACGCCGCGCCGACATTGCGGCGGGCGTAGCTCCTCGCGAATTCCACATACCATTCCGGGCATCCGGGAGTGGCCATCGCATCCCTGTTGATGACCTTCTCGATGGGTGGCCGAGCAACAGCCGCTTGATCGGCAATTCCTGCTTCTTGCCGGACCGCGTGCGCGGGATTTCGGCCACGGCAAAGATCTCGTTCGGCAGGAAGCGGCGCGACAATCCTGCCTCGATCGCCTTGTTGATCTTCGTCTCCATGGCGCGGTCGAGCGCGGTGCTTTCGGCGCTTTGTGCAGTGCAAGCGCCAGCCTGTCTCTGGAAAACAGAAAATTCAAGCTGCAAAGCAGACCGTGGGAACCAATACTGAGGCCCGCGACTTGATCACAGGCTCTCATCACCGAGGCTCAAGAACATGAAGATGCTGAAGCGTCTCTTGTCGCTGCTCTGGCGGCGCCGGGCAAAGGGCAAGCCCTCCAGTTTTCCTCCACCCTTGGTCGATCCGGAAGAATTCGCACGGCTGATCGGCAGCGGCCGCGTCGAAGATTTGCGGATCCTGGCGAAGAAACTGAGCGGGCAGCCGAACGTGCACGCGTGAGTGCTTAGGGCCGCCCGCCTCAGGCGGAATGGATACGCCGCGAGCGCTCCTCGAATGCGGCGGCTTCCGCGGCCGCAAGCTTCTCCAGCCGCACCGCCACGTGCTTGTGGTACGGCGTCGCTGCGATCGGATCGCAATTGCCGCTGTCGGTCAGCGCGTTGATCCGGGGACCATTATTCAGGCGTTCTCCGTCGCGGGTCGGGTAGGATTGGCCATAGCCATGCGGCAGCGCGAGCTGGCCCTGGCGCAGACTGTCGTCGGCCTTGCATCGCACCACCACCCGCCCCGCGGGCGACTGCACGGCGATCCACTCGCCGTCGGCCGCGCCGAGCTGTTCCAGGTCTTTCTGGTTGATCAGCAGCGCGCCATCCGGATCGTCGCGGCGCCAGGCGGGATCGCGGAAAATCTGGTTGGCGTTGAACATGCGCCGCTGGCCGGCGGCGAGCACGAAGGGATAGTCCTTCGACGCCTCGGCGTGCGCGGGATCGAGCCGGCCGAGCCATTCCAAGAGCGGGGCGATGGCAAGGTGCACCTTGCGGTCGGGATGGCCGATCAGCGACCACACCTCATCATAACTGTGTTCGGTGATGGCGACGCCGCTGCGGCTGCCCACCACTGCATCGAACAGGGCATCGCCGAGCTGATTGTCGGCCACCTTGCCGCGTTCGCCGAGCGCGCGCCTGACCGCCTCGGGCGAGCGCCTTGCGCAGGCCTGCGCCGCCTGCCAGAGTGGTGCTGCAGCCGCAGTCCCGTCCGGCAGCGTTGCGCCGAGCGTATGGTACAGCACCAGCGCGCCGAGCGCGGCGGCCTGCGGGTTTGCGCCCATGAACGGTCGAAGCGCCAGCGCGAACGCCGCGCGCGAATGGAAGGCCGCTTCGCGCAGCGGCGCCAGCGCGTTGTCACCGGGCAATAGCCCCATGGCACGCGCCAGCCGGGTGTAGATTTCCGGCTCGGGCAGGGTGCCCGCAAGCGGCGCCACCACGCCGGCGCGGACATGGAAGAAGTTTCTGGGGAATTCGAAATTGAACAGCGTGAACTCGGTCTTCTCATATTGCGAGGAGGCCGGCAGCACATAGTGCGCCAGCCGCGCCGTCTCGGTGAGCGCGACGTCGACCACGACGCAGAGATCGAGCGCGGCCAGCGCCTTCTCCACCTCCGCGGTGTTCGCGGCGGTGTTGGCGGGATTCGAGCTGTCGATCCACACACCGCGCAGGCGATCGGGATGATCGGCCAGGACGGCTTGCGGAAAGACGTTCGGCGGCAACAGCCCCGCGATCACCTCGGTGTCGGTGGCGGCAAATTTCTGGTTCGGCGAGTTGCCCCAGAGCGGCTGCAGCCAGCTGTGCAGCTGGTTGGTGCCGGTCCTGCCAAAACTGCCGGTCAGCATGATCAGGAGCTTTTCCAGATATGAATTGAGCGTCGAGTTGACGCCCTGCTGGATGCCGAGCTCGACCCGCACCGTCATCGCTTTCGCAGCCTGGATCATGTCGGTGCAGCGCTCGATCTCTTCGAGCCTGATGTCGGCGGCATCAGCCCATTGCTCGACGGGAATGCGGAGCAGGGCGTCCTTCACCTCGGAAAAGCCGGTCGTATGCCGCGCGAGGAAGTCATGGTCGAGCGCGTCGCGCCGCACCAGCGTGGCCAGGATCGCGCCGAGCAGGAAGGCGTCGGCGCCCGGACGCACCGCAAGATGCAGGTCGGCCATCTCGGCGGTTTCGGTACGGCGCGGATCGATCACGATCAGCTTGCGGCTGGGGTCCTTGCGGATCTGGTTCAAATGATCGCGCGCATTGGGGAAACCATGCGCGATCCAGGGATTGGCGCCGATCACGAACAAGAGGTCGCAGTGATGCACATCCTCGGCGGTGTGGCAGGTCTGGCTGCCGAACATGTGGCCATTGACCCAGAAGTCGCCGGTTTTCTCCTGCGACAGCGCGTTGAAGACGTGGCGCGAGCCGAGCGCGCGCAAAAAACCGGTCGCGTAGGCGCCGCCGGCATGGTTGCCCTGGCCGCCGCCGCCATAGAGCGCGATGGCTTTGCCGCCATGGCGCTCGACCAGGTCGCGCAGGCGCGCCGCGATTTCGGAGATCGCGGTGTCCCAGTCGATCTCGTCAAAACCGCCATCGGGGCGGCGGCGCAGCGGCGAGGTCAGGCGGTCACGGTGATGGGCATAGAAGGGAATCCGCGCAGCCTTGTTGCAGAGATAACCCTCGGACTTGGGATTGTCGCGGTCGCCGCGCACCTTGGTGATCCGGTCGCCTTCGACCATGACCTCCACCCCGCAATTGACGTAGCAGATGTTGCACGCGGTTTTCCGCCAGCCTGCCTTCGACATCGCGCTTCCCTCCCGGACCGGATGGAGGCGCATATTACATGATGGTCGTCATAAAAACAACCGTCGGAAGAACGGCGCCGGAAGTTCCTGAATTGGCCCGGCTTGAGGGACCTATTTCGCTTTCTCGTGATTGGCGATGCCGACAGGCTTGTAATCATACGTCGGATAGAACTCGGTGCGGTAGGCGCCCCAGGCCGAGGTCTCGAAAATGCGGTTGACCTCGCGAAGACGTGAGGCCGGCAGGCGCACGGTAACGACCTGGCCCACCCCCATCATCACATACCAGCTCACGACCTCGACGCCCTCGGGCGGGAACGCCTTGTAAAACCCCTGCTTCTCGAGCTGGGCGTTGAGCTCGCCGAGCGGGCGCGACTGATCGTGCTTGAGGAAGATGGTCAGCATGACAGCGTTGTCGGGCGTCGGCGTAGTTGGGGCGGCCGGCGTTGCCGGGGCAGTCGGCGTTGGCGACTGCGCCTTGGTCGCCGAATTGAGCATCAAAGCCGACGCCAGCACCGCTAGCGCCGTCAACATCGTCCTGCCACGCCCCATCATCGCCTCCTTGCATGCACGGTCGCATCATCGCGGGCCGATCATCGACTGAAGAGGCACGCCTTGCCAAAGGAAATCGGTGCGGCGTTCATTCGCAATCAAATGTGAAGTAAATCACACGCATCCCGCACCGCACACGCTATCGATAGGGTTGCCCAATGCCTAAGGTGGGATCGATGTCGACGCGGCGAAAAATGGTGTGGTGGTTCCGGTTCGTGATGTCCGGCCGCTTCCTGGAGACGTTCCTGAACCTGCGCAGGCGGCGCTCGTAGGTCGGCGCCCGGGCGCGGCATGATCAGGCGACGTTGATCAGCTTCCGGACATGGGCGGCGCCATTGGTCACGGCGTCGGTTACGGCATCGCGGCCCTTCCAGGCGAGAGAGGTCAGTTTCCCCGCAAGCGAATCATGGTTGCGCAGGCTGTGCGAGCCGAGCACATGGCCGACCTCTGCCGGGAAGCGGCTGACCTCCGCCGCCACCAGCGTCTCGACCGCATCCATCAGGGCCTTCAGCCGTCTGCCCCACTCGGATTCGTCGAACTGATCGATGTGCCTCTTCAGCGCATATTCGGTCTTGTAGATATCGGAGAGCAGATCGCGCGCGATGATGACGCGATTCTGCTTCAGCGCGATGCGCAACGCCCTGCGCCCGTCATCGATGCGGTCGAGCACCATCGTCACTGCGATCGCATAAGGCGCCGCCGCGACATCGGCGGCGCTTTTCGACGCCGCTGCCCTGGTCGCGAGCCGGATCAGATGCCAGGGCGTTCTCAGCCGCCTGCCGATCATCGCGATTCCGAACGGCACCGCATCGGGATTGCCCTTGCGGAAGGCATCGAGCAGCGCCGTCATCTTCGCGACCTCGCCGCTGTCGAATTTGGCGAGTTTTTCAGGCAGCGCCTTGTTGAATTTCGCGATGGCGTCGCGGGCGCGCAGCGCGATCATCATCTTGACGAGGTCGCCATAGGCCGAGCGGGCGGACGTGTAGGTCGCAAGCCTGGCACGGGTCATCTGGGCGGCGGTGGGATCGGACAGCGTATTCTCGAGATATTTGACCACCTTGGTCTGGAACACCGAGACCGCCTGCTTCAATTCCTTCTTCTTGTCGGTGCCGATCAGGCCCCTCATCTGCGAATTGAAGTCGCGCGCCATGGTCGGCAGAAGGTCGCGGGTGCTCCATTCCCAGATCGGCACCAGCGAGGCGCGCGGGATCCGGCCGGGACTGTCGTAGTCCGGGGCGCCCTCCATCAGGACAGGCTCGAGCGCGGCAAAGAAGTGGAACGACGGCTCGGCTTCCTTGTTCTGGGGCGCGCCGTTGCGGAATTCCGCGCGCAGCTTTGCCTGGATGTCGGCAGAGCCGGGCATGTCGACGCCGCACAGTTCCAGCCGCTCCAATTCGGTCAGGAGGCAGCTTCGGGTCATGGGCGACAGCCGCTGCAGGAATTCCCAGATCCGGTCGATTTGCATACGGGGGCCTGATTTTCCGCAAGCTCGTTTGGCGAAAACGGACCCGCTAACCGAGCGAGTATTAGGACAGGGAAGCACAAAAACAGTTGGCACCTGATTAAGAAGGCTAATAGCGATGGAACGAATCTTCGCGCCGCGGGAGGGCTGTTCTCGGTAGAACTACGCAATTTCGGTAAGATTTCGCAACCTTTGCGGGACCGCGTGCATTTCGACGCAATTCCAACGCGTAATGCGGTTTTTGCGCGTCATAATCTCCGTAGTCTTACGGAACGAAAAATTAACCATGAAACAGCATCGTGCCCGTTAAACAATCGATATGTCACAGCAAGAAAACCTGCTCGCCGATTTCGCATTTTTCGGACTGGGGCGAAGCCAACCCTCCGCCGGATGAGCGCGATATCTTGAGGTCCTCCGCAGCGCGTGCCCGCGCCATGGACGAGGCCGGCAATTCGATTGCGCGCCAGCTCAACGGCCCGCTCACGGCGCTCTTGCTCTACATGGAAGAGCTCAAGCACCACAGCCACCGGTTTTCGCCCGACGCCGGCGAGCGCGATCACCTGCAGAAGGTGGTGCAGAATGCCCTGCTGCAGACCGAGCGTGTCTGCGCGCTGGTCAAGGAGATCGCCGGAACCAACCCCGGTGTCGCGGCGGTGCTGGCGGCCAACGGCGGATGGCGGCGGCCTGAGCGTGCGCCGGAGAAGGGTCGCGCCGCGGCGGCGGTGCTGTCATCGGATGCCGGCCAGAAGCCGCTGACCCGGCGCGAGCGAGAGGTGCTGAACCTGATCAGCGAGGGCTATTCCAACAAGCAGGGCGCGCTGCGGATGCAGATCAGCCCGCGCACTTTCGAGAGCCACCGGGCCGAAGCGATGCGCAAGCTCGGTGCGCGCAACACCGCCGACCTCGTCCGTGCGGTGCTGCTGCATCCGATCGATTAGCGCATGATCCGGAAAAAGCCCGCCCCGCACTTGATGCGGGGCGTGTAGCGGTTTTCCCTCGCGACAAACGCATAGCGTTTGCGCGGAGATCATGCGCAAACTCTGGCGCGTCGCGGCGCGGCGGATCCGCAAGGGACCCGCACAAATCCCCTCAGAGATAGTCTTCCGCAAAGCTGTTGAAGCGCGGTCCGGGCCGCAGCACGACGGGCTTGGCTTTCTCCGGGGCGGGGACCAGCGTGATGGTCCAGCGCGGCGGGACCGAAGACGAATTTTCCAGCACCGAGCGCACCAGGCCTGTGACCGTGGTCCCGCCGGACTTGACCGTCGCCGTGCGGCCGTTGAATTGCGCGATACGGAAACGCCGGACTTCCTTCTGGTCCGCGGTTTCATACGTGAACATGAAGCTCTCCTGTGCTTCATGCGACTATCGTCTTTCATTGTTAGCCAGATGTGAAAATCGAATGCCGTACTAGTACGGTTGCACGGCGCGGCGCGCGGCGCGCGGGGCGCGTTGCGTGGCGGCGCAGGCCGGCGGATATTTCTCAGAGCTCAGCGCGCGAGCCCGAATGGCCCCGGGCGGCAGAGCGCGCATCGCGAAGGCAGGTCTCGGACTACTCGGCCGGCCCGAACACCGCTTCCATCTTGGTCTTCAGGGTCGCGGCGTTGAACGGCTTGACGATGTAGTTGCTGACGCCGGCCTTCTTGGCGGCTATGACGTTCTCCGTCTTCGATTCCGCCGTGATCATGATGAACGGTGTCTTCGACAGCTCGGGACTGGCACGGACTTCGCGCAAGAGGTCGTAGCCGGTCATCGGCTCCATGTTCCAGTCCGAGATCACCAGGCCGTATTTCCGGGTCTGCATCTTGGCGAGCGCGGCCGAGCCGTCGCTGGCATCGTCGACATTCTCGAAGCCGAGCTGCTTGAGCAGGTTGCGGATGATGCGGATCATGGTGTTGTAGTCATCGACCACGAGGATCGGCATCGATAGATCAAAGGGCATGTCTTTTTACTCCGCGACGTCTCAAACGGCCGGACACGGGCGAGACCTTCGCATGTGGCGAACGGTTGGAAGCTCTGCTGGAACTCGCGCTTGTCAGCATCGTGACAATTATCAGCGGTCCTTGAACAGCGCGTTAATTCCCGGCCGAATAATTCGCGGGGGGTCGTAATAGTACGGAGAAGAGGTAAATTCGCGCGCGATGCGTGCGTCGTTCAGCCCGCGCGACTACGTGGCGAATCTTCCGCCGTGCAGCGCGGTTTCAGCAGCCTTTCGTACTGCGACTTGACCGAGGCGTAGCATTCGCAGGCGGTCTTCCTCAGGCCTTCGATATCGGTGATCTCGATATGGCCGCGGCTGTAGTGGATGAAATTCGCCTGCTGCAGGGTGCTTGCGACCAGCGACACGCTGTTGCGCCGCGCGCCGATCATCTGCGCCATCGCCTCCTGCGTCAGCACGAGCTTGCACCCGCCCGACAAATCATGGGTCTGCAGCAGGCATCGCGCCAGGCGGGCCTCCACGGTGTGGGACGCGTTGCAGCCCGCTGTCTGCTGGATCTGGGCATAGATCGCCATCCCATGGCGGATCATCGCCGTGCGGAAGGTCGCGCTCTGGTCTGCCGCCGCGCGCAATTTCTCCAGATCGATGGTCGAGGCAGGGCCCGGCACCAGCACGACGGCGCTGTTGAGCGCGGTCGCATCGCCGAGCGCGGAGAACACGCCGAAAATGCTGTGGCGGCCGATCATGGCGATCTGGACGTGCTCGCCGCGCGCCATATCCACCACCAGCGAGATCACGCCGCGGTGCGGCATATAGGCGCGCTTGAGCGTTTCGCCGACGGCGACGAGCACGAAGTCCTGAACGAGATCGACGGTACGAAGATGCGGACGGATCAATTCGAAATCATCCGCACCCAGCGAGGACAAGAATCCGTTCGGTGAACGAGGACTAGTATCCAAAGCCGTCTCCTGCCTTACGGGCATAACAGGTCTCTGGGCCACCGGCGTCTATGCACATCAACAAGCATGAGCCTTCAATATTTCGTTGGCAACAAGAAATGGCAATCGGCAGTAGCGTCGCACCCCGAATGCACCAGAGCGCCATGGCTTGCGGCCACCGGAGAACGTCAACCGCAATGTCCAATTATAGGCCATCGCTATCTGACCAGGTGCTGCTGTCTGGCCTTGACGGTGCGATAGCATTCGCACGCGGTCTCGCGCAGCGCCTTGAGGTCGGTGATTTCGATTTGCCCGCGGCTGTAGCGCAGCACGCCGGCCTCCTGCAGCGCATGCGCCACGATCGAAACCGCGTTGCGCTGAACGCCGATCATGCGGGCGAGCAGCTCCTGTGTCATCGGCAGGGTCTCGCCGTCCGACAGGTCGCGCGCACGCAGCAGCCATCGCGCCAGCCGCTCCTCGACCGAATGCGAGGCGTTGCAGGCCGCCGATTGCTGGGCCTGCACGAGCAGCGCCTGCCCTTGCCGGAACAGCAGGCTCCGGAATGTGGCGCTTTGCGCGACGATCGCCTTCAACTGCGCGACGTTGAGGACAGAGGCGGTGCCGGGGCACAGCACCACCGCATCCGTCAGCGCGATGCCGTCGCCGAGCGCCTCCAGCGCGCCAGTCATTCCATCGCGGCCGACCATCGCGACCTCGACCGCCTGTCCCTCCGAGAGGCTGACGACCATCGAGACAATTCCGGAATGCGGCAGATAGATCTGGGTCAGTTCGTTTCCGGCTTCAACCAAACAACTTTCTCGTGTCAGTTCGACAACTTGAAGATGAGGAAGCAAAGCTTCGAAATCTGCCGCGGGCAGTGCTTGCAACAGGCGGTTGGGCGGGCGTTGATCTGCAGGCATGAAATTTCCCGCCGAACGAGCGGGGCTTCTGTCGGACTCCGATACTGGGTGAAGCTAGGAAACCACAGCGTGCGATGCAATTGCGCTGGCGGAGGAGCCGTGCCGCGCGCCCTATACACGTTGAAGGGCAGACAGCCTGCCCTATTTGCGGCGGAAATGAAATTCGTGCACTGATTCGCGTTTGAAAAACCCAACGCCATCAATGCCGGAGCTGTGAAAGCGCAGGGACGAGCGGAACCGCTTATGCGCCGTATTCTGGTCGTGGATGACGGTCTGCATGTCGGCCAGGCCATTGGCGTCTGGCTTCAGCATCACGGCTGGGCGTCAACGGCCAACGACGGCGCCGATGGCCATGCCGCTCCCGACCACGGCAGCCTCGATCTGATGATCCTCAATGTGATGCGTGACCGCGCCGTATTTCCAACAGCGCTGCGGCGACGGCGACATGCGCCGCGGCTGGAGTAGAAATTTGAAAGGGATAACAGCGTGCAGCAAGACTCGGGATTTTCCGGACAATCAAAACCAAATATTCCGCGCCGCGAAGACATGGCGCACGTCCTCGTTGTGGATGACGATCCGATGGTCTGCATGGCCATCGAAGTCTATCTCGAGCGGCACAATTTCCGGGTGACCGTCGCCGATGGCGGCGAGGCCGGGCTTTGGGCGCTGGAGAACAGCGCGTTTGACCTGATGATCGTCGATATCTTCATGCCGCATATGCGCGGCTTCGAATCGATCCGGATCTTCCACGAGCGCGCCCCGAACATTCCGCTGATCGCCATGTCCGGATACGCCTTCGCCAATCTCAGCGCGCCCGCGCCCGACTTCCTGCGCATGGCGCTCGAACTCGGCGCCTCGCGCTGCCTGCGCAAGCCGTTCACGCCGGCGGCGCTGCTCACCGTGATCAACGAATGTCTTTCGCGGGAGCGTTATCCGAACAAGGTGCAGTTGCGATAGCAGCGCGGCCAGGCCGGACAGAGCCAAGAGGAGGCGACGTCGAACTTCCAGAAATCCCTGTCTCCTGCGTCCGAAGCGGCGCAGGAGGAACGGCTGCAAAGGGCCGCCATTGTCGGCCAGCTCGTCGGCGGCATCCTCCACGATTTCAACAACGTGCTGACCGTCATCACGGGAATGATCGATCTGCTGGCGCAGGCGGTTGCCGACGAGCCGCAATTGGCGGGCGCGGCAAGACTGATCGACGAGGCCGCAACCCGTGGCGCCGTGCTCACCGCACGCCTGCTCGCCTTTGCGCGCGGCAAGCCCGCAGAGCCGCGCGAGGTCGATGTCGCTCTCCTGCTCGACGAAGCGGTGTGTGTGTGTTGCGTCCGACGCTTGACGGGATCGAAGTCGCCGTCGCGGCGCCATCCGGCGCGCCGCCGGCGCTGGCCGATCCAGGTCAGCTGATGGCGGCAATCCTGAGCCTCGCGGTCACGGCGCGCAACGCCATGCCGGAAGGGGGCAAGCTCGTCTTGAGTGCAGGCACGGGGTGCGCATCCAATAAACTCGCGCACGCGCGCGCGAGTCACGCTGACGATACGATGGTGATCATCGTCGTCGATGCACATGGTTACGGGAAGGTTACGCAACATCCTGAATCGATCTTTAGCGACGTCGATATCGCCCGCGATTTCGTCACGTCGTGCGGGGGACGTCTCGATCTCTGCGCCTCATTCGCCGAAAGGGCGCGGGTCGAAATCCTGTTGCCGCAGGCTGCGCGCGAGCCGCGATGGTTAGCGCGAAGCTAAACCAGTCGCGCGTAGACGCCGCCTCGCGTTGACGCGCGCGACCATGAATCACAGTTGAATCAACGATCTCGGCGATGCGCGCGGACATTTTCGCGTCGCGCGCCGCGCGCGATGTGCCGCGATCGGTTAGCGCGCGATTAGTATTAACAACGGTGGCGCAGGCGTTTCGATAATTTGCGGGAGACGATTTAACGAACGGGTCACACCTGGGGAACAGTGTGGCAAGGTCGCCGACAAGAAAGTATCGGCGATGCGTCACTTGTGTCCATCCAGAAGGAAAACAGTATGACCGGTATCGTCCTTTCGGCGTCAGTCCGCCAAAACCTGCTCTCGCTGCAGTCGACGGCTTCGCTGCTCGCCACCACCCAGAATGACCTCGCCACCGGCAACAAGGTCAACTCTGCTCTCGACAACCCCACCAACTATTTCACCGCCCAGTCGCTGAACAACCGCGCCAGCGACATCGGCAACCTGCTCGACTCGATCGGCAACGGCGTGCAGGTGCTGCAGGCCGCCAACACCGGCATCACCTCGCTGCAGAGCCTGGTCGCCAGCGCCCAGTCGATCGCCAACCAGGTGCTGCAGAGCCCGGTCGGTTATTCCACGAAGTCGAACGTGACCTCGGCTGCGCTCACCGGCGCGACTGCCACGAACCTGCTCGGCGCCGTCTCCAACACGACCGGCAGCGCCGTCAACAACGACAACGGCACCCCCGCGGCGATCACCACCACGACCAAGCTGTCGGGCACCGCCAGCTCCACGTCCAACGACCTCTCCACCGCCTTCACCACCACCGATACCCTGGTCGTGAACGGCACCACCTTCTCCTTCGTGGCCGGCACCACCTCTACCGGCACCAGCATCGGCATCGGTGACAACGTCGGTGACCTGCTCGCCGCGATCAACGCGGTGACGGGCGGCACCTCGTCCATCACTGGCGGTGCGATCACGCTGACCGGCGGCGCCAACGGCATCACGCTGTCCGGCAACGCGCTGGCCAAGCTCGGCCTCACGGCGCAAGGTGACAGCCTTGTCAACCAGACGCTGACCGTCACCTCCACCGGCGGCGGCACGGCGACCAACCTGACCTTCGGCTTCGGGGCCAACCAGGTCTCGGACCTGAACGAGCTCAACGCGGCATTGGCGGGCAACAACCTCCAGGCCACGATCAACTCCACGACCGGCAAGATCAACATCACGACCTCGAACGACGCGGCCTCCTCGACGATCGGCACGATCGGCGGCACGTCTGCGGCAGCCAGCCAGGCCTTCAACGGCTTGACCGCGGCGGCGGCGGTAGCCGACCCGAACTCGCAGGCCGCGCGTGCGAGCCTGGTGGCGCAGTACAACAACGTGCTGACGCAGATCAACACCACCGCGCAGGACGCGTCCTTCAACGGCGTCAACCTGTTGAACGGCGACACGCTGAAGCTGGTGTTCAACGAAACCGGTCGCTCGACGCTGAGCATCACCGGCGTGACGTTCAACACGCCCGGCCTCGGCCTCTCGACCCTGACCGGGGGCACCGACTTCCTGGACAACGCGTCCGCGAACAAGGCGCTCACCGCACTCTCGAGCGCTTCCTCGACGCTGCGGTCGGAAGCCTCGACGCTGGGTTCGAACCTCTCGATCGTGCAGGTCCGTCAGGACTTCAACAAGAACCTGATCAACGTGCTGCAGACCGGTTCGTCGAATCTGACGCTGGCCGACACCAACGAGGAAGCGGCCAACAGCCAAGCGCTGTCGACCCGCCAGTCGATCGCGGTCTCGGCGCTCGCTCTCGCCAACCAGTCCCAGGCGAGCGTGCTGCAGCTGCTGCGCTGAGCCAGGCATCGCACGACGACAAGATCCAGGCGGCGGGGCAAGCCCCGCCGCCTTCTACCTGAAATCACGGGGATTGGGTGCCGACCGGCCCGCCGCGCCTTGAAGTCGCGCAAACCGCATGCAGTGGCCACGCCCGCGCCGTCCCCTCAAGGGAAGCCCAACGACGATGCCGCTCCGGGTCGAGTTGAAGCCGTTCGAACGCATCATCATCGGTGAGAGCGTCATCATCAATTCGGGCAGCCGCACCTCATTCCTGATCGACGGTGAGACGCCGATCCTTCGCGAGAAGGACACCGTGACCGCCGAGACGGCGGACACGCCGGCCAAGCGGCTCTATCACTGCGTTCAGACGATGTATCTGAAGAATGACGTTGCGCGCTACCAGGCGTCCTATCTCGGCTTCATCAGGGAACTGCAGGAGAGTTGTCCGGGCTCGGGCGAACTGATCGCCGCGGTCAACCAGCATGTTTCCACCGGCGCGCTCTACAAGGCGCTCAAGGAGATCAGGAAGCTGATGAAGCGCGAAGAAGAACGCTCCGCAGCGTGACCGCGTGCCAGCGTCACCGGTATCAGCGTATCCTTCCCTTCCTCGCAAAAGCCCGCGAAAGATCCGGCGCGACCACGGCGTCAGCCGCTACCGTTTGTCCCTCCGTATTAGCACGGAGGGGGAAATTAACGTGAATGACAAACCGGCAAGGTTATCGATTGGAGAAGGGAATCCGTTGACCTTTCCCGGGCATAATCGCTGCGCGCACCGCCCGAGAAAGATGCCCGGCTACCCCGGCCAAACCGGATGTCGTCCGATCTGGCGCAATCACGCGGCTGCCAGTCGACCGCAGCACGAATTCTTGGGTGTATTTCATGGATGATCTGTTGCGGGAGTTTTTGACGGAGACCAGCGAGAGCCTGGACACCGTCGACAATCAGTTGGTGAAGTTCGAGCAGGAGCCGAACAACGCCAAGATTTTGGACAATATCTTCCGCCTGGTTCATACGATCAAGGGGACGTGCGGTTTCCTGGGATTGCCGCGGCTGGAGGCGCTTGCGCACGCCGGCGAGACGTTGATGGGCAAATTCCGCGACGGCATGCCGGTGAAGGCGGAAGCGGTCACGCTGATTCTGTCGAGCCTCGACCGCATCAAGGAAATTTTGGCCGGACTGGAAGCGACCGAGGCCGAGCCCGAGGGCAACGACCACGACCTGATCAGCCAGCTGGAAGAGATGGTCGAGCGCGGCATGGCGGCGATGGCAGCTGGGGAAGCAGTTGCTCCCGCGCCGGTGGTCGAAGCGCCGCCGGTGGCCCCGGCCGCCCCTGCCGCGCCGAAAGTGACCCACGGCACGCTGATCGACCAGACGCTGGAACGGCCGCTGCGTCCGGGCGAAGTATCGCTCGACGAGCTCGAGCGCGCCTTCCGCGAGACCGCGATCGAGCCCGCGCCCGTTGCCGAACAATCCCCCGTTCAAGTCAGGGCAGAAGCCAAGCCCAAGGATATCGCAAAGGACATGGCGAAGGAGGCCAAGGTGAAGGAAGCAAAAGCCGCTGCCGCAAAGCCCGCCGCCGGCAAGGCCTCCGGCGACGCCGACCTGCCCGAGGGCGACAAGGTCGCCAACCAGTCGATCCGGGTCAATGTCGACACCCTCGAGCACCTCATGACCATGGTCTCCGAGCTGGTCCTGACCCGCAACCAGCTGCTGGAAATCAGCCGCCGCAACGAGGACACCGAGTTCAAGGTGCCGCTGCAGCGCCTCTCCAACGTCACCGCCGAGCTGCAGGAAGGCGTCATGAAGACGCGCATGCAGCCGATCGGCAACGCCTGGCAGAAGCTGCCCCGCATCGTCCGCGACCTCTCCGGCGAATTGGGCAAGCAGATCGAGCTGGAGATGCACGGCGCCGACACCGAGCTCGACCGCCAGGTGCTCGACCTGATCAAGGACCCGCTCACCCATATGGTGCGCAACTCCGCCGACCATGGTCTGGAGACGCCCGCCGAGCGCGCGGCTGGCGGCAAGCCCGAGACCGGCACCATCCGGCTGTCTGCCTATCACGAAGGCGGCCACATCATCATCTGCATCGCCGACAATGGCCGCGGGCTGAACACCGAGCGGATCAAGGCGAAAGCGCTCCAGAACGGTCTCGTCAGCGAGGCTGAACTGGAGAAGATGACGGAAGCGCAAGTTCACAAGTTCATCTTTGCGCCCGGCTTCTCCACCGCCGCCGCCATCACCTCGGTCTCCGGATGCGGCGTCGGCATGGACGTGGTCCGCACCAATATCGACCAGATCGGCGGCACCATCGACATCAAGTCGATCGCCGGCGAAGGCTGCTCGGTCACCATCAAGATCCCGCTGACCTTGGCCATCGTCTCGGCCCTGATCGTGGAAGCCGCCGGCGACCGCTTCGCCATCCCCAGCTCTCCGTGGTCGAGCTGGTTCGGGCGCGTGCCAACTCCGAGCACCGTATCGAGCGCATCAAGGACACCGCGGTCTTGCGGCTCCGCAACAAGCTGTTGCCGCTGATCCACCTGAAGAAGCTCCTGAAGATCGACGACGGCTCGACCTCCGATCCCGAGAACGGTTTTATTGTGGTGACCCAGGTGGGAAGCCAGACCTTCGGCATCGTGGTCGACGGCGTGTTCCACACCGAAGAAATCGTGGTCAAGCCGATGTCGACGAAGCTGCGCCACATCGACATGTTCTCCGGCAACACCATTCTGGGCGATGGCGCCGTCATCATGATCATCGACCCCAACGGCATTGCGAAAGCCTTGGGCGCCTCCGGCAATGCCGCCCATCAACTCGCCGAAGATCATGCCGCAGCGCACGCTTCCTCTGGCGAGCAGATGACCTCGCTGCTGGTGTTCCGCGCCGGCACCACCCAGCCCAAGGCCGTGCCGCTGGCGCTCGTCACCCGCCTGGAAGAGATCGCCGCCGACAAGATCGAGCTCTCCAACGGCCGCTACATGGTGCAGTACCGCGACCAGCTGATGCCGCTGGTGCAGATGGAGGGGATCGAGGTCCGCTCCACCGGCTCGCAGCCGATCCTGGTGTTCGCCGACGACAAGCGCTCGATGGGCCTTGTGGTCGACGAGATCATCGACATCGTCGAGGAACGGCTCAACATCGAGGTCGCCGGCTCCCGCGAGGGCATCCTGGGCTCGGCCGTGATCAAGGGCCAGGCCACCGAGGTGATCGATGTCGGCCACTTCCTGCCGATGGCGTTTGCCGACTGGTTCACCCGCAAGGAGATGAAGCCCTCGGCGCTGGCGCAGTCGATCCTGTTGGTCGACGACAGTGCCTTCTTCCGCAACATGCTGGCGCCGGTGCTGAAAGCCGCCGGCTACCGGGTGCGCACCGCGCCGAACGCCCAGGAAGGGCTCTCGGCGCTGCGCTCGGGGCAGACCTTCGATGTGGTGCTGACCGACATCGAGATGCCCGACATGAACGGGTTCGAGTTTGCGGAGACCATCCGCGCCGACCAGCACTTCAACCAGGTGCCGATCATCGGCCTGTCCTCGCTGGTGTCGCCGGCCGCGATCGAGCGCGGGCGGCAAGCCGGCTTCCACGACTATGTCGGCAAGTTCGACCGTCCCGGCCTGATCGCGGCGCTGAAGGAACAGACCGCCGAGCTGAACCAGGCGGCGTAGCGCATGATCCGGAAAAGTGTGCAGCGGTTTTCCGAAAAGATCATGCGCAAAACGTTGAGGAGAATCAAATGAGCAGCAAGAAAGAGACCACCGAGGGCCTGGTCGACGAGTACGTCACCGCCATGATCGGCGGGCAGCTGTTCGGCCTGCCGATCTCCCGCGTCCAGGACGTGTTCATGCCGGACCGGCTGACCCGCGTGCCCCTGTCCTCGTCCGAGATCGCCGGCGTCTTGAACCTGCGCGGCCGCATCGTCACGGTCGTCGACATGCGCGCGCGCCTCGGGCTGCCCAAGGCCGATGACGGCAAGCCGCCGATGGCTGTCGGCGTCGACCTGCGCGGCGAGTCCTACGGCCTGCTGATCGACCAGATCGGCGAAGTGCTGCGCCTGCCCGAAGACGGCAAGGAAGAAAACCCCGTCAATCTCGATCCCCGCATGGCCAAGCTGGCCGGCGGTGTCCACCGTCTCGACGGCCAGCTCATGGTCGCCCTCGATGTCGATCGCGTGCTGGAGCTGGCGACCAACAAGATCGCGCTCGCCGCGTAGCGAGCGCAACGACAAAGAAGGGAGAAGGCGAAAATGAAAACATGCCTTGTTGTCGATGACTCCGGTGTCGTGCGCAAGATCGCGCGGCGCATTCTCGAAGAAATGGGTTTTTTCATCATGGAAGCCGAGGACGGCGACCAGGCCCTCGAAATTTGCAAGCATGCCCTGCCGACGGCGGTGCTGCTCGACTGGAACATGCCTGTCATGGATGGGTATGAGTTCATCACCCTTTTGCGCCGCATGCCCGGTGGCGACAAGCCCAAGGTGGTGTTCTGCACCACCGAGAACGGCATGGACCATATTGCGCGCGCGCTCGCAGCCGGCGCCGACGAATACATCATGAAGCCGTTCGACAAGGACATCGTCGCCGACAAGTTCCGGGAAGTCGGGTTGGTTGAGGCAACGTCGCCCGAGATCGTCTGATTCCAGTTTGCGTTTGAGAGGCCCTCAGTGACCCCGCCCGATTACGAGTACCTGCGCAAACTGCTGAAGGACCATTCCGGTCTCGATCTGTCTGCGGACAAGCAATATCTGATCGAGAGCCGCCTGCTGCCGCTCGCGCGCAAGGCCGGTCTGCCTGGTCTGTCCGAACTCGTGCAGAAGATGAAGGGCGGCTCGTCCGCGTTCATCGCCCAGGTGGTCGAGGCCATGACCACCAACGAGACCTTCTTCTTCCGCGACAAGATCCCCTTCGACCATTTCCGCGATACGATCATGCCGGATCTGCTGCAGGCGCGGGCGAACCGCAAGAGCTTAAGGATCTGGTGCGCCGCCGGCTCGACCGGGCAGGAGCCCTATTCGATCGCGATGTGCCTGAAGGAAATGAGCGCGGCGCTTAGTGGCTGGCGCGTCGAAATTCTCGCCACCGACCTGTCCCAGGAAGTTCTGGAGAAATCGAGGGCCGGCATCTACAGCCAGTTCGAGGTGCAGCGCGGTTTGCCGATCCAGATGCTGGTGAAATACTTCAGGCAGATCGGCGAGCTCTGGCAGATCAACGCCGACATCCGCGCCATGGTGCAGCACCGCCAGCTCAATCTGCTGCACGATTTCTCGCAGCTCGGCAGCTTCGACGTGATCTTCTGTCGCAACGTGCTGATCTATTTCGACCAGGACACCAAGACCAACATTTTTGGCCGGCTGGCCCGGTCCATCGAGCCCGACGGCTTCCTGGTGCTGGGCGCGGCGGAAACGGTGGTCGGGCTCACCGAACAGTTCAAGCCGGTCGGCGACCGGCGCGGTCTCTACCGGCCGGGCGATTCGCGCGTGCCGGTGGCGAAGCCCGCGGCCTCTCAGATGGCCGCGCCGAAATTGACCGCCATGGCGGCGGGAGGCTAGCGCGATGTCCGAAGAGGGCAAAGGTGGCGATCGCGTCACTTTCAGTCGCGGCTATGACGTCTGCATCATGGCCATCGACGGCACGTGGCGGCGCGACTGTCAGCTCAACGCGATCTCCGACAATGACGCGGTCCTGACCCTGGAAGGCTCCATCCAGGGACTTAACCTCAAGGAGTTCTTCCTGCTGTTGTCGTCGACCGGCCTCGCCTATCGCCGTTGCGAGCTGGTGCGCGTCAACGGCACCGAGATGGACATCCAGTTCCTGAAGGGCAAGAACAAGAAGAAGCCGCGCACTACGCACGGCCAGGACGCCGCCTGACACTTGTTCCGGAAGCCTCTCGCCGGGTCAATTCGCGCCTTCGAATTGCGTCATGTGAGGCGGGACCTGCTTCACGATGCGGTGAAGCCCAACGGCCCGGCGCGCTGCAGCCTTCTTGATCACCGTTGCAATGCCGAAGGATGTTGTTCGCGGCGCGGCCGCCGCTGTCTCAATGGGCCGTGAGCGGAATCGAATGGCGTCCGGACGTCCGGGTGTCGAGCAGGAACTGCAGGGCAGAGCCGAGGCTTGCATTGCAGGCGTTCAGCGCGCAGGATGCCTTGACATATTGCGGTGTGACATCGTCGAGCACGATCAAGTTGGCCGCGCCATCATCGGTATTCGATGCCTCCCGGGCGATCGTCGCCTCGATCAGCTTGATGCTGGCCTGGACATGCCCGACGAGGCAGATCAGGTCCGAGACGATCGCTCCAAAGCTGTCGTTGCGCTCTTCACAGAGTTCCGCGCTGTCCGTTGCTTGATGCATGGTTGTTCTCCCTCCGCGCAGGCTAGCCAGATGGCGCTACTTGTGGGTTAAGTGCTTGTCCCGTACAAATACGGGAGGTCAATTCCGCTCCGGATGCTAGGATTCGGAGAGTGCGCGTCATGATGATTCATTGGCTAGGATGATGGCACATGGCTGAGAAACCAGCGCCCCGCGGCGAAATCTTTGTGGTCGACGACGACCCCGCCGTCCGCGACACCTTGTCGATGGTGTTGTCGGCGGGCGGTTATCAGGTGATCTGCTTTGCGGACGGGGCAGCATTGCTCGCGGTGGCGCGCGGCCGAACGCCCTCCGCGATCTTGCTCGACGTGAATATCCCCGGCAAGTCCGGCCTCGATATTCTCAAGGAGCTGCACGGCGAGGATTATCCCGCGCCGATCTTCATGATCTCGGGACAGGGCGATATCGCGATGGCCGTCTCCGCCATCAAGAGCGGTGCGCTTGATTTCATCGAGAAGCCGTTCCGCGGCAGCGAGATCGTGGCGCGGCTGGATGAAGCGATCGGCGCCTATGCACGGCGGCAGACGCAGAATGCGGCCTCCAACATCGCCACGCTGCATTTCCCCGGGCGCGAGCCCTTGACGCGCAGGGAGCGCGAGGTGCTGGAGCAGTTCACCTCCGGCGCCTCCAACAAGGAAGCAGGCCGCACGCTCGGCATCTCGCCGCGCACCATCGAAGATCACCGTGCCAACATCATGAAGAAGCTCGGCGCCAAGAACGCCGCCGATCTCGTGCGCATCGTCATGACCGCGCAGCAACGCGCGTCCTGATTTCTCCGAGCTGTTGCGCTAGAGCATGATCCGGAAAAGTGTGCAGCGGTTTTCCCTCGCGACAAACGCGCAGCGTTTGCGCGGAGATCATGCTCAATCAAAAAGCTAAAGCGCGATGACGATTCAACCTGATCTCATCGCGCTCTAGCCGTCCAGCGCCCTGCGGATCATGCGGGCGAGGTCGGATTTGCGATAGGGTTTTGCGAGCAGCAGCACGCCCGAATCCAGCCGGCCGTGATGGATGATGGCATCCTCGGTATAGCCCGAAGTGTACAGCACCTTCAGTCCCGGATGGTCCTTCATGATCTCGTCGGCGAGCTGGCGGCCGTTCATCGGGCCCGGCATGATCACGTCGGTGAACAGGAGAGCGAATCTCGCCTTGCTCTCCAGGACCGCCAGCGCCTCGGTGGCATTGGCCGCCTCGAGGGTGACGTAGCCGAGCGAATGCAGCTGCGTCAGCACATAGTCGCGCACCAGCCGGTCGTCCTCGACCACCAGAATGGTCTCGTGCCCGCCTTCGATCTCGCTGTCCGAACCGGCATCGGCCAAGGCTGACGCCCCCGTGCCGGGCGGCAGGTACATCCGGATTGTCGTGCCCTGGCCCTCTTCGCTGTAGACCTTGATATGGCCGGCCGACTGCTTGATGAAGCCATAGACCATGGAAAGGCCGAGGCCGGTGCCCTTGCCCGGGCCCTTCGAGGTGAAGAACGGGTCGAACACGCGATCGAGGATCGTCGAGGGAATGCCATAGCCGGTGTCGCTCACCGCGATCATGGCATAGGGACCGGGCCGCACATCGTCGTTCTGGCTGGCATAGTTCTCGTCGAGATAGGCCGAGCCGGTTTCCAGGATCAGCTTGCCGCCGCCGGGCATGGCGTCGCGCGAATTCAGCGCGAGATTGATGATGGCGGTCGCGAGCTGGTTGGGATCGACGGTGGCGACGCAGGTCTCGTCCTTGAACACCGAATTGATTTCGATGTGTTCGCCGAGCGTCGGCCGCAGCAGCTTTGCGGTGTCGATGATCAGCTGGTTGATGTCGGTCTCGCGCGGCTGCAGCGGCTGCCGCCGCGCAAACGCAAGCAAATGCTGGGTAAGATCGGCGCCACGAGCGGCGGCCTCGTCGATCATTTTTGTGATCGCGGCAAGCTGCGGCTCTTTCGCGACCGCACCGGCGAGAATCTCGATGGTGCCGGTGATGACGGTCAGGATGTTGTTGAAGTCGTGGGCGATGCCGCCGGTGAGCTGCCCGATCGCCTCCATCTTTTCCGATTGCCGGATGCGGTCCTCGGCCGCGATCTTCTCGGTGAGGTCGCGGGCGAAGCCGTTGAACAGGAAGCCGCCGCTGCGGGTCCGCATCGCGGTGATGCTGAGCTCGGCCTTGAACTCGCGGCCGTCACGCCGCTTCACCAGTAGTTCGCGGCGGCGTCCGAGAATCTGGCCCTGGCCCGAGCGCAGGAATCGCGCCAGCGCGGCCTTGAGCTCGTCATGGTCCTCGCCGACCACCACGAGATCGATCAGGTTCTTTCCCAACGCTTCCTCGCGCGCCCAGCCGAAAAGTTTCTCGGCCTGCGAATTCCAGCCGCTGACTGCGCCGCTCTCGTCCATCTGCACGAAGGCGTCGAGCGAGGTCTCGATGATGTTGCGGGCGAGCTGCTCGCTCTCGCGCAGCGTCTCCTGCGCGCGGTTGCTCTCGGTCATGTCGCGGCCGACGAAGAAATAGCGCTGGACCGGCTCCGACCAGGTGCCGAGCCAGCTCAGCCACACCTCGCGTCCGTCCTTGTGGATACAGCGCGTGTCGGAAAGTTTTGTACGCAGCCCCAGCCGCGCCTCGCGCATTTCCGCGCGCGATTCCTCGAGATGGTCGGGATGGATGAAGTCGACGCCGCTGCGGCCGATCATCTCGTCGGGCCGATACCCGAGGATCGTCTCGCAGCTCGGGCTGATCTGCACCAGGTGGCCTTTGGCATTGAGGATCAGGATCAGGTCCTGCGACGTCTCGAAGATGCGGCGCCGCTCTTCGAGCACGGCAGCCTTGGCATTGGCCTCGCTGATCGCCCGCGTGAAGGCGCGCGCCAGCACCCCGGTCTCGCCGCCGGCGTCGACGGGAATCGGGATCGCATCCTTGCGGCCGATGCTTTCGACCGCGGCCGTGAGCCGCAGGATCGGCCGGGTCAGCGAGCGCGCGACAATGACCGCCAGCACCGCCGCGCACAGCATCGCCACCAGGCCTACCAGCAGCGAGGCATTGCGGACGGCGGCCGCCGGCGCCATGAACACGGCGTTCGGCACGTTTTCGATGACGCCAACCCACTGCCTGCCGGCCAGCAGCGCCGGCGCCAGCGCCACGCCGCTTCGTCTTCCGTCGGCGTCGGCCGCGACCCGCGCGGTGCTTTGCGTCGAATCCACCGCATCCGCCAGAGAGGGCATGTCATTCTGCCATACTTGGGAATGCGCGGCGAATTCGCGCGCCGGGTCGGGATGAACGAGGTAGTTGCCGTGGGAATCGACGACATAGATTTTCTCGCCGGGCCGGGCGGCGGCGCGGACGCGGTCCAGCGCCGGCCGCATGTCGACATTGACGACGACGATGCCGAACGGCTTGCTGTCGGGTGCCAGCACGGGCTTGGCGATCCGTATCGTCGGCACGCGCGGCGTTTCAATGACGCCATTCTCTTCGTTCAGGCTGACCGGCGAGACGTAGACCTGATCGGGGCCCAAGTTGATAGTGTCGCGAAAATAGGGCGCGTCGCCGACCTCGCGCAGTTCGGTTTCCGCAACGATGCGCACCGCGCCGTTCGGACCGGGGCGATCGACCCGGACGATTTCCCGGTGATTGTCGGCGACGCCGATGAGCCGCAGCGAATAGGCCGGCTTGAGCCCCATCTGGGCGGCCAGCCGGCCTTCCAGCCGCTCGCGCCAGACCGCTTCGGTGGTGCCATCGGCCGGATCGATCCCGCCATTGAGGCGGGCGCGGATCAGTCCGGCAACGGCCGCAAGGTTGGCGAACGTCGTGACATCGCCCGGTGCGGTCCGGACGCGGGACTCGAGATCGGCGGCGACGAAGCGCGAATGGGTCTCGATGCGGTCGAGCACGCGCGGCATCACCACCTGCTCCACGCTGCGATGGCCGAGATAGCCGACCGCAGCCACCGTGATCGCCACCAGCAGGATCATGGCGATCGCCAGCCGCGTCGTCAGTGTCAGGCCTGAGATGATCCCATGGATTGCTGTCTCCCTGCTGTCCGGCAAGACGGGCGAGGTGCTCTTGGTTTCACCAACCTTGGCATCAGCGACCGGAAGCAGCATTGCGATCCCGCGCGTTGAGACAGCCTTCGACCCTGGCCAGGAGCTCCGCCGGCCTGAACGGTTTCGGCAGGCTCGAGATCGCGCCGAGCTTCATCGCCATCGCCAGAAAGTCCGGCTCCGCGCCGGCGTCCGGCACCAGCGGCCGGCCGGAGATCACGATGATCGGCATCGCCGACTGTTGCCGGTGAATATGCCGCATGGTCTCCAGCCCATCCATCCCCGGCATGAAAATATCGAGAAACATGAGATCGAAATCGCAGCTTCCGAATGCCGCAATGCCCTTTCGGCCATCGCCGGCAACCACCACGCTGTGTCCCGCCCGTTCCAAGAGCAGGCGGATCGTCGTCTGTACGGCAGGGTCGTCGTCGACGACCAGGATTTTTGCCAAGGCCCAATTCCCCACCCGACGTGAATCATTGGCAACGGCAGGTTGCAGAAATAGTGCTGAATCCTGCTGGCGAAGCAAGCCTTGATTTTGCCGTCATTCGCAGGGGTTCATATGCATGATACCGGGCGGATACGTACAAGCGGCGACCGGCCGCGAGGCTGGTCCCTTTCGCGTTCCGGTCCGACGGCCGGGGGCTTGCCCGGCGCGGAGGGGCTGTGACATGACCTGACTAGTGCCGTCAATTTGAAGTCCCTGGGTTCATTTCGCCGCTTGCAGTGCAGGGACTTCAAATCGACGGCACCGGTCTCGAAGGGGGTGGTCAGGATGAACAGCAGACACAAGAAGAAACCGGAAACGCTGCGCAGCGCGCGCTGGTTCGCGCCCGACGATCTCAGAGCCTTCGGCCACAGATCCCGCGCCATGCAGATGGGCTACGCGCCAGAGGAGTGGAAGGACCGCCCGCTGATCGCGATCCTCAACACCTGGTCGGAGGCGCAGCCCTGCCACATGCACTTCAAAGCCCGCGTCGACGACGTCAAGCGCGGCATCCTGATGGCCGGCGGCCTGCCGGTCGAGCTGCCGGCGCTGTCGCTGTCGGAGTCGTTCTTGAAGCCGACCACCATGCTCTACCGCAATTTGCTCGCGATGGACGCGGAGGAATTGTTGCGCGGCCATCCGGTCGACGGCGTGGTGCTGATGGGCGGCTGCGACAAGACCACGCCGGCGCTGCTGTTAGGGGCCACCAGCATGAACATCCCCGCGATCTATCTGCCGGCAGGTCCCATGCTGCGCGGCAACTGGAAGGGCAGGACGCTCGGCTCCGGCTCGGATGCCTGGAAATACTGGGACGAGCGGCGCGCGGGGAAGATTTCCGACAAGGACTGGGTCGATGTCGAGGCCGGCATTGCGCGGAGCTACGGCACCTGCATGACCATGGGCACGGCCTCGACCATGACCGCGATCGCGGAATCGATCGGCATGACGCTGCCGGGCGCCTCCTCGATTCCCGCCGCCGACGCCAACCACATCCGCATGGCCTCCGAATGCGGCCGCCGCATTGTCGAGATGGTGTGGGAGGATCTGACACCGAAGCAGATCCAGACCCGCAAAGCCTTCGAGAATGCGATCGCGGTCGCGATGGCCATGGGCTGCTCGACCAACGCGATCATTCACCTGATTGCGCAGGCGCGCCGCGCCGGGCAGGACATCGGTCTCGATGATTTCGAGAAGGCGAGCCGCAAGGTGCCTGTGATCGCGAACGTTCGGCCCAGCGGCGACAAATACCTGATGGAGGATTTCTTCTATGCCGGCGGGCTGCCGGGGCTGATGAGCCGGATCAGGGAGCACCTCGCCCTCGACTGCCTCACCGTGACCGGCCGGTCGCTTGGCGAGAACATCGCGCGCGCGGAAGTCTACAACGACGATGTCATCCGTACCGTGCAGAACCCGATCTACAAGGAGGGCGCGCTGGCCGTGCTGAAGGGCAACCTCGCGCCTGATGGCTGCGTAATCAAGCCTTCCGCCTGCGAGCCGCGTTTCCTGAAACACACAGGGCCTGCGCTAGTGTTCGACGATTATCCGTCGATGAAGAAGGCGATCGACGATCCCGATCTCGATGTCACGACCGATCATGTGCTGATCCTGCGCAACGCCGGGCCGATAGGTGGGCCGGGCATGCCGGAATGGGGCATGCTGCCGATCCCGACCAAGCTGGTGAAGCAGGGCGTGCGCGACATGGTGCGGCTGTCGGATGCGCGCATGAGCGGCACCAGCTACGGCGCCTGCATCCTGCATGTCTCGCCGGAGTCGTTCGTCGGCGGGCCGCTGGCGCTGGTGAAGAACGGCGACAACATCACGCTCGATGTCGCCGGGCGCACCATCAATCTCGATGTGAGCGAGGCCGAACTCGCCAGGCGCCGCGCCGCATGGAAGCAGCCCGAGCAGCGCTTCGAGCGCGGCTATGGCTGGATGTTCGCCAGGCACATCAAGCAGGCCAATGAAGGCTGCGATTTCGATTTCCTCGAGACCGGCTTTGGCAAGCCAGTCGACGAGCCCGCGATTTACTAACCCTGTCATTCCGGGGCGCGACGAAGTCGCGAGCCCGGAATCCATAACCACCATCGGGAGTATGGATTCCGGGCCTGGCCCTTCGGGCCATCCCGGAATGACGAAGTGGAGGGACCATGCCCAAACTCAGCGACGCCACCCGCAACAAATTGAAAACCGTCTCGACCGCTACGGTCGCAACCGCTTTGTTCAAGCGCGGCTTGCGCATCCAGTGCGTTCAGGACGTGCATCCGCTTCACGCCGACCAGCCGACGCTGGTCGGCGAAGCCTTCACACTGCGCTACATGCCGGCGCGCGAGGACCTCAACAAGCTCGACGTCTTTCGCGACCGTTCCCATCCGCAGCGCAGGGCGGTCGAGGATTGCCCGCCCGGCGCGGTGCTGGTGATGGACAGCCGCAAGGACGCGCGCGCGGCAAGCGCCGGTGCAATCCTGGTGACGCGCCTGAAGCAGCGCGGCTGTGCCGGCGTCGTCACCGACGGCGGCTTCCGCGACTCCGCCGAGATCGCCAAGCTCGGCTTTCCCGCCTATCACCACCGGCCGAGCGCGCCGACCAACCTCACGCTGCATCAGGCGATCGAGATCAACGTGCCGATCGGCTGTGGCGATGCGCCGGTGTTTCCGGGTGATGTGATTTTGGGCGATGCCGACGGCGTCATCGTCATTCCCGCGCATCTGGCGGACGAGATCGCGGACGAGACCTTCGAGATGACGGCGTTCGAGGATTTTGTCGCGGAAGAGGTAGGCCGAGGCCGCGGCATTTTCGGACTCTATCCCGCCACCGACGAGCAGACGCTGAAGGATTTTGCGGCCTGGCGCAAGGCGAAGGGGCGGTAGCTCGCCGCAATAATCATTGTCGTCCCGGGCAAGCGAAGCGCGACCCGGGACCCATAGCCACAGGCTTTAGTTTTGCGAATGGTTTCTCCCAGTCAGCTCTCTCGACAGATTCCGCGGTATGGGTCCCGGCGTTCGCCGGGACGACAGCGAGTAGGTGGCGCTGGCGCAGCAAGATTATAACATCCCCGGCCGGAACAGATTGCGCCACTTCCGCGTCTCGCTGCCCGAGATCATGAACTCGCCGTCGCCGCGATAGTGAATCGTCTTCGGCAGTTTCGGCGAGGTCGCGACATGCGCCTTCACCACCTCGAACACGAACAAATTGTACTTCTGCACCCAGCCGGCATCGGCAAGCTCGCATTCGAAATTGGCGTAGCATTCGTCGATCAGGGGGCTGCGCACATGCGTGCCCGGTTTTGGCGTAAGGCCGAACTCGGCGAATTTGTCGATGTCGCGGCCGGACGTGTTGCCGATTCTAACGACGGCCTCCGCGAGATCGACGGTCGGAATGTTGATCACGCATTGCCGGCTCTGGCGGACCAGATCAAAGCTGTGGTTGCCGCCCGAGATCAGGCAGGTGACGAGCGACGGCGAAAACTCCATGACCATGTGCCAGCCCATGGTCATGATGTTGGTCTCGTTCTTGTGGGCGGAACTGACAAGGACGATCGGCCCGGGCTCAAGGAAGCGGCGGACGTTCCAGACAGGAAAGTCCTTCTTGGCATAGCGCGGCATTGGGGTCTCCGTTCTGTGGTTCGGCCTGATTGTTGATCCCTGTTGCTCAGAATTTGAGCGAGCCTTTCTCGGCCGTATCGCAGAAGATGAAATCGCCGGGTGAGATGAAAAGGCTATCTTCATGCCGACTTTCATTCGCGGCGTCGAGCTCTGGACTCCCGACGAGGCCGGTACTTCGCTGGAATATGCCGGAGGCGTCTACGATGACGACCTCGAGGAATTTCGAGAGATCAGCGAGCTGGCGCTGTTCGCCTATGATGACGGCCTGCCGGGAAAAGCGTGGGCGGCCGGTCATCCCATCATCCTGACCAATTTCGCCGATTCCTATTTCAGGCGCGCCGACGAGGCGAGGCTGTTCGGGCTGACCTGCGCCGTCGCCATTCCAGTCTTTGATGGGCCGAACATCAAGTCCGTCGTCGGACTATTGTGCGGCGGCGACACGGGTGAAAACGTGGGGGCGATCGAGCTCTGGCACAATAATGCCGAGCTTTCCCACGAGATGATGCTGGTCGACGGCTATTACGGGGACGCAAAGGATTTCGAGTTCAACTCCCGGCACACCAGGTTCCTGCGGGGCTACGGATTGCCCGGGCGAGCCTGGAAAGCAGGCGCGCCGGTCCTCATCAAGGACATCGGCGAAGCCCGGCAATTTCTCAGGGCCGAGGATGCCGCCAAATCCGGAATGAATTTCGGTTTGGCGATCCCCTACACAAACGGCAAGCATGAGACCTGGGTTATTTCGTTCCTGTCGGCATCAAGCACACCGGTTGCACGGCGCTGCGAAATCTGGCGGCCGGGCTCCGAGGACGGCACGCTGATTTTCCAGTCAGGCTATTGCAGCAGCGGAGCCGATCTTGACGCGATTTTTTCCGGCAAGATCATCCGCAAGGGCGAAGGGGCGTTGGGGCAGGCGCTTGCGTCCATTTCGCCGGTCATCGGTCTGGATGTGACAGCAGAGGCGTCGATCGCCGCCCGGGCCGCGGCCAAGGCAGGTCTGCGGCGAACCGTCGTTCTGCCGGTGCTCAGCGGCAGCCAGCTTCAGGCCGTGATCGCCTGGTACTCCTGAGTTTGGGCGCATCAAGCGTCCGCTCTCTCCGCCATCCCCACCGCCCACAGCGCGAACGCATAGACGATTGCGACCTCGTCGAGCCGGTTGAAGCGGCCCGAGGCGCCGCCATGGCCCGCGCCCATGTTCGTCCGCAGCAGCACGGGGCCGCCGCCGGTCATGGTGGCGCGCAGCCGCGCGATCCATTTCGCCGGCTCCCAATAGGTCACGCGCGGATCGGTCAAGCCGCCCATCGCGAGGATCGCGGGATACGCCTTCGCCGCGACATTGTCATAGGGAGAATAGGACAGGATGGTCCTGAAATCCTTTTCGCTGGCGATCGGGTTGCCCCATTCCGGCCATTCCGGCGGCGTCAGCGGCAATGAGTTGTCGAGCATGGTGTTGAGCACGTCGACGAACGGCACTTCGGCAACGATGCCGGCGAACAATTCGCCGGCGCAGTTGGCGACGGCGCCCATCAGCATGCCGCCGGCGCTGGCACCGTGGGCCACGATGTGCTTCGCACTCGTATACTTCGCTTCGACCAGCGCGCGGGCGCTGGCCGCGAAATCGTCAAAGCTGTTGGTTTTCTTCTCGCGCTTGCCGTCGAGGTACCAGCTCCAGCCCTTGTCGGTGCCGCCGCGGATATGCGCAATCGCGTAGACAAAGCCGCGATCGACCAGCGACAGCCGGTTGGCGTTGAACGAGGCCGGCATCGCCATGCCGTAGGAGCCATAGCCATAGAGCAGCAGCGGCGCGCTTCCGTCGCGGACAAAATCGTGACGGTGCAAGAGCGAGATCGGCACCTCGGCGCCGTCGTGAGATGTCGCCATGATGCGCGTCGTGACGTAATCGGCCGGGTTGTGGCCGGAGGGAATCTCCTGGCGCTTGCGAAGGGTGCGCGTGCGGCTCGCCATGTCGTAGTCATAGACTTCCGACGGCGTCGTCATCGACGAATAGGAAAAGCGCAGGGTCGTCGTATCGAATTCGTAGGAGCCCATGGTGTCGAGCGAATAGGCCGCCTCGTCGAAGGCAATCGCATGCTCTTCGTTCGTCCTGAGGTCGCGGATGATGATGGAAGGCAGCGCGTTGGCGCGCTCCAGCCGCACCAGGTGGCCGGAATAGAGATCGTGCTCGAGGATATAGATGCCCTTGCGATGGCCGATCAGATCGCGCCAGTTCTTGCGCTCGGGTGACGCCAGCGGCGCGGTGACGATCTTGAAGTCGATCGCGTCATCGGCATTGGTGAGGATGAACAATTCATCGCCGCGGTCGGCGAGCGAATATTGCACGCCTTCCTCGCGCGCGGCGACGAGGCGCGGCGGTGCGTCGGGATTAGCGAGATCGATCAGCCGCTGCTCCGACGTCTCGTGGTCGCCGCCGGCGATCACGCAAAACCGCCCGCTGGTACTTTCATGCAGATGCGTGAACCAGCCGGTATCCTGCTCCTCATAGACAAGAGCATCGTCCGTCTGCTTCGTGCCAAGCCGATGCCGCCACACCTGCCGCGGGCGGTGGTTGTCGTCGAGCTTGACATAGAAGAAGCTCTTGCCGTCCTTGCTCCACACCGCCGTGCCGTCGGTCTCCTCGACGAGATCGTCGAGGTCTTTCCCATTCGCCCAGTCGCGCACGCGCAGGGAGAAATATTCCGAACCCTTGGTGTCGGCGCTCCAGGCGTGCAGCCTGTGGTCGGGCGAATGCCGGCTGCCGCCGAATTTGAAATACTCGCTAGCTTCGGCGAGCTGATCGCCGTCGAGCACGATCTCTTCCGCGCCGCCGTTGCGCGGCATGCGGCCGAACAGCTCATGCTGCCCGCCCTCGCGGAATTTGCGGAAATAGGCAAAGTCGCCGTCCGGCGACGGCACGCTGGAATCGTCCTCCTTGATGCGCCCGCGCATCTCCGCGACCAGCTTCTTCTGCAGGACGCCGGTGTGCCCAAGCAGGCTCTCGGTATAGGTGTTTTCTGATTCGAGATATTTGCGGATATCCGGATCGAGCACGGAAGGGTCGTGCAGCACTTCCTGCCAGTTCGCGTCCTTCAGCCAGGCGTAGTCGTCGGTGACGCTGATGCCGTGAGTTGTGAAGGAATGCGGCCGGCGCGGCGCGACGGGCACTTTGTTGATCTTGTTCACGCGATCCTCGTCTCGTTCAGTCTGGAGCATTTACTCGTCATTGCCGGGCTTGACCCGCCTGCGGGGCCGAAGCCCGTTCGGCGAGGCGAAGGCCCGGCAATCCATCAATTAAAAGACTTCATTCTTGATGGATGCGCCGGTCAAGCCCGCGCATGACGAGAAGGGGTGGGCGATGGTTTGTTGCCATATATCGGTTGCGCGGGTGGAATTACCAGAAGGGCGGAACAGGGGAGGGTTGTTGGCGGCTTTGGGGTGTGGTTGGTAGCGAAAATGCTCTTCAATTCCTACGCCTTTATTTTCCTGTTCCTGCCGGCCGTGCTGCTCGGCACGTTCGCGCTGGGCCGGCTCGACCATCTCGCCGCGGTCGTCTGGCTGGCGCTGGCCTCGCTCGCCTTCTATGCGTTCGGCAACTGGCAGTTCGTGCCGCTGCTGGTCGCCTCGATCGCATTCAACTATGCCATCGGATACCTGCTGATCGAGCGCAAGCTGCAGCCGGCGGCAAGGCGCGCGGCCTTGATCACAGGCGTCGGCGGCGATCTCCTGATCCTCGGCATCTTCAAATATGGCGGCTTCTTCGCCGCCAATCTCAATTCGCTGTTCGGAACGAGCCTGACGGTGGCCATCCTGCTGCCGGTCGGCATCTCCTTCTATACCTTCACCCAGATCGCCTTCCTGGTCGATGCTTACCGCGGCAATGTCGCGCGCTACGCGCTGCCGCATTACGCGCTGTTCGTGACGTACTTCCCGCATCTGATCGCGGGCCCGATCCTGCACCACCGGGACATGATCCCGCAGTTCGAGCGCAAGGAAATCCGCCGGCCCGATGCGCATCTGATCCTGTGCGGCACCATCATCTTCGCGATCGGCCTGTTCAAGAAGACCTGCCTCGCCGACGGCATCCAGCCGCTGGTGGCGCTTGCCTTCGGCGCAACCGCGCCGCTCTCGTTCGACCGCGCCTGGATCGGCGCGCTCGCCTACACCTACCAGCTCTATTTCGATTTCTCCGGCTATTCCGACATGGCGATCGGGATTTCGCTGATGTTCGGCGTGTTCCTGCCGCTCAATTTTGCCTCACCTTACAAGGCCAACAGCATCATCGACTTCTGGCGGCGCTGGCACATGACGCTGTCGAAATTCCTGCGCGATTATCTCTACATCCCGCTCGGCGGCAACCGGCGCGGCCGCGTGCTGCGCTATGTGAATTTGATGATCACCATGCTGCTCGGCGGGCTCTGGCACGGCGCCGCCTGGACCTTTGTCGCCTGGGGCGCGCTGCACGGAATCTATCTCTGTATCAACCATGCCTGGAATCATTTCGTGCCGCCGCCGCCGCGCTTTGCCTTGGCGGCAAAATTCGTGGGCGGTGCGCTGACCTTCCTGGCGGTGGTCGTGGCCTGGGTGTTCTTCCGCGCCGACAGCTTTGCCTCGGCGCTGACGGTTCTCTCCGGCATGGCCAATCCCGCAACTGTTATCTTCGGCCGGGACGAGGTGACGAACATTCTCTTCATCGCCGTCTATGCCGCCATCGTCTGGCTGGCGCCGAACACGCAAACCCTGATGCGCTACGATCACGAACGCCGCACCGTCGGCGCCGGCGAAATCGAACGCCGGTCGTTGCCGCTCTATGCCGCGGCGGCCGCGCTCGCCTTCGGCATTCTCGGCATTCAGCAGCACAGCGAATTCATCTATTTCAGGTTCTGATGAGCACTTCGGCAAGCAACCTGCTGCGATTGCTGGGCGCGAGTGCCGCGCTGCTGCTGCTTGCGGCCGCGCTGAATTTCGCGGTCGATCCGCTGCAACTGTTCCGGCCGTCGCGGCTGTTTCGGCCGATGTATTCCAACGATGTCCGCCTGCAGAACGCGGGCCTGATTCAGAGCCAGGATTTTGACACGGCCTTCATGGGGACATCGCTCGCCATCCATTACCGGCAAAGCGACATCGATCGCGTGCTTGGCGGGCGTTCGGTGAAACTCACCATGCAGGGCTCGAGCTCGCATGAGCAGGCCTTCGTTGTCGAGGAGACGCTAAGGCAGCGTCATCCGAAACGCGTCGTCTGGGAGATGGACGACTTTATCTTTTGCGATGCGCCCGAGATCGATGCCGACATCTATCTCCCCGCCGGGCTGTACCGGCACGACGCCAGGGGCATCGCGGGCTATTTGTTCTCCGGCGCGATGGCGCGCGAATTCGGCGTGGATGTTGCTCCGTGCGATCCCGCACCTGCAGGGCGCCGTCGACCGGCTGGCCAAATTCTCCATCTCCGATGTCGACGACATCAATGCGCTGGCGCGGGATACCGACGTCGCGGCGCTGTACAACGCGAACAACGCGCTTGCCTCGTTCGTGCGCATCACCGATCCCGCGCGCGCCGCCTATCTCGGCGAGGGCTACGGCTACGAGTTCGAGGTCAGGAATTTCGAACGCGATGTGGCCGCCCTGATCGCGCGGCATCCGCACGTGCAGTTCGACATCTACTTCCCGCCTTATTCCATCCTGCAATGGGTGGCGATGCGCGACGCGTCGCCCGCGACATTGAAGATCGTCTACGACCTGACCGAGCATGTCGCGCGGCGGCTGACGAAGTTCCCGAATGTGCGGCTGTTCGACTTCCGCGCGATTGCGGAGATCACCCACGACCTCGGCCACTACAGTGACGTGATCCATCATTCGCCCGACATCGACCTGAAGGTGCTGTCGATGCTGGCCAAGGGCGATTATGTCATCGATCCCGCCGCGTCGATCGCCTCGCTCGACCGGCTGAAGAAGCAGGTCGAGGCTTATCGCGTGCAGCGGCCCTGATCGTAGGGTGGGCAAAGGCGCGTAGCGCCGTGCCCACCACCCTCTCCACAACGGCAGTGGCATGGTGGGCACGCTTCGCTTTGCCCACCCTACGAACTGCGAACGGCTACCTCGCATTCGCGCCGAACACCGGGATCCGGTTCACCGCCAGCACCACCGCAAAGGTGATCACCAGCATCGCGATGCCGAGCACGGCGATCGCGGCGAGGTCGCCGCTTTCGTTGAGGTCGTAGATCAGGACCGAGAGCACCTTGGTCTGCGACGTGAACAAGACAATTGCGGCGGACAACTCGCGCATCACCCCGATGAAGATGAAACACCAGGTCGCGATCACGCCGGTGCGGAGCAGCGGTGCGGTGATGCGGATCAGCGACTGCAGCCGGCTGGCGCCGAGGATGCGGCTCGCGTCCTCCAGCTCCGGATGGATGGTCGCGAACGCCGCCTGCAATTGCTGATAGGCCGAGGGCAGGTTGATGGTGAGGAAGGCAAGCAGCAGGATCCAAAGCGTGCCGTAAAGCACCAGCGGCGGCCGCGTATAGCTGAGGAACAGGCCGACGCCGAGCACGATGCCGGGTACCGCGACCGGCGCGGTCGCAAGGAAGCCGAGCACGCGCGAGCCGGGAATCGCCTTCCGCGTCGTGACATAGGCGATGACGAGCGCAATCACCGTGCCGATGGTCGCGGTCGCTGTCCCCAGGATCACGGTGTTCTTCAGCACCAGCGCTGTCGACGAAAGCTCGGTGAAGACGAAGACGATGTTGTGCAGGGTCAGCGTCGACGGCGTCGCCAAGGTGGTCGCGTTCGGCGAGAACGCGGCATTGAGCAGCGCGAAATAGGGCAGGAACACCGGGGCCATCAGCACCAGCATGCAGAAGGCGAAGGCGGCCCAGCGCCAGCCTTTCATTTCCACGCGGCGCGGCGCGCCATATTTGCCGCCGACCACCGAATAGCCGCGGCGGCCGAGGATGAATTTCTGCGCCTGCAGCAGCAGGATGGTGAGCAGCAGTAGCGGCACCGCGGCGGCCGCGGCTAGCTCGAGCTTCGGCGGATACTGGAACAGGCTCCAGATTTTCGTAGTCATGGTGTGGAAGCCGGCCGGCAGCGCCAGAATCGCGGGCGAGCCGAACAGCGTCATCGCCTGCAGGAAGGCAATCAGCGCGCCCGCCACCAGCGCCGGCAGTGCCAGCGGAATGGTCACGCGCCGCGCCGTGGTCCAGGCCTTGGCACCGAGAATCGCGGAGGCGTCTTCCAGCTCGCCCGGCATGGTGTCGAGCGCATTCGCCACCAGCACGAACACGAACGGGAAAGTGTAGCAGGAAATCACGAAGATGATCCCGCCCATCGAATAGATGTTGAAGAGATAGCTGTCGGACTCCGCAACGGTGACGAATCGATAGAGCTGGTTGAGCAGGCCACTGTTGGGCGCTGCGAGCAGCTCCCACGCGACCGCGCCGAGGAACGGCGGTGTCACGAACGACGCCGTCACCAGCGCGCGGATGGTCTGCCGCCCCGGCATGTCGGTACGCGACACCAGCCAGCTGATCGGTGCGGCCACGACACAGCAGATCGCGGCGGACGAGAAGGCAATGATCGCGGTGGTGAGCAAGGGATCGAGGAAGTCGGGATCGGAGAACAGGATGACGAAGTTCTGCAGCGTCGGGTGCCGCGCCTTGTCGGTGAAGCTGTAGACCGCGAGCCACGACAGCGGCAGCAGGATCAGCGCGACCAGCACGATGGCGAACAGCCACAGCACCGGCGCCGTCCAGTCGATGCGGGATTTGGGGGTGGTGTCGGTGGTGGTGATGATGGCAGCCATCTATCCGCGAATCCAATTTGTCCCCTCATCCTGAGGAGCGGCGTCTTCGCCGCGTCTCGAAGGATGAGGCCACAGTCGGGCCTCATGGTTCGAGACGGCGCTTCGCGCCTCCTCACCATGAGGATTAAACCTTGAACAGCTTCGCATAGCGCGTCTTGATCTCTTCGCTTTGCGCCTCGACGCCGGCCGGGTCCTCCTTCATCAGCTTGATGTCGGAGAGTTTCCGCCGCCCCGGCTTCGAGGTGACCTGCGGATGCGCGGAATATTGCGCGGTGAAGTCCATGAAGAATTGCTGCGTCTCGCGCGTATGCAGCCAGGCCTGGAACAGTTTTGCGGCATTGGGATGCGGCGCGCTGGCGAAGATGCCGGTTGGCCCTGAGATCGTCGGCGTGCCCTCGGTCGGATAGATCGGCTCGACCGGCTGACCCGCTTCCCTCAAGAGCACCACGCCATATTCATTGCCGTCGGCCATCACCGCGCGCTCGCCGAGCGACAGCTTCTTCGGCGGATCGGTCGAGGACTGCACCTGCATTACGCGCTGCTTCGACAGTTTCTCGTAATAATCCCAGCCCAGCTCGCGCACGAGCTGGAAGGTCGCGGTCATGATGGTGCCGGAATAGGCGGGATGGCCTTTCACCATCTTGCCCGCCCATTTGGGGTCAAGCAGGTCGGCAAAACTCTTCGGCGCGTCTTCGGGCTTCACCAGATTGGTGTTTATGGCGATCGACGACAGCCAGATGCGCGAGACCGTGAACAAGCCGTCGGGATCGCGATAGCTCGGCGGAAAATATTTGGCGATGTCCTCGGAGACGAAAGGCATCAGCCAGCCGTTCTTCTTCCAGGGAATGAAATGCGCGGCGTCCGACGAGTTGATCACGTCCGCGGCATGGATGTTCGAGTCGAATTCCTGGGCGATGCGCTGGAACAGCCGCTCCGAGCCGGAGCGTTCGATCTGGATCTGGATGCCGGGATAGGCGGCCTCGAAAGCCTTGCCGAGCTTTTCGCCGACCGGCAGGTCCATCGAGGAATAGTACACGACCTTGCCTTCCTTCTTCGCGGCTTCGACGAGCTGCGGCGTGATCGCTTCCGGCGGAGGAGCTGCGGCGCGGGCGGGCGCGGCAAACACCGTGCCGAGCGCGAGCGCGGTCGATCCCTTCAAGAGCTGGCGCCGCGAAAGGGAATGCTTCTTCATCACGCGCTCCGTTCTCCTTATCGGCTCAGCGCCTGACAGCGATCGGGCGGCAGCGTGAGCCAGACCTCGCTGCCTTCGGCTACGATATTGTCGGGTGAAGTGACCACACGCAGCTTCGTGCCATCGGCCACTTCGACCAGATAGTCGCGGCTCGCGCCCAGGAACACCTGGCGCGTCACGCGCGCCTTCAGCGCGTTCTGCTGGCTCTGCGGCGCCTGCGTCGACAACTGGATGTCATGCTGGCGGATCGCGACCGGCGCGCTCTGCCCTGCCGTCAGTTTTGCGCCGACGACCTGCAGGGTCGTGTCCGCGAGCGAAACATGATTTTCGTCGCGCGCGGTGCCCTTGATGACGTTGCTGGCGCCGATGAAACGCGCCACGAATTCCGATTGCGGCCGGTCGTAGATGTCTTCCGGCGTGCCGAGCTGGTCGATCCTGCCGGCATTCATCACAGCGATCAGGTCGGCGGTGGTCATCGCCTCCGACTGGTCGTGGGTCACATAGACGGTGGTGTAGCGATACTGATCATGCAGACGGCGGATCTCGAAGCGCATCTCCTCGCGCAGATTGGCGTCGAGATTCGACAAGGGCTCGTCGAGCAGCAGCGTCTCGGGCTCGACGATCAAGGCGCGCGCCAGCGCCACGCGCTGCTGCTGGCCGCCGGAGAGCTCGCCGGGATAACGCTGCGCTAAGGGCTCGAGCTTGGTGGTGGCCAGGATAGCCGCGAGCTTCTTGCCGATCGCCTCGCGGTCGAGTTTGCGCAGGCGCAGGCCATAGGTGATGTTGTCGGCGACCGTCATGTGCGGCCACAGCGCGTAGCTCTGGAAGATCATCGACATCTTCCGGTTCTCGGGCGGCACGGTTTTGGCCGGCGACGACACCACGCGCTCGCCGACATGGATTTCGCCCGAGGTCGGCTCGAGGAATCCCGCGACCAGCCGCAGCGTCGTGGTCTTGCCGCATCCGGAGGGGCCGAGCAGACAGACGAGATGCCCGTGATCGATCCGCAGCGAGACGTCATCCACCACGGCAAGCGATCCATATCGCTTGGTCAGGCCGCGCAATTCAACCGACGCCACTCACATCCCCCCGGGTCATTTTATCCGCACTTGCCGGCCCGTTTAGGCAGGGAGTTAGCACCAAAAGCGGCGCCCGGGAAAGGCTTCAAAAGTCGCGCCTCCTCCGTTGGGAGGACCGCTGTTCTCGGTTTGGCGCCCGCCGCCGCACTCCAGGCCAAGTCTGCCGGCGCTCCTGACCAAGACGGCGCCGCGCCGGTTCCTTAAGCATTCCACGCCAGCACGCATTTCTTGCCTGGAGATGACGATGGGTGAACGAGCAAAATCCGTTGCGTTGGAAATGCCACGATCCAGCCTCTTCTATGGATGGATCATCGTCGGGGCCGGGTTCGTTCTGCTGATGGTGTCGTCCGGCATCACCTATTCGACGCCGGTGCTGTTCCACCTGTTTGAAACCGATTTCGGGATCGGACGAGGGCAGGCCGCGTTCATCTTTTCATTCAGCCAGGTCATGGCTTTCGTGATCGGACCGATCGCGGGCTCGCTGGCCGAGAAGCGTGGGCCTCGCCTGGTGGTTGGCGGCGGCGTCGTGCTGCTGGCGGCCGGGCTCGTCGGCGCGTCGCTGGCCGGGTCCTATGCGCCGCTGGTCGTTTGCTATGGCATGGCCGTCGGTTTCGGCAGCGGCTCCATCTACGTGCCGCTGCTCGGGCTGATCCAGCGCTGGTTTTACAAACGCCGCGGCTTTGCGTCGGGGCTGGCGACCACGGGCGTCAGCATCGGCACGCTGACATTCCCCATGATCGCCGCAAGTGCGGCGGGCGCTTTCGGCTGGCGTTCGCTGTATGTCGGTTTCGCCGTCGTTTGTCTTTCGGTCGGCCTGCTCGCCGCTTTTGTCCTGGTCGCCGATCCCGGCGAACGCGGGTTGAACCCGGACGGAGATCTGGATGCGGCGACGCCGCGGCCGGGCGAGGCGGTGATCTCGGGAATGAGGCTCGCCGAAGCGCTGCGCGACCGGCAATTCTACCAGCTCTATTTCTGCAGCTTCGGCGCGGCCGTGATGTCGTTCATGGCGCTGGTCCATTTGCCGCAGCATGTGGCCGAGATGAGCGGCGAACGCATGTACGCGGCCGCCATCATTTCCGTGATCGGACTGGCGAGCCTTGCTTCGCGGGTTGGCGGCGGATCCTGGGCCGACAGGATCGGCCGGGTCGCGATGATCCGCGTCGCATTGCTGCTGATGCTGATCACCTCGATCCTGTGGGTTTTGAACCCGTGGGGTGTGAGCCTCTATTTCGTCGTCGCCGCGCTGTTTGGTATCACCTACGGCCTCTGCATCGCGCTATTGCCGACGGTGATCGCCGACAGCTTTGGCAACCGGGAAATCTCGGAAATCATCGGCACCGTCTACACGTCCTTCGCGCTCGCGGGTTTGCTTGGACCGACAACCGCCGGATTGCTGCGAGACCGCTATGGCAATTACGATCTCGCGCTGATGATCTGCATCCTCCTGTCCGTCGCCGCGCTGATTGCGTCCGCGGGCGTGAGGAAGAGGTACTAGCGCTCGCGGCGGCCGCGGATAGTTCAGAACGAACCCACCAGGGAGCCGAGCGCGATGACGGCGGCAAGCGCTACAACGGCCCCGATGATGCCGACCACTACGATATCGCGATAGCTGTCCCGGTGCGTCGATCCGCAGACCGCAAGCAGAGTAACCACCGCGCCATTGTGCGGCAGGCTATCGAGTGTGCCCGAACCGATCACCGCTACACGGTGGAGCAGTTCGGGATTGAGCCCTATCTCCGCTGCGCGCGTCATGTATGTCGCCCCGAGCGCGTCGAGCGCAATGGTCAGCCCGCCCGACGCCGAGCCGGTAAGCGCTGCCAGCACGTTGGTGGCGATCGCCAGCGACACCAACGGGCCGCCACCGATGCCGAGCACGGCGTCGCGCACCACCGCGAAAGCAGGCATCGCCGCCACCACTGCGCCAAAGCCGACCAGGCTCGCCACGCTCATCGCCGGTAGTACCGCTGCATTGGCGCCGGCATCCATGGTGGCGCGCAGGGCGGGCATTCGGCGAAAATTGATTGCGACCACGGTGCCGATCGCGCAGGCAAGCGCGGTGATCACCGCCCACACGCCGCCGACAGCCGCGAGTGACGTCTCGCCCCAGCGAGCTTCAGCGAGAAAGCGCGTGTCGAGTGCCGGCAGGATGAACAGCGACATCGCGAGATTGACCATTATCACCACGATGAGGGGCAGCGCGGCCAGCACGGTCGGAGGCGGCGCGTCGGTCGTCTCGCCGTGCATGATCTCCGCGGGATCGAACTCGTGCGCGGTGGCGGCGCGTCCACGCAGGCTTTCGTCGGTGGCGAGACGGCCGGACGGCATGGGCGCGCCGTTGCCGAAGCCTTCGCCGTTCTTCCTTGCAAGGGCCTCTTCGCGATTGAGCCACCACAGGCCGAAACCGAGCATCATCAGCGACGCCAGAATGCCGAGGCCGGGCGCAGCAAATGGCGTAGTGCCGAAAAACGGCATCGGAATTGCGTTCTGGATCGACGGCGTGCCGGGCAGCGCCGACATGGTGAAGGTCGAGGTACCGAGGACGATGGTGGCTGGCATCAGACGCCGCGGGATGCCGGCCACACGAAACAGCTCCTGTGCCATCGGCGCCAGTACGAAGAAGGCGACGAACAAACTGACGCCACCATAGGTGACCAGTGCGCCGGCGAGCACCACCGCCAGCACCGCCCGCTGCGAGCCGAGCCGCTGTGTCATGAAGTTCGCGATCGCGGCGACCGAGCCGCTGTCCTCCATCAACTTGCCGAACAGCGCACCAAGCAGAAACAGCGGAAAGAACTGCGCCAGAAAGCCTGCCGCGCTGGCCATGAAGGTTTGGGTCCAGTGGGCGAGCAGCGGCTCGCCTGAGAACAGCGCCGCGATCAAAGCGGCAAGCGGCGCCAGCATCAGCACGCTCCAGCCCCTGAAGGCGAACGAGATCAGCAGGCCGAGCCCGATCAGGATGCCGAGAAGCCCCAACACAGTCATCACCTCAGCATTCCGCGAGCAGCACGTCGAGATCGGTCGTGGAGTGCTTTCCGATATCCTCGCCGTGGGCAGTGACGAATGCGTCGGCGCTCTTGCGCCCCTCTTCCTTCAGCAATGAAACGAAATCCCACTCGGCGTTGAGCTTCGACGACGCGCCGAAGCCCGCGAGCGCGTCCGTCATGATCCGGTGCATGCGCATTCCGGCCCAGCGCGCGCCCTCGCCGTGTCCGGGATCCGCCACCTGGCGCAGCAGCGCGATCATGCGCAATTCCTTCATCAGTGGCGAGTTGAAGGAGATTTCGTTGAGCCGGTTGAGGATCTCGTTTGCCGTGCGCGGCCGGTCCGGCCGTTCGCGCGGATTGATCTGCACCAGGATGGTGTCGTGCGCGTCGCTTTCCCGCACCAGCGGCGTCAGCGTCGGATTGCCGGCGTAGCCGCCATCCCAATAGGGCTCGCCGTCGATCTCGATCGCCTGGAACATGGTCGGCAGACAAGCCGAGGCAAGCAGAACATCGGCCGTGATCTCGGCGTTGCGGAAGATGCGGCCGCGGCCGGTACGCACATTGGTCGCAGTGATGAACAGCCTGATCGGTGCACGGGCGAGCCGGTCGAAATCGATGCTGTCGGCGAGGATCGCGCGCAGCGGGTTGAGACCGAGGGGATTGAGATCATAGGGCGAAAGCACACGGGCCATCAGGTCCATGGCGACATAGGCGGGCGAGGTGTCGAGTGTCCAGCGGCCCATCAGCCGGTCGAGCGGCGAGCGCTGCAGCGGGCTGAATGCCGCGGCCTGCGATACGCGCCGCCAATAGGCATCGAGCGCTGCCCGCGCGCCTTCGGCTCCGCCTTTCATCCAGCCGTCGGCCACCAGGGCGGCATTCATCGCGCCCGCCGACGTGCCGGAGATCGCCTCGATCCGCAGCCACGGCTCCTCGATCAGCCGATCGAGCACGCCCCAGGTGAAGGCGCCGTGGGAGCCGCCGCCCTGCAAAGCGAGGTCCACCAGAACTGGTTCGCGCGATGTTTCGCCCATCGTCACACGCTTCTGTCGGAGATGAAACGACACTCAATTCAGGACAAGCTTCGTCTCGACCAGCGCATGGGCGCCGCCCAATCATCGACCAGGATACTGCGCCGCGTGCAGTCCGCCGGCTACACCGCAGCGACGCGGCGTAGGCCGAAGCCTAATCCGATCCAGGCTGCGCCGGCCATGATGAGATCGATGCCAAGGAACACGCCGAGGATGTAGAGGCTCGAGACCGGCCAGTGTGCCAAAATCAAGAGGCCGAGCAGCAGCGTGATGACACCGGACAGCAGCACCCAGATCCAGGGTGTTTCCCGTTTCATGCTGAAGGCGAGGAAGATGCGCATGGCACCCGAGGCCAACAGCGATGCGCCGAGAATGAGGGTGAGCACTGCGGCGGCGAGCAGCGGATTCTCGAAGGTGACGAAGCCTGCGATGATGTAGAGTACGCCGAGCAAAACCCAGAGCAGGAATTTGCCCCAGCTCTTGATCTGGAAGGCGCTAAATACTTCGGCGACGCCGGCAATGATCATCATCACGCCGACGACGAGGACGCTCGCGACCGTGGCCATCACCACGCTGCCAAGCGCAACAAACCCGGCAATCAGATAGACGATGCCGAGCGCGACGATCCAGCCCGACTTGGCGCGGAGCGGCGCCGTATCAGAACCGGCTTGAGGATTTCTCAGGGTGTCTGAAGCATTGGTCATGACGGTCCTCCGATGCGGATACCTATCTGACGTTCGCCTTCAGGAGGCGAGAGAACAAAACATATCGAACAAGTGGTATCGGCTGCAATCGCTATTTCTCGCCGATTTCGACTTTTTCGTTTTCGATATGGGCTCGCACTTGCTAACAATTCTAACGGGCGACCGGAACCGGAGTGGTCGTGTTTCGTGCCGCGTCCATCTTCTCTTCAAGGCTTTGTCAGCGAAAGAATGTAACCGCCTCTGGCCCGGGGAGCTTGGGTGAGGCAACGGAACGAGTACCCGCATTCACCGTTCGCGACGGGTTGCGGATCGTAATAGTGGTGGTGTGACGGGTCTCGTGCTTTCCAAGAGGAGCGTGCACGATGAACGCAAGAGATATTCTGAACACCTCATTCGCTCCGACGGCGGTCCGGAACATGCGGCGCATGTTCTTTCCGCCGCTGCTGTCGACCATGCTCTTGATCGGACTTTGCCAGCAAGGTCTGGCTCAGTATGAAGCGCTGGAACTGGGGCCCGAGGAAGCCGCCGCCCCCACGCTGCCCAGCGGTGGAGCGACGCTTTTTCAGAACGTCCGTATTTTTGATGGCAAGAACGCTGCGCTGTCGGCGCCATCGAGTGTGCTCGTGAAGGGTAACATCATCGAGCAAATATCGGCGAACCCGGCTGCTGCTGCGGGCGCCGACGTCCGCGTGATCAACGCAAACGGGCGCGTGCTGATGCCAGGCCTGATCGACGCGCATTGGCATATGTTCATGGCGGCAGCGTCTCCTGCGATCCTCCTGACCGCCGATCCCGGCTACCTCAACCTGTCGGCCGCGCGACAGGCCGAAGCAACGCTGATGAGGGGTTTCACCACCATACGCGATATGGGTGGCCCGGTGTTTGGATTGAAGCGCGCCATCGACGAGGGCATCGCGGTTGGTCCGCGCATCTATCCTTCTGGCGCCATGATCTCGCAAACCTCGGGTCATGGAGACTTTCGGGCTCGCTACGAAGTTCCGCGGGCGCTGGGCGGTCCGTTGAGCCAGTCCGAGATCACGGGCGTCGCAGCCATCGCTGACAGCCCCGACGAAGTACGGCTGCGGGCCCGCGAGCAACTGAGACAGGGGGCCAGTCAGATCAAGTTGATGGGAGGCGGTGGCGTCAGTTCTCAGCACAATCCGATCGAGTCGACCCAGTTCACGGAAGCGGAGCTTCACGCCGCGGTCGAGGCGGCCGAAAACTGGGGTACCTATGTGGCCGTGCACGCGTATACGCCGGCTGCGATCCGGCAGGCGATCGCCGCCGGCGTCAAGTGCATCGAGCACGGCCAACTGATCGACGAGCCCACCGCCAAATTGCTGGCGGACAAGGGCATCTGGTGGAGCCTGCAGCCCCTGACCTACGATGCGGCCGTCTTTGCGCGGATGAGCCCGGTGTCGCAGAAGAAGGCGCTGGAAGTGTTCGCCGGGACGGAGAACGCATACAAGCTTGCGAAGAAGTATGGGATCAAGACGGCCTGGGGCGCGGATATTCTGGGTGACGCGGGGGCTGCCAGCCGGCAGGGGCAATATCTCGCCATGATGGTCCGCTGGTACACTCCCGCCGAAGCACTCAAGATGGCCACGGCCGACAACGGCGAGTTGATGGCCCTCTCGGGCTTCATCAATCCCTATCCCGGCAAGCTCGGCGTCGTGGAAGTCGGGGCACTTGCGGATCTGCTGCTCGTTGATGGCAATCCCCTGGACGACATCAACCTCGTCGCAAATCCCGACAAGAATTTTGTCGTCATCATGAAGGATGGCAGAATCTACAAGAACACACTGGGCAAGTGAGGTTGCAACAAGAAGCGAGTCGGAGGAGCCGTTGATTTCACTTCGCTGGTTCCTGTCCAGGTCCTTCGGGTGGCTGATCGCAACGATCTGGTTTCTGTGCCGGGCCGTGCTCGTCGCCTGGGCCACCCTCGCCGTCTATTATTCGAATCTGCCGTCAGCAGGGCTGCGTCTGGCCTTGGCGGGCGCCTTTGCGGCGTTCGCGGTATGGGCCCTCTGGCTTTCGCGTCAACGGGGCATGTCCGTGATCGTGATCGCGCTGTTTCTCGGCGTGGCCGCCTGGTGGATCGGCATCCCTCCCTCGCATGATCGTCCCTGGCGGCCGGAAGTCGCGGTGATGCCACGGGCATTCATCGACGGCGACCGCGTGCGCCTCACCGGTATCCGTAACTTCGATTACCGTACCCGGGATGATTTCACCGTGCGCTACGAAGAGCGCGAGCTGCGGCTGTCGCATTTGACGGCCCTCGATTTCTACGTGTCCTACTTTATGCCAGGTCCGGTCGGACACACGTTTCTGAGCTTCATCTTCGACAACGCCCCGCCGCTCAGTATTTCAATCGAGACGCGGCCGGAGGTTGGCGAGGCCTTTGCGCCGATCGCCTCGCTGTTCAAGCAATTCGAGCTGATCTACGTGGTGGGTGATGAGCGCGACCTCGTCGGCGTACGCACCAACTACCGGCACGAGGCGGTGTACCTGTATCGTCTCAACACCTCTCCCGACGACGCCCGCCGGCTGCTCATGGTTTATCTGACGCGGATCAATGAACTCGCCGACCGGCCCGAGTTCTATCACCTGCTCACCAACAGCTGCACCATCAACATCGTGCGATACGCCAACGCCGCCGGCCGGGTCGGCCGCCTCGACGTCCGGCATCTGCTCAACGGTCTGGTCGATGGCTACCTGTATTATTCGGGCCGGATCGATACGACGCTGCCGTTTGAGGAATTGCGGCGACGCTCGCTGGTCAACGAGGCAGCCCAAGCGGCCGATGGCGCGCCGGATTTCTCGCAGCGCATTCGAGCATCCCTGCCGACAATGCCTCACTGAAGCCATTTCGACGGTTGCTCTGCAACAGCAAGATCGAGCGCGGCCCTGCAGCGAGGCCCCGGTCACTCTTTCAATTTGATGCCTCTCGCGTCTCTGTAGGCCTTGAAGACCACGTCGATAGCCTCAATGACTTTCTTGTCCGGATTGGCTTTGCAATGGACGATGATTTGATGCTCGAGGGATTTCGCGCGGTCGACCAGCATCAGGTGTTTCTTGCCGAGCCCGTTGTACCAGCCGCTGTACCAGGCGGTCAGATAATCTGCGTCTTCCTGATAGGTGTTTGCCAATTGAGCGCAGGTCAGCTTTTGAACGTCGAGATAGCCGTCGGCATCCGCATAAGTCTTGAGTTCGACCTGAGCGTACGCAGATCCCGCGAGAGCGGTGACCCCGCAGCACAGGATCAGGTTCTTTGTCAGCATTGCACTGTCTCCTTGATGCGGGTGGGCACGAGCGGCTGTTGCGACGAACTCGCTCCGTGCATGAGGTTCCAGTCAGTCCAGAGGTTTTCGGTGCTGCTATTGATCCAAATCAAGCGGCAATTGCAGCTGCGCGGGAGGCGGTGCGAGCCCGATCGAGGTCCGGCAGCGTACTGCCCAGCCATTTATTTCTGGCGGCCCGGCAGAAAACGCTTCAGCCCTTTCCATGCAGGCGCAACGGCACATCCAACGATCGGGATCGTGGCCGCGCCAATCAACAATCCAAGGACGCCTGAGATGGCCGCCTCGACGATCCATTCGAGCGCCCCGGCGGCCGATGGCAGTGCGTGAGCCGCGGCTGCGGCGGCGGCGTGGACGGTCGAGCCGATTGAAGGCGGGCCGTATACTTCCAGGCCATGCAGGACGATGCCGCCGCCAACCCAGATCATGGCGGCTGTGCCGACGGCGCTGAGAATGGCCAGGAACACGGGCATGCCGCGAACAAGGGCGCGTCCGAGCGCCCGGCCCATGCCGGCAAAGGCTGAGGCGCGGTCGTTGCTGGCAAGGGCCAAACCGAAATCATCGGCTTTCACGATCAGCGCTACGACGCCGTACACGGCGACGGTGATCCCGATCCCAACGAGCGCCAGCACGAGGGCCTGCATCACGAAGCTTCCCGCGGGAAGCGCCGCCAGCGTGATCGCCATGATCTCTGCCGAAAGGATGAAGTCGGTCTTGATGGCGCTTGCGACCTTCTCGTCCTCCACCGTCATCGTATTCAACGCGACCGTGCCGAGCTGCGCTTCATGCTGATGTGCTCGATGTGGCATGACGGCTTCGAGCAGTTTTTCCACGCCCTCGTAGCAGAGATAGGCGCCGCCAATCATGAGAAGCGGCGTGATCGTCGAGGGAAGGAAGTAGCTGAGTGCCAGGGCAACCGGCAACAGGATCAGAAGCTTGTTGCGAAGCGATCCCGCCGCGATCCTGCCCACGATCGGCAGTTCGCGCTTGGCGGCAAATCCGATCACGTAACGCGGCGTAACCGCCGCGTCGTCGATGACGACGCCCGCCGCCTTTGCCCCCGCTTTCGCGGTCTGGCCGGCGACATCGTCGAGCGAAGCTGCCGCCACCTTTGCGATCGCCGCAAGATCGTCCAGAAGGGCGATCAGTCCGACGCTCATCGATGCTTCTCCTTCATCGCCAGTTCTGCCTTTTGGGCCGACACAGAAGCCTTCCAGCGTCGCGGCGCGAACGCAAGAAGGTCGACATGCGATTTGCGGACATCCCGCAGGTGGGCCAGCCCGGGTCCTGGCCCGAAGCCTCTTTGATCCAAATCAACGTGGCGCCCGGAAAACGGCATCCGCTAACAGTTGAAAAACGAGATAGAGGGCCTTTTCATGCGTGTGTCGAAAGCAACCGCCCTGGCTATTGTCCTCGCCGCCCCGAGTTTAGTGTCTGTCTCATCGGCGCGGGCCGCTTCGGAATGTCCAGTAGCCGGAATACTATCGACTTGGGGCATCAATTCGACGGGCGTCTTTAACGTCATGTCCGGAGGAGCTTGCCTCTTCCCCCTCAGGATAGAAGGCGTAATAGCGAGTTCGAGCATTATGCAAAAACCCGAACACGGAACGCTGAGACAACTCAACGAATCTACCTTCGAGTACACAGCAAACGCTGGGTACATAGGCACCGATACCTTCTCCGTTCAGGCGACAGGTAGGGGGCCTACGGCTTCTGGCACATCGGTAATCACCATGATTGCAACGGTTCAATAGCATTGGATACGCCATTGACGGCCACAATGCGGGCTTCCCTTGGCGTCGATTGCGACGCTGCGTCGGAGGTCGGCGATCCGCAAAGGTGTTTGAGGTTGAATTGAGATAACGCATAGCCGGCTGCAGTTGTCGCGCGACGTTGGCCAGCGACACCGCGGGAACGGTGCAGGGGTCTACGCATATGCCCAGGCTCGATGATTTCTTTCGACTGAGTGCGAGCCGCGCCGAGCTTGCGAGGCTCAACAATTTCGACGCCATCCGTTTGTCGTGCACGGAGCGGATGGCGAACGGGAAGGCGCTTCGTCGCAATGTACCGCGCTCATCCCATGCGGAATTCCGGGCCGCGCGCGGACGACCCGATCCGGTTTCGGTCCTCGAGACGCAGAATGCCACCCGCATTAAAGAACTCGTGCCGGTGCGGATGGCGCGTATGCTGACTTCGCCGTTCGCTTTTTTCCGGGGAAGCGCCGCAATCATGGCGGGAGATCTCGCGAACTCCCCGCGCACCGCTCTCGAGGTGATGGCTTGCGGCGATATGCATCTGATGAATTTCGGCCTGTTCGCATCGGCGGAGCGCAATCTCATTTTCGCAATCAACGATTTTGACGAGGTTCTTCCCGGGCCGTGGGAGTGGGACCTCAAGCGGCTGGCCGCGAGCGCCGCGGTTGCCGCGCTCTTTCTCGGCGGCGACCGGACTGATGCCGAGCAGGCGGCGCGCGCGGTGGTCGAAGCCTATGTCAGGAGGATTCGCGGCTATGCCGAGATGGAATTTTTGGAGGTGTGGTACGATCTGATCGACGAGCGAACGATCCTCGCGGCGGCTCCGCCGCGTCTGCGAAAGCTCGCCCAGGCCACTTTCGCCAAGGCCCGCGCCCGGGGCCATATTCGAGCGCTCGATCGGCTGACAGAAGAAGTCAATGGTGAGCATCGGATCGTGGAGGATGTGCCACTGATCGTTCGCGCGAAGCATCTCCCGGACGGAACACCGATGACAGAAGCGCTGCAGACCATGTTGCGATCCTATCTCGCATCCCTGCCGGAGGACCGCAGGCGTCTGCTGTCGCGCTACCGGATCGTCGATGTCGCACGCAAGGTTGTTGGTGTAGGCAGCGTCGGCACCAGTTGCTGGGTTGTGTTGCTTGAGGAGTACGGAGCCGGCAGTCCTCTGTTCCTGCAAATCAAGGAAGCGCGTGAATCCGTGTTGGCACGCTATCTCGACGGCAAAAGACCGATCAAGCAACAGGGGCGCCGCGTCGTGATCGGACAGCGAATGATCCAGGGCTCCCCGGACATCTTCCTCGGCTGGGGGCCGGTCAATGCAGTTAACGGCAGTCGGCACTACTATGTCCGGCAACTTGCCGACATGAAAGGCGGCCTGAATTTGAGCGAAGGCGATCGCGAAGCACTTGACGGCCTCTCAAGGTATTGTGGTCTGTGCGGCTGGGCGCTCGCGCTTGCTCATGCAAAGTCGGGCGACGCGGCGATGATTTCAGGTTATTGCGGCACCGGGGACGTGCTCCCGGATACCATTGGGAAATTTGCGTTGGCCTATCTTGAGCAGACCGAGCGCGACCATGGCGCACTTGAGGCGGCGGCCCGGCATGGCAGGATCCGGGTGGCCAAACAGGCTTGAACGGACCGGTCGGCGCTTTGCAGGTGCGCGCCGCTTCCGGACAGGCGACCATCTGCAAGAACATTCTGTCTTCGTTTGCGATGGCAGTGACCAGTGATGTGGAGCTCGAGTATCCTTGGACCAGGTCGCGCTTCTGACGGCTTGCCGTTATCGGCCCTGATCTGGCTTGCCCGTCTTGTCACCGGTCGCGCCACCGGCACCCGGCCTGACTATCCGCGCACGGTTTCGACGGCGTTCGAGGGCTTCGCGTCGACCAGGCTGGGCCAATTCTTCGGTCCGGCGGCCGCCGAGCATCCGGGCTTGTCCGGCTTCAGCTTGTTGAGCCACGGGCGCGAGGCCTTCATCGCTCGTCTGGCGCTGGCCGACCTGGCCGAGCGAGGCCTCGACATGCAGTACTACATGTGGGACGGCGATACGACCGGCCGGATCGTCGTCGACCACGTGATGAAGGCTGCCGATCGCGGGGTCAGGGTGCGGCTCCTGGTCGACGATCCCTTCTACAAGGACAGCGATTCCATCAAAGCTTGCCTCGATGCTCACCCCAATGTTGAGATCCGTCTGTTCAACCCGCTGACGAACCGGCGCTGGTCAATTCTCGACTTCATTTTCGATTTCAGCCGGGTCAATCGCCGCATGCACAACAAGTTGATGGTTGCCGACAATGCGGCCGCAATTGTCGGTGGCCGCAATATCGGTGACATTTATTACGGCGTGAATACCATCGCCAATTATCGCGATCTGGATGTGTTGGCGGTTGGGCCTGTCGTCCGCGATCTGTCTGACGTATTCGACCGATACTGGAACAGCTCCTCGACCGTGCCGATCGCGGCCATCGTCGATCGCGCCCATGGCGCAGCCGATCTCGACGGCATCCTGGTTCGTTTGCGTGAGGCGATCGCCGCGGCTGACTACCCTTATCCCATCGATCAGGACCTGGACGAACTGGCGGCCCAGAGCGCCGAGCTTCGCGACAATCTTGTATGGGCGCCCGGCCAAATCATCGCCGACGACCCGGAAGCCATCGCCCGCGGCAAGGAGAGCGATGACGTCATCGATTTCATTCGCGGGCGGATCGCCAGGTTGAAAGAGGAACTGCTCGTCGAATCGCCGTACTTCGTCCTGCCCGCCGGGGCGCAGGCAACCGTCAAGGCGCTGCACGAGCGCAATGTCCGGGTGCGCGTGCTGACCAACTCCCTCGCTTCGAACGACATGCTGCCGGCGCATTCGGGCTATGCCAAGACACGAAGGCGGCTGCTCGAGAACGGCATGGAGCTATACGAGCTGCGCCCGGATACCGACGCCTTCCGGCCGGGCTGGTCGTTCCTTTCCGGGCGGTCGCCAGCCGCCTTGCACACCAAGGCGATGGCCTTCGACGGCGAAGCCGTGTTCATCGGCAGCTTCAACCTCGACCCGCGCTCTGCCGTGATCAACACCGAAGCCGGACTCTTTATCGAGAGTCCGGAGCTTGCCAAAAAGCTGACGGCCTACATGGCGACTGGCGTCGTGCCCGCCAACAGCTACCGCGTCCTCCTCGACCCGAACGGCGCGATCGTCTGGGAGACGGTGAGGGACGGCAAAAGGGTGCGCTACCAGGACGAGCCCGAAACCGGATTTCGACGGCGCTTCGTCGCCGACCTGTTGAAGCTGCTACCGATCAACTCGCAACTGTGACACCGATCCTTGGGTCATTCGCGCCCCCTCGCCATGGAGGTCCATGGACGCGGTGCGATTAAGCGCTGACGTTCTCGCCGAGATAGCTGACCGAGGCTTCCAGTCCGCCCTTGCCGTGCGGGATTTCGAGCGCGTTGAGGCCGACCTCGATCACCCCCAGCGTGCCCAGGATCATCGGCGCGTTGACATGCCCCATATGGGCGATGCGGAAGGACTGGCCCTGCAGGTCGCCGATGCCGGTGCCGAGCACCAGGCCGCATTTCTCCTTGCAGTAGCGCTGCAGTTTGGCCGGATCGTAATCGCCGGAGACCGTCACCGTCGTCACCGTGTCGGAGCGCTCGCTGGCTTCGGCGATGTTGAAGCCGAGCACCTGGCCCTCGGCCCACACCGCGACCGCGCGCCGCACCGCCTCCGCAAGCAGCCGGTGGCGCTCGAACACGTTGTCGAGCCCTTCCTCCTTCAGCATGTCGATCGCCTTGCGCAGCGCGAACAAGAGATGCACCGGCGCGGTGCCGGCATAGCGGCGGTAATGCTCGCTGCCCTCGCGCTCGGTCCAGTCCCAATAGGGCGTGCGCATGTCGGCCTTCTTGTGCACGTCCTTGGCGCGATCATTGGCGGTGACGAAGCCCAGGCCCGGCGGCGTCATCAGGCCCTTCTGCGAGCCACTCATCGCGACGTCGATGCCCCATTTGTCCATCTCGAACGGCATGCAGGCGAGCGAGGCGACCGCATCGACCATGTACAGCGCGGGATGACCCGATGCCTTGATCGCCTTGCCGATCGCCTCGATGTCGTTGACGACGCCGGAGGCCGTGTCGACCTGCGCCACGAGAATAGCCTTGATCTCGTGATCCTTGTCTTTGCGCAGCCGCGCCTCGACCTCCTCCGGCCGCACCGCACGCCGCCAGTCGCCTTTGAGGATTTCCACCTCGGCGCCCATGAGCCCGGCGGCATGGCCCCAGCCGATCGCGAACCGGCCGCTCTCCAGCACCAGCACCTTGTCGCCGCGCGACAGCACGTTGGAGAGCGCCGCCTCCCAGGCGCCATGGCCGTTGGAGATGTAGATGTAGGATTTGTTGCTGGTCGCAAAGAGATCAGAGAGATCGGCGTGCAGGCCGTCGCTCAGATCGACCATGTCGCGGGAGTAGATGTCGAGCGCCGGGCGATGCATCGCCTGCAGCACTTCGTCGGGCATCGTGGTGGGGCCGGGAAGGGCCAGAAATTCACGGCCCGCGCGAACGGTCATTGCTTCCATTCCTTCTTATTGCCGGCCATGGATGCAGTCTATTGGGCCAAAATTCAAGCTCGCACCGGGCCTATTTTGGCAACGATGTCGCGATCGCATGCCAGATCTGATCTTTCAGCTCGGTTGCGGGCGGGCTTGGCAGCGTGGTGACCGGCCCGGTCTGCCTCTGGCAGTCGGCGACGAGGCGCAGAATCCAGACTTCGCCGTCGGTGTAATAGGGATCGCCGCCGCCGTTGCGGCCGGTGAGCGTGGGCCCCACGCCGGTCACCTGATATTTGGCGGTCGCCATGCCGGCCTCCTCGATGTCTTTCGCGAGCCCATCGCGCTCGGCGTCGATGTCGGCGTCGATATGATGGGTGATGGCGCCGGTGAAATGGCTGACGCCGACGCCCTTGTCGAAGGTTACTGCACCCAGCCACACCGGCCGCTGCTCCTCGCCCTTGTCGAGCACCTTCCAGAAGCGGACGTGATGGCGGCGGTCGGCGCTTTTTCCGGCCGGCTTCTCGAAGGCGAGATCCTCGCGCCTTCCGAGATAGAACAGGTTGCTGACCGGTGCGTCGGGATAGGCGCGGTCGAGCAGCACGCTGCCGGCGATTTCGATCGATGAGCGGAAGGTCACGGGATCGGCGGGATACCATTTGGCCGCGTTCATCGCGCACAGCACTTCCTTCTCGTTGCCGCTCACCCCGACATTGATTGCGTCGCCGGGAATACCCTGCGCGGTGCGCGTCACCATCGGCAATGACGCCAGCCCCTTCTGGTGCTCGTAATGCGTCCACAGCGCCGGCAGCACGACATAGGCGAGGGCGGTGTAGGCGAGCACCACCGCGAGCAGGGTGAGCAGCACGCGCTCGAGCCGCGTGTGGTGGTGGGCATGGGGATGCGGATCGGCGGGGTGATCGGTCACGGTGCCGCGCGCTCGTCTCTTCTCCCTCTCCCCGCTCTTGCGGGAAGAGGGTTGGGGTTGAGGGGCTCTCACCAAGAGCACGGTGTGCGGAGCGCCCCCCTCACCCGATCGCTTCGCGCCATAGCCGAAGCTTTGCTTCGGCGTCTCAAGAACGGCCGCCGAAGGCGGCCTATGCTCTCCCCGCAAGCGGGGCGAGGTGAACCGCGTGCCGTGGCGAGCTGATCGAACGACATCCGCAAATTCTACCGCCTTGTCTCGCGGCAGCCGGCGGCTTCGGCTTCTTCCACCGAGCAGAACCAGCGCGTGCCCTTGGAAATCTTCATCTTGATCTTCGCGTACCAGCGGCTGGTCGGCTTGTGGTAGATGCACTCGCCGGCGGTGTTGACGTTGCCCTTGATGGTGCAGTCGGGCGAGGGCGCGACCTCGCCGCTAGCGGACGCGAGCAGGATCGCATGCGCGTTCTCCGGCAGCTTGATGGCGGTGAGGATTTGCGTCTTCTTGTTGCGCACGCGCCAGTCCCACGGCGCGATGAACGCGCCCTGCCACATCCCGACCTTGGTCTCGCGCGCGGCCTTCTCGTCGGCCTCGTAGTCGCGCGAGAGGCGGGTGTAGGCGAGCGCCCAGCCGCTCGTCACCAGCCATTTCTGGATGTCCTCGCCGTCGACCTCGCAGCGCGCCACTGTGCGGCCGCGGCGGTCGGTGGTGCGGATGTGGCAGGTCCAGCTCTTGCCACCGGCATGCTTGACCAGCTCGTCGCGCGCCGCCACCCCGCAGGTCCAGCGCTCGCCCTTCGGATTGAGGCAGAGCTGGTCGGTCGAGGGCGCGTCGATGCCGCCGAGCCGGATGCGCGTGGTGCCGATCTGGACCAAGTCGCCCTCGCGAATCCTTGGAACACCGGTGATGTCGGCCGCCTGCGCGAGCTGTGGCAGGGCGAGGAGCAGGAGAGCGGCGGCGAAGATGCGGATCATGCCAAAGCCAAACTGGAATCGATCGAAGTACGTTTGCGATTGTGGAGCGGAATTTGGGCGCGGGCCAGCGATCTCCTCCACATGGCCCCGTCAATTTAGCGCGATGCACCCATCATCCCTCGCCGCGCCAGCGACAGGCCCATCAGCACGAAGGCCGAGGTGACCTCGGGGCCGCCCACGAGAATCCGCGTCGGCGTCTTCATCTTGTTCCATTCGTAGGCGCGAAAAGGGCCGTGGCGGCCGCCTTCGCCCAGCGCAGCGATGATGCAATGCAGCGGCGCGGCGTAGGTCTTGATATCCGCACCAAGGTGGGCGAGCGCGATCAGGGCCAGCGCCGCATCGAACGCGTTCATCTCGCCCGTGATCAGCTCGCCCTCGACATAGGCGAGCACGCGTGCGCGGATCAATTCGAACGCACCGTGCGGATCGATCGCCGCGCGCGCCGCCAAAGGCAGCGCTGTGAATGCCGCATAGCCGCGGCCGAAATAGGCGCAGTACAATTCCGGCAGATAATAGATGTGCGAACGCGGATTGGCGAAGGCACCGCTCTCGGCGAGCTTCTTCTGGAAGCCGATGATGCGGTGAACCGTTTCCAGCCGCGACGGCGTCTCCAAAATCTTCCAGCGCGCGAGATTGCGGAAGCTCACCTCCAGAATGTCGAGATTGAGCGTGGGATCGAGATCGTTGCCATAGGGCCGCTCGCCTTTGAGGTTGTCGATCCAGGTCGCAACCCCGCCCTCGAAATCGATATGGTCGTTGAGCGGCACCGTGACCTTGGGCTCGTTGGCGCCCTCGCGCACCTGGTAGCCGGAATAGAAGTCGAGCAGCGGCTGGTTCAGGATCGGATCGTCGGAGCCGGCCTGTGTCGCCGCGGAGAAGGAGCAGGCCGTGGTGTCGCAATCCGGCACATAGATGCCGAAGCCGAGGTCCTGCTTGATCTGGGTGAAGAAGCGCGAGAACCGCGGATGCGGCGGCGGCGCCAAGGCCGTGATCACGGCCACCGTCGAGCCGTCATGCGAGCGCACGTCCTCGCGGCTGATCCTGATGCAGAAGTCGACCATGTCCGAGATCGCCGCGCGCGCTGCCTGGGTCTCTCCGGCGGACGCCAGCCCGGTCTCGATATAGCCGAGCAGCGCCTCGGTGAAGAACGCGTCGTAATAGGCCGAGCGGTGGCGGATCTGCATCGGCTGCCACATCGGCTCGGCAATGCCGCGCCACGGCGGATTGATGATGTCCGCGGCCTTCGAGCGCGCGATGAAGACGCGCGCGAGGTTGAACAAGAGCGTCGAGTTCTTGTAGCCGCGCGCGTTCAGCCCCGTCAGCGCGGCGAGGAAATCGCGGCCGCGCAAATCGGGGTCGCCGATCAGGTTGAAGGCGGCGTAGGTCGGAAGAAACCCGTTTTTCCGGTAGGAGCCAAGCAGATGGGCGGCCGAGGCGCGGATCACGCGCTCGATCTCGCCCATCGCCGGCAGCGCGCCGTTGCCGCGTGCTGGTTTCGGCTTCGGGTGCGACAGCTCGATGGTGTCGAGCAGCTCGGCGACGGGCTTGCCCACCGCCTCCCAGTCCGGCTCGGCATCGTCGCGGGCCCGCATCAGGGCCTCCCGCAACGCGGCGAAGCGGGCGGCATCGGTTAGCTCGGGCAGGCCGGCCCGGCGCAGCAGCGCCCGCAGCGGCGGATTGCCGAGCGCGGTCTTGTAGAATTTGGCAAGATGCGGGTCGCCGCCGCCGTGGCCGTTCATCAGCACGCCATCGCAGAGGTCATGGAGCGAGGGCCCACGCTTGTCGGCCGTCAGCGCGCGGTAGGCGGCGCGTGCGAAATACTGCAACCCCATGAACTCTCTTTCGCCCACCGTCAGGCACAGCCGCGACCAGCGCATGATCCGGAAAAGTGGATACCGGTTTTCCGAGAAGATCATGCGCAAAAACAAAATTGGTCGCCCGCAGCCCTGACCCCCAAACCGGCAAGAATCCAACAAGGCCCAAAAACTGGCATGGAGGGGCCGGAAACACAAATGTGACGTCCGTCACGGCAAAACGCCGGGGAACCGCCAAAATGCCGTCAAGGATGACGGAAAAGAGGGTGAACCAATCCCTAAGACGTCGAAATTAATCAATTTTATCAATGCCTTGTCTGGCCCGTAGGGTTCCGTATTGCAGGCCACGGCTTAAGCGGTTAAGGGAATGTTTGTTGCGGCGCCGCAAATTGATCGCAATTGAGCGACACACGCACTCTCAACCCCTCAAACCTCGGAAGCTCTGGCGCGACTAACAGGCGCGTCTTCGGCAACGCAGGATGATCGTGATGACAGTACCGCATCCAAAACTCTCCCGCCGCACGCTGGCGGTCGCCGCTGCCCTGATCGGCACGGTTTCGCTTGCGATCGGCGCGCACGCGGCGCTGAGCCTGCGCGCGCTGGATGCGGCCAAGGCGGTTGGCAGCGAGGAATATTCGCAGTCGCCGAAGAAGGTTTCGCGCGTCGCCCTGATCATCGGCAACGGCCATTATCCGGACGCCGCCGCGCCGTTGACCCAGCCGATCAACGATGCGCGCGCGCTGTCGTCGCAGCTGCGCCGTGACGGCTTCGATGTCGAGATGATCGAGGACGCCCACAAGGACGACATGGCCCGCGCCGTCGACCGGATGCGCGGCAAGATCCGCTCCGACTCGGTCGTGCTGCTGTTCTTCGGCGGCTATGGCGTGCAGGTCGGCCGCGAGAGCTACATGATCCCGGTCGACGCCACCATCTGGAAGGAAGGCGACGTGCGCCGCGAGGGCGTCAGCATCGAGTCCGTGCTCGAGGTGATGAAGGCGCAAGGAGCGCGCGCCAAGCTGGTCGTGGTCGATGCTAGCAGGCGCAACCCCTATGAGCGCCGCTTCCGCTCGTTCAGTCATGGCCTGGCGCCGATCGCCGCCCCCGACAACGCGCTGATCCTGTCGTCGGCGACGCCGGGCAAGGTGGTGGAGGACAAGACCGGCCAGCACAGCGTTCTGGTCGCCGAGCTGTTGAAGAACCTCTCCACCAAGGGCCTCGGCGCCGACGCCGTCTTCAACAAGACCCGCATCGCCATCTCCCGCGCCAGCGACGGCGAGCAGGTGCCGTCGGTGTCCTCGTCCCTCCTCGAAGACATCCGCTTCGCCACCGCCGACGCGGCCGGCGGCTGATCACCCTACAGCTCGTCATGGCCGGGCTTGACCCGGCCATCCATCGTCCGCGCGAGCGGACAATTATGGGATCGCGCCTCATCATCGGTTATTTCCAAGTGGATGGATTGCCGGGTCAAGCCCGGCAATGACGAGTAACTGTCATTCCTGGCTATTCGCAAGACGAGAATTCAATTCGTCATCGCCGGGCTTGCTTGCCCCGAGAAGCCTTGGCGAAGACGGGACCCGGCGATCCATCGTCCGCGTCAGCGGACAATTTCATCATATAAATCCCGCCAATCGGGATTGCTCTTGACGATCAGGTCGATCTTCCACTCGCGCGACCAGTGTTTGATATTTTTCTCACGCTGAAGCGCTGCTTCTATCGTCTCATGCGGTTCGAAATAAACCAGCGTCTTGACGCCGTGGCACTTGGTGAAACCTTCGGCCAGACCCTCGCGATGTTCGTACACGCGTCGGATCAGATCGTTCGTGACGCCCACATAGAGCGTTCCACCGGGCTTGCTCGCGAGAATGTAGACCCAATAGCTCATTTTCGAAGGGGATGGATGGCCGGGTCAAGCCCGGCCATGACGAGTCATTCCGGGCACTCGCAAAGTCATAAATCAAGTCGTCATCGCCGGGCTTGACCCGGCGATCCATCGTCTGCGTCAGCAGACAATCTCATCATACAAATCGCGCCAATCCTGATTGCTCCCGATGATTTCGAAGGGGATGGATTGCCGGGTCAAGCCCGGCAATGACGAGTTTGGTCACTTCGCCGCCGTCACCGGGCGCACCGGATCACCCTCGCGCAGCAGCGCGCCGGCGCGGGCGACGACTTCCTCGCCTTCCCGCAAGCCGTCCTTGATCTCGATCTGGCCGCCCGACATCAGCCCGGTCTCGACGCGCTTGGTCTCGATCCGCTGGCTTTTGACCACCTGCACCACGGTGCCGGCGGAGCCATATTGCACGGCCGTGAGCGGCACCGCGACGTTGCAGCTCTGCCCGGTCTTGATCAGCGCGCGCGCCGAGGCGTTGACCAGCAGGCGTCGATTGGTGGTGATGCCGAGGACGGCCTGGCCGAGCTGGCTGTCGGGCTGCACGGTCGGCGCCAGCCGGCGGATTTTGGCGTCGAGAGTATCGTTGATGCCGATGACGCGGACGGCGGCCGGCTGGTTGACGGCGAGCTTGGCGAGATCGGAGGTCGGCACCAGGCCGACCATGTCGTATTCGCTGCGCGCGATGATGGAGAACAGCGCCTCGCCCTTGCCCGAGGCGATCGCGCCGACGGTGGCGTTGGCGACGCTTATCACGCCCGCGACCGGCGCCTGCACCAGGATGGTGCCTCCTTCTGGCAGGTTCAGCCGGGCGAGCGTCTGCCCGGCCGTGACGGTGTCGCCGGCATCCGCCATCACCTCGGCGACCTTCAGCCCCATCCGCTCCGGCCGCACCGCGGTCTCCTCCCGCGGCATGATGATGCCCGACACCTCGACGATATTGGCAAAGCAGGATTTGGCCGCCTTGAGCACCGTGACGGCCGGCCCGCGCGGGGCGTCCGCTTCGTCGGCGGCGCGGGCGGGGGTGGCGAGGGCGAGGAGGGTGGCGGCGGCGAGGGCGGCGGCGCTTTTGCGGAAACGGTCAAACGCTTCGAAATGGTTCATCTGAAATCCGTCGGTTCTCTTCTCTTCGATACCAGATGGTCGCGGCAGGCACCACGCCATGATGTGTGTCACGCCATCGCGCAGCTTGGTTGCATTGACGCATGCGCGAATCTGATATATATTATTGGTATCTATCATCGCGCGAGGTGCGATCATGAGCGCGACCGCAAAACTCTTCATGCATGGCCGCAGCCAGGCGGTCCGCCTGCCCAAGGAATTCCGTTTCGAGGGCACCGAGGTGCGCGTCAGCAAGGTCGGCGACAAGGTCATCCTCGAGCCGCTGAAAAAGCAGCCGTTCGATGCAGCGGCATGGCGCGCGATGCTGGAAAAATACCGGGATATTCCGTTCATGGAGGACGGCCGCGATCAAGGCACCATCCTCGACGATGATGACGGGGCCGCCCTTTAGAGCATGGTCCGGAAAAGTGTGAAGCGGTTTTCCGAAAAGACCATGCTCGATCAAGAATCATGATCTGCATCGATACCAATGTCGCGATCGCGGCGCTCAATGGCCGGCCCCCGGAAGTCGTCGATCGCCTCGCCGAGGCACTGACCCGCGGTCCGGTCGCCCTGCCCGCACCGGCGCTGCACGAGTTGTGGTACGGCGCGGCCAAGAGTGCGCGCATCGCCGAAAACGTGGAACGCATCGAACGGTTTCTGAGCGCGGAGATCGTCATTCTGCCGTTCGACGCGGAAGATGCGCGCGAGGCCGGGTTTATCCGTGCGCATCTGAAAGCGCTGGGCATCCCGATCGGAAATTACGATGTGTTGATCGCCGCGCAGGCCCTGCGCAGAGGAATGACGCTCGTCACCGCCAACGTCGGCGAGTTCGCGCGCGTGCCGGGGCTGTTGGTGGCGAATTGGACGGCGTGATGGCAACTTCAGCACGAGCAACCGGACAACTCCCTTAAAGCTTCGCGCTCTTCTACGAAGGAACGCCGAGCAAGCCATGGAGTTGAGGAGGTACCGACTGTCGCAATCGCCACTTTATTGAGATTGGTGCATCGCCTTCCCACGAAACGAAATCAACCTCGCCGCAATAAATGAAGGGCGTCGGCTTTGAACCGGTCTTCTTCGTCGGTCGCACAAAGAGATGAACGCGCTTTCCCTTGGCCCGGTGATTGCTAAGAAGCTGTCCGTGCTTCGAAGCCCTTGTGGTGCGCCTCTGGCTCTGCCACGCGAATTCGGAGTCGGACACGAAATGGTCAACGTATCGATGCTCCGTGTTCATGTCATCTTTAGCTAGGGTAACCAGAAGGAAAACCTCCGGGTCCTGGACAACGAATCCTGCATTCCAGATTGCCTGGCTGAAAACGAGGCCAAAAGCGGGTGCGATGGCATCACGTGGGTAGCGTTCCCAGACCCGCAACTCCTGAGAGACTGAAATTCGTAGCGCCTCCATCTCCAAACCGGATGGACCGCGTTTTAGTCTAACCCGCTCGCTACGTCCCGGCAGACCTGCCTCGTCTCCAAACCAGCGACGAAGTATTTGCGGGAGCAAATTCATATCTTCGCCGGGCGCTCGGACGACGTTGATCGTGACCTTCTCGATTAAAACCTCGAGGGTCTCTTCGTCGATTCGGACGGGAGCCGGCCTCTGCTCCAAGTGAAGAGTTGCGGCAGCATTTGGCAGAAACAGGAAAGGAAGGTCACCATTGCGAGCCACCCGACAGACAATATCGGCGGTCGCCTCACGAGAGCCTTGTTGATCGAGGTAATGCGCAAGGCGCCAGTCCAAAATTTCCCGAAGAAGTTCTCTAAAGGAGTTGACGTCTCCGACTTCGAAAGTCGTGTACAGGTGGCCGCTTTCAAAACGAAAGAAAGGCTCGTCTCCGGCTTCCCGTCCGTTAACAAGGGCGCGAATGGGGTTTTCGATAAGTAAGCGCCGCAAGCTATCCCCGTCATCTACGTCAACAGAGAAGTCTTCGCGAACTTTCAGATATCGAGCGACCAGCTTGCGAACTTGCTCAACGAGAGGATCGATTGCAATTTGCCCAGGCATTGCGTCGGCTGAGATCATGGCGAGCAACAGGACGATCCTATAACTGCGGGTGGTCTCTGTCCGCTCAATGTCGTCCAGGAAAGTGCGACATTGCGAGAGGACGGTCGCTTCTTCCTCCGACAAGCCATTCATGCGAGAAACAAATCCTAGCCAAGAGCGTTCGCTGTTGCCGCGAGGATTGAGACCTTGGTGGAAGGCTTCGACCGCGGTCGGGCGAACGCCATGGCGTTCGAGGAAGTCTTCGTAGAATGCCTCAAGCGCGGCTTCTGGTCGCGCCGGCCTCAATAGGTTTTCGAGTGTCTCCACGCTTTCGAGTTCGTAAGTGACGGAGCAGCCCTCCGGCAGGCTCAGCTTTTCCTTGATCACTTCGTCCAAAAGCTTTCGTAGAGCGCCAATGCTGTTCGCGTCTCTGCCGGATATCACTGCGACCGAACGCAACTTCATGAGAAATGATCGGTGATTGCCGATGTAATCAATCACTTTGAGATAGGGCTTGTCAGGTGCTCTGCGGAGGCCTCGACCAAACTGCTGCATCCAAATCACTGTCGATTCGGTGGGGCGCAGCATAAGAACGGTATCGATATTGGGGACGTCGACCCCTTCGTTGAACATGTCGACGGAGAAGATAACGTCAAGTTCGCCGCTTGCGAGTTGTTGAAGCGAGGTGGTTCTAGGTGCGCTATCGTGCCCAGCGTGCACTGCGACGGTTCGCAGACCACGAGCGTTGAAAAACTCGGTCATGAAGTTAGCATGACGCTGTGAACAGCAAAATGCGATACAGCGTCGAGCGCCATGCTTGCGAAATTGCTCAAGGGAATTTTGCGCACGCGCTTCCGTGGCAACCGCCGATGTGAGTTCTGTGGGGTCGAAACGCGCGTTGCGCCACGGGATATTCGCGTAGTCGACCACATCCGGAACGCCGAAATATTGGAAGGCGCAGAGCAAGCCGGCCGATATTCCGACTGGTACAGAGGCCTCAAAGACTAAATTCTCTTGGCACAGAGCAAGAAGGTCGCCTTCATCCATGCGCTCTGGCGTCGCTGTCAGACCAAGCAAGAATTTTGGCTCGAAATAGTCGATAACTCGACGATACGTCGTTGCGGCCGCGTGATGAAATTCGTCGATTATGATGTAGTCGAAGGCGGTTGGCGCGAACCTGCCTAGGTGTTCAATGCGACCAAGTGTCTGCACCGAAGCAAAGGTAATATTCGCAGAATTTTCCTTCTCCGACCCCATCATGCGTCCGATGGACGCGTTTGGATGGACTTGCCGAAAATTGTCGATGGCCTGATTCAATATCTCCTCGCGGTGAGCCACAAAGAGAACGCGATTGAATTCCGCTCTGTTGCTATCGAAAGCAGAAAGCCAAGTTTTGCCAAGCCCTGTGGCTAGAACAACGAGCCCGGCCGAGTAGCCCGCTCGGCGGGTGTCTTCGAGTGCTTGGAGGGCTTGTTGCTGAATAGAGTGCGGGATCGCCATCGGCGCGGACGGCTCTTGAGCAATTTCTGCACCTCTCCAATCCGGCAACGCCCTACGTGCTTCGTAACGCTGTATCCAAGCCTCGTCAGCACTAACGGTTTGGTATGTGTTGAAAATGTTTTCAAAGCCGGTCGTGATTTCCGAGAACCCGCCTTGTTCATGGCTAGAGATCACTTTGTAGTTCCATTCGATAGAACTAGTGAGCGCCGACGCGGAGAGGTTCGAGCTTCCGACAAAAGCGATGCCCTCGTTATCGGTTCGAAAGATGTACGTCTTGAGATGAAAGCCGCGATCGCGGGCTTCAAAAGCCCGAACCACAAGATCGCCGGAGAGATCGTTGAGACGGCGAAGTGCCGCTGGCTCTGTAACGTCCAAATAGTCGCCGACGAGAATCCGTGCCCGCCCCCCGCGTGCGAGAAAATCCCGAAGGTGCGCGACAATCATACGAGCGCCGCTGTCTAGGAGGAAGGCGACTGCGATGTCACACGTCGTTGATCCGTCGAGGTGCAGCAGCAGATGCGGCAGCAAAGGATCGTCGCCACCGGTCACAAGCCTTTTAATGGTAAGTTCGGGCAGACCTTGGCCAGGCAGAAGATAATTTGTTTTGTCCGGAATTACGCGTCGCAGTCCGCCCTGGGGGTCTGCAACATCGCCTTCATAACGCGGGATAATATGAAGATGGAAGTGGGAGACAGCTTGACCGGCAGCAGAGCCCTCGTCGAATCCGATGTTGAAACCGTCTGGACGGAAACGCTTTGATATCGTCGCTTGACCGTGATCGATGGCAGACCACGTTGCAGCTTTTTCGGAGGAGTTCAAATTTGCCCAAGACGGTGCGTGACGCCGCGGAATGATGAGAAGGTGACCCGGACTCGCGGGAAATCCATCCCAAATTGCGATCACTAATTCGGTCGCGAAGGCGATACGACTTTCGTCAACCGAACAAAATGGGCAGCTCATCGCACCTCAAACAATCTAACAACGTGCCATCGCCGCTTGTCTCCACAACACTGCCATCTTGGGGTTCAGCAATTTTGATTGCTGAAATCAAAGGTCCATTTCAAGAAAATCGGAGGCGAGCGGAGCGGTCTATAACACTTCTTGGAATGTCATGAGGCTGAGGTGTACCAATTTAATCCGCGACCAGTGGCTGGTAAGTTGAACTCCGTTGGCTTGTACTTGATTGCCTTGTGCATCTTGGCAAACGTGTTCACGTCCTGCCGCGAATAAGCGATCTCGTGAAACACTTCTCCGGCCGCGTTGGTAAATGAATATTCGCGCGGCTTGGTCCATTCGATTTGCATGTGACCATCCAAGGCAGCTAGCGCAGCATAGTCCGCGGTGCGGCCAAAGGCAAAAGCCGGAAAAATGCTGCAGCCGGGGCTTGCGCCTAAGGAGAGAGTTCTTCCGAATATTCAATCGCTTCGGCCTCCCCGCCCCCTCGTTGCAAAATTACCACTTGCACCGTCGGGCAAATCACTGGCTCTAATCCGCGCGTCCTGTCCTTCCAGAGGGGCGTACGCGCAATCGCCACGGACGTTGGGTGCAGGATGCGATGGACGCTTTCGCGTCGCCAGGCGTGCGACGAGGAGGCGGACGGCAAAAACGCGTGGTCCTGACACCCCGACGCTGGTGTCAAGTTTCGCATGGCTAAACCCTGCGAAGCGACGGGGGCTAGAAAGCCCGGTGCCCCGGGGAGAGCGCGCCATAAGTCGTAACACCATTGCGCAGGGAATGCCGGTTGTCCCGGCCTAACCTGTGGTGACTGCCGCCTGCTTTTTTTGTTGCAGGCGGGCCATGGGTGCGGCCTGCACCCGGCATTCCCTGCGCCCTCTGAATTTCATGAGGGACATGAAACGAGGCATCACTCGGGCATTTCGTGCCGCGGGAATGCTCTGTCACATCCCCTCTGCTGTCTGAAACTCGAATCCGTCCTTGGTCTCGCCGTCGCATCGCGATCGGTGCGCTCCCTCGCCCCGCTCTTCGCGGGGAGAGGGTGGGGTGAGGGGCTGTCTCCACGAGAATGGTGGTAGAGGGACTCGCGGAGAGTCCCCCTCACCCGGATCGCATCTGCGATGCGATCCGACCTCTCCCCGCAGGCGGGGCGAGGTGACTAAAAAAGCGCTACGCGCACGGCTACATCCTTCGCCGCGCGGCTGCGGCGGACGCATCCACGACATTGTCCACCTCCTCGCGCCAGCGCAGAATCTCCATCGCCAGCACGGGGTGATTGAATCCCTTCAGCACGAGGTCGTCGAGCGCGCGGGCCTCGACCCAGGGCTCGACCATGCCGAAGACGCGGCGGCTGACCACGATCTGGTTGGCCTTGGCCTCGTCGCACAGGCGCGACGCCAAATTGGTGACGCTGCCGATCGCGGCATATTCGAGCCGCTGCTCGAAGCCGATCTGGCCGAGCGTGGCATAGCCGAGCGCGATCCCCATGCCGAAGCCCAGGCTGTGCCCGCGGTTGCGCCATTTCTCGGTCAGCTGGCCGATGGTGTGGATCATCTCGCAGGCCATCTTCACCGCGCGCTTGGTGTGGTCCTCGAACTGGATCGGCGCGTTGAACAGGATCATCACGCCGTCGCCGGCATAGCGGTCGAGCGTGCCCTCGTAGCGGAAGATCAATTCGCCCAGCGCGGCGTGATATTCGCGCAGCACGTTCATCGCCTCTTCCGGCTCGGTGGTCTCGGTGAAGGCGGTAAATCCGCGCAGATCGCAGAACACCACCGTCACCTCGCGGCGGTGGCTGTCGAGCAGCGCATCATGGCCGTCGGAGGAGGCGATCAGCTGCGCCACCTGTGGCGCGAGGAAGCGCTCGAGTTTTCGGATGCGCTCGATCTCGCCGAGCTGCTTCTCGACGCGCTCCTCCAGCGAGCGGTTCCAGTTCTTGAGCTGCTCGGTCTGCTCCTTAAGCTTGTCGGCCTGCTCGCGCACCACGGAGTTGGCGGACGCCAGCTCGCGGCCCTGCTGGTCGACCTCGGTGAACAGCCGCGCATTGCGCATCGCGAGCACCGACTGGTGCGCGAAGGTGCGCATCAACCCGATCAGGCTTTCGGGAAATTCGCCGGCGGCGCGGCGCAGCACGACCAGCGCGCCGAGCACGCCCTGCTGGTCGACCAGCGGCGCCACCAGCACGGCATGGAAGCCGGCCTCGATCACGACGTTGCGCAGGCGCGCGTCGGCGACCGCGGCGAGGTCGGGGATCGCGATCGGCTCGCCTTTGGCCGCGGCATCGCCGAGCACGCTGTCGCCGGCGTCGATGACGCGATGCTCGCCCTCGACCGATTTGTCGATGCCGCCGGCCTCGACCAGGTTGAACTGGTGCTTGTCGGGATCATAGCCATAGATCAGCACCGCATCGGCGTGCGTAATCTCCAGCGCGCGCGCCGCCACCGTCGGCAGCACGGCGTTGAGATCGAGCGAGGACGACACCGCGCGGCCGACCTCCTCCAGCACCTTCAATTCGCCGACCGATTGCGCGAGATCGCGGGTGCGCTCGACCACCTTGGACTCGAGGTCGGCATAGGTCTGGCCGAGCTGGCCCGCCATGGAGTTGAACTGGTCGGCCAATTCCTCCAGCTCGTCCTTGGTGTGGACGTCGATGCGCTGGCTGAAATCGCCGGTGCCGAGACGCCTTGCGCCGTCGCGCAGCGCCTCGATCGGCACCAGCATGCGGCGCGCCATGATGGTGCCGGCGATGATGGCGATGACGAGGCCGAGCCCGATCAGCAGCGCCACGCGCAGGAGCTGGTCGCGGATCGGCGCCAAGGCCTGCGCGGTCGGCTGCTCGAAGAACACGGCCCAGCCGAGCTTTGGCAGGGTCGCGGACGCCGTCAGCACCGATTGGCCCTCGGCATCGGTGCCGGACGCGCGCGGCTGGCCGTCGGGGGCCATCAGCGCTGCGACCTGGGGCAGTTTCGAGAGGTCCTTGCCCACTTCAGGCCCGCGCGCCGAGCTCGCCAGCACCGCGCCCTTGGGGTCGACTACATAGGCGAAGGTGTTCTTGCCGACCTGGGTGTCGCCGAGATAGTCCGACAGGAAGCTGAGGTCGATGTCGGCGACCGTGACGTCCTTGTTGAAGCCGGAATGCGCCTCCGAGATCGACATGAAGGGGCGGGTCCCGGTGAAGAACGCCGGCGAGAAGCCGGTTCCGCGCGCCACCGCCTCGGTGAAGCGCAGGTCACGCGAATAATCGGCGTTGCTGTTGATCGCGATCTGGGTGCGCGACAGGCGCAGCACCTCGTGGCCCTGGCCGTCGATCCAGGTGAGCTGGGTCACGGCGGAGATCTGGTTGAGAAGCTGCGCATAGGCGTTGCGGCGCAATTCGAGCTTGTTCACGCTCGCGGCCGTCACCCAGCTGATCTGCCGCTCCAGCTCGGAGATCGACTGGTCGACGCGCTTGGCGGTCGCCTCGGCCTTTTCGCTCATCGCGTCGGTGAGCGTGGTCTTGGTGGCGCGGTAGCTGATCCAGGTTTCGGTGATGCCATTCACCGCCAGCACGAACACGACGAGGCCGACCAGCGCCATCACGTATTTGGCGAACAGCCCTTCGCGCAAAAACCAGATCTTAGGCTTGGCGATCATCCAGACCCCTCATGGGCGGCTTTCGACACCAGCGTCAGCGCGGTTGACCCACTGCCGACAATGTCCGGCAGTGTTCGTTGCAAACGGCAGGCCGCCCCAGGGTCGAAACATGCGGAAAACCGCAGGGAACCAAGGGAGGACGTCTCAGCCGGGAGCGGTTTTAGCACAATTTGAAGGGGTTGGCCGTCCAGCTCCCCGGTTGGTTACCGCGCTGGGGATGGGTGGATGTGGAAATGAGGCCAGCCGCGGCAGTTCCGGCGGTCTATCGCTCCCTCTCCCCGCTATTCGCGGGGAGAGGGTGGGGTGAGGGGCCTCACCGCGGACTGGAAAGGAGGCGAAAACGGAACGGCGCCAAAATCACCGGTTGAACAGCTGCCGCAGCACGTCGTTCATGGGCTGGCTGTCCTGCGGCGCTGACGCGTCGCTCTGGGCCTGCTGCTCGGCCGGGGCGGCCGGTGTCGTGGCCTGCGCCTGCGGAGCGCCCTGCGGCATCGGCGCGGGGATGCTCCGGCTCTGGTTGGCAAAGCCCTTTTGCAAGAGATTGCCGATGGCGCCGCCGATACCGCCAAGCTGGTCGTTGGCCCCGTTGCTGTCGGTGGTGGCGTTGTTGCCGTTCCCGGTCAGGGCGCTCAGGCCGCCCAGGATGCCGCCGAGCCCGCCGCCGTTCGGCCCGAACAGGCCCTTGCCCATTTCCCGGAGCTTGGCATAGGCCGCGTCGGGATTATCCAGGATGCCCTGCATGTCCGGATAGATCCGCGGGTGCGACCACGGGCCCTCGATCATCACGGGGACGCCGAAGCCGACGGGATCGGCGGTGCGGCCCTGGCCTTCGGTGGTCAGCACGAGCTTCGGCTCCATGCGAAAGCCGATCATCCTGGTGCCGAGGTCGATGGTGCCGGCGCCGGTGACCTTCACCAGCGGTCCCACCAGGTTGAGGTCGGTGGTGACGGCTTGTCCGCGGTCGATCTTGAACGAGGACGACAGCTGCGTGAGATCGGTTGCCTGTTCCTGCTGCTCCTGCCAGCCGTTCAGCGGGGTGGACGTCAGCGAGCGGATCATCTGCGCGACATTGAGGCCGCGGATCGAGCCGTCCTGGAAGATCACGAAGGCGGTGCCGCTCATGCCGGCCATGATGGCGTGCTGGCTGTTGCCTGTGGAGCGCGCGGCGATTTTGGCCATCATCTTGCCGTCGATCTTGTCGAAATCGGCAAGGCTCGTCAGCAGCGGCAGCGCCCGCACGCCGACGAGATCGCAATGCATGGCATAGGTCGGGCTGCCGCTCGAGGCATCGACGATCACCTCGCCGCTCGCCTGGCCGCCATAGGCGCCGAGGTTGGAGAACGAGGCTTTCAGCACGCCGCCGGCGAGCGTGGCATCGACCGCGGCCGGCGCGAAATGCGCCTCGCCGAGGTCGACCTGGGTCGCCGACACCCGTACCTGCGCGTCGACATAATTCAGCCCGGTCAGGTTGATCGGCGCATCGCTCCAGCCCTGCGCGGGCGATGTCGACGCCGTCGCAGTCGTGGACCCCAGCGCGAGGCGCTGGAAGTCGAGATCGAGCTTCACCAGCGGCTTGCTGGCGAGATCGACCGAGGCCCAGCCGTTGAAGGCACCATCGCCGATGGCGCCGGTGAGAGAGTTGATCATGACCATGGGGCCGTTGAAGCGAACCTCGGCCTTGGCGGTCAAAGGTGCGCGCAGCAGGCCGGGCGCTTCAACGGTAAATTCGACGGGAAGGTTCTGGCGCTCGACCGGGGCCGCTGGCGCCGCCGTCTTGACGTCGAATTTGAGCGGGGTGTCGCTGGTACGCGCGGTACCGGTGAATTCTATCTTGCGGTCGGCATCGATGATGGCGGTGGCGTTGATGCCGTCGATGCGGCGCTCGAAGCGGTCGCGGGCGTTGGAGGCAATGATCTCGCCGTCGACGATCTTCACGCGATCGATGGTGACGGCCTCGGATTCAGTCGCCGGCTTCGTCGCGCGCGATGGGGCTTCAACGGTGCGCTCGCGCAACAGCGTCCGGTACAACACCGGTTTGGTGATGATGAGTTCGGAGACGCGCGGATGGCCTGACCATACGCTCGACAGCGTCACATCGGCCTGCAGATTGCCGATGGTCACTCGCCTCGAGGTATCGCGGTCCTTCGGGTCCTGCAGCGTCAGATCGCTCAGGCTGACATTCAGCGTCGGCCACAGGCTGATCTTGGTCGAGCCCGCAATCGTCAGCCGGTAGCCGGTTTGGCGCTCGACGCGATCCTGGATGGCCGACGTCAGGAAGCCCGACGGGATCCCGACGATCAGGAGCAGCGCAAGGATGACGATGACGGCGGCAACTGCGGCGCCTGTAATTTTCAGAGCTTTCATGTCGATGTTCCCGGGCAAACGCCATCGTGCGCGCCCTGCGTCCCCTCCCGCCGGGCAACCTTGAGCTTATCGCGGAAATGGGCGAGGGCTCAAAAGAGGTCCATAAATAATCAGAAGGGCTGCAAAGTTATGTGACCTATGGCACACTTGGTCACGGTGGATTCCTCGAATCTCGCTTGAAGGTATTAAAATGAGCAAACAGGCCGAATTTGCGGTCATTTTGAAGATGAATCCGATGTTCGCGGATCTGGTCCCCGACGAGCTGCAGCGGCTTGCAAACCTCTGTCACACCCAGCATCTGGCTTCGGGCGAGGTGCTGTTCCAGAAGGGCGATCCCGGCGACGCCCTGTACGGGGTCCGCCGCGGGCAAATCCGCATTGAGACCGGCGCGCCCGACGGCAGCCGGCTGACGCTGAATTTCATGGGGCCGGGCGACCTGTTCGGCGAAGTGGCGGTGCTGGACCGCCAGAGCCGCACGGCGGATGCGGCGGCCGGCGAAGCCACCGAACTGTTCGTGCTGCGCCGGGAAGATTTCATCGCCTTCCTCGAGCGTGAGCCCAAGGTCGCGATCAAGATCATCGAGCTGTTGTGCCAGCGCATCCGCTGGCAGAGCGAGCGGATGGAGGAATCGATGCTGCATCCGCTGCCGGTGCGGCTGGCGCGCCGGCTCTGCGCGCTCGCCGCCGATTTCGGCTCCGAGGTGCACATCTCGCAGGAGCAGCTCGGCATCTTCGTCGGCGCCGCGCGCGAGAGCGTCAACCGGCAACTGCAATCCTGGCGCAAGGACGGCATTCTGGACCTGCAGCGCGGCCGCATCCTGCTGCAGAACCTGAACAAGCTGACCTTGATCGCGAACGACAAGTAGCGCTGCCGTTCGCCCGCGCCCGGTGCCAAGATGTCGAACCGCTCCCACCGCAACGCCGGGCATATCGGGATGAACCGCCTGCGCAAGCACGGGCTGGCGCACTCCTCCGCCAGCGCCGCGCTCGCGCCAAGCGCGGCGCCGACCTCGCACATCCTGGCGGTCGCCGACTGCCTTGAAGTGCTGGCGAAGATTCCGTCGCAATCGATCCAGCTCGTGATCTGCGATCCGCCCTACAACATCAATGTCGCCGCCTGGGATGATTTGTCGCACTATGTCGACTGGGCCGGCCAATGGCTGCGCGAAGTCGAGCGCGTGCTCGCGCCTTCCGGCAATTTCGTGCTGTTCGGCGGCCTGCAATATCAGAGCGAGGCCGGCAGCGGCGATCTGCTCAGCCTGATGAGCTGGATGCGGGCGAACAGCAAGATGCTGCTCGCCAATCTCATCATCTGGAATTATCCGAACGGCATGGGCGCGCAGCGCTTCTTTGCCAATCGCCACGAAGAGATTGCCTGGTTTGCGAAGACGCCGAAATATTTCTTCGACCTCGACGCGGTAAGGCAGCCGCTCGATCCGCAGACGCTCGAGATCTACAAGCGCGACAAGCGGCTGGTTCCGGAAAATCTCGACAAGGGCATCAATCCGACCAATGTCTGGAAAATCCCGCGGCTCAACGGCAATTCGAAGGAGCGCGTCGGGCATCCGACTCAGAAGCCGAAGGAACTGATCGAACGACTGGTGCGCTCGCTGTCCTATCCCGGAGCGACGGTGCTGGATTTCTTCGCGGGCAGCGGCGTCACGGGTCGCGTCGCCCTCGAAACCCGCCGGCATTCGATCTCGGCGGATGCGGACGAGATGTTCCCCAGCTATTTCCAGCAACAGCTGGCGCAGATCGGTGGCGACGGTTCAGCGTCGCCGGAGTACACGCTGATCGAAGACAGCGACTGGTCGCGCCACCCGGCGTTTCGGACATTGGCGCATGAAGCGGAAGCGGCGCGGGAAGGTTAGTGCTACTCCGCCGCGGGGTGCATGATCTTCGGCGGCGCCGGCGGTTGCTGCGCGGGCGGCTGCTGGCTGTGGTCGTCATGGTCGGCGTCGGCTGAGGAGACTATGAGCTTCTTGCCGAAGCGCCAGATCAGCGAACCGAGGTCATCCATCACCATGAACATCGCCGGCACGAATACCAGCGACAAGACGGTGGAGAACAACAGGCCGCCGATCACCGCGAGCGCCATCGGCGAGCGGAACTCGCCGCCGGCGCCATAGGCGAGCGCTGACGGCATCATGCCGGCCGCCATCGCGATCGTGGTCATCACGATCGGCCGGGCGCGCTTCATGCCAGCATCGATCATCGCCTCTTCGCGCCGCCTGCCGGCGTGGATGGATTCGATCGCGAACTCCACCAGCATGATGGCGTTCTTGGTCACGATGCCCATCAGCATCAGGATGCCGATCCAGACCGGCGTGGTCAGCTGCTTGCCGGTGAGCAGCAACGCGCCGATCGCGCCGCCGATCGACAGCGGCAGCGAGAACAGGATGGTGATCGGCTGCAGGAAGGTGCCGAACAACAGCACCAGCACCGCGTAGACCATCATCAGGCCGCCGGTGATCGCGGTGGCAAAGCCCGAGGACAATTCGTTCAGGCTTTCGGCATCGCCGGAGGGGCTGATCTTGACGCTCTTCGGCAGGGTCTTCATCACCGGCAGGTCGTTGATCTTCTTGGTGGCGTCGCCAAGCGCGGCATTGCCGACGAGGTCGGCGGCCACGGTCGCCTGCCGGTCGCGGTCGTAGCGGTTGATGCTGGTCGGGCCCTGATCGAGCTTGATGTCGGCAACCACCGACAACGGCACGCCGCCCTTCTCGCCATGCTGGCCGAGCGGCACGCGCAATTGCTCGAGCGTCCTGATATTGCTGCGCGCGGAATCCTCGAGCTGGACGCGGATCGGCACCAGGCGGTCGCCGGCGTCGAACTTGGCCAGCGCCGGACCGACGTCGCCGATGGTGGCGACGCGGATGGTTTGCGACAGGCTTTCGGTGGTGACACCGAGCCGAGCCGACAGGTCCGCCTTCGGCTGGATGCGAAGCTCCGGCCGGTCGAGCGACGTCTCCGGGGTCACGTTGGCGATCATCGTGATGCGCTTCATCTGCGTCGCCAGTTCGTTGGCGACGTTATTCACGATGTTGCTGTCGGTGCCGGTGACGACCAGCGAGATCGCGCGCAGGCCGTTTTCGTCAAGGAACCAGTAGCGGATATCGGGGACGTTCTCGAGATCCTTGCCGATCTCGAGTTCGAGTTGACGCTGGGTGATGTCGCGGTTGCCCTTTGGCGCATAGTTGATGATCAGCGAGGCGCGACGCACCTCCTGGATACCCGGCGGAACGCGGCCGCCATCGACGAATACGCTCTTGACCTCGGGCCGCTTGCGCAGTCGCGCGACGATCTCTTCGGTAATCTGCTCGGTATAGGCGAGCTGCGAGCCGGGCGGCAATTCCATCGCCAGCAGCGAGCGCGCGGTGTCCTGTGCCGGCAGGAAACCCTGCGGCAGCAGCGCGATGCTCCAGATCGAGAGCCCGAAAATGCCGAACCCGATCACGACCGTGATGAAATAGTGCTTCACCGACCAGCTGACGACGCGATGGTAGGTGTTCAGGATGAAGCCCGGCGGCGGGTCGTCATGGTCATGGGGCTTCATGAAATAGGCCGCGAGCATCGGCGTGACGAAGCGCGCGGCGAGCAGCGAGAAGAACACCTGCACCGACACCGTGATGCCGAACTGCTTGAAGAACTGGCCGGCGATGCCGGACATGAAGCTGGCCGGTGCGAAGATCGCAATGATGGTGAGCGAGATCGCGATCACGGCGAGGCCGATTTCGTCGGCGGCTTCCAGCGCCGCGCGGTACGGCGTCTTGCCCATCCGCATATGGCGGACGATGTTCTCGATTTCGACGATGGCGTCGTCGACCAGGATACCTGTCGACAGCGTGATCGCGAGGAAGGAGACGAGGTTCAGCGAGAAGCCGAGGATGTCCATCGCCCAGAACGCCGGGAAGATCGACAGCGGCAGCGAGATCGCGGCAATGATGGTGGCGCGGATGTCGCGCAGGAACAACAGCACGATGACCACGGCGAGGATCGCGCCCTCGAACAGGGTCGAGATCGCGGCCTCGTAGTTGCCATTGGTAAATTTCACCGAAGTATCGATCAGCTTGAGATCGACGTCGGGATATTGCGTCTTGAGTACATCGATGCGCTTCTGCACCAGGCCCGCGACCACCACGTCGGAAGCGCCCTTGGAGCGTTTGATGCCGAGCGCCACCACCGGCTCGCCGTTGAAGCGGGCGAAGGTGCGGCGATCGGCGATGGTGTCGGTGACGGTGCCGAGATCGTCGAGCCGCACCTCGCCGCCGCTGAACAGCGGGATGTTGGTGCCGGCGAGGTCGTTCAGCGTCTTGGCGCCGGCGAGCGTGCGGATGGCCTGGTCGTTCTTGCCGATTTCAGCCCGGCCGCCGGCGAGGTCCTCATTGGTGCCGCGCAGATGCTGGCTGACGTTGACGGCGGTCAGCCCCGCGGCTTGCAGCCGGTCCGGATCGAGAGAGACCAGGATCTCGCGCTCGACACCGCCGATGCGCTCGACCTGGGCGACGCCGCGCACGCCCTGCAACGCGCGTTTGACGACGTCGTCGACGAAATAGGACAATTGCTCCGGCGTCTTGCCGGGCGAAATCGCGGCATAAGTCAGGATCGGCAGGCCGATCACGTCGACGCGCTGGATCAGCGGTTCGTTGACGTTCTGAGGCAGGTTGGAGCGCACGCGCGTGACCGCGTCCTTGACGTCATTGAGCGCGCGGTCGGTGTTGGTCTCGAGCGCGAACTGGATCGTGGTCACCGACAGGCCGTCGGTGATCGACGACGAAATATGGCGCACGCCCTCGACGCCGGATACGCCGTCTTCGATCGTCTTGGTGACCTGGGATTCAAGCTCGGCCGGTGCGGCGCCAAATTGCGCCACGGCGACCGAGATCACGGGGATGTCGGCCGACGGCAGCCGCGTCACCGCGAGCTTGGTGAAGCTCACCCAGCCGAGCACCAGGAGGATGATCGAAAAGACGATGGAAGGCAGCGGGTTCCGGATCGACCATGCCGAGATATTGAGTGCCATCAGCGTACCCGTCGATCGAGTTCGTCGGTGAACATGGTCTTGACCTGGTCGCCATCATGCAGCGAAGAGCCGGCGTCGGCCACGACGATTTCGCCGACTTCGAGGCCTTCGAGAATCTGGGTGTTGGTGTCGGACGAGAGCCCCACCTTGACCTTGCGCGTCTCAACCGTGCTGCCCTTAATCACCTGAACGGTCAGATGGTCAATCGCGGTATGCGGAACGGAGACGCCTTCGCAGCTGCGCTTGGCGTCGATATTGGCACGGGCGAACATGCCGACCTTCAGCGACGGACTGTTGGTGAGCGCGATCCGGACGTGGCCGAGCTGGGTGGCGCGGTCGATCTGCGGCGAAACCAGCCGGAGGCGTCCGATCAGGTCAGGCGCATTGTCACGGGTGATGCGCACCGTCGCGCCGGGGCTGAGCTTGGGCAGGTGCACGCTCGGCACTTCGGCGTCGAGTTCGAGGTCGTTGCCGATGGCGATGCGGAACATCGGGCCCGCCTGCGGCGAGGCCGGGGCGCCGACAATGGTCCTTACTTCCGTGACAAGGCCGGCCGCGGGCGCCTTCAGCGAGACCGGGCCGGTCCTGCCCTGCTGTTGTTGCTGCTGCTGTTGTCCGGGCTGTTGCGGCGGCGCGCTGAGCCGGGCGAGTTCCTGGCTTTCCGTCACGGTGTCGCCCTCGCGGACGAAGAGGTCGGTGACCTTGGAGCCTTCCTGGTCGGCGCCGACCACCGCCTCGCGGCGCGGCACGATGAAGCCGGTGACGCGGACCTGGTCGGAGAAGCAGGCATTGGTCGATTTGGTGACGACCACCTGGGCCTGGCCCTGGGTTTCCTTTTCCTCAGGCTCCGGCCGATGCTCCCACCAGTAATATCCGCCCGCCAGCGCGACGAAGAACACCGCCCCGATGCCCCGCTTGATATTTTCGGAAAGCGACATCGGCGGATCACCCCTTACGAAACGGACATAGTGGCAGAGGCGGCGCGGATGCGGATCGCCGAAGGAACGGAGCCGGCTCCAAAACGAATACGCGTCCCGCACGCTTGCGGGACGCCATTCTGCTGCAGAACGTTACTCGGCGCCACCTTGAGCTACTTGAGCGGTTGGGCCGGGCGTTACTTGGACGCCGTGGTCTTGTTTTCCATGTTCACCACCTGCACGCGGCGGTTCACTTCCGCCATTGGCTGGCTCGGATCCTTGAGCTTGCTCTTGCCATAGCCGACGGTGACGAGATCGGCGGCGGCGATGTGGTAGTTGTCCATCAGGTAGCGCTTGATGGAGTTGGCGCGCCGTTCGGACAGTTCCTGGTTGTAGGCGTCGCCGCCGGCGGCGTCGGTGTGGCCGGCGAGCAGGAAGGTCGAGCCTTTCAGGTTGTCGTTGGTGAGCGCGCGGCCGAGCTTCTGCACTTCAGGGAGCGACTTGGCGCTGATATCGGCCGAGTTGTAGTCGAAGGTGATGGTGAGATCGATGTTCGGCTTGTCCTTGGCGATGGTCGCGATCTCCTCACGCTCGGCGTTGGAGAGCGAACGCGTGGTGCGGCCACGGACGCTGGCGATGATCTTGGCTTCCGCCGGGTTCGGAGCGGCGTCGGTGGTCTGCGGACCGAATGACAGGCCACGGGTCAATGGCGGCTTCGGCTTCGGGGTCAGCGCCTGCACGATCTGGTCTTCGCTGACGTTGTCTTCGGCCCAAGCCTCACCGATCCCGAATGAAAATGCGGCTCCCAAGGCGGCGATCGAGAGGATCGCGATGAAATTGCTTTTTCCCCACAGCTTCGTCATTGCCAGTCCCTCCTGCGCGTGCTGCGCGCGGTTCCAAAAACGGTTTTCCGACCCGATCGCGGCAAAATCAGTCGCGACCGTAATAACTTAACTATCTGTCTCGGGGCCCTGCCCGGGGGTTCGAGCAACAGGCGCCATTCAACTCAAAAAAATCCTCAACGCACCCCGTAACTGTCGAACTCCTGGACGATATTCGGGTCCATCGCCTTCGCATTGGCTATATCCAAATTGCCCTCGGAATTCGAGCCGGTCCGCTGCTTGGCGAGGCCCCTGCCATAGAGGGAGGAGGTCAGGCGCGGATTGATCCTGAGCGCGGCGTCGAAGTCGGTGATGGCGTTCTTGGTCGCCCCGCTCTTGAGGTTGACCAGGCCGCGGCTGTCGAGCGCGTCGACGAAATTCGGCCGCAGCCGCAACGCCTCGTTGCAGTCCTTGAGTGCCGCCTGCAGGTCGCCGACCACGGCGCGCGCCCAGCAGCGGTTATTGAGAGCTTCGACGTCCTTCGGGTTGATCCGCAGCGTGCCGTCGAAATCCTTGATCGCGAGGCTATAGGCGCCCTTGCTGGCATAGACCTGCCCGCGCCGGTACAGCGCGCTGACATCGTCCGGGTTGGAATCGAGCTTTTGGGTCAGGCTCTTGATGGTCGGGTCGTCAGCCAGCGCGACCTGGGTCGATGGCTGCGGGCTCGGCCGCTCCGTCGGCGCGGACGGCGCTGGCGCAATCTCTACCCGCGCGGGCGGTGGTGGAGGAGGAGGTGGCGGGGGCGGCGGCGAGGCCGTCGCGACTTCCTGCGGCGCCGGCGTTGAAGGCGGCGGCGGAGCTGGCGGGGGCGGCGGCTGCAAATTTGCAACCGGTGGCGGCGGGGGCGGCGGCCGGTTGCCCGAAGTGCCCGGGATGAAGGAAAAATCCTCGGCCAGCGAGGACGAAATCCACGGTACCTGCTCGCCGCGGGAGGCGCGGGTGACGCCGATGCGGGTACGGTTGAGCGTCTCTTCGGCCATCAGGTCGGGGACGCGAATTTCCTTGAGCAGCTCCTGCACGAACAGGCTGCGGTCGCCGCCATTGTCGGACACCACCGACGACAGCGCCGCCGAATACATCACCAGCGTGCCGTTCGGCGCGATCACCGGCGCAAGGCCCGCCGAGAAAGTGCGGAATCGCCGCTCATAGGGATTGCGGCGGGAAGCGTCGATCAGGGCGATCTTGACGCCGGCGCCGCGGCTGTTGATCTCGCCCAGCACCGTTTCCAGGCTGAAGCCGTCATGGCGAACGTCAGCTTCGGTCCAGATTTGCGCATCGACCGGGATCATGTAGCTCTGGCGGTTGGACTGGACGCCAAACCCGGAGAAGAAGATCAGCGCGATCGAACCTGGCTTCAGCTTGCCATAAAGCTTGTCGAAGGCGCGGCGCATGCCGTCGCCGGTCAGGTTCTCCCCGGTATCGACGTTGAAGCCGTCGCGCTTCAATTCATCGGCGACGGCACGGGTGTCGTTGATCGGCTCCTTCAGCGGCGCGTCCGCGTCCGGATATTTGGCGTTGCCGATGACGAGCGCGTACCGATCGCCCGCGGCGGACGATGGGATGGTCCAGCTGACCGAGAAAAGGGCAATCAGGAGTAAAGCAAGGCGATTGTTCATACCACGGCGGTCCAAGGAGAAGGGCGCCGATCCCGCTCGCGCCTCGACGACATTACTCTACGCTTCCCGCATTATCAAACCGCGGCACTGACCCGTCAACCGCTTGCAAAATCGACGCTATCGCGACAAATCGACCGCGGCCATTTGCCCCGACCGAAAGGAACGCGCGTCGGTTTTCTCTCGGCGCACGTCCCGGCGATGACGCCAGGTTCCCACAACAGCCAGCGCTTCAATGTGATTAGGCTCACATTAGGACCTCTCTGCGTCATCCCGGTGACAGCAGCCTTGCAGCTGGCAGGTTTGACCTTTGCCGATGACAATGGCTTGGTGCGGCTCTCCGCCGTTCAACAAGAAAAGTGAAACCGATGGGAAACGCCTACGAAATCTACGCGCTGCGCTACGCGACCATGGCGCGCACCCCGCACATGAACTTCCTCTCCCCCGATCCGCATGAGACCAGCGCCCAGGACCTCGACTACTTCGTCTGGCTGATCCGCGGGGGCGGGCGCAACATCCTGGTGGATACCGGCTTCAATGCCGACGAGGCGAAGATGCGCGGCCGCAAGCTGACGCTCAATCCGGTCGATGCGCTCGCAGGCTTTGGCGTCAAGGCCGAAGACATCAAGGACATCATCGTCACCCATCTGCATTACGACCATGCCGGCAATCTCGACCGCTTCCCGAATGCGCGGTTTCATCTGCAGGACCGGGAGATGGCCTATGCGACCGGCCGCTGCATGTGCACCGCCCATCTGCGGCATCCCTTCACGGTCGAGCATGTCACGCAGATGGTGCGCCATGTCTATGGCGAGCGCGTCACCTTCCATGCCGGCGAAGGCGAGATCGCGCCCGGCATCACCGTGCATCGGGTCGGCGGCCATTCCGACGGCCTGCAGGTGGTGCGGGTCGAGACCGAACGCGGGCCGGTGGTGCTGGCGTCCGACGCCGCGCATTATTATGCCAACCTGCACAGGCGCAGCCCGTTTCCGATCGTCTACAATATCGGCGACATGGCGACGGGGTGGGAAACCGTTGAGCGCCTGGCCGGCCATGCGGACCGCTTCATTCCCGGCCACGATCCGATCGTGTGCGAAATCTATCCGCGCGCCAGCGACAAGGTCGACGCCTTCGCCCTGCACAAGGCGCCGTCGCGGTCGTTCGTGAAGTAGCGTCACAATGTCCTCTTACAAGAATATCGGCTTCGTCGGTCTCGGCGTGATGGGCGAGCCGATCTGCCGCAACCTGGTGAAGAAAAGCGGCGCGCGCGTGATTGCATTCGATCTCGCGCCCGACCCGTTGCAGCGGCTGCACGCGGACGGCGCCGCGGTCGCGGGCTCGGTCGCGGAGGTCGTCGCGCAGGGCGAGATCGTATTTCTTTGTTTGCCTAGCGCCAAACATGTGCGCGCGGTGTTCGAAGGCGACGGCATTTTGCAGAACATCCGGGAGCGGCAGATCGTGGTCGATCTCGGCACGTCCTCCGTCAGCCAGACGCGCGACTTCGCCAAACAACTCGCGGCCAGGGGCGCGGCCTGGCTCGATGCGCCGATCGCGCGCACGCGGCAGGCGGCGCAGGACGGCACGTTGAGCGTGATGGTCGGCGGCCCGCGCGACCTCTATGGCGCGGTCGAGCCGCTCATCCGCTGCTTTGCCACCGACGTCACCCATTGCGGCGATGTCGGTGCCGGTCAGGTGACCAAGATCCTCAACAACATGGTGCTGTTCGAAACGGTGAATGCGCTGTCGGAAGCGGTCGCGGTGGCGAAGGCCAGTGGTGTCGATCCAAAACTGTTGCTGGATACGTTGTCGAAAGGCTCGGCCGACAGCTTTGCGCTGCGCAATCACGGGCTGAAGGCGATCGTGCCCGGCGTTTTCCCGGAGCGGGCGTTCTCGACGGAATATGCGCTGAAGGATCTGTCCTACGCGCTCGAATTGGCCGGTGATGCCGGGATAAAACTTCGCGGCGCCGAGCTGATCGGAAAGATCTTGCAGGAAGCGATCGATGCCGGCTCGGGAGACAATTATTTCCCCGTCATTGCAAAGCATATCGCCAAACAATGATCGTCATTCCGGGGCGCGCGCAGCGCGAGCCCGGAATCCATACTCCCGATGGTGGTTATGGATTCCGGGCCTGCGCCTTGCGGCGCATCCCGGAATGACGAGGGAGAGAGTTCGTCAATATGCTTCTTTCGCATCAGCCTCCCGGCTGGTCTGCACCAGCTCGAGGCTGCTCTCGATCTTGCCCAGCAGCACCGCGAACTGCTTGCGCTCGGAAGCGGAAAGACATGAGAGGATATCCTGCTCCTTGCGCAGGAGGCGCGGGATCAGCTCCTCATAGAGCGAGCGGCCCCTGCGCGTCAGCCGCAGGCGGAATTCGCGGCGGTCGTCCTCATTCTCGACGCGCTCGACGATGCGCCGCTCCATCAGCGCGGTCACCGCGCGGCTGATGGTCGATTTATGCGTGCGCGTGCAGTCCGAAATGTATTGCGCGCTGCAGGCGTCGTTGCGGAAGCCGAGCGTCGCCAGCACCCGCCATTCCGGAATGTCGAGCCCGTAGCGCGCCTGGTATTCGCCCGACAGCGCGCTGCTCACCTCGGCGGCCAGCCGGTTCAGGCGGAACGGCACGAAGCGGAAGAGATCGAGCCGCGAGGCTCTTCGCCGCGAGGCGGTTTCCTCGCGCGGTCCGGGGGTCAGCGCCGTCGCCAAAATTTCCCTCCAATCCGGGTTGCGCGGGCCAGTCAGGCCGGAGTAAGATAGTTGCAGTTGCGACTAACTTTAGCAGACCAGTTCCAAGCTGGCTAGTAGGGTCGAAACGCATGGCACAAGCCAAAACCCAGTTCGGCTATCGCCGCCATCCCGACCAGGACCGGGCAGGCGCGGACATGGCCGAACATCCTGTTGTGATCGTCGGCGCGGGCCCGGTGGGGCTGTCGCTGGCGATCGATCTTGCCCAGCGCGGCCAGCAGGTGGTGCTGCTCGACGATGCCGACCGGATCGGCGAGGGCTCGCGCGCGATCTGCTTCTCGAAGCGCTCGCTGGAGTTCTGGGACCGGCTCGGCATAGGCCAGCGCATGGTCGACAAGGGCGTGGTGTGGAGCGTCGGCAGGATTTTTCACGGCGATTCGCAGCTCTACCAGTTCAACCTGCTGCCGGAAGCCGGCCACAAGCGGCCGGCCTTCATCAACCTGCAGCAATTCTATGCGGAGGCTTATCTGGTCGATCGCGTCGAGGAGTTGCCAGCGATCGATCTGCGCTGGCGCAACAAGGTGGTGGCGCTGGAGAGCCGCAACGACGCCGTGGCGCTGACGATTGCGACGCCCGAGGGACTCTACAGGATACACGCGGGCTACGTCATCGCCTGCGACGGCGCGCGTTCCTCGCTGCGGCAGATGGTCGGCGCGGAATTCGCGGGGCAGGTTTTCGAGGACCAGTTCCTGATCGCTGACGTGAAGATGACGGCGGCATTTCCGACCGAGCGCTGGTTCTGGTTCGACCCGCCGTTCCATGCCGGGCGCTCGGCGCTGTTGCACAAGCAGCCCGACGACATCTGGCGTATCGACCTGCAGCTCAACCGCTACGCCGATCCCGCAATCGAGAAGCAGCCGGAGAATGTGCGGCCGCGGATTGCGCGCATGCTCGGCCACGACAAATTCGATTTCGAATGGATATCGCTCTACAAATTCCAGTGCCGGCGCATGGACCGTTTCGTCCATGGCCGCGTGATCTTCGCCGGCGATGCCGCCCATCAGGTCTCGCCGTTCGGCGCGCGCGGCGCCAATTCGGGGCTCGAGGATGCGGAAAATCTTTCCTGGAAGCTCGACCGCGTGCTGCGCGGAAAGTCGCCCGCCAGCCTGCTGGAAAGCTATCACACCGAACGAAGTGCGGCGGCGGACGAGAACATCCGCGAGTCCACGCGCTCGACCGACTTCATGGCGCCGAACTCGCATCAGGAGGCGCGGTTGCGCAGGGCGGTGCTGTCGCTCGCCAAGGAAACCGAATTCGGCAAGCGCATGGTCAATGCCGGGCGGCTGTCGGTGCCGTCGATCTACGATTCGCCGCTCTCGACGGCGGACTCTGACGCATGGCGCGGCGGACCGCGGCCGGGCGCCTCGATGCCGGATGCGCCGATGGCGGAGGGCTCGGGCCGCGCCAAATTCCTGACCGAGGCGTTCATCGAAAAGGGCGCGCGGTTCACGCTGCTGGAATTTGGCAATGGCGCGGCAGCCGATGCGCCCGAAGGGGTCGGCGCGATCCGGATCGGCGACGGCGGTCTCGTCGACAGCGAAGGTCTCGCGGCGGCGCGCTACGATGCCGAGCCCGGCACAGCCTATCTGTTGCGTCCCGACGGCTATGTTGCCGCGCGCTTCCGCCATCCGACGCGATCGGCGCTGGATGCGGCGCTGGCCCGTGCTTCCGGCCTGAACTGAGGTCTTGCGATGCCGCTTTCGACCAGCTCGAACTTCGCAAAGCCCGACGACGCCTTCCGCGCCATCGTCGAGGCGCATCGCGGATTAAGCGACGAACAGAGTGCGGATCTCGACGCCGCGCTGGTGCTGATCCTCGCCAATCAAATCGGCGACATCGAGGTGTTGCGGGAGGCGATTACGCTCGCCAAGCGCCGCATGCTCGATGCGAGCCAGCAGCAACAACAGCAACAGCAACAACAATAAGCCCAAGGAAGTGAATTGATGGCGAAGGGTTTTGCGTCCACCACGGATCTTTCGGAGAAGAAGGTCACGTTCTCCGAGATCGGCACCGATCTCTATGCCTTCACCGCCGAGGGCGATCCCAATACGGCGGTTATCGTCGGCGAAGACGGCTGCCTGGTGTTCGACGCCCAGGCAACGCCCGCGATGGCCAACAAGGTGATCGAGCGGGTGCGCACCGTCACCGACAAGCCGATCAAATATGTGGTGCTGTCGCATTACCACGCCGTGCGCGTGCTGGGCGCCTCCGCCTATCATGCGCAGGCGATCGTCGCCTCGGAAGAAACGCGGCGCCTTGTCGCCGAGCGCGGCCAGCAGGACTGGGATTCCGAATATGGCCGCTTCCCGCGGCTGTTCCAGGATGCAGAGAGCATTCCCGGCCTGACCTGGCCGACGCTCACTTTCGAAGGCGAGATGTCGATCTATCTCGGAAAGCGCGAAGTGCGCTTGATGCAGCTCGGGGCCGGACATACCTCAGGCGATATCGTCGCCTGGGTGCCGGATGCCGAGGTGATGTTCTCGGGTGACCTGATCGAATATCACTCGGCCTGCTATTGCGGCGACGCGCATTTGCGGGAATGGCCGATGACGCTGAACGAGATACGGGCCTTTAACCCCAAGGCGATCGCGCCGGGCCGCGGCGACGCGCTGAAGGGGCTTGCGACCTGCCGCGACGCGATCGCGATGACGCGGGATTTCGTCACCACGCTCTACAACGCCGCGGAAAGCTCGGTCGCCAAGGGACGCAGCCTGAAGGAATCCATGGCCGCGACGCGCGAGGTCATGGACCCGAAATTTTCGAGCTTCGCCATCTACGAGCACTGCCTGCCGTTCAACGTCTCGCGCGCGTTCGACGAAGCCTCAGGGATCGACGATCCCGTGATCTGGACCGACAAGCGCGACCGCGAAATGTGGGCCGCCCTGCAAGGAGGAGGATAGACATGAACATCAACACCTCGCCCGACCAAATGATCCGGAGCTCCGCGCAAGTCACGCCGGGCTACATGTCCGGCTTCCGCAACAGCTTCGAGACGGAATCGCTGCCCGGCGCGCTGCCGATCGGGCGCAACTCGCCGCAGCGCTGCGCCTACGGGCTCTATGCCGAGCAGCTTTCCGGCTCGCCCTTCACCGCACCGCGCGGCAGCAATGAGCGCTCCTGGCTCTATCGCATCCGCCCGTCGGTGAAGCATTCCGGCCGCTTCAAGAAGGTCGATGCCGGGCTGTGGCGTTCGGCGCCGTGCCATGAATACGATCTGCCGATCGCGCAGCTGCGCTGGAACCCGACGCCGATGCCGAAGGAAGAAATCACCTTCCTGCGGGGCGTGCGGACCATGACCACGGCGGGCGACGCCAACACGCAGGCCGGCATGGCCGCGCATGTTTTCCTGATCACCAAGTCGATGGTCGATCAGCATTTCTACAATGCCGATGGCGAGATGATGTTCGTGGCGCAGCAGGGCAATCTGCGCTTCGTCACCGAGTTCGGCCGCATCGACATCGAGCCCGGCGAAATCGCGGTGATCCCGCGCGGTGTCAAATTCCGCGTGGAGATTCCTTGCGGGCCTGCGCGCGGCTATCTCTGCGAAAATTACAGCGGCGCCTTCACGCTGCCGGAGCGCGGCCCGATCGGCGCGAATTGTCTTGCGAACGCGCGCGATTTTCTCACGCCGGTGGCGGCCTACGAGGACAAGGACACGCCGACCGAGCTCTATGTGAAATGGGGCGGCTCGCTGTTTGCGGCGGAGCTGCCGCATTCGCCGATCGACGTCGTCGCCTGGCACGGTAACTACGCGCCGTACAAATACGACCTGCGCCACTTCTCGCCGGTCGGCGCGATCGGATTCGATCACCCCGATCCCTCGATCTTCACCGTGCTGACCGCGCCGTCGGAGACGGCGGGCACGGCCAATATCGACTTCGTCATCTTCCCGGAGCGCTGGATGGTGGCGGACAACACCTTCCGTCCGCCCTGGTATCACATGAACATCATGTCGGAGTTCATGGGCCTGATCTATGGCGTCTATGACGCCAAGCCGGAAGGCTTTGTCCCGGGTGGCATGAGCTTGCACAATTGCATGTTGCCGCACGGTCCCGATCGACAGGCCTTCGATCATGCGTCGAATGGCGAGCTGAAGCCGGTGAAGCTGACAGGCACGCTCGCCTTCATGTTCGAGACCCGTTTTCCCCAGCGCGTCACGCAATACGCGGCGACCTCGGCGACGCTGCAGGACGATTACGCCGATTGCTGGAACGGGCTCGAGAAGCGGTTCGATCCGAATAAGCCGTGATTTGTGTTGCTCGTCATCGCCGGGCTTGACCCGGCGACCCATCGTTCTTCTAAAGGATGGATGCCCGGGTCGAGCCCGGGCATGACGATTTTCCGATTGGAGAATTGAGTGTCCCACCCCAACGATCCCAAACTCCGCTCCTTCGTCCCCGTCGGTCCCACATCCGACTTCCCGATCCAGAACCTGCCCTATGGCGTGTTCTCAGCGAATGGACTTGCCCCGCGCATTGGCGTTGCGATCGGCGACGATGTGCTCGATCTCTGGGAGCTCGAACAGGACGGGCGCTTCGCCTTTGGCGAGATCGGCGTGTTCTCCGCGCCTTCGCTCAATCCCTTCATGGCGCTCGGGCCGAAGATGTGGTCGAAGACGCGCGCGCGGATCAGCGAGCTGCTCCGTCACGACCATCCGGAGCTGCGCGACAACGAAGAGCTGCGTCAGCAGGCGCTGGTACCGATGCGCGACGTGAAGCTGCATATGCCGATCACGGTCGCGGGCTACACCGACTTCTATTCGTCGAAGGAGCACGCCACCAATGTCGGCGTGATGTTCCGCGGCAAGGACAATGCGCTGCAGCCGAACTGGCTGCACATGCCGATCGGCTATAACGGCCGCGCCTCGACCGTCGTGGTTTCGGGCACGAAGGTGAAGCGGCCGCGCGGGCAGCTGAAACCGCCGAATGCCGATGCGCCGAGCTTCGGGCCCTGCAAGCGGCTCGACTTCGAGCTCGAGATGGGCGTCGTCGTCGGGCAGGCATCGCGGATGGGCGAGATGCTGACGGAGAAACAGGCCGAAGACATGATCTTCGGTTTCGTGATCCTGAACGACTGGAGCGCGCGCGACATCCAGCAGTGGGAATATGTGCCGCTCGGCCCGTTCCAGGCCAAGGCCTTCGCCACCTCGATCAGCCCATGGGTGGTGACGCGCGAGGCGCTGGAGCCGTTCCGCCTGCGCGGGCCCGAGCAGAAGCCGGAGCCGCTGGCCTATTTGCGCCAGGCCCAGCCGAACAATTACGACATGGAGCTCGATGTTTCCCTGCGCGCCGCACAGATGAATGCGCCGCAAAGCATCTGCCGCACCAATTTCAAATACATGTACTGGTCGTCGGTGCAGCAGCTCGTGCACCACGCCTCCAGCGGCTGCGCGATGAATGTCGGCGATCTCTTGGGGTCCGGCACGATCAGCGGGCCGGAAAAGCACCAGCGCGGCAGCCTGCTGGAGATCAGCTGGAACGGGACGGAGCCGGTCGAACTCGACGGCGGCGTGAAGCGCACGTTCCTGGAAGACGGCGATTCGCTGGTGATGCGCGGCTGGTGTCAGGGCGACGGCTATCGCGTCGGTTTTGGCGAGGTCGAGGGGTCGATTCTGGCGGCGGAGTGACGTCATTCCGTCATTCCGGGATGGTGCGCCAGCACCAGACCCGGAATCTCGAGATTCTCAGGTGCGCAATTGCGCACCAAAGTTCGATGCTTCGCATCGCCCCGGAATGACGACGCTTCACCGCTCCTGCGGCGGAATATCCCTCAGCCGCGCCGAATGCGCAGTGACGTCGTCGAGCGAATATTTCAGATGCACGCGTTTATCTGACGGCATGTGCTTGGCCACGCACACGCCCTGCCGCCATTCCTTCGAAGGCCTGATCGGCCGCGGCACGAAGCCGCCACCGCAATTCGGGCAGACATTATGCAGCTTGTTCTCCACGCAATCCGCGCAGAAGGTGCATTCATAGGAGCAGATCCGCGCTTCCGTCGAATTCGGCGGCAGGTCCTTGTCGCAATATTCGCAGTTCGGTCGCAGTTGCAGCGCCATTGCCATATCCCTTTTCTGACGGCATCATCGCAAATGACGTTCGAAACGCGAACGGCGAATTTCCCTCGATTTGCGCCAAGTCCTTTTGTTTTTGCGCATGATCTTGTCCGAAAACCGGTGTCCACTTTTCGGGATCATGCGCGCAGTGGCAGCTTCGCACTCTCCTTCAGCCGGTCCAGCACGATTGAAGACCGCACATGCGCGACGCTCGGATGCGGCATCAGCACATTGTTGACGATGTCGGAGAGGCTCTTGAGGTCGCGCAGCACGGCTTTGAGCACATAGTCGGCATCGCCGGTCAGCGAATAGGCTTCCTGGATCTCGTCGACGCGGTTCACCAGCGCACGAAACTTCTTCGCGTTGTCGGGCGAGTGCGTCGCCAGCGTGATGTGGATGAAGGCGATCAGGTTGAAGCCGAGCGCTTCGCCCGAGAGGTCGGCGTGATAGCCCGAGATCACCTTTTCCTCCTCCAGGTGCATCCGCCGCCGCGAGCATTGCGAGGCCGACAGGCCGACGAGGTCGGCGAGCTGCTGGTTGGTGAGCCGGCCGTCATTTTGCAGCGCCGCCAGCATTTTGAGGTCGAAGGCGTCCACCTCGATCATGCGTCAATAGCCCATTTCATGCACAAATCATGCATCATGATAGCCAAATGCGGCCCGCTATGCATGCACTTTGCGCTGGATTCGGCGGAAAATCTTCTTAACAGCCAAGGGAGATTCTGCCATGGGACCGTTCCCGCACGATGCGCCGCCCGCCACCATCGGCGCCGACAACCCGATGGGCACCGACGGTTTTGAGTTCGTCGAATACGCGCATCCCGAACCGGAACGGCTGCATGCCCTGTTCAAGCTGATGGGCTTTGTGCCCGTCGCGCGTCACAGGACCAAGAAGATCACGGTCTATCGCCAGGGCGACATCAACTATCTCGTCAACGAAGAGCCCGGCAGCCACGGTTTTGATTTCGTCGCCGCCCACGGTCCCTGTGCGCCGTCGATGGCGTTCCGCGTCGTGGACGCGAAGCGCGCCTATGAGCGTGCGCTCTCGCTCGGCGCCGAGCCGGCCGAAGCTTCATCCGCGCGGAAGACGCTGGACGTGCCCGCGATCAAGGGCATCGGCGGCAGCCTGCTTTATTTTGTCGACCGCTATGGCGCCAAGGGATCGGCCTATGATGCCGAATTCGAATGGCTCGGTGTGCGCGATCCACGCCCCGCCGGAGCCGGACTGTTCTATCTCGACCATCTCACCCACAACGTCCATCGCGGCCGCATGGATATCTGGGCCGGCTTCTATGAGAAGCTGTTCAACTTCCGCCAGATCCGCTTTTTCGACATCGAGGGCCGCGCGTCGGGCCTGTTCTCGCGTGCACTGACCAGCCCGGACGGCAAGATCCGGATTCCGATCAACGAGGATGCGGGCGAGTCCGGCCAGATCGAGGAATATCTGAAGGTCTATCGCGGCGAGGGCATCCAGCACATCGCCTGCGGCTGCCTCGACATCTACCGCACCGTCGAAGGCCTGCGCGCCGCCGGCCTGCCGTTCATGCCGTCGCCGCCCGACACCTATTTCCAGAAGATCGACGCGCGGCTGCCGAAGCATGGCGAGGACGTCGCGCGGTTGCAGACAAACGGCATCCTGATTGACGGCGAAGGCGTGGTCGATGGCGGCCAGACCAAGGTGCTGCTGCAGATATTCTCGGCAAACGCGATCGGGCCGATCTTCTTCGAGTTCATCCAGCGCAAGGGTGATGATGGATTCGGCGAGGGCAACTTCAAGGCGCTGTTCGAATCGATCGAGGAGGACCAGATCCGCCGCGGCGTGCTGAAGGTGGAGAACGCGGCGTGAGCCACGCAGGCGGTCTAAAACTTATGTCGTCCTGGCTTTCGCCAGGACGACGGCAGAGTTATTTGGCTGCCTTCCACTCGCTCACCAGCCCGGCAAGATCGGCCACCTCCGGCTCGCGGATGGTGGACGGCGTGCGCGAGAAGCGCGGGGCGGGGGCGGGCTGGGTCACGCCATGGCGCTCGACGAACACTGTTCGCGCCGCCATGTGCGGGTGCTTCGGCGCTTCCGCCATGGTGAGGATCGGCGCGAAGCAGATGTCGGTGCCTTCCATGATCTTGCACCAGTCGGCGCGACTCTTGCTCTTGAAGATTTCGGTCAGCTTCTCCTTCAGCGCCGGCCAGGCCTTGCGGTCCATCTGCGCATCGAAGCAATCCTCCGACAGGCCCGCGTGCTCGCGTAGCAACGCATAAAACTGCGGCTCGATCGAGCCGATTGAGATGAAGTTGCCGCAGGAACATTCATAGACGCCGTAGAAATGCGCGCCGCCGTCGAGAAAATTCTGGTCGCGGCCCTCGGTCCAGCGCCCCATTGCCGTCATATCAAAAAACATCGACATCAGCGACGCGGCGCCGTCGCACATCGCGGCATCGACCACCTGGCCTTTGCCGGATTTCGAAGCTTCCAGCAGTGCTGCGAGCACGCCGACCACGAGATAGAGCGCGCCGCCGCCGAAATCGCCGACGAGGTTGAGAGGCGGCACCGGCTTTTCTTTCGTGCCGATCGCGGCGAGCGCGCCGGTGATCGAGATGTAATTGATGTCGTGGCCGGCGGCGTTGGCGAGCGGGCCCTCCTGGCCCCAGCCGGTCATGCGGCCGTAGACCAGTTTCGGGTTGCGCGCCAGCACGACATCGGGGCCGAGTCCGAGCCGTTCCATCACGCCGGGCCGGAATCCCTCGATCAGCGCGTCGGCGTTGGCGAGAAGGTCGAGCACCTGGGCGATCGCGGCCTTGTCCTTCAAATCGAGCTCGACGATCTTGCGGCCGCGTCCGGCGACCGACTTCAGGCTCTTCTTCGCGCCGACACGGTCGAGGGTCACGACTTCGGCGCCCATGTCCGCGAGCATCATGCAGGCGAACGGGCCGGGGCCGATGCCGGCAAATTCGACAATGCGCGTGCCGGCGAGCGGGCCGGTGGCGCGAGTCTGTGATTGCGGCGCGGGTTTATCGAGCATGATGGCTTGTCCTGAGCGTTTCCCGGCGAAGTGTCTCGCCTCACGCGCGGGGTGGCAAGCGCCTTTTGCGCGAGTGGCCAAAAAGGAAACGGCGCGCATTGGCTTGCGCGCCGCACGCAAATACTTGTGTTGAGTGGCTATCAGCCGGCTGCAGCCACCGCGCGTTGCGCCATCACCTTGATCAGATTGGCGCGGTAGTCCGCCGTGCCGTGGATATCGCTGAGCAGACCGTCGGCGGAAACCCGTACGCCGTCGAGCGCGCCCGCCGACCAGTTCGACTTCAGCGCGGCTTCGATCGCACCGACCCGCATCACGCCGCTTTGCGACGCACCGACGGCCGCGACGCGGACGTCTCCGCCTGCCGACCTCGCCACGAACACGCCGGTCAGCGCAAAGCGCGATGCCGGATTCGGGAACTTGGCGTAACCAGCCTTGTCCGTGACCGGGAACGAGACTCCGGTAATGATCTCGCCGTCCTGCAGCGCCGTCGAGAACAGCCCCTTGAAGAACTCATCCGCAGAAATCGTCCGCTTGTTGGTCTTGACGGTCGCGTTCAGCGCCAGCACCGCGGCCGGATAATCCGCAGCAGGATCGTTGTTGGCGAGCGAGCCGCCGATGGTGCCGCGATAGCGCACGGCGGGATCGCCGATCTGCGACGCCAGGCTCGCCAGCGCCGGGATCGCCTTTTGCACCGCGGCATTGGTGGCCACGTCGTAATGCGTCGTCGCGCCCTTGATCAGGATGCCGGCGTTGGTTGGTTCAACGCCGATCAGGTCCTTCAGCTTGCTGAGATCGATGACGTCGGACGGCGAAGCAAGCCGCTGCTTCATGACGGGCAACAGCGTCTGCCCGCCGGAGAGATACTTGGCTTCCGTGCCCTTGGCGAACAAGGCGACCGCGTCGTCGACCGAGGAGGCGCGATGATAATTGGTCTCGTACATGGCGTTTCCTCCTTTAGCCGTGAATGGCGTGCCAGACGCGATCGGGCGTCGCCGGCATTTCCAGTCTGTTGTTGCCGATCGCATCCGTGATCGCGTTGATCACGGCCGCGGAAGCGCCGATCGCGCCGGCCTCGCCGCAGCCCTTGACGCCGAGCGGATTGCCCGGACACAGCGTCGTGGTGTGCGAGAGCTTGAACGACGGCAGGTCGTCCGCGCGCGGCATGGTGTAATCCATGAACGACGCCGTCACGAGCTGGCCGCTTTCGTCATAGATCGCGCCTTCCAGCAGCGCCTGGCCGATGCCCTGTGCGAGACCGCCATGGACCTGGCCCTCGACGATCATCGGATTGATCAGCCGGCCGAAATCGTCGGCCGCCACGAAGTTGACGAAGCTGGTCTTGCCGGTGCCCGGATCGACCTCGAGTTCGCAGATGTAGGCGCCCGCGGGGAAGGTGAAGTTGGTCGGATCGTAGAACGCCGTCTCCTTCAGGCCGGGCTCCATGCCGTCGGGCAGATTGTGCGCGGTGTAGGCCGCGAGCGCGACCATCGGCAGCGCCAGCGACTTGTCGGTGCCGGCGACCTTGAACTCGCCGTTCTCGATGACGATGTCGCCCTCGGATGCTTCAAGCAGATGCGCGGCGATTTTCTTCGCCTTGGACTCGACCTTCTCCATCGCCTTGACGATGGCGGTGCCGCCGACCGCGATCGAGCGCGAGCCGTAGGTGCCCATGCCGAACTGCACCTTGTCGGTATCGCCATGCACGATCGAGACCTGACTGACGGGAACGCCGAGACGTTCCGAGATCAATTGCGCAAATGTCGTCTCATGGCCCTGGCCGTGGCTGTGCGAGCCGGTGAGGACCTCGATAGTGCCGACCGGGTTGACGCGGATCTCGGCGGACTCCCACAGGCCGACGCCGGCCCCGAGACTGCCGACCGCCTTTGACGGCGCGATGCCGCAGGCCTCGATGTAGCAGGAGACGCCGATACCGCGGAGCTTGCCTTCCGATTTCGCCTTGGCCTTGCGGCCGGCAAAGCCGGCATAGTCGATCGCCTTCTTGGCCGCCTCGAGCGAGGCGTTAAAGTCCCCGGTGTCATAGGCCATGATCACCGGCGTCTGATACGGGAACTGGGTGATGAAGTTCTTGCGCCGCAGTTCGGCCGGATCGACCTTCAGCTGCCGCGCCGCGGTTTCCATCATGCGTTCGAGCAGATAGCTCGCCTCGGGACGGCCCGCGCCGCGATAGGCATCGACCGGCGCGGTGTTGGTGTAGACAGCGATTACCTCGGCATAGATTGCCGGGATGACATACTGGCCGGATAGCAGCGTCGCGTAGAGATAGGTCGGCACCGCCGAGGAGAACAGCGACATATAGGCGCCGAAATTGGCGTGGGTCTTCACCCGAAGCCCGAGGATCTTGTTGTCCTTGTCGAACGCCATCTCCGCCTTTGAGACATGGTCGCGGCCATGGGCGTCGGTGAGGAAGGATTCCGAGCGGTCGCCGGTCCACTTGATCGGACGGCCCACCTTCTTGGACGCCCACAGGCAGACCATCTCTTCGGGATAGATGTAGATCTTGGAGCCGAAGCCGCCGCCGACATCGGGCGCGATCACGCGGAGCTTGTGCTCGGGCGCGATGTTATAGAATGCCGACAGCACGAGACGCGCGACATGCGGGTTCTGCGAGGTCGTATATAGAGTGAAGTGCTCTTCCGCGGTGTCGTAGTCGGCGATTGCCGCGCGCGGCTCCATCGCGTTCGGCACCAGACGATTATTGGTAAGCTCGAGCGTCACCACATTAGCGGCCTTGGCGAAGGCATCCTTCGTTGCGGCTTCGTCGCCGAGGTGCCAGTCGTAAATGATATTGCCGGGGGCTTCGGGATGAAGCTGCGGCGCACCGGGCTTGATCGCGGCCTTGATGTCTGGAACGGCCGGCAGCTCTTCATAGGTGACGACCACGGCTTCGGCCGCGTCGCGCGCCTGGTTCTTGGTCTCGGCGATCACGACCGCGACCGCCTGCCCGACAAAGCGCACGGTCTCCGGCGCCATCGCGGGCCATGCGCCCATCTTCATCGGCGAGCCATCCTTCGACGTGATGGCCCAGCCGCAGATCAGATTGCCGACCTTGTCGTCAACGAGCTGCTGCCCGTTCAGCACCGCGATCACGCCGGGCATCTTCATCGCTTCGGATGTGTCGATGCTCTTGACCTTGGCATGCGCATGCGGGCTGCGGATGAAATGGGCAAAAGTCATGCCCACCAGCTTGACATCGTCGACGTAACGGCCCTTGCCGGTGATAAAGCGCCGGTCTTCCTTGCGCACGACGCTTGCGCCAATGCCTTCAACACCCATGTCTCTTCTCCCTACCGGAGTTTCTGATCCGCCAATTCCATCGAACCCGGCGGTCTTGATTCAATGATGATGTGTGCGAGCGGCTATTCGGCCGCCTGCGAGACCTTCATGCGGCCGGCCGCGTCAAGCACCGCCTTGACGATGTTGTGATAGCCGGTGCAGCGGCAGATATTGCCTTCGAGCTCGTGCCGGACGGTGGCCTCGTCGAGCTTGCCGCCATAGCGGTGGACGATGTCGACCGCCGACATGATCATGCCCGGGGTGCAAAAGCCGCACTGCAGGCCGTGATTGTCGCGGAACGCCGCCTGCATCGGGTGCAGTTCTTCGCCCTTGGCAATGCCTTCTATGGTGGTGACGCTGGAGCCCGCGGCCTGTCCCGCCAGCATGGTGCAGGATTTCACCGCGCGGCCGTCGACATGGACCACACAGGCGCCACACTGGCTGGTATCGCAGCCGACATGGGTCCCGGTCAGGTTAAGGCTATCGCGCAGGAGATGGACCAGAAGCGTTCGGTCCTCGACATCGACGGAGACCGCCTTGCCGTTCACTGTCAGTTTGACTGTCGACACATATCCCTCCCGATTTTTAATTAGTCTGATTAGAGACAGGGGGGCGGGAACTTTGCAACTGGGAAATTAGTCACCAGATTGTCGTGACGCCGCAACAAGCGGCATTCTTGCCCCGCCCTCCGAGGGGGCTGAGGCCGCGTATATTTACGCACCCTTATCCATTCTGCCCTAACTTTGTGTCATTGAGCCGGGAGCCAGTGTTTCCGGCTCCATTGCGTTTGGCTGGGAAGGCCGGGGTCTTCGGGGGTTGGCATGTCGGGAAGCGTCCGTTCGAAATCATCGTTTTCCTGGCTTCCGACCCTGCGCTTCCGCGCCAAAATCTCGCTCGGCTTCGCGCTGGTGCTGGTGATATCCGCCGTCAGCCTCGGCACCGCCTATTTCAGATTCGAAGGGGTCTCGGAGGCCGTCGCCTCCTACCGGAACAGCGTCGCGGAGGCCGATCTTGCCCGCAATATCGACCGCGAGCTGATCTCCTATCGCCTGCTGGTCAAATATTACGTGGTGACGGCCAAGGAGGACGACGCCAAGGCGGCACAGGCAGCCGAAGCCAGCCTGAAGGATGCCATCGACAAATCCCTTGCCGGCACCAAGACGCCGGCGCGGCGCGAGGGGCTGAAGCGCCTGGCCATCGAGTTCAAGAATTTCGCCAGCACCTTTGCCGACATCCTCAAGGCCAAGCGTGAGAGCGCGCTTTTGGTGCAGAACCAGCTGAACCGCGACGCCAACTTGCTGCGCTACAGGCTGGACGACATCGCAAACAATGCCTCCGACGACGAACTGCCGGGAGTCGAGCTCGGCGCCAAGAAAGTATCCGAGCAATTGCAGGCCGCGGTCGCGCTCGCCAACAACTTTGTCATCAATTACGACCAGGCGGTGGCCAACAGCGCGCTGGCGCGGCTGAAATTCGTCGAGAATTCACTGCATGCGATCTCGACGACCGACGAGAAGATCCTGGCGGGCCTGAAGGAGGCCAAGGGTCTTCTGACCGCATACCGGCAGGCGTTGACCAGGCTGGTCGAGAACGCCAAGACGGTCGAGGACCTCGTGACCGAAATGAGCGGCTCTGCCGGCGCGATCAGCCAGGGCGCAGGCGCGATGAAGGCGGATCTCGTCTCCGAGCAGCAGCGGCTCGATGCGCAGTCGGATGCGATGATCGGCGAGACCGAGCATTTGATCATCATGCTCGCGGTCGGCGGCACGATTCTCGGTGCCATTCTCGCGCTAGTGCTCGGCCGCGGCATTTCCCGGCCGATGATCGCGATGTGCAGGGCGATGCGCGAACTCGCGGGCGGCAATTTCGATGTGGTGCTGCCCGGTCTCGGGCAGAGCGACGAGGTCGGCGAGATGGCCGGCGCCGTCGAGGAGTTCAAGCTGCAGGCCATCGCCAAGGCCGAGCGCGACGCGGCCGCGCAGGATGCGCAGAACAAGGAAGCAGGCGCAGCGCGCCGGGCCGAGCTAATTCGATTCGCCGACGATTTCGAGACCGCCGTGGGTTCGATCGTCTCCAATGTCTCGGCTTCCGCGGGGCATCTGGAGCAGGCCGCCGGCACGCTGACGCGCACGGCGGAGACGACGCAGGGCCTGTCGAGCCAGGTTGCCGGCGCGTCCGAAGTGGCGTCCAGCAACATCCAGTCGGTCGCTTCCGCAACCGAGGAATTGTCGGCATCGGTCGACGCGATCGGCAAGCAGGTGCGCGAGTCCAACCGGATCGCGGAGGCCGCGGTCGCACAGGCGCAGCAGACCGACGCCCGCATCGGCAAACTCTCGCGCGCAGCACAAGAGATCGGGGACGTCGTCAAGCTGATCACCGCGATCGCCGAGCAGACCAATCTGCTCGCGCTCAACGCCACCATCGAAGCCGCGCGCGCCGGTGACGCCGGCCGCGGCTTTGCGGTCGTGGCCTCGGAAGTGAAATCGCTCGCGAGCCAGACCGCGAAGGCGACCGAGGACATCTCGAACCACATTTCCGGCATGCAGGAGGCGACACAGGAATCGGTGGCGGCGATCAAGGAGATCGGCTCGACCATCGGCCAGATCTCGGCCATCGCCGCCTCGATCACCTCTGCGGTCGAGCAGCAGGGCGGCGCGACCCAGGAGATCGCGCGCAATGTGCAGAGCGTAGCCCAGGGCACGCGCGAGGCGGCCGACAATATCGTCGAAGTCAATCGCGGCGCCACCCAAACCGGCTCGGCGTCCGAGGAAGTGCTGAACTCGGCAAAGGCGCTGTCGAGCGAAAGCACGCGGCTGCGCGCCGAGCTCGACCGCTTCATGCAGAACATCCGCGCGGCTTAGAGCCATCATCTCCGTCGTCATTCCGGGATGGCCCGAAGGGCCAGGCCCGGAATCCATACTCGCGGCGCGCTTGGCCCTTGGGCCATTCGCGCAACTAAGAAGGCCAAGCGCGCCTCTATGTCTTTTCGCGAATGCGGCAAGCCGCATGCGCGATGGTGGTTATGGATTCCGGGCTCGCCGCTTCGCGTCGCCCCGGAATGACGAGATTAACTAATCCCTGCCGAACTGGCGCTTCAGTTCAGCCTTCGCGCGCTCCAGCCGCTCGCGCTGCGTCTTCGGCAAGGTCTTCCCGGCGCGGTTGATATAAAACGTCAGCATCGACAGCGCCGACCGATAGGCGCCAGCCTTGCGGCGCGAGCTGCGCTCGGCCGAGCGCTTCAAGGAGGCCGCGATCTTCTTCGCGCTGGTGAGCTTGAACACGCCGCGCTTGAGGTCGAGCGCGTCGCTCTCGCGCGTCACGCGCTGCGACCAGCGTTTTGGCGTGGCCTTGCGCGCGGTCTTTCGCGGGGACCTCTTGCGCGCGGGTGATTTCCTGCGTTCTGCCATTGTCAACTCCTTGAGCTACTATAGAAATCAGCGGTTGCGCCTATCGTTCCTAAGCGGCGGGATGGGAACCGTTCCGCGCTCGCCGCGTTATCTCGCCGTGGCAGGCAACACTTTGCCACTATCGCGCTTGAAAAACCTCGGGAGCGCAGCATCCCGGGGTATTTTGCATTGGCTGATCCAATGGCCCTGCAGCACAGTCCAGCTTTCAACGACGGCGCCGCCATTCCCGCCGCCGCTGCGCGTGCCGATGACCGCGTCATCGAAACCTCGATCCCTTCGCGGCTCGATGCGCTCACCTGGAGCGGCTTCCACACCCGCGTGGTGCTGGCGCTTGGGATCACCTGGATTCTCGACGGGCTCGAAGTGACGCTGGCCGGCGCCCTGTCGGGTGCGTTGAAGGAGAGCCCCGTGCTGCATTTCTCCAATTTCGACATCGGCCTCGCCAATAGCGGCTATCTTGCCGGCGCGGTGCTGGGCGCGCTCGGCTTCGGCTGGCTCACCGACCGGATCGGGCGCAGAAAACTGTTCTTCATCACGCTCGCGCTTTATCTTTCCGCGACCGCGGCGACCGCGCTGTCGTGGAGCGTCGGAAGCTATGTGCTGTTTCGTTTCCTGACCGGCGCCGGCATCGGTGGTGAATACACCGCGATCAACTCGACCATCCAGGAGCTGGTGCCGGCGCGCTATCGCGGCTGGACCGATCTCGTGATCAACGGCAGCTTCTGGATCGGCGCGGCGCTCGGTGCGGCAAGCGCGATCGTGCTGCTCGATCCCGCCTTCGCCGGTCCCGACATCGGCTGGCGGCTCGCTTATTTCACCGGTGCTGTGCTCGGCCTGATCGTGCTGGTGATGCGGATGTGGATTCCGGAAAGTCCGCGCTGGCTGATGATCCACGGCCATCCCGACGAAGCGCACAAGATCGTCGACGACATCGAACGCTCGGTAATCGGACACGACCAGGACGCGCGGGAAGAGGCCTTTCCGAAGATCAGGCTGCGGATGCGCGACCACACGCCGTTGCGCGAGGTCGCGCGCACGCTGTTCTCGGCCTATCGGACGCGCGCGCTGGTCGGGCTTTGCCTGATGGTCGCGCAGGCATTCTTCTACAACGCGATCTTCTTCACCTTTGCGCTGGTGCTGACCGACTTCTATGGCATCGCCTCCAACCAGGTCGGCTGGTACATCCTGCCCTTTGCCGCCGGTAATTTCCTTGGGCCGCTCCTGCTCGGCCGTCTGTTCGATACGCTCGGCCGCCGCACCATGATCGTGCTGACCTATGGCGTCTCCGGCGTGCTGCTCGCCGTTTCGGGCTATCTTTTTTCGATCGGCCTGCTGAGCGCAGAGACCCAGACCATCGCCTGGATGGTGATCTTCTTCTTTGCCTCGCCGGCGGCGAGCGCGGCCTATCTCACCGTCAGCGAAAACTTTCCATTGGAAGTCCGGGCACTCGCCATTGCGCTGTTCTATGCGGTGGGCACCGGCATCGGCGGTGTGGCCGGACCCGCGCTGTTCGGTGTCCTGATCGACACCGGATCGCGCGCCAGCGTTTTCGCCGGCTATCTGTTTGGGGCGGTTCTGATGGTCGCGGCGGCGTGTGTCGCCTGGCGGTACGCCGTGGCGGCCGAGCGAAAATCGCTGGAAACTGTCGCAAAGCCGCTCGCCATTGTGGAGTAGAATGGAATGGATCAGGATCTGGCCGACATGCGGTCTAAAGAGACGAAGCAATCGCGGGAAGACGAGGCGCCGGAAGCCGTTCCGGTGCCGCATTTGCTTGTCCCGCATTTGAACGAGACCGCGATCCTGCTCGACATCGACGGCACGCTGCTCGAGCTGATGCCGACGCCGCGCGAAGTCTGGGTGCCGCCGGGGCTTTCCAAAACCCTGAACGGCCTGCTCGACAAGACCTCCGGCGCGCTGGCGCTGGTCAGCGGGCGCTCGCTCAATGACATCGACCTCATCTTCGCGCCCGATCAGTTCCCGGCCGTGGGCGGCCACGGCGCGGAGATGCGCCTCAATGCCGATGCCGACGCGGTCGCAACTCATGCGCCGCCGCTCGACAAGGAATTGAAGCGGCGGCTTGCGACCATCGCAAAACTCAGCCCGGGAATCCTGCTCGAGGACAAGGGCTATTCGCTGGCGCTGCATTATCGCCTCGCCCCGCATGCGGAGAAGGCGATCTATGAGGCGGTGTCGCTGATCCGCGCCGATCTGCCGAACGCGCCGATCGAAGTCCTGCCCGGCAAGTTTGTCTGCGAGATCAAGCATTCCGGCTTCACCAAGGCGAGCGGCGTGCGCGAATTGATGACGCTCGAACCGTTCAGGGGCCGCAAGCCGCTGTTCATCGGCGACGACGTCACCGATGAAACCGTGTTCGCAATTATGCCGGATTTCGACGGGATCGCCTTCTCTGTCGGTCAGCGTGCACAGGGCGTGGCGGGTCATTTCGATACACCGAGCGATGTGCGCGAGTTCCTCGCGCGTCTGCTCGATGACCAAAGCGTGACGCAAGCGCCATAGCCGTCGCGAGATTGGGGCGCTGCCGCGGTTTTCGCACCCGTAACGTGCTTTTCCTGCATCAGAGTTTTTCTTTGTGCTGGCTAACCCGGGTTCCATGGCGCACAGTCTGAATTCGGTTTCAATCCATCACAATTCTCAAAGGAACCATATTGATGAACGGCAGTTAAATGCCCGGATTACCCAGGAGGGCTCTTTGAACCTCGTCGTCGTTTCCAATCGCGTGGCCCGCGGCAATGCCAATGAACCGATGACCGGCGGACTTGCCGCCGCATTGCTGCCGGTGGTGGAGAAATCCGGCGCGATCTGGGTCGGTTCGTCCGGCCGCGTGCGCGACGGGTTCCAGAAGGAACCGTTCGCCGAAATCGAGGCGCTCGGCTCCGGTGCGCTGGCCATGCTCGATCTGCCCGCCGCGCATTACGGCGGCTATTACGAAGGCTTCGCCAATTCCGCGCTGTGGCCGGCGCTGCACTCGCGCAGCGACCTGATCCGCGTGACGCAGGGCGATTATCTCAGCTATCGCGAAGTCAACGCCTTCATGGCGCGCGCGCTGCTGCGCTTCAACAAGCAGGACACCGCGTTCTGGGTGCAGGACTATCATTTGCTCGCGCTCGGCGCGGAGCTGCGCGAGCTCGGCGTCACCGCACCCGTCGGCTTCTTCCTGCATACGCCGTGGCCAGCGCACGGCATCATCGAGGGCGTGCCGCATCATCGCGAACTGATCGAGGCGATGCTCGCCTATGACCTCATAGGCTTCCAGACCGAGGCGGACCGCGACAACTTCCTGGGCTATGTCAAAACCCATCTGGAGCTGACGGTTCACGACGACGTGGTGATCTCGCATCACGGCCGCACGCGCGCCGCCGTGTTTCCGATCGGCATTGACGCCGAGAAGTTCGCGCAGCAAGCAGCCAAGGCCATCACCCATCCCGACGTGTCGCGGCTGCGGCGCAGCCTGAACGGCGAGCGGCTCGCGATCGGCGTCGACCGGCTCGATTATTCCAAGGGGCTGATCAACCGCATCAGCGCTTTCGACCGGATGTGGACCGAGCACCCGCATCTTTTGCGCAGTGTGTCGCTGCTGCAGATCGCAACGCTTTCGCGCGGCGCGATCCAGGCCTATGGCCAGTTGCAGAGCGATGTCGCGAAACTCGTCAGCGACGTCAACGGCCGCCATGGCGAGGCCGACTGGACGCCGATCCGCTATCTCAACAAGGGCTATGGCCAGGCCGTGCTGGCGGGGCTCTATCGCACCGCGCAGGTCGGCGTGGTGACGCCGCTGCATGACGGCATGAACCTGGTCGCCAAGGAATATGTCGCCGCGCAGAACCCGGCCGATCCCGGCGTGCTGGTGCTGTCGAAATTCGCCGGCGCCGCCAACGAGCTCGACACCGCGCTGCTGGTCAATCCGCACGATATCGACGGCATGGCGCGCAGCATTGCGACCGCGCTGTCGATGCCGCTGACGGAGCGGCGCATGCGCTACGAGGCGATGATGCAGAAGCTGCGCGCCCACTCCATCCAGCAATGGTTTGCCGATTTCATCGCGGCCCTGCGGGAGAGCCGGGTCGACAAGGCCGCGCCCGCGCCGATCGTGGACACGCCGACCCTCTGGCCGCCGCGTTCGGCCGCTTCAACCGCGCGTTATCACTGAAGCACGATGAGCCTTGGTTGAATTGATCTGCCCGCGTCTCCCCTTCACCTCTCCCCGCTTGCGGGGAGAGGTCGAAATTCAAGCACAGCTTGAATTTCGGGTGAGGGGGAGCCTCCCCGAATCGATCTCTCACCGTCTTCGCGGAACAGCCCCTCACCCCAACCCTCTCCCCGCGAAGAGCGGGGCGAGGGAGCAGACCGAGCCCAGCGGCTTCAGGCTAAATCTTTAATCAGTTGCAGTAGGGCACGCCGTCTAGAGTAGGGCAGCGCGTTTGCGCGGCCGGATTCTCCATCGGCACCGAGCCCTTGCCGCGACCGCCGACGATGACGCCCTGGCCGACGATGACCGACGACTTGTTGCCGACGATGACGCTCGGGTGCGGCGAGGCGAGATTCGATTTTGTCCCGTCCGGCCAGATGATGGCATCGCCGGTGAAGATGCCGCGCCGCCCGTCGTCGCAGGTGACGTCGTTGCCCTGGCGGGTGCAGTTCTGCGCGCTCGCTACCGTGCAGCTCATCATGATGGTTGCCGACGCGGCGACCACAAACGCGATTTTTTGCCTGATGCTCATATTGTCCCCACGTCCTATTGCGTCAAAACCCTCATGGTGAGGAGGCGCGAATGCGCCGTCTCGAACCATGAGGCCCGGATATCGGCCTCATCCTTCGAGACGCCGCTTGCGCGGCTCCTCAGGATGAGGGGTGAGGGCGGCCTGGGACGCACTGTCCCAGCCTGGCCTGCCGCGCAAATCAGTCGTCGGAATTGGACGGCTTTGGGTTCATCCGAGCCGTGATCAGGCGCGGCAAGCAATTCACGCCGTTCCAAAAATGCCACGATAGTTCAAATATTTAGGCGAAATTCACGGCTTGCCAGCGGCATCCGCTTGCAAAAACCGTCCTGGCCCTTCAAGAGAGGGCTCCCCGGAGAGATGGCCGAGTGGCTTAAGGCGCACGCTTGGAAAGCGTGTGTGCGGGAAACCGTACCGTGGGTTCGAATCCCACTCTCTCCGCCATTCTGCATCTAGTCACTTGGAAACGGGATTCCCTTCCGGCAAATCGATGATGAAGGGAGCGATCGCGCTCATTTGCTTAGCTTGCCTTTCGCGATAGCGTTAGCGGTAGGTCCAATTCCACGCGATCGTGCATCACCTTCGGCGTGATCCGGCCCCGCTCACCGCGTTCGAGGCGGACCAGGCCGTAGCCTTCCATGGTTCTCAGTGTCCGGGACAGATTGGACTTGGCCTTGCCGGTGATGCGCGCCAGCTCGTCGAGCGAGCCGGGCGCCTTCTCGGCGATGACGCGCAGCAGTTCGCGATTGCCGGCCGACAAGACCTTGGCGAAGGACTCGGTCGAAGCGAACCAGACCTTGGGCTCGTCGGCCGACACACGGCGCTCGCCGCGCCACGGCCATCGTGCGCGCCTTCATCTCCCCGTAGCTGGCGATGCCGACCTTCAGCGTCGTCATGGGATCACTCCTCTCTCGCGCAACACCGTGTCCACTGTCTCCCGGAAGTCGCCGAGCAGGGTTGCCGCGTCCCGGTATTCGTAGGCCCTGATCGTCCGCAGCCGGTGGCGGTGGTCCTGCGGATCGCCGGGCTTCCGCCCGACCGGATGTGCGTTGTCAAAGCCGACCAGCCGCTCGCCGTCGGGGCCGTGCAGCGTGAGCGAGTAGTCGATGCCGTGCGGCTTCTCCGGCGACGCCGGCACCCGCGTCACGACCAACCGAACCCAGTGGCCGCCTTCCGGGTCCACCACGAGAACCTGCCCGTCGAGGTCGAGAAGCGCATCGAGGGTCGGTCGCGCCGCTCCATCACGGCATACTGTTATCACACTGAAGCAACCCTAGCAGGGGGGCCTTTGGCGGCTGTAGAGTTGAAAAATCCCGTTCCACCACAACAGTCGGCGAGTTCTCGATCAACCCGGCCGGCTAGGGCCTGCAATCTTGGAGAGGGGCACCGAAACTGCCCGTCGTGCCAATTTGCCGCGGCAAAACCCGCCTCCGATCAATTCCGATTTACAGAAATTTCCTTGACTCCGCCCCCAAATCAGGAGCACATTCCGCGCCGTCCCGCCCTGATCCAGAGGGGCGTACGCGTCGTCACGAACGTTGGTGCGGGATGCGATGGACGTGTTGGTTTCGCCGGACGGGCGATGCCAATGCGGACGGCAAAAGCGTGTGGTCCTGGTCCCCCGACGCTGGGATCAACCCCCGGGTCAAGAGCCCGGGGGGACGGTGGCTATCAAGCCCGGACACCGGGGAGAGCGCGCCATAAGCCGCTAAACCATTGCGCAGGGAATGCCGGAGTGCCTCCGCTGAACCTGTATGCTCGTGTGCGCCTCCTTGCACAATCTTGCACACGAGACCGCGGGTGCAGCGTGCGCCCGGCATTCCCTGCGCCCTCTGATTTCCGGGGGACCCTGTCGATGCATCACTCGGGCGAAACGCGCCGCGAGAACGAGACGTCGTGTCTCGGCTCTTTGAAATTCGAATCGGAACGCAGCGTTCGCCCCGCCTTCCCCTGTCATCGCCCGCCGAACCAGTTCATCCGTGGCGCCGGTCCGGAATTGGCATTGGCACCGCGAGGCCCCTCGCTACCTTGACGTAAATCAAGCCGCCTGGGCCGTCGGCGCGCCTCGATCGGCTGCTGCAGGATTGCAGCAGCGGGAGGTTGAGATGCCGGACGATCCAACTGAGGTGATCAAGGCCGCCATTCGTTCGGCGTTCGTCATATACCCAAAGGAAGACGATCCGGATTGGAGAAGCCCAAGCTGGATCAAGCCTGACGAATGCGCGCATCTCACCAACGTGCTGCTGCGTGAATTGGAGGCCAACGGCTTCCAGATCGTGAAAAAGGCAGCAACCGGATAGCCGGCCCGGCGCGAGCCACGCGCGGGCTAGTCTTGCACGCTCTGCACCGTGATAACCGGAGCGCCTTTCAGGCAACGGCGAGCCAACTCGATCTCTGCTTCCGTCGCACCCTTGCTCCGCGCCCACATTTCTGCAGCCGTAGCGCTATATTTTGCGACATAATATCGAACCACGGAGCATGACATTCGATGGAGTGCGCTCTGCTCCACGGCAGAGGCGTTGGACGCCGAAGCCAGCAACACAACCAAAATACAAAATCCGCGCAACCGCATGCCTGGCAACCTTCTTGATGTCGGGAATTGGCGTATCCGAGCGCAGCGCAACCGTCCCTTTGGCGACCTGCAATCCGGTCCAAACGGCATGCTGAACGACAAGGGAGCCCGTAGCGAAAACTTCGGCAGCATCGTCGACATCCTGGCCTGGCAAGAAGTCGCGGTCTTGGCCCAAAAAGACATTCTGTCGGCTCACGACGACAAGGCTTCATCGGCATGATTGCGGGTCGAGACGGGCCGAAAACCGCACCGGCATCGCGACTTCATGTCGGCGCAAGCCTGGATCGGCCGCCTTCGTGCGTGCCGCCGGCCTGAAGGCACAGTTGTTCATCCCGATCATCCCGACCGGGAGTACGTCAGGACGGCTGCCACATCAGGAACCTTTGATCTTTCTCAAGGGTCCCCGCCGGCGGGCGGACAGGCTGCATGCGCCCTTATCAAGGGGGCGAGGCAGTATTGGAGGAAGTCATGAAGCTGACGCGTTTGACGAAAATCGCAATCGCTACGACGACCGTCGCCATTGCGACACTGTTCTCTGTTGGCTGGTCTGAGCGCGGCCTTTCGCTGTCGGTCGACAGTGCCCAGGCGAGGCGGCTCTATGTTACGCCCTACTACTACAGTCCCTACAGACCTTATGACCCCGCTATATCCTGGTACGCCGTGCGGGCCTACTACCACGGCGGCCCCTGGTCCGGGACGGGCCCGGGCGGTCTTTGGGGCTTTTCCTACACCGGCTGGGCCGACTATGCGTCGCGCTACGGCATTGGCTGCGTGCCCGGCACCATCGTCAAGGGCGGCGACGGCATAAATTACGTCTGCCAGTAAGCCTGCGAGCGACGAAGAGGCGGTCCAACGGACCGCCTCTTTCAATTCAGGGGAGCCGAGCGCGACGGTCGACCCCTGATTGATTTTGGTCAAGGCGGTCTCTCCTGATCTGCAGCACAATGTTTTCAAACAGGAGATTCCCATGCCTTCATTCGATGTGCGCTTCATCAAGACCGTTTGCGACGACACCGGCCACGAGCATCGCGCGTGCCAGGCCGCCTTCACCGTGGATGCCGCTTCGCTGGCGGAAGCGGTGCAGCGCGCGGAAGCCGATTTCTGCCGGCAGAAACACATCCGCGACTGGACCATCTTTGCGGACGCCGTGGAGTTCCGCTCGCCGACCGCGCTGGCGCGCGCCTGGGCCTCCTAGGCCTATCCGCGGGTCACGAGGTGAGGTCGTGAATCCGATTGCCCGGCGTTACGCCAGCACCAATGTGCCGCGCTATACGTCCTATCCGACCGCGGCGGATTTCACGCCGGTGGTGGGGACGCGCGAGCATGCGGCGTGGCTCGGCCGTCTCGAGGCGCAGGAAAGCGTCTCGGTCTATCTGCACGTCCCCTATTGCCGCGAAATCTGCCTCTATTGCGGCTGCAACACCAAGATGGCGCAGCGTGTCGATGTCGTCGCCCGTTATCGCCGCGCGCTTGAGCGCGAAATCGAGATCGTCGCGGGTCTCGTGAGGAAACGGCCTGCCATCGCGCGGCTGCATTGGGGCGGCGGCACGCCCAGCATTCTCGGGCTGGACAGCCTGCGATCGGTCGTCACCGCGCTCGGCCGGCATTTCCCCTTCGAGGCCGGTTTCGAACACGCCATCGAGCTCGATCCGGGCTATATCACGGCCGAGCTTGCCGATGGCCTGGCCGAGCTCGGAATCACCCGTGCCAGCCTCGGCATCCAGGACGTCAATCCCATCGTGCAGGCCGCGATCGGGCGGCTTCAGCCGCTGGTCATGGTCGAGGCCGCGGTCGCGCGGCTGCGGCTCGCCGGTATTCGCAGTCTCAGCTTCGATCTGATGTACGGCCTGCCGCTGCAGACCCTCGAATCGATTCGCAAGACCTGCGCCTCGGTCGCGGCGCTGTCGCCGAGCCGTATCGCCTGTTTCGGCTATGCGCATCTTCCCCGGCTCAAGGCAAACCAGCGGCGGATCGACGAAACCAAGCTTCCCTCCCAGGACCAGCGCATCGATCAGGCCGAGCTCATCGCAAGCGAGCTTGCGCGTCATGGCTATGTGAAGGTCGGCATCGACCATTTTGCGAGGCCTGGCGATCCGCTCGCTGTCGCGGCCGCATCCGGCAAGCTGCATCGCAATTTCCAGGGCTATACCGATGACGATCGGAAGGTCCTGCTCGGGCTGGGGGCCTCTTCGATCTCGACCTTTGCAAGCGGCTTTGTCCAGAACATCGCGGATGTTCCAAAATATGTCCGGGCCATCGAGTCGGGTTCCCTCGCATCAGTGCGGGGCTGCCGGTGCGATGCCGAGGACCGGCAGCGCGCCGCGATCATCGAGCGATTGATGTGCAGCTTCGAAGTCGATCTCGGCGCGATCGCGCCGGACGGCGATCTTGACGAGGAGCTTGCGATGCTGGCGTCGATGCAGCGCGACGGGCTGGTCGACATCAGGGGCAGGAAACTCATCGTGACCGACGCCGGACGCTCCGTCGTCCGCGTCGTTGCCGCCTGCTTCGATACCTACAGGCGCACGACCGCGGCGCAATTCAGCACGGCCGTTTGATCTGCATCAACGAAATCGCTCTCGCGCCAGCCTACGCGGGGCACGCGCAAACGGGGAATGGGCGAATGCTGAGTCGATCGAAAGACAACCATGATTCTACGGTACTGCGACCGAGGTTTGATTTCAATCAAACGGCCGACTCCTCCCGCGTGGTTTCCTGACGCGTCCAGATTTTTCAAGAAAGCCGCACCATGACCGATGCCGCCGCTAGCCCGAAGCAGATGACAGTTGGAGAGGCCGTGTTATGGCCGCTGTTTGCCGCACTTGCCTTCCTGTGCCTGGTCGGTGCCGGGTTTGCGCATGACGCGCCGTTTGCCTTTCACGCCTCGCTCGGATGCGTGGCGAGCATCCTGGCCACCTTCGCGATCCTGAGCCGCTACTACGATCGCCCGGCCGAGCTGCCGCCGCAGGAAATCAACGGCCGCCCCAATTACAATCTCGGGCCGGTGAAATTCGCCTCCGTCGCCGCGATGTTCTGGGGCATCGCCGGTTTTACGGTCGGCCTCATCATCGCCAGCCAGCTCGCCTGGCCCGCGCTCAACCTCGATCTGCCCTGGACCACCTTTGGCCGGCTGCGGCCGCTGCACACGTCGGCGGTGATCTTCGCGTTCGGCGGCAACGTGCTGATCGCGACCTCGTTCTACGTGGTGCAAAAGACCTGCCGCGCCCGGCTTGCCGGTGATCTCGCGCCATGGTTCGTCGTGCTCGGCTACAATTTCTTCATCCTGATCGCCGGCACCGGCTATCTGCTCGGCGTCACGCAGTCCAAGGAATATGCCGAGCCCGAATGGTATTCCGATCTCTGGCTGACCATCGTCTGGGTCGCCTATCTGCTGGTGTTCCTGATGACGCTGGTCAAGCGCAAGGAACCGCATATCTTCGTCGCCAACTGGTTCTATCTCGCCTTCATCGTCACCATCGCGGTGCTGCATCTCGGCAACAATCCCGCGCTGCCGGTGTCGCTGCTCGGCTCCAAATCCTACATCGCCTGGGGCGGCGTGCAGGACGCGATGTTCCAGTGGTGGTATGGCCATAACGCCGTCGGCTTCTTCCTGACCGCGGGCTTCCTCGCCATCATGTACTACTTCATTCCGAAGCGCGCGGAGCGGCCGATCTATTCCTACCGGCTCTCGATCATCCACTTCTGGGCGCTGATCTTCCTCTACATCTGGGCCGGCCCGCATCACCTGCACTATACCGCGCTGCCGGACTGGGCGCAGACGCTCGGCATGACCTTCTCCATCATGCTCTGGATGCCGTCCTGGGGCGGCATGATCAACGGCCTGCTGACGCTGTCGGGGGCCTGGGACAAGCTGCGCACCGATCCGGTGCTGCGCATGCTGGTGGTCTCGGTCGCCTTCTACGGCATGTCGACCTTTGAAGGTCCGATGATGTCGATCAAGGTCGTGAATTCCCTGAGCCACTATACGGACTGGACCATCGGCCATGTGCATTCCGGCGCGCTCGGCTGGGTCGGCTTCGTCTCCTTCGGCGCGCTGTATTGCCTGGTGCCGTGGCTGTGGAATCGCAAGGGGCTGTACAGCCTGAAGCTGGTCAACTGGCACTTCTGGATTTCGACCATCGGCATCGTGCTCTACATCTCCGCGATGTGGGTGTCGGGAATCCTGCAGGGTCTGATGTGGCGCGCCTACACCTCGCTCGGCTTCCTCGAATATTCCTTCATCGAGACGGTCGAAGCCATGCACCCCTTCTACATCATCCGCGCCGCCGGCGGTGCGCTGTTCCTGATCGGCGCGCTGATCATGGCCTTCAATCTCTGGATGACGGTCAATGCCGGTGAAGCCGAAGAATCGCAGGCTGCCGGCCTGCTCCAGCCCGCCGAATAGGTCATCCCAATAGGTAATCTCATGTCCCTCTGGAATCGACACAAGATCTTCGAGAAGAACTCGATCATTCTCATCGCGGGCATTTTCGTGGTGATCGCGATCGGCGGCCTGGTCGAGATCACGCCGCTGTTCTACCTGAAGAGCACGATCGAAGTGGTCGACGGCGTGCGTCCCTACACGCCGCTCGAACTGACAGGGCGCAACATCTATGTCCGCGAGGGCTGCTATCTCTGCCATTCGCAGATGATCCGTCCCCTGCGCGACGAGGTCGAGCGCTATGGTCATTATTCGCTGGCCGCCGAGAGCATGTTCGATCACCCCTTCCAGTGGGGATCGAAGCGCACCGGTCCTGATCTTGCCCGCGTCGGCGCCAAATATTCCGACGACTGGCATGTGCGCCATCTGACCGATCCGCGCGCCATCGTGCCGCAATCGGTGATGCCGGGCTACCCGGCGCTGGCTGCGACGGAGGTCAATGTCGACGACATCGCCGAGCATCTGCGCACCAGCCGCGTCGTCGGCGTGCCCTATAGCGACGACCAGATCGCCAATGCGAAGGCCGACCTGGTGGCGCAGGCCGATCCTGACAACGCCAGTGTCGATGCGTTCCAGAAGCGCTATCCGAAAGCCGCAGTGCGCAATTTCGACGGCAAGGGCGGCACTCCCACCGAGCTCGATGCGCTGGTCGCGTACCTGCAGATGCTGGGCACCCTAGTCGACTTCAAGCTCTACGACGAAAAAGCCAATCTGCGCTGAAAGGGTTTTGCATGAAAGCGATCGTCTCCATTGAAAACCTGGCATCGCAGTTCGTCCTCAGTTTGTGGACGCCGGTCTTTGTCGGGATTTTCCTCGCCATCGTTTTTTACGCGCTGCGTCCCCGCAACAAGGCGCTGTTCGATGCCGCGGCCAAGACGCCGCTGCGGGAGGACTGAGCAGCCATGAGCGAACATCACGACATCGATCAGGTTTCCGGCCGCGCCACCACCGGCCACGAGTGGGATGGCATCAAGGAACTGAACACCCCGCTGCCGCGCTGGTGGGTGCTGACCTTCTACGCCACGATTCTGTGGGCGATCGGCTATTGGGTGGTCTATCCGGCCTGGCCGCTGGTCACGGGCTACACCACCGGCGTCCTTCACTACACCAACCGTGCGGCGGTCGCGGAGGACCTTGCCAAACTCGAAACGATGCGCGGCGAGAAGATGAAGGTGCTGGCGACTGCGTCGCTCGCTGACATCGAGAAGGATCCGTCGCTGCTGTCGCTGGCGCGGGCGCGCGGCAAGACCGTGTTCGGCGACAATTGCGCGCCCTGCCACGGCAGCGGCGCGGCCGGCGCCAAGGGCTATCCCAACCTCAACGACGACGACTGGCTCTGGGGCGGCACGCTCGATCAGGTCATGCAGACCATCCAGTTCGGCGCGCGGTCCGGCAACGCCAAGCAGCATGAAGGCCAGATGCTGGCCTTCGGCCGCGACGGCGTGCTGAAGAAGGAGGAAATCGTCACGGTGGCGAATTACGTGCGTTCGCTGTCGGGCCTTTCGACCGCGCCCGGATTTGACGCGGCGGCCGGCAAGAAGATTTTCGCCGAGAACTGCGCGAGCTGCCATGGCGATGCCGGCAAGGGCAATCCGGAGTTCGGGGCGCCGAACCTGACCGACCAGATCTGGCTCTACGGCTCGGATCAGGCGGCCATCGAGGAAACCATCACCAACGGCCGCGCCGGCGTGATGCCGGCCTGGATCGGGCGTCTCGACCCCGTCACCATCAAGGCGCTGACGGTCTATGTGCATTCGCTCGGCGGCGGTAAATAGTATTTGCTGCAGAGCTTGATCTGTTGACGCAGGTCAAGCCCTGCCGCTTCAGGGAAGTGTAGCTTCTATCGGAGGATTTTTCATGGACCTTCCGATGAACAAGAACGTCACACCGAACGATCTCCTGAGCGGCGATGATGACGACATACCGCTCTATGTGCCGCACAAGAAAGTCTATCCGCAGCGCGTTTCCGGCATCTTCCGCCGCATCAAATGGGGCCTGATGGCGTTCTGCCTCGGCCTCTATTATCTCTTGCCGTTCGTGCGCTGGAACCGCGGCTTGGGCGCGCCCAGCCAGGCCGTGCTGATCGATTTTCCCAACCGGCGCTTCTATTTCTTCTTCATCGAGCTGTGGCCGCAGGAAGTCTACTACTTCACCGGCCTGTTGATTCTGGCGGCAATGGCGCTGTTCCTGATGAACGCGCTGGGGGGCCGCATCTGGTGCGGCTACCTCTGTCCGCAGACGGTCTGGACCGACCTGTTCTATGCCGTCGAGCGCTGGACCGAGGGCGACCGCCGCGAGCGGATCAAGGCTGACGCCGCGCCGATGACCGCCAACCGGCTGGCGCGGCGCGCCTTGAAGCATTTCATCTGGCTGATGATCGCCTGGTGGACCGGCGGCGCCTGGGTGCTTTACTTCTCCGATGCGCCGACGTTGGTGAAGGACCTCGCCACCTTCCAGGCGCCGGCGATCGCCTATATCTGGATCGGCATCCTGACGGCGAGCACCTACGTGCTCGCCGGCTACATGCGCGAGCAGGTCTGCGTCTATATGTGCCCGTGGCCGCGCATCCAGGCGGCGCTGACCGACGAATGGGCGCTCAACGTCACCTACAAATATGATCGCGGCGAGCCGCGCTGCTCGGTGAAGAAGGCGATCGACCTGCGCGCGCTCGGTCAGACAGTCGGCGATTGCGTCGACTGCAACCAGTGCGTGGCGGTCTGCCCGACCGGCATCGACATCCGCGAGGGTTCGCAGCTCGGCTGCATCCAGTGTGGGCTGTGCATCGATGCCTGCGATACCGTGATGAAGAAGATCGGCCGCCCCGAGCGGCTGATCGGCTACGACAACGACATCAACATCCAGCGCCGCATGGCGGGCAAGAAGGAAGTCTTCAAGCCGGTCCGTGCACGGACTCTGGTCTATGCGTCGCTGATCGCCGTGGTCTGCTCGGTGATGCTGTATGCGCTGCTGACGCGCTCGCTGCTCGACGTCAACGTGCTGCATGATCGCAATCCTGTCGCGGTCAAGCTCAGCGACGGCTCGATCCGCAACGGCTATACGCTGCGCTTCCTCAACAAGCGCGGCTTCGACCGCGTCATCGCCGTCGATATCGACGGCCCAGCCAACGCGCAGATCCATGTCGTCGGCGCCGACTCCGTCGTTCCCGACCGGCCGATGATCATCCTGGCCCGCGATACCACCACCGAAATGCGCGTGCTGGTCACCGCGCCATTCGACGAGAAGGCGGAGAAGACGGTGCCGGTGAAGTTCCGCGTCACCGATATCGGGCTCGGCGAGGTCGCCTCCGCCACCGATCATTTCGTGACGCCGTGAGGAGGGTGCCTATGACGACCTCTGATTCCTCCGCTCGCCCGATCACCGGCCGCTTCGTGCTGATCGCGGTGGTGTCCTTCTTTGCGGTCGTGATCACGGTCAATGTGGTGATGATGCGGCTCGCGATCGCCACCCTGCCGGGCACCGAAGTCGACAGCGCCTACAGCGCGAGCCTCGCCTATCAGCGCGAGATCACCGCGGCGCATCGGCAAGACAACCGGAACTGGAAGGTCGACGCGCATATCGAGCGCGCGGGCGACGGTGCGGCGCGACTGAGCGTGCAGGCGCACGATGCCAATGGCGCGGTGCTCACGGGCCTGTCGGTCTCCGGCAGGCTCGAGCGCCCGACCGACCGCCGCGCCGACCAGGTCTTCGAGATCGAGGAAAAGAGCGCTGGCGACTATCGCGGCACCGCGCAGGGCGTCGCCGCCGGACAATGGGAGCTGGTGATTGAGGCGGACCGCGGCGGCGAGCGGTTGTTCCTGTCGCGCAACCGCATCGTGCTGAACTGAGAGGCCAGTCGATGCAGTCGGCGATCGATTTCTCACATTACCTGAAGAACGCCGGCACCGGCCTCCTGCATCTCGACCTCGCGGTCGAAGGCATCAACTGCGCCGGCTGCATGGCCAAGATCGAGCGCAACCTGTCGAAGATTCCCGAGGTCACCTCGGCGCGGGTCAATCTCACCGACCATCGCCTGGCGCTGGAATGGAAGGCGGGCGCAATCGACCCCGCGCTGTTCGTCGATCGCCTGGCCGAGCTCGGCTACAAGGCCTATCCGTTCGAGCGCGCGGGCGCGGAGACGGAGGAGGCGGAGCGCGCCGGCGCGCTGCTGCGCCGCCTCGGCGTGGCGGCGTTTGCGGCGATGAACGTCATGATGCTGTCGGTGCCGGTCTGGTCCGGCAATGCCAGCGACATGCTGCCCGAGCAGCGCGATTTCTTCCATTGGCTGTCGGCGCTGATCGTGCTGCCGGCCGCGGCCTATTCCGCCCAGCCGTTCTTTTCCTCTGCCTGGAACGCGCTTCGCGCGCGCAGCGTCAACATGGATGTGCCGATCTCGATCGGCATCATCCTGGCGCTCCTGATGTCGCTGGTCGAGACCGCCTCGCATGCCGAGCACGCCTATTTCGACGCGGCGATCATGCTGATCGCGTTCCTGCTGGCGGGCCGCTATCTCGACCAGAACATGCGCAGGCGCACCCGCGCCTTTGCCGGCAACCTCGCCGCGCTGAAGGCGGAGACCGCGACCAAATTCGTGGGCGACGGCGAAATCCGCACCGTCCCCATCGCGGCGATCAGGCCTGGCGACGTCGTGCTGCTCCGACCCGGCGAGCGCTCGGCGGTCGACGGCAATGTCATCAGTGGGAGTTCCGAGATCGATCAGAGCCTGATCACCGGCGAAACATTGCCGGCGATGGCGGTTGCCGGCAGCGCGGTCTATGCCGGCACGCTGGTGCGATCGGGAACCCTGCGTGTCCTGGTGTCGGCGGCCTCCGAAGGGACGCTGCTGTCGGAGATTTCGCACCTGCTCGACAACGCCCTGCAATCGCGCTCGCGCTATCTGCGTCTGGCCGAACGCGCCTCGCGGCTCTACGCGCCGCTGGTTCACGCCGCCGCGCTGCTGACTATGCTGGGCTGGCTGATCGCGGGCGCGACGCCGCATGACGCCATCGTCACCGCGATCGCCGTGCTGATCATCACCTGTCCCTGTGCGCTTGGGCTCGCGATTCCGGCCGTGCAGACGGTCGCCTCCGGCGCGCTGTTCGGCTCCGGCGTGCTGCTCAATGCCGGCGACGCCATCGAGCGGATGGCGGAGGTCGATCGCGTGATTTTCGACAAGACGGGCACGCTGACGCTACCCGAACTCGATGTCGCCAATGCCGCCGCGATCCCCGAGGATATTTTCGAGCTGGCCGGCCGGGTCGCGTTGTCGAGCCGCCATCCGGTGGCTTCTGCCGTGGCGCGCGCCGCCGGCGCCAAGGCGCCGCTGCCCGGTATCGAGGAAGCGCCGGGGCAGGGCGTCCATGGGATGGTCGACGGGGTAGAGGTCCGGCTTGGACGGCCCTCCTGGTGCGGCGCCGGCGAAGCGGCCGATGAAATTCTCAGGCATGATCCCGAAGCGTCCGTCGTGGCGTTCCGTCATGGCGAGACCCGCCATGTCTTTGCGGTTCGTCAGCGCATTCGTCCCGATGCGGCGAAGGTCGTCGCGGAATTGCAGCGCATGGGCCTTTCCGTCGAAATCCTTTCCGGCGATCGCGAGGCTGCGGTGAGAGCGGCAGCGACAACGCTCGGCATTCGCCAATGGCGCGCGGAAGTGACGCCGGTCGACAAGATCGCGCGGATCGACGATCTCGCCCGTCACGGCCACAAGGTGCTGATGGTCGGTGACGGCCTGAATGATGCGCCAGCACTTGCGGCTGCGCACGCCTCGATGTCGCCGGTGACGGCCACGCATATGAGCCAGGCGGTGGCCGATGCCGTGTTCCTCGGCGAGCGGCTGGCGCCGGTGGAAGCCGCGATCACGGTCTCGCGCAAGGCCCTGCGTCTGATGCGGCAGAATCTCTGGCTCGCCATCGTCTATAACGCGTTGGCTGTGCCGATCGCGATTGCCGGACTGGTGACGCCGCTGATCGCGGCAGCCGCAATGTCCGGCTCCTCGCTGCTCGTCATGTGCAACGCGCTGCGCGCGCGGCTGCAGAACAGGGAGGCGGTGTGATGGAAGTCCTGGTCTATCTCGTTCCGCTCGCGCTCGCGCTTGGCGCGCTCGGTCTCGCGGGCTTTCTGTGGTCGCTCAGGAACGGCCAGTATGATGACCTCGATGGCGCGGCGTGGCGTGCGATTGCCGATGACGAGCCCGCGGACCCTAAAGCGCGATGAGATTAGGTTGAATTGTCATCGCGCTTTAAAACCGCTACACACTTTTCCGGATCATGCTCTAGACTAACGGGGAGCGGTCACGTTGGCGGCCCGAAATCATTCCAGGGTTTTCAGGTATGCGATGAAGTCGCCGACCTGATCGCCCTCGAAGCGGAATTGGGGCATGGTCGGATGTCCGACGATGATGCCTTCTCCCAGGGCCTCCTCCAGCGTCTCGACCGGATAGCGCTGATGCAGGGTCCGGAACGGCGGCGCGATGGTGAGCGGGCTCGGGCTCACCTTGTCGATCGAATGGCACCTGGCGCAGTACAGCAATGCCAGACGCTTGCCCTGCTCGGGACTTGATGCCGCAACCGGGGTGAGGCTTGCGAGCAGTGCGCTCGCAAGGACGACGCCGGTGGCAGCTGCCTTTCGGACCCGGGCAAGGGACATCATCGCTTCCTTCAAAACGCTTCCTTCAAGACTTGCCGCTCAGTGCGACATCAGAACCGGGACCGTCATGCTGCGAAACATCTCGCGCGTGACGCCGCCAAACACAGTCTCTTGGAAGCGGGAATGGCCATAGCCGCCCATGACCAGGAGATCGAAGCCTTCATCGGCCGCCACCGACAGAATGCTGGTCTGGACATTGGCGCGGTCGGCCTGAAGGGAAATGGCCTTCATCGGCAGGCCGGCGCGTGCGAGATATCTTGCCAGCCGTTCGGCCGAAGCATCCTCGGGCACTTCCTGCGCGTTCAGGGTGATCGCCGTCAGTGAGTTGGCCTGGGCCAGGAGCGGCATGGCATCGCGCAACGCCCGCGCCGCGAGCCGGCTGCCATCCCAGCAGATTCCGATCCGCTTGGCCTTGAAGGCGCCGCGAAAGGTGTAGGGGAAGAACAACAGCGGTCCGCCGGACTGCAGCAGCAGCTCTGGCGGAAGCTGGTTGTCGAATGTGTCGAGATCAGGCTCGCCCTGCGAGACGACCGTGAGGTCATAGAGCCGCGCCGCCGTACCGACGATCGTCACCACTTCGGCGAAAGTGCCGGTCACGGGGCGGCTGCTGTAGCCGATCTCGGCCGCCTTGGCCTCGACCTCAAAGACGCGCAGCGCCGCCTCGGCGCGCTCCTGCGCGCGTTCATGCTCGACCTCGAACAGCGAAGCGACCGCAGCGCCGCCCTCGGCGACAAAGGGGACGTTGGTCTGCTCATATCCTGTGGCGATCGCGTCCAAATGGGCGCCGCACGCCATCGCCAGCGAGACCGAGCCATCGACCGCAGGGCGCGGCGAACGTTCGGTCGGGATGTGCACCAGCAGGTTTCTGTACATCGTTGCTCTCCCATCAATTCAGCAAGGCTTGGATCATGAATAGGAACACGACCCCTCGCTCGGGCGATTGATGCACGTCAAAGCCCATGCGCGCTCCATCGCCTAACGGTCCTGAAGTCAGTTGAAGTAGAAACGGGACTTTGGGAACATGGCACGGGTGGCATTGGTAACGGGCGGCACCAGGGGTATCGGCGCAGCGATATCGCGGGCGCTCAAGACGGCAGGCTATGCGGTCGCCGCCACCTATGCCGGCAACACCGCCGCGGCCGAGGCCTTCCAGGCCGAAACCGGCATCCATGTCCACCGCTGGGACGTCGGCGATTTCGACGCCTGCGCCGCCGGCGTGAAGGCGGTCGAGGCCTCGCTCGGACCCGTCGATATCCTGGTCAACAACGCCGGCATCGTCCGCGACGCGGCGCTGCACAAGATGAGCAAGGCGCAGTGGGATGCCGTCGTCCGGACCAATCTCGACGGGCTGTTCAACATGTGCCGTCAGGTGATCGAAGGCATGCGGACGAGGAAGTTCGGCCGTATCATCAATATCTCGTCGATCAACGGCCAGAAGGGACAATTCGGCCAGACCAATTATTCCGCCTCCAAAGCCGGTGACCTCGGCTTCACCAAGGCCTTGGCGCTGGAAACGGCCCGCCTCGGAATCACGGTCAACGCGATTTGCCCAGGCTACATCCACACCGAGATGCTCGACGCCGTGCCGCCGGACGTGATGGAGAAAAGCATCCTGCCGCAGATTCCTGTCGGCCGGCTCGGCAAGCCCGACGAAATCGCCCGCGCGGTACTGTTCCTCGCTGCCGACGATGCCAGTTTCGTCACCGGCTCGACGCTGTCGATCAATGGCGGCCAGTACATGAGCTGAAGCGGCGCCCATCGGACCATTCGGAAAATCGGAGAAATCAACATGAACCATCAAGCCCAAGCCCAAACAACCCAGGTCCACGCCCATGCGGTGATCTGGATCGATCATCTGACGGCCAAGATCTTTTCGATGGGCCTCACGGGCGTCAGCCTGAAGGTCGTGCATGCGCACCTTGAGTTCCGGGCATCTCCATCACAAGGCCAACGCCACCGGCTCGGGCCACGTGCATGACGACCCGGCGTTTCTCAAGCATGCTGTCGAAGCAGTGGAAGCCTGCAGCGAAGTGCTCATCCTGGGGCCGGGCACCGAGAAGACCGCTCTCCTGCATCTCCTGCAATCGAAGCGTCCGCAGCTGCAGGTCCGGATGGAGGCTTGCGATCATCCGACCGACAACGAGATCATCGACATCGGCCGCAAGCATTTCCGGCTCGATTAGCGCAGAATGTTTTTGGGTTGAATCAACACATCCGCAGACTCGCTGCACCTCTCCCGCTTGCGGGTGGCGGAAACTCTCTCAACACGAACTGTGCGAACTCGTGGCGACACCCCCCACCCCAACCCTCCCCCGCAAGCGGGAGAGGGAGCGCAGTCCCCGCGCGGTCGCAAATCAACCTAATCTCATCAGGCCTTAGCCGGCGTCTCCGTCGCGTCTGGACGAGGGGCGCTTGAGCTGCAAGCCCGGGAGCTTGGCCTGTCGCGATGGCGTCCTCCGCCAGCGAGACAGCGCGATCCGCTTGGCCGCTTCCGCCGCCGCGAGATAGACGAGTGTGATCGCGGCGATGGTCGCGATCAGGGGCATTGCGAGGGGGACGAACCCAAACAGCCGTCCGAACGGTCCCAGGGCCAGTGCGACGCCCACCGCAAGCGCCCCGAGTGAGGTTGCGACCAGAAACCGGTGCGGCCGGTTGGCGCGCCATGGCAGCCGCCGCGAGCGGATCAGGAAGATCACCAGGATTTGCGTCGCGATCGATTCGACGAACCAGCCGGTTTGAAAGATGGCCGCGTTCGCCTCGAACACTTTCAGGAGCACGATGAAGGTGATCGCGTCGAACACTGACGAAACCGTTCCCATGACGACGGTGAAGCGGAGAATGTCCCGCATGTCCCAGGCGTGCGGGCGCGTGACATCCTCATGGTCGACCTCGTCAAAGGGGATGCCGATCTCCGAGATGTCGTAGATCAGATTATTGAGGAGGATCTGCAGCGGCAGCAGCGGCAGGAACGGCAGCACGATCGACGCCAACGCCATCGACAGCATGTTGCCGAAATTCGAACTCGTTCCCATGCGGACATATTTCAGGATGTTGGCGAAGGTCCGGCGTCCCTCGCGCACGCCGGCCGCCAGCACCGAGAGATCGGGGGCGAGCAGGATCATGTCGGCCGCGGCACGCGCCACTTCGGTCGCGCCCATGACGGAGATGCCGACATGGGCCGCATGTATCGCCGGCGCGTCATTGACGCCGTCTCCCATGAAGCCCACGACGTGGTTCCTGTGGCGGAGCGCGCCGATGATCCGCCGCTTCTGGTCGGGATCGACGCGCGCAAACAGGTCGACATCGTCGACCTGTGAGACGAGCGCGGCGTCGGAGAGATCGGCGATCTCGGCCCCCGTCATGATGCGGCGCGCCGGGAGCCCGACGGAGCCGGCGACATGCGCGACAACGGCGGCGTGATCGCCCGAAATGATCTTCGTCTTCACGCCCAGCGATGTGAGGCTCGCGACGGCGTCCGCCGCATCCTGCTTGGGCGGATCGGCGAAGGCGCAGAAGCCGATCAGGGTCAGCTCCGCTTCGTCGTCGACCGTTACTTTCGTCTGGCCGGGAGGGATCGATCTTGTGGCAACCGCCAGCAATCGGAAGCCGTCACGCGAGTAGCTGTCCTGGAGGGAAGTGAGCTTCTGTTGCCAGGCCTCATCGAGCGGGTGGGCCAGTCCGTCGAGCTCCACGGCGACCGACCGCGCGATGATGGATTCGGGCGCGCCCTTGGCGATCAGGCAGGGCTCGCCGTTCCGCGCCGCCAGCACCGAAAGGCAGCGGCGCTCGAAGTCGAATGGCACCTCGGCGAGGCGAACCCATCCGCTCGTGCCATTGGGTCCGCCAGCCAGGATCGCTTCATCGAGCGGGCTTCGGACACCGGCCTGGAAGGCGCTGTTCAGCCGCGCCAGATCGAGCACACGGCCGCTCGGATGTCCTTCCGCGTCGACATGTGCCGACAGCGTGATCTTTGCTTCCGTCAGCGTGCCGGTCTTGTCCACGCAGATCGTGTCCATGGCGCCGAGATCGTGGATAGCCGACAGGCGTTTGACGATGACCTTTCGCTCAGCCATGCGCTGCGCCCCGCGCGCGAGCGTGACGGTCATGACCATGGGCAGCAATTCAGGCGTCAGGCCGACCGCGAGCGCGATCGCGAACAGGAATGACTCCATCGCCGGGCGGTGCGCCGCCAGATGCGCCAGCAGGACGAACAGCGTCAGGAACAGCGTCAGCCGCAGGATCAGCATCCCGAGATGCATCACGCCCTGCTCCAGCGCGGTCGGCGGCGCATTCGCCGCCAGCGCGGCGGCGATCGCGCCGAAGCGGGTCCGGCCAGCCGTCTCCACGACCAGCATCGTGCCGCTGCCGCCAACCACGCTAGTCCCGGCGAACAGACCGTTGGTCGCCTCGGCCGGCGACGTCGCTGCACAGGGCGAGCTGGTCTTGAGCGCCGGAAACGGTTCGCCTGTCATCAAAGCTTCATTGACTTGCAATTCGTGGGCTTCCAGCACGATTCCATCCGCAGGGACGAGATCCCCGATGCGAAGCTGGACGACGTCGCCGGGGACGAGAGCCAGCACGGGCACTGCGAGCGTGACGCCGTCGCGCACGACATCGGCCTGAATGGCCACGGATTCCCGCAACGCTTCGGCCGTCAGCTCGGCGCGATGCTCCTGGATGATGTCGAGTGTCAGCGACAGGGTCACCACCGCGAAGATGATGACGAAGCTGCCCAGATCGCCGCTCAACCCCGACACTGCGGCCGCGACCATCAGCATCGCGACCAGCGGATTCATGATGCGGTGACCGAGCTTGCGCAGGATCGAGCGGCTTTGCGAGGCCTCTATCCGGTTCGGTCCAAACAGCGCCAGCCGCCTCGCTGCTTCGGTGCCCGAGAGCCCGCCTGGCCGTGCATCGAGAGTGGCGAGCAGCGCCTCGATGGGCACACGCCAGAAATCGGCCGCCGGGACAGCGGCAGCGGAGCGTTCGTCGGTCATCGGATGGACTCGCGAAAGTCGGTTGTTTACGGAAAAGTAAGGGCCGATTTGTTTACGGAAAGGTAGGGGCGCGGCCCTATCCGCCGATTGATGCAGCTCAATCTCCTCCGCGGCGGACATGGCTAGGTTTGCGCCGAACGGAGATTGCCCCCATGCCACCACCCGCGTCGGTTACGCCTATTCGGTTGCCTTCGAGCCCTGCAGCGGAGCCGGTTGTGCCATCCGCCCAGCCTGCGGTGCCGGTATCTCCGTCAAAGCCGGATTTCAGCCTTCGATGTGATCGACCGTTCCTTTCACGCCACGCTGGCGCGCTTTACTGGCGGCCTGTCGCCGGCGGCGTTGGCGCTGGCGTTTGCCGACTGGCAGCTTCACTTGCTGGCGGCGCCCGGCAAGCGCACCGCGCTGGCCGGCGAAGCCATCCAGCACGCCCTGCAATTTGCGGAAGCCCTGGTGCCGAACCATCCGACGTTCCAGCCCTGGTCGCAGATCAAGCCGCCGCCGCAGGACCGGCGCTTCGTCGATGCCGATTGGGAGCTGCCGTCCTTCAATCTGCTCGCCCAGGCGTTCCTGCTCGGCGAGCAATGGTGGCATTCGGCCACGACCGATATCCGCGGCCTGGCGCGGTCCAACTCCGAGATCGCCGACTTCACGCTGCGCCAATGTCTCGACATGGTGGCGCCGACCAATTTCGCCTGGAGCAATCCGGCGGTGCTGCGCCAGTTCATGGAGACCGGCGGGGGAAATTTCATCTCCGGCCTGCACAACTGGATCGAAGATTGGCAGGCCCTGCTCGCAGGCGGAAAGCTGCGAGGCGACCAGCAATTCGCCGTCGGCAAGGACGTGGCGGTCACCCGCGGCAAGGTCATCTATCGCAACGAGCTGATCGAGCTGATCCAGTACGCGCCGGCAACTTCGGCTGTGCGGCCCGAGCCCGTGCTGATCGTGCCGGCGTGGATCATGAAGTACTACATCCTGGATCTCTCGCCACACAATTCGCTGGTGCGTCACCTCGTCGAAAACGGTTTTACCGTCTTCATGATTTCCTGGAGGAACCCGACATCGGATGACCGCGATCTCAGCCTGGAGGATTACCGGCGGCTCGGGGTCGATGCGGCGATTGCCGTCATCAACGGGATCATGCCGGGGCGGCCGATCCATGCCGCCGGCTATTGCCTCGGCGGAACGCTGCTGTCGATCGCGGCGGCAGGCCTGTCGCCCGAGCGTCCCGACTGCCTGCGCTCGGTCACGTTGCTTGCGGCGCAGACCGATTTCACGGAGGCCGGCGAGCTGACGCTGTTCATCAATGAGAGCCAGGTCTCGTTCCTCGAGGACATGATGTGGCGGCACGGCGTGCTCGATCCCACCCAGATGTCGGGCGCTTTCCAGATATTGCGTTCCAATGACCTGATCTGGTCCCGTGTCGTGCGCGACTATCTGATCGGCGAGCGGGCGTCGCCCAACGACCTGATGTCGTGGAATGCCGATGCCACCCGCATGCCCTACCGGATGCATTCGGATTATCTGCGCGAGCTCTTCCTCGACAACGATCTTGCCGAAGGCCGCTACATGGTCGAGGGCAAGCCGGTCGCGCTGTCCGATCTGCACGCGCCGATGTTCGTTGTGGGAACGCAGCGCGACCATGTCGCGCCCTGGAAATCGACCCACAAGATTTACTTCCTCGCCGATGCCGACATCACCTATGTGCTGACCAGCGGCGGACACAATGCCGGCATTGTCGCGCCGCCGGGCGAGGAGGGGCACAGCTATCAGGTGCTGACCAAGAAGAGGAACGAGCCTTACACCGGCCCTGACGAATGGGTGCAAAAGGCGCCGCATCACGAGGGGTCATGGTGGATCGACTGGGTCCAGTTCCTGGCCGCGCATTCCACCCAGCCGGTCGCGCCGCCAGCGCTCGGCGAGGGCCTCGGCGATGCGCCGGGTTCCTACGTGCTGCAGCAATGATGCTACCCCGGCACCAGATGCGCGAGGCTTCGCTCCAGCGTCTGCCCGGGTGAGCCCGAGGCATCGACGACGGGCCAGTCGAGCCGGCCAAGGTCATAGCCTTCCTGAAGCGTGGCGACGTCGCGGTTCGCATCGGAGGCGTCGTTCTGGCGCGATCCAATGCGCTTCAGACGGATCGCGAGATCGGCATCGAGGAATATGGGACGGAAATCCGCTGCCATCTTGCGCGCCTCGATCGCAAGTTCGTATCGCTCGGCTTCGTGCAGGAAGGCCGCATCGACGATCACGGAAAATCCCTCCGACACGATCTCGCGGGCGCGAGCAAGCAGGGTCTGGTAGACACGCGCCGTGACTTCAGGCCCGTAGGCGGCCTCGGGCAATTTCACCAGCGGGCCTACGCCGAGAAGGTCTTTGCGGATCACGTCGGAGCGCAGGACGACGGCGCCTGGCAGAGGCGCGATCAGCCCTGCGACGTCGCGGCCGAGCACGCTCTTCCCGGTTCCGGACTTGCCGCCGATCGCGATCAGCGACGGCCGGGTCGGCTCGAGTAACCGCAGCGCCAGATCGAAATAGGATTTCGCTTGCGCAGCACTTTCGTCATCCGGGCCCTGCTCGCATTTCGTGAACAGCACGTGCGAGCGGATCGCCGCTCGTATCGAGAGAAACAGCGGCAGTAGCGGGAGTGCGTCGGCGCATTCGTCCCACGCCATCTGCAGATATCGGTTGAACAGCCGGTTCGCCGCCGCCTTCAAGTCAAAATAGATGAGATCCATGACCGGGAAGGCGAGATCGTAGAGCACATCCGTGGTCGCGATGGCGGGATCGAATTCGATCGCATCGAACAGCACGGGCTTACCCTCGATCAACACGATATTGCCGAGATGCGCGTCGCCATGGCAGCGGCGCACAAGCCCTTTTCCGGCGCGCTGGCGCAGCAAGGGCTGCGCTGCGGCGAGCCGGCGATGGCTCGACGCGTGCAGGCGTTCGACCGCTTCACGCGTCAGCGCCGCCTGGCTGCCAAATTTGGCAGTGTTGCGATCGATGATCTTCGCCAGCGATGGCAGCCAGGTCGAGCCGTCGGAGATGGCGGCCTGCTCATGCGAGGCGTGCAACACATCGGCGAGTGTCTCGGCCAGCGCCGGTTCGATCCCGCCTGCTCGTGCCAGATGATCGAGCGTCTTGCTCTCGTCGAACCGCGCCATTTCGACGGCCCATTCGATGGCAGGCCCGCTGCCGCCGATTTCCAGGCCACCGCTGCCGCGCGTGATCGGAACGACGCGCCGGTAAATCTTCGGCGCATGACGCCGGTTGACCGCAAGCTCCTCCTCGCAGGCGTGCTTGCGCTGCTCGAGTGTCGAAAAATCCAGAAAGGGAAGGCGCACCGCGCGCTTGATCTTCAGCACGCGGTCGGGCTCGAGGAAGACGATCGAGGCATGGGTGTCGATCCGCTTCGCGGCGCCGCGGCGAACGCTTTGGTCCATGAAAGCGAGGACCGCATCCTGATCGGGCTCCTTGCTGTCAGGCGCGCTGGTCACGGCCGCAACACCGCCGCGCCCACGAGCCGGCCTTCACGCAAGGACGCCAGCGCCTCATTGGCCGCTTCGAGCGGAAAGACCGTTGTGTGGGTTTGAATGTCGGCCACGCCAGCGGCTTTCAGGAAATCGACGCCGTCCTGCCGGGTCAGGTTGGCCACCGAGACGATCTGCCGCTCGCCCCAGAGAATGCTGTACGGGAACGCAGGAATGTCCGACATGTGGATGCCGGCGCACACCACGCGCCCGCCCTTGCGCACCGCTCGAAGCGCTTGCGGCACCAGCGCGCCGACCGGCGCGTAGATGATGGCGGCGTCGAGTTCGGCCGGTGGCCGCTCTTCCGAGCTGCCGACCCATTCCGCACGAAGCGAACGCGCGAGCGCTTGTGCCTCCTCGTCACCGCGTCGGGTGAAGGCGTAGATCATCCGCCCTTGCGCGCGCGCCACTTGCGCCACGATGTGACCGGCTGCGCCAAAGCCGTAGATCCCGATTCTCCTGCCTTCGCCCGCCATCACCAGCGACCGCCAGCCGATCAGGCCGGCGCAGAGCAGCGGGGCGAGAGAGGCGTCATCGCCGTCTTCGCCGAGCGGAAAGCAGTAGCGCGCATCGGCGACCAGATGGCTGGCAAAGCCGCCGTCGCGCGTGTAGCCGGTGAATTTCGGGCGATCGCAGAGATTTTCCTTGTTCTCGCGGCAGTAGGGGCAGGTGCCGCAGGTAAAACCCAGCCAGGGCACGCCGACGCGCATGCCTGGTTCCAAATCGCGGACGTCAGCGCCCAAGGCGTCGACCCGGCCGACGACTTCATGCCCGGGGATGACGGGATAGGGGATGTCGGGCAACTCGCCGTCGACGACATGCAGGTCGGTCCGGCACACGCCGCAGGCGCTGACTCTGATGCGCACCTCGCCCGGTCCCGGCACCGGATCGGGCCGTTCCATCATCATCAGCGGCGCGCCGGGCGCCGTTAGCACCATTGCATGCATGTCACAATCAACCCTTGGCGATGGTTCCAGATATGCTCTTCCCGCGGTTTGATTTCGGTCAAGGTGGGGATGCGGCCGCAGCCTTAGGAATAGTCTTGCCAGATGGACTTAACCAGGAGGCAACAATGAGCAAATCCGTAGTTCCCGTTACGCCCCAGCGCGCGGTCGCGCGGCAGGAAACAAATCCCTTCGCGTTCCTGCAGCAGGAGATCGACCGGCTGTTCGACGGCTTTGGCCGCAATTTCCCGGCATTCGTGACCGGCAACGCGGCGCTGCCGCGGATGGATGTGAGCGAGACCGACAAGGCGATCGAAGTGGTGGCCGAGCTCCCCGGGCTCGAGGCCAAGGACGTGCAGCTTAATCTCGCGGACAACATCCTGACCATTCGCGGCGAGAAAAAGAGCGAGCGCGAGGAAAAAGAAAAAGACTATCACCTCGTCGAGCGCAGCTTCGGTTCGTTCGCCCGCTCGGTGCAGCTGCCCGACGGCGTCAAGCCGGAGGACGTCAGCGCCGAGATCGCCAAGGGCGTGCTCAAGGTGACGGTAAAGAAGCCGGCGCCGAAGCAGAGCAAGCAGATCGAGATCAAGACTGCGGCTTGAGGGCCCACGCCGACGCGTCGCTTGAATTGTTGGCGGCGCGTCGCTTTATCGAGGAGAACGGCCATGTACGAGTTTCTCCAGGAAACCGTCGACGGCAACATGACCAGGAGCGTGCGAAGCGTCGCCCCGGAAACGACGATCGGCGATCTCTACCGGCTGTTTGCCGCCGACGATTTCGAGTCCTATCCCGTGGTTCGCGGCGAGAAGCTGGTCGGCGTCGTCTCGAAACTGGACGCGTTGAAAGTGTTCGCGCTGTCGCAGGATCACATGCTGCCGCAATACAAGGAAGGCATGGCCGCCAGCGTCGGCGAGATCATGACCAGCGATGTCGTGGCGGTCGACCCCGAAAGCAAGCTGCAGCGCGTGCTCGAGCTGATGGTCAATCACCGGCTCAAGAGCCTGCCGGTCGTTGATCAAGAACGAAACCTGGTCGGCGTCATCGCGCGCGAGGATGTCATGCGGGCGATGGAGCGTTCGACGCTGCGGCAATATCCGCCCGTGGTCCCCTTCGAATCGGCGTGATGTCGCCGGAAGATTTGGGGTCAAAATCCTCATAGTGAGGAGGCGCGTTGGCGCCGTCTCGAACCATGTGGCCCGACTGTGGCCTCGTCCTTCGAGACGCTTGGTCCTTCGAGACGCTTGCTAACGCAAGCTCCTCAGGATGAGGGGATAGAGCCGCTTGCGCCGCCGCAGGCTTAGTCGGCTTCGGCCGCCGCGCTTTCTTTTTTGTGCCGGCGCAGGCGCTGGATCACCAGCGGAATGAGCGGCAGCAGCAGCGGGATCGCGGCGCTCTCGATCGCCGCGCGCAGCGAAGCCGGCGCTTCGGTCTCGGCCTGCTGGATTTCGGCCGTGAAGGCGGCAAGCGCCTCCTGGTGCACCTCGTTCGCAAGCGCAAGCTCGCGGCTCGCCGGCCGGCGCGCGGCCAGGAGGATCAACAGCAGGGCTATCGCCAGATTGCAGAGGCCGAGAATGGCCGCCGACCAGACCGCGCTCCATACCTGCACCAGCGCGAAATAGGCCGCAAGCTCGAGCATCAGCAGGGCAAAGCCGGTCATCAACGCCGCCAGCGCCTGCAGGCCCAGACTGCCCAGGAGCCGTTTCAGGCGGAGCTCGGCGATGACGCGCTCGGTCCGCCAGACCAGATGCGCGTGTTGAACGAGCCGGCTGCTGCTCATGGCTTTCTCCTCAACAGCCAGCCGATGGCAATCCCGACCGCCAATGCGGTGGCGAGCGCCGGCACGGCGCGGCCGGCAAAGGCGCGCTCGACCTCGGCCTCATCGAGCGCGAGCGCGTCGCGAAAATCGGTCAGCAGGGTCTTGACATCGGCCGCGAGCGTGTGGGCCTTCTCGCTCGTCGCCCGCCGCCACTCCTCCGTGCTGCTATTGAGCAGGCGACCGGCCTCGCGCTTGAGCGCGTGCAACTCGTCCGTGATATCCTGGCGATAGGTCATGACCGCAATCTCCTAACAAAATAGACTACGGGGAGTTGCGATTTTGTGACTTGATATGAATCAAAATTCCGCCGGCCGTTTGCTTGAGTTTGGTCAAACAAAGCAGGCCTCGTGGAAGCTATGAGGGATCAAACGGAGCCTGCCTTGACCGACACGCCGAGCTTGAGCATCGCCGAGACCGAACCATCCGTCCTGCATCCGGGCGGGGCGTGGACGGTTGCCCATGTCGAGACGCTGGAGCGCCTGTGCGATGGCGTTCAGCCCAGCACAGCGGGGGTCATCGACCTCAGCGGCGTGACGGCGCTCGACACGGTCGGCGCCTGGCTGTTCGAAAAACTGGTGCGGCGCGGCGCGGTCCGCTCAAGGGAGGCGGCCTTCACCGGGGTTTCCGCTTCCTATGCCGGGCTGCTTGCGGAGGTTCGCGAGCTGAACCGCGGCGAAGTGGGCGCGAAGCGGCGCGAACCAGGCTTTGTCGAATGGCTCATGCAATTCGCCCGCGATCTGGCGGCCGACACGATTGTCTTCCTGCACATGCTCGGCGCCGTCAGCCTCGCTTTGTTCGACGTGCTGCGCCGTCCAACATCCTTCCGCCTGACCTCGACCGTCTACCAGCTCGGCCGCGTCGGCTGGCAGGCGATCCCGATCATGGCGCTGATCACCTTCCTGATCGGCGCGATCATCGCGCAGCAGGGCATCTTTCATTTCCGAAAGTTCGGCGCGGAATCCTATGTGGTCGACATGGTCGGCATTCTGGTGCTGCGCGAGATCGGCGTCCTGATCGTCGCGATCATGGTGGCGGGCCGCTCGGGCAGCGCCTACACCGCCGAACTCGGCTCGATGAAGATGCGGGAGGAGATCGACGCACTCTCCACCATGGGTCTTGATCCGGTCTCGGTGCTGATCCTGCCCCGTGTCCTCGCGCTGATCGTGGCGCTGCCGATCCTCGCTTTCCTCGGCTCGTTGGCCGCGCTCTATGGCGGCGGGCTGGTCTGCTGGCTCTATGGCGGCATGAGTCCCGCGATCTTCATCGCGCGGTTGCGCGAGGCGGTCTCGGTCACGCATTTCGAGGTCGGCATCCTGAAGGCGCCGTTCATGGCGCTGGTGATCGGCCTGGTCGCGGCTTGCGAGGGGCTGAAGGTCAAGGGCAGCGCCGAATCCCTCGGCCAGCAGACCACGGCCTCCGTCGTCAAATCGATCTTCCTGGTGATCGTGCTCGACGGCGTGTTTGCCGTGTTCTTCGCCTCGATCGGGATGTAGCCATGGCGGACCAGCGTATCGCGATCCATGTCAGCGATCTCGTGGTCGGCTTCGGCGATCGCATCGTGCTCGATCATCTCTCCCTCGACGTCCGCGAAGGCGAAATCCTGGGCCTGGTTGGCGCCTCCGGCGGCGGCAAGTCGGTTCTGCTGCGGACCCTGATCGGGCTCTTGCCGAAGCGCAGCGGGCAGATCGAATTCGCCGCTTCCGATGGCGGAGAAAGCGTCCGCCGCGGCGTGCTGTTCCAGCAAGGCGCGCTTTTCTCCGCACTCAACGCCCGGCAAAACGTTCAGTTTCCGCTGCGCGAAGCCGCGCATCTGTCGCCCGGCCTGCTGGACGAGATCGCCAACGCGAAGCTCGAGATGGTCGGTCTCACCGCGGATGACGGCAACAAGTTTCCCGCCGAGCTTTCGGGCGGCATGACCAAGCGTGTGGCGCTCGCGCGCGCGCTGGCGCTCGATCCCGCGCTCCTGTTCCTGGATGAACCGACCTCCGGCCTCGATCCGATCGCGGCGGGCGAGTTCGATTCCCTGATCAAGACCCTGCAGCAGACGCTTCGTTTCACCGTCTTCATGATCACGCATGATCTCAACACGCTGGCCGCGGTCTGCGATCGGGTCGCGGCGCTCGCCGACGGCGCCATCGCGGCGCTCGGACCGCTGCCTTCGGTGTTGGCTTCCGACCATCCCTGGGTGAAGGCCTATTTTCACGGCGCCCGGGCGCAGATGCTCCATCTTGGAGCTTGAGGAGAACTAATGGAAACGCGCGCACCCTATGTCATCGTCGGCGCCTTTGTCCTGGCGGCGATCGCCGCCGTGTTCGGCTTTGTCTACTGGCTCAACAATGCCGGCGGCATCGGCAAGCGCGAGACCTATCATGTGGTCTTCAACGGGCCGGTGCCAGGTCTGCTTGTCGGCGCGGCCGTGCTGTTCAACGGCATCCGGGTCGGCGAGGTCACTTCCCTCGAGCTCGTCGCCGACCGTCCGCGCGATGTCCATGTCACCATCGCGGTCGCCGAACGCACGCCGGTTCGCGCCGATACCAAGGTCGGCCTCGATTTCCAGGGATTGACCGGCGTGCCCGTGGTGGCATTGGAGGGTGGCGAGGATGCCTCTTCGCCGCCGGTGCAGGGCGCGCTGATCGCGGAAAAGGGCGCCGGCCAGAGCATGACGCAGGCCGCACGCGATGCGCTGCGCAAGGTGGATTCGGTCTTGTCGGAGAATTCCGCGCCGCTGCACGAGGCCATCACCAATCTCTCTACGTTTACCGATGGTCTTGCCCGCAACACGCCCAAGCTTGACGGTATCATCGCCGGCCTGGAGAAAATGACCGGCGGCGCCACCCCGCCGCGCAAGGTCATCTACGATCTCAAGCCGGCCGACGCCTTCGACACGCCGCGCCGTCCGCTCGAAGCGGGGCTCGTCCTCGCCGAGCCCACGGCAACGACACGGCTGCAGACCCAGCGCTTCCTGTTTGCCTCCGACGAGGAGCCGCATGACGATTTCGCCAACGTGCAATGGAGCGATTCGCTGCCGGCGCTAGTGCAGGCGAAACTGCTGCAGAGTTTCGAGAATTACGACATCGCGCACGCCCCGCTGCGGGGCGATGCGCTGAGCGAGGGCGGAACGCGCCTCTTGATAGATCTGCGCCAGTTCGAGATCGCGACATCGCCGTCACCGCAGGCGGTCATCTCGCTTTCCGCAAAGATTGTCGACGGCAGCGGGCATCTCAAGGCGGCGCGCATCTTTCAGGAAGCCGCGCCGATGAGTAGCCTTTCTCCCGACAACGCGAGGTCGGCCTTCCAGGATGGCTTCGCCATCCTCGCGCGCAAGCTCATCCCGTGGGTGGCGGAACAAGGCTAAAGCAGGCGGACGCCAAGATGAAGTAGAAGCGTCCCTCAATAACCGAGTAACGCAAGACCAACCCAGCTGATCGCAAAAATTGAGCAGGCAAGCATGGCGACTGAAGCCAGGCCTGCAATAGCTAATGCTGAACGCGTCATTATTGCTCTCTCACGCAATGGATCAATATCGTCGCTCTCAATGAATCAATGCTAGGCAGGGAAATCCGCAGCATCATGGCTTGAGACCACCCGAGCACAAAAATCACGCAGCTGTCGCCAAATTGGCACAGCGCCTCCCGGCCGCCCGCAAAAGCCCTCAATTTTTCTCCGTAATGGACGAATTGGTGAGGGAAATTTGTCGGATGTACAAGCCGAGCAAGGGTGCTGGATGGGGCCTTGCAATCCTGGCGGTGCTGGCACTGTTCGCGCTAGCCACCGTCTTGCTGGGCTATCGGGAACCCCGAGTTGCCAAGGACTTTGAGGAATGTGCAGAGGAGGCACAATCCAAGGCGGCCTCAAACATGGATTTCGCCATCCTGGTTAAGCGCTGCGGCGAACGTTTTGCCGGCCGTCGAAAAGTCGGTGGTGGATATACCTATTTCGATTTCATGCAGAACCGGACTTTCGATATTGCGGGTCCTAATCCGACTGAAGAGGAGCGCAGGCAAATCGATCGCGCTTACATGGAATTTCTCGGTGCACAGCGACGAGAAATGCTTTCATCGGACTTGGCGAAGGCGCAGGCCGACCAGGCGCTCCTCGAACGCACTCGGCCGGATGCCGGAGCGGCGTTGGCGCTAAGCCCGAAAATCCCGCTTCCCGTCAAGCGGCCGCCCGTTGAGCGTTCGAGATCCTGTGAAGAAGGATCATTATCGTGCAGCTGGGCGAAGCTGTCTGCGGCGGTAAAAAATGCCTTTGCGTCCTCTGATCGTTCAAACCGATAGGAGCGTCGTGCGGCTCTCTTGATCCTGCGCCCTCCACATTCACACCCAGAATGGGCCGGACATCGCAGACCTAGGAAGTCGACAAAATAAAAAAGGCCGCTGGTACCGCTCAGCGGCCCTCCGGGAAAAAATTATGCGTAATCAAACCGCCCCCAGCCCCGGATGCGGCTATATTGTGGCCTTAACTTGCGCCGTTGTGGAGTGAAAGAGCGAACGACGCCGACGGAACATCCGTGGCGTTGCAATCAAGACACAGGACTCCCCGCGCGTGTGCACCGTCACTACTGCCAAGCCCCGTAGAACTACGGGAAGCAGTCTTCGCGAGTTTTTGCATCTCAGAATTGTCATGATGCGAACCTACCGCGCCCTGAGCGGGGAACCTCTCAGATGCGACCGAGCTTCAATGTTAGAATTACCCTCGGCGTCATATTGGCGCTTGCGGGTGCAATTGTTGTCCTACATTCTTTGGTCTTTCTGAGCATCCGGCCCGACAGTCTTTCGGCGGCGATGCCGTCTGCTGTGGTCAGGCAAGTTAAGTAAGACACACCTACCTGTGGTCGCTGGACACCGGGTCTGCCAATCCTACCGCGCTGCGAGAGCGGTGATGATCGAGGAAAACCAGCCTCCGACGCTTCCACTTTGAGGATATGCGCACCAGCATCAATTGCTGCGGCGGAGGATAATGTCCGCAGTCAAGGGGCTCGCCACAATGCAAAAAGTGGTCTGGTTGGTATTACTTTGCTTTGCCGGAGTTGGCGGTCTATTCGTGATCCGATCTCTGCCGGGCGCGAGCGCAATCAGCCGCGGCGCGCCGGAGGGGATCGCTGCTGACATGACCGATCTCGCTACGCCGCTACCGAAGGGCGATCGGCTTCCATCGCGTTTCTTTGACAGCCCCTTGCCGAAACCCACGGGAGAAACCGTGAAGATTGTTCCGACCGAGGCTCCCAAACAATCGGAGGCCTCAAAGGACGATGTCGTGAGTTGGCACTGGCACGAGGGCTCGAAAGTGGTTCGCCGCCGGCGAGCGCAATGAGAGCTTTTCTTGAGTGCCCTGCTCGCCAAGTTTGAAAAACGCAGGCCTTGCGGAATGGCGGTGGGACGATATCGGGCCTGTCGTCGCGGCTCTCCCTGAAGTCTAATCACAAGGTCTACTTTACGGGCATCAGACTATGCTCGGGCGAACGGCAGGAGGAGCAAAGCCCCAATGCGCAGTCATTTCGAGACGATCACGGCCGAGCGGCGTGACAACGGCATTTTGCTGGTCACGTTGAACCGGCCGGACGCGGCCAATGCCCTGAACACGCAGATGGGGCTCGACCTCATGGAACTGTTCGAGCACTTTTCGGTCGACCTCGAAGGCCTTCGCATCGCCGTCCTGACCGGCGCGGGCGAGAAGGCGTTTTGCGCGGGCGGCGACCTCAAGCAGCGCAACGGCATGACCGATGAAGCCTGGCAGGCGCAGCACCTGATTTTCGAGCGCATGCTGCGGGCGATCCTGGCCTGCCCGATACCGGTGATTGCCGCCGTCAACGGCGCGGCCTATGGCGGCGGCTGCGAGATCGCTGCGGCGGCGGACTTTATTTATGCCTCCGACAACGCCCGCTTTGCGCTGACGGAAGTGACGCTCGGCATCATGCCCGGCGCCGGCGGCACGCAGAATCTGCCGCGTGCCATAGGCGAGCGCCGGGCGAAGGAGCTGATCCTGTCCGGCCTGCCGTTCACCGCTGCCGAGGCGGAGCAGTGGGGCCTGGTCAACCGTGTGCTGCCGCAGCATGAGTTGATGAAGGCGGCCTTCGCCATCGCCGAGCGCATCGCCGGCAACGGCCCGATCTCGGTGCGCCAGGCCAAGCAGGCGATCCATCGCGGGTTGCAGATGTCGCTGGCCGACGGTCTCACCTTCGAGATCGAAGCCTATAATCGCCTGGTGCCGACCGAAGACCGCCGCGAAGGCGTGCGCGCCTTCAACGAGCGCCGCAAGCCGGACTTCAAGGGACGATAGTACAACTGTGTCAGAACCCTCATGGTGAGGAGCCGCGAAGCGGCGTCTCGAACCATGAGGCACCGCTATTGGCCTCATCCTTCGAGACGCGCGCACGCGCGCTCCTCAGGATGAGGGAATATGCCGCTTGTGACGCAGCAAGGTTGTCCGAAGCTAATGATACGTCGCGACGATGTCGGACACCGCGCGCTCGAGCTGCTGGGCGGTGGCGCATTGGCGCACGACGTTGCAGAAGGTCGCATAGCGCGGCATCTCGGAATCGCCAAAACCCCAGGTCAGGCGGCCCTCGGGGTTGAGCCAGACCACCCGCTTTGAGCGCTCTGAAATGCGCCGCAAGATGTCCGCGCCGGGATCGAGATTGTTGCTGCGGGCGTCGCCCAGCACGATCACGGTGGTCTGCGGCGTCACGCTTTCCATCCATTGCCGCTCAAAATCGGCGAAGGAAGAGCCATAGTCGGAGGAGCCGAAGCCGACCTTTGACATGATGTCCCGCATCGCCTCTTCCGCGCTCTTGGATTCGAGGATGTCGCTGACCTCGATCAGGTGCCCGGAAAAGGCAAAGGAGCGGACGTCGGACACGACCTCGTGCAGGCTGTGGATCAACAGCAGGAAGAAATCCGACACCCGCGCCACCGAGCCCGAGACGTCGCAGAGCGCCACGATCTTCGGCTTGTCGCGGTGCTTGCGCTTCCAGGCCGTGAGGAAGGGTATGCTGCCCCAGGCGGCATTCCGGCGCAGCGTGCGGCGCACATCGAGATGGCCACGCCGCTGCCGCTTGCGCGGCTTGGAGAAGCGCTCGCGCAGGCGCCGCGCCATCTGGCGGATCAGCGCGCGCATCTGCTCGATCTGCCGCGGCTCGATTCTTGCCAGCGGCGCGTTGCGCAAAATCTCGTTGCGCAGGTTTTCGGCTTCCTCGCGCCCGTAGAGCAGCAGCGCCTGCGAAACGCGGTCGCGCACCATTTCCCGCAAGCCATCGGTCGCATTGGTCAGGCGTTCGGCAAGTGCCGGGTTGGTCGCGGTCAGATTGTCGAGATCGTCGTTGAGGCGCTGGATGCCCATCTGCTGCAGCACACGGCTCGAAAACAGGCCGCGCTGGGTGAAATAGCGGATGTCGGACAGGCTCGCCGCGCTGGCGGCGTTGGCGATTGCCGCTGCGATTTCGGTCTGGTCCTGCGACAGCAGCATCTGCGCCAGCGGACCAAGATTTTGCGATTGACCGCCACCGCCGCCCGGCACTTGCTGATTTTCCGCCGCCTGATTTTCGTTGGCCGCGTTACTCTCTTCCTTCGCGTCGCCCTTCTGCGACGGCTCCGGCTGCGAGAAGAACAGCTCGAAGCAGGCGCCCAGCGCCTTCTTCTCGTCTTCGCTCTTGGCCAGCGTCAGGAGCAGCGTATCGCGCAGGATGCTGCGCTCTTCAAAGCCGACCTTGGAAACCGCCCGCATCGCATCGATGCTTTCGGCCGGAGAGACATGCACTCCCGCTCCCCGCGCGGCGCGAAAGAAGCGATGCAGGTTCTCTCTCATGCGGCTCAGCCAAAGACGTTTTGACGTGAGGCGTTGGCGACGAAGGTCGTGACGTGCGGCAGCGCCGCCTCGACGTCGGATTTGTATTTCAGGAGCACGTTGAACGTGTCCCTGACCATCTCGTGGCCGAGCTCGCCAGCCTGCAGCAGCACCAGTACCCGCGCCCAGTCGATGGTCTCGCTCACCGAGGGCTGTTTCTTCAGGTCGAGGGTGCGGATCGAGTGAATGAAGCTGACGAGCTGCTTGCGCAGCGTTTGCGAGATGCCGGGGACGCGGCTCTCGACAATACGCTCCTCCAGCTTCTGCTCGGGAAAGCCGATATGCAGATGCAGGCAGCGCCGCTTGAGCGCATCGCCGAGATTGCGCTCGCTGTTCGACGTCAGGATCACCGTCGGCGGCACGACGGCGGAGATGGTCCCAAGCTCGGGGATGCTGACCTGGAAATCCGAGAGGATTTCCAAAAGCAGCGATTCAAATTCGGCGTCGGACTTGTCGATCTCGTCGATCAGGAGCACGCAACCCCTGGGCTGCTCCAGCGCCTGCAACAGCGGCCGTGGCTCGACGAATTCCTTGGAGAAGAATACGTCACCGAAATCATGCAGCTGCTCGAGCGCGGCATGCAGCGTCTCCGCGCCGCCCAGCACCTCGCCGAGCTTGTCCTTCAGGATCTGGGTATAGAGAAGCTGCTTGGCGTATTTCCATTCGTAGAGCGCCTTGGCCTCGTCCAGCCCCTCGTAGCATTGCAGGCGGATCATCTTCAGCCCCCGCCAGCCGGCGATCGCTTTCGCCAGCTCGGTCTTGCCGACGCCTGCCGGACCCTCGACCAGGATGGGCTTTGCGATCTGCTCCGACAGATAGACCGCGGTCGCGATCTGGCGGCTCGCGATATAGCCCTGGGACGCAAGGCCGCTCTCGACCGCTTCGATGGAGGCCAAAGGCCGGGGTTCAGGCACGGATTTCCGCTCCGGTATCTTGTTGTTTATGCTTGGCGTCTCCCGAAAGGCGGGCGCCCTTTTGCGATAGGGAAATTAGCCCCGAAAGTCCATAGCTGCCGGGGGGTGCCGACCGGCTCCGGGCAAAGGGTGCAGGCCGGTCCGGCGCGTGGGCTTTTGAGGCCAAAGCGCAGCGGGTGCCTGCTTCATCAAAATTCCAGCGGCGCGTTGTCGACCACTTCCTTCATCACGAAGAAGGTTCGCGTCTGGCGTACGCCGGGCAGCGCGATCAGCTGTTCGCCGTGGATGCGATTGAAATCCTCCATGTCGCCGACCCGGATCTTGAGGAAGTAATCGAAGTCGCCGGCCACCAGATGGCAGTCGAGCACGAATTTCAGTTTCGCGGCCGCCTGCTCGAAGGCGGCAAAGCTCTCGGGCGTGGAGCGATCGAGAACCACGCCGACCATGACGAGGGCGCCCTTGCCGACCTTGCGCGGCGCGACCATCGCCCGCACGGGGCCGATGAAACCCTCCTCGAACAGCCGTTGCGTGCGCCGATGGCAGGTTGCGGCGCTGACGCCGACCTGATCGGCCAGCTCCGCATTCGAGAGCCGTCCGTTATTCTGCAGCAAACGCAGTATCTTGAGGTCGGTACGGTCGAGTTTGCCACCCACGGAAGAATCTTTCAGAAATGAGCCGATATGTGAATGAATACATATCATATTTCCAATTTTGTGCGGGCAGTACGGAAAATCCGGTCCGGAATTAGAGAGCACCTTTTACGGCAATTTTGATAGGCCGGTCGCCAGCCTCATCAACCCACGGAATCGCCATGCTGGAAAAATTCGAGCGCTATCCGCTCACTTTTGGGCCCACGCACATCGAGAAGCTGCCGCGCCTCTCCGCGCATCTCGGCGGCCAAGTCGAGATCTACGCCAAGCGCGAGGACTGCAATTCCGGGCTTGCCTTCGGTGGCAACAAGCTGCGCAAGCTCGAATACATCATTCCCGATGCGCTCGCTTCCAACGCCGATACGCTGGTGTCGATCGGCGGCGTGCAGTCCAACCACACCCGCATGGTCGCCGCCGTTGCGGCCAAGATCGGCATGAAGTGCCGCCTGGTGCAGGAAAGCTGGGTGCCGCACGAAGATGCCGTCTACGACCGCGTCGGCAACATCCTGCTAAGCCGTGTCATGGGCGCCGATGTCCGCCTCGTCGACGAAGGCTTTGACATCGGCATCCGCAAGAGCTGGGAGCAGGCGATCGAGGAAGTGAAGGCCGCCGGCGGCAAGCCCTATGCGATCCCCGCCGGCGCCTCCGTGCACAAATATGGCGGACTCGGCTATGTCGGCTTTGCCGAAGAAGTGCGCGCGCAGGAGAAGCAGCTCGGCTTTGCCTTCGACTACATCATCGTCTGCACCGTCACCGGCTCGACCCATGCCGGCATGCTGGTCGGCTTCGCCAGGGATGGCCGCGCGCGCAGGGTGATCGGCATCGATGCGTCGTTCACGCCTGATCAGACCAAGGCGCAGGTGCTCTCGATCGCGCAAGACACCGCAAGGCTGGTCGAGCTCGGCCAGGAGATCGTCGCTGACGATGTCGTGCTGATCGAGGATTACGCATATCCCTCCTATGGCGTGCCGTCGGAGGAAACCAAGCAAGCCATCCGCCTCTGCGCACGGCTGGAGGGCATGATCACCGACCCCGTCTATGAGGGGAAGTCGATGCAGGGCCTGATCGACCTCGCGCAAAAGGGATATTTTCCGGTGGGCTCGAAAGTGCTCTACGCCCATCTCGGCGGCGCGCCGGCGATCAACGGCTATGCCTATGCGTTCCGGAACGGGTGACCAAGGAGAGCCGCGGACGCAACCATAGCTGTCGTCCCGGATCGCGCTCGCTGGCGCTCGCTTGTCCGGGACGACGACGCGGAGAGCGCGCGGCGCAAAAATCCTATGTTGAGTCCCGCGCCCTTACCAGCCGCAACAGCTCCTCGCCATAATGCTCGAGCTTCTTGTCGCCGATACCCGGCACGCCGCGGAGCTCGTCGAGCGTCGTCGGCCATGCCCGTACGATGCCGTCGATGGTCGAATTGTGCAGCACGACATAGGCCGGTACGCCGCGCTCGCGCGCGACCTCGGAGCGCCAAGTCCGCAGGCGCGTGCGCAACTCGGGATCGACATCGCCTTGTGGGCTGGCGGGTGACGGCGCAAGATCGCCGCGGCGCGATTTGGCGCGGCTGGCGCGGAGGCGCGTGCCCGGCGCCTCTTCACGCAGCATCACCTCGGTCTCGCCTTTCAGCACGCCGCGCGCGCTCTCCGTCAGCTTCAACGCGCCGAAGGCTTCGCTGTCGGAGCGAAGATGGCCCATCGCAATCAACTGCCGGATCACCGTTCGCCATTGTTTCTCGTTGAGCTCGCGGCCGATGCCGAACACCGAGAGCTTGTCGTGCCCGAATTGCGTCACGCGCTCGGTCAGCCGTCCGACCAGCACGTCGATCAGATGCATAGCGCCAAAGCGCTGCCCAGTGCGATAGGCGCAGGACAACAGTTTCTGCGCGATGATCTTGCCGTCGCGCAGGCGCGGCGGTGCGATGCAATTGTCGCAATTGCCGCAATTGTCGCCCTTCAGAATCTCGCCGAAATAGGTCAGCAGTCGGCTGCGCCGGCAATGCGCGGTTTCCGCCAGCCCTACCAGCGCATCCAGCTTGCCAATCGACACCCGCTTGAAGGCGTCGGACGCCTCCGAATTGTCGATCATGCGCCGCTGCTGCACGATGTCGGACAGGCCATAGGCCATCCAGGCGGTGGACGGATTGCCGTCGCGCCCGGCGCGTCCCGTCTCCTGGTAATAGGCCTCGATGCTCTTGGGCAAATCGAGATGCACGACAAAGCGCACATCGGGCTTGTCGATGCCCATGCCGAACGCGATCGTCGCCACGATGACGATGCCGTCCTCGTTGATGAAGCGATCCTGGTTGCGCGAGCGAACGCTGCCCTGCAGGCCCGCGTGATAGGGCAGGGCATCAATTCCGGCATCGTTCAGTGCGGCGGCGACCTCTTCCACCCGGTTGCGGGAGAGGCAGTAGACGATCCCGGCTTGTCCCGCATGGCGCTCGGCGATGAACTCCTTGAGCTGTGTCACTGAATTGCGCTTGTCGACGATTTCGTAGCGGATGTTCGGCCGGTCGAAGCTCGAGACGAATTGCGGCGCGCCGTTTAGCTGCAGCCGCTCGACGATCTCCTTGCGTGTCAGCTCGTCGGCGGTCGCGGTCAGCGCGATCCTGGGAATGAGAGGAAACCGCTCGGCAATCACCGACAAGGCGACATATTCGGGGCGGAAGTCGTGGCCCCATTGCGAGACGCAATGCGCTTCGTCGATGGCAAACAGCGAGATCTTGGCTTGCGCGAGCAGTGAAAGACAGCGCGGCGTGACCAGCCGCTCGGGCGCCACATAGAGCAGGTCAAGATCGCCCGCGATCAGCCGCCGCTCGACCTCGGACGCCTCCTGCGCCGTCAGCGCCGAGTTCAGCGCCGCGGCGTTGACGCCGGCCTCGATCAGGCCCGCGACCTGGTCGCGCATCAGCGCGATCAGCGGCGAGACGACGATGCCGCAACCCTCGCGCAACAGCGCCGGCAGTTGGTAGCACATCGACTTGCCGCCGCCGGTCGGCATCAGCACCAGGCAATTGCCGCCCTTGGCGACATGATCGATGATCTCCTCTTGCGCGCCGCGGAAGGCGGGCAGGCCGAACACGGAATGGAGCAGGGAGAGCGCGTCGGGCGTGTCGGCTCCGGCCTTTGGAGTGGGCGCGCTGGCTGGAACGGACATTGCTTTGATGGTCTGCGTGGGGAGATTTTTCAGAACCGGCGGGTCGATCGTCGCGACCAATATATGTCGAATGACCGCGTTCGGCCATGGCACCGTGATTTGAATCACACCGTTCCACTACGGTACCATGGTGAATGCATCTGCATCCATGCGCAAAAGCGCCAAGCCGGAGGGCGCGAATCCATGAATCCGATGTCGATTGAACGAAGGCAGCTGCTGCAGGGCGGCCTGGGTGTGTTGCTCGGCCTGATCAGCAGCGCGTCGCTGGCGGATGTCCTGATGAGCGACGACAAGACCGTCGTCGAAGGCAGTAGCCTGCTCGCGTCGCAATTGCGGCTGGGCGAGCTCCTGATCCGCTACCTCGCCGGCCGGAAAGACCCTGCTGCCAGGCAAGGCAGCGGCAATGTCGTCGTCTCGCCGGCGAGTCTCGCCGCGATCTTGTCGTTCGTCGACCTCGGCGGCAGCAACCGGATGCATGCGGCCATTCATCAGGCACTCGGTTTCAGGCGCGCGGCGCGACGCCAGACCAGCAAGGATCTCGCTGCCTTGCGGATCGGCGTTTCCACCCTGATCGGACAAAGCAGCAAGGACGGCCCGCTGGTGCTCGCGAACCTGATCGCCTTCGACCGCGTGGTCAGGCCGAAGCAGCTCGCGATGTACGGCCTTTCCGGCGCCGGCGCCGACGTGCTGGTCGACAATCTCGCCGACAGCAAGGTGATCGACCGCATCAACGGCTGGGTCAAGCAGAAGACGCATGAGCTGATTCCGGAAATCATCGGCGAGGCGCCGGAGACGCTCGGCCTCGTTGCCGTGAACGCGCTCTATTTCAAGGACAAGTGGCAGACGCCCTTTGAGCCGTCGCGCACCAAGGTGGAGCAGTTCCAGACCAGCTCCGGCAAACCGGTGGACGCGCAGATGATGCATTCCAGGATCGCGAAATTCCGCTTCCGCCAGGACGACCGCTTTATCGCCGCCGAGCTTCCTTACGCCAACGAGAATTTCAGGCTGGTGGTGGCCACCACCAAATCCGCGCCTGCGCCTGCGCAGGATTTTGCGCCCGTGGCAGGCTGGCTCGACGGCAAGGGATTTGCCGCGCAGAACGGCGAGATCGGCCTGCCGAAATTGTCGCTGTCGTCAGCGGGAGAATTGCTGCCGCCGCTGGACGCCTTCGGACTGAAGGCCGCGCGCGGCACGGCCGATGCGCTGGAAGGATTTTCCGACGAGCCGCTGCAGATCGCGCGCATCGTCCAGAAGGTGGAATTGCGCGTCAACGAGGAAGGCACCGAGGGCGCGGCCGCCACCGCCGTGCTGACCACGCGCGGGTTAGGGGCGCCGGATCATATCCAGATGATCGTCGACAAGCCGTTCGTGTTCGCGCTGCGCGACGAGAAGAACGGCCTGATCCTGTTCATGGGCTATGTCGGCGCGCCGCCGAGCGGCGGCCGCGCGTAGCGGCTAGGCTTCCGCGCGGCACAACGCTTCCGCAACGCTAACGATCGGCAGCTTCCGTTTTTCCGCGGCCCTCAGCGCATGACGCATGAGCTTTGGGGTGCAGCCGTAGGGGCTCGGCGTTGCCATGACATCATGGCCATAAAAAATCAGCCAGCCGCCGCTCTCGAGCGCTTCGTCGAAGACACGCTCAATGCCGTCCTCGACGATGTGATCATTGATCAGCGGCGTCGCGCGCAGGAAGTGCAGGTCGACGCTGCCGCGGTTGACGCCGGGCAAGATACCGCGCGAAGAACGAAAATTGTTGGCGAGCTGGCCCTTGCGCGAGATCGAAGCCTGTCCGTAGGGGTAAGCGAAATTTTCCAGCTTGATCGAGGAGTCGAGCCCTTCGAGGAAGCGACGGTTCAGCTCGATCTCCTCCGCCGTGGTCGCTTCATCGAGATCGGTGGCCCGCCGGTGTGAAAATGTGTGGCAGGCGATCTCATGGCCCTTGCTGTGGAGGCCGATGATGTCGTCTGCATCAGCGCCGTTCCAGTGACCGGACCATTGGTTGAGCAGGCCGCCGGCAACATAGAAGGTGCCGCGCCCGCCATATTCCTCCAGCATCGGCGCGCCGACGCTGGCTGCGCTTTCCGGCACGTCGTCGAAGGTGAAACTCACCATCGGATCCTTGCCGGACAGGGCAAGCGGCGTTGCCAAGAGATGCCGGCAGAGGCGATTGGAGACACGCGCCTGCAACGCTGACCATTGGCTGCGCATGTTGACTGTCACTTTCGAATTGTTTCGGACGAAAGCGCGCGCGCATCCGCGCTGAGGAAGTCGAGCCAGTTCCGGAACATCGTCGTCGCAGCCCCACCGGCTGGCACGTCGGGACGGAGCGTCAGGCCGGGGAGTTCGGCGGCGATCTCCGGCCTGCATTCCCTGCGCGCGTGCTGCTCGAAGTTCGCAAGAATCTCTTCGGTCGCGGCATCGAAATAGGCGACGGGGATTGCCGGATACTCCTTGCGCTCGCCCGAAAGGAAGCGCGCGATGTCGCGCATATATTCCCGCTGCAGCGAGTGGTCGTCATATTCGGGGTGGCCCTGGAAGAAGACGAAGCGGCTTTCGAGGTCGCGGGCGAAGATATCGACGCCGGCTTCCGCCGAGCGGGTCAGGATCCGATATCCGGATGCCGCGAGATCGCTCTCGCGCACCTCGTTGAGGCGCGAATGCGAGATTTTCACCGAACCAGGCAGATCACTGGTCAGCCAGTCATGTTCTACCCTGGCGCAGTCATAGACGCCGGAGCATTTTTGCGCCAGCCGCTGCCGTTCGACGCCGTCGAGATGCAAAACGGCGGCATGGGCGGCCAGGCACGACCAGATGGCCGAGCGCGTGTTGGTCTTCGCCCAGTCGATAAGGCCGGTGAATTCGCGCCAGTGGCGCTCTTCCGGCAGCGTGGGCGCGATCGGCTCGGCGCCGGTGACGATCAGGCCGTCGATCTGCAGCCGGTCAAGCTCGGTGATATCGGTGTAATCCTTGTCGATATGCTCTTTGGCCTGCTTCGAGCGGGCGACCGACGGCAGCGAGAAGCAATGAAAGCGGATGCGCCTCTTGCCGGCGGCGCCCTGGAGCAGCCGCATGAACTGCCGCTCGGTCGCCTTCAGCGCGCTGTCGGGCATGTTGTTGATGAGCGCGATCGTCAGCCCGCTCTCCCCGGCGCGCTCGAACTCGCTCTCGGCCGGCGCCAGCGCGGGACTTGGTATTGGTCCTGGGATTGCTCTTGGGATTGCTCTTGGGATCGCTCTTGGGATCGCCCGCTGCTTGTCGAACGGAAGCGCCATGTGCGGTCTCTTAGGCTTATTCCGCCGCCTGAAGCGAGGGACGCGCGCAGGCCGCAGCCAGCGCCTGATCGAGGTCCTCGATGATGTCACTGATATGCTCGATGCCGATCGACAGACGAATCGTTTCCGGCAGCACGCCGGCCATGCGCTGCTGCTCCGCCGACATCTGGCGATGCGTGGTCGAGGCGGGATGGCAGGCGAGCGACTTGGCGTCGCCGATATTGACCAGCCGCGTGATCAGCTTCAGCTGATCATAGAAGCTCTTGCCGGCTTCCATGCCGCCCTTGATGCCGAAGGTGAACAGCGACGACGAGTTGCCGTCGAGGTACTTCTGCGCCAGCGCATAATAGGGGCTGTCCGGGAAGCCGGCATAGTTGACCCAGGCGACGCGCGGGTCGTTGCGCAAAAATTCCGCGACCTTGCGCGCGTTCTCGACATGGCGCTCGATGCGCAGCGCCACGGTCTCGATGCCCTGAAGCAGCATGAAGGCGTTGAACGGCGACAGCACCGAGCCCATGGTGCGCTGATAGACGCTGCGCGCGCGCTCGATATAGGCCTTCGGCCCGAAGCGGTCGGCGTAGACGAGGCCGTGATAGGATGCGTCCGGATGGTTGAAGGCGGGGAAGCGGTCGGCGTGATCCTTCCAGGGGAAGCGGCCGGAGTCGACGATGGCGCCGCCCAGCGTGGTGCCGTGGCCGCCCAGGAATTTCGTCAGCGAGTGCACGGAAATGTCGGCGCCGTAATCGAACGGCTTCAGCAGGATTGGGGTAGCGACCGTGTTGTCGACGATCAGCGGCACGCCATGGCGATGCGCTACCTTCGCCAGCGCCTCGATGTCGCAGATGTTGCCGGCGGGATTGCCGATGGTCTCCGCGAACACCGCCTTGGTATTTTCATCGATCAGTTTTTCGATCGCGTCCGGTTGGTCGCTGTCGGCGAAACGTCCGGTAATGCCCTGGCGCGGCAGCACATGGCCGAGCAGCGTATGGGTCGTGCCGTAGAGCTGCGGCACGGAGACGATGTTGCCGCCGCCATCGGCGAGATTGACGAATGCGAAATGCAGCGCGGCCTGGCCGGTCGCAACCGCAAGCGCGCCGGCGCCGCCCTCGAGTTCGGCGACGCGTTTTTCCAGCACGGATGTCGTGGGATTGGCGATGCGGCTGTAACGGAAACCATCGGCTTCGAGATTGAAGAGCGCGGCGCCGTGGTCGGCGCTGTCAAACGCATAGGCGACGGTCTGGTAGATCGGAACGGCGACGGATTTGGTGGTCGGATCGGGCTCGTAGCCGGCGTGAATTGCGATCGTTTCGTTGCGCATCGTCGACCTCCGAAAGGTAGCGCAATCGCCGTTTTTCGAATGCGTTTTTGTGCCTCCCGTTGATTAGATGCGAGGGGTGAAGTGAGCAATAATTCGCGGCAAGATTGATGAAATAACCCTAATGAAATCCGGCCTGTTAATTAAAATTTGACTCAAACGACAATCACGCGCCGACGGCGCGCCGAACCTGCTCACCGATCTGTGAAAGCACCAGCCGTGCCTGCGGCAACACGACGCCCATGGCGTGAAAATTATGGATCATGCCGTCGTGGCAGACGTGCTCGACCGCAACGCCCGCCGCGAGCAGCTTGCGCGCGTAAGCGTTGCCTTCATCGCGCATCGGATCGTACTCGGCGGTGTGGATGATTGCGGCAGGCAGGCCTTTCACATTCAACGCGCGCAGCGGCGAGATCCTGACATCGGCAGTATCAGCGCCTTCAGGCAAATAATCGGCGAGATCGGCTTGAAGCATCGCGCGGCCAATCAGATGGTCCTCGGCAAACGCTTCGCGCGACGGTGAAGTTTCCTCGAAATCAAGCACCGGACAGATCAGGCATTGCGCCGAAATCACGGGCCCCGCGTGGCGCAGGGCATGCTGGCAGACCACGGCGGCGAGTGTGGCGCCTGCGGAATCCCCGCCAACCACAAGCCTTTCTGCATCAATGCCGAGCGAGGCCGCATTGCGCGCGACGAATTCGGTGGCGGCGATCGCGTCTTCCACCGCGGCCGGAAATTTGTGTTCGGGCGCGAGCCGATAATCGACCGAGACCAGCCGGCAGCCGCTCATGTCAGCGAGCGTTGCCGCGACGCGGTCATGGGTCTGGATGCTGCCGGCCACCATGCCGCCGCCATGGAAGAAGATGAAGCCGGGCAAAAATTCAGTGTCATCGCCCGCGGGCGCATAGAGGCGATAGGGAATCTCGCCGGCGGGTCCCGGCATCGCGCCGTCGGTCACCGTCACATCGGCCGCCTCGGCACGGGCGAACTGCATCAGCTTGGCCAGCGACTGGCGCCGCTCGGCCGTGCTCGGCCGCGCGCGCTCGGTCGGGGCGGCGACAGCCATCATGGTCAGAAATCGTTTGGCGGTGGGGTCGAGCGGCATCACGGGTTCCGGTTAACCAAGCGAGCTTACCATGGCGACCGATCTCCGGTGAACTGGCGGTCGTGCCGGCTTAGGATGAAATCGATTAAGGAATTGGGACAATCATGCGCGGCTGGATACATGCCGACGCAGGGATGACAGACATGGCCCATATCGCAAAGCCCGTCAGCTATTCGCAGACCTGGACCTTCTTCGAAGGGGAGTGGCACGAGGGCAATGCGCCGATCATGGGGCCGCGCACGCACGCCGCCTGGCTCGGCTCGGCCGTGTTCGACGGTGCGCGCGCCTTTGAGGGCGTCTCGCCCGATCTCGACCGGCACTGCGCGCGGGTCAACTGGTCCGCCACCAATTTTCGAAGCCGGTGGTCGACACCGGGACCTGGATGGGGCTTGCGCGCGAAGGCATCGCGCGCTTTGCGCCCAATGCCGAGCTCTACATCCGCCCGATGTACTGGGCGCAGCACGGCAGCGGCGGCGGCGTGCTGTTCGACCCCGATACCACCAACGGGTGCCTGTGCATCTACGAGGCGCCGATGCCGCAGCCGACCGGCGATGCGATCACGCTGTCGCCGTTCCGAAGGCCTACGGCCGAATGCGCGCCAGTCGATGCCAAGGCCGCCTGCCTCTATCCCAACAATTCGCGCGCGCTGATCGAGGCGGCTTCGCGCGGCTTCAACAACTGCCTCATGCTCGACATGCTCGGCAATGTCGCCGAATTCGGCAATGCGAACGTGTTCATGGCGAAGGACGGCGTCGCTTATACACCGGCGCCGAACGGCACCTTCCTCAACGGCATCACGCGGCAGCGGGTGATCGATCTGTTGCGTGGCGACGGGATCACGGTGATCGAAAAGACGCTGCGCTATGAGGATTTTGAGACCGCCGACGAGATATTCTCCACCGGCAATTTCGCCAAGGTCGCGCCGGTGATCCGGATCGACGACCGGCAGCTGCAGCCCGGCCGCTTCTACACGCGGGCGCGCAAGCTTTACTGGGATTTTGCGCACGCGGTGAGGCTGGCCGCGTAAATACAGCACGGCAGGTTTTGGCCCGTCATTCCGGGATGGTCCGAAGGACCAGACCCGGAATCTCGAGATTCCGGGCTCGATGCTTTGCATCGCCCCGGAATGACGATTGAATCACTACGGCCCGTACAACACCAGCTCGGTATCGCTCAGGTCAGCCAGCTTTGGCCGGTGCGGGCCCTTGCAGAATTTGCGGCCACGTTTTTCGGTGTAGAAGCCGGTAAGTCGCTCCACCGGGCCGTTCGCATCGAGGAACACGGAAACCTTGCCCTGCCACAGCAGGAACCGTCCGATCGCACCGGCGCAGGCGACGTAGTCGGCGACATCGCGGCAATAGATCAGCTGCATTGCGGGCGGAGAGATCCAGCCGCGGCGGATGCGCATCGGCAGCAGAACGAACGGCATGACCTTGTTCGCCGTGCGGCAGACCAGACTGAGGCAGCCATAGGCCGCATGCCGCGTCAGCAGCTCGACATCGTTCGCTTTCAGGCCAACGATCCCGGTTGTGTCGGCCGAGACGGCTTCGACTGTCATGCCACGCGCAGGTCGCGCCAGCAGAGGGAACGAGAAAAACAGGCCCCTGCAGTAAGCGCGAAAACCCTGGGCTTCGATGATCGGCCAGGTCCAGGTCGCAGGGCTGATGTTGAAATAGGTGACTTCGTTGTGGCGCTGCGCGATTTTGGTCAGGATCGGCGCGTAATTGCGAAACGCCGGCTCGACATACCAGCTCGACAAATTGCAGTGGATCGCAAGCTCGCCGTCGCGGGGGCGGAGCGTGTAGAGCAAGAGCAGCACGCCAACCGGTAGCCCCCCGTGATCGAGCATGTAGCCGAAGCGCGGATAGCCCTGCGGCACTTCGCGCGCCGCCTGGCGCCGCAACCCCTGCATCCAGTAGTCGCGCGAGCGGCCGACAAAGCCACGCGTCAGGAAGTCAGCGACGCGCTCGAGATCGCCCTCGCTGATTTCCCGGCACCGGATTTGTGGTCTTGACGCGTTCACGGCTTCTGATCGCTTGGGCCGGCGTTACCGCCAGCCCTCGCCATGAGCGGCCGCGTGCGCGGAAAGCCTAAGCAATTCGCGGACCTTCGTCGGCCAGGCGTCAAGCTCGGTGCCATGGGTGTGGAACATCGCGACCGCGAGCCGGTCCATGCCGAAGGCGACGCAGCCGGTATGGGCGGGCTCGCCATCGGCGTCCTGGATGCCCCAGGTCGTGCCGAAATGCTCGCGGTGATAGTTGAAGCTCATGCAGGCGGTCGGCTGCTCTTCCGAGCGCAGCGGCACCAGCAGCTCGAATTTCAGCGACTGCTGCTTCTGGCTCACCGCCTTGATCTGGCCGACGCGGCCGAAGAAGGGATCGCTGGCATAGTCGACGCGGAAGGTGAGGCCGAGGTCGCGTGCGATCGCCTGTGCCTTCACCATCCAGCGCTCGCGGAAGTCGGAGACGTCGTCGGGCGTTCCGATGCAGACATATTCGCGCATCCGGAACGACTGCAGGCGGTCGAGATGACGCGAGGGCTCGCGGCGGAAGCAATCGGCGGCGACGTCGAAACGAAGGCCGCCCCTGGGCAGCGGGCCGCGGGCGGCCGCGATCGGATAGACGGGGTAGCAGGCGGCCGGCGACAGCACGAGATCGGCCGGCGACAGCGACGTGGTCCAGTCGCCCCCAGCATCGAAACGGCTCACCGCCGCGTTGATCTCGCGCTCGGTGCCGTGCAGGCCGCAGACGCAGCCGAGCAGGTTCGGAAAGCTCTTCAGATAGCCGGATTTCTCCAGCTGCGCACGGTTCATGACAGGCGGAAAGCGCATCACCTCGGTATTGGCCTCGCGGTTGCGCGTGATCAGCGCGCCAAGCCGCTCGACGATGTCCTCGTAGAGCGCGGTGCGGGCATAGACGCCATCGCTGCCCATCTTGTGGAACAGCCGATCGGCGAGATGATCGAGCGGGTCGGCCGATTGCGGCGCAAGTGCGGGCGATTCGGTTCTGATCGGAGCATTCATCGCTGGTCTTTCCGGTATTTGCCGTTGTTCTTAATCGCGGAGCGAAGTGGGCACGCCGCTCATCAGGCTCGCGGTGGCGATGTTGGAGAGGATGCGTTCGTTGTTGATCATCAAGGGCGACGACAGAACATCGCGCAGCAGCCGGCCGACCGTGAATTCGCCATCGTTGCGATAGCCGGAAAGGCCGCAGGCGCGCATGGCGCTCATCACCGTCTCGACCGCAAGCTCGGAGGCTTCGACCTTGAGCAGGTTGATCGAGGACTGGAAGTCGATGGCCGACAGCGCGCGGTCGTCATGCTCGCGGGCGGCGTAATTGTCGAGATTGGCTGAGATGATGGCGCGCAGTTTTGCCAGCGACATTTTCGCCGCGGTGAAATGCACCGCGCCTGGCGGCATCTGGCCGCCCGTGCCACGTGCGGCCTTGCGGATGAAACGCTGCGCGCGCTCGACGGCTGCCGCGGCAATGCCGGCCCAGACCGAGGACCAGCAGAGATGCGCGACCGGCGTCATGGTCTGGGCGTGAATCTTCTCATAGGCCTCTGGGAAGATGCGATCGGCCGGGGCTCTGACTTTCAATTCAAAGCCCGCACTGCATGTGCCGCGCATGCCGAGCGTCTCCCAGCCAAGGCTGCGCTCGAGCGTATAATCTTCCTTTGTGATGGCGATCAGCACCTGGTCGGCGGCGGCAGCGTTGCCGGCGCGGCGGGCGATCGTGACGATGCCGTCGGCTTCGGCGCCGTAGGAGATCACGGTGGCGTTGCGAACCAGCGAAATCTCGGCGTCATTGTGTTCGACCGCGGCGGCGGAGGAGCGGACATTGCCGCCGTTGTTTCCTTCCGTCGTCGACGACGCCAGCAGCAATTGCTCGGCGGCAACGCGGCGCATCAGCGCCTCGTGATATTTGCTGCCACTGCCGTGCCGCACCAGGCAGGCGACCTTGGTCTGATGCATGGCAAAGATCATCGCGGCCGACGAGCAGGCGCGGCCCAGCGTATAGCACATCTCGGTGATGTCGTGGATCGAGGCGCCGAAGCCGCCGAACTCGACCGGGATCTGCGCGCCCAGAAGCTTCCGCTCGCGCGCCGCATCGATCGCGGCTTTCGGAAAACGCGCCTTCTGATCGACATCGTCGGCATCGGCGGCAGCCGCGGCCGCTACCGTGGTCATTCGCTCGGCGAAGGAAAGGCCGCGGTCGAGCAGCGCGGTCTCGCTGTGCTCCTTCTTGATACGAAAACTTGCTTCCTGGATGTTCATGGCCGACGCGCTCCGGGGTTTGCCGATGCGTTCGCTCGCGCATGTGTCTTGCGCAATGCCGCATCGATCGTCCGACGGTTCCCTGTGAAATCCAAGGCTATGGATTTAATTCAAATGCGTCGATGAAATTCAGGGTAAACGACTTCGATTCAGAGGCGACGGTTAACCCATCGTGCGTCGATAAGTGCGTTTTTCGTCGGTCGCGTTAGCGTTAAAATCAGAAGCAGGATCTACGCCAAGTCTATCCTGCAGTTTTTCAACATTGCCGCGCTATATGATAAGCGACAGGCTGAGCGCATCGCGCATCAACGTAAGCGACTGGAAGGTTTTGGCATGCACGCCACAAACGACATTCAAAGCCGGATCACGGGTCTCGTCAAATCGATCCTCGGACAGAACGCCATTGCGGTCGATGTCGCGCCCGACACGCGGCTGGTTGATGTCGGCCTGACCTCGATGGACATGGTCAATCTGATGCTCGGCGTCGAGGCAGAGTTCGATTTCATGATCCCGCAGGATCAGATCACGCCGGAAAATTTCCAGTCGGTCGAAACGCTGGAGCGCCTGGTCGCTGGCCAGCTCCGCGCGGCGGCGTAACGCGCCGTCAAACAATTATTCCGGTGTCATCGCCCGCGAAAGCGGGCGATTCAGTATTCCAGAGACGTCAGTGCGTGAGCCGATACGCCGCGGCGTACTGGATGCCCCGCTTGCCGCCTCCGCTAAAGCTTCGGCGCGCCCTGAGATCGAAAGCCGCGTCGAAGCCTTGGCGGAGACGGGAAGCGGGGCATGACAGCGGAGGGATATGCGGCGTCCCGGTTCCAAATTCGCCTCAAAACTGGCATAGCTCCTCCTTCGTCAGTGGAGTGAGCATGACAAAAGCGGTTCTCGGCATCATCGGCGGCTCCGGCATTTACGACCTGCCGGGCCTCGAAAACGCAAGCGAAGAGGCGATCAAAAGTCCCTGGGGCGAGCCCTCGGCGCCGGTGCGGCACGGCACCATCGCCGGCCTGCCTATCGTCTTCCTGCCGCGGCACGACAAGGGCCACCGGCTCTCGCCCTCGGACATCAATTACCGCGCCAATATAGATGTGCTGAAGCGCGCCGGCGCCACCGACCTGATCTCGCTGTCGGCCTGCGGCTCGTTCAAGGAAGAGCTGCCGCCCGGCACCTTCGTGCTGGTCGATCAATTCGTCGACCGCACCCACAAGCGCGAGAGCTCGTTCTTCGGCAGGGGCTGTGTCGCCCATGTCTCGATGGCGCATCCGGTCTCGCCGCGGCTGCGCATTCATCTGGCCGCCGCCGCCGAAGCCGAAGGCATCGCGGTCGCGCGGGGCGGCATCTATGTCTGCATGGAGGGGCCGCAATTCTCGACGCTAGCCGAGAGCATGACCTACAAGAACCTTGGCTATTCCGTGATAGGCATGACCAACATGCCCGAGGCGAAACTCGCGCGGGAGGCGGAGATCTGCTACGCTACGGTGGCGATGGTGACGGATTTCGATTGCTGGCATCCGGACCACGACGCGGTGACGGTGCAGGACATCATCCGCGTGCTGAGTTCGAATGCCGACAAGGCCAAGGCGCTGGTGGCGCGGCTCGCCAAGGATTTTCCGCGCGAGCATGAAGCGTGCCCGATCGGCTCGGATCGTGCGCTCGATACCGCGCTGATCACGGCACCCGAAGCGCGCGATCCGGAACTCCTGAAGAAGCTCGACGCGGTGGCGGGGCGCGTGCTTGGCATCAAGGCGGCAACGGAGATGGGCGTGCCATGAAGGTCGACGGCAAGCATTTCCGCAGCCTCTGGCGCGAGGCGGACGGGTGGTCGGTCGGCGCGATCGACCAGCGCCGGCTGCCGCATGAATTCGTCATTGCGCGGCTCACCAATTGCGCCGAAGCGGCTGAAGCAATCAGATCCATGCTGGTGCGCGGCGCGCCGTTGATCGGCGCGACCGCTGCCTATGGCATGGCGTTGGCGATGCGTGACGACAAGTCGGATGCGGCGATCGATCGCGCCTATCAGATGCTGGTCGCGACGCGGCCGACCGCGATCAACCTGAAATGGGCGCTCGACGAAATGCGCCGCATGCTGCAGCCGTTGCCGCCCTCGGCGCGCAGCGACGCCGCCTATGCTCGCGCCGACGACATTGCGGAAGAAGACGTCGCCATCAACCAGGGTATTGCGAAAAACGGGCTGGCGCTGATCGAGGCGATCGCCGCGAAGAAGCAAGTCGAGACGGTCAATGTGCTGACCCATTGCAACGCCGGCTGGCTCGCGACCGTCGACTGGGGCACGGCGACGGCACCGATCTATCTGGCGCATGACCGCGGCATCAAGGTTCATGTCTGGGTCGACGAGACCCGCCCGCGCAATCAGGGCGCTTCGCTCACCGCCTGGGAGCTCGGCCATCACGGCGTGGCGCATACCGTGATCCCCGACAACACCGGCGGCCATCTGATGCAGCATGGCCAAGTCGACGTCGCCATCGTCGGCACCGACCGCGTCGCCGCCAATGGCGACGTCTGCAACAAGATCGGCACTTATCTGAAGGCCCTCGCGGCCCATGATAACGGCGTGCCGTTCTATGTCGCGCTGCCGTCGCCGACCATCGATTTCGCCGTGGCCGATGGCATCGCGCAGATCCCGATCGAGCAGCGCGGCGGCGAAGAGGTCACGCATATGACCGGCCGCACGCGGGATGGCCGCATCGAGACGGTGCGGATCGTGCCGGAGGGTTCGCCTGTAGCGAACTACGCCTTCGACGTCACGCCGGCGCGGCTGGTGACCGGGCTGATCACCGAGCGCGGCGTGTTGAAGGCGGATCGCGCGTCACTGTCGGCGGCCTTCCCCGAACGGATCGCGACCGCGGCGGAGTAGCCGCATCGACGGTGCACCTCTCCCCTTGTGGGGAGAGGTCGGATCGCATCGAAGATGCGATCCGGGTGAGCGACTATCTGGTTTGTCAAGTTGCATTGGCGTACTGCGCACGCGTTTCGCGAGCTTTTGCGTTGAGCATGACGAGGAGCTTGCGGGCCAGGGCAATGCGAATGACCATTTTTTCCTTGCCGGCAGCGACCAGTCTGGCGCGGAACGCGCCGAGGTTCCGATCGTAGCGGGCCGCCGTGGCCGCGACGAGGAAGAGGATCGAGCGGACGCCAGCGCGACCGCCGCGTGTAGATCGCTTGCCCTTTCGCTTACCGCTGTCATTGGCGATCGGGGCGAGGCCGGCGAGCTTGGCAATGGCTTTGTTGGAGAGCAGACCGATCTCCGGCAGTTCGGCATGAAGGCGTGCCACGGTGCGTCCGGCAACACCCTTCATCTCGCGCCAGGCCTCGGCAAGTTTCGCCCACAATGGATCGTCGTCGATCATGGAAGCGATCTCCCCCTCGAGCTTGCGGGATTGTCGCTTCAGCAAAGTGATCACTTCATCAACGCTCGCCTTCATCTCCGCGTTATCGAGCATGCTGGCGCGGCGCTGCTTCTGGACCGTAAGGTCGTCGGTGACCTGTCTGAGCCTTGCTACCAGGGCCTTCAGGCGCTGCTGGGCTTGGCTCGGCAGCGGGGTCGGAGCCAGGTTCTTGGCGTGGGCGAAGCGGGCAATGACGCAGGCATCGATCCGGTCGGTTTTTTCCAGAATGCCCATCGCCTCGGCATAGCGGCGAACACTGCGAGGGTTGGTCAATGCACAGCTGATGCCTTGTTCCCACAGCTCGACGAATGCCCGTCGCTCGTAGCCGCCACTGGCCTCCATCACCACCAGCTCCACGGCGTGCTCGCGGCAGAACGCAGCCAGTTCTGCAATGCCCGCCGTTTCGTTATTGAAGCTCGCAAGCCGATGCTCGGGTTCGATACAAACATCGAGCTTGGCTTTCGAAACGTCCACTCCACAAATCGTATTCTTCACGGTAACCTGCCTTGTCCATGCGATCGGAACTCAAGCGACTGTTCGGTCGTGCGTGACATGGCGAAGATCCCAGAGCTCACCCACGGTTGTAGCCGGAGGGGTAACGGGCGACATCGCCACGCGCCTTGGCCGGTGGCTACCGGCCAAGGCGCTAAGTCGCTTCCATCGCACAAATCATGGCCGTGCAGATACAAGGGGTTTCTCTCCGTGGGCGCAGGCTCTTGAGTGCGCGGAGGGAGACCCCTCATCCGGCGCTTCGCGCCACCTTCTCCCACAAGGGGAGAAGGAACAGAACCTGCGGTTCGACTTGCGGTCTACCTCAGCTTCAGCCCCGTCGCCGCCTCAAGCTCCGTCAACGCCTGCGGCGCGCTCGTCACCTTGATCGTGGTCATGCCCATCTCGCGCGCCGGCTTCAGGTTGACGCCGAGATCGTCGAGATACACGCAGTTTGCAGGGGTCACCTTCAGCGCCTCGATCATCATCTGGTAGATGCGCGGATCGGGCTTGCGCAGCCCGATCTTGGCGGATTCGATCACATGGTCGAACAGCACCATGACTTCGGCGACGTAAAGCGTGCGGCCGGAAGTGCTGCCCATGGCGTTGGCCGGAAGGTTGTTGGTGATGCAGCCGGTCCTGCAGCTCGCCTTGATGCGCTTGAGTGCTTCCACCATCTCAGGACGCAGGTCACCCTGCAGCAGCGGCAGCACATCCCTGCCGCGGACTTCCGCGCCGAGCGCCTGCGACTCCGCGGCAAACAGCTTGTCAAAAGTCTCGATATCGACCTCGGCGCGCTCGAACTTCGCCCAGGCGTTTTCCAGATGATTGGCGGCATTAGTGCGGCGGATGATGTCCGCCGGCAGTCCGCGCTCACGCTCGAACCGCGCAAAAGCCTCGAACGGCGAGGTGGTCAATACCCCGCCGAAATCCCAGATCACTGCCTCGAGCATCAAACCCTCAAGCCGCCGTTACCTGAACGAGGAACCGGCTAACATGCTGGGCTGACCGATGCCAGCCCGTCGTGGCTTGGCGTTGAGCGCGGCGCGGGCTATGGCATGCGTCCATGAAATTCCTGACTGCGATAGCCGCAGCCGCGGCGCTGCTCGTCTCCGCGCCGGCGGGCGCCATCGTCGGCGGCGCGCCGCCGGCCGCCGATGGCGTGAGCCGTTCCGTCGTCACCATCATAGGTTCGCGCGGCAATTTCTGCACCGGCAGCCTGATCGCGCCATCGCTGGTGCTGACGGTTGCGCATTGCGTGCCGCCCGGCGCCGACTACAAGATCGTGCAGTACGACGCCGACCGGAAGCCGCAGTTGCAGGACGTCAAGACCATCGCCAGCCATCCCGGCTTCAACATGCAGGAGATGCTGGCGCATCGCGCGACCGCCGATGTCGCGCTGCTGCGGCTGGAAATTCCGGCGAAAGGAAAAACGCCGGCGCGGCTCGGCACCCCGCAGCCGCCGCTCGCCGCCGGCAATTCCTTCACCATCGCCGGTATCGGCGTCACCATCCGTGGCGACGGCAAGAGCGCCGGTATCACTCGCACCGCCGCGCTCGTCGCGAACGGCAAGCCCGGTACCTTGCAAATCCGTCTGGTCGATCCAGCGGGGCAGGGCACACAGGCGGGGCTTGGCGCCTGCACCGGTGATTCCGGCGCGCCGGTCTTCGAGGATCAGCAGTCGGGACCCGCGATCATCGGCGTAGTCTCCTGGTCGACCGGGCCGAACGGCAGCGCCGGCTGCGGCGGGCTGACCGGCGTCACGCCGCTAACGCTTTACCGCGACTGGATTTTGCAAACCGCGCGGCATTGGGGATTTGCGCTCTAGGTTTTTGTGGGCGCATGATCTTTTCGGAAAACCGGCGCCCACTTTTCCGGATCATGCGCTGAAATATCAAACGCTGTTTGATTTGCAGCCTTGCGTGAACAGGCGCTTGACCAGCGCGGCCGGTTGAGGCCACCCTTGGCCAACCCCCAGGGAATTGAAGCAACATGAACGTAGAAGCCGCCCGCAAGACCTTTGCGTCCGCCTCGCCAGCGTCAGAACATTTCGACGTGCTGATCGTCGGCGCCGGCATTTCCGGCATCGGCAGCGCCTATCATCTGCGGACAAAGATGCCCGGCACGAGCTTCGTGATCCTGGAAACCCAGGAGACCTTTGGCGGCACCTGGTGGACGCACAAATATCCGGGTATCCGCTCCGATTCCGATCTCCACACTTTCGGCTACAGCTTCAAGCCATGGGTCGGGCCGCCGATCGCGACAGCCGCGGAAATCCGCGCTTACATGGGCGAGGTGATCGCCGAGAACGATCTCGAAAAGCACATCTGCTACAAGCACAAGATCCTGAAGGCGAGCTGGTCGAGCGAGGAGAATCTCTGGACCATCGAGGCCGAGAAGACCGATAGCGGCGAGAAGGTCGTGATATCGGCGAACTTCTTGTGGATGTGCCAGGGCTATTACCGCCATTCCGAAGGCTACACGCCGGAATGGGAGGGCATGAGCGACTTCAAGGGCCGCATCGTGCATCCGCAAACCTGGCCGGACGACCTCGTCCTCGAGGGCAAGCAGGTGGTGGTGATCGGCTCCGGCGCCACTGCCGCGACCCTGATCCCCAACATCGCCGACCAATGCGCGCATGTCACCATGCTGCAGCGCTCGCCGACCTTTTTCCGGCTCGGCCGCAACGCGATCGAAATCGCCGAGGAACTGCGGAAGCTGCAGGTCGAGGAGGAATGGATCCACGAGATCGTGCGGCGCAAGATCGTCTACGAACAGGATGCCTTCACGCGCCGCTGCATCGCCGAGCCCGAGCAGGTGAAGAAGGAGCTGATCGGCCAGATCAGCGCCGTGCTCGGTCCCGACTTTGACGTCGCCACCCATTTCACGCCGCGCTACCGGCCGTGGCGGCAGCGCATCGCCTTCGTGCCGGACGCCGACTTCTTCCACACTGTCAAGGACGGCAAGGCCTCCGTCGTCACCGACGAGATCGAGCGTTTTGTCGAGAACGGAATCTTGCTGAAATCAGGGAAGACGCTTCCCGCCGACATCATCGTCACCGCCACCGGCTTCAATCTCAATATCCTTGGCGACATCGCCTTTGCGATCGACGGCAAGCCGCTCGATTTCGCCGAAACCGTCACCTATCGCGGCATGATGTTCACGGGCATTCCCAACATGGCCTGGGTGTTCGGCTATTTCCGCGCGAGCTGGACGCTGCGCACCGATCTGGTGGCGGAGTTCGTGTGCCGGCTTTTGGCGCATATGAAAAAGAAGGGCGTGCACAAGGTCGTGCCGGCGCTGCGGCCGGAAGACCACAACATGCCGCTGTTGTCCTGGATCGATCCCGAGAATTTCAATCCGAACTACCTGATGCGCGACATGCATCGCCTGCCCAGGCGCGGCGACAAGCCCGAATGGCAGCACAGCCAGGAGTACTGGGCCGAGCAGCGCCAGTTTCCGGAGATCGATCTCGACGACAAGGCGTTTGTTTATGGTTGATTGATCGCAAAGCCGAACCACACACTCGTTGTCGTCCCCGCGAAAGCGGGGACCCATAACCACAGGCTCTTGTTGTTGAAAATGCTGGAGCCCCAGCGAATGCAATAACGTAAGCCTGTGGTTATGGGTCCCGGCTCGCGCTTCGCTTGGCCGGGACGACAGGGAGGAGCTACGTATCCTTCCTTGCCGCATTCGCCGCTATCGCCGCCGCGGCGGTGCGGTTCTCGACGCCGAGCTTGGCGTAGATCTGCTCGAGATGCTTGTCGACGGTACGCGGGCTGAGCCCCAAAATCTGCGCGATGTCGCGATTGGTCTTGCCCTTGGAGAGCCACGACAGCACCTCGCCCTCGCGCGTGGTCAGCCCCAGCTCGCTGGAAAACTCCGCCGGCAGATTGGCGCTGGTGTCCTTGGCGAGCCGCAGCAGGAATTCGTTCGGACCGGCATTGCCCATGTAATAGAGCCGTAGTTCCGGATGATCCGGGAATGACGCAGCCGCCTGCGTCTTCGATCCGCGACTGCCCTTCTGCGCCTGCTCCAGCCATTGTTGCAGCGGCTCCGGCAGTACCATCTCGTCGCTGGCGTCGGGCGAAAGACTGTCTGCCAGCAGCCTCTGCGCCTGCGGCGTCGACCACATGATCTTGCCCTGGCGGTTGACCGCGAGCAGGAAGCGGCCGGAGACGTCGAGCGCGGCGCGCGCGCTCTGCGTCAGCCGCGCGTTCGCGAGATGCACGCGGATCCGCGCCAGCATCTCCTCGATCACGATCGGCTTGGTGACGTAGTCGACGCCGCCCGCTTCCAGCCCGCGCACGATGTGCTCGGTCTCCGCAAGCCCCGTCATGAAGATGACCGGCACATTGCTCAAGCCCGCGTCGCGCTTCAGCCGGCGGCAGGTCTCGAAGCCGTCCATGCCGGGCATGACCGCATCGAGCAGGATGATGTCGGGCGTGATCTGGTCGACGATGCGCATCGCGGCCGCGCCGTCCATCGCGACCATCACGGTCATGCCGGCGCCGTCGAGCGCGTCGGTGAGCAGCCGCAGCGTCTCCGGCGAGTTGTCGACGACCAGAGCGACGTCGCGCTTTTTTGGCTCAGTGATCATACGCGTGCAGCGTCTTGAGGGTTGCCATGTATTGATCGAGGTCGAATTGGTCGACCAGGCTGCGCATCTGCGAGACGAAGTCGGCATGTTCAGGATATTCGCTGCCGATCTCGTCGAGCTTGACGCGGATCGCCTTGATATAGCCGATCTGGCCGAGGCCGATCAGCTCCTCCACATGTTTCACCGGCGGCCGCGAGCCGGTCTCCGGCTGCCAGCGCGGCACGATGACCTGATCGGTGTCGTATTTCCATTCGAGCTTCAGGAGCTGGCGGATGGTTTCCAGCAGGCGCGGAATGTCGATCGGCTTCATCAGGTAGCCGTCGTGGTAGGTTTGCGCCAACGGCGTGCCGTGCGCCTCCAGCGCGCTGGCCGAAACCATCAGGATGCGCGCCTGGTGATGGCCGCTCGCGCGCAGCGTCTCCGCCACCTTCCAGCCGTCCATGCCGGCCATCGAGATGTCGAGCAGGAACAGGTCAGGCCGGCAATGCTGCGCCAGCGTCAGACACGCGGGTCCATCGGGCGCGCTGAGCAGGATAAAGCCGAGCGGGGTCAGCACCTCGCGCAGGAGGTCGCGCTGCACGGGATCGTCGTCGGTGACCAGAATCGTCTTGCGCGCGCCGAGATAGCCGGAGACGGGAGCTTCCACCGGCGCATGCCGCGTCGGGTTGGTGACTTCCGACAGCAGGATCTTCATCTTGAAGGTGCTGCCGGCGCCGACGCGGCTCGGCACCTTGATGTCGCCGCCCATCACGCCCGCGAGCAGCCGGCTGATGGTGAGGCCTAAGCCCGTGCCGGTCTGCGGCTGCGAAACGCCGAGCGCGCCGCGTTCGAAGGGGGCAAAGATGCGTTCGAGATCGCCCGCCTGAATTCCAGGACCGGTGTCGATGACTTCGAATTCGGCGACGGGGCTGCGGTAATGCACCACGAACTGCACGCTGCCCACTTGCGTGAACTTGATCGCGTTCGAGAGCAGGTTGATCAGGATCTGGCGTAGCCGCTTCTCGTCGGCATAGACCACGAGCGGGAGCACGGCCGGCCGCTTGAAGACGAAATCGACGCCCTTGGCGGCGGCCTGCAGGCGGAACATGCCGACCAGCTGGTCGAGGAATTCGGAGAGGCGCACCTCGTCGCGCGAGAGATACAGCCGGCCCGCTTCGATCTTGGAAATATCCAGGATGCCGTCGATCAGGCCGGAAAGATGATCGGCGCTGCGGCGGACCACGCGGACCTGATCGCGCGGCTTGGTCTGCAGCGACGAATCCTGCTCCAGCAATTGCGCATAGCCGCTTATCGCATTCAGCGGCGAGCGCAGCTCGTGGCTCAGGCCCACCACATAGCGGCTCTTGGCGAGGTTGGCGGACTCGGCCACTTCCTTGGCGCGCTGCAACTCGGCATCGGTGCGCTTGTGGGCGTCGATTTCCTGGATCAGCAGCGTGGTCTGGCGTCTCGTCTCGTCTTCCGCGGCGCGGCGGCTCTGCTGCGCCAGCACGAACAGCCACGCCACCACGCCGATGATCAGCGCCAGCGCAAGGAACACCTTCCACAGCACGTCGGAGACGAGCAGCCTGTCGGCCGGCGCGCCGGCGGATGTCTCCAGATAGATCAGCCCGAGCGTCAGCGCGACAAGGCCGGCCGAGACCGCGAACACGCCGAGATAATGCCCGAGCTGCGAATTGATCTTGGCGTAGATCGGCTGCGGCAGCAGCTTGCCCAGCGTCTCCGACACCTGCGCCTGGATTCGCGCATGCGGCTTGCAGAGATCGTGGCAGCGCGCATCGAGCGAGCAGCACAGCGAACAGATCGGACCGGCATAGGCTGGGCAGGAGGTAGTGTCTTCAGGCTCGAACGTATGCTCGCAGATGCAGCACTGGATCGCCTCGATGTTCTGCCAGCTCTTTTTCGGCTTGCGCGCGATGTAGAACTTGCCGCCGGTCGCCCAGGCGATCAGCGGCGCCGTGACAAAAGCCGCCGTCAGCGCCACGAAGGCCGACAGCGCCTTCGCGGTCGGCCCGAACACGCCATAGAACGCGGTAATCGAGACGATGGTCGCGATCGTCATCGCGCCGACGCCGACGGGGTTGATGTCGTAGAGATGCGCGCGCTTGAATTCCATATGCGGCGGGCGCAGGCCGAGCGGCTTGTTGACGACGAGATCGGCGACCAGCGCGCCGACCCAGGCGATCGCGACGTTGGAGTAGAGCGCGAGCGTCTGCTCCAGCGCCTTGTAGACGCCGATCTCCATCAACAGCAGGGCGACCAGCACGTTGAACACCAGCCACACCACGCGGCCGGGATGGCTGTGGGTCAGACGCGAAAAGAAATTCGACCAGGCGATCGAGCCGGCATAGGCGTTGGTGACGTTGATCTTGAGCTGCGACAGGATGACGAAGGTTCCGGTCAAGGCGAGCGCGAGATCCGGCTGCGACAGCACATAGCGGAACGCTTCGAGATACATGCTGGCGGGCTCTGCGGCATGTTCGGTCGAGACGCCATGCATCAGCGCGAAATAGGCGAGAAACGAGCCCGCCAGCAGTTTCAGCGAGCCGAGCACGATCCAGCCCGGGCCGGCGTTAAGCATCGCGATCCACCAGGCTCTTCGCGACGTGGTGCGGCGGTCGCGCGGCAGGAAGCGCAGGAAGTCGACCTGCTCGCCGATCTGCGCCACCAGCGAGAACACCACGGAAGCGGCCGCGCCGAACATCAGGAGATCGAGATGGCCGTCGGGATTGCCATGCTCGCCGGCGAATTTCGTCCACTCCGCAAACGAATGCGGATTGGCCCAGGCGATCGCGGCGAACGGCAATATGTGCAGCACGATCCACGCCGGCTGCGTCCACAGCTGGAAGCGGCTGATCAGCGTGATGCCGTGCGTCACCAGCGGAATGATCACGACAGCGCTGATGAGATAGCCGATCGGGCGCGGAATGCCGAAGCACATCTCGAGCGCGGAGGCGAGGATGACCGCCTCGATCGCGAAAAAGATGAAGGTGAACGACGCGTAGATCAGCGAGGTGATGGTCGAGCCGATATAGCCAAAACCGGCGCCGCGGGTGAGCAGGTCGATATCGATGCCGCATTTGGCGGCGTGATAGGCAATCGGCAGGCCGCAGCCGAAAATGATGACGCTGACGACCAGGATCGCGGCAGTGGCGTTGGTGACGCCATAGTTAAGGGTAATGGTGCCGCCGATCGCTTCCAGGGCCAGAAAAGAGATGGCACCAAGGGCAGTGTTGGCGACGCGGGCGGCGGACCATCGCCGCGCGCTCTTGGCGGTGAAGCGCAGCGCGTAATCTTCCAGCGTCTGGTTGGCAACCCATTGATTATATTGGCGCCTGACGCGGTCTATCCGCTGCCGCCCTGCCACAATTATCAACTCCCGACCCGAAACCGATCCGCCAAGACTCCTCGCAAGACGCGGGCCAAACCTACGTCGCTATTTTGCGGTGCAATATACGCGATCTTGCGTATCTGTGCACTGCACAAAAGTAGGCAATCCTCGCCTGACCAATAAGCGTGTCCTCGAACCAGATGGGGTGCTCATGTCAGACGAAATCAAAAGGGGCCTGAAGTCGCCGCTTCGGCGCAAATTGTTGATGGGAATGGCGGCACTGCCGGCCATCTCCATGCTGCCGCGGCCGGCCTTCGCCGACGTGCCCGCAACTTCCGCGGTCAACACCACGGGTCTCGCGGTTACCGATACTGAAGTGACGGTCGGCATCCTTCACTCCGTCACCGGCACCATGGCGATCTCGGAAACCGGGTCGGTGGAAGCCGAAAAACTCGCCATCGAGCAGATCAACGCCGCCGGCGGCGTGCTCGGCCGCAAGATCAAGTTCATCCAGGAAGACGGCGCCAGCGACTGGCCGACCTTCGCCGAGAAGGCGAAGAAGCTTCTGGTCAACGACAAATGCGCGGCCGTGATGGGCTGCTGGACCTCGGCCTCGCGCAAGGCGGTGCTGCCGGTGTTCGAGCAATATAACGGCATGCTCTATTACCCGACCTTCTATGAAGGCCTCGAGCAATCCAAGAACGTCATCTATACCGGCCAGGAAGCGACCCAGCAGATCATCGCGGGCCTCGATTGGGTCAACAAGACCAAGGGCGCGAAGAGCTTCTACCTGCTCGGCTCCGACTACATCTGGCCGCGCACCTCGAACAAGATCGCGCGCAAGCACATCGAGGGCCATCTGCAGGGCGCCAAGGTCGTCGGCGAGGAATACTTCCCGCTCGGCTCGAACTCAATTCAACTCGGTCATCAACAAGATCAAATTGACAAAACCCGACGTGATCTACGCCATCATCGTCGGCGGCTCCAACGTCGCGTTCTACAAGCAGCTGAAAGCGGCCGGCATCGACCTGTCGAAGCAGACGCTGCTCACCATCTCCGTGACCGAGGACGAGATCGACGGCATCGGCGGTGAAAATATCGCGGGCGCCTATTCCTGCATGAAGTACTTCCAGTCGCTCGACAATCCCAACAACAAGGCCTTCGTGCCCGCGTTCAAGAAGATGTGGGGCGAGAAGACCGTGATCGGCGACGTGACCCAGGCCGCCTATCTCGGCCCGTGGCTGTGGAAGTTGACCGCGGAGAAAGCTGGCAGCTTCGACATCGACAAGATCGCGGCGGCTTCTCCAGGTGTCGAGTTCAAGGGTGCGCCGGAAGGTTACGTCCGCATCCACGAGAACCATCACCTCTGGTCCAAGACGCGCGTCGGCCGCGCCAAGGCGGACGGCCAGTACGAGCTGATCTACGAGACCGCCGACCTCGTCGAGCCGGATCCGTTCCCCAAAGGCTACCAGTGAGGATGCGCGTCGGCTGACGCGCTCGCCTTCCAGGCCAAACGCGTGGACCTCGCGTCCACGCCGCAGGATTACCCGCGCCGCCATCCGTTTGCGGCGCGGGCCCAACCCGACAACGGAGAACGGATCATGTTTGGTGACTATTCGCTCGGCGATCTCGGCGCCATCCTGGCCATGCAGGGTTTTGCCGGCCTGATCCTGTTCTCGGTCTACGTGCTGATGGCGCTGGGGCTTGCCATCATCTTCGGCCAGATGGGCGTCATCAACATGGCCCATGGCGAGTTCATGATTCTTGGCGCCTACGTCACCTGGATGACGTCGAACGCCTTCCAGCAATATCTGCCGTCGCTGTTTCCCGGCTACTTCTTCCTCGCGATGATACTCGCCTTCATAGCGTCAGGTGCGCTGGGCATGCTGGTGGAATGGGGGCTGATACGGCATCTCTACAAGCGCCCGCTCGACACGCTGCTCGCGACCTGGGGCCTGAGCCTGATCCTGCAGCAGGCCTACCGCTCGGTGTTCGGCGCGCGTGAAGTCGGCGTCGAGCTGCCGGAGTGGATGTTGGGATCGTGGCAAGTGACCGATTCGATCCAGATTCCGATCAACGGCATGTTCGTGATGGCGTTGACCACGCTGATCACGCTTGTCGTCATCTACGTGTTGTTCTGGTCGAATTGGGGCAAGCAGGTGCGCGCGGTGGTGCAGAACCGCGTGATGGCAGGCGCCGTCGGCATCAACACCGAAAAGGTCGACCGCTACACATTTGGCCTCGGTTGCGGCATTGCCGGCATCGCGGGCTCGGCCTTCACCATGATCGGCTCGACCGGGCCGACCGCCGGCCAGCTCTACATCGTCGACACCTTCCTGGTCGTCGTGTTCGGCGGCGCGGCTTCTCTCTTCGGCACGATTGCTTCAGCCTTTTCGATCTCGCAGACGCAATCGACGCTGGAGTTCTTCCTGTCGGGGTCGATGGCGAAGGTCATCACGCTCCTCGCTATCGTCGCCATCCTGATGGTGCGGCCGCAGGGACTGTTCGCGCTCAAGGTCCGCAAGTAGAGAGGCAAGAAAGCACGGTCATGATCATCAACTCGCGCTTTTTCAATCGATCCGAACTGATCGGCTTCATCTCGCTGCTGCTGTTGCTCGTCGTCATCCTGCCGCTGACGCTGGATATCTTCCGTCTCAACCTCGTCGCCAAATATCTCACCTACGCCTTTGTCGCGATCGGCCTGGTGGTGTGCTGGGGCTATGGCGGCATCCTGAGCCTGGGGCAGGGCGTGTTCTTCGGCCTCGGCGGCTACTGCATGGCGATGTACCTCAAGCTCGAGGCCTCCAGCGTCGAAAACACCAAGATCCAGTCGACGCCGGGCATTCCCGACTTCATGGACTGGAATCAGATCACCTCGCTGCCGCTGTTCTGGAAGCCGTTCCACAGTTTTCCATTCACGCTGGCGGCAATCATCCTGGTGCCAGGCATCTTCGCCTTCATCATCGGCGCCGCGATGTTCAAGCGGCGGGTCGGCGGCGTCTATTTCGCGATCATCACGCAAGCGATAGCCGCCATCCTCACCATCCTGATCGTCGGCCAGCAGGGCTACACCGGCGGCATCAACGGCATCACCGACCTGCGCACGCTGCACGGCTGGGACATCCGCACCGACCATGCCAAGCTGATTCTGTACTTCGTCGAGGTGGTCCTGCTGTTCGGCTGTATCGTCGCAGCGCAGTTCGTCCGCCTCACCAAGCTCGGACGCATCCTGGTCGCGATGCGCGAGCAGGAGGACCGCGTGCGGTTCTCCGGCTATAGCGTCGCCAATTTCAAGATATTCGCGTTCTGCGCGGCCGCGATCTTCGCCGCGATCGGCGGCGCCTTGTTCACCCTCGAAGTCGGCTTCATGTCGCCGTCCTTTGTCGGCATCGTGCCCTCGATCGAAATGGTGATCTACACCGCCGTCGGCGGCCGCATGTCGATCTTCGGCGCGGTCTACGGCACGCTCTTGGTCAATTTCGCCAAGACCTCGCTCTCCGAATCCTTCCCGCAGCTCTGGCTGTTCGGTCTCGGTGCGCTGTTCATTGCCGTGGTGCTGGCCTTCCCGAATGGCCTCGCTGGAATCTGGGCGGACTACGTGCAGCCGCATATCGACCGGCTCTTGTCATCGCGCAAGTCGGGTTGGAACGGCAGCTCCGTTGCCGACGGCGCGCCCGCGGAGTGAGGAGGACATCATGCTCGTCGGTCATCAACCCAAGGATTTCCTGCTCGCCGTCTCCGGCCTCACCGTCTCCTTCGACGGCTTCAAGGCGGTCAACGATCTCTCTCTCTATGTCGAGGAGAACGAGATCCGCGTCATCATCGGCCCGAACGGCGCCGGCAAGACCACGGTGCTCGACCTGATCTGCGGCAAGACCAAAGCGACCTCCGGCTCGATCCAGTTCCGCGGCCAGGAGCTCACGAAGATGCGCGAGAACGAGATCGTGCAGGCCGGCGTCGGGCGCAAGTTCCAGACGCCCTCGGTGTTCGAGGACCTCACGGTTCTTGAGAATCTGGAGATTTCATTCCCGCGCGGCCGCACCGTGTTCGGCTCGCTCACCTTCCAGCGCGATGCCGAGGTGAAGGAGCGGATCGAGGAAATCGCGGAAATCATTTTCCTGAAGGACCGTCTCGACACCTATGCGGCGCTGCTCAGCCACGGCCAGAAGCAATGGCTCGAGATCGGCATGCTGCTGATCCAGAACCCGGACCTCCTGATGCTCGACGAGCCGGTTGCCGGCATGAGCGTCTCCGAGCGCGCCAAGACCGCCGAATTGCTCAACCGCATCATCAAGGACCGCTCGGTGCTTGTGATCGAGCACGACATGAAATTCGTCGAGGACATCGCCCACAAGGTGACGGTGCTGCACCAGGGCCAGATCCTGTCGGAAGGCACGATGGAAAAGGTCAAGAACGACCCCAAGGTCATCGAAGTCTATCTGGGGCATTGAGCATGATGAGGTCAGAACAGACCGTATCCGCAAGTTCGGTGTCGTCCCCGCGAAGGCGGGGACCCATAACCCCAGGACGTCGTTGTTGCGCCGGACTGGGGCGGCCAGCGCGGCGGACGACCACGGCCTGTGGTTATGGGTCCCGGATCGGCGCTCGCTGCGCTCGCTTGTCCGGGACGACGGTGTCCTGTTTTTGCGACCTGCTCAACGGATAAGGATCACTCATGCTGGCAATCTCCGACCTTCACGTCGCCTACGGCCAGAGCGAAGTGCTGCACGGCCTCAATGTCTCGGTCGCGCCCAACGAGATCGTCGCGATCATGGGCCGCAACGGCATGGGCAAGACCACGCTGATGAAATCGCTGATGGGTATCCTGCCGGCGAAGAGCGGCTCGGTCGCCATGGACGGCACCGAGCTGTCGGCGCTCAAGAGCTATGAGCGCGTCGCCAGGGGCCTCGCCTATGTGCCGCAGGGCCGCATGATCTTCTCCACCATGACGGTGAAGGAGAATATCGAGACCGGGCTCGTCGTGTCCGGCGATTCGGAAGTGCCCGGGGATATCTACGAACTGTTTCCGGTCCTGCTGGAAATGAAGGGTCGCCGCGGCGGCAATTTGTCCGGCGGCCAGCAGCAGCAGCTCGCGATTGCGCGGGCGCTCGCGACCAAGCCAAAAGTGCTGCTGCTGGACGAGCCGACCGAAGGCATCCAACCCTCGATCATCAAGGACATGGCGCGCACCTTGAAGCGCATCCGCGACGAGCGGGGGCTTTCGATCGTCGTCTCCGAGCAGGTCCTGAGCTTTGCGCTCGACATCGCCGATCGCGTGCTCGTCATCGAGAACGGCGAGATCGTGCGCGACGATCCGCGCGATAGCGTCGATGCCGCGCAAATCTCGAAATACCTGTCCGTCTAGTTCACTTTGTAACCAGGGGAGCTATCGATGCAAGAGTCACTGCTCAAAGTCGATGCCATGAAATCGGAGTACAAATCGATGCCAGAGACACTGATCAAGGTCGATCTTAGCAAGTCGGCTTATGAGAACGACATGATTCACAACCGCTGGCATCCGGATGTGCCGATCGTGGCGTGGGTCAAGCCGGGCGACGATTTCATCATCGAGACCGTCGACTGGACCGGCGGCTTCATCAAGAACAACGATTCCGCCGACGACGTGCGCGACATCGATCTGTCGATCGTGCATTTCCTCTCGGGTCCGATCGGCGTCAAGGGCGCCGAGCCCGGCGATTTGCTCGTGGTCGATCTGCTCGATGTCGGTCCTCTGAAGGAGAGCCTCTGGGGTTTCAACGGCTTCTTCTCCAAGAAGAACGGCGGCGGCTTTTTGACCGATCACTTCCCGCTGGCGCAGAAGTCGATCTGGGACATCAAGGGCCTCTATACGTCGTCGCGCCATGTTCCCGGCGTCAGCTTTGCGGGGCTGATCCATCCCGGCCTGATCGGCTGTCTGCCCGACCCGAAGATGCTGGCGAGCTGGAATGCGCGCGAGGCCGCGCTGATCGCTACCAACCCGACCCGCGTGCCCGGTCTCGCCAATCCGCCGTTTGCGCCGACGACCCATGCAGGGCAGGCAAAGGGCGACGTCAAGGCCAAGATCGCCGCCGAGGGTGCGCGCACCGTGCCGCCGCGCGAGCATGGCGGCAACTGCGACATCAAGGATCTGTCGCGCGGCTCGAAGATCTACTTCCCGGTCTATGTGCCGGGCGGCGGACTCTCGATGGGCGACCTGCATTTCAGCCAGGGCGACGGCGAGATCACCTTCTGCGGCGCCATCGAAATGGCGGGCTGGCTGCATCTGAAGGTCGACGTTATCAAGGACGGCGTCGCCAAATACGGCATCACCAATCCGATCTTCAAGCCGTCGCCGATCACGCCGGCCTACAAGGACTACCTGATCTTCGAAGGCATCTCGGTGGACGAAGCCGGCAAGCAGCACTATCTCGACGTCCACATCGCCTATCGCATGGCCTGCCTGAACGCGATCGAATATCTGAAGAAGTTCGGCTATTCCGGCGCCCAGGCCTATTCGATCCTCGGCACCGCGCCGTGCCAGGGTCATATCTCCGGCGTCGTCGACGTGCCCAACGCCTGCGCCACGCTGTGGCTGCCGACCGAAATCTTCGATTTCGACGTGATGCCGTCGGCGGCAGGACCGATCAAGCACATCAAGGGCGACATCCAGATGCCGCTATCGCCCGATAAGTGATCCCTGCGCGAAGGATGCGGGACGGCGCCGTTTTGGCCGCCCCGCATCCAAAGCGGGAGCGCATGATCCGGAAAAGTGGCCACCGGTTTTCCGACAAGATCATGCGCAAACAAGAAGTTAGTTCGAAGATTTTTGCGCAGGAAACAAAATGCCCGTTTACGAATATCTCTGTGACGATTGCGGCCCTTTCACCGACATGCGGCCGATGGCGGAATGCGACGAGCCGCAAGACTGTCCGCGCTGCGAAACTTCATCGCCGCGCGTGATCCTGACCGCGCCGAACTTCTTCTGCATGCCCTCGGACAAGAAGAAGGCGATCGCGATCAATGAACGCAGCGCGCACGCGCCGAAGACGCTCGATCAGTACAAAGCCTCGCACGGTCCGGGCTGTGGCTGCTGCTCGGACAAGAAAAAGCCGGCACGGCTGATGACCAAGACCAGAAGCGGCGCCAAGGGTTTTCCCACCGCGCGCCCCTGGATGATCAGCCACTGATCACACGGTCCACCTCTCCCCTTGTGGGAGAGGCGTAGGCCGCCTTCGGCGGCCGTTCTGAGAACGCCGAAGCGAAGCTTCGGCTATGTTGCATCGAAGATGCAATCCGGGTGAGGGGTTTCTCTCCCCTCGATAACTCTCTCTTTCTTCTGCGGATACGACCCCTCATCCGGCGCTTCGCGCCACCTTCTCCCACAAGGGGACTATGAGGATCTATGTAACCTATTGATACGGTGGGGAAAGCCTAAGCCAGAGTCCGTATAACGTCCCTTCCAGCGGGTTCCCGCCAAGGCTGGTGCCAGGACAGGGGTCAGGTCAGCAAATCGCACGGGCGGGCCGTTTCCCGGGCGGCGCGAGGCCGTCTACGGCACGAGTTCGGCCAGCCGTCTTTGCAGCTTGGCGATCTCATCCTTGAAATAGGCCCCCTCAAGAGCCCTCCCGCCCAGCCGCTCAGCCCAGGCTCGGAGCGCGGCTTCCTCGATCTCGATCCGCTCGGCCGGCGAGGCTTCCCGGTAGCGGCAAGCGGCGGCCACCTTGGCCTCGATCTCTTCGAGACGCCGCGGATCCAAATTCATCCTCCAGGCCTCGAACTCATCCCGCCATGAGGCTGCGGCCAGGTACTCACAGCGCAAGGTGCCGACCAGACTGCACCGGTCGTAAAGGCAATACTCACCCTGCCAGTTCGACAGCGCACGCACACCCCAGGCCATCGGCAAGGTCATTTTGCGCAGGGCGCGGTTGACGGTGGTGCGATGGACCTTGGCGACCTTCATCTCGGGATAGGCGGGCCGGCAGATCTGGTGGGTGAGCCACGCGCCGTCAGGCTCGGCGATCAGATCGGTGATCACTCGCTGAATACGTCCCGGGCCTCGGCTCATAAAAGGCCTCTCGTCTACCACGCCGAATTCGTTGGGAAGCACTTAAGCACCGGAGCAGTCAATGGCCAAGGGGCGCGCTCGACGCAGGGATTGAGGAGAGGTGCTGACCCTGGAGCCCGATCAGTGAAGCCGCGGCAGATCTTCATCGGGCCTGAATAGCTCGGCAATGCGCAGCCACATTCTTCGCTTCATCTCCCTGAGGCAATCTTCGCAACAGCGGTAGCCTTTAGGGTGTTCTGGATTTCGGTCCACGCCCGGTTTCAGGCAATACACGCATCTTGATTCAAGACCTGTCCGCGTTCTCTTCATTCGACGCTTCCTCTTCATCCGCAAGTTTGGAGAATATCGCCGAGACTTCCGTCCTCGAATTGAAAACTTCCTGGTCGATTATGCGACGCGCTACGAGATCCCGCCCGGCAACGCGCGCCCCGAAAGTAGACAGGGCCGTTAGAAACACACCAAGCATGATTTCCATTTTGTGAGCGACACCCTCTGCGCTGACGAGGATCCGCTTGCGCTCCTGGATTCGAAGCTGGATCAATTCGGCCTTGGCCATTGCGAACGCGGAGTCCGCTTCGCTTCGCGGCGATTGTTTCCGTTCACGTCGCGAGAACCGCAAGTAGGCGACCCGACTCTGGTCAAGCGGAAAGCCATTTCCCTCGCGATGCAGCACGCCTTCGGCTTCGAGCTTGCCGATGTAGGTCCGGCTGCAATCGAGGTGCTGCGCCAGTGCCGACGCGCTGACGGTCGCGGGCTTGGCGGATCGCCGTCGAGAGACAGGCTTGGCGACGGACGAGCGATCAATGGTGGCGGTCTCAGCCATCGTGTTCGTTCCTGTTGCATCGCGGCAGGATACTCCGATTGCAGCGTCCGCGTGAAGGCGGTCTCTACCGCAGCCCCAATGCTGTGAGCTCACTTCCGCTTTCGGCGGCATAGCGGACTATGCCCGGACTTGCCGCTGGCTCAAGCCGGTCGCGAATGACGCATACCCGCCGTCAGCGGTCTTGCATTTTTGCGACGCACCCACTGCGTCGGCGTCCTGCGGAAGCGTTAGACTAAGACTAGCCGCCAAAAACACACGCGGACTGGATTCCTTAATTTTGCGACACTCAAAATGTCGCTTGCCAGCTCCTACCCCCCTAATGGTAATGGAATTTTTCTCAGCGGTTTCCAGCATCCGATGTCTCTCGCGGATCGCCTTCGACAGCCGCCCTCGGGCTTTCGGCATCAGCGTTTCACCGACGGCTTACCTCCGCCTCGATTTTCGCGATGCGAGTGGAGTCCACACCCCGCATGTCAGCCGCCCTTGCCCGTCTACAACACTCCTCTGCGCGATCCATCGCGGACTGATCCAGATAGACCCGCGCGAGGTGGTAGAGGTTCTCCGAATCCGCACGCTTTTTCACCGACGCTTCAAGATGTTCGCGCGCCTGCCGAGGCTGGTTGTCGAGGTGGTACATCCAACCGAGATAATCCTCGTACCGAGCCGCAATCTCCAGGCGCCGGTCCTCGAAGTCGCGGAGTTCATCACGTTCGGCCGTCGGCTGTGGCTTGCCGAGGAATTTCAGATGCCGATGGACAAAGCCGAGTTTTCGCCGCGCGCGCGCGACGTCGCGACCGCGCTCGGCGGCGACCAGCGCCAATTGGAGACACACCATCAACAGGAAATAGCCGGGCGGCACGTCGTTGCCGTTGGCGGACTTTTGGGGCGTCCGCCACCAATTCGTCGATGAATCCGGTCGTGCCTTTGGCAGCGCAGTCCGCTTCACCTTTAAAATCTCCCGAAGCGCGTCGCGCAAATGTCGTTCCGCCGATTCGAACAACTCCTGCTCGATGTCGTTCTCCCCTAGGTACAGATAACATTCGCTCGGAAAGTGGCCCAAGGCCCTGGCCATCTGGTATTGCTTCTTCGCCGAATTGTATTCCATCAGATGGCTGTGAAACGCGGCGCTCCAAAAATGCAACCGAGCTCGATGTGTGTCGTCTTCGACGAGATCGATGGCCTGACCCAAAGTTCTGATCCCATTACGGTACTCGGACCTTTGATCCTCGCGATTGGTCAATTCCTCCCCACGCGTAAAAAACATGTAACCAATGTTTTCGAGGGTGATGGGATTAGACGGCTCGCGCGCAAAGCTCCTCCGCAATTGTTGCTCGGCCTGGTCGTAATTGGCCAAACGCCAATGCGCCAAACCCAACTGCGTTATCCTGCTGGCCGAGAACGGAGCCAACGCGACTGCCTTTTCGGCGAACTTAAGCTCATCGATGAATTTGGATTGGAGCCATTTTGCGTGGGCGAGCCGTTCGTAGGCAAGGCCCAACAACCAATCCTCAGCGGGATAGTGCGTCTCCAGGCGAGACACTGCCCAGCGGAGGAGGCGTTCCGATTTCCGAATTTCCTGCTGGGTGCGGCCGATGCTGCTGGTCTTGCAGCAATCTCGATATTTCGATGCAGAAACAGGCGCGCTTCCAGGCGATTATTGGGACCATTGCAGGCGCTTCGGACATACGCAGCGCGCTCTTTCTGGCTTGCGTGATGCGCTCAAGCTTTTTCGAGTCGGTCTCGCCGAGCTTCCCCTCGAGCGTATCAACCGTTTCCTCAATGTTTTCGATAACCCGGCACCAATGCGCGTCCTGCAATTTGCGACACACTGTTTGCAGTTTCGATAGTAAGTCCTTGCCCGACGGCAAACCGAACATCTGCGGCGAACCGAAAATCGACGGCGAAGCGAGCGCCTTGTCACAGGCTTGCAAAGCCGTATGACGGGCCGTCATAGCTCTCCCACTCTGGTGTCCCGGAATAAACAGTTCGACAAGACTATTGCGGAGACTTTGTTCGGCCTCGCGTACCTCTAGGAGCGCCGACGTTTCCGCGACACAGACATGAAGGTACGCCCGGCCGTGCCTTGTCCGAGCGAATTGCACGCCGGCCTGGTACGCTGTCAATCCCCTTACGAGGTCCGCACGACTGACCTCTTCCTGGGCCATCAATGCCTCGCCGAGTTGAAAGTAGAGCTCCGCGTCCCGGCACTGCCGAATCGCCTGGCGGAGAATCCGAACGCCCCGCCTAGGATTGTTAAGTTCCAGATGCGCGCGAGCGAGATTGCGGAACGATATCACGATCGATTGCCGCGGCGCATCGAGCGGACGCGCTCGCCATGCAGCGTAGAAGAGGTCGCGCCAGGCAAGGGCGGCGGCCGTCTCGCGGTACTTGAGGCTCGACCGCCGGGAGGCCTCGTTCTTCAGCTTTAGTCTATTTGTTTGCTCCGCTTGTTTTGATTCCTCCGTTTGCTCGGTTTTCGCTTTTTGCTCCTTTTGCTCTGTTTGTTCTACTTGCTTCGTTTGCTCTGCCCGCCCCATTTGTTCCATTTGCAGCAGCTGCCAGACGACGCCCTTTATGGTCCACGCCCGCACGTCTCTCGGGGCGTGCGCAATCGCCCGGTCCGCAAATTCAAGCGCCAACTGCCATCGCTCCGCTTCCCGATGAATCACGGACAGCGCATAGGCGGCATCGGCGTGTGCGGGATTGTCTTCGATCGCTTGCTCGAAGGCCGCCCTTGCCTTTACCGTTTTTTGGCGGTCGCGGTAGACAATGCCGAGGTTGTAACTGCATCGCACGAAAGTTTTGTCGAGCCTGAGCGCCTCGAAAAAATGACGCTCGGCCTCGCGCAGATTGATTTTGCTGTTCATGTCCGTGGTCAGCGTGCGGCGGTAGGCGCGCAGGCCCTCGCTGAACCACTTGACCGCCTCCCATTCCTTCGATCCGGTCGGCACTTTTGTCGTGAACACGCGGTAGACAAGCTCTTCCGCCATCTCACGGAGTACGCTTGCCGTATTCTCCACAGAGGCATGAGCGGGTAGATCGCCCTCGACGCGCCAATTCCCTTCCGCGCCCGCAATGTCGGCGAGCAGAGTCAGGCGATTGCCGGTCCGGTGCAAGCTGCTCGACAGCCGTTGTTTGGGAATTGAACGTTCGATAGCGGCAATGAGCGGCCGCAGCGACACGCTAACAGGCCCAAGCTTCACGTCGGATTTTTCGCCGACGACACTCGCCAAGGCGTCGCCCGGATTGTCGACCCCGACCTTCAGCGGGGAAAACCTTTCGCCGATCTGGGGCGGTGGATTGGCGTCGTCGATTGTCTTGTAAAGCTCGCTGAGTAGGCCGAGATCGTTGGCAAGATGCGCCGCAAGTCCCGCGGCGAAGCTGTCGAAGTCTTTGCCGGCATGGTTGACCGTGGTGAGGACGACGAAGCGCCCGCGGCTGCGATAGGCGCGGACGATCAGCCAGAGCAAGCCGTAGACTACGGCCACCTCGGCGACGAATGTCCAGGTGACGAATGTCCAAGCGTTGAACGTGCCGGTTTGCTTGTAGTACTCAAGCCGCATACCAGCGCCGCCGACCGCAGCCAAGCCGATCGCGTGCGGGCGCCACCCCGAGAAGAGCCAACGCCGCGCTTCTCCAACGGCCCGCGCCGCCCAGTAGGCGGCGTACCGAAACCAAATAAAGCGCAAGAGCACCATGGTCCCACCGCGCCGATGAGCGGCTGAGGCCACCAACTTGCACGTGTCCCGCGGCGGATGCAAGCACATCGAGCGCGGGCGTAGCGCGCGCCTGCCCGCAGACTGCGCGCGCGTCGCCGTAGTCAAAGCAATTCTCAATAATTCGGGTTTGGCGATGTCAATGCGCGCGTGGGGGCTTGGGATTGCTCGCGCTGAACATGCAGATATGTGGCACTTGCGCCATGCGATCTTCCAGCGCGGCCAGTTTGATCCTGCCAATGCCTTGAGGCCCATTCGTGTCGTCCGCGGCGATTCCTGGAACAACAATCCAAAGAACCTCCCCGCGGCCAACCGCAACAGGAACGCCACCGAACTGGAACAACAACCTGGGCTTCCATGTCGGGAGTAACTTTCCGCCAGAGCCGGCCCGATCACGGTCGCGCCGGGTGAGCATGAGCACGGTCCGGGCCGAGGTGTGCCAGGCGTCGTCGCTAATTTGGGGCCCATTCGTGTCGTCCGCGGCGATTCCTGGAACAACAATCCAAAGAACCTCCCCGCGGCCAACCGCAACAGGAACGCCACCGAACTGGAACAACAACCTGGGCTTCCATGTCGGGAGTAACTTTCCGCCAGAGCCGGCCCGATCACGGTCGCGCCGGGTGAGCATGAGCACGGTCCGGGCCGAGGTGTGCCAGGCGTCGTCGCTAATTTGGCTTACTTCGATGACGGCCACCGCTCAATTGGAGCAGGCCGAGTATCTGACAATACCACTGAACACGCCGAACTTTACACTTCTGAGCGTCCGGTACTGGCCGATGCCGTCGAGGATTTGTTGCAGTCCCTCACTGCCGGTTGTGGCACATCGCGTCATTTCGCTGCGCTGCGGAACTTGGTCGCTATGGGGCATGGCAAACATTGAGTAGGACGCACCGCCTCCCCTGTAACTGCAACCACGGATTTTCTCGCACCAAATATCTTCAATAGGTGCGGTCGCGCGGTCCCCTCACAAGTTGTGCAACTTGTAGGACCCGCTATCCGGACCATCCCTGCGACATTCGGGGCGTCGACGGCAGCGCTGGTCTAGCAATGGTATATGGTTGATCACGTCCTGGAAAGCGTTGCCATGAGTAAGCCGAAGCCGATCGACCACAGCGACCGGAAAACCTTAGTGCGGCGCCGACTGCGCGACGCGATGGGACACGCCACCAGCAAGCCGGCCTATGGCCGTATCCATAATGACGTTTCCGCTCCCGCAGCGTTCTTCTGCCGTTTGACGTAGGGCTTTACGTAAGCCGGCGGCATCAATCGCACCGAGTGGACAAGTGCCTGAAGTTCGCGGGACCAATAGTGAGACGAGGCGCAGGCCCAATGCCAATCAGGCAAGGTGGCAGCTTCTCAAAGAACGCCGGGACGTGGCGACGCTTTAGCTGCGGCGGATGACCACCTGACCAGCGGCATCCACTCCGTGGGCCTGAAAGACCGACTTGGCGATGTCGCCGCCTACCCGCCATCAGTTCCGTCGAACACGAGGCCGCTCGACGCTTCGCCCTGCCGCATAATCGGTATTGGCCTTGCTTGGGCGCTGACGCGGCTGCTGAACGCCTTCCTGCGGAAGCACGATGTACCGCCTGCGGGATTAAACGCATGGGCGAACTCGCCTGAGTTAGCAAACGGCATTGTATGGAGCAATGAATATTGGAGGCTTTTGATCCCGAGGAGATGGTCGAACTGTATCGGCAGGGCACGATGACGCTCCGGACCGCAGTTGAGATCGTGATAGCCCAGAAGCTTCAGGGCCTGAACGCCGGAGTTTATGTGTTCGAAGCGGGATGATTTTTGGTAACGGCAATAAACTTCAAAATCTTGCGTCGTCGCCATTCATTCAGGCGCTCCCGCAGTAAAAAGCGCGCACGAATGTAGGCGCGTTCTGCCTCAAGGAAAGTTATTGGTGCCGCTCCTGCTCGCTTCGTGTCCGGGTTGTTTGCTGGCATGGCACGTCAGTCGGGTGCCGGGGGATTTTTTCTAGAGTGCTGGAATGGCGAGAATTGGGGTATAACCTATGTGCACCCGATTGGGCGCTCTCGGCAAGGCAAAGGGCGGTAGCGCCCGGTAAGCTGGTCTGGGTTGGTCACTGGCGTGCAACGCTTCTGCCAGAGAATTTCATCGAACTTTGCCGTGCAGGCACCCAACTGCTAGTCACAGCGTTCGGAAGGCGAAGGCACGCTCAAGGTCATTCAAAAAAGTCTCCTGTTACTCTTCCGAGAGTTGGCTTCTCAGACGACCTCGTGTAAGTTACTGAGCTCTCTACCGTGAGTTGCCGGGGAGGAATTTATGCCTTTTGGCTCGTGGATTAAGGTTGGTTCGAGCGGTACTTTCAAACCCACCGGACAATTCCTCACAGACGCCAGCGATCTGGAGGCGCTCGAAAGCGAGCTGGATGGGCACCCAAACCCGCGACTGATCCTCCACTTCCACGGCGGGCTTGTCGATGAGACTTTGGGTCTTAAGATCGCCCAGCGCATGGCGCAGACCTATAGTCAGTCGGGCGTCACACCGATTACCGTCATCTGGGCGACGGGCATAGGTGAGACCATCGCCGCACGCCTAGGGGCTCTTCATAATAGCAAATTGTTTCGCAAGCTCTTGGCGTGGGCATTGAGCAAGGCCGCTGAGGAAATTGACTTGGACGGAGCCAGAGGAGTTGAAGGCGGTTCGCTTGAGCCCGCTGAAATTGAGGCCTTACTGACAACCGAATCCGGCATCACCGAACTCGAGCGACGCTTTGACCGAGCACAGTTCGCCGAGGGCGCGCGCGGCCGCAGTACCGGTGACACAGGTGCGCCGGCAGAATTGAAAAACCTGCAGGCACGCTTGCAGATCGACATTATGAGGGATCCGGAACTGATCCAATTGGTTGACACCGACCCAATACAGAAAGATGCGCCTGAATTGCAATCCGATGATGGCGGCCGGAGTTTCGGTGCGGCGAGCATCGCGCTTTTTGTCGTCAAACTGGTCTTCGCGATACGGCGCCGTTTCAGTTCACGCACCAATCACGACTTTCTCCCGACCGTGGTCGAGGAGCTCCTGCGCGCAGCTTATATCTCATACCTTGGGAAAGAGCTCTGGGACCAGATGAAATCGACCGCCGATGCCATGTGGCAGGACGCAGACACCGTAGGTGGTTATCTGCTGCGGCGGCTGGAAACAGTACAACAGCGCAAGCCAGGATTTCAGCATCGATCTCGTCGGACACAGCGCAGGAACCATCGCGATTTGCCAGATGCTGAACACCGTGGCTGACCAGCAGCGACCTTTAAAAATCCGCAACATCGTCTTTCTTGCACCTGCGGCGCGGCTTGATCTATTTGCTGACTCGGTCACGCGTCGCCCTCAACGCTATGAGCGGTTTCGCATGTTCACGATGACCGACGATTATGAGAAGCGAGACGGGCTTGTACCGCTCGTTTATTCCCGCTCGTTACTTTACCTAATCTCTGGCGTTCTGGAGGATGTTGCCGGCGCGCCGATTTGCGGCCTCGCTAGGCATCTAACCACTCGAACTAGCGCCGCAGGCGTCGCGTTCGATGATGTGCGTGCTTGGCTGAAAGCAGAAAACCGCCTTGTGTGTACGCCGACCGTCAAAGGAAGCGCTGTTGGGTTGAGATCCCTTGCGCTGTCGCATGGCGGCTTCGACGACGATCCAGACACACTGGCTAGCCTAGCGGCTATTTGCTCTGGGGGACCGGCATGAGCCATGCCCCGAACGATTTCGCCCTCGTCATCGGCATAGGTCACTATCCCAGTTGGCCGGGCAAGAGGAAAACTCTTCCAGGAGCGACCAAGGATGCGGCGGCGTTTGCTCGCTGGCTGCGCGCCGGGGACGGCGGCGGCTTGCCGCGAGATCACGTGCGTCTGCTGCCCTCAAGAGAGAAGCCACTCTCCCCTCTGCAGGATAAAATAGACGCGGAGCTTAAATGGATCGCCGACGCAATCGAGAGTAAAGCGCTTCGCCCGCGCCGCTTCTATTTCTATTTCGCGGGACACGGGCATATATGGATCGGTCAAAAGGGCGACGCGCCGTCACTCTGTTTGCCGAACTGGTCGCTGAAGAGCCCAAGCGCTGCTCTGGATTCGGAGAGCTATCTCAACACAGCAGTTGGCTGCATGGGGTTTCGGGAGGGCTTCTTCTTTCTCGATTGCTGTCGCGTCTCGCAAGCCGCACCTGTAGGGCGCGGAAGTTATCATGAGTGCATATCGCCTGAGCTGGAAGGCCGCTATTTTGGCGTCGCCCACGCTGCGGAGAAGTACAAGGCAGGATACGAGGGACCGATCGACGGCGAGTTGCGCGGCTACTTTACGAGCGCGTTGTTAGAGATCTTGGCCGCGGGACCGATTTCGCTATTTGATTTGAAAGGGAAGCTGGAGGAGAAGGTCCCGCTCGTCTCAGAAGGCAAGCAGGTTCCGCGTTTCCCAATAGATATTCCGAACGAGCAGATGCGAGCGATCCTATTCGGTAACGCAGCAGCCGTGAAAAAGCCCTCAAAGCCGCCAGGGAAGTTGGATGCTCCTCTCTTCAAACTAACAATCAAAACCAATACGAACCTCAGCACCGCTCCCAGGGGCGGTGAAGATACGCCCCCGCCGACACCGGGCCACATTAGCCTCTATTCGATGCGTGGTGACAGATTAGCCCAAGGTTGGGGATCGCTAAACTCAAGGCAGCCTCGCGGAAAATATCGCATCCTCGTCGAACACGGGGACGGCGTCTTGCAGAAGGAGTTCGTACTTCGGAAAGAGAGTGTTGTTACACTTGAACTGCCGCGCCGGCGCTCCGCCGCGCCGCTTTCGAGCACATTCGACAAGCATGAGAACGTAACTGACCCAGCAGTGAGCGAAAGTAGTTGGAGCCCGGAGGCTGGCGATCAGGCAATTTTCCTGTTGCTTCGAACTCGGTCCGACATTCTGAAAAAGCCGTTGCCTGGTCGTCTTTCGCTTGTAGCGCCTAACGGCGATCGTGATGGAGGTCTTTGGGGAGCTTCGATGCTCCGAAAGGCCATGCCCGGCACCTGGCTCTTGCACTACATTCATCGTGGCCCGCCAATCACACTCCCGCTTCCTGTCGTACAGGGCTGGGATACGCAAGTCTTCATCATGGTCGATGAAGGAGAACCGCAAATTGATCGAGCAACCATCCTCATGCGACGGGCGGGTTTGGGCTTCGATCCATCTGACGCGCTGCTCGACGCCTATGAGCGTGCGCTAGGCGACCTTGCGACCGGTGGGGAGGGTCCAGACGACATGACCCTAAGCAATCTACTTTTGGGCAAATATCACAATCCGCTGTTTGGTATTGTCGGGGCTCACTTCCTATTGCGGCGGCTCGCGAAGAACCCTAAAGACGAAAAACTTCAGAAAGATTGTGAAATCGTACTGAAAAACTTGGCTGAGCTAATCGGCCGGGAAGCGCCTGACATGAAGGCCCTCCATCTGATGCTGGCCGGGGCCTTGGGAAAATCCATTCCAGATGCGATCCGATTTGACGCTCCACCGCTCATGCGAGCTGGATTGTTGGCCGCTGTCAACGCGACTGCTGAACGACCGGAAATTTTGCCGTATTGGACAAATGGTACCTCTCTCATAGCAAGCTCACCTTGGGCTTGCGTGCAGGTCCTTCGATCATATTGGGGGCTGAGTTGGTCTCGTTACGGCGATCCCGAGGTTCAGTGCATTCGGTTTGAGAATTTGTCGCCAGAAAAATACCAGTTGGCGAGATTCGTACTCGAAGAGAAGGGGTTTGAATTTGAAGAGGCACAGGGCACCGCAGTCCTGGAGGCCGTGATGCGTGGCGCGGCGAACGCCGACGCAAGCTACAAAGCCTACTCCCGGCTACCTTCCATTCTAGATATTCCAGAGTGGCTTGTCGGGCTTCTAAAAGATGAGATCTCTCGTGCCGAGAAAGTCGGTCGACAACTGAATTACGCTGATCTTGTTCGCCGTACTGAAAACCCTCGGTCAACTATCGAGGATGCGGCTCTGGTTGCGCGCTTCCAGCTTCGAGCCAGCACCCGGCAAGCTGTTTAAAGCTATTGATTTTGTAAGTCAGTTGAGAATTGCCGCTTGGCCTATTTCGTCAGTCGGGCCCCTCTATATCCGCTGATGCGGAACATCGCTCGCATGCGAAGCATGGGCAATAGCCGGACATACCGAGTGAGACTGTAACCGCCATCATAGCCGCGACCGCGCAGTTCTTCGAAGATCCGGATCAACGTCAGCTGTTCGCGAGCCGATTTAGGCACGGCAACCTCATAGCTCAGCGGCGCGGATTTTCCACGTCATGGAGCCCTTTGTCCGTTGGACTGCAGTTGATAGTCGTGCGGGCGGACAGTGGAAAATCCGCATGCTCACCGCATTCCCCAAGCCGCCGCCGCAGCAGCAAGCAGCAAAGTAACTCAAGCAGATTAACGACCGGCGATGAAACCGGCGGTGCCAACGAGCATTGCCGCTTCTCTAGAGCACGATCAAACGCCTTAATTAGCGCTTTACCGGAAACGGCCTGGTGCTTGTTTACAATCCAATTGGCGAACCAAGCCGCAATCGCAAAAAGCATCGACTAAGTGTCCTGGCATTTGGTCTGCTTTACGAAGGGCACGTCCAGATTAGCGTCGGAAACCAACTCCAGGGCGCGCTTGGCAGCGTCATGGATCCACTCCTCTCGATTGCCGAAGGCGCCTCCGCCAAGTTGGGTGAGAAGAACGACGTTTGACGCGCCGCTCCGCGCCTTGTCGATGGCCGCCAGCATGGTTGCTTCATAGGCTGCTTCGAGCACGAGACGAGCAAATAGCGCCCAGCGGCAAGCGTCGATCGAGGTGTATGCGACCGGGAGAGCCGAACAGAAGGCTTGGGAGACACGAGGGCAGTCTGCGACCTGTCGGCCGGATTCAGTGACTTCAACGTCGCGGTGCAATCCGATACGCAGCTTGCCACGCAGGCGATTCAACTCCCGGTCGTCGCTTGCGCCAAGATGCTTCGCGATGGCATCGAGCCCGCGTTCATTACCCGGCGCGTAGCCGTTTTGCATCTTCCACAAGCTGCTCACAGGCAGCTTGAGCACGCCACTCAATGCATCGCCGAGGTCGGCCAATCCATCGAGCTGGTGGTCGTTTGTCTGACCGGATCGGTGTCCACCGGTGCAAAATAGTTGCGGTAAATGGTGGCCGCTCCTGCAGCGATTGCACACGCCGGCCCTTGGGTCCGATCATGTTCGTAGCGGGTGACGCCGGCCTCTGGCGTGATCTCAGGTGATACCATCTCTAACAGGTTGAACTGCGATGCCACCTGAAAGAGTGCGCCGGCACACTCGGATGACCTGTGCATCGCGCGCACATCGCCCGTCACGATGCTCACCTTGAGCTTGCCGGGCTTTGGGCGGGGGGAATTGACGCGCTGGCGCAGCGTCTCGAGCGAGACTAACTCAAGCGTTCCAATTCCATAGCTCTTTTCGTTGACTAGGGAGCGAAGCCGATCGCCATCAACCGCAAGCCGGTCGCGGGTCTCGTGGTAGTCCCGCTCGCGAAACCCGGTAAGCCGCTCGAACCAGTCCATGACAGCTCCAACAATCAGGGGCTTGGGGACGGAGATCAAGGGCGAACTCCATTTGATCCTGGGTTTCAATCGCTCGGGGACGAGCCTCGCGGATCACGGCGATTGCCTTCTTGCTCCGTTCCGAGTTTGACAAGCAGGCGCGCAGCCATTCCTGGCACGGCCGAGCCCACCCCGACAATGAACGAGCACGTCAAGGCGGCGACGAAGCATCGAACGCAGCTCTTCACCTGCGATCAGCCATGCCTGCTCAATTTCTCGTCGCCCACTTCAAGCTTATTAGAATCAATAGCGCAGCTTGGCGCGCTCGTCCCGCTCGCGTTGAGGATTTGGATCCGGAATTGATTTCGTCGGGCGTATCGCTCCTGCGACATAGTCCTCCGGCAGGCCATGCTCGGACGCGCCCCGGTCCACAAACTCCTTGTACCAAGTGTATGGCGTCAGACCCTGCGCGATTGACGTACTATCAGCGAGATATGTTGCCGCCTCCAGATATTTTCCGGAAGGCGTCACCACCGAAACGGAGCCTGCGTTGTAGCCTCCGCCTAATCCCTCAACTCGGTCTAGTTTCGTCTTTTCGGACGTGGCGATATTGAAGACGACGCCCCATAAGGTGTCCAACTCTTCGCCGGTGTAGAACGCATCGCACTTGGATGACCCATCTCTACGCCTTTTATGAAAGCGGAGTTGATACTGAGGCAGGCGCGCGATCGACACAAACTCACATATAGGAACCCGGAAACGGAGCCGGGCGGTGAACATGTTTGATCCGTAAGCAAAGTAATTGATCTTCAAAGCCTCCATCTATCTGCCTCAGATCTGATTTATGCGTCAACGCGCGCTCACATAAGCGATGTTATGCGGCGAGAGGCGACGTTGTAGAACCTCTCAATGTAGTCGAACGCATCAGCTCGGGCCTCACTTCTGGTCCTATAGGTTTTACCTTTTTCAATTTTATTGCTATCAGATAAGCTTTGGAGAGAGGTGCGTTCGCTAAGGAAACGGCGTCCGCATTTAGATCCTGCAGAGCGTCGCGCCGCCCGGCGTCACCCGGCGCATCCCTAGCTGAATTTACGATTTGCCAAGCCTTATAGTGCCGCTCTCTGGCGCGATCCCCGGATTCCAACATCCACTGAGCTAAAGCCACGACGATTACGAACTTTCCTGCAGCGTCCAAAACTTTGAGAAAACTCCATTGCTCGCTCCAAAATACAAAACACGAGTAGGCCCATTGCGGAACTCGACGCAAGAAATCGGGCTTCATGCGCAGCTGTTTCAAACTTTCGGGACGGCAAGGTAAGAGATTCTGTCCCTCGGGCATGTTGCGTACCGCTCAGCTTTCACCGGATCGGTTTGGGGACCTCTGGCGATATTCCGACCTCCACCGGGCCTGCGACTCAAGCGCCGCATGACGGGCAGATCCGCCCACCCGTCAAATGTCCCCCTGCGCGAGCGCGTGGGTGAGCACGGTCGCCGCGATGAAGTGATGCACGTCCCACCACGGGAGGCTCACGCTCTCGCCGAGGATGTTGTTAAACGCCCTGTTCCAGGTGGCCAGGGAGAGCGAGGCGACGGTGCGCGTGGCCGAGTTCAGGACGTACGGCTGGGCGGGCAGCTCGGGGTCGCCTGGTTTCAGTCCCAGCAGCTTCCGGAATGCGCCGAGCACGATCTCTTTTTCCCTCTCTTCCTCTTTTTTGTCTGGGTTCGGCTCTGGCTTGCGCGAGTACAAGCGGATCCGCTTGTCGGTGCCCGCCCAGTCCGCCCAGCTCAGCGCTGCCGTCACGCAAAGGTCGACGTACGGTGGATCGAGGAAGTAAATCGCTTTGACCGTGTCCTTGAGAAAGCTGCTCTTTCGGTTCCTCGGAGCTACCAGCCACTCGACCAAGTGGTAAGTGCCGGAGTTGTCGCGGTAGCCGGTGGCGGAGCTGAAGGCGGCGATTATCGTCGGCCCGAGAGACGCCGGAGGGGTGCGGACTCCGGCTCTCCAGAACATGAAGGCCTGTAGCTCCTCGAGGATCTTCCCGGTCTTCTCCATGTCCGAGAGCACCCCGTACTCTTTTCCGACGGCGGCGACGGGAAACACCGTGACGAGCTTGTCCCCAGCCCCCGACCTGGCGACCTGGTAGGGGACGCCTTTCGGGCGCAGGGAGTAGTTGTAAAAGTCCTTCGCTTTGAACAGCGGCGGGGCCTTCATGGCCGGCGCTTCCCCGTAGTGCAGGCTCTCGAACAGACATCGCTCCACGTAATCGAAGTTGTCGGGATACGGCTGCGTTGCGACCGCCCCACCCGTGAAGACGCCCTTCCGGTCCTTCCCGGCGTCCTGACCGCAGGTCTGCCGGAGGAAGAGCAAGATCGGCGGTGGGTCAGCGCCGTCCTTGGGCGCGATCGCTGTCGGCCAGGTGACGCCGTAGAGCCGCGGCGGGTTGGTGCTCGCGAGCTCCAGCACGACGTTCTCGACGTTGACCTTCAGCGACGGGTCCGTCACGAAGTTCAAGTCCAATGCGCCTGCGTTCCAGGGTGCGGCCCGGTCGAGGTAGAGCGCTTTCGGCACGGGGTTCACGGCCCAATCCGCGGGTGGCCAGGTCCCATAGATCCCTTTGAGCTCGGCCTCATTGGGGGCGTTTTTCCCCCTCGGGACGGGGATCGTCTGCAGGAGGCCGAGGGGGTACGGGGTGACCTCCCTGAAGCGGGTCATATTGATGGTCGCCTGGGTGACCCCCAAGGTGTCGCCGGTCGCCGCCGTCACGGTCACCCAGGCGACAAAGCCTGCCTTCGGCGACATGCTGCCGTTCCCCGCGACCATGAGGCTGATCGTCGTTGGCCAGTACACATTTTTGACCGTCGGCGTCGCCGTCACCTCCACCTCGGCAGTACCGGCGGGGATATCGTAGTGCTGGGCAGGGTCGATGGCGGCCAGTGCCTTGTCGTCAGCCGTCACGGCGAACGTGCAGGGGACTTCTCGCCCTTCCAGTTGGCCGCGGTCACCAGCAACTTCTTCGGCATCAGGCCAACTCCTCGGGTGGAAGCGCTAGGCTCTCCGGATCGTCGGGCGCCGGCACATCCGGCACATCCGCCTCGAGGCCCTCTGTCGCGTCGCCCTGCGGCACAGCGGCGAGGAGCGCGTCGACGTCCGCCTGCGCGGCCCCGTCGGCGAGCACCTCGTCGAGCAGGGCCCGGAGCTGCTCGTCGAACGCGTTAGGCCCGCCACTCGCGCCCCCGCCGCTGGTCGCGCCACCGTTCGTCGGCTTCGGCCCGGGCGACGGCGCGCGAGCCTTGCTGGTCGTTACTCGCCGATAGCTCGGTCCTTCGGCGATCAACACCTCCTCGTCGATCACCTGCGCCAGGATCACGATGGTGATCGCAAACTTCGTCTGTTGCGGGTTCGCCGGATAGGCGTCGGCGCTGCTGATCGTGGTGACCAGCGTCGTGTCATCAACCTGGAAGACGGACTGCGCCGCCACCGTGACCGGATCCCCGTTCGACTTCGGTTTCACGCTCGCCGCTGCCGCCGCCGCGGTCTGCGACCCGACGGGGATGATGTCGATGCCTTCTTCCAGGAAGAAGGTGGGCCCGAACGCCGTCGTCGCGTTGGCCGCGGCGGTCGTCAGAATCGCCTTGAAGTGCTCTTCACCGCCGACCTCCGTGGGAATCGCCACGCGAGCGAACTTATCGGTCGCGTCTTTCACGAAAGCAGTCTGGAACGCCGGCCAGCCTCCGCCCGGAGCGGATGCGCCGGCCGGAATCAACGGAGCCTTCCGAACGAGCGACCACGTTTGCGCCTGGCGATATTTGACGGTCGTGCCCACGAGCCGGAAGAGGCTCAATCGCCGCGGCGCGAGCACTTCGCCGGGGGCGCCGAACAGGCCGGACAGCATCGTGAGGAAGCGTGTGGACCGACCGACCTCACATCCGTAGATCACGATTCGCGTCTTGGCTGTAATCACCGCGGGCCCCGGCGGCGTAAGAGACTTGGCCGCCAGCGCATCCTGCAGGTCGTCAGCCGTCATCGTGCGGCGGCCGTTCGTCTGGTCGACGACCGTCACCGGGCACTCCATCGCGGCAAATCCGTTGGCGTGACTGACGACGTTGATGGTTTGCTGCTCCGTGTTCAACGCTTTGAGCTTCTTGAACACACCCTCCAGCGTCTCGCCGTTGGCTGGCGCGTCGACCACGGTCGACCCTGCCGCGACGAAATACTGCCTGGCTAGTGTGTAAAACCGGTTCGGGTCCCCGGCCGGGTCCGAATTCATGAGGAAGGTCAGGTCAGCCATGGCCGTCTACCCTCAGACCGGTTCCGCGACGTCGAAGCGCAGGCCGCTCGCGCCCTCGCCTCGACCGCTGGTGACGGACCGCGCCGCCCAGGCATGCCTCCCGCCGTCGGCAGATCGGGCGAGGAACCATCGCCTCCGCACGACAATGCCGGCGGACGGCACCTCCTCTTCGGGCAAGACCAGCCCGCGCAGTTCCTGCAACACGCTCGACCGTGGCGACGACGTAACCGAGATCGCCGAGGCTGTTCGGGCGTGGAAGCACCGCCTCGACGAGGCCGACCTGTCGCGAGCCGCCCGGCGACGTGAACGGGGATGAACGGCACCCAGTGTTCGGGAACGTCTGTCATCAACCGGTAGGCGACGGCCGCGTTCGGCGGGTTCGCGACGACCGGCACTATCGCGCGAACGTACTCGTCCGGCAGATCGCGCCGAGTGCCGTCAGCGTCGGTGACGATCTGCTCCATGCCCCAGACGAGGTTCGCCATCTCGTCGCGCAGGAACCGAACCTCCTCGATGACGTCGCCGGCGAGCGGCGCGACGGTCACCGACGGCACGACCAGCGCCGGCGACGCGACGGGTGATCCGGTCGGCCGATACATGGCCCATTGCGCGTCCGCCGCCGGCGCGATCAGCTCGTGTGTTCCGAAGGTGTCGCGCACGACGAGATCCGAGATGGCCTGCATCGATCCGTACGTGACGGGGATCGGGAAACGTGAACCAATCGTTGCCATAGATCGTGCTGAACTCGACGAGCGCCAGGCGGGCGAGGTCGTTCGTCGCCGCGTCGATGCGGGACAAGCGCGAGAGCCGCCTCCTCGAACTCCCAGAACCGGTCGCGCGGCTGGCCGGGGAACTGGATGGTCGTCGGGATCGCGGGTCGCGGGTCGTGGCCGTTCCCGTGTTCGTCGGCGTCGCGTTTCGGCGACGACGTCGAAGTCGGACCAGTCGACCTTTTCGCGCGTGTGGCCGGGCGCGCCCAGCACCGGGCTGCCGCCGACAGCGAGCTCGAAGCGGCGCTCGAGGCGCTCGGGAATCCAGCTGTTCGGCCCGGTGCCGAAGGTGATCGCGCACCAGCGCGCGAATGCGATGAGGTCGGCGCGCGCGGCCTTCGCGTCGGCGGTCGGAAGCTTCACCGCGGAGCCGAGCTGCGCGTCCGTCCCGTCGACCGCGCCGGCGACCGCGGCGGCGACGGCGAGCCCGTCGGCGAACAGCGGCCGCCGCCCGCACCAGCATCCGCGGCGCGTCGGGCGCGACGTGCACCGGAAACGCCGCGCGCAGCTTGGCGCCCACGGATGTCGAGACCGCGGCGGCGAGCGCCCTGCCCGCCTGCACCCGATCGAGCGTGCTGTGCGCGGGCCCTGCCGCTTCGCCCGCCACCAGCGCCTCGACGATGTCGGTCTGCGGAGAGTACGGCAGCACCGCGCCGCTCTCCGGCTTCCAGCCGTCGAAGCGCGCTTCCTTCTGCATGAAGGCGACCTGCACGGGCGAGCCCGCGTCCTCGCCGGTCAGCTCTCCGAACTGTCGCTGCCGCGTGAGCATCCAGAACGGGTCCTGGACCGTGGCGGCGAGGCCGTGCCCCGGATCGCCGCCACGCGAGACGGGCTCGACCCGTGTCAATGAGTAGACGGTCGTCATGTCGTCTCCTTCGCGACCCAGCGGACCGGGAACTGGTTCGCGACGTTCAGGAAGTGCCGGATGCCGAGGTCGTTCTCGTCGAACTCGGCGAGGTAGACCGCCGGCAGCAACGCGGGGACCCGTCGCGTGGCGTCGAGGTCGACCATTCGACAGTCGGCCAGCTCCATCGCCTCGTCGACGACGGACAGCAGCGACTCCTGTCGTCCAGGGCTGGCTGGTATCGGGTGGCACCGCGAGCAGGATCAGGTTGGGCGCGCGCGCGTCCGGCGCCGCGAGGTTCGCGGTCGACCGCGGCCGTCCCGGTCGGATCGGGGACGACCTCTGTCCAGGCATCCAGCTCGATGCCGGTCACCGCGCCGCTGGCATCGTCGCCGACGATGACGACGCTGGTGACCGGAGCGGCGCCGAGCGGCGCCGGGAACGGCAGCCCGACCCAGGCGTGCGCGGACGCGGCGTCGACCGTCGGCGACGTAAGGCGCCGCGGGCGACTGCGCCGCCCAGCGACCGGACGGGAGCGCTAGCGGCAAGGTCGTCTCGCAAGAGCGCGTCGCCGAGGCTCGCGGCAGGCGAGCGAACGCGCGCGGAGTCCTGAAGCCAGCGCGCCAGCACGCCCTTGCGCGGCCCCAGGACCGACGCCTGGTCGCCGACGCTGGCGACGGATGTCCGGCGGCAGCGCGATCGAGCGATCCTTCGACGACGGCTGGACCGCCGAGGAGCACGCCCGCTGCCTTGACCGGATCGGAACTCGCCGCAGCGGCGGCGACGCGCGCGTCGGCGGCCGCGCGCGCGGCTGTCGCGTCGTCCGCCGATCCCCCAGGCCTTCAACGCGGTCGCCGGTCGCCGCGCCCAGCTCCTGCGCGAGCGACGCGACGGTGGCGGTGAGGCCCGAGGTGTCCGCAGCGATTCGAGCGCCGCGCGGCGCGAGGAAGGTCTCGGCGGACAACGGCCTCCGGCCGGCGAGCGCGTGCTGCCAAGCGGCGGCGTGATCGAGCAGATCGAGGAGCGCGGCGTCGAGCGTGAGATCGAAGCCGACCGTCGCGGCGCCGGGCTGGCCGGCCGCGAGCAGCAGGCGGGCGACGCCCTGTCGCCCCGGGTTCGAGTTGGGAGCGCCCGGCATGGTCTCCGGCGCCTCGACGCTCGAGAGCTTCACGTTCTCGCTGGAGAGATCGAGCGCCGCGATGTCGAGCGCCGACAGTCCCAGCGACGCCAGCTTCGGCGCGGCGATCCGGGTGCCGATGCGTCCAGGAGGCGCACGCGGATCCCGTCGAGCGCGCCGAGCCGCCGCGCCACGAACGCATCCGCCGCGGGCGCGAGGCGCGCGCGCGGCGTGTCGCTTGCGTAGCCGGCCGGCCGCGCGCCCGTGCCGAACGTGACGACCAGCCGCTGCTCGATGCCGCGGCCGCCACGGGGCGTCGCCATGGACTCGAACATGTCGGGCGGCGACGACGCGCGGCCGATCATGTCGGTCGCGGCGGCGGCGCGTTCGAGGTTGGCGCCCGCGAGCTGGTACATCGACTCGGCCAGCCCGAGGTCCGCGAACGCGTCGAGCGCCGCGACGACGTCGGCGATCACCGCTTGCAAGGCGTTCTTCTCCGCCGGGCCGAACGTCGGCTGGCCGGCGCCGGTTGGCGCGGGAATGGCCGCGACGACGGCCCCCGGCGTCTTCGTCTCCACCTGCGCCAGCTTCCAGCCGTCGGCGACCAGCCGTTCCGCGCTGGCCTGCGGCGCGTTGTCGATCGTGTCCACCTTCAGCGGGTACTGCGCGGCGGAGTTCGAACACCACCCAGTCGATCTCGATCCCACCGACGCCCGACGCATCGTGGATGCCCCGCTCCAGCAGGTAGCCGAGCAGCGCCCCGAGCTGCTGGCCGTTGCGCATGCCCTCCGCGATCGTCGAGCGCGCGACGAACCGCCGTCGACGTCAGACCCGTCGCGAATGGCGCGAGCGCGCCGCCTGACGGACCGCCGTGCGCGCGCCAGGCGGCGCGCAGGCACTCCAGCGGTGCTCGCCTGTCGCGGCGACGGCGCCATGACGAAACCACCACCCGACGGGTCGGTCACGGTTCCTTCCGGAATGGCGTCGGACGCGGGCACGGCGGTCACCGGCCGGCGCTGGATGCCGCGAACGGCTCCCCAGGCGCCGACCTGGTTCCCGCGCTTGCGTCGCCTGCATCCCGGCGAGCCGCGCCGTGGCGAGAGAGGTCACCCACGCGTCGTAACGGTGCGACGCACAGTCGATGATCTCGCCCGTGAGGACCGCGCGACGATCGGTCGAGATGCCGGAGAGCGATCGCGAGCGCATCGCGGAACGCGGCGAGCGCGTCGCTGTTGAAGTAGCGCGTCGTAGTCCGGCACGTACGTCACGGCATCGCCGACGATGTCGGCCAGGCGGTCGCGGATCGTGAAGGCCGCGCCGCTCGCATCCTTGCCCGGCCCCGCGGCCTGCGCTGCCGGCGTCGCGACGGTCGTCGTCGGCGGCGAACCCGGAAAGAACGGAGGTCGCATGCCCGGCCGCGGCCGGGAGGTTCGCGATCGGAAGGGCGCGGGTCGCTCGCGCGACCTCGGCGACCGGCTGTCCGGCGCCGAGGCCGGCGAACTCGTTCGTCGCATTCGCGGCGATCCGCAGCGCAGAATTGCGCAGCAGCAGACCGAGCACGCTGTTCGCGTCCTTCGGCGCGGGCGCGAGGATGTTGAACGCCGTGTCGCCGTCCGCCGACATCGGCAGCCACAGATCGGCGGCGTTCGTGGGGATAGAGCTGCGTGAACACCGACGGCATCGCGTTCGTGAACCCCAGCTCGGCGAGCATCGCGCGACGACTGACCTCCGGATTGCCGTGCACGACGGCGTCTCCCATCGCGACCATGTAGTCGACCGCGGCGCTCATGTTCGTCGTCCGGAGGCGCACGTGCGTCGACACCGGTTCGTGCGCGAACAGGTCCGGGCCGGACGGCTCGTCGACGATTCCCGACGTCCAGAGCGGCCGGATGCGCGGCAGGAAGCCGCTCAGCCATTGCGCGAATGCGCCTTCGGCCACCGGAGCCCACGCGCCACGCGCCATCACCGGCGCGATCGCGTACGGCTGGCGGCCCAGTCGAATCGCCGGCAGCGGTCCGCCGCCGCGGACGAAGGACGTCACGTGCGCGTAGACCTGCGGCAGAAGGTTCAGGTCGAAGCCCGGCTGCGCCTGCTGGCGCAGGTACGACCCCCAGGTCGCCTCGAACAGCGCGCGGCCCATCAGGCGCGCCTCGTCGAGCTCTCGACTCCGCGGCGCCTTCGATCGGCGCGAGCGCCATCGGGTCGATGCTCCACGCGGCGGCGAGAACCGCGGCGACGGATCCCTCCGCCGGCGCAGCGACCGGCCCGGGCGGCGGCACCGCCGTGATCGAGTAGCCGCTCGCGGAGTCGGCAAGGTTGTTCGTCGGCGTGCCCGGGGGAATGAACGCCGCGCCGTCGCTCAGCCGGTGCGACTCGACGAGCGCGGCGATCAGGCGCAGCGCCATCCGCGCCGCGACCGGAACGCCGACGGCCATCACGTCCTGCACGAAATCCGTGTGCGGCGGCAGATCGACCGTGACGGCCATGCCGACCGCCACTGCGGCGTCGAAGTCGACCATCCAGCGCATGCCCTCGTCGAGAACGAGCGTCGCGTCGTCGCTGACGGGCGGCGCCGCCGGCGTCGTTCCGGTGGGGCCGTCGCCGAACGAGATCGCCCACCTGGAGGCTGGCCGGGATCGCGCTTCCCTGAACGATCTTCTCGCCGCCCGCGTAGCGCACGCGAACGATGAACGACGCCGGCAGCGCGCGCGCAGTCGCCGCGATGCCCGCGTTGCCGTCGACCGTCGCGCGTCGGGAAACGTCGGGGCGCCAGAGCGTTCGTGGGCGTGAGCGCCTGCCGAGCCCAGATCGCGCGCGTCGGACCGACGTCCTTCAGCAGTTGCGCCCACGCCTGATCGCCGGCGGTGCCGGCGCGGATGCTCGTCCAGTAACGCGTTCCCGCCGCCACCTCGCCGGCTGGTCAGGCGCGGATCGTGGTGGTCGACGTGGACGTCGTCCGGATACAGCCGGACCTGCAACTGTGGCGATGCCGGCGTGCCCGCGAACCGCGTTTCGATTCGAACCGGCAGCATCGTGATCGGGAGCTGCGAGTGATCGATTCACGCTCATGACGGCGCCGCCTCGGGGGGAGGAGATCCGTGCCGCGCATGCCGCGGCGGAACGGGTACTGCAACAGGATCCAGGCGATCGACGAGCTGCTGCCGTGCCAGTCGAGCTCGGTCCCGGCGGCGTGCCCGGCTTCGACTTCGGCAGCGGCGGAACGGTGAAGCTGTCCGCGCCGAGTCGCCCGGCCGCGTCGAGCACCGCGTTCCCCCAGGAAGCGTCGTTCCAGTCGGCGAACGTGGCCGGATCGCCGGCCGCGGGCTGATCGAGACCGAACCGCGGTTCGGTGAAGTGTTCGGCGAAGAAGAACCACCAGGCGGTGTCCTCGTTCGTCGCCGAGCGACCACACGTCGTCGGCGCTCAGCGTCTCGAAGCCGACGAGCAGCACGTCGGGCTCCAGCCTGGCCATGAAGTCGGGCTGGATCTCGGTCGCCGGATCGAGGGTGCGGATGGACCCGCTCTTCTTCGTCTTCGCCGCCGTCACCAGCATTCCCGGATAGCGGCGGACCAGGTCGCCCTTGACGACGAGAACCAGCGGCGACGCCGCCTGCGCCGGGTTTCTCGCCGAGCTGCTCGAGTGTGAGCTCAGGCGCCGCGTGAAGCCGGTGCTGGAGATCGTACTGATCGGTCGGGTCGCCGGTGTTCCGGTGAGCCCAGAACTGGCGGCTAGTAGGTGCCGCGCTGGTCGGTCGGGTATTCGCGCCACAGAAGCTCGCGTGCCAGCTCGTGGTTCATGCCGACGAGAAAGGCGCTGATGAACGTGCGATTCGATTCGACCAGCGTCGTCGTGTCGGCGGGCAGCGTATCGATGCCCGGCAGCAACCAGTCGTGAGAGATCGCGGCGAGCGCCTGGTACGTCGGTTCCGAGAGATCGGGCGCCGCCATGATGTCGTCGAAGCCCTTGGCCTGCGCGTCGGTCAGCGCCGAGATCCGGTGGTTGACCATCCGGCCGATCGTGACGCTCGGGTCGAGCGCCGCGACGATCCTCGTCGCGAAGCGAGTCGAAGCCCCCGGCCAGGCTCGTCTCCGGCAGTGACGCCGCGTCCGATCGGACGATCTGCCGATCGATGATCACCTTGCCGACGTCGGACATCTGCTGCTTCAGCGGCGCGCCGTCGCGGCCGCCGGCGGGATGTGCAAGTTCGGCGGACCGGCGCGGCGGGCGCGGTGAACGTGCCGCGATCAGCTCGTGGAACACGGACGGGCTGATGGTCATCGACGCCGGGGCTCGGCGGAGCGCCGAGACGGCCGCGGGTGGGCGTCACCCCTGTCGGGCCGTGCGCGTCGTCACGCCCGGCGGCGTGCGCGACGACGGGCAGCATTCCCACCGCGGTGAGCACGCGCGTCGGCTCGATCGATCGCCGCGTGCGATGCGGCCTGGTCGGCCGTGGCGAAGTCGACCGCCGGGAGCTGGCTCAGCGAATCCAGCTGAGTCGCGGCCTGCGCCGCGTCAACCCGGTCTGGTCGAGACCGGGCACGAGCCGCGCGAGAATGGACGGCGCCGCGGCGGCGCCCCAGACGCGGCTGGGCGCGTTCGAGCGTGTCGATCGTGTCCAGCGCGACCGCGACCTTCAGCGGCTGCGCGGCCGCCGACCGCGACGCCAGCACCGCCGGACCGACCGCGGCGCGCCACGCCGTCGCGCCAGCCAGCTTGCCGCGCGCGCGTGTGACCCGGCGGTATTCGACCGAAACGATGGAGGGCGGCAGCGGCGACTGCCGAAGTCGCCCGGTGATTGTGAGGTCCTGGCCGACGAATACGCGCGCGTGAACGGGCGCCGTCGAGGTCACGAGGTCGACGGCCGAGAGCTGCGAGATCCACTTCCTGTGCAGGGTTGCGCTGGCGGCCAGCGAGAACTCGCCCCGCCGGCGAAGGGTGTTCGCGGCCGAGCACGTCACCCACCTGCCGCCACGCCTCTTCGACGTACCGGTCCTGGTTCTGCCGAACGACTTCGCCGCCGAGCCCGGCGGCGACGCGAAGCCGCGGATCGAGGTTGGTCTCGCGCACCCACGGCGGCGCGACCGTCTCGAGATTGGCCGCGGTGGCGTTCGCCCCGACCGCGAGCTGTCCATAGACCGGCGGTCCGACCGCCGGAGGCGGCGCATCCGGATCCGACGCCAGCAGCGACGACGTCGTATCCGGCGTCGACGAGGCGCGATCGAAGCACGTCCAGGTAGCTGGCGCCGACGAGCGGCCGGATGTCGTCGAGCCGCTCGCCGGGCGGACGAAGGGCGACCTGCAGCTCGACGAGCCGCGCCGTCAGGATCCGGCGCGGGCAAGCCGGTCATCGGGTAGTCGAGCAGCAGCTTCCGCCTGCCGAGCCCGGAGGCAGCGGCACGCCGTGGAGCCGTCGGACGAGCGACTCGAAGTCGCCGTCCGGCCCGGTGCCGAATCGCCAGAAGTAATAGACCGGCAGGGTGACTCACCGCCGGCCGGGATCCCACGCGAAGTCCATGCTCGTGCGCGCGTCACCTGGATCCGTTCCGAGCCCCGCGGCTCCTGCCCGCGGCGAAGACCGGGACGACGCAGGCCAGGTAACGGCGGTTCGGCTCCAGCTTCCGCGAGCTGACGAGGCGCGACAGCGATCGCGCGGGATCTCCCGGCACGGTGTCGGCGTCGAGCAGCTGGCCGTGGGCCCACATCCACGCCTCCGCGGGATTCGGCAGCTGCGCGGCGTCGATCGTCAGCTGCGTGCCGACCGGCGACGCGGACAGCGGGTCCGCCTCGAGGTCCGTCACGTCGACGACGGCGAGCGTGATCCAGGGTTGGATCGGACCGCCGGCGGGCTTCCGGCTGAACATCCACGGCAGGTCGGGCGCGTCGAACTCGATCGTCGCGAGGAAGTTGGGCTCCGCGTCGACGAGCCCGTTGACCGGCGTGCAGCGGATGACCTGGCGCGACGGGATCCCGATGACGTCGCCCGGGTGTCATCATCGGCACCTGGCGGGTGATGGCCGCCTTGCCCGGAACGGTGACCGTGACCTCGGTCGTCGCGTTCTGGTCGGCGAGGAACCCGCGATGGATCATCGAGGCGAAGGTGAACTGCGCGCCGGCCATCAGCTGACCTTTCGGAGCTCGAAGTCGGCGACGGCGATCGTGTCGACAGACCGTCGGGTCGACGCCATCACCGCCGACGCGGCGCCCGTCGAGACGATCTCGCCGGTCGCGGCGTCCGCGACCGAGTAGCTCGGGGACTGTCACGGCGATCCTCGCCGCGACGGACTTTGCCAGCGACGGCGCGCAGCGCGGCCGGCCGCGCCGAGCCCGACCCAACCCAGCGCGACGGCGTCGAGCGGACGGAAGTGTCGTCGAACCCGTGACGTTTTCGTCGTCGCCGAGGCTCTCCTCGTATACGACGGCGGCCGTCTGCGGATCGCCGACCTGCCAGGCCTCGCCCTGCACCGTCCCACCGGCGTCGAACGGAAGGAAGGCCGGCTTCGACGATCCGATCCTCGTCGCTCAGCTCGAAGAACTGGGATGGTCGCGAACAACTCCTGCGCCGAGGTCACGACGCCGCCGGTCGCGGTGATCGCGACCGTCACCGGATCCGCGGAGGTGACCGCGCTCGCGCCGAACTTCGCCAGCTGCACGTCGAGGGGCGCCGCCGTCTGGGTCAGGCGCAGGAGGCCGAGCGGATGCAGGGCGTCCGCGCCCGGAACGCAGCTGCACGGTCCCGGCGTCCGCGGCGGGGAGAACGTGCGTCCAGGCAGCATCGTCCGCCAGCGCGTCGTGCACCTGCTGCGCGACGTCGACCGGCGGACCGAGCTCACCGGCACGTGTCCGTTCCCCATTCGAGATCGAGGGTTCCCGAGACGCTGAAGAAGAGGAGGCTGATGCTTGCGTGGGCGCGCGCGTGCCAGCGCCCCGGGCCCTCGAGCAGGACGTCCACGTTCATCGTGGCGATTTCCTCGCCTCCCACGGTGAGATGCGAAATCGCCGGAGATCGTCGCGATGAAATGCAGCTTCGGCTCGGTGTGAATCAGCGTGTCGAGGCTGACGTGTCCCTTCACGCCGATCGGTCCGAGCTTCGCCTCGACGTACATCGCCGCGCCGAACTGGAGCGAGCTGGCGGTGACGGCGAAATAGGCCTCTGCGTGGATGTTGAGCAGCGGGCTCGGAGAGACCGAGATGCTCAACCGGCGGATGCTCGTCAGGTCGGGCGGCGGGGTGAACTGCGGATTGAACCCGCCGGCGGTGAACACGAAGCTCTCGGAACCCGCCGCGCAGCGCGATGTCGCCGGCGACGTCGAACGTCGCCGATCCGCGAGCGCGCGAGGGACGCGTCGAACGACACGTCGCCGGTCGTAATGTCGATGATGCCGGCGAAGTCCGCCTGCAGGTCGATGATCGCCTTGTCGGGCTCGGGCACCGTGATCCGAAACTCGCCGATGATCACGACCGCGACGGGATTCGGGAACGTGAACACGACGCCGGCGGTCATCGTGACGATCGAGATCGGACGGCCCCAGCCGAGCTCCAGGATCGGCGCGGCCAGGTACTGGCGCACCTTCGCCGGGAACACGGTCGCGACCGCCGAGAGCACCTGGTCGGCCCGGCACATGAGATCGTCGGGGATCAGGACGTCCTTGGCGTGGCCGTCGCGGACAAGACCACGCAGCGACGCGAGTCGACCGTGCGGTTGAACCCGAAGACGCCGCCGACCGCGTTCAGCGTGAGGCCGAGGAAGATCTCGATTGGGGGCGAGAACTCCACCGACATGACGACGACGAACGACAGCTCGCCGTTGATCTGCTGGATGACGCCGAAGGCCTGGATCGAGAGCTCCAGTGACCCGAGCGACGAGGGAGAGTTCGAGCGCGCCGGCGATCTGCGTGTCCGTCACCCGCAGGAAACCACCGCCCTTGATGACGCTCGCCTCGATCTCGACGCCGATCCCCGTCGGCATCGCGAAGCGCGGTTGCTGCAGGTCCAGGATGCCGAGGTTGCCGGTGCCGTCGGTGGTCAGGCGCAGCGGTTGTTCGATCCCGAATCCCTCGATGGTGACGGTCAGGGGCCCGAGAGAAACCACGATCGTGCCCTTGGCGTTGATCGGGAAGTCGGAGCCCGAGAGCGCCACGCTCGTCGAGAGGCTGTGGATCACGACGCCGGGCAGGTGCACGACGTCGGGCCAGACCGCGCTGAGGCCGACGCCGCCGTCGAAATGGAAGCCGTTGGAATCGAGACGAAACAGCAGTTTACCGCGCAAGACGACGCCGCCGCTCGGCAGGAAGATCCCGAGTAGATCTCCCGCGGCCGACTTGGGGATCTTCACCTCAAAGGTCGTCACGCCGAGCCTCGCCCCCCATGAATCCGGCGAGGCGGTCACCTCGAACACGGGGTCCTGCAGATTGAGGCGGATGCCGCCGTCCGATCCAACGGAGAACACGCGGGGCGTCTGGGCGCTGAGCGTCAGCTTCGGTGGGCTGCCGGCAATCTGCTTCACGGCGCCGAAGTCGGTCATCGCGATCGCGAACGGCGCGTTGAACGGATCGAGCGAGAGCTGCAGCATGGACCCCAGGTTCACCGGAGCGGCGATTGTGCCCGCGGAGAGAACGCCGGCCACGAACGTCGGGGAAGTGTTTCGGTTCCGAGGACCTCCAGCGTCAATGTGATGGGATCACCGTAGGTGTCGGCGGCCACGTTGAGGATCAGCCGCTGGAACACGACGGCCTCCGGACCGAAAGCGGCGACGGCCTCCGGGCTGGAGGATTCTTTCGTTCCCAGTGCGACACTCGACATCGAGATGACTCTGCGGCCCGGTCAGGACCCCGGCGATCAAGAGCTTATTCTCGCGGCGCAGCGACTGAAAGAACTGCCAGACGTAGTGGGCGGGATCGGACAGGGCCTGGTCGAGTGCTGAAAGGATGCTCATCCCGGGTCCGACGAAACCGGTCGCCGACAAAGTGGCCCACAGCGCGGTGCTGCCCTCTCGCAACGCGCGATCGACCGCGAACGTCACGAGCTGCCCGAGAACGTCTCCGTTGGGCAGCGACGGCGCGAGCGGCATCGCCGTCGCCGTGACCTTCGGCGCGTCCGCCACGAGTCCTGCGACGACGGTCCAGAGATCCTTCACTGGTGCGATGAGTGAGACCAGATCCGGACTGCTGCTCTCGATCTCCGCAAGGAGCTTCGGCAGGTCGGTCGACAGCTTCGAGACGTCGCTCGCGCGAAGGCTCAGGAAGGACTGAACTGGGTGACAGCGGAATCATCGAGGCCGACCGCTTTGAGGTGCGCGAGAAGTGCATCCGGGTCGGCGACCATGCCTTCGAATCCGTCGACCACCCGCAGGAGAAATCGAACGACGGCGCCGTCGAGGGGCACTATTGAATCAGTCATCGAGCACCTGACGCGCTCACCAACCAGCTAGCCCTCAGGGCGAATGCCAGCTAACGCACGGTCGCCCTGCACGCAGAAATAAATCCGATCGACACGGTATTCCCATTTCACCGCCGGAACCACCCGGTAATCTAGATCAGTGTTGTCTCCACGGTTGGGCGCTCTTCCGTTCCGGTCGGCATGCAGGGCATCAATGCGCCTGCTGAAAATCAAGCAGTGAAGTGCCCCAGGTGTAGACCTTGGAGATTAAGGAAAGTAGCTCCTTATCGGAGTTGGGATCTGCGGTGAGAACCAGTATGAGGGCCTGCACACCTTCCCGAGCGACGCGCTGCAACAGAATGAACTTGGTATATCCAACCTTGCACTCCTGCGGCAGCGGCAACACAAGACCAGTGTTTTCCACCAACTTGGCGCCGTTGGGATCGTCGGAGTCAAAATGGCCATCCACTTTCCGGCGGGCTGACGCTGAACACTTTTGCAACGTCCGGCGATTGTAGGATGCTTACTACCGTATTCGAGATTGCGTTCATTTGCTGGGCGGTCAGTCGAAGCGATTTTCCCCGAAACGCCTCGAAATGGGCGCGCAGCGGAACGATAGCTGACCGAACGCGTTCCTCCAACATCGCAATTCCGGTGTCGACCGCTCGCTCGGAGAAGGCGATACAGGCATCGACGAGCTTCTTGCGGGAGATGTAAAATGGGGCTGTATTGGTGCTGGCATCGGGCCTTAGCCCATCGGACCTGCCGAACACTGGCGTCATCATTGCTTGCCGTTGAGTTGTGTTTGGGAAGCGGGCATCCGTTTCCATAAGACATTCGAAGGTCGACTATTGTATCCGGGATGTCTTCGCTCAGGTAAAGTTGAGGCCGAGTGATTAAGTCAACGGAAACTGCACCCCCGATCTCGATCAGGCAATCCAACGTCCAGGTTGCGTAGAGATGACCGATCAATGATGGGAAATCATCGACGGGGACTGGTGCTGCGGCTGCCATCTTTGTCCTCCTGTTGCCGATAGGCGCCCACACGCGAACAGCCTCGGACATAGCGGGCTTATGTGCGCAGTCGCCTCTTCTCAAGCGCCAACAATAGCGCTGTGCAGGAGCCGGGCTGCGAGCCGAACCTCGAGCGTCCTGAGTGAGTTGCCGCTGCCGAGCATTGGCCTACGATGCGGGACACCTGCACATCTTGAGATTGGACGGTGCAAACGCGTGTGAACTGCATCACAGACAACGTCGATTATCTTGTCCGCACGGTATCAGACGGCCGCGTGCTGCAAAACAACCCGCAGCAGAGTATCGTTGCATACCGGCAGCATCAGTCGCTAGGCGAAGCTCGCTGCCGGCCTGCCGCCGAGTGCCAGCCCCAGAATGCATTCCAGCCGTGCCGTCCGACGCGACCGGGTCGGGAGAAAATCGTCCCCGAACCGTTCAGCGAAAATCCGCCGACGACAATGAGATACCTCGCAAACGAACCGTCGCGGAGGCGTATTTGCTTGCCAGCACGTGGCAAATCGCGACTTGTCTGTCGTATCGGCTATGGATTCAGCGCGATCTCGCCCCGCACGATGGGCACTCGGCCATGCCGCCTTCGGATCGGATGGCTGAAATATAATCGAGTCAGATAAATCACCGCACCGCACCACCGGCGAAATTCGAATACCGGCTCACACGGCGCTGATTTCCCCGTTGGAGAACCGCAAACCCGGCAGAAAAATCATCAGATGTGAGTTTAGGCCCAAAATTGGGCGCCGACTTACAGCGGGGTCGTGATCTTCAAGTTTCACGATGAGCGCCAGGATTGTCCCCCGCCGGCTGGACCAGCGTGCGAGGAAACCTAGACGCCGCGCGCTAAGGTGACTTCAAATGGGATTTACCCGTGCTGCTTCTGGATGCATGCACCGACAAGCTCTCCCGCGACTGTCAATCGGCTCGCAAATATTGCAGGCCGAATGACAGTCATCTAAGCCCTCGCATCCCAGGGGCAATGATGGAATGTTAGTATTGTGTTGCATCGGCGACAAGTTTCAAGTGACCAGAACGTGCAATCACGGCACTTCCGGAGTTCGATTGCGCGCATGCTCGATCGCCTTCACCGGTCGGCGCGCGACGTCGAAAGTATCGACGAAATACACGTTGTCGGCTGGTGCCAGGTTGATTGTATCACGCAGGGGGCCGCTCGTGAGCGAGGCGGGGTCAAGCCTCCAAAACGGATGTACGAGTACGAAGGCCTCTGTGCCTCCTGCAAAGGGTTGGGTTAGGACCGGCAAACTCAAAGGACCGCAATGCACCACCCTACGATGAATTGGGTTCAGTCGACGAACCTCTTCGGCAGCTTCCGCGGCCAACTGCGGCCAATCGGCAAGCTCCGGATGAATTTCAAAACGGCCGTCTAATCCTGCCTGGAATTTGGAATCCAGCATTCCGCGGAGGAAGCCGATGCCTAGGCGCCAGTCAAGCAGCCCGTGGTACGCACGGTTGTTGTACCGTTGGAGGCAGCGGTAACACGCTCTGGCGCAAGCTTCCGGATGGTCTCCCTCGAAGAATGATTTGACGAGCCTATCGTTGGGATCATTCACCAGAGAGTTGAGCAGCCGACCAACCAATGGACGGATTTCTCCATCGGAGGCCGCAAGCCGCCTGGAAAAGCCCGCGCCGTTCACCAAGAAATCGGCAATTTGTAGCATCGGAAGTCCGTTCCTGAGCCTTGGCTCAAGGGCCTCGAACTCGTCTGGCCCAATATCCATTTCAAGAGCAGCGCGCTGGACGATCAATTGCGTGGCCGAGATGGCTGCTGCTCGAACACTGATTGCGTGAGGCTCACGACTTCCGACACGATCAAATGATAGTCTCGATGGCACCGACCGCATAAGGAGGTAAAGTGAGTCCGTCTTCTTTCGCGACATCAAGCGAACCGTTTCCGGCTCCGCAGGGACGTTGCTTGCGTCCGTCGCCCGCTCCCAACGTTTCGGATCGTTCGCCACATCGACCAAGATTGCTTGGTCAGTTAGCCTACCCAACCAAGTCGCGGGGCTTTCCTGAATTTTGAATCCCTTCTGCACGACCCCAACAATCGGGAATCCTTCCGGCTCACCGCTGTCACCGATTGGACCTCGATTCCGACGAATGATGGCCGCTTCCGCGCCGGTGCTGTAGGCCATATTCGAGTCTGCGACCGGCGTATATTCAAGCTTTTCGATTTCGCTGGATATCTCGCGTCTAGCCGCGCGACGCGGCGCCTCGTCCTGGTCTACTGGGATGGGTTCGAACGACGTTCTGAATGCAGCCGGGATATGGTAGAGTTCGAAGTCCAATGGAGGGATCGTTTTCTTGCAGTCCCCACAGGATTTCGCCTCGAAAATTCGGGTAGGGGAGGTATTGGTAGCCCCACAGTTCGAACAGATACCGATATAGGTGGTGTCCTCCCACCAGGGCGCACCTCGACCAGAAAGCACGCGCGCGCGGTTTTGTGTATCGATTTGGATGCGGCCCAGTTTGGGAGTGAATCCAATCGATGTATGTTTGCGCTTGTCACGAATGAGGGAGCCTCCCGGCGCGAACTCGTAGATCGCCAGATCCATTTCTCGATCTATCGTATCCCAGTCAGGTTCTCCCAGCTCGTTGGGTTCTACACCAACGTAGAGGTCACGCACGCGGGTAGGCATCCCATACATCGGAAGAAGACCCTGTTCGGCCAAGAAACTTGCTAGGCCTCCCTGGTCGCTTTGACCAGCCTCGGTTCGCCCCCTGATTTCCTTCATCAACTTCTCGACAGAGGCCTCCCCTACGAGGGCTAACTCTCGGCCGGGGAGGCCAAGTCCAAGCACGCGCGCACAGCTTGTTCGTACCGCTTCCGTCCCTTGCAGAGCCCCGGCCAACGCTAGGTCCCACTCCGATCCAACCGCGTAGAATATTGCCGTCGGCAGGAACTCGCCATGTATGTCCGGCTTACCATCGTCACCCGGCCATCTGGGACCCGCGGCTTCACGCAATTTCGCGAAGGCTGCGGTGAGCCATACCTTTCGCAACAGACGAAGTGGGATTGCTAGATGATCCGTCGTCAAGAATGGCGGCGGTGGCGGATCTCCCGTGATCGACTCGGGGTGCGCGAAGTAGTGCAAATCATGACTCCGACCGCGGCATAGCGTTGCTGCCAGGGAAAATGCTTGCCCGCGACGGCCAGCGCGGCCAACGCGTTGCTGATAGTTAAAACGCTGCGGCGGCATGTTGGCCTGATAGACTGCCTGTAGTGCGCCAATGTCGATACCGACTTCCATTGTGGTGGTGACCGATAGCATGTCGATCTCCTTGGCCCTACGGTCCAAGGCGGCGTCGTAGTTCCCTGCCTCATTAACGAAGATCCCGCGGAAGCGGCGTAGGCGTTCGGCTGGCGACCGAGTTGTCCTGTCAGCTCCTCGCACCGAAGACGGAAAGCGCCAAACCCTTCCGCCGTGCTTCGTCCAACGCGCTTTGCAAGCACATTGCGGATGCGGAGTTCACTCACCGGGCCGGTAGCCGTCGTTGGAAGGGGATCCTGGCATCGCGTACAAACGCCTGTGCCGCGGTGCAAGTGAGCACGGGAACAGTTCACGCATTCGTAGTAGGGATGATCAGGCCCGACGAGGCGAATAAATAGGCCCTCTGGTTCGATGAAGCCGTTTCTATGTCCCAGAGCCGTCAATTTTGATAGCACTTCATCGAGCTCGGTCCGATCGGAGCCGGAGCTTGCTTCGGCAAACTCCAATACGCGGGTGCTTCCAATTGATTGTGCCCTCGGCCACTCCTTCTTCTTGTCATTCCGCTCGACCCATTTGTTGCCGAGTACGCGATAGGCGTCGGCAAATACCCGTAGGTAAGCGTCAAATCGATCGGTTCGCTCCTCATGTTTGGGAAATAGGCTCGGGTAGCCCAATCCCGTCTCTTCAAGCGCGAAGTACGTCTTCGAGAAGAGTACATCATCGACCAATGGCCTCTGTTCCCGAGCCACTGATAGCCTCGCTTCACCAAGTGCAAGACTATCGCCTTGGCTGATCCAATCGACGCGGTCTCCATCTTCAGTGAAAAGAGTTTGCCATTCGAATTGAGACGAGGTCTGCCCCTGGCTAGGAATCTTTCCGATGCCGACTTCGTCGGTTGGGTGCATTCCAATCTTTACCATCTTCGATAGCAAGGGGCTTGCCTCTCGCGTGAGTGGTTCATCTGCGCCAGGTGCTCGCTCGACTACAGAAGCGAGCGGGATACGATCCGGATCGCCACGGCGCCTCACCTCCTTCAGCTTCTGACCGAGCCGAAAGAATTCGGCATCATCGTCTCTTGCGGCAGCTTCGGCTCGCTTCTTCTTGAGTTCTTCCTCTAACTCGACTGGTCTTGATGCGATCTCCTCCAGCGCTTCAAGCAACATCTGCCGCCGGCTGTCTTGGTGGTGGCGGCGCTCAATGTCGAGTGCTGCCCTTGAGGCGTCCTGTCTGCTGTCGGAAAAGACCACGGCCTTGGCCTCGTCGGCCCCGGCGTGAAGTAGTTCGAATACTTCGGTCGCGACGAGCTGAGAACTCTTTGCGAAACCAGCTCGGAAATTTCGAATAGGAGACTGCCGGAACCTTGAGCTGCGACCCGCATAGTCGGCGCCGCAGCCGGGACAACAGTTGGGGCCTGCAGAGCCCGGACGTCGTAGTTCGCGTCCTCCATTCGTTCGCGGCAGCTTGAAGATCCGCCCTTCTATCCGACCGGCTCCCATCGTGCCGGCATCGCTGACCAAGCCGTTGCGCGTATCCAAAACGGCTGCTGGCCAGCTTTCGTCTGTGTTGTCTCCTCGTTTGACTGAGCGCCGTGAAGGCCAGAACACGGCGAAATCTTCGTAGCTTAGATCTTCGAAATTTCCGTCCGCGCCGGTTTCCGGCAACGACTCCAGGTCCGGTGATGCCGGAAGGAGCTCAACGAGAATCCCGAGGTTCGCTGGATGCTCGCCACGTCTGCCGCCGACGAATTCCTCCCCGCATGCCTCGCAATATACGAGCTCGAACACCCGGTGCAGATCATCGCCTTCTCGGGTATAGGTTGTTCCGCGCTCGACCGTCACGCCCTCGAACTCGATGCGACCCTCGGACCTAATGACCGGAGTAGCGAATAGACCTTCTATGGAGCGAATGAACACGTGTTCGCGAAAACTGGTAACCCCATCCCTAAGTTTCGTCGAATAGAGGGATTTCGATCCGTTCACCCAGACCGCGCAGTAGGGTCAACCCGCGCAACGCAAGCAGCGATGTCTCGGACGACGAACCAAAAATCCGTTGTGCGAGGACGTCTATTGCTGTTGCTCGCAATTGTCCGCGATCGTTCTGGCGACACGCCGTCGCCAATACTGCAGCCGCAGCCTCGATGCCGCTCTTGGCAATTTGAGACGGACTACCGAATGGTTCCGCTGGCGAGAGAACCTTGGCACATTCAAGAATAGCTGCATCGAGTGCATCGCCGCGAGCGACGCGCCCCACATAGCCGCCAGTGGGGGCTAACACCTTCACTAGCTGCCGGAATACTGCGCCATCCAGCGGAAGCGCTACTTGTACGGGATCGGTTTCGGGCTCGCCCGGCACGATGCATTTGAACCAAGCGTCTCTCGATGTCGCGCCCTTAAAATCCCGCCCAGTGTAAGTGCCGAGCGGGCCGAAGAAATCATAGAGATATTTGAGGCTTCGCTCTCGGCCTTCTCCTTCTATGGGTAACGAGGCGCTCGATGCTAATATTCGCAGCTTATGCCGCGTCTCTGGACGATCCAAGCCGAGCCTGTGGAGCAAGAACTTTGACGAGCCCTGCCACCTCCGTTCCTGCGGAGCCGCGAATAAGGTGGAGCTCATCGAGTACCAGGAAAAAGTAGGCATGTTCGTCCCGTTCCAACCATGCTCGCGTTTCATCAAACATTCGCTGTTCGACATCCCGCGACATCATGGCGCCAAGCATCGAAACGTTCGTAACGAGAAGATCCGGCGGCGTGTTCTGTATGTCCCAGCGTGCAACGAGCTCCGCTCCGTCAACCGATGGAAACAGGTAGCGTGTCGGCTCATCCTCGGAGCGCGCCATGTCGCGCCGACATGCTTTTTGCTGATCTTCGGCATAGGCGCTCATGGCGTCAGCGACGCGCTTTACTCGCCGCGCGGCGGCTTCCTTTTCTTTTTGCACGTGGGAACGGCGAGGATGCTGAAGATGGCCTGCTACCGGCGTTGCACTAGTATATCGTCCGAAGAAAATCCGGTTTCCTGCGAATTTCCGATCCATTACCTCCTGTGCTTCCGGAGAATCGAAGGCCTTTCGTAGGCGCGTCAATTGGTCCTCGACGAGAGCGTTCATTGGGTAGAGGATAAGGGCACGGAGCGCCTTGGGCCGGGCTTGATGTTCATGCTGGCGGTGCAATTGGAATTTCGTCGGGGTATCCTTCCACCACGAGCCAGCAAGATAGCCTGGTAGGGGCGCAGGCCAGCGAACAGCTTCATTCGCTATGGCTGCTAGGATAGGCAACATGAAGGATTCAGTTTTTCCGGATCCCGTACCGGAGGTGACGATCCCCGGAGCGCCTTGCCGGACACCGCGAGTGAGCATGTCAACTTGGTGCTGGTAGGGCTTGAATTTGTGGCGTCTTAGAATCTCACCGTCTCCCGGTTCCCCGGGAAAGAGACCCGAAACTGCGAGTTCGGCAAAGGCACGACGTCCTTCGCGAGAAAGGCAATCAAGCGGGTTGCCTTCGGCCATATCGATGAAGTCGAGTAAGGCATGGGTCGCAGGCTTATAGCGCGAAACGGGCTCCAAGAACGGTTGAGTAGCCAATGTTCCAGGCGATCTCAGAAGCTCCTGCCGCCTTCGTGTTAGAGCTGACCGACGGACGCGAAAAGCGGTGTCCAGGTAGGAGATGTAAAGTTCGCGAATTCGCTCGAAGCCGCCCAAAGGATCCAACATTTTATTATTCCCAAGCCTATTCTTGATGGGTCAGCAGTTCGCGTAGCCATTTCGCGCCTTTGCTTAGGCGTGAAGAAATTTCAGCGTCCGCACCGCTAACGCCCGCGAAGGCGGCAAGCCAAGAACTCGATGTCTATTTCGGTCGCGAGAGCTAGAGCGGCACGATAAATCGACGCCAGCCTTCGAAGGCAAACACCGTCTGTGTTGTCTTCGAATTCTGCCAAGACCTCTAAGATGTCGTCTGCCTTCGGTGAGGGAACGGAGGCTGCGTCGAAGCACGAGGTCGAAGGTTCGCGTCCTGACGCGCGAGCAAGAAGGTGAGGGGTCAAACCAGCATTGGGGATCGGCGCTAGCGCGACGACCGATTGGTCCATGGCTCGCCAGAGCCGATCTTTGTCCAGTAGTGACGGGCCAATCGAGGCGAAGACGAGCAGATTGGAGGGGCGTCGAGGGTCCTTCAACAAGTCCACCATCGTCGGCACCCACAGATCAACGGGCGTCCGATTAAGACCCTCCAACAAGACCAGACGGAAGCGACGTGAATCGTAACTCGCGGCGGACCAGGCGCGTGCGAATGCGGTGGGGCGACAATTCGAGGGCTGCCGCCAGAGGTCGTCAACGGACAAGATCGTAGGGTCGAGAATGTGGTGGACTGCGTCGCCCCCACCAATTGCATCCGCATAGCAGCCGATCACCCCTCCTGCTCGATCCTCTGGCAATACCACGAGCTCTCCCGAACGAGCCGCGACGTCGATCAGCATCAAATCCGTGAAATCGTAACCACCGCGAAGGGAGCTTGTGCGCAAGGTTTGGCTGAAGGTGGTCCAGTCATGAAACGGTTTTTGATTGAAATCTGGCTTTGTCCAGGGAGCGCCGGGCGCGGCCAGAATTCCGAAGTCTTGCGCTGGTTCTTTCAGTCGCGTCCCAATCCTGGCCGCAAGCGTGCTTACGGTGTCCTCCGTGCTCGTCGGAGCATCGGCAAGCTGTGAAAGTACCATCGATAGCTCGTCTCTGACGGCCTGACGTGCTCCTTCAGCGTCAGCAATGGCTTCTTGAACCTTCCCGCGCTCACGGTCCAATCTCGCAGAGAGTTCGGAGACTTCGGCGGCTAGGCGATCGCGCTCGGCGGATAGCGGCTCCATTTGTTCTGCGAGCTCTTGGAGCAGCCGGTCTTCTAGTCCACGTCTGAGGTCCGCTTCTATTTCCTCGCGTCGTAAGGCGAGCTGGGTCTCAATTGGCCGTAGTGCGCAGATTGCATCGATGAGTTTGTCGATGAGCTGTACGTCGTGAGCGAGATTTGGCGCGAACGACTGAAGGCGCTCATGGAACGAATTCAATTCGGTGCCAACGGTCGGAAGAAGCTCGGCCCGAACAAGATACGTCATTAGTTGAGACACTTGACCGCGCGTCAACGAAATATCTGCTTGGGGAGTCGCCTTGCGGAGACGCTTAAGTACGATTTCCAAGAAATCCGAGTCTCGGCACCAGTTGAAAACACCTGCGGGCGCGCCGACAGTAATGCCTGGGACGGCGATCCATCGACCTCCGATCCGATCGCCTTCGAACAGTCGTGCGTCGAATACGAAGGCGGTAAGCGTCTCTAGTCCATCAATATTGGCAACCCAATGACCCAGCGTGGGGTGTCGCTCCATCTTCACTCGTACGCAAGTGCCATCCTTAAGAGCCGCAACGATGCTATCGCTGGCTGGGATCAAGGAATGCACACCCCGTTCGATCAACGATCGACGAGCTTCCTCCGGTTCGACCGATCGAAAATCCAATACCTCGCTAACGGGACGAGGATCGACCGCTACGTATCGGTCGGGTCCGGAGTCGATCCGCTGGTTCGGTTCGATGCTGAATATCAGAGGGTCCCCCTCTCGGAAGCTGTTCAGGCGAGGCGCGAACACTCTGCCTTCGGTTGGTAGGGCGTTAGTCCAATTGCCATACGCGCGCCAGCACCCTTCAGTGGCTTGAGCCAGGGGAACGATCCGAGTGTAGGGTTTTGGATCGAAGGCCGGGTGGCCAAGATACAAGGTCATTATTTTTCACTCGTGGTCTGTGGTCCGTACCAGGATGGTCGCCGTCCAACTCGACGCTGCTCGGCCACGTACTGATAAAAAGGTTTGCGCTTTGACTTGGTCTTGACGGAGATCGCAGCTCCGAACGTTCGCCCGACCCAACGGGCCGCTTCGGCATCCGAAGGATAGACGTACGTCCAGCTACCATCTGCGCGCAGCACCGGACCGGATGCTCGTAGGCTTCGGATTGCTAGTGTCCGTGCTATAGGCATCGGCAAATGACCACCCCGTGACCTCCGTACGAACGTCTCCGAAGTCCAATCAAAGAGGGGTTCCTTGCGCCTACGATGCGCTTCGAGAACGGCAAGCGTCCGCGAAGTGGTCAGGAAGGCCTTGTCATGATCGATGATGCGATACAGGTCGCGATCATCTCCGCGCTCTCGGACCAGCCGTTCAAGCCGAACTGTATCCTCAGCGGCGATCTTGTCTGGCGCCAAAAAAAGACCAACGTCGAACCGCCAAAGCCCCGCGAGTAACCGACCTTGGCCCGTTCTGGATTCGGCAGGCCAACAGGCAGGAGCGGGGGCGACGCGAGGCAGCGTGTGTTGCTGAATTGTCCAGGCGAGATCTTTGGAAAGGGCTGGAACGTCGCCTTGCACGATCAGGGTAGGGGGAGCCCATGCGGATACACCAGCACGGACGATGACTTGATTCCCTGTGGCAGCCGCGGCGTCGCCAAGTCGGCGCCGCGCCGCTGTTCCAAGTGCCCCGCGAACAACGGCCATATGTGGGGTCACGACCGCGAAATAGGGACTGCGCAACCGCCAAATGCGCGCGCGCCAAGATGTTGAAACCACCGGCTCCAACCAGTCGCCTTCGGCCAGCCCGCGGAGAAAATCCCACTCGAAATGAGATTTCGGCAGCACACGCTGTAGTGTTTCGATGAGCGAGCCTTCGGGCCAGCCACGCGGTGGGCTCGCATAAATAGCCTCTAAAATGTCCCACAGTAGTGTGTCGATTGGCTCGTCTTTGAGCGCCTCTGGGCGGCGATATTCCTCATGCATTTCGCCGGTAACGAGCAACTCACGTTCGGATTCGAAGGCCGTACCCTCGGCAGGAAATTCCCAGCGCTCCGGAACCTCGTCTTCAAAGCAGATGACCTTTTCTGTCTCCCAAGCCAACTCGATCGCCCGCACACGCCAACGTCCGGAAATCGGTTCATCAGCAAGCAGGCTCCAAGTCGGTGCACGGCCGGAGATTGTCAGGGATGCGGTCGTCGTCCCAATGCTTTGCAGGGACACGGCGCTGCCTTGAGAAGCGGTCAACATGGGCAGAAAGGCAGGGCGCCCCAGCCAAGTGGAGTGGCTGGTCTTCACTCCATCAGCAAAGGACAAATCAATAAGCCGCAATCCGGTCGCTGGCGCGAGCCCAAGACGACGTCGAAGCCCCGTCAAGGTATGCGGATCTAGCTTCCCTGATACAAGCCATCCTGCCTCTAGAGAGCGCCAGGTTGTGTCCAAGGGCCACCTGGCTGCCAAGCTTCCTGCTCGCGCAAGTATCACCACAGAACTGTCAGTAGGCAGATCGCTGTCGACCATCGACCAAATGGCGCCGGGCGCTTCGCTAAGCATTAGCACTCCTTGCTGGAGCGCCTCGGCTACCTCAGTGGGGAGAGCCCCTGTCCTGGGATCTCCCAACTGCTGGATCGAGCCCTCCCAAGCAGGCTGTTCACCGATTACAGTCCGTCCCCAAAACAGTGCAAGGCTGACTTCGTCCTGTTCGTAGCCGCCAAATCGAACGTCTAGACGCCAGCGCTGGTTTCGGGGGTCTCCTTCTTCGTCGGCGAGACGGACCTCTATGCTCTGGACTAGTCGCCAAAATCTGTGACCGAAGAGCAGGCGGCGGCGAGCGCGGATACTCGTGGAGAAATCATCGAGCGCAATCGCTACCGCGCTCGGAAGAAGGTGGGAGTAGTTAGTCCGAGCGAGCTCCTGAACAAGTCGTTCCGGCGTGCGGCGCGTAATTGGTGAAAGCCGTCTCAGAATCTGCGTGAGGACGCTCCGATCTCGCCAAGAGGGGAAAGCAATGCGCACCGCGTGCCCGATTAGTGTTGCGTGTCCGGGGTCAGGCAAAATAATGCGACGGAATGGTTCCCCGACGGCTCGCTTTCGATCGCACCATCCAGCCAATGACCTCCATAACTCGTTCACCCCATCTACGGAGTTGAACGGGCCGTCTGGGCCCAGCAATTCGCCGAGTCGAACGCGAAAATTGTGAGTATTACCTGCTCCAGTGTCGGTGGCTGAAACCAAACAAGTCAGGACCAGAAACCGAAAGTAGGTCGGATCGTCCGCGTCACGTGCCGGCGGTCCATAATCTCCCGACAACCAGCCTTCGATGCTTGAGCGGCTGAAGTGCGCGACGAAGGCTTGCTGTGCCGCAAGATCTCCAATTCCGTCAATTCCAGAAGCAGTTGCAATCTCAGCGGGAGTGGCATCAAGAAACGAAAGGGGCGCTCCGCCGAACGGACCGTCGGACCTCAGATAGTGAGCCACGAGACGGCGCTCCCACTCCGCCGCAGACAACGCCTCACTCGACACCTGCGTAGCAGACAACTCCACCCCCCCCGAGAGCGCCCTTAGCGCAATCGCGACTAATCACCCTTCTTATTGGCTGTGGACGGGGACGCTAGCAATCGCATGAGCGCCCGGCAACCAGGGTTTTAACGGGATTACACGGGGTTTCAGATGGTAAATTAGTTCAATGCGGTGCTGATGGTATCCACTGGGCAGTGGAGCCTGGCACAGGGCGCGAAGCCGATGCTTCAAGATCCGACCGTCCGACAACGGCAATGCCAGATGGCGTCCGCACGCCGGAGCATTGAGTTGCGGTGCGATCGTTTCTCGACCGGTAACTATCAGGCTGCACCGGCGCGATCCGAGCTCAAATCTGCAGCGGCTGCTATCAACCATCGGCTTACCTTTTCAGCTTAGCTCTCTATCAATTTGGTCCATGAGGATGAATACTACAACTTTTTACGAGATCGGTTCCGCGAAGAGCTGAAGGTTAGTCGATTATGACGCTAGAGCCGGGCGACGCCGCAGAAAAACTGAAAGAATGGGAGTTTGCCTGGGTCGAGCTCACTGATGCGAGGAACCGAGCGCAAGGCAACGACTGGGCAATTGGTCGTCGACTTTGGAGCCCAACAGCTTATACAGGCGGGGCAGATCGATACGCAGCAATGAGGGAGATCAACGCGGGCGACCACGTTATCCACCTGGTTCGCTACGCTCCGGGAGGCAATAGCGACCGACTTCTTTTTGGTATCTCAAAGGCGACCTCGAAGGCGGTTGAGACCAAAGAAGAACCCCCGAACGCAGGAGAATGGGCTGGTCGGACCAACTACTATGTCGTCGACCTTGCCGAGTTTGAGAGAGTTGCGCCCCCGCTTTCGATAGGTCGCTTAATCGATGAATTTGGCGAAAAGATCGCTGCAGAGAAAGCATCCGCCGTAGGGGGGAGAAACTTTCCTTTCGTGGTGCGCACTGACGGCATCAGGCCTGACCAGTCGTATCTCGCCAAGGCTACAAAAGGTCTCTTAACCCTCTTCGCCCAGGCTCTAGAAACTATGCCACCTACACTCACATCTACGTTGATGGGGACGCTTCCAGCGGTTGACATCTGGAAAGCCAGCACGGGAAGCGGCGTAAAGGAATTAAGCGAAATCCTGAAGGAGAAGAGCAGCGCAGCGACGTCCAGCACAGACCTTGTCGGCGACTGGGTTCGACGTCATGCAGCCATCGTCGAAGACAAGCCAATTCGGCTCCTGATCGTGAAACCGATATCAAGGCAGCTCACTGCTCGAACAGGATCACTCAGAGTCACTGATCGTCGATTGCTGTGGATCGTCGGGGACGAGCCGCAAGAGAAGTATGACCGCGTAATTATGGAAAGCCTTAAGAAGAGCCCACATCTTGAAGAGGTTATTCTCTTCAAGAACGATGCGGGCGTGGTCGGAGGCTTTTCCGTACCACGTTGGTTCGCCACCGAGGGCACTGGTGGGCCACTCGTCCAAAACTTGTCTGCCTGCGGCGTGACATTCCGGGACGAGGATCGCTTCAGTGCAAAGTCTGGAGCCGTTGGCAAGGAATTGAAGACGCTGGGAGGCGACACGTGGTCGAAGGTGGGCGTTGAGGAGACGCTCGCGAAATGCGGCTTGCAGGGTATGCGTGAACCAATTTGCCAAGCATTGGCGGCACTCCGATCCGGCATGAATGTGATTTTCGTAGGTCCTCCGGGTACCGGGAAGACGACGTTGGCTGAAGCGCTCTTTTCTACAGCAGATATCCCCTATGACGTTCGATGCGCAAGTGACCACTGGACCACGTTTGAAACAATAGGCGGCTACTTTCCGGAAGCTGGCGCAGGCGGCGCTACGCACTTGTCTTTCAAAGCTGGCGCAATTGTCAATTCGATCTCGCGCGGGCATGGCCTTGTTCTGGACGAGATAAACAGAGCCGACATCGACAAGGCGTTCGGAGAACTGTTCACTCTATTTGGCTCAAAGGGGGCCTCAATCGTGCGGCTTCCCCTGGATATCGAAGTGGAGGATCAGCTCAAACGCATCGTCTTGGTGCGTGTCGATCCTTTGACAGGTGAAGCCCCGGACGTACTCGAGGACGAGCACCCCATTTTGATGCCGACGGGTTGGCAACTCATTGCGTCTATGAACGACGCCGATCGTGCCTCGCTGAAAAAATTCTCGCTAGCGTTTGCACGCAGATTTGCGATGGTCCCTGTGCCAATTCCCAACGAGGCAATTTTTTCGGACATTATTAGGGCCCGCCTAGAGGCAGCTATCACTACCCTGAGCGAGGAGAAGCAAGATCGTATCCGTAAGGCAGGAGAGTTCATCGAGCGATTGTTCGCGAGGCCAATGGGGCTTTCCTCCATCAAGTATCCTCTCGGGCCAGGGTTTGCGTTGGTCGCCCTAGATCAGGTCATCGAAGAAATTCGCGCCTTGGACGACCGCGAACCAGCCGATGCTTTCGCATCTGCCGTTGCACTCTACGTCGCGCCGCAATTTCAGGGATTGGCAGTCAAGCATCAAGAACTTATCGATGCGATCAGACGGTCGAGCGACGGGATGAGCACGGCTGTTGAAGAAAAGCTTGAGCAGGCACTCGCAGGCTGGACGGGCGGCGCGATTGCTCATTGAGGCAGGCCCTTGTCAGAATGGATCTCTCATCTGCGGCAGACGAAGAGTTTCGCGGCGCGATTGGTGCCCGCGGGTCGAGATGTCGTTTCCGTTGCCGCGAATGACAAAGAACTAAGCCAGTTTATTGAGAGGCTTTGTGCGCGAGACCGTTCACTTGCGGTCGACGGCCTGGATCTCGTGGTCGGGGGATACGGCCAGTTCCTCGCAAATGCAGCTCCAGCCTTATTGGACGAGCTCAGGTCGTCCCGGACAAATCAAGTGATCGAGGTTGGACCTGCAATTGTAGGTAAGCCTATTTGGCAGCGTACCGTGCAGTCGTGGATTAGCGGGCGGCTCCCTCCGGCTCGGTATATATCGCAGGTCGCAACAAAGACATTTGATTTGCCAGAGAACCTCGCTTTTCGCTGTCTCGTGGAACAATTGCACCGTGACGCGGCAAAGCTCGCCTTCGTCTTGAAGGACAGCTTGCATCCGACCATTCTACAGATACTGAAAAACTCGGAGCGGCTTATGCGAGATCCACTTTTCTCGCTTATCCCACCAAATGAAGGGCCCTCCGAGCGCATTGTGGTCTCGGCTGAAGGATCTCGCGACGCTGCGTACCGGCAAGTAGGTCGACTGTTGAGGCGAAGGACGGTCCTCTCAAGCTCTGACGACCTTGCAAGGTGGAGACGCGCGGCGCTTGCCGCGCAATTCGGAAACGAAATGCTCTTACCCATCTCTCAAGAGGATATTTTCGAACTTCTCGCGCTCTCGTTGACCCTCGATAAACTTGAGTACGATCTTGGGTTTGGTCCACCCCTATCCTTCTGGATGAGGATCGGGACAAAAGCTTCAGCCGGTCCAGTTGCGCGCTTTATGGACGTGGTTGGAGGGGTCGTCGACGTCTATTTTGATCGGACTCCGAGTTTTCTGTCGGACAAGACGACTAGATATCAGCAGGTGTTTGCGACGCACGAGAATATCGGAGCAAGCTCAGGAAGACGGCCGGATGTGGTTGTAAGCTATGTACCGCACCTCGATCGTCGGCGGATCCTTTTCGTCGAAGCAAAACTGCCAGGCCCGGAGAACGCAGCATCATATATCCGGAACTCGATATACAAGGTCTTCGGCTATCTTTATGACTTCAGAGATCTTTGGCACGAAGAACAGCTGCTGAGAAGCGTGCTCTTTGTGCCGATCGACAGCTACCCAAAGAGTGCCGCCAGTGATTGCGAGATGGCCGTCATTTCCGCAAGACGAGGTGACCTTTTAGCCGAGGCATTCTCGCGAGCATTGAATAGGCCGATCAAGCGACTTGCCGACACGGAGGGCCATCCGCCTGTCTCTGAAGGTGCTGTTCCACTGCAGCAATGAAGCCTTCGGGGAAACGCAACTTTGCAGTTCTTGTTCGCGATAGGAAGCCAGCCGTTGCTCGCAAGCTGAGTTCACTCCCATCGTGCTCAAGAAAGGTCGCCAACGCAGGCGCCTTGATTGCGACCGGATCGGTGCTGATATCGACCGCAAAGCGCTTCTTGCCGTCGAAACGAGCTGCTTTCGGTAGCTTCCCGGAAACGGAAAATGCTCGATCCCTCGTCTTATCGTAAGGGCGCGGACGCGTCAGACAGTACCCGAGCCATTCGGCAACAGGGACGCTTACGGCATTTCCCACCAAATTCCACCGTACCCTCTGCGTCCCGAGCGCTTCCGCGGGTTTGGTCCAATCGGGGGCAAAGCCTTGCAACCTTTCTGCATCTCTTATGTCCGGTTTTATGATCTTTCCGCTCGGGAGAAGAATTGCCGGGGGCGATGGAATGCCAATTGTTGAGCCGTTCTTCAATGTCGGAATGGCGTTTGGCGCCCAACCTAGGCCTCCTCGTCCTTCGGTCCAGTAAAAGCCATGAGCCGATTTGCCTATCGCGGTAGGAGGGCGGTGGACCAGGGTCTCGTCTGCAAATAGCAGTTTGGACGGATCTTCCGCGCGTGAAGCGACTAGGTAAACTCTTTGGCGGCGCTGGGGTAATCCGAAGGCAAAAGTATCGACCGTTCTCCAGGCCCATCGATATCCGCGCATGTCCTCCAAAGCGTCGATGATGCGTCGCATCGCATCACCGCCTCTTAGTTGGAGCATGAACGGCACATTCTCAAGAATGATGTACTTCGGACGACGGAGACGAGCGAGACGAAATACCTCACCGACCAACCCGCTGTTTTGGCCGTCCAAGCCGCGAGTTTGGCCTGCTTGGCTCAGATCCTGACAGGGAAAGCCCGCGCAAATCACATCCGTGGATCTAGGGAGATCCTTTATTGCGCGTACGTCGTTACGTATCTCCACGCCCTTGAAATGTGCGGAAAGAACCTGCTGGGCGATGGGCAGAATTTCACAAAGGAGCTCTGTCTGGTGCCCGGCAGCGTGGAGACCCAACTCGAAGCCACCAATACCAGCAAACAATCCGACGATTTTCATTCCGGGTTACTTTCGAATCCTCTGTAACGGCTGCCGAGCTGGGCCCAAGAAACGGACAAGTAGTTTTGCGATGGCGTCGGGGTCTTTCGTCTGACACTCCCAAATCACCATCACTTTCCAACCCAGATCACGCAGAGCGCGAGTGAGCTTACAATCACGTTCACGGTTTGTATTCAACTTATCCACCCAGAATTGCCTCCGAGTGCTCGGTATTGTGGCTTTCTTGCAACGGGAGTGGGAATGCCAGAAGCAGCCGTGCACGAAAACGATTGAGCCGCGCCCTGGGAAAACGAGGTCTGGATGCCCAGGCAAAGAACGAGAGTGAAGGCGGAATCGATAGCCGAGCCGATGTGCTGTTCGACGAACGACTAATTCGGGTTTGGTGTTCTTGCCCCGGACACGGGACATCAATGTGCTCCGTGCACTCGGCGAGAGAATGTCGATCATTGCAAATCGAGGCCCGTTCTTTGAAGCGCGATTTTATGCTATCAAGCTTGTGATGAGGAAGCAAGATAAAAAGATAGCAAAAAAGCGCGGGCGCCCCGCTACGGGCTCGCATCCGACCATTGGTGTTCGCATGGGTCCAGAATTGACCTCCGCGATCGAAGACTGGCGCGCAATGCAGAGACCTATTCCCACCGTACCAGAGGCGATCCGCCGCTTAGTTGAGCTTGGTTTGAGAGCCAAATAAGTAAGGGGCTGACGGTGTCGTCGTTGCGCACCCGCTTCCTGGTACGACGAAATGCCCTAGGCGCCGTGGCTTGTTTGACGTAGGTCACTCGGAGCATTCACTAGGTCGCCCTCTAGCCTTGATGCAAGCGCGAAACCGCCACGGCAATATGAAATTTCCCGTCCAAATGCCACGCCCGGCGCGCGGCATCGAGTTGCGCCTCGTGATAAGCGCCGTTGCTGTAGCGCGGCCAATCCAATTCGAGGCCACGGCGGCTTCCGCTTCCGCAGGCAACGGCGGCGGCTGCAATCCGACGATGACCCGCAGATAGGTTGTCGCGCAAACTGCCAACGAAGTGCCGCCGCTGAATGGCAGTCGTCGAGTTGGATTCCACCGCGGGCCTTTCCTTCTTCCAGCACCTCGGGAGGCTGGGAGGCCGTCCACTACAAAGATTGGAGAAACGATCCGGCAGGCGGGGCGGTCGACAGCGACTGCCTTGGGCTTGAGTTGAAGTATTCGCTCTGATGGCGACTGAGACGCAAAAATCGGCTCGTCCGGGCGATCTTCGCGAGCCGATTGCCGGAGCCGCCGATCATGCAGACGGTAGCGCCGTTCGACTGCACGGCCGAACCCGGCATCGTCGTCATCCACAGCGTGCCGGCTCTGCGTCGTTACAATCCGATCGGCTCGGTGCATGGTGGCTATGCCGCGATCCTCTTGGATTCCGCGATGGGGCTTGCGGTGCAGAGCACGCTGCCCGCGGGCACTGGCTACACCACGCTGGAATTTAGGATCTCATTCGTGCGCGGCATGAGCGAGACGAGCGGCGTGGTCCGCAGTGAGGGCCGTGTGCTCAATGTCGGCTGCCGCGTCGCCACCGCCGAGGCGCGCATCACCGATGCAAAAGACCGGCTGCTTGCACATGCGACGAGAGAGAATGGATTGCATCGTCGCTAGAACATCCCCTAGCTGGTGAATCGTAAGGGATTCCCCGAATCAGATCGAGAAGTCACCGACTTCGGCTTTCGGACGCCTCTGCCGCTTCGGGTGTCGCGTGATCTCGGCCAGGCCAAGCGCGCCAATCGGCCGCCGCCGGCCTCCAAACCCGGCGACTGCCGCAAATTTCAAAATTGATCGTTGAATACGGTAGCGCAGCCGCGCAGGCGCGCGATTTCGCTTTCGATCAGCCGACAGACGCGGCGGGAGAGGCGCGCAGCATGAGATACGCAGGCGATCGAGTCCTCTCAGCAGGTTCTGTCATGGTTGTTTTCGCCTTCCATGCAAATTCTCACCTGGATGGAATTTACTGCCGGGCGACGGCCTATGGCAACGCGGTGCGGCAATAGATTTACTCTTCTTCATTTTCTCTCGCACCTAACCCCCAGCTCGTTCACGTCCTCGCAAATCGCCATCAGCTCGCGGAGACGTCCGACCGGTTGACCGTCGATCCGGAGCGTCACAGAGACGATTGTGGCGTAGCGGAAGCCCGGCGGGATCGGAGCGAGTTCCTTCCTACCGAACTCGCCAGGAACGAATTGCCGGATGTATTGCTCCTCGTCCGGGTGCTCGCAGAAGAATTGGAAGTCGGCCTCGGTGGCCTGGTCGACGGTCAGGGCGCTTTCTCATCGACACGAGAAATAGGTTTTCGAGTGGGGATCAGTGGGGGATTTACCCTTACTCGCTCTAATTGCCATTTTTCTCTCTTCTCGACATGATGGCGTAATTTCATCGACACAGGGAACAGAAGGAGGTTGGGGATGGGTGGAGATTTGGGGTGGTGAACCCCTATAAAATCTGAATGCATTTTTTCTCTTTTTAGTTTTTTGCATCTTCTCGCGCGTAGGGTATCCATGAAGAAATCTCCACCCATCCCCAACTGAGACTAACTCCGAACCAGCATCCAGAGGGGATACCCAGACCTACTTCCACTCTGTAGAAGCTTGAGACCATTGACGATCTTGCCTTTAGCGCGATTAAGCCACCGTCCTAGCTTGACGGAATTCACACTGCCGCCGGAGGGAGATGATGCGACCGCCATCAGCGCGTTGTGAAAATCTGAATTGACCAGGGCGCGACTGATCACCTGCTGCACGGTGTACGCTTGGTTGAGGGCCAGATACTGCTTCCACTGCTCCACCACGGTGACCAACTCACCCCGATGGGGATCGCTGTCACGGACCTCAGCCACGGTCTCGCAGGGGTCGGTCCGGTCGAGCCAGATCAGGGGCTCCCGGACCCGGTAGGACCAGTCCTCGAAGCTGCCGAAGGCCGGCAGGTTGAGCCGCTCGCCGGCGACATGCCATGCCCGCAATACCGTCAATGCCGCCACCACCAGTTCGCCGCGCCGCTCCCTTGCCTCGCTGGCGGCATCGATTTTGAAGTCGCGCAGCTCGGGGCGCTCGCAGCCAGCATCCATGGTGCACATCAGCGAGCGGCGGATGACGTCGCCGGAAAACGTCAGATTGTTTCCGGTAGCGAATAGCATGGCGTTCATCGGTGTCTCGACGTTGCTGCTCAACCCAAGGATCCTGATATTCAGCTTTGGCTGCGTCAGCACCTGGCATAGGAAGTCGCTCTTCAGCTCGCGCTCGCAGTTGTCGATCGAGATGCCGGAATCGCCGGCCAGCAATGCGGCACTCAGGCACTTCACCGAATTCCTCGTCCGTCTCGCCCTTGCGAGATCACCGACATCGGCCGGCCGGTGGCCAGGATCGCGCACAGATCGACCAGCTTCGACTTTCCTGTGCCGGCAGCCGGGCTGTTGAAGGCGAACAGCGGCGCCGTCGCCATTGAACGGCGATCTAGAGCTGTGAGCATCGCCGCCAGCGCCACCGATCGATCGGCGCTTGTGACGAACGGAAATGTGCCGATCAGATCCTCCAGCAACGCCAAAGCCTGCAAGGCTTCATCCCGGCACGGTTGTTGCGGAATCGGCGGAAAAGGCGTCTTCCGCGCTTGAAACAGCAGCTTGCTTTCCGGGTCGTAGCCGGGTGTCTCACATAGCGAGCCGTCGCTGCGCAGGAACGGCGCCTGCACAATGCCGCTCAAGTCGGCAGCTTCCACTTGCCGCGGCGAGAAAGCACGCCTCAGCGACCTTTTCTGGGGCGTCGATCGGCTTCCAGGCCTTGGTCTTGCCCCGGCCGTCGACCGCACGAACTGAGCGGCACAGCACAGCGTTTCGACCAGTAAGATCCGCGTCACCTGGATCAGCTGCCAGCCTTCGGTCTTCCGTCGCTTGTTGACGATTGTTCCGGTGACCGGCCGCACCAGCATGCCGCCGCGCTGGTAGAACTCCTGCCCTAGCAGGAGTAGGGCGTCCTCGGCCTCGTTGACGACCCGCGGTAACTCGCCTGGAATCACCTTGATCTGCGGCCAAGCGGATTGTGTCTCGGCGCCGCAGTGAAGCCCATCGCCGCATCCCGCAACCCCTGTCGACGGCCGCGAGCCGCTGCGATTTCCACTTGTTGAAGCAGCGCGTGACTTCCGTCAAATAGACGTTTCGGCATATTTGAAGCCGATGCCGTTCGGGTGTTTAGCGAGTCTCCTCGACAATTTCCTCGATCGACATGCCTTCGCCGGCAAAATGCCAGACCACTTCGGCGAAACGCTCGCTGCGCTCGCCTTCGCGGACGCCGTTTTCGATGAATCTCGCGGAAATAATCCGTCTGTTGCGGGCCGGCGGTGTTGAGATCGATGTAGTGTGGTCTGGGGTGGCTGGGCTGGTTGCGGCGTCGAAACGCGCCAGCAGTTGGTCCAGATAGCCGTCGATCGCGCCCATGGTCTCGCACTGGCCCTCCTGCAGGCCAGAGATCGTGATGAAGCGCGCGCAATTGCGGTACAGCTCGAGCCCTTCGCCGCTTGCGGTTGAACGCGAACCGGCGGTGCAGTTCAGCGCCCTGGTGCGAGAGCCCGATGAATCGCAGGCCGCGGCCGGAGACCGTGACCTCGCGATAGAGCCCGAGTTGCCCGGCTTCGACACAGAGACGTTGGCCCAGCCGAACAACACGCCGGTTTCGGGATCGCGGCAGCATATCGAGATCCGCGGCGGCGAACTCGCCCTTCAACAGCATGACGCCGATGCCGTCGGCGCCGCCCGACGCGACCGCGGCGACCGCCTCCTCGTAGCTGCCCCAGGTCGATGGATCATTGCTTTTCGCCGGAGACTTCGGGAATGCCGGCTGATAGGGCGGCTTGGTCCATTTCACCTTGCCACCGCAGTGACGCGCTTGACCCACCGCCACACGACCCAGCGCCGCTGCCCGTCAACCACTGCAGCGCGGGAGGAAGCTGCGCCAGATCACCGCTAAAAATAGGCGGCTTGGATTCTTGGGTCACATTGACCTCCCAGTTGGACGAAGATTTTGAGGATGCATCGTGCCTGCTTCAAGCTCGGTTCTGTTCCGAGCACCTTGCCGGCGATATCGGCGACAAACTCTTTTTCCCACTGGCTGCGCAGCCGCGCGGCGTTGCGCTGGCAATGCACGGATATTTCGTACCAGCGCGGCCCGTCACCGTCGAAAAACTCCAGATTCTGGTTATTGTCAGACTGCTCGGCGCGACCCTTGGCCATGCCACGTTCGAAAATGACCTTGGCGTCGGCGTCGCTATATTTGCGCTCCTCGATCTCGCCGTTACAGCTCTCGATCACCATGGCGATGTCGTGGAAGCTCAGCCCTTCGGCAATGAACAACCGTTTCATTGCGGCTACGGCACTGAGAACTTCGCCGTCAAAATCCGAACTCAGGGAGCGGAATAGCTTGGCGACCTTCTTGGCGGATGCTTCATTGAGCGCGGTCATTCGGCGGCTCCTGCAAAGGCGCCGCGACGTCCACGATATCGCAGCCGAGGAAATCGCGGCCGGCTTCCTGGCAGATGCCAAGCAAGTTGAAAGAGCCAGCGCAGGGATCGACAATCAAATCACCCGGCTTGGTGACAGCCAGGACCAGCCGGCGCATCAGGTCGATCGGCTTGGCGTGCGGGTGGCCCTTGGGTTGGCGCTCAGGCCAAACGTCTGGAATTGAGTGATCGGTCCAAATCCCCTTGGCGCGACGCGGCGGCTTCTGGTGAATCAGCAAATGCTCGGAACGCTTCCGGGTGCGATAGCCCATCCCGATCCGGGTCTTGTCCCAGGTGACCGCGTCGACGATCCAGTCGAGCGCGAAAGTCGGCGCCGCCGCATAGTTGATGATGCCGTGCTTGTCGACCCACTGGAACACGTGGCCGCTCGGGCGAACTATTCGCGCGATCTCGGTTGCAAATTCGGCGATGACCTCCGCCGTCATCTGCACCTGGGCATGCCGGCCAGCCTGCCTCTCACCCTCATTGCCATAGGCCATCTTGTCGAGCAGCTCCCGATATTGCGGATCGAGAAAAGTCGCAGCGGCAGAATTCGTCTCGATAGCGCGAAGCAGATCAAGGCCGTCGCAAATATTCCGTTCGTTCAAACGCATTGATCCCCCCAGCAACGATCTTTGTGAGCGCACATGCGGCAGCGCCAGTCCGTGGGATCCTCGGTAATCCGCGAAAGCAATTCTCCCGCTCGCGTCGCCTCAATCACTGTGACGGCGCGGTCGCTCATGATCTGCGCCAGCACTGGATCGAACGGCACAAGGAAATGCAGCCGCTCGCAGTTGTCGGCGTTGGTGACGGTGAACAGCGCGGGGTTGGTGACGTCGAGAAGACAGGCCTGATAAATCGCGATCTGTGCGGCGTAGACCTCATAGATTCCCGTAAGGCCGTCGCGCTCGATCGCGCGCCAGCTCTTGGCTTGCAGAGCTTTGTGTTCCCAGATCGCAGGATAAATCAGGTCGGGCACTGCCGGACCATCGATCAGGATGCCGTCTGCATGACCTCTAAGCAGCCCGCCGGCTGTTTCGAACTTCAGCCGGTTCTTGGGCGCGAACTTGAAACCAATCGATTTCAGGCGCCGCCGCGAGACTTCTTCGAAGAAGTGCCCTCGATCAAAAATATCCATCGTGCGTGCCGGAAACTGCGCATCGCACATCCAGTCGTATTGAACCTTGCGCAGGCACTCGGATCCGATCGATGACGCGCCAAGATACTGCCGTTCGTTGACGTTCTGCGGCTCGGCCGCCTCGATCAGCTCGTTAAGAAGCCGATTGATTGGCCGATCCGCCAGGATGAGACGATTGAGATCCAGCTGCATTGACCATCTCGACTTTGACGCAGCGCATGCCCTGCTGCCGTAGAACGCTCTTCAGGATCCAGCGAAGTGCCCGAACCGCGTTGACGCCAGGGAGCGGTGTCAGCGTCAGCGCGTAGTGCGGCCGGGCATCTAAAAAGGCACGTCGTCTGACAGGTTATTCGCCGGCCTTTGCAGGATCCCGGGGGATGTCCTGTTAAGGGCGGCCTTGGCTTCGTCGATCAGGCGCCATGCCAGTCCGACAAAATTGGCCATCTCCTCTTTCGACCATTCCGCTACAGGCCTGCCCCAGTCGATGCCGGCCTGATCGGCGAGCCTGGGCAGCACTGAAAGGATGATCGCGCCGTCACAGGGAGAGGGATCCATGCGGGTGACGTGCGGCTCTTTCTCAAGATCGAGCGAGATCGCCTGCTGATAGCGAGCCTGGATCCAGCCGAAGATTGCCGCGACCGCGATCCAGCTCCACTGCTGATCGCTCAACTGGCCTGCAGGCGTGTTCGCCGGCTGGCCCTGGGCGACAGTGCGAGCCGCGGCGATTGCTGCCGCGGTCGCTTCAGCCTGCAGCTCGTCATCCGTCATCGCGAGCTTGCCCATTGATCATTCCTTATCTTTCGCCCAATTAGGCCGCGCAATGGCCTGCGAGGGCTTGCCAGGGGCCGCAGTCGAGGCCTGCGGTGTCGCCGGCTTCGCCGATGCCACGCCACCCATCTGCATCTGCGTCTGCACCGGTATCTGATCGATATGGCTCCAGCTCTTATGACCGGGCGGGACGCCATCCAGCCTGTTCTTGTCGTCGTAGTTTGGATCCTTCGATTTCTCGATCGAAACGCGGCCGATGAAACGCAGGTTATTGAAGTCGGCGATCTTCATTTCATTGCGCAGCTTGCGCGCGGTTTCGCCGTTGTCGTCCGGCTTGACGTCGTGAGCTGACTCAAAAATCCCGCGAAGCCAAGTTCTGGTGATTTCGGCGGCCTTGGCGTGGCCTGCGGTGGTGCCGTTTAAGATCGCGAACGCCCAGATCTTCCGCTTGGCGTAGGGGCCGCTGAGAACGGTAAACTCGATGTCGAGCCCTTCAGCGTCGCCGGCAGCGGTCCGCTTGAGCCAGCCATCGTCGCCAGCGCCTCCCATGCGGATGATCATCTGCGCGGAGACGATCGTTCCCGAGGGGATCAGGTCAAAGCCGCGCGGCGGCTCCGCCGTATCAAGGTTAAGTGCCGTCATCGTCAAATCTCCTTCTGTGTTTTGCTGATCAGCTTGTTAAGCAACAACCCAAGGTTGGGCTGTTCGATCTGGCCAAGCCGTCCCGATCGATCTTTGCTTGGAAAATTCCAGACGTTCGGCGAAGTGCAGACAAAGCCGCGCGTCGGCGGCTTGTCGTCGCCGAAATCCAGAAACTGGTAGGTGATGATTTCGTCGACGATGCCCGGCGCCTCGCGAGAGGTCTTTGAGCCTTCAGATTGCAGCTGCCAAACACCGTGGCCGGCGTCGTCGGTCGCGTATTCCAGAATGCCGACGAACACGACGTTCTTTTCCCGGACGTGCTGAAACTCGCTCAACAGCAAAACCATCTCGCGGCCATGCAGGCCGTAGGCGCCGCGAGTATCCTTCCTGCCGGTCCGCTCCGAAAAAGCCTCGGGCTGCTGCTCGGCAAAGCGGTACGAAAGCCGCGACAGCGCTGAAATGCTGTCGACGAAAATCAGATCGATATCGTCGAGACCTGGAAGCCAGCCGCCGACCGCTTCGAAATGCGCCTGTGAATAGGCGGCGGTCGCCGGAAAGCTCGGGTTCGGTCCACCGATCCGGCAAGCCAAGTCGCGGGCGGTCGGCCAGTCATCGATCCGGATCGACCGAACGGGGAGATCGATCACAGCCAAATCGCCGGCCTCGATATCGACGAACAGTGTGCGATCGAGATCGGGGACCGTGCGCAGCAGGCTGGTTTTGCCAACGCCGTTCGGTCCCAACAGCAAGACCTTGGCGCCGCGCTTCTCTTCAAGGCGCTCGTCAGCAGAGATGATCTTCACCGGAATTTTCCCTTCACTTGATTTGAGAGAGCAGCATTTTCGCTGCGACGGTGTTCTCGGCGGCGAGAGCCTTGCGCCCGCCGGTCGCGAATGCAGAGACAGCGCGCAACAGCTCCGCCAGCCGAGCCGCTGCCCCTGAGTCAAACCGGCAGCTCGCTCCGCCCGTGATCTCGGCAATTGTCCGGTAGACGCCAGCCACGCGCTCGTCAGTGCCTTCCTGAAAGAGGAAGGCCGGAACACCCATCCCGCGCGCGGACGCAAACAGGACTTCCGGAGGCTCCTCACAGGCATCGCTGATCAGGACGAGCGCAGCGACCTTCTGGCGGCGGTTTTCGTTCCGCACGTGCTTAAGGACACGGTCGATCTGCGTCGGGCCGGCAGCGCATCTGACACAGGACATGGCGGTGGCGAGAGCCGCGGGGTTCGGCATCCAGCGCGAGGCAGTGCACTCCCGCTCGCCGCGGCAATAGACAAGCTGCGTTTCAAGCCCGCCGACAGCCTTGAGCATTTCCGAAGTCAGCCGGGTGGCCAGCTCCCAGGTCTCCTCCCGGCTCGCAGTGGCGTCGATGGCAAGGATCAGCTGCGCAGGCTTTGCCGGATCGAGCTTCGCAAACAGCTCGTCGAGGTGCGGGCGGACGGCAAGAGGGTTGTTCATGGGCGGCGCTCCCCGGTTGTCATGCGGGGCAGCTTCTCGGCGCCGGTCAGCTCGTCGGCCGTATAGGTCCGCAGCACCTCGCCGGTCGGCGCCTCAAACCGCGCGGACACCATTGTCGGCGGATCCTGCTTGCGGCGCGATTGATAGGCCGCACGCGCCAAGCGGGCGGCTCGGCCAAGATCGAGGCCGTTCGGGCAATGCGTCGACATGCGGACGGCGGTGCCGTCGCTGAAGGTCGCTGCGAACGTCGGTGAGGCGGTGTTGTTCATTGGTCCCGTTCCTGCCTGGAATAAAATTCGTCGCACCAGCGATCGATATCGGCCTGCCCAAGCCCCTGGTGATCGAGCTGGCGCCAGAATTCCTCGGTACTGATCGCGCCCATGCCGTAGAGCCGCAGCCGCTCGCCGAGCCAGTCGTGCTGCGCAGCGCGATTGACACAGACGCGTGGTGAGACCCTGAGCTTGAGCCGCTTCATCCCCGCACCGCTCTCTGTGTCGGCCGCGGATCGATCCAGTGCCCACGCGGGCCGGTAATGCGCTTCAACATCCGAGCTGCGGCGTAATCGACCTCGTCAGCCGGCTTTGCGAGGCACGTCGTGCACAGTCCGCCGATCGCGGCGCTGGTGGCGTTGCCGCTGCCGATCGCAACCAGGAAGGCACTGGGCGTGGCGCGGCCGATCCCGAAGGCGGCCTGACAGCTGAAACAGATCTTGTCGGATTGGCGCGCGGCGCCGCGGCGCCAGAATGAAATGGTGCGCTCGATCAGCCCCCGGTGCGGATGCCCGGCCAGAACTCTCGTTGACCAGGATCAGGTTGGTGGAGAGCCGGCCGGCATCGCGGGCGAAATCGGCGACGTCGCGGCCGCGCCTGGATGATCTATTCGGCCTGTGGAAGGTCATGGCGGGAGCCTCAAATCGAGGAAAGGGTGAGAGCGCGCCGTGACAGCGCGCCCTTAAGGGGGTGAGCCTCAAGTCCTGTGGATGATCGTCGTCCTGTCCTCGCTCACCGTCAGATCGTCCCTGACGACGGTCGTCACTACTGACATGTAGCCGCGCCTAAATTCCTGGGCGCTGATGCAGCGGTAGGACCATTCAGTGAAACGGATACCAGCCTTGGCCGTCTCGACACCCAGCTCGTAGGTCAGCGCGGTGTCGCCGTGGAGTTGCTTGAGTATCCGGGCCTTCAACTTTTGATCGGTCACCTTTGGGGTGACGATGCTCAGAACTTTGCTCTCTCGAACTTTGCTCATTGGTGCTGTTCTCCTTAATGGGGACGGTTAAAATCGGCGTGGCCGGTTGACTTGCAGTGCCAACCACGCCGGGGGAGGTGACGATCTATTCCGCGGCCTGCAGGCCAGGCGCAGTCAGGCGATCGATAATGCGATCGAGCACGCGAGAGACACGCTCGGGGCCGAGCTTGACGAAAAGGCGCTCGATCTGGGCATCGGAGGTCGGCTCGTGGCGGTGGCGGTTATGAAGGCGAGACAGTCCGATCCGCCCGGCCGCGATCTGGCGGCGCTCATCGGGCGATGCCTTGCGGGCACTTTCAACGTAGGACCCTGCGACCTCCAGCAAGGCCGTGCTCTGCGCACGCGAGAGCTTGTCGAGGTGGATGGCGCCGGTTTCGAGATCGGCGGCGAGCAGGGCGCGCTCGGATGCCGAAAGCCTCTTGAGGATACGGCGGAGATTACGCCCCTCGACATTCCGGAGATTCTTGGTATTGAACTGCTTCATTGAAGTGACACCTTTTGAGATGTGATCGGCTTGCCCTGGACCTTGGCGGTGAGGGGCGGCCGATCAGGCATGAAGCCGGCGAGGATTTTGGACAGCCGCAACCAGTCGCCGGCATAGCCGGGCGCAGCCGAACTCAAAGATTTCAGTTGGATCAGTCGGGACCGCCCTTTAAGGCGGCCCGTGGTTAGGCCTTATTCAGCAGCTTCGCTTGCAGCTGCCAGTTTCTGCAGCCATTCGGTTTCGTGTTCTGGAGTAACAACCCGAACACCGTCGAGATCGGTTTCCTGCGCTCCCAACCCCTTCTTCTTCATGTTCGCGTAGTGCCCTTCCGAGATGCCGTTCCGCGCGCAGAGTATGGGGATCAGAAACGACCTTAGGGAAATGCCCGCAGCCTTCAGCGCCTCGGCGTTTTGGGCCTTGGTCTTATTTGCCATGTCCTCAAATGCTCCTTCCTGTCCTTATGAAACAGCAAGGGGCAGCATGACGACGCCCAATCGAAAATACAAATGGGCGTTTTGGGCGAAATTGTTAAACGCCCAAAACGCCCAACGCCCAAACGCCTCAGCCCTTGCGGCGGCCCGTGGCGCGCTTGATCATGGTGGAGTCCGTGCCAGGAAGATGCTTCAGAACCTCTGCCTCAACTTCACTCCATGGCATATCTTCCGGAGGTTTGCCGTCAGGCGGCCATAGCAGGCAAACCCGCTCATCCACATGGACCCTCTGAAGACTGACAGCCCTGCTCTTGCGCTGCTTGCCCTGCTTCTTAGGGGCCACAGGTTCGCTGGCGGGCTCAGGCGTCTCCGCGGGCTTGGGCTCAGTCTGCTCCATCCACGGCGGCCGAATTTGTCCGTCACGAATAGCGATATAGCGGTCGAGGCGCTTGCCTATCCTTTCCATTTCGGCGGCCTCCTTCAGCCCTTCGGCCATCCGTCGCCGCATCGCGGCGAGCTGTTCCGGGGGCCAGTCCAGCGGCACCACTATCTTCGCGGCGGCGGCGAGCTGTTCGGGTGTTGGTGTATACTTGTCCTCAGCCTTACCCATGGATCACCTCCACTTGGGTGTTGGTTAGTTCGGGCCGGGGCGCCTCACGCCTCGGCTTGCACGTTATCGGGCCAGCGAAACCACGCTGCTTGCGGGCGACGCCTCGTCGGCGAGCAGCCCTTGCCGCGAGAGATCGCCGCGGGCGCTGTTCAAATGCCGGGCATAGGTCCGCTCGATCTCGCCGGCCGAAGTGTCGTGATCGAAGGCGATGAACCGCAGCGGCTTGCCGGCCCTGATCTGCCTGATGATCGAGCTGTGCCGCAGCACGTAGGGCGTCAGCGTCGAATTCGAGCCCCAGCCGCTCAAGCACGGCACGGAAGCTCGCCGACGTGCCCCATACCCTGTCGAACAGCGGACGGTCCTGCCCGCGAGCCAGTGCCCGCGCGCGCAAGGCCTTCGCCAGTCTCGGGGTGATCGACAGCATCCGCTGCTCAGGCTCCCGGTGGGCGCCCTTGTTCGAGCACCAGACCATGAGCCGCGGCTCGACCTCGTCGTCGAGGATGTCCCGGGGGCGCAGTTTCAGCAGCTGTGACTTGCGCGCGCCGGTCCCCGCCATAACGTCGATCAGCGTGCCGAAGTCGTCACCCTCGGCGTAGCTCTCGCGGATCACAGCCAGGATCGTGGCGTCCGGCAGATAGTAGTTGTCCCGCGGCGCCGTATTGCCAGCCCGCAGCGGCTTCAACCCGTCCCTCCAGGCCGCCTGATTGCTGAGGCGCCCGCGCTTTCCAGCCGCCGCCAAGGCGGCCTTGAGGCTCTTTCCGATCCTGTTGGCGGACGACACCTTGAGCCCCTTGGCAATCATGGTGCTGTGCCAGTCGCGCAGATCGTCGCTGGAAAGCAGACCGACGACTTTCCTCAGCATGGCAGGCGAGCAGTGATTCCGGACCGAAACGGCGTTGTACTTCGAGCCGCCGCGCGCCGTGAGATCGGCCTCATAGGCGTCGAGCGCGGCGGCGATCGTCACAGGCTTGTTGCCGTTAGTGCCCCGAGCCATTTTCAGCGCGCGTTGCTGCGCCTGAAAGTACGACATGACGCTATCGCCGTTTGCGTCCTCATGATCGTCGGCGAGCGCGAACCGCGTCAACGCGCCGGCCTCGACAGACCATGTGCCTGGTCCAGCGTTGCGCCTGTAGGCCAAGAAAATGCCGGGCGCGAGCATGAGCTTGTAGGGCTTGGGCCTGGCCGGTAACTTGAGCCTGCTGGTTCGGTTGCGGAGCTGCCCCGCGTAGATGCTTCGTGCCATAGTGATTTAAGATCCCCTTATTGCCTGCTATCCCTCAAAATGTCCCTAAACTGGGGGTGTCATCCCATGAGGATGGGTGAGGCCTAGTGAGGACTATCTGAGGGGGTTCAAGCAGTTACGTGCTGCTCATGGCATAGCATGAGGACGTATAAGGGGCAATAATTCCCACAAGGGGAGAAGGAAGAGGGCGCCCAGTTCAAGCCGTCCTCAGCGCCGGCTCGACGGGGCGGCCGTTCATATCCTGATGATGCCGCTCCCGGCCGTGCGCGGCCCTGGCGAGCGGCACGGTGAGGCAGCAGACCAGGCCTTCGGCGCGCCAGTCGAACTCGGCCGTGCCGCCTAGCTGCGTTTCGATGCTGGCGATCACGCTGCGCGTGCCAAAACCGCGCGAGATCGGCTTCTCGACCGGCGGTCCGCCGCGTTCCTCCCACACCAGCTGCAGCGCGTCGCCGCGCACTTCCCATCTGATCTTCAGCCGGCCGGACATCGTGGAGAGCGCGCCGTATTTGGCCGAGTTGGTGACGAGCTCATGCAGCGCCAGCGCCAGCGTCTGCGCGGTCGCCGGCTGCAGCTGCAACTCGGCGCCATCAAGCTCGATCTGGTCGCCGCTGGAATAGGGCGCGATTTCCGCTTCCACCAGCCGGGCGATCTCCGCGCCCTCCCAGTTCGAGAGCGAGAGGATGGTGTGCACCCGCGCCAGCGCGCTGATACGGCCCTCGACGGCCTGGACGTAATCCTTGACGTCGCTGGCACGGGTCAGGCGGACGATGGATTGCGCCAGCGCCAGCGCGTTCTTGGCGCGGTGGTCGACCTCGCGCGCCAGCAGGTTTTGGCGCTCTTCCGCGCGCTTGCGCTCGGTGATGTCGACGGTGACGCCGGAAAGCCGCACCACGCGCCCGCCCTTGTCGACGGTCGCCGCCGCCGTGCCGACGCACCAGCGCACCTCGCCGTCCGGGCGCTTGATGCGAAATTCCGTCTCGTAGGCGCGCGCCCCCCTCTTGAAATGCGCGATCGCCCTGCGCCAGCTGTCGGCGTCGTCGGGGTGCAGCAACGCCTCCACGTTCTCCGACGTCACCTGGAAGCCTGCCGGATCGACGCCGAAGATGCGATATTGCCCGGCATCCCACATCCAGTCGCCGTTGATCCAGTCCCAGTCCCATGAGCCCATCTTGCCGGCGGCGATCGCCATGCTGCGACGCTGCTCGCTTTCGACAAGCTGGCTGGTGGATTTCTCCAGCTCCGCCGTGCGCGCGCGGACGCGATCCTCGAGCTCGGTGTTGAGCCGCTCGAGCTGTCTTGTCTTGCGATAGAGTTCGGCAAACACCTTGATCTTGGCGCGCAGCACTTCCGGCACCACGGGCACCGGAACATAGTCGACCGCACCCATCTCGTAGCCGCGCAGCCGGTCGAGATCGCTGACCTGGATGGCCGAGATGAAGATCATCGCCGTCTTCTGGAACCGCGGATGCTCGCGAATCATGGCGGCGAGCTCGAAACCATCGAGCTCGGGCATGCAGACGTCGACCAGGATCACCGCAACTTCGTTCTTGAGCAGATACTCGAGCGCCTCGCGGCCGGAGGTCGCAACCGCGAGATTCTCGCCGAGCTCCTTCAGGATGACTTCATAGGCGAGCAGCTTGGCCGGCTGATCGTCCACCAGAAGGATGTTTACTTTCTCATGCTCCATCATTGCCCCGGGCATCAGCGATGCAGCCACATGCGAATGGCGAGCAGCAATTGCTCCGTGTTGACGGGTTTGGCGAGGTAGTCGGAAGCGCCGGCCTCCAGGCACTTCTCGCGATCGCCCTTCATCGCCTTCGCGGTCAGCGCAATGATCGGGAGGCGCCCGAATGACGGGTTCTGCCTGATGACACCGATGGTCTGGTACCCGTCCATTTGCGGCATCATGATATCCATCAGCACGATCGCGATCGCCGGATTGGATTCAACCAGCGCAATCGCTTCGCTTCCCGTCGTCGCGGTCAGCACCTTCATGCCGCGCCGCTCCAGAACGCTCGAGAGCGCGAAGATGTTGCGGGCGTCGTCGTCCACCAGCAGCGCGGTCTTGCCCACCAGGTCCTCGTCGGAGCTGTTGAGCTTCTCCAGCATCCGCTGCTTCTCGATCGGCAATTCCGTGATCACACGGTGCAAAAACAATGACGTTTCGTCCAGCAGTCGTTCCGGCGATTCCACACCTTTCACCACGATGCTGCGCGCCATGGTGTGAAGTTCCGCATCCTCTTCCGCGGAAAGTTCCCGTCCCGTGAACACCACGACGGGAACTGTCGAGAGTTCCTGGTCATTGCGGATCTGCTCCAGCACTTCGAAGCCGCTCATGTCGGGCAGGCGCAGATCCAGCACGACGCAGTCGCAGGGGTTGCCGCGCAATTCGGAAAGCGCGCCGGCGCCGGTGTCGGTCGAGACGATCTCGATATCGTCGTGGTGCAGCAGCTCGCGGATCGAGAGCTGTTCGACCTCGTTGTCCTCGACGATCAAGAGCCGCTTGCGGCGCGGCCTGGCGTATTCCCTGATTTGCGAGAGCGCGGCGGACACGCCTTCCGTCGTCGTCGGCTTGTTGACAAAGGAGAACGCGCCGCGCGCCAGCGCATGCTGGCGGTCTTCGTCGAGCGTGATGATCTGCACCGGGATGTGCCGGGTCAGCGGGTTGTGCTTGAGCTGGCTCAGCACGGTCCAGCCCAGCATGTCGGGCAGGAAGACGTCGAGCGAGACCGCCGCCGGCTGGTATTGCTTGGCGAGATCGAGGGCTTCTGCGCCGCGCGTCGCGACCAGCACCTTGAACCCCTTGTCGCGCGCCAGATCGATCAGCACCCGCGCGTAATGCGGGTCGTCCTCGACGATCAGCAGGATGGTATCGCCCGGCTCGAGGTTGAGCCGGTCATCGGGCAGCTGCTCGATGACGCGCGGTTCCTGGACCGACGTCTGCAACGCGGGCGGCTGCGTATATTGCGGGCTGCCGGTGCGCGGCGCGATCGTCGGCCCGGAATATTTCAGCGGCAGATAGAGCGTGAAGGTCGAACCCTTGCCGGGCGCGCTTCTGAGATGGATTTCACCGCCGAGCAGGCTCGCGAGCTCGCGGCTGATGGCGAGCCCCAGGCCGGTGCCGCCATATTTGCGGCTGGTGCCGGCGTCGGCCTGCTGGAACGCCTCGAAGATCAGCTTCTGCTTCTCCAGGGGAATGCCGATGCCGCTGTCGGACACTTCGAAGGCGATCACGGCCGGCGCCGAGTTCAGCACGGGATGATCGGCGCTCCAGCCGCCGACCGCGGCCGAAACGGTGAGGCGCACGCCGCCTTCGGCGGTGAACTTGAAGGCGTTCGACAGCAGGTTCTTCAGCACCTGCTGCAGGCGCTTGGAGTCGGTGACGATGCTGCGCCCGAGAGTCGGATCGACGTCGATATTGAATGAAAGCTGGCGGTTGTCCGCTTCATGCCGGAACGGCCGGCCGACGGTTTCCAAGAGGTTGGAGGTGAGGATCTCCTCTGCATCGACCGTGACGGTGCCGGATTCGATCTTGGAGAGGTCGAGGATATCGCTGATGAGGTTGAGGAGGTCGGTGCCGGCGCCGTGGATGGTGCGCGCGAATTCGACCTGCTTGGGCGAGAGGTTGCCGTCCGGGTTCTCGGTGAGCTGCTGGCCCAGGATCAGGATCGAATTCAGCGGCGTGCGCAGCTCGTGGCTCATATTGGCCAGGAACTCGGACTTGTACTTCGATGTCAGCGCCAGCTCGCCGGCCTTTTCCTCCAGCGCGCGCCGCGCCTGCTCGATTTCCTGGTTCTTGGCCTCGACCTCGACGTTGCGTTCGGCGAGCTGCTGCGCCTTCTGTTCGAGCTGATCGTTGGTCTGCTGCAATTCCTTCTGCTGTGCCTGCAACTCGCCGGCGAGTTGCTGGGACTGCTTCAGGAGGCCTTCGGTCTGCATCGTGGCCTCGATCGAATTGAGCACGATGCCGATCGAATCGGTGAGCTGTTCGAGGAAGGTCATCTGCGAGGTCGTGAACGAGCTCAGCGAGGCCAGCTCGATCACGGCCTTGACCTGGTTCTCGAACAGGACCGGCAGCACGACGAGGTTCTTGGGCACCGCGCGCAGCAAGGTCGAGCTGACGGGAACCGCGTCGGACGGGATGTCGGAGACCAGCCGCTGCCGCTTGTCCATCGCGCACTGGCCCACGAGCCCATGGCCGAACTGCACGATCTGCTGGTGCGGATAAACGCCGTCGCCGGCATAGGCCGCGAGCAGCCGCAGTTGCAAGCTTCCCTCGCTGTCGACCTGGTAGATCACGCCCATATGCGCGTTCACCAGCGGGGTCAGCTCGGTGAGCAGCAGCCGGCCGACGGTGGTGAGGTCGCGCTGTCCCTGCAGCATGTTGGTGAAGCGGGCGAGGTTGGTCTTCAGCCAGTCCTGCTCGGTGTTGACGTCGGTCGTGAGGCGCAAATTGCCGATCATGGTGTTGATGTTGTCTTTGAGCTCGGCGACTTCGCCGCGCGCATCGACCTGGATCGAGCGGGTGAGGTCGCCCTTGGTCACGGCGGTCGCCACTTCCGCGATCGCGCGCACCTGCGAGGTCAGGTTCGCCGCCAAGAGGTTGACGTTGCCGGTCAGGTCCTTCCAGGTGCCGGCCGCACCCGGCACGTTGGCCTGGCCGCCGAGCCGTCCCTCGACGCCGACTTCGCGCGCCACTGACGACACCTGGTCGGCGAAGGTCGCCAGCGTATCCGTCATGTTGTTGATCGTCTCGGCAAGGGCGGCCACTTCGCCCTTCGATTTCACGGTGAGATTTTGCTTCAAATCGCCATTCGCAACAGCGGTCACGACCTTGACGATGCCGCGGACCTGTTCGGTGAGATTGGCAGCCATGAAGTTCACGGTGTCGGTCAAGTCCTTCCAGGTACCCGCCACGCCGGGAACCTCCGCCTGGCCGCCGAGCTTGCCTTCGGTGCCGACCTCGCGCGCGACGCGCGTGACTTCGCCCGCAAAGGCGTTGAGCTGGTCCACCATGGTGTTGATGGTGTTCTTCAGCTCGAGGATTTCACCCTTCACGTCGACAGTGATCTTGCGCGACAGGTCGCCGCGCGCCACGGCCGTGGTGACTTCCGCGATGTTGCGGACCTGCGTGGTGAGGTTTGCGGCCAAAAGGTTGACGTTGTCGGTGAGGTCCTTCCAGGTGCCGCCGACGCCGGGGACGACGGCCTGACCGCCCAGGCGTCCCTCGGTGCCGACTTCGCGCGCGACGCGCGTCACTTCGGCCGCGAACGAGCGCAGCTGCTCCACCATCGTATTCAAGGTGTCCTTGAGCAGCAGAATCTCGCCGCGCACGTCCACCGTGATCTTCTTCGACAGGTCGCCGCCGGCGATCGCGGTCGCGACCTCGGCAATGTTGCGGACCTGGGCGGTCAGGTTCGACGCCATGAAGTTGACGTTGTCGGTGAGGTCCTTCCAGGTTCCGGCGACTTCGGGCACTTCGGCCTGGCCGCCGAGCTTGCCTTCGGTGCCGACCTCGCGCGCCACGCGCGTCACTTCGGAGGCAAAGGCGTTGAGCTGGTCCACCATGGTGTTGATGGTGTTTTTCAGCTCCAGGATTTCGCCCTTCACGTCGACCGTGATCTTGCGCGACAGGTCGCCGCGCGCCACGGCCGTGGTCACTTCGGCGATGTTGCGGACTTGCGCGGTCAGATTGCCCGCCATCGAGTTGACGCTGTCGGTCAAGTCTTTCCACGTGCCGGCGACGCCGGGCACGTTGGCCTGGCCGCCCAGGCGGCCTTCGGTGCCGACCTCGCGCGCAACCCGCGTCACCTCACCGGCGAAGCGGTTGAGCTGGTCGACCATGGTGTTCAGCGTTTCCTTGAGCTGCAGGATTTCGCCGCGCACATCCACCGTGATCTTGCGCGACAGGTCGCCGCCGGCAATCGCGGTCGCGACTTCGGCGATGTTGCGGACCTGGGCGGTGAGGTTCCCGGCCATCGAGTTAACGGAGTCGGTGAGATCCTTCCAGGTGCCGGCGACGCCGGTCACCTGAGCCTGGCCGCCGAGCTTGCCGTCGGTACCGACTTCGCGCGCGACGCGCGTCACTTCGCCGGCAAAGGCGTTGAGCTGGTCCACCATCGTGTTCAGCGTCTCCTTCAATTGAAGGATTTCGCCCGACACGTTCACCGTGATCTTCTTCGACAGGTCGCCTTTCGCCACTGCGGTCGCGACTTCGGCGATGTTGCGGACCTGCCCGGTCAGGTTCGACGCCATCGAGTTGACGCTGTCGGTCAGATCCTTCCAGGTGCCGGCGACGCCGCGCACCAGCGCTTGTCCCCCGAGCTTTCCTTCGGTGCCGACTTCGCGCGCGACGCGCGTCACCTCGCCGGCGAATGCATTGAGCTGGTCCACCATGGTGTTGATGGTGTCCTTCAGCTCCAGGATTTCGCCGCGCACGTCGACGGTGATCTTCTTCGACAGGTCGCCGTTGGCGACCGCGGTCGTGACTTCGGCGATGTTGCGGACCTGCGCGGTCAGGTTGGACGCCATCGAGTTGACGCTTTCGGTCAGATCCTTCCAAGTGCCGGCGACGCCGAGCACGTTGGCCTGGCCGCCCAATCGGCCTTCGGTGCCGACCTCGCGGGCGACGCGCGTCACTTCGCCTGCGAACGCGTTGAGCTGGTCCACCATGGTGTTCAGCGTTTCCTTCAGCTGAAGGATTTCGCCCGACACGTTCACGGTGATCTTCTTGGAGAGGTCGCCACCCGCGATCGCGGTCGCGACGTCGGCGATGTTGCGGACCTGCGCCGTCAGGTTCGACGCCATGAAGTTGACGTTGTCGGTCAGGTCCTTCCAGGTGCCGGCGACGCCCGGCACTTGCGCCTGGCCGCCGAGCTTGCCTTCGGTGCCGACCTCGCGGGCGACGCGCGTCACTTCGGAAGCAAACGAGTTGAGCTGGTCCACCATGGTGTTGATGGTGTCCTTCAGCTCCAGGATTTCACCGCGCACATCGACCGTGATCTTGCGCGAGAGGTCGCCGCGCGCGACGGCAGTGGTGACGTTGGCGATGTTGCGCACCTGGGCGGTCAGGTTGCCGCACATCGCGTTCACGGAGTCGGTCAGGTCCTTCCAGGTGCCGGCCACGCCGGGCACGATGGCCTGGCCGCCGAGCTTGCCGTCGGTGCCGACCTCGCGCGCGACGCGCGTCACCTCGGAAGCAAAGGAGCGAAGCTGGTCCACCATCGTGTTGATGGCTTCCTTGAGCTGCAGGATCTCGCCGCGGACATCGACCGTGATCTTCTTCGACAAGTCGCCGTTCGCCACCGCGATCGTCACTTCGGCGATGTTGCGGACCTGGCCGGTCAGATTGTTGGCCATCGAGTTGACGCTCTCGGTCAGGTCCTTCCAGACGCCGGTCACCTCCGGCACCTGGGCCTGGCCGCCGAGCTTGCCCTCGGTGCCGACCTCGCGCGCCACGCGCGTCACCTCGGAGGTGAACACGCTGAGCTGCTTGATCATGGTGTTGACGATGTTGGCCGACTGCAAAAATTCGCCGCCCAGCGGGCGGCCGTCGACGTCCAGTTTCACGGTTTGCAGGAGGTCGCCCTGCGCCACGGCGGCAACCGCGCGCGTGACTTCGCGGGTCGGCCAGAGCAGATCGTCGATCAGGGTGTTGACCGAGCCCTCCATGTCGGCCCAGGAGCCGGAGGCGAGACCGAACTTGACGCGCTGGCGGGTCTTGCCTTCGCGGCCGACGACCTGGCCGACGCGTTCGAGTTGCTGCGCCATGCGCTGGTTGGCCGCGACGATTTCGTTGAAAGTGTCGGCGATCTTGCCTTCGATCCCCAAATGGTCGCCGGTCATGCGCACCGAGAAATCGCCGGCCCGCATTGCCTGCAGCGCGTGCAGCAATTCCTGCGACGCATCGGCTTTGCCGTTGGCGTGGGGCTTGGCTTTGGTGCGCCGTCGCGTCGATGACGTGACGGAATCGAGATCACTCATGGTGTCCCCCCAGCATGTGCCGGTCGAATCCAAATCGATCGAGCCCGAACCATCAAAGCCTCGACCGGGCCTTGGTTCAAGCGGGAAGCAATGTGTGACGCAGGCATGGAACCCGCCGATTCGGCCTAGCCGAAACAACAGCGACGCAGCGGGATGGTTCCACTGCAGAATCCAAAATCGTGTGCTGACGTGTGCTGAAAAGCAGGCGGAATTGGTTAATGCGGAACGTCGAATCTTGTTCCCGGGCGGGAACGAACTTACTGCCGCTTCGGCGGCGGGCGTCGCGGGCCGGCGGCAGGGACCGACTGCGGATCGATCTTGCGAGCGAAATTGTTGGCGCCCTCGCTGACGTCGGAGAGCATGCGCCTTCCTTCCGCCATGAAGGTGACCGACTTCTGCTTGTAGGTGTCGGCGAGTTCGCGCAGGGATTTCAGCTTCTCGAACAGCTCCTCGGTCTTGCCGTCCGACAGCCCCGGCAGCACGCCGCCGATCTTGGCCATGGTGCTGTCGAAGCCGGCAAAGGCGTCGTCGGCCCTGGCCAGAATGCTGTCGATCGCCTCGCCCTTGCTCTTCAATGACGCCGTGTAGGTCTCGAAGGAGAGCATCGAGTCCTTGATCATCTGGCGGTTGTCGATGAGGAAGTGGTCGACATTGTGCAGGGTGTCGGTGATCGACTGCTGCTCGCTCCAGTCGGCGGTGAGAACCGGGACGCCGTCCTGGTCCAGCGGCACCGGCGGTGCGCTCGGCGCCCCGCCCACCAGCGCGATTGCGGCGACACCGGTCAGGCCCTGGAATTCGATGCCGACGGCGGTGTCCTTGCGCAGCGGCGCGCTGTTGTCGAGCAAGACGAGGGCCACGATCTTGCGCGGATTTTCCAGCTTGATCGAACGGATCACGCCGGCGGGCACGCCGTCGAAGGTCACGGTGCCGCCGCGGCGCAGGCCGCTGGCGGAGCCGTTGAAGACGATGCGGAGCGGGGCCTGGTTACGGGCGCCGTGAATCTTCTGATAGACGAGCAGGCCTGCGAACGCGGCGCCGATCACCGCAAGCATGGTCGTCCCGATCATAAGGTTGGTGGCCCGCATGGGCTGATTTTATGGGCAAACGCCCGCCAACAAAAGGTAAATGCTGGTTTGTTTCTCGCTGCTTGACAGCCCCTTTGGCGGCCGCCACGCTCAATTCAACGATCAAAAACAGGAATTCGGGAGGAAACGCATGCCCAAGGTGCTGAGCGCGGCGGAGGTCGCCGCCTATCGCGACAATGGCTACCATTTTCCGGTCGATGCGCTCTCGGCGAGAGAGGTCGCCGACTTCCGCCAAAAGCTCGAAGATTATGAGGCCGCAAGCGGCGGCCCGATCAAGGGCGAGATGCGCCATCGCAGCCATGTGCTGTTTGCCTGGATCGACGAGATGATCCGTCATGCCAAAATCCTCGATGCGGTCGAGGATGTGCTGGGGCCGGACATCCTGTGCTGGAACACCAGCTTCTTCATCAAGGAGGCGCGCGATCCCGGCTTCGTGTCCTGGCACCAGGACGCGACCTATTGGGGCCTCTCCTCCTCCGATGTCGCGACCGCCTGGGTCGCGATGTCGCCGGCCAACAGGGTTTCCGGCTGCATGAAGTTCATTGCGGGAACGCACCTGAAGCACGTCGCGCATGAGGACACTTTCGACAGGAACAATTTGCTCACGCGGGGACAGGAAATCGCGGTCGAGGTGAACGAGAAAGATGCCGTGCATGTCGAGCTGAAGCCGGGCCAGGCCTCGCTGCATCACGTGCTGCTGTTCCACGGCTCCGAGCCGAACCAGTCCGACGAGCGGCGCATTGGGCTTGCCATCCGCTACATCCCGACGCATCTCAAGCAGGCCGTAGGCTCCCGCGACTGGGCGACGCTGGTCCGCGGCAAGGACAGCTATCACCATTTCGAGCCGGCCTATGTGCCGAAGCGCGATCTCGAGCCCGAGGCACTGGAGTTCCACAGGATGGTCTCGGAAGAGCAGGTGCGGGTGCTCTATCGCGGCACCGGCAAGACGGCGTATCGGGCGTGAAGCGGCATTCCTTGCCGGGTCCAATGGCGCCGCGAGTTCTCTCCGCTTCCGCCCTCGCTCGGGCGTGAACCTATGGATTCGGAATGGTCGGCGGACGTCCGCTTTTGTGTGCGCATTGCGGACTCAAGTGGGACATCTGGTGAGGTCCGAAAGTGCCAGACTCGGACATCGGCGGCGCATCGTGCTCATTCGGTTAATCCGGCCAAATTCAGAGCGGCCCCGCACGGACGAGCAACCATTAACTTTGAGTTGCGGCGAACATTGACTCGCCCCGGCGAGTGGAGTGACATGACGTGTGCTTCGTTAAATGGTATGGGTTGAGTACATGAGTGACCCAGATCCTGGTTCCAGGCTCTCGCGCGAACTCGAGCTCGTTGACCAGTGCTCCCACATGAAAACGTTGGCGCAAGTCGCCTTCGGACGGGAAGTTCTGCGCAAAGTGACCGATGTTATTCAACCTCTCAACGACAGAGGCGCCGGCACAGCGTTTTATTGCGTCCATTCGATCACCGGTTCGATTACCGATTTTCGCTTTATGGCGCAGATGCTGGGGCCGGAGCGGAGATTTTACGGCATTCAAGCTCCAACCAAGAAACGCAATGCCGAATTTGCTGGTTCAATAGAGTCGATCGGCCGATATTACGTTGAACGCCTAATCGAATTTCAGTCTCGAGGGAATTTTATGCTCGGCGGCCATTCTGTGGGCGCGATGATCGCATTTGAGATGGCGCATCAATTGCGTGCGCTGGGGCGCGAGGTCAGCCTCCTCGTGGTGTTCGATGGCGAACTCTTCAATACGGGAGCCGAGATCAGCGCTTAAAATCCGCTCAATTGGTTCAAGTTGATATGGAATGTGCGCTCCTGGATACGTGACTTCTTGATGGTGGAGTTTACTTTCCGGGCGTTCTGCAGAACCGTCCTCAGGAAGACAATTGCTGCGTGTAAAACGATCGCAGCAAAGGTGGCTGGCAAAAACTCCGGTCATGCCGTAGAGGGCTTCATCAATTTGGACAACTGTACACCAGATCATGCAGCCTTTATGAAAGTATTATTCGAGACCCAATTTAGATATGTCCCAAAGCGGTATTTCGGCCGCGTCCTGATTTGCGCAGCGAAAACACAAGCGCTGACGCATGTGCGTCAGCTGGAAGGGCCGTGGCGCGAAGTCGCTCCGAACTTGCAAATCGTTCATTTCAAAGGCACGCACACGTCCCTTATGCGCGCGCCCAAGGGATTTGCGGTTGCGGAATATCTGGCGCGGCAATTCGCGGAGATTGATGCGCAACTAGATAGCCCCCGATTTTCGGCAACGAAAGACAAAGTGGCAAGCATGGCATCTTGACGTCACGGCCCCCTTACAAGTGGAGGCATCAGGACGAGGGATAGATCGTCCTGCCTTGACGTCTTGATTGATGGCGATCCGAAATACATCATCGGACGCGGCGAGGGCGAGACTGCGGCGTTGGCGCTATGCTGCGGAGCCCTTCGCGCTGGCGCATACCAGCAGCCACTGGACACACGACCCCGGAGTCGCCTGCGAGTTCTTGCGGACGTGGCCCGATGACGCGTCGTATGTCGAGGGTTTCATCCGGTTCATGTCCAAGGGCGCGCAATGCAGCAAGGCAACTTGCAAGAACGCCGGGCTGCGAATCAATCAAGGTGCCATCGAGGTCCAGAAGAACGGAGCAAGGCATCAACCGAACATAGCGGCCGAAGGCAAACGAGTACAAGTCGTATGGTTTGACGCTTCGGGTCAATCGCGTCGGTATGACGCTCCGCCCGCTGCTTCCGGTTCAACCTGATGAACGGACATCGCAAGACCGGTCCAGGCGGTCCGTTTCGTCCCAATTTCGGCCGCGAGCCACTCTTCCTCCCCCGCGGACTGTCGTATATGAGAGGACTGCCACTGGGACGTGCCGATAGTTCCCGGGAGCAATTGGCAGTGTTGATTGCTGGCGGCGGTCAGTTAATTTAGGAATTGTGATCTGGCATTTGATCGACGCAGCGCGGACTGGCAGTTCGACCGAGGCATGGCATGGCAAATCGATTGACGATGGCGCAATCCACCGTGGCGATGCGGCGTTGGGGGCCTGCCGCCATCGTGACGCTCGCGGCGCTGGCTGTACTGACGGCGCTGACCGCCGACGCCGCGGCAAGACAGGCACGCACCGCGCCCGTCGAGGCGACGGCGCCGCGCGAGGCGGGCGAGCCGATCATGGCGATCGTGTCGATCAAGACCCAGCAGGTGACCTTCTACGACGCCGACGGCTGGATCCTGCGCGCGCCGGTGTCGACCGGCACCACGGGACGCGAGACGCCGGCCGGCGTCTTCGCCGTCATCGAGAAGGACAAGGACCACCACTCGACCATGTATGACGATGCCTGGATGCCGAACATGCAGCGCATCACCTGGAACGGCATCGCGCTGCACGGCGGGCCGCTGCCGGGCTATGCGGCCTCGCACGGCTGCGTGCGGATGCCCTTTGGCTTTGCGGAGAATCTGTTCGACAAGACGCAGATCGGGATGCGCGTGATCATCTCGCCGAACGACGCCGAGCCGGTCGATTTCTCCCATCCGGCGCTGTTCATGCCGAAGGCGGAAGCCATCGCGGCCGCGCCGGCCAGGGCCGAGACGCTCGCCGTCGAGGCTGACGAGGCCGCCATGAGAGCCGACGAGGCGAAAAAGGCCGCCGCCGCGACGGCGCGCGAGGCAGCATCGCTCCCGGCGTCGCTGCGAAAGCTGGAACAACTCAAGGCCCGTGCCGACGCCGAGCTTGCGTTCGCCGAGAAGTCGCTCGCCGCCGCCAAGACGGACCAGGCCAGGGCGCGGGCCGAGGAACTGAAGCAGAAGGCCGCCACCAAGGCCGCGGACGCGGGGACGCTGCTCGATACCGCCAAAGCCGACGCGCAGCCGAAGCGTGACGCTGCCGCTGCCGCAAAAGACGCCGCCAAGGTGGCGGCGACCAGGAAGGCCGACACCGCCAGGGCCGCCCTCGAGGCGAAGCTCGCGCTCGAGCCGGTCTCGGTCTACATCAGCCGGGCAACGCAGAAGCTTTACGTGCGGCGCAACACGCACAAGCCGGCGCCGGACGGGGGCGGCGAGGTGTTCGATACGACCATCGAGGTTCCAGTCACGATCCGCAATCCCGACAAGCCGATCGGCACGCATGTGTTCACGGCGATGGCGAAGAACGATTCGGGCCTGCGCTGGACCGTGGTGACGATCGACAACGGCGACCAGGCCAGGGACGCGCTCGACCGCGTCACCATTCCGCAGGATGTGCTCGATCGCATCGCGCCGACCGCATTGCCGCGGTCCTCGATCATCATCTCGGACGAGCCGCTGAGCAAAGAGACCAACTATCGCACCGAGTTCGTCGCGGTGCTGAACAACCAGCCCCAGGGCGGCTTCATCACACGCCGGCCCACGGTGGTCGATTTCCCCGTTGCGAGCGACAACGGCTGGGGCGACAACGGCTTCGGCTTCTTTTTCCAGCGCAGTCCGGAGCCGCAACCGCAACCTGGCACTGTCCGCCGGGGCGGCGGCCAGTACTATCAGCCGGCGCAACGGGGCTGGTGGTAAGACGCGGCACGCGGCGCGCAGGCCGCATGGTCGCTCAGGGTCAAACGCGTCGGTTTGACACTCCGCCCGCTACTTCCGGGCTACCGCATCAACGGACACCGCAGGAGCAGACCGACTGTCCGATTCGTGCCAAACTAGACATGACCGGGCGTGTTGCTTCTCCGACTGTGGTACCGTGCAGTAGTTGCCGCGACCGACCACGGCACATGGCCGCGTGTTCACCACAGGGAACGAGCTGGGCTCATCCGGGCAACCCCTCCGATCCACGACCAATAAGGACGCTAGGTGATCAGCTCGGAATGCCTAAGCCCGAAAGAGCCTTATAAAACTTTCTTTTTTGCTCAACCGGACGAATTGGCTCAACAGGGAGAGACCTAAGCGAGACAGTAGGAAGGATTTGCAGCAAAGCCTGCGCAGATTTCCTTGCTTGTTCCGGTCTTCCGAGAATGCTCTGCGATGCGGCCATAATCGCGTGCGCCAGCCAGTACGCTGGCTTATTTTCAGCGGCTTGCTTCGCCCATTTAAGGGATTGTTCGTAATCCTCCAACGTGAAGCAAGCGATTGCAAGCACTGTGTAGCGGAAGAAGATGCTCGGGTCCTTTGGATTGAGCCGGATCGCGTACTCGGTTTTCGCAATGGCCTCTCTTGGTCGACCGGCGTAGGCTAACACCGTGCCGTAGGATCCGTAACCGAGCGAAAAATTGGGATTTATCTCGATCGAGCGACGCATTGCAGCTTCTGCTTCATCAAACCTTTTTTGGAAACGCAAAACATGCGCCAGCGCCCAATAAATATGCTCGTCGTTTGTGGCGAGGCTCAGAGCCACTCGAACGGACTTTTCCGCTTCCTCTTTCATAGCATCCGCATCATCAGCAAAACCCAGGTACACTTGGTGGCTCGCAAGCAACGACACCAGCTTGTGCCCTTCCGCACTCTGGGGATAATCTCTTGCCATCCTTCTAGCTAATTCGAGACCCTTGGCGAGACTTTCTCTATTTAACTGGTAAAGTTCTTTCCAAACTCGCTTGCCCATACTCCAAAGCTCAATGCTGGGCGATGCACTCCGATCAACCAAGCTCCCCTCCAAGAAGAGAAACTCAGTCTGCAGTGTGGCAACCACACTCTTTGTTATCAGGTCCTGTAGTTCAAAAATGTCCGTTAAATCTGCGTCGTACCTCTCGCCCCAAACATGGCCGCCAGTCTCGGTGTCAATCAATTGGGCGGTGATGCGGACGCGCTGTCCGGCACGTCGAACGCTACCTTCAATGACGTATTTGACAGCAAGTTCCGCGCCGATCTTCTTAACGTCAGCTGGCTTGCCCTTGTAAGTGAAAGTGGAATTGCGAGCGATGACGAGTAAGCCTTTGAAGTGGGACAGTTCGGTGATGATGTCCTCAGTTATACCGTCAGCAAGATACTCCTGCTCTGGGTCGCTACTCATGTTCTGGAACGGAAGAACAGCGATGGAGGGTTTATCGGGGAGCGCGAAGCCCGGGCTGTCGGCGACTGCCGCGCCTGCAGACCGCAGCGCTTCCAGCACTGGTCCGACGAAACGAAAGCCCTTGCGCGGAAGTGTTTTGATGAGGCGCTGGTCATGGCCGGAATCGCCAATCGCGCTCCGGGCGGCATTTAAGCGGGTCGTTAGCGCTGCATCGGACACGCTGCGCCCATTCCAAATGGCGTTGATGAGTTCGTCTTTGCTGACAACGCGCTCCCTGTTGCGGATCAGGTAATCGAGCAGGTCGAATACCTGTGGCGCGATGGAGACGACGTCCGCCCCGCGATGTAGTTCGCGCCGGTCGGTGTCGAATACGTACTCCTCGAAGAGATAGCGCAAGCTGCCAATCCCTCAGACGGCCTCCGATCATCGGAGCTCCAGCACCGGTTGCAACCCAAATAATAAGCTGCCGGTGAGGGAAATGTAAGCCGAATGTCAAGCACGCTCGCTCGTGCCTTGGCACCCTCGTCTGGGTAGAAGCAACACCCAGGAGATTCGACCATGAGCACGGCCTATGGTGCAACACGGTTGGGACAGGCGGCCGCCAAGCGGCAGGTCTACTACAGCCCTCTTGAGAAATATTGGGATGCGTTTCTGGAGTGGCGCAAACGCCAGAGGTTACGAGCCACCTTGTGCGTCCTCAGTGACAGGGAGCTAATCGACATCGGTACTACGCGCGGCGAGATCGACTACGTCGCCTCGAACCGAGGTATCGACCCGCGAGGCATCCGATCCGCCGAATGGGCCCGATATCTGCCAACAGTGGACGGCCAGATTGGACACTTCCAGACGCACCAATTCCGAGAAACCGACCTCCGACAAGGGGGCAAACTCCGACTTTAGGGTGCTTTCGAGCCAGGTCCGCAACCTCTGCCAACACCGGACATGTGGCGACGACGTCACGCGCCGACCGGCTGTTTGCGCGACGACGTGGCTGGGCAAGTATTCAGAACGGCAGTCAACCTGTAGAAAGTCATTCTCTGCGTTGCTCACACGAGCACAGCAATAGAAATTTTCTACGTGCCATAGCGTCGGACTGCGAATGGATTTCTAGCGCGTCGAGAGCCGATCGAGTTCTTGCCCAGCCTCGACGGGCAAATCAGTTTGATCGATTCCGTCCGTTCATGATGCTCTCGCGGCGGCGAACCGCTCCGAAATTGCGTGCGCCAAAAAACTAATTTCTCAAGCCGTTTCAAGCTGATCTGGGTAGTCGGGCCCGGACCTAAATCCACTCGAGCGGGCGCGGACGGAACCCAAGCTCGCGTCCGGCTTTCTCGTTCGAGGCGCCCCTAAGCCTCGTAGCGTAGTAGACCGCGTCGGGGCCCGACGCCCGAAGCGCCTCTTCTTCGCTGACGCGGGGTGGCGCAGGTGCTCCTGCGGCACGCGCGAACGCAGTCAGCCACAAGTGCTGAGGCGACGGGTTTCCGTCGACGATGTTGTATGCTCCCGGCGGGCACTCCAGCGCGGCAGCGGTCGCCCAGGCCGCATCGTCGATATGCACGAAGCTGTAGACGCCGCAGCCCTCCCCTATAATCGGAATCTGCTGTTTCCGCACCTGATCACCAATATCACCCTCGCGCGTGTACCAGGTGCCAGGGCCGTAGAAGAATCCGTAACGTAGCGCGACAAACTCGATTTCCGCCGTCGCCGATGCGCGCGCTTCCAATTTCCGGTAGGTGCCGGCACCGGCCTCGACTCGCGGGGACGCGCTGGAGATGAACGGGACCGATTCGTCTGCCATGCCCGCGCCGGGCGCATACCAAAATCCGGAACTTTGCAGCAGGTAGCGGCGCACGCCCGCATCGTGAAGCGCCGCAAGCAGGTTAACGTTGCCTTCCACTCGGACTTTGCGATCGCGTTCCCCCGCTGCCTTCATTTCGGCAGGCGTGTAGTGCCGAGGCAGTGAGGTCAATTCGTTGATCACAGCGTCGGGCCGGATCCGTCCTACGGCGGCCTTCACCGAAGCGGCATCCAGTGCGTCGGCGATGACCGCCTCCGCGCCAATCTCCTTCAACGCCGGTGCGGAATCGGGCGATCGCGCAAGTGCGAATACCTCATGCTGGTTCGCTCTCAGGCACCGAACCAACGGCCGGCCGATCGCGCCCGTTGCCCCGGCGATCAGAATTCTCATCGTGCTTCCCTCTCAGCCCGCTTGGCGGCGACTTGAAGGCGGAGCCATGGTCCACATATGGCCTCAAGCAACTGGGATCCTTTGGCGCTGCCGTTGGCCATTAGCGTACATCCGACAAGCCGCCTGTGGGCCCTTCAAGCCCGGCGGCAAAGGCCAGACAACCGCCGAGCCGCCAAATTGTCGCTGAGAATCTTCGCCGTCCGCTGAAGCTCGTCATGTGCCCTCCGCTTGAGGGGCATGCCGATGCAATGCAAGAGAGGATATCACGCTATAGCGAAGGACGAACGATGCTTTTGCGTTGCACTCGAAGGCGGACAATCGGGGATCGGCGAGATACGCCCAAATCCTGCCCCGGCCAGGCCGCAGGTGCCGCACGACAACGCGAGATATCATGCCAATTCAACAGTTTGAAGAAAACTGATTTGCCCGTCGTGGCTGGGCAAGTATTCAGAACGGCAGTCAACCTGTAGAAAGTCATTCTCTGCGTTGCTCACACGAGCACAGCAATAGAAATTTTCTACGTGCCATAGCGTCGGACTGCGAATGGATTTCTAGCGCGTCGAGAGCCGATCGAGTTCTTGCCCAGCCTCGTCGGCTGATTTTCCGAAATCGCGTCAAGCCCCTCCGTTAAAAATATTCCTCTTCCGTTTTTCAGAATTGTATGCTCTTGTCGCGCCGTCCCGCCTCGGCAAGAGGGGCGTACGCGTCGTCACGAACGTAGAAGCGGGATGCGATGGACGCAGGCCATATCAGTTCGACGAATGATGGGGCCGCGGACGGTAAAGACGTGTGGTCCTGATCCCCCGACGCTGGGATTAAGTCTGCCGAACGATGATTGGCAGGCGACGGAGGCTATCAAGCCCGGACTCCGGGGAGAGCGCGCCATAAGCCGTAACACCATTGCGCAGGGAATGCCGGTTGTTCCGGCTGAACCTGTGGTGACTGCCGCCTGCGTTTTTTGTTGCAGGCGGGCCATGGGTGCGGCCAGCATCCGGCATTCCCTGCGCCCTCTGAATCTCGAGGGTCAACGTTAGGCATCACTCGGGCATTTCATGCCGCGGGAATGTTGATTCATGTTCCCCGCTGTCATGCCGCGCCTTCGCGGGGCATGACAGCGAACGGCTCTTTGAAATTCGAATCAAGCAAGCACCGCTTCACGCCAGCGTCCATTCCTCCGCGCTGGCGCCGGCGAGCGAGCGGACCCGGGCGTCGTCGGCGGCAAGCTCTCGCGCCGTGCCGGAATAGACCACGGCGCCGTCGTCGAGCACATAGGCGTCGTCGGCGATTTCCAGGCTCATGCGCGCATTCTGCTCGACCAGAAGCACCGAGATGCCCTCGTCCTTCATCTGCTGCACGATCCGAAACACCTCGCGCACGATCAGCGGCGCCAGGCCTTGCGAGGGCTCATCGAGGATCAGGAGCCGCGGATTGAGCAGGAGCGCGCGGGCGATCGAGAGCATTTCCTGCTCGCCACCGGAGAGCTGGCGGCCGCGGTTCTGCTTGCGCTCTTCGAGGCGCGGGAACAGCTTGTAGATGCGCTCGATGGTCCACGGGCCGCCGCGCTCCAGCGGCACCTTGAGATTTTCCTCGACGCTGAGATTGGCGAAGATGCGCCGGCCCTCCGGCACATAGCCGACGCCCAGCGAGGCGATGCGGAAGGTCGGCCAGCGCGTGGTGTCCTCGCCGAGGATCGTGATCCTGCCTTCGCGCGCCGGGGTCAGCCCCATCAGGCTGCGCAAGGTCGTGGTCTTGCCGGCGCCGTTGCGCCCGAGCAATGCGGTGATGCGGCCTTCCGCGACCTCGAGGCTGACGCCATGCAGGATGTGGCTCTTGCCGTAGTAGGTGTGCAGGCCTTCGGCTTTCAATGCTGCGGTCATGCGGCGTTGCCCAGATAGGCGGCCTGAACGGCCTCGTTGGCGGCGATCTCCTTGGGCGTGCCCTGCGCCAGCATGCGGCCCTGGTCGAGCACGCAGATGCGGTCGGCGAGGTGAAACACCACCCGCATGTCGTGCTCGATCAGCACGATGGTGTAGTTGCTGTCGCGATGCAGCTTCCGGATCAATTGCGTGATCTGGAACGTCTCCTGGTCGCCCATGCCGGCGGTCGGCTCATCCAGCAGCAGAAGATGCGGTTTCAGCGCCAGTGCCATGGCGATCTCGGCGGCGCGCTGGTCGCCATGGGCGAGCTCGCCGACGAGGCGATTGGCCCTGTTCTCGAGCGAAACCAGCCTCAAGGTGTCCTCGACATGGGCCCGGATCCTGGCCGCCTCGGCGCGGTTGATCCAGGGACGCAGGCGATATCCATCAGCGACTTCGGTGGCGATGCGGACATTCTCGAACACCGTGAGCTCCGGGAAGATCTCGGTGATCTGGAAGGTTCTGGCCATGCCGCGGACAACGCGCTGATCGGTGGCAAGCCTGGTGATATCCTGCCCGTCGAAGATGATGGTGCCTGAGGTCGGCGGAAAATAGCCGCTGATCAGGTTGAAGAACGTGGTCTTGCCGGCGCCGTTCGGGCCGATGATGGCGCAGAGCTCGCCCTTGGCGACGTTCAACGAAACATCGCGCACGGCGACGAGGTTGCCGAAGCGCTTGGTGACGCTGTTGATCTCCAGCACGTTCATGCCTTGCTCCTCTGGAAGAAGCCAAGCAGGCCGCGCGGAAAGAACAGCACCACCAGGACGAACAACAGGCCCGACGAACGACATCCAGTTCACGGTGACGCTGGAGAGATAATCCTGCAGCACCACGAACACGGCGGCGCCAAGCAGCGGCCCCCAGAAGCTGCGCATGCCGCCCATGACCGCCATCATCACGAAGTCGCCGGACTGGCTGTAATGCAGGCCGCGCGGGTCGGCGAAATTGTTGACCAGCGCGTAGAGCGCGCCGGCAAAGCCCATGAAGAAGCACGAAAGCGAGAACGCGATCCAGATGTGCCGCTCGATGGGGATGCCGAGGAAGCGCGCGCGGCGCTCGTTCTCGCGGATCGCGATCATGGTGCGGCCGAACGGCGAGCGCAGGATGAAGCCCATCGCGGCGACCGCGAGCGCAAAGCAGAACAGCACGAAATAGTAGAATGCGGTGGCGTCGGTGAGGATGTCGAGCTTGACGAAGCCGAGATCGATCGGCTGGCGCGAGAAGCCGCGCAGCCCGTCGTCGCCGCCGGTGAGCGAGCTCCACTGGAACGCGATGTAATAAAACACCTGGCCGAAGGCGATCGTCACCATGGCGAAATAGACGCCGCGTCGCCGCACGATCAGCATGCCGAGGATGGCGCCGCAGAGGCCGCCGAGCAGCATGCCGCCGAGCACGGCGAGCGGCGTCGAAAGCGCGAGATATTTCAGCGTCAGCCCGGCGCCATAGGCGCCCAGCCCGAAATAGGCGGCATGGCCGAAGGAGAGCACGCCGGTGAAGCCGAGCAGGAAGTTCAGCGACATGGCGGCGAGCCCCAGCACCAGCACGCGGGTGGCGAGCGCGGTGTAGCCGCCGAGCGGCGCCATCCAATAGGGCGCAAACAGCAACAGGGCCCAGATCGCGACGAGGACGATCAGCTTACGCGACTGTTCGGCGCTCAACTCATCATTCCTTCTTCGCCGAACAATCCGCGCGGGCGGATCAACAGGATCACCGCCATCATGACGTAGATGACGGCTTCACTCGCGGCCGGGTAAAACACCGCCGTGACGCCGGAGGCGACGCCGATCAGGAGGCCGCCGGCCAGCGTGCCCGGCAGGCTGCCGATGCCGCCGACGATGATGGCGATGAAGCTCGGCATCAAAAGCCCGGTGCCCATGGTGGGTTCGAGGCCAAGCTGTCCTGCGGCCAGCACGCCGGAAAGGCCGGCGAGGAAAATGCCGACCGCGAAATTAAGCGAGCGCAGCATTCCGACGTTAATGCCCAGCGCGGATACGGTTTCGAGATCGAGCGTGCCGGCGCGGATGCGGATGCCGAGCCGTGTATAGCGCAGGAGCAGGAACAACAGCGCGATCGCAATGAACACCATCACCACCATGAACAGCCGATAGCCGGTGATGAAGAACAGCTCGTTGCTGAGCGGCTGCGCCAGGAACGACGGGATTGCGACAGGCTTGCCGCCGGGGCCGAAGATGAAGCGCGTGCCGTCCTCGATCATGAAGGCGAGGCCGAAGGTCAACAAGAGACTGTAGAGCGGATCGCGCCCGTAGAGCGGGCGGATCAGCACGCGTTCGACCGCCAGCCCAATGACTGCGGTCAGGGGTGGCGCCAGCAGCAGCGCGCCCCAGAAGCCGACATAGGGCGAGAGCGCATAGGCAATGTAGCCGCCGATGACGAGGAAGCCGCCATGGGCGAAATTGATGACGTTGCTAAGATTGAGGATCAGCGAGAGCCCGAGCGCCATCAGCACATAGAACGCGCCGACGATGAGCCCGTTGGTGATGTTGAACAGGAGCAGCAGCGTCATGAAGTCACCGGGAAGGCAACGCCAGAAACGAAACGGCGCCCGGAGATCCGGGCGCCGCTGAGTGTCAGATCAGGCCGGCCACTGGATCTTGCAGCCGGTGGCCTCGACGGGACCGGCGGCCTTCTCGCCGGGCACCGGGCTCTTGATGGTGAACATGTTGTCGGGATCGCCCTGCGGCGGATGCGCCTCGCCGACGAACACCGTGCTCATCAGTTCGTGGTCGCCGGCGCGATATTCCGGCGCGCCCGGCTGCAGGGCGATTTCCGGCGGCAGCTTGAAGCCGGAGAGCGCTTTCGCGAGCTTGGGCGCATCCAGCGTCTTCTCCTGGTTGGCGATCACGGCAAGCGTCTGCACCGAGACATAGCCGAACCAGTTGCGCGCGGTGGCGGCGCCCCCTGTAAGCTTCTTCATGGCGGCATTGAATTCGGCGACATGCGGCACACCCGGCTGGTCCCACCACCATTCCATGGTCCACCAGCCGATGCGGGCATTGTCGGGAACGGCGCGCAGGCTCTCCAGCTCGAACAGCGCGCCGCCGACCGCCATCTGCTTGTCGAGGCCGAACTGCACGAACTGCTTCAGGCTCGCGACCTGGTCGCCGCCGCCCATCACGTTGATCAGCACCTTCGGATTATAGGCCTTGGCCTGGATCAGATAGGCCGAATAGTCGGGGGTGCCGAGCGGCACCAGCGAGCCGGAGGACTCGCCGCCGGCGGCTTTGAGGACCTTCTCGAAGCCGGCCTGCACCGAATGGCCGTAGGCGTAATCCGGCGTGAGGAAATACCATTTCTTGCCGAACTTCTCGATCAGCGTCTGGGCGATCGCGGCGGAGTCCATGGTGGTGGAGTTGCAGACGCGGAACACGTTCCACGAGCAGCTCGAGCCGGTGATCGGATCGGTATGCCCGCCGGAGACGATGTGCAGCACCTTCTTCTCGCTGGTGACCTGCGCCATCGCAATCGCGATGCCGGAATTGACGTCGCCGATGATGAAGCTGACCTGGTCGCGTTCGATCAGCTTGCGCGTCTTCTGCACGCCGGTGCCGACGTCGTTGGCGGAATCCTCGATCAGGAGCTCGACCGGACGGCCCAGAATGCCGCCCTTCTTGTTGACTTCCTCGACCGCATATTTGGCGCCGACCACCTCGCTCTGCGCGATGGCGGCATAGACACCCGTCAGCGGATCGACCAGGCCGATCTTGACCGGCGTTTCGCCTCTGGCCGTGATGATGAAAGGGGATGTGATTTGCGCCGCAGCAATAACGGCGCCGGATTTCAAAAGAGTTCGCCGGTCGACCGACCAGCGCCGTCGCGAGATAGGCATGAGATCCTCCCGGAAGGTGATTGTGTTCTGTTTTGACGGCATTCTTCGAAGCCTTGTGCAGGAGAGCGTAACCTTTCCTGTTTGTGTTTGCCAAGAGGAGGTGTTGCGACCTTCGGATGAGGGCCGCTCAAAAAGGCGTCAATGGCTGGCCGCTTTCCTGGCTGCCTCATTGTTGAGGACGATCAGGGCGTCCACGGCGACCCCGGTCTTGGGGTTGATCAGGAACGGGTTGACGTCGATCGAGGCGATACGGTTGCCGGCATCCGCGATCAGGTTGGAGAGGCCGACCAACGCCTTCACCGCGGAAGCCTCGTGCAGCGCCGGCTTGCCGCGATAGCCCTTGATCTTGACGCCGGCCTTGGTACGCCCGATCAGGGCCTTGGCCTCGGCGGCATCCAGCGGCGCGCCGGCGAGCGCCACGTCCTTCATCAGTTCGATGTCCACGCCGCCGGTGCCGAACAGCACCACCGGCCCCATCTCGGCATCGAGCGAAGCGCCGACCACGAGCTCGAGATCGGCCTTGACCTGCTGCGCGATCAGGATGCCTTCGAGCTTCGGCTTGCCCTTCAGCTTCTTTACCCGCGCGGTGATGTCGTTGAACGCCTTCTTCACGTCGGCCGCATTGTTGAGATTGAGCACCACGCCGCCGATGTCCGATTTGTGCAGGATCTCCGCGCTCACGACCTTGGCGACGACGGGGAAGCCGATCTGCTTCGCGATCTTCACCGCCTCGGCCGCGGTCTGCGCGATCGCCTCTTGCGAAACCGGAATGCCATAGGCTTTCAGCAGGGCTTTCGACGCGACTTCGTCGAGCGCGGCGCCCCTGGCATTCTTCAGCGTCTTCTCCAGCACCGCGCGGGCGGAAGATTTCGAGCTGGAGACGAGGTCGGGTACTTCCTTCCGCAGCTTCGCATAATCGATCAGCGACTTGATCGCCGTCACCGCGCGGTCCATGCCCTGCATGACCGTGATGTTCGGCAGCGATTTGCGCAGGGCCTTGGTGAACTCGGTAAAGCCAATCGACATCGCGCTGATATAGATCACGGGCTTGCCGCCACGGCGGGCCATCTCGTTGACGATGCGCAAGTTGCGCTCGCGCAACTCATGCGGCGCCTTGGGCAATTCCGCGTCGATGATGACGATATCGGTATCGGGATCGTCGATCATGATCTTGATCGACTGCATGTAGACGGAGGGATCGACCACCGCGGCGAAGCCTGCATCGAGCGGATTGCCCACGATCGAGCCCGGTCCCAGCATACTTGCGAGCTTGTCGCTGGCGTCCTTTTTGAGCGGGGCGAAATTCAGCCCGGCCGAATAGAAGGCATCGAGCAACAGCCCGCGCTTGCCGCCGGACAGCGTGACCGCGGCGAGGTGGTCGCCCTTGGGTACGGCGGCATGGGCAAAGCATTCGGTGGTCTCGATCAGCTCGTCGAGGCCGCGCACGCGGATCACGCCCTCGCGGGTCGAGATCGCGTCAAACGTCTCGATCGAGCCGGCGAGTGCGCCGGTATGCGCCATCGCCGCGGCCCGGCCGCCTTCCGATGCGCCGAGCTTCAGCGCAATCACCGGCTTGCCGGCGGCGCGCGCGGCCTTGCAGGCATCGCGGAACGCCTTGGTGTTCCGCACGCCTTCGAGATAGACCACGATGACGCGGACCTGTGGATCGGCCGCGAAATAGGCCATCAGGTCCGGCGTCTCGAGGCCTGCCTCGTTGCCGGTCGTGACCATGTAGCCGACACCGACGCCACGATCCTCCAGCGCCTGGCGGATCGCCATCACGATCGCGCCGGACTGGCCGGCGACCGCCACCGCGCCGGGCTCCATGGTGACGATGCGGTCGTCGATATTGGTGAACAGGTTCTCGCCGGCGCTCAAGTTACCGAGGCAGTTCGGTCCGGTGACGGCCATGCCGGTCTCGCGTATGGCCTGCTGCAGTTCAGTCGCGAGCCGCTGGCTGTCTTCGTCCTGCAGCTCGGAGAAGCCCGAGGTAACGATGGTGGCCGAGCGCGCGCCGGCGGCCGCGGCATCGCGGATCACCTGCACCGCAAAGCGCGCCGGCACCAGCACCAGCACGTGGTCGGGCTTTTCGGGCAGGCTCGTAAAATCCTTGTAGCAGGTCACGCCCCAGATCGTTTCGCGCTTGGCGTTGACCGGAAACAGGCCGCCCGCGTATTTGTATTTGATCAGGTTGTTCCAGATGCGCTCGGCATAATTGCCGGGCTTGTCGGTCGCGCCGACCAGCACGATGTTGCGCGGGTGCAGCATCGCATGGATGCTTTTCACGATCTGGCTCGCGTCAGGCGAAGGTGTCCATTTGGTTGGCGAGACAGATGCGGGACTGACCAGAGCTTCCATCGGCGTATTCCTTGACCCATATTTTTCCGCGCGGCGGACGCCGCCGTCACGGCTTTGTTCCTTATTATTGAGTGTTCGCCGGGGTGGCAACCGATGCGGCCGCCTACCAGACCGGCCGCGGGCGCGAGGGCGAGGCGATGCCGGCGAGCAGCACGGCGAGGATGCCCGTGAGGAAGATGCCGTCGAACGTGCCGGCACCGCCGATCGAAGCCACGGGCGCGCCTAGCCCGCCGATCTTGTCGAGATTGGTGAGGTCGGCGCCTACAAGCGTTCCCATCGAGCCGCCGATATAGGCCAGTGGTGCCGCATATTCGCGCGATAGCAGGAAGGCGAGGATGGCGGTGACGACGACCGGGGCGAACACCGGCACCGCGATGCCGACGCCCTGCACGGGTGCAGCCATCGAATGGATCACCACGGCGATCACCGCGACCGCGATCGCGGCCTTGAGCCATAGCTGGTAGCGCAGCACCAGATAGGTCGACATCAACGTCGGGATCACGGCGCCGCCGACATTGACCGCCAGCACCGTGCCCGGCCACGACGTCACCAGCGGCACGACATAATGCATGCCGTAGAAATCGACGATCTCGCCGCTGCGGACGCTATGCCCGGGCAGGATCGTGATCGGGATGTTGAAATAGCTGCCGATCAGCGAACCGAACAGAAGCAACAGTGCCATGCCCGGCCCGATACCGAGTTTCAGATAGGCGTATTGGAGGATGCGAAGCTGGATCAGGATGATCAGCACGCCGAACAGCAGCACCAGGAGGGTGAAGAAACCCGGCGCCAGCGGCAGATAATGCATCTGGGAATTCATCATTGGAGCTCAATCCCACGCTATCGGGTGCAAGCATCCCACGGAACGCTGCGAGGACATATATGGCGGCGCGGGCCGCAAAAAAAAGAAATCGCCCCGAAAGGGGGCGATTTCGTGCTTTTCGGAAAAAAGAGGACCTGGTTCAGCCGCTGGTCTCGGCGCTGATGATGTCGCCGAAGAAGTCCCACTTCTCGCCTTTGAACTGCATCATCTTGAGCTGCTCGATCGGGGCGAAGTCGGTCGCGCCGGTGTTGACCTTGATGCCGGGGATCAGGGTGGTCCGGCGTGAAGTCTTTCAGGGATGCCGCCTGCTTCATCACGTTCTCGCGGGTGAGGTCGTCGCCGCATTGCTTCAGCACCTGCACCATGGTCTGGGCCGCCGCGAAGCCGCGACCGCAAAGAGTTGCAGTTTCTTGTTATTCATCGAGAGCATTCCTGTTTTTCTGATGGGTTGGAGGTTGATCGTAGTCACGACGCCTTGGTCCGCGGCGAGGTCAGTCGCCGCGGGTACTGAAAAAATCTGTCGCGTGTGGATGTTGCCGGAGGAGCTGACTACGCGGGCGAGATCGACGACGGCTGTCTTGTTTGGCGCGCGACGGCCGACATTCCCGATCCAGTCGTGGGTAGCGAACTGCCAAAACTTGCTCCGTGAGCAGCGGCTGTTGCCGCCACATCCCTTGATTGGGATTCTTATGGTGGCACCATGCCCAACTCCGGCTGGTCCGGTCAGCCGGAGTTTTGGGCACGATCTGTCGTTTTGGCCGCGAGGCGGAATATCATTGCGAATGCCAGCCAGTGGACGCAAGTTTGGCGCAGCGAGTTACCGCCATCGTGGGAATAGCCGTTGACGGAAACCAGTCATGAAGAGCCCGTTTTATACCGCCGAGCACGAAGCCTTTCGCGCGGTGATGCGCCGTTTCGTCGCCAACGAAATCGAACCTCACGCGCATGAGTGGGACGAGGCCGGCGAGTTTCCGCGCGCGCTCTATGCCAAGGCCGCCGAGATCGGCCTGCTCGCTCTCGGGTTTCCGGAGGAGTTTGGCGGCGTGCCCGCCGACCAGTTCATGAGGATCGTGGCGAGCCAGGAGCTCGCGCGCGCGGGTGCGGGCGGGGTCAGCGCGAGCCTGATGAGCCACACCATCGGCTCGCCGCCGATTGCGCTCGCCGCACGTCCCCAAGTGAAGGCGCGTGTGCTGCCGGAAGTGCTGTCGGGCAAGAAGATTTCGGCGCTGGCGATCACCGAGCCGAGCGGCGGCTCCGATGTCGCCAACCTCCGCACGAGGGCACGCCGTGATCGCGATCACTACATCGTCAACGGCGAGAAGACGTTCATCACCTCGGGCGTGCGTGCCGACTACCTGACGGTCGCAGTGCGCACCGGCGGCGAGGGCGCAAGCGGCGTCAGCCTGCTCCTGGTCAACGGCGACACGCCTGGCCTGTCGCGCACCAAACTGAAGAAGATGGGCTGGTGGGCATCGGATACCGCGAGCTTGCATTTCGACGATTGCCGCGTGCCGGCCGAGAACCTGATCGGCGAGGAAGGCGATGGCTTCAAGCTGATCATGCGCAACTTCAACAGCGAGCGGATGGGCATGGCGGCGAGTTGCACGGCCTATGCCCGTGTCTGCGTCGAAGACGCGATCGCCTACGCCAAGGAACGCCAGACCTTTGGCAAGCCGATCGCGCAGCACCAGGTGATCCGCCACAAGATCGTCGACATGGCGCAGAAGGTCGCGGCGTCGCAGGCGATGCTGGAAATGCTGGCGTGGCGGCTCACCCAGGGCGAAAGCCCGGTCGCCGAAATCTGCATGATGAAGAACCAGGCGACCCAGACCATGGCGTACTGCGCCTCCGAGGCGGTACAGATTTTTGGCGGCGCCGGTTTTATGCGCGGTATCAAGGTCGAGCGCATCTACCGCGAGGTGAAGGTCAATGCGATCGGCGGCGGCACCGAGGAAATCATGAAGGATCTCGCCTCGAGGCAGATGGGGCTGTGACCATGTCCCTCAGTAGTGTCATTCCGGGGCGCGCGAAGCGCGAGCCCGGAATCCATAACCCCAGGCTGTGGTTATGGATTCCGGGCCTGGCCCTTCGGGCCATCCCGGAATGACGAAGGATAGATGAACGATGCTCTTCACCGCTGACCACGACGAAGTCCGCCGCTCCTTGCAGAAGTTCATCGCGAGCGAGATCAACCCTTACGTCGATGAATGGGAGAAGGCGGACATCTTCCCCGCGCACGAGCTGTTCAAGAAGCTCGGCAATCTCGGGTTCCTCGGCCTCAACAAGCCGGAAGCATTCGGCGGCCAGGGGCTCGATTACTCTTACGCCCTGATGATGGCCGAAGAGCTCGGCGCCATCAAATGCGGCGGGGTGCCGATGGCGATCGGCGTGCAGACCGATATGGCCACGCCTGCGCTGGCGCGGTTCGGCTCGGACGAGGTACGTCGCGAGTTTCTGGCGCCCGCGATTTCGGGCGATCAGGTGGCCTGTATCGGCGTCTCCGAGCCTGGCGCGGGCTCCGATGTTGCCTCGATCAAGACCAGCGCGCGTTCGGACGGCGCCGACTACGTCATCAATGGCGGCAAGATGTGGATCACCAACGGCACGCAGGCTGACTGGATCTGCCTGCTTGCCAATACCGGCGACGGACCGGTCCATCGCAACAAGTCGCTGATCTGCGTGCCGATGAAGAGCGAGGGCGTCACGATTGCGCGAAAGCTCGACAAGATGGGGATGCGCTCTTCCGATACCGCGCAGATCTTCTTCGACAATGTGCGCGTGCCCAAGCGCAACCGGATCGGCGAGGAGGGCCAGGGTTTCACCTACCAGATGATCCAGTTCCAGGAGGAACGGCTGTGGGGTGCGGCCGCCTGCCTCAAGGCGCATGAGTTCATCATCAACGAGACCATCGACTACACCCGCAACCGAAAGGCCTTTGGCGGCTCGATCCTCGATAACCAGGTCGTGCACTTCAAGCTCGCGGAGATGCAGACCGAGGTCGAGCTGCTGCGTTCGCTGATCTATCGCGCCGGCGAGCAGCTCGTTGCCGGCGAGGACGTGACGCGGCTTGCCACAATGGCGAAGCTGAAAGCCGGCCGGCTCGGGCGCGAATTGACCGATGCCTGCTTGCAGTTCTGGGGCGGCATGGGCTTTATGAACGAAACGCCGGTCAGCCGCGCCTATCGCGACAGCCGCCTGACCTCGATCGGCGGCGGCGCCGACGAGGTGATGCTGATGGTTCTATGCAAGATGATGGGCACATTGCCGGCAATGAAGAAGGGGAACGCCTGATGATCACGCTCTATCACTGCGACGGCGCGCGCTCGTTCCGGCCGCTCTGGATGCTGGAGGAGATGGGGCTCGAATACGAGCTGAAAATGCTGCCGTTCCCGCCGCGGGTGTTTGCCAAGGAATATCTCGCGCTCAACCCGCTCGGCACCATTCCCTTCATGGTCGACGGCGAGACCAAGATGACGGAATCTTCCGGCATCTGTCATTATCTCGGCACCAGATATGGCCCAACGCCGCTGATGGTTGGTGAGGGCGACGCTGCCTATGGCGCATTCTTGAACTGGATGTATTTTTCTGATGCTACGCTGACGTTTCCGCAGACGCTGGTGCTCCGCTACAGCCAGCTCGAGCCGGAGGAGCGCCGCAATCCGCAGGTCGCGACCGATTATGCCAAATGGTTCCTGGGCCGGCTGCGTGCGGTCGAGGCTGCGACGGGGGGTGGGGAAACGCTCTGCGCCGGCCGTTTCACCGCCGCCGATATCGTGATCGGCTATGCCCTGCGGCTCGCCAGCACGATCGGGCTTGCCAAGGATTTTGGTCCCAACGTCACCGCCTATTGGACACGGCTGCAACAGCGTGAGGCATACCAGCGCGCGGTCGCGGCCGAGAAGACGGCCGGGGTCGAGCAGAATGTCGCAGCGCGGGTGAGGGCATGACTGGCTGTTCCGTCATTCCGGGATGATCCGAAGGATCAGACCCGGAATCTCGAAATTCCGGGTTCGCTCGCTGTTCGCGAGCGCCTCGGAATGACAACGGGTGACAGCACCCGAATTTGCGCTAAGGTGCTGCCCATCGCAGCGGCCCAAAGAGCCGCGCGAGGAGGACAGCCATGGACGACAGGGCCAATGCATCGGGCCATCTGATGCTGATCACACCGGAGCGGGTCTTTTATGCGGGCCTGTTGGGGCGGCCGCGTGAGCGCTGCCCGGGCGCGTTTCATGTCTATGTCGCGCTGCGCGGCGGCTTGTGGCTCACCACCGCCGACGGCCGCGAGGCCTATGGCGAACTGGTCGCCACCGCGCCGAACCTGCGCCACACCATCGCCAGCGATCATCGCTCCGCGATCTGCCTCGTGATTGAGCCGGAAAGCGTGCCCGACGGCACTTTCGAGCAATGGGAGAAGCGGCTGCAGGGGGTGGAGCGGGATTTCTTCGCCCACCGCATTCGGCTGGCCTATGAAACGCTGCTCGCGCAGAAATGCCGCGGCGAGATCGACAACGCCGCCTTCGACCGGATGTGCTTTGGCGAAGCCCTGCCGCCACGCCCGCTCGATCCACGCGTGGTTCGCTCGATCGCCCGCATCGGCAAATTCTCCGGCGAGCCGGTGACGGCGGCAGCTTGCGCCACGGAGGCCGGCCTTTCCACCTCACGCTTCCTGCATCTATTCAAGCAGGAGACCGGCATCTCCTTCCGCTCGTTCCGCGCCTGGAAGCGGGCTCGGCACCTGCTGCACTTCGCCAACCAGGACCTCAACCTTGCGCATCTTGCGCAGGACATCGGCTATCCCGACTCCACCCATTTCAGCCATTCGATCCGAAGGTTCTATGGCCTGAAACCGCGCGCGATCTTCTCCGGCTCGCGCGATCTCGCGATCTACCGCAGCGGGCAGGGGGCTGAGGAAGCGGCGCTGACCTAACCGTCATTGCGAGGAGCGCCAGCGACGAAGCAATCCATCTGTCCGCTTGCGGGGCTATGGATTGCTTCGCTTCGCTCGCAATGACGAGGGCCACTAGATATTCGCGCCCTGGATGATATTCCCGAACCGCGTCCAGCCAATGCCCTCCCAGCGCTGCAGCTGCATCTGCTGCAGCGGGCGGTGATTGGTCGGGCTGGTGTTGACGCGGATGCCGGGCAGCAGCGCCGGCGCCTCGACATCATGCAGATTGTTGGCCTGGCGCATGATGTTCTCGCGGGAGAAATCGCCGTTGCATTGCTTCAGGACCTGCATCAGCACGCCGGCCACCATGTAGGCATAGAGGTTGTAGCCGTCCTTGGGATTCCCTTCCGGAAAATACTTCGCCATGAAGGCGAGATATTCCTTGATGGCGGGATCATCGGCCCAGGCGGGGTCGGCGACGTCCTTCAGATAAACCGAGGTGATGACGCCCTGCGCCTTCTCCACCCCGACCGGGATGATGGTCGCGGTGATCGAGGAGGCGCCGCTCGGAATGAAATGCATCGGCTTCCAGCCGAGCTCGAAAATCTTCCGCATCGATTGCGCCGCGAATTTCGCCGTCGTCCCCGAAATCAGCACGTCCGGATTGGCTGATTTGAGCGACACGATCTGGGAATCGATGGTCGGATCGGTCACCTCATGCGAGGCGACGGTCGCCATCGAGTTGAAATTTGGACCCCAACACGTCCTTCAGTCCGTTCACAAAGTCCTTGCCGAGATCGTCGTTCTGGTAGAGCACGCCAAACTTCGCGTCGGCCTTCTGGCTCAGCGCATATTTGCCGAAGATCTGCGCCTCGGTGCGGGCGCTCGGCGCAAAGCCCATGGTCCAGGGATAGGTCTGATAGTCGCCCCATTTGTCGCCGTTCACCGACAAAAACAGATGCGGCACCTTTTGCGCGTTGATGTATTTGACTACGGCCGAGTTCGGCGCGGTGCCAAGCATGTTGAACAGGAAGGCGACATTGTCGCTCTCGATCAGGCGCCGCACCTGCTCGACGGTCTTGGCCGGATTGAAGGCGTCGTCGTAATAGATGTACTTGATCTGCCGGCCGCCGACGCCGCCCTGCTCGTTGATCATCCGGAAATAGGCTTCCTGGCAGCGCGCCTGCACGCCAAGCGCCGAGACCGGGCCGCTGAGCGACGTCGTGCTGCCGATCTTGATTTCGGTGGCGGTGACGCCGGGCGTCTCTTCGGCGTGTGCGGTGCGCAGGCCGAGCGCTGAAACAGCAGCAGCAGCCAGAAGCGAGCGTCGGTCGATCATGGTTTCCTCCCCGCGATCGCGGCCCGTTGGTCGGGCTTTGCCTGGCTGCGAGCGTATGCAGCGACGGCATTCGCGGTCTTGTGTTAACGGGCTGGAACGCTAGATGTTGCGCTGCGAGGAGATCTAGCCAGTCAACGCAAGAAGGCGTGACGATCGCCTCGCCATCATGCAAGATGAGGCATCCGACAAACGAATGAGTGTCATGAGCGACAAGGCCGTCATCACCTGCGCGCTGAACGGCGTGCTCACCGATCCCAAGCAACATCACGTGCCGGTCACGCCGGAAGAGATGGCGCGCGAGGCCAAGGCGGCCTTCAATGCCGGCGCCAGCATCATGCACATCCATCTGCGCCAGCAGGAGCCGAACAAGGGTCATCTGCCGTCCTGGGAGGTCAGCGTTTCCAGAGAGATCCAGCAGGCGATCCGCGAGGCCTGCCCGGGCGTCATCATCAATCACACCACGGGCACCTCGGGCCCAAATTATCAGGGCGCGCTCAACTGCGTGCGCGAGACCAAACCCGAGATCGCGGCCTGCAATGCGGGTTCGTTGAATTATCTGAAGGTGAAGGCCGACAACACCTGGGCCTGGCCGCCGATGCTGTTCGACAACGCGGTCGAGAAAGTGCAGGACTATCTCGACGTGATGAAGGAGGCCGACACCATTCCCGAGTTCGAATGTTTCGACGTCGGCATCGTGCGCTGCGTCGGCATGTATCGGCAGACCGGCATGTATTCCGGACCGCTCGAATATAATTTCGTGATGGGCGTCGCCTCCGGCATGCCGGCCGATCCCGAGCTGTTGCCGATCCTGTTGAAGCTGAAGGCCAAGGAAGCGCATTGGCAGGTCACCGCGATCGGACGCGCGGAAATCTGGCCGCTGCATCAGCGCTGCGCCGATCTCGGCGGTCATCTGCGAAGCGGACTCGAGGATACCTTCTATCTCGGCGACGGCACCAAGGTGACCTCGAATGGGCAACTGGTCGAGGCGCTCGCCGCCTGCGCGAAGCGAGCCGGGCGTGAGATCGCATCGCCGGCCGAAGCGCGGAAGATCTTTGGGACGAGACATTGACCCAACCACGTCGTCATTCCGGGATGGCCCCAACGGGTCCGCGCGAAGCGCGGCCCGATGACAGGCTCCGGGCCAGGCCCGGAATCCACACTCCGAGTCGGTGGTTATGGATTCCGGGCTCGCCGCTTCGCGGCGCCCCGGAATGACGAGAACTGAGGGAGCGACGCGCATGGACAATCTCGCAGCAACCGGCGGCGTGCCGGGCCCGGGCCGCATCGGGCGCGTGGCGATCGGCGATCTCCTCAAGCGCGCGGCGCGGCGCTTTCCGGACCGCATCGCGGTCACTGACGGCGCGCGCAAGGTGACGTACACCGAGATCGAGCGCGACGCCAACCGCTTCGCCAATCATCTCGTCGCGCGCGGTCTCAAGCCCGGCGACAAGATCTCGACCATCTGCAACAACTCGGTCGAGTTCGTCAAAGCGCTGTTCGGCATTCATCGCGCGGGCCTGGTCTGGGTGCCGATCAACACCATGCTCGGCCCCTCGGACATGGATTACATCCTGGGCCACGCCGAAGTGCGCTTCGCGCTGATCGACGACAATCTCCATGGCCAGGCCGACCGCCGCGCGGCGCTCGAGAGGCGCGGCATCGAGCTGATCGCGATCGATCTCGCCGGCACCGCGAAGGCCGCTGGCCTCGAGGAGTTCAACGATCTCCTCAAGGGACAATCCGATATCGAGCCCGAGATCGAGATTGGCGATCGCGATCTCGCGATGATCATCTACACATCAGGCACGACCTCGCGGCCGAAGGGCGCGATGCATTGCCATCTCGCCGTGGTGATGGCTGTGATGAGCAATTGCATCGAGATGCAGCTCTCCCGCGACGACGGGATCACCGGGCAGTTCCCGATCTTCCACTGCGCCGGCCATGTGCTGCTCTTGAGCTATCTCTCGGTTGGCGGCCGCATGGCGCTGATGCGCGGCTTTGATCCCGTCGCCTGCATGGAAGCGATCGTGCGCGACAAGCTCACCGTGTTCGTTGGGCTCTCGCTGATGTACCAGGCAATCCTCGATCACCCGCGCCGCAGGGAATACGACCTGTCGGGCCTGCGCTGCTGCATCTACACCATGGCGCCGATGGGCCGGCCGCTGCTGGAGCGCGCGATGGCCGATCTCTGTCCGAATTTCGTGCTCTCCAGCGGGCAGACGGAAATGTATCCGGCCACCACGATGTCGCGGCCGGAGGTGCAGCTCGACCGGTTCGGCAATTACTGGGGCGAGTTGCTGATCGTCAACGAGACCGCGATCATGGACGATAACGGCAATCTGATGCCGCGTGGCGAGATCGGCGAATTGGTGCATCGCGGGCCGAACGTGATGATGGGTTATTACAAGGATCCGAAGGCGACCGAGGAGGCGCGCAAGTTCGGCTGGCATCATACCGGCGATCTCGCGCTGATCGACGAGAACGGCGAGGTGCTGTTCCTCGATCGCAAGAAGGACATGATCAAGTCAGGCGGCGAGAACGTCGCCTCCGTCAAGATCGAGGAGACGCTGCTTGCGCATCCCGCCGTGCAGAACGCCGCCGTCGTCGGCTTGCCGCATCCGCAATGGGGCGAGGCGGTCTCCGCCTTCGTCAAGCTGAAGCCGGGCGCACAGGCGTCTGAGGCAGAGATATCGGAGCATTGCCGCAAATCGCTCGGCGGCTTCCAGGTGCCGAAGATGATCCGCATCGTCGAGGACATGCCGATGACCGCGACCGGCAAGCTGCGCAAGGTCGAGCTGCGCCAGGCCTATGGCGATTATTTTGCGGCAAAGAGCGCATAGGCTATGGCAGTCATCGAGTTGACGATTGCGACCGGCGGCGGCGCCTTCAAGGTTAACCGCGACGGCATGCTGGCGCTGATCGCGCGGATGCGGGCGCTGGAAGAGCGGACGCGTCTGGCTTCCGCCGCTGCGAAGGATCGCTTCCACAAGCGCGGGCAGCTGCTCCCGCGCGAGCGCGTCGCGCTGGTGCTCGACCCGGGCTCGCCGTTCATCGAGCTGTCGACGTTGGCCGGTTACATGTTCGACGTCCCCGATGCCGACAAGAGCGTGCCCGGCGGCGGCGTGATCGCCGGCATCGGCTTTGTCTCGGGCGTCCGCTGCATGGTCAGCGCCAACGATGCCGGCATCGATGCCGGTGCGCTGCAGCCTTTCGGTCTCGACAAGACGCTGCGGGTGCAGGAGCTCGCGCTGGAGAACAAGCTGCCCTACGTGCAGCTGGTCGAAAGCGCCGGCGCCAATCTGTTGCGCTATCGCGTCGAGGATTTTGTCCGCGGCGGCAACATCTTCCGCAACCTGGCGCGGCTATCGGCGGCGGGGCTCCCCGTCGTCACCGTGACCCATGGCTCCTCGACCGCGGGCGGCGCCTACCAGACTGGTCTGTCCGATTACATCGTGATGGTGCGTGGCCGCACCCGGGCCTTCCTCGCCGGACCGCCGCTGCTCAAGGCTGCGACAGGCGAGATCGCGACCGAGGAAGAGCTTGGCGGCGCCGAGATGCACACGAGCATTTCGGGGCTTGGAGATTATCTCGCCGAGGACGACCGCGATGCGCTCCGCATCGCGCGTGAGATCATGGCCGCACTGGAATGGGACCGGCCGATCGCGGACAAAGCCTCGTTCAAGCCACCGCGCTACGACGCCGAGGAACTGCTCGGCATCATGCCGATGGACCACAAGCGTCCCGTGGACATGCGCCAGGCGATTGCGCGCTTTGTCGACGATTCCGATTTCACCGAATTTTCGCCGAATTACGGCCCCGCCACGGTCTGCGGCCACGCCCGCATCGAGGGGCAGGCGATCGGCATCGTCACCAACAACGGCCCGCTGGACGTGCCTGGCGCCAACAAGGCGACCCATTTCATCCAGGCCTGCTGTCAGACACGGACGCCGCTGCTCTACATGAACAACACCACCGGCTACATGGTCGGCCGCGCTTATGAAGAGGCCGGCATGATCAAGCACGGCTCGAAGATGATCCAGGCGGTGACCTCGGCGACGGTGCCGCAGATCACCATCTATTGCGGCGCCTCCTTCGGCGCCGGCAATTACGGCATGTGCGGCCGCGGCTTCCATCCGCGCTTCTGTTTCTCCTGGCCGAACGCGAAAACGGCCGTGATGGGCGGCGAGCAGGCGGCCGAAACCATGGCGATCGTGACCGAGGCCGCCGCCGCGCGGCGCGGCAAGCCGATCCCGAAGGAAAAGCTGGACGCCATGAAGGCCGAGATCACAGGCGTGTTCGATGGCCAGATGGACGTGTTCTCGACCTCGGCCCGCGTGCTCGACGACGGCGTGATCGATCCGCGCGACACGCGCGCCGTGCTCGCCGAAGTGCTGGCGATCTGCCGCGAGGCGGACGCGCGCTCGCCCCAGCGCATGCAGTTCTCGGTGGCGCGGCCATGAACAGCATGATGAAGCGGACGCCATTCTTCAAGATACTGATCGCCAATCGCGGCGAGATTGCGCTCCGCATCATGCGCACGGCGCGGCGGCTCGGCTTTGGCGTGGTCGCGGTCTATTCGGATGCCGACCGCGACGCGCTGCATGTGCGCGAGGCTGACGCAGCGGTGCGCATCGGCGAGGCGCTGCCGGCGCAATCCTATCTCAACATCGGCGCGATCATCGCAGCCGCGAAAGCGAGCGGCGCCAGCGCCGTGCATCCCGGCTATGGCTTCCTCGCCGAGAACGAGGACTTTGCGCTGGCCTGCCGCGACGCCGGGCTCGTCTTCATCGGTCCATCGCCGGAAGCCATCAAGGCGATGGGCAACAAGGCCGGCGCCAAGGCGATCATGCAAAAGGCCGGCGTGCCTGTCGTGCCCGGCTATCAGGGCGCTGACCAGAGCGATGCCGTGATGCTCACCGAGGCGAACAAGATCGGCTTTCCCGTGATGATCAAGGCGGTCGCGGGCGGCGGCGGACGCGGCATGCGGCTGGTCGCGGATGCCGCGTCGTTTCCGGATGCACTGCGGAGCGCGCGGTCGGAGGCGAAAGCCGCGTTCGGCGACGGCACCGTGATCCTGGAGCGAGCGATCCAAAATCCGCGCCACATCGAAATCCAGGTGTTCGGCGACCGCTATGGCAACGCCATTCATCTCGGTGAGCGCGACTGTTCGGTGCAGCGGCGGCATCAGAAGCTGATCGAGGAGGCGCCGTCGCCGGCGGTGTCGCCAAGGCTTCGGCAGCGGATGGGCGACGTCGCGGTCACGGCGGTGCGGTCGCTGCGCTACGAGGGGGCGGGCACGCTCGAATTCCTGCTCGACGAGAGCGGGGAGTTCTATTTCATGGAGATGAACACGCGGCTGCAGGTCGAGCATCCCGTGACCGAAGCCATCACCGGGCTCGATCTCGTCGAACTGCAGCTGCGGATCGCGCGCGGCGAGCCGCTCGGCCTGGTGCAGGAGGAGGTCAAGTTCTCCGGACACGCCATCGAGGTGCGGCTGTGCTCGGAAGATGCCGGTCATGATTTCATGCCGCAGTCGGGCCGGATGGCGTTGTGGCGGTTGCCCGACAGCGTTCGTGTCGAGCACGCGCTGCAATCGGGCTCGGACATTCCGCCGTTCTACGATTCGATGATCGCCAAGATCATCAGCCATGGCGCCACCCGCGAGGAGGCGCGCGGCAAGCTGATCTCCGCGCTGGAGCAGGCCATTGCCTTTGGCGTGACCACCAACCAGGCCTTCCTGATGTCCTGCCTGCGCCATCCCGCCTTCGCGTTAGGTGAGGCGACGACAGCTTTCATCGACCTCCACCGCGACGAATTGCTGCCCAAGGACGGCGCCTCCGATGCGGCGCTGGCCGCGGTGCTGCTTCATGCGAGCCATCCCGATGCGCGGCCGTGGCGAAGCGGAAGGTCGCTGGCCGCGACTTTTGCCGTGCCCATGCGGATCGAGATCGACCGCGTCGCGCATGAGCTCGAAGTCACGCGCGAACGCGAGGGCGGTATCCTCGTGAGCCGCGAGGGTTGCGAGCAGCGCTTCGAGATCGAGGAACTGACCGACGACGCCATCCGCTTCCGCGTCGATGGTGTGATGGAGACTGTCAGATTCCATCGCGATGGCGACGGGCTCTATTTCCAGCACCGCGGCGTCACGCATGCGGTGCTGGATGTCACTCTTGCCGCGCCCGAAGCCGTCGCGACCAATGGCGGCGACGGCAAGGTCCGCGCCGCCATGAACGGCCGCGTCGTGGCGGTGCTGGTGAAGCCGGGCGATCGCGTCGCCGTCGGCCAGCCGGTGATGACGCTGGAAGCCATGAAGATGGAGCATGTGCACGCCGCCGGCATCGCCGGCACCGTCTCGGCAATTGACGTGATCGAGGGCGAGCAGGTCACGACCGGGAAGGTCGTGGTGGAGATCGAGGCTGCGGCTTAAGCCGGGCGCCCCGTCCCATCATTGAGCAGGCAGGCGACCTGATGCCCCGGCCCCGCTTCCTTCAGCGCCGGACGCTCGACCTTGCAGCGGTCGATCGCATAGCGGCAGCGGGTGTGGAAGGCGCAGCCGGATGGCGGGTTGACCGGGCTCGGCACGTCGCCGTCGACCAGCGGCTTCAGCCGCTTCATCCTGGGGTCGGCAATCGGCACCGAGGCGAGCAGCGCCTGGGTATAAGGATGGCGCGGGTTCCTGAACAGTTCGGTCTTGTCGGCGATCTCGACAATGCGGCCGAGATACATCACCGCGACGCGATGGCTGATATGGGCGACGACGGCGAGGTCGTGCGCGATGAAGAGGTAGGAGAAACCATGCTCGCGCTGCAGGTCGATCAACAAATTGATCACCTGCGCCTGGATCGAGACGTCGAGCGCGGAGACCGGCTCGTCGCAGACGATCAGCCGTGGTCCCAGCGCAAGCGCCCGCGCAATGCAGATGCGCTGGCGCTGGCCGCCGGAGAACTGATGCGGAAAATTCTTCATCTGGTCGGGCCGCAAGCCCACCTGCTGAAACAGTTTTGCGACCCGGTCCTGCTTCGCGCTGCCGGAGGCGAGCCCATGGACGCTCAGCGGCTCGCCGACGATGTCGCCGGCGGTCATGCGCGGGTTGAGCGAGGCGAACGGGTCCTGGAACACGATCTGCATCGAGCGGCGGACGGGCCTGAGCTCAGTCTTGCTCAGATGGGTGATGTCCTGCCCGTCGATGCGGATTTCGCCGGAGGTCGGCTCGACCAGCCGCAGCACGCTGCGCGCCACCGTCGACTTGCCGCAGCCGGATTCGCCGACGAGCCCGAGCGTCTCGCCGATTCCCAAGGAGAAGCTGACGCCATCGACCGCATGCACGGTGCCGACCTTGCGGCGGAGTACGCCGGCCCGCACCGGATAATGTTTGACGAGATCATTGACCTCGAGCACGGCGCGCGTTTCGGTCATGCCACCGCCACCGTTTCAGCCGCGCGCCAGCAGGCCGCGAGATGGTTGCCGCCGAACTCCTGCAACGGCGGGTATTCCTGGCGACACTTGTCGATCGCGAGCTTGCAGCGCGGCGCGAAAGCGCAGCCCGCAGGTAGCCGCGTCAGCGCGGGCACGGTTCCCGGAATTTCGGCAAGCCGCACGTCCGCCTTGCCCTGTTGCGTCGGCACCGCCGGGATCGAGGCCATCAGCCCGCGCGTATAGGGATGGCGCGGGTCGGCGAACAGCGTGTCGACGTCGGCTTCCTCCACCTTTTTCCCGGCATACATCACGATGACGCGCTGCGCGGTCTGCGCCACCACGCCGAGATCATGCGTGATCAGGATCAGCCCCATGCCCAATTCTTTCTGCAGGTCGATCATCAGCGCGAGAATCTGGGCCTGGATGGTGACGTCGAGTGCCGTGGTCGGCTCGTCCGCGATCAGCAGCGCCGGCCGGCAGGCGAGCGCCATCGCGATCATGGCGCGCTGGCGCATGCCGCCGGAAAGCTGATGCGGATATTCCTGCGCGCGCCGCGCCGGCTCGGGGATGCGGACCAGGCGCAGCATCTCGACCGCCTTGTCCCGGGCTTGCTTCGCGCTCATGTCGCGGTGCAGCCGCACCGCCTCGCTGATCTGGTCGCCGATCCGGATCACCGGATTGAGCGAGGTCATCGGCTCCTGGAAGATCATGGAAATTCGGTTTCCGCGGATCTCCCGCATCTTTGCTTCATCGAGGCCGAGGAGATCAGTGCCCTCAAGCAAAATCTCGCCGCCGACAATGCGGCCGGGCGGATCAGGCACCAGCCGCATCACCGACAGCGCGCTGACACTCTTGCCGCAGCCGGATTCGCCGACGATCGCCAATGTTTCGCCGCGCTTGACGTGGAAGGAAACGTCGTCGACCGCGCGGAACAGGCCGGAATTGGTGAAGAACACCGTTTGCAGGCCCTTCACTTCCAGGACGTTGGTCTCGGCAGGCTGAGCGCTCATCAGCCGCGCTGCCGGGGATCGAGGATGTCGCGCAGCGCATCGCCGAACAGGTTGGTGCCGAACACCGCGAGGCTGATTGCGACCCCCGGAAAAATGACGAGCCACGGCGCGGTGCGGACATACTCCGCCGCCGATTCCGACAGCATGCGGCCCCAGGACGGGTAGGGCTCGGGAATGCCGAGCCCCAGGAACGAAAGCGAGGCCTCGGTCAGGATGGTCGAGCCGAGTTGCGCGGTGCCGAGCACGATCAGCGGCGCCAGCGTGTTGGGCAGCACGTGGCGCAGCGCGATCCGCGTCTCGCTCATGCCGATCGATTTGGCGGCCTCGACAAAGGGCTGCTCGCGCAGCGCCAGCGTGTTGGCGCGGATCACACGCGCCACGATCGGGATCAGCGGAATGGCGATCGCGAGGATCACGTTCGGCAGCGAGGGCCCGAGCGCGGCCGTCATCACCAGCGCCAGCACCAGCAGCGGCAGCGCCTGCAAAATGTCGGTGACGCGCTGGAACACGAGGTCGACCCAGCCGGAGAGATAGCCGGAGGTGAGCCCGATGATCACGCCGAAGGTTGCGCCCAGCGTGGTCGAGCCGATGCCGACGGCGAGCGAAATCCGCGCGCCATGGATGATCCTGGCAAAGACGTCGCGGCCGAAGGAGTCCGTGCCCATCCAGTGCCGCGCGTCGGGATGCGCGAGCGCATGGGTGGAATCGACGGTGAGCGGGCTATAGCCGCAGATCACATCGGCAAACAGCGCGGCCAGCACGAACAGGATCATAATGACGAGCCCGACCGTGCCGAGCACATAGCGCCGCGCAAAAAACCGCAGGCGCCGCCAGAAAGTGTTGGCGCCGGCGCCGGCACGTCTGAGTTCGCTATCGTAGTTGATCGTGACCAAGCGGGCCTCTTCAGTCCGTATAGCGGATGCGCGGGTCGAACACGGCATAGAGCATGTCGACCGTGAAGTTCGCGACCACCACCACGACCGCGATGAACATCACGAGATTCTGCACGATCGGATAGTCTCGCCAGCGGATCGCCTCGACCAGGAAGCGCGCGATGCCGGGAATATTGAACACCGTCTCGGTGACGATCAGTCCGCCGATCAGGAATGCCGCCTCGATGCCGACGACGGTGATGACGGGGAGGATGGCGTTCTTCAGCGCATGGTGGAAATTGACGGAAGCCTCGGAAGCGCCCTTGGCGCGCGCGGTCCGGATATAGTCCTGCCGCAGGATCTCCAGCATCGAGGACCGCGTGATGCGCATGGTCAAGGCCGAGCTGCGGAACGCGACCGCGAGCGAGGGCAGGCAATAGGTCGAGAACAGCTCGCCAAGAGTCTTCGGGTTCGGATTGAAGATCGGGATGGTGCCGAACATCGCCACGCCCGCCATCAGGATCAGCAGGCCGAGCCAGAACGAGGGCAGCGACAGGCCGCTCAGGCTGACCACGCGCAGCGCGTAGTCGAGCTTGGAGCCCTGATTGACCGCGCTCAGGACGCCCAAGGGAATACCGATCGAGGCGGAGAACAGGAGTGCGATCGCGGCGAGCCGCGCCGTGATCGGAATCCGCGGCAGGATTTCCTCCAGTGCCGGCTTTTCCGAGACATAGGAATAGCCGAGATCGCCATGCAGCAGCCCGTAGATCCATTTCAGATACTGGATCACCAGCGGCTGGTCGATGCCGAGCTGTTTCTCGATACTGGCCTTGTCGGCGGGATCAACGAACCCCGCCGCGTCAAAGAGAATATCGACGATGTTGCCGGGCACGATGCGCAACAGGAAGAAGATGACGATCGATATCCCGAACAGGGTTATGACCATCAGCAAAAGGCGGCGCACGATATAGCCAAACACGTGGGCCTCTCCCCTTGGCCGGCAGGCTTGTATGAAGTGACGGAGCCTACTTGTCCATCCACACGTCCTCGTAACGATAGCCGTTATAGGAGCTGTTCACCATGACAGTTACGCCCTTGACATAGGGCTGCCAGCAGGTCCCGGCTCGGCCGTGGAAGATGATGGGACGCGCCACGTCTTCCTGCAGCTTCCTGTCGATGTCCCAGACCAGCTTCTTGCGCTTTTCGAGATTGGTCTCCTGCGACTGCTCGTCGAACATCTTTTCGATGTCCTTGTTGCAGTAGTTGGTGTAGTTGCGCTCCGAGCCGCAGGAATAGTTTTCGTAGAACGACTGGTCGGGATCGTCGACCGCATTGCCGGTCAGGTTGAGGCCGAGCGCATAGTCCTTGCGCGCCACCTTCGGGAACCATTGCGCGGTGTCGACCACGTCAAGCTCGCCGTCGACATAGATGCTCTTGAGCTGATCGATCAGGATGACAGCGGGATCGCGATAGATCGGGATGTTGCGGGTCGAGACCTTGACCGCGAGATGCTTGTCCGGGCCATAGCCCGCCTTCTGCATCAGCTTCCTGGCCTCCTCGCGGTTGGCGTTGATGTCGGGACCATAGCCAGGAATCTTCTCCATCATGTCCTTCGGCATCGCCCACAGCCCGCCCGGCGCCGGCAGCATGGTGCCGCCGACGTCGGCCTGGCCCTCGAACTGGATCTGGATGAACGCCTTGCGGTCGAGCGACAGCGCCAGCGCGTGGCGGATGTCGATATTGTCGAAGGGCGGCGCGCTCGAATTGACGATGATGTTGGTGGAGACGTTGAGCGGCGCGGTCACGCATACCGCGTTCGGCGCCTGCTGCTTGACGTCCTTCAACAGCGGAATTGTCACTTCGGTCGGGAAGGTCATGTCGAACTTGCCGGCGACGAAAGCGAGGATCGCGGTCGAGCGGTTCGTGATGATGGTGTATTCGATGCCGTCGAGATAGGGCAGGCCCTTCTTCCAGTAGTCGGGATTCTTGGTCAGCTTGATCGACTTATTGGCCTTGAACTCGACGAATTTGAACGGGCCGGTGCCGATCGGATGGGTGCGCATCTCCGCCGGCGACACATGGCAGGGATAGACCGGCGTATAGCCGGAGGCGAGCAGCGCCAGCAGCGATGGCTGCGGCCGCTTCAGCTTGAAGGAAGCCTCGAAATCGCCTGATGTCACGACTTTATCGACCTGGTCGTACCAGCTCTTGCGCGGGTTCTGGCGGAATTTCTGCTGCGACTTGCCCATCAGCATGTCGAAGGTGCATTTGACGTCGGCGGAGGTGAACGGCTTGCCGTCATGCCATTTGACGTCCTGCCGGAGCTTGAAGGTCAGCGTCTTCTTGTCCGGACTCCAGGCCCAGCTCTCTGCGAGTTCGGGGCGGATATCGTCCATGCTGTTCTGGGCGATGTGCTGGTCGTAAATGACGAGATTGTTGAAGACCGGCATGAAGGGAACGTTGAGCGAATAGGTCGCGCCTTCATGGATAGATGCGCTGCCGGGGCTGTCGCGGTGGTACATCCGCAGAATTCCGCCTGACTTTGGCTGCTCGGCCGCCTGTGCGACGGTTGAGGCCGTCAGCAACGACAGGACCATGGCGGCGAACGCGCGCACCCTCGGCATTGATGTCTCCCTTCGAAAAACTCGGCCTTGTCAGTCGGGCCGATTGGCGGGGGACGATAGCTACCGCAAAATGGTGAGGCAACCGGTCAAGCCTCTCGGTCGCATTGGCAATTGGATGAAGAAGCTCGCACGTCTCGTCACGCCCAACTTCCAACATTCAGTTCGTAATTGGCGCCGGCACGCCCAAAAGGCACGTTATTGTGTGGTCGTTTTGCAGTGCACCATGGTCTCCCCCCGAGATGGGAGGGTGCGACATTCTGTCATTGTCTTCGGTATCTTCGATGCTAGGTTCCCGCCGCGCCGGTTTTCCTGAATTGGCGAAGCGGGGCGAATAACCTGAAAAGATAAGGAAGCAGTCGATGATTCGTACAATTGCTCTTGGCGCGGGGTTGGCTTTCGGCCTGGCGACGGCCTCCAACGCAGCCATCATGCCGGCGCCGGTCGGATCTCCCTCCGACCTGACGATCAAGGTCGCCGAAGGCTGCGGACCGGGATGGTGGCGTGGCCCAGGTGGCCGTTGCCATCCGTTTGCTACGGGCCGCCTGTGCCCGCCCGGCTATCACATCGGGCCCGAAGGCCGCCGGTGCTGGCCGAACTAATTCGCTAGCACAGGATTTGAGCTGCGGCCGGACATTGCTCCGGCCGTTTTGCTTGTCAGGCGGCGTTTTTCTGCTTCGGCAGAGACGAAAGCAGCGTGCGCAGCGCGAGCACGGCAGGAAAAATCTCGCCGCGGCGCCAGACCAGCGGCGTCGTGATCTGGCTTTGCGCCTTCGGGATCGGATGCCGGCGCACTTTCACATGGGGCATGGTCTCGATCACCGATTCCGGCACCAGCGCGATGCCGGTGCCCGCGGTCACGCAGGCCACGATCGCATGATAGGATGACAGGTCCAGCACGCGGAACGAAACCAGGCTGTCGACGCCGAGCCAGCGTTGCAGCACGCGGCGGTAGGCACAGCCTTCCGGAAACGCGATCAGCGACAGGCCCTCGATGTCGCGCGGGCGCTTGATCGGCGGGTGATCGGCGCCCGAGATCAGCGTCAGCCGCTCGGTAAACACAGGCATGTGTTCGAACGCCTGTCCGCTTGGCGGCTCGGCGATGAAGGCGGCGTCGAGCTTGCGCTCGTTGAGCCGGCCGAGCAGCTGATCATTGGTGCCGGTGGTCAGTTCCAGCCGCACGTCCGGATAGCGGCTGTGAAAGCCGGCGAGGATCGGCGGCAACCGGCTCGCGGTCGTGCTCTCCAGCGCGCCGAGCTTGAAGGTGCCGCGCGGCGTTGTGCCGGAGACCACATCGCGCGCCTCCTCGGAAAGCTGGATCAGCCGCTCGGCATAGTCGAGCAGCAATTCACCCGCCGGCGACAGATGCAGCCGCTGCTTGTCGCGGTGGAACAGTTTGACGCCCATCGACGCCTCGAGCTGCTTGATCCGGGTCGTCACCGCCGAGGGCACGCGATGCAGCTTGCTCGCGGCGCGGATCACGCCGCCCTCGTCGACGACGCTCTTGAACACCTGCAGGTCGGCGAAATTCATGGCCGTTTCTCCATTCAAACATAGAGAATAACATATCCTCTAGTTTTCAATATAATAGAATACTCGGATGGGCTATGCGAGAGGGCATGAACCGGAAATTCGAAATATCCGCTCCCGCCGCCGCCTCGATCGGGCTGCTCGCCCTTGCCAGCGCGATGGGGATCGGGCGCTTTTCGCTGACGCCGATCCTGCCGTTGATGCAGCAGGACACGCATCTGACGCTCACCGTCGGCGGCTGGCTCGCGACCGGCAATTACATCGGCTATCTCATCGGCGCGCTGCTCTGCATTGCGCTGGCGCCGCGCCCCGCGCTCGCGATCCGCTGGGGCCTCGCCGGCGTCGGCGTCACGACGCTCGCAATGGGATTTACCGAATGGTCGCCGCTGTGGCTGGCGCTGCGCTTCCTCGCCGGTATCGCCAGCGCCTATGTGCTGGTCGGCACCTCGGCCTGGGCGATGCCGATCCTCAAACATCACGGCAAGGAAGACTGGTCCGGGCATGTCTTCTCGGGCGTCGGCATCGGGATTGCCTTTGCCGGCCTGTTCGGGCTTGCCGCCGGCATCGATGCCTGGAGCTCGCGCATCACCTGGATCGTGCTTGGCGTGGTCGCGGTTGCACTCGCCGCGCTGCTGTGGCGGCCGCTCGGACACGGAATCGCGCCGGCTGCGCACGCGCCCGAACCGTCGCTGCGCGCCCTGCCGCGGTCCGCGATCATCGCTGCGGTATGCTACGCCGCCTTCGGCTTCGGCTACATCATCCCGGCGACGTTCCTGCCGGCGCTGGCGAAGGGCTATATCGACGATCCCGCGATGTTCGGCCTGATCTGGCCGGTGTTCGGGCTGGCTGCGGCGCTCTCCACCTTCGCCAGCGGCTGGTTAGGGCGCGGTCTCGCGCCCTGGCAGTTATGGACGCGGGCGAAGTGGGTGCTGGCGGGCGGCGTGCTCGCGCCGGCGCTGGAGGTCAACGTGCTGACGCTGCTGCTCTCGGCGGTGTGTGTCGGCGGCACCTTTGTGGTCATCACCATGGCCGGCCTCAAGGAAGCCATGCGGCTCGGGGGCGAACCGGCCTCACTTGTGGTCGGCGTGATGACCGCGGCGTTCGGCGCCGGGCAGATCGTCGGCCCCCTGACGGTGAGCCTGCTCGGCCGCTGCGGCCACGGCTTTGCACTTGCGAGCATCATCGCCGTGCTCGGCCTCGTCGCCGGCAATTGTGTGCTGCTGTTCTTCGGCGGCCGTTCGGACGCGCCGAGCCAGGCTTGAGTTAGCAATGTCATTCCGGGGCGGTGCGCAGCAGCTAAGAATCTCGAGAGTCCGGGTTCGCCGCCCCGGAATGACAGCTTCCGCTACACGATCCGCGAGGTCTTGTTGCCCCAATAGCGGTCGCGCAGCAACCGCTTGTAGAGCTTGCCGGTCGGCAGCCGCGGCAGCTCGGCCTCGAAATCGATCGAGCGCGGCACCTTCTGCCTCGACAAGGATTCACTGCAGAACGCGATCAGCTCTTCGGCCAGCGCTTCGCACGGCTCAATGCCCGGCATCGGCTGCACCACCGCCTTCACCTCTTCGCCGAGGTCGGCATTGGGCACGCCGAACACGGCGGCATCCGCGATCTTGGGATGGGTGATCAGGAGGTTCTCGCATTCCTGCGGATAGATGTTCACGCCGCCCGAGATGATCATGAAAGTCGCGCGGTCGGTGAGATAGAGGTAGCGGTCGGCGTCGACATAGCCGACATCGCCGACCGTGCTCATGCTGCCGTCAGGCGAGCGCGCCTCCAGCGTGCGCGCGGGATCGTTGAAATATTCGAACGGCGTAGCGGTCTTGAACCACACCGTGCCCGCGGTGCCAACAGGGCATTCCCGCATGTTCTCGTCGAGAATATGGAGATCGCCGAGCAGCACCTTGCCGACGGTGCCGCGATGGGCAAGCCATTCCTCGCTGTTGCAGGCGGTGAAGCCGAGACCTTCGGTGGCGCCGTAATATTCGTGGATGATCGGCCCCCACCATTTGATCATGTCCTCCTTGACCAGGGCGGGGCAGGGCGCGGCAGCGTGGATCGCGATCTCCAGCGACGACAGGTCGTAGCGGTTGCGTACCTGTTCCGGCAGCTTCAACAGGCGCGAGAACATGGTCGGCACCAGCTGGCTGTGGGTGACGCCCCATTTCTCGACCAGCGATAGATAAAATTCGGGGTCGAATTTCTCCATGATGATGACGGTGCCGCCCATGCGGATGGTCAGATTGACCGCGGCCTGCGGCGCCGAATGATAGAGCGGCGCCGGCGAGAGATAGATCATGCCCTCGCGGTACCGCCAGATATTTTGCAGGAAATCGAACAGCGCCAATTGCTGGGTCGGCGGCTGCTCCGGCAGCGGCCGCAGGATGCCCTTCGGCCGACCGGTCGTGCCCGACGAATACAGCATCGCTGTGCCGACGGATTCATCCGATATCGGCGTCTTGGGCAGCCCCTTGGTGGCTTCCTCGAGCCCGACGATGCGATCGCTCTCGCCCGGGCCATCGGCGACGATGCAGAGCTCGATCCCGGGGCACTGCTTGATCGCCTCGCGCGCGATGTCGAGCTTTGTCACCGACGTGATGAGGATGCGCGATTGGCTGTTGGTGAGGATGTAGGCGAGCTCGCCCGCGGTGAGATACGAATTGACGCAGGTGAAATAGAGTCCGGAGCGTTCGCCGGCGCCGCAGGATTCCAGATAGCGGCTATTGTTCTCCATGAAGATCGAATAGTGGTCCAGCCGATTGAGCCCGCGCTTCCGGAACAGATGCGCGAGCCGGTTGGTCCGCGCCTCCAGCTCCCGGTAGGTCACCGTCTCGCCGGTCGAGGCCATGATGAAGGCGGGCTGCAGCGGACGCAGAAGGGCTTGCTTGCCGGTATACATTTTCTTCCAAATCCCCCTATGCGGCCAGCTCAAGGATCTCGCGCACCTCGGCCGGCCCGCCGATCCTGCGCGGATTGCGCGGCACCCATGGCGTCGACATCGCCTGCTTCGCGATCGCGTCGAAATGTTTCGGTGTCACGCGCACCTCGCGCAGGCTGCGCGGCATGCCGAGGCCGCGGATGAACTTGTCGAGCACGTCGGAGGCATCCTTGCCGCTCTCGCCCATCGCTTCGGAGACCAGCGCCTGGCGCTCGGCATTGACCGGTTTGTTCCAGCGCATCACGGACGGCAGCATCACGCAGGACGTGTAGCCGTGCGGCACGCCGTGGGCCGAGCCCAGCACATAGCCGATGCCGTGGCTCGCCCCCATCGGCACGCCCGAGGTGAGCGCGCCGGTCGAAAGCCAGGTGCCGATCTGGCAATCCATCCGCGCGTCGAGATCGCGCGGGTTGGCCTTCACCCGCGGCAGGCCGGAAGCGAGCATCGAAAGCCCTTTGAGCGCCTGGGCGTCGGCATAAGGATGCGCCTCGCGCGAGCAGATGCCCTCGACGCAGTGATCGACGGCGCGGATGCCGGTCGAGAGGAACAGCCAATCCGGCGTATGCAGGGTGATGGCGGGATCGAGGATGACCGCATGCGGGATCGTGAGCCGGTGGCGGAACGATTCCTTGAAGTGGGTCGCCGTGTTGGTGACGCCGGCATTGGCCGAAAACTCGCCGCCGGCAATTGTCGTCGGCACGCTGACCTGGCGCACGTGGGGTGCGTTCATCGGCGGCGGTCCACTCTTGCCGCCGCGGATCGCGTCCATGCCCTCGACGCTGCGGATGTCGTTGGCAAGGCAAAGCTGCACCGCCTTGGCGCCGTCGGTAATCGAGCCGCCGCCGACGGTGACGATGAGGTCGGCTTCCGCGGCGCGTGCCTGCCCGGCGGCTGCGATCACGGCCTCGCGCGGCGTGTGCTGCGGCATCGCGTCGAAAATCGCGGCGCAACGGCTGCCCAGCGCGCGCTCGATTTTCTCGATCGCATCGGTTTCGCGGCGAAGCGTGCCGGAGACCATCAGGAATGCGCGGGATTTCTGCAGGCGGTCCATCTGGGCCGCGACCGCTTCGGCGGCCGGCTCGCCGAATACGACCTCATCCATGGCGCCGAATACGACACGCCCTCTGTGCACGCGCTTGTCCTCCTCGGACGATTTTGTTTGTTGAATCGATGTTAGCGGAGAGGATCAGTCGCGTCACTATCGAGTGTCATTCCGGGGCGCACGAAGTGCGAACTATGGTACGCAATTGCGTACCTGAGAATCTCGAGATTCCTCGATGCGCAATTGCGCATCTGCGGTCTGGTCCTTCGGACCATCCCGGAATGACGGAGCTAGGCAAGAAGGTCCGTAACCTCGGCGAGTTCGATCTTCCGCGCCGCGAAAATCAGCCCGGCTGCTTCGCCTTCCCAATCGCCCGTGGCCAACTCCAGCGGGTCCTGCGCGCCGAGGCGATGGTCCAGGATGAGCCGCGCCAGCACCGCGCGCCGCGCGTCGACACCCGGACGGCTGGCTTCCCAGGCCATCAGCGCGGCGCTGGTAGCGTGATAGAGCCCGCTCGCCGCCTTTCGCGCGTTGGCTTCCAGCGCCGCTGCCGCCGCCACGCGCTCGGCGAAATCGAACGCGCGGCCAAGCGTCGCGCGCAAGCGGTCACGGAACGCCGCCGGGATCGCGGTCGCCTCATCCAGCAATTTGCCGAGCGTCGCACCGAGCGCGCGGTGCGCGCCACTCTTGCCGACGGCGCGGGTGATGATGTCGAGCGCGTTGATGTTGCTGGTGCCTTCCCAGAGCACGCCGATATGGGCGTCGCGCACCAGCCGCGCGTTCACCCATTCCTCGATATAGCCGTTGCCGCCGCGCACCTCCATGGCGCCGGTCGCGACCGGGATATTGTCGCGGCAGGCGCGGAATTTTAACAGCGGCGTCAGGATGCGCAGGATGTCGGCGGCTTCGCGGTCGCCGGCATTGGCGCGGTCCATCGCGTGGGCGGCAAACAGGAACATCGACAGCGACTGCTCGACAGGGAGCGCGATCTTCAGGAGCTGCCGGCGCAGCAGCGGATAGTCGATGATGGTGTGCCCGAAGGCTTTTCGGCCGCGCGCGCAGGCCATGGCCTCGTTCAGGCAGCGCCGCATCATCGCGGAAGCACGCACGCCGTGCGACAGCCGCGACAGGTTGACCTGCTCCATCATCTGCTTCAGCCCGGCATCGATTTCGCCGACCAGATAGGCGACCGCGCCTTCCAGCAAGATCTCTCCGCTCGCCATCGAGCGGGTGCCGAGCTTGTCCTTGAGCCGCACGATGCGACAGGCGTTGCGGCGGCCGTTCTTCAGCCGGCGCGGCAGCGCGAACAGCGCCAGCCCTTTAGTCCCTGGGGCCGCGCCTTCCGGGCGCGCCAGCATCAGCGCGACATCGGCATCGGCATGCGAGCAGAACCATTTGTCGCCGTAAAGCCGCCACTCGCCGTCCTCGAAGCGCGCGGTGGTCTCGATGGCGCCGACATCGGAGCCGCCGGCGCGCTCGGTCATGAACTGCGTGCCCTTCCACATCGTGGCGACATCGCCCGACAGCATCCTGGGCAGCAGATAATCCTGCAGCTCCTTGCTCGCGAACTTGCGGATCAGGTGGATCGATGTGTCGGTCACGCTGATCGGGCACATCAGGCCGAACTCGGCCTGCACGAACAAATATTGCAGGGCGTATTTGGCAACAGCCGGCAGCGGGCGATCCAGGCCAAGCGCGCCGGCGCGGTGGCTCATGGCATGGAACTGGAGATCACCGAAGGCGATGTTTTCCATCTCGCGGTAGGACGAGTGGTAGTCGATCCAGTCCTCGTCGCGGCCAAAACGGTCGCGTGGATGCAGCACGGGCGGGTGCTGGTCGGCGATGCGCGCGAGTTCATCGAGCCGGCCGCCGACCAGCACGCCTAAGCGATCGAAATGCGGTTCCAGTTTGCTAAACTCGTCCGCTGCCAAATAAAGAGGCAAGAGATCGCGCAAGCCGCGGTCGATCGCATAAAAGTTCTGCCCCGCGCCGTCGGGCGCAAGGAAGCCCGGACCGCGATCGGCATCGATCGCAAACGGCGGACGGGCGGCAAGTGCGTCCATGGTAACCTCGTTTCCTCTCGCGGCGCATTTCTTGCGTGGCCGCCGCGCAACCGATAACTGCCCATCCGGGTAGTTTGCGCATTCGAACGATTATTCCACCATCGTAGTCTGCGTGGCAAAAAATTTGCGCCACAAACGCGATATATGGAACAGGGGCGCGGCAACGCTGCTCTTGAATGCGGTGCGGTAAGGCCGCATCTTTGATGCTGCCGCAGGCCGCGGCTGGTGGAGGGGAGATATCCTTGAGCGGGATGGACCTATCGGAGCCCAATAGCAAGAACACTGCCTCCCACGTCCTTGGCATCGCGCCGATCATCCTTCTGGCGCTGGCGCTCGCTGGCTGCGGCCAAAGCCCGCCGCCGCCCGCGGCCGCCGCGGCCCCGCCGGTGACCGTCGCGCAGCCGACCAAACGCACCGTCACCGATTGGGACGAGTTCACCGGGCGCTTCGAGGCGGTCGAGGAAGTGTCAGTTCGCGCCCGGGTCGGCGGCTTCGTCACCAATGTCGAGTTCAAGGACGGCGACATGGTCCATGCCGGCGATCTGCTCTACATCATCGACCCCAGGCCGTTCGAGGCGGTGGCGACGCAGGCCGACGGCCAGCTTGCGGATGCGCGCGCCAAGACGGAACTTGCGAAGCGCGAGCTCGATCGCGGGCTGAACCTGGTCCAGACCAGTGCGGTCTCCGAACAGGCCGTCGACCAGCGCCGCCAGGCGTTGCAGGCTGCGCACGCCGCCGAGACCATCGCCGAAGGTGCACTCAAGGCGGCCCAGCTCAACGTCGAGTTCACGCACGTGATGGCGCCGATCGCCGGCCGCGTCAGCCGCCATCTCGTCAGCGTCGGCAATCTCGTGCAGGGCAGCGACAACGGCACCTCGACCCTGCTCACCACCATCGTCTCGATGGATCCGATCTACATCTATTTCGACGTGGACGAGGCGACCTATCTGAAAAACAACAAGCTCTGGTTCGAGGGCAAGCGGCCAAGCTCGCGCGACACCGCCAATCCGGTGCAGGTGACGCTGACCGGCGAGACAAAACCCTCGCATGAGGGCCATATGGACTTCATCGACAACCGTCTGGACGTCTCGACCGGGACGCTGCGCAGCCGTGCGATCATCCCGAACCATGATCTCTCGATCCTGCCGGGTCAGTTCGGCCGGGTCCGGCTGATCGGCAGCTCGCCCTACGAGGCGCTGCTGCTGCCGGATACCGCGATCGCGACCGACCAGTCGCGCAAGATCGTGTTCGTGGTTAAGGCCGACGACACCGTGGAAGCGCGCGCGGTCGTGCTCGGCCCGCTCGACGACGGCCTGCGCGTGATCCGCGAGGGGCTGAAGCCCGAGGACAAGGTCATCGTCGACGGCATCCAGCGCGCCCGCGTCGGCGCCAAGGTCAGCCCGCATTTGGCGGCAAGCGGTGGCGGCAAGACATGAATCTCGGACGCCTTTCCGTCAACCAGCCCATCCTGGCGATGGTGCTGTCGATCGTGCTCCTGATCGTGGGCGCGATCGCCTACCAGACGCTGCCGGTCGCCGAATATCCGCAGGTGGTGCCGCCGACCGTGGTGGTGACGGCGCAATATCCGGGCGCCTCGGCACAGACCATCTCCGACACGGTCGCCGCTCCGATCGAGCAGCAGATCAACGGCGTCGAGGACATGCTGTATCTCTACAGCCAGGCCACCTCGAACGGCCAGCTCACCATCACCGTCACCTTCAAGCTCGGCACCGACCTCGACAAGGCGCAGGTGCTGGTCCAGAACCGCGTCGCGATCGCGCAGCCGCAACTGCCGGAAGAGGTGCAGCGCAACGGCGTGGTCACCCGCAAGAACAGTCCCGACATCCTGATGGTCGTGTTCATGCTGTCGCCGGACGACACCTTCGACCAGCTCTACATTTCCAACTATGCGCTGCTGCAGGTCCGCGACCAGCTGCTGCGGCTCGACGGCATCGGCGACATCCAGATCTTCGGCGCGCGCGATTATTCGATGCGGTTGTGGCTCGATCCCGACAAGATCTCGAACCTCGGCATGACCGCGGCCGATGTGCTCGCCGCGATCCGTGCCCAGAACCTGCAGATCACCGGCGGCCAGTTTGCGAGTCCGCCGATTGCCGACCGCGCGTTCCAGCCCAACCTGACCTTCACCGGGCGCCTGAAGGATCCTTCCCAATTCGAGGACATCGTCGTCAAGGCGGGCGAGGACGGCCGCACCGTGCGGCTGCGCGACGTGGCGCGGATCGAGCTCGGCGCGCTCGACTATTCCACCAACAGTTTCCTGTTGCGCAAGACCGCGGTCGCGATGCTGGTGACGCAGCGTCCCGGATCGAATGCGCTCGCCACCGCCAAGGGCATTTCCGACACCATGGTGAAGCTGAAGGCGAGCTTCCCGAAAGGGCTCGACTACAACATCGGCTACAACCCGACCGAGTTCATCGCGCAGTCGATCCACGAGCTGATCAAGACCATCTATGAAGCGATGATCCTGGTCGTGATCGTGGTGCTGGTGTTCCTGCAGGGTTGGCGGCCGGCCATCATTCCGATCGTGGCGATTCCGGTGTCGCTGGTCGGTACCTTTGCGGCGATGGCCGCGTTCGGCTACGGCATCAACAATCTGACGCTGTTCGGCCTCGTGCTTGCCGTCGGCATCGTGGTCGACGACGCCATCGTGGTGGTCGAGAATGTCGAACGCCATCTCCAGCATGGCTTGAGCCGGCGCGACGCCGCGCTGAAGACCATGGAGGAGGTCGGCAGCGCACTGGTCTCGATCGCGCTGGTGCTGTGCGCCGTGTTCGTGCCGACGGCGTTCCTGGGCGGCATCTCCGGGCAATTCTTCCAGCAATTCGCCGTTACCATTGCGGTTGCGACCGCGATCTCCTGCTTCTGCTCGCTGACGCTCTCGCCGGCGCTGGCCTCGCAGATTCTTGTCCCCCACGAGGAGAAACGGCCGCCCGCGGCGTGGAATTTGATCGGCCGCGCCTGGGAGTGGTCCACCGGCATCTTCAACCGCGGCTTCGACCGCCTGTCGCATGGTTACGGCAGCGCCGCGGGTTTCGTGATCCGGTACCGCGTGGTGATGCTGTTGATCTATGCCGTGCTGATCGGCAGCGCCGGGTGGCTGCTTGCGACCACCCCGCAGGGTTACATTCCCGCGCAGGATCGCGGCTACGTCATCATCTCCGCGCAATTGCCGGGCGCGGCATCGCTGGCGCGAACCACGGAGATCGTCCGCCGGATCGAGAAGACCGCGCTCGACACTCCCGGCATCATCCGTGTCGCGGCTTTCGCCGGATTGTCCGGCGCAACGCGCACCCAGGCCAGCAATTCCGCGGCGCTGTTTCCGGTATTCGAGGAGCCGGAAGTGCGGCTCAAGAAGGGCTTGACCGCGGCGTCGATCACAAACGACCTGCGCAAGCGGCTCTCCGCCATCCAGGGCGCCTTCATCATCGTCATCCCGCCGCCGTCGATCCCCGGCATCGGCACCGGCGGCGGCTTCACCATGCGTGTCCAGGACCGGCAGGGGCGCGGGCCCGAGCTGCTCGCGGCCGCAACCGACGAACTTGTCGCCGCGGCGCGCAAGTCGCCGCTGCTCCTCGCTCCTACTGTGTTCTCACCGTTCTCGGCCAGCACGCCGCAAGTGTTCGTCGACATCGACCGCATCAAGGCGCAGAAGCTCGGCGTTCCCATCGCCAACATCACCGACACGATCGAGACCTATTTCGGCTCGGCCTATGTCAACGACTTCAATTTGTTCGGCCGCACCTATCACGTCACCGCGCAAGCCGACCTGCCGTTCCGGAAAGAGCGTGCTGATCTTTCCCGATTGCGCACCCGCAACGCCAATGGCGACATGGTGATGCTCGGCAGCGTCGTGGACTTCAAGGACATCGCCGGCCCCGATCGCGTGGCGCGCTACAATCTTTATCCGGCGTCCGAACTGCAGGGCGAAGGCTTGCCCGGCGTCAGCTCGGCGACCGTCATCAACGCGATGAAGCAGCTCGCGGCCGAGACGCTGCCCAGCGGCTTCTCCTATGAATGGACGGATTTGTCCTACCAGCAGGTCAATGGCGGCAGTGCCGGCCTGCTGGTGTTCCCGATCTGCGTGCTGTTCGTCTATCTCGTGCTGGCCGCGCAATATGGCAGCTGGACCCTGCCGTTCGCGATCATCCTGATCGTGCCGATGTGCCTGCTCGCCGCCACGATCGGCGTGCGCATCATGGGACAGGACGTCAATATCCTGACCCAGATCGGCTTCGTGGTGCTGGTGGGACTAGCCGCGAAAAACGCGATCCTGATCGTCGAGTTCGCGCGCGACATCGAGGCCGAGGGCAAGGAGCGCCTGGAGGCTGTGATCGAGGCCTGCCGGCTGCGGCTGCGGCCGATCCTGATGACCTCGTTCGCCTTCATCCTCGGCGTGTTGCCGCTCGTGGTATCATCTGGCTCGGGCTCGGAGATGCGTCAGGCGGTTGGAGTAGCCGTGTTCTTCGGCATGCTCGGCGTCACCCTGTTCGGGCTGATCTTCACGCCGATCTTCTACATGGTGGTGCGCAACCTCGCCGACGGCGGGCGGGTGAAGAAGGAAGAAGCGGTGGCGGCTGCCTGAATCACGACTTCCTCTCGCCGTCATTCCGGGGCGCGCGAAGCGCGAGCCCGGAATCCATACTCCGGATGGTGGTTATGGATTCCGGGCTCGCCACTCCGTGGCGCCCCGGAATGACGGGGAGAGGATGTACCCAAAGCCCATACTATTGGCTGACGGGAAATAGATGGGCAGGTGCCGGGTTATAAAATATACCAAGCGCTTGATTGAGCATGACGTTTTAGAAACTGCTGGGAGGCTAATGATGAAATCAATGTGGATGGCGGCGGCCGCGATTGGCAGCCTGCTCGTGGCTGTGCCCGCGTCGGCGCAGGGCGTGAAGATCGGCATTCTGAACGATCAGTCCGGCGTCTATGCCGACTATGGCGGCAAATATTCGCTTGAGGCTGCCAGGATGGCAGTCGAGGATTTCGGCGGCGAGGTGCTCGGCCAGAAGGTCGAGATCGTCACCGCCGACCACCAGAACAAGCCCGATCTCGCCACCGCCATCGCGCGGCGCTGGTATGACGCCGAGGGCGTCGACATGATCACGGAGCTTACGACCTCGTCGGTCGCGCTCGCGGTGCAGGAGCTTTCCAAGGAAAAGAAGAAGATCGACATCGTGGTGGGCGCCGCGACCTCGCGCATCACCGGAGACGCCTGCACGCCCTACAGCTTCCATTGGGCCTATGATACCCGCGCGCTCGCGGTCGGCACCGGCGGCGCGCTGGTTAAGGCGGGCGGCGACACCTGGTTCTTCCTCACCGCCGACTACGCCTTCGGCTACGCGCTGGAAAAGGACACCACCGACATCGTCACCACCAATGGCGGCAAGGTGGTGGGCTCGGTCCGCGTACCCCTGAACTCGTCCGACTTCTCCTCCTTCCTGCTGCAGGCGCAGAGCTCGAAGGCGAAGATCGTCGGCCTCGCCAATGCCGGCCTCGACACCACCAACTCGATCAAGCAGGCGGCCGAATTCGGCATCGTCAAGGGCGGCCAGAAGCTCGCGGGTCTCTTGATGACGATCTCCGAGGTGAACGGTTTGGGCCTGGAGGCCGCGCAGGGACTGGTGCTGACCGAAGGCTTTTACTGGGACCACGATGACAAGACCCGCGCCTTCGCCGAGCGTTTCATCAAGCGCACCGGCCATATGCCGAGCATGATCCATGCCGGCACCTATTCGGCGACCATCAGCTATCTCAAGGCGGTGAAGGCCGCCGGCACCAAGGACTCCGAGGCGGTCGCCAAGAAGCTGAAGGAGTTGCCGGTCGACGACGCCTTCGCGCAAGGCAAGGTGCTGGCGAACGGCCGCATGGTGCATGACCTCTATCTGTTCGAGGTCAAGAAGCCCTCCGAATCCAAGAAGCCGTGGGACTATTACAAGCAACTCGCCGTCGTTCCCGGCGACAAGGCGTTCTTCACCGCCAAGGACAGCGGCTGCCCGCTGACGAAGTGACCGTTACCAGCTTATAGGCGGTCGCAATTGTTCCGTTCGTTATGGCCGGGCTTGTCCCGGCCATCCACGTCCTTGACGTCGTGCGAGAATTAAGACGTGGATGCCCGGCACAAGGCCGGGCATGACGAGTCATTTGTCGCGACAGATCTACCCATGCGCGATCCGCCACACAATCCCGCCCATCGCGCCGAACAGCAGCACGCCTGACGCGAGGGACTGGATCCCAAAGCCGGGGCTGCGTCGCGGTGCCGCCTGCGTGTAGCCGATCATGTAGACGATCCGCCCGGCGATCCAGATCAATCCCACGAGGGCCGCCATCCAGTCGCTGATATAGATCGCAAACAGCCACAGCGACGGCAGGAAGATCGGCAGCCATTCCAGCGTGTTCATCTGCACGCGGAAGACGCGTTCGAAATCTTCATTGCCCGAGATCGCCGGCACCTTGACGCCGTATTTGACGCGCGCCCGCGCCACCTCGGTCGATGTGTAGAAGTAGAACAACACAGCGAGCAAGGTGACAAGTGCGGTGAAGTGATACATCGAGATGCCCCCGGTCAGATTTTCTTATTCGATCACTTCGTCGGCGAGTGCGAGCAGGGTCGGCGGGATTTCCAGCCCGATCGACTTTGCGGTCTTCAGATTGATGACCAGAAGATAGCGCGTCGGTTGCTCGAACGGCAGGTCGCCCGGCTTGGCGCCCTTGAGGATGCGATCGACCATCGCGGCTGCGCGCTCGAACGATTCCTTCAGGTCCGCGCCGTAGGACATCAGGCCGCCTTCGCGCACCAGCGAATCAAATTCGTAGATCGCAGGCAGGCGGTGGGCCGCTGCATAGTCGAACACACGCTCGCGGTTGAGCATGGTCAGCGAGTCCGACACCATCAGGATGGCATCCGGCGCCTGCCGGTCCATCACCGTGAAAGCCTCGTTGAAATCGTCGGGCTCGCGCACGCCGACCGCCTCGACATCGGCGCCGATCGCCTGCGCCGCCTTCGCGGACGCCTCGTAGCGCAGGGACATGCCGAGGTCGTCCTTGTTCCACAGCATCGCGACGCGGTTGAGTTTCGGCAAAAGCTCCTTGAGCAGGCCGAGGCGTTTGGTGCTCAGCGTCGTCGCCACGTCGGAAATGCCGGTGACGACGCCGCCCGGCTGCGCCAGGCTCGTGACCAGGCCGGTCGCGACGGGGTCGCCGACCCCGAACGCGACCACGGTCGGAATGCCGGCGGCCTTGGCAGCCTGCACCACCGGAAAACCCCAGGCGACGATGAGATCGACCTTCTTCGCCTTCACCTGTTCGATGATCTTTTCCGGCGGCAGCGGCCGTCCGGGCGGCCCGGCGCCTGTCTCGAAGATCAGGTTTTCGCCGAGCTTGTAGCCGAGACTGTTCAGCGCGGCGAGCAGCACCTTTGCGTTCGGATTGGCCTCGGACATCAATCCCATCGGACCGACCAGCGCGAGCCGAAACAGCTTTGTCGGCATCTCGGCTTTTGCCACCCTCGGCGCGGCGATCGCCATACTGCCGAGAAGAGTGATGAACTCGCGCCGTTGCATGTGTTTCTCCAAAGCCGCCGACCTGCGGCCGCAAGCTAGCATTTTGCGGCCGCATTTGAGAACGCGCACGGCCATGCCGGGACCGCAGGGCGGATCAATAGCCCGTCATTTCCAGATAGCCGACGCCGGAGTGGCTGCCGGCAAACCGGACCGGGCCTTCCCAATAGGCAAAGCTCGTTCCCATCCAGGCCCGGGGATTAAGCGGCGTGGTTTCGATCGCAAGCGACAGCGAGGGGATCGCAACGCTCCACTGCACCGGCAGCTTGTGGCCTTCGATGTCGATCGGCGATTTCGGCGTCATCCTGATGTCGGTGGGCGTGAGCGTTCGCGTTGACGCGTCGGGCAGGATCCATGTGCCGGAAGCGTAGTCGTGGCCGCTGGTCTCGCGCATCCTGTACAGCATCAGCTTCTCGCCGCCGGCAAAATGCAGCGCGAACCAGTCCCAGCCGTTTTGATCCGATGCCAGCGGCTGGGTGCTCCATTCGCGGTCCATCCAGGCCTGTCCGGTGACGTCGACGGGCTTGTCGTCGATGGTGAGGCGGCCGCTCACCCTAAAGAAGGGTTGGCTGTAGTAGTAGGACGCCTGCTCGCGTTCGCTCTTTTTGCTGTAGCCGCCATCGCCTTGCAACACCAGCGGGCGGTCGGCCTCGAGATGTAAGAGATAGGCGAAATCTTTGCCAGAGGCCGTGAGGTCGAGCGGAGATATAGTCTTCGCGTTCGTCAGCCCCGAACCGCGCATGGCCCAGGAATTGATCCAGGCCTGGAACGGTTCCGTGCTGACTCCGGCCTGGCTGACGCCGCCGCGCGCAAACGTTTCGGCCGTGCGGTGGGTGTCGGCGCGCGTCACCGCGGCATGTGCCATCCAGATCTGCTGATTGGCCCAGCCTTCCTCCTGTGCGCCCGGCGCGAGCGCCTGCCGGAACAGCGTCCATTGCGCGCCATAGGCCGCGCCGCCGGCATCAACCAGGTTCGCCGTGATGTACCACCACTCGATGCGGAAATCCGGATGCGGACCGTGATCGGCGGGAAAGGCGAAAGCTTTTCCGGGAGTGACCCTTGCGTAGCCATCGGCCTTTGTGCCGAGGCCGGCAAAGCCCTGCGCGAACGCCGGCTTGTGGAGGCCGAGCAGCGCAAGTCCGCTGGCAAACGTGCGTCGCGAGATATTGCGGTCATCGCTCATTGGCAAAGACCTTGACCAGATCGGCCGGCTGCATCCGCGCCAGCCGCGCGACCGGCAACAGCGACGCCAGCAGCGAGGCTGCCAGTGCAACGCCGAGCAGCTTGATCAGTTGCAGCGGGAAGACATGGAATGGCAGCCGCCAGCCAAAGGCCTTCACATTGACGATCGCGATCAGGCACCAGGCGACCAGCAGTCCGAGGGGCAGCGCCAAAGTCGCGGTGATGGCCGCGACCGACAGCGTCTTGGTCAACTCGATCGCCGCCAGCTTCCGCCGCGTCACACCGATCGCCCACAGCGGCGCGAGTTGCGGTAGCCGGGAATTGGCGAGCGTGAGAAGGCTGGTCAATAGCGCCACGCCGGCGACGCCGAGGGTGAATGCGTTCAGTGCCGCCGTCACTGCAAAGGTGCGGTTGAAGATGCGCGTCGACTCCGCCTTCAGCGAGGCCTGATCCAGCAAATTGCGGCCATCGAGGCCGAATTGTTCCGACAGCGCCGTGACCAGCGCCGGAATCCCGGCGGGCTCGACGCGGAGCGCGAGGCGCGTCTGCGGCGTTCCCGGAAAATGCCGGAACAGCGCCGCGGCATTGACCGCGATCTGGCTCTTGGGATTGCCGTAATCGGCATAGATGCCGGCGATTTCGAGCGGCCAGTCGCCGTCCGGCGTCGGCAGCGCAATGCGGTCGCCGCGGGAAAGATTCATCCGCCGCGACAATTGCTCGCTGATGAACGCGGTCTCGCCACGCGGCAGCTTCTGCCAGGCCTCAGTGCCCGATTGCAAGAGCGGCCAGTGATCCCGATAGGTCGCATCATCGGGCAGGCCCAGCACTTCCACCGGCGCGCCGTCGAGTTGGGTCTCGGCGCGGCCGCCTGAAAGCACGGCCTTGACCTCGCTCCGCCCGCGCAGCCAGGCCTTGATGCTGTCTGCCTGCGCGTTGTCGGCGGCGCTGACATAGACGTCGGCGGCGAGCCGTCCGTCGAGCCAGATCAGGAAGGTGCGGCTGAAGGTTTCGACCATGGTGGCGACGCCGACATTGACCGCGAGCGCGAGCAGCAGCGCCATCAGCGCCAGCGACAATCCCGAAAGCTGCTGGCGGCTGTCGGCCCAGAACCACGTCGCGAGCGCGCCGTTCGCGCCGCGCTCGCCGAGCGACAATACGAGCTCCAAGATCGCCGGCAGGATCAGCGCCGCGCCGAACAGGAGCGCCGCGAGCACGCCAAATCCTGCGATCAGCGAATTGCCGGCCCAGAGCAGCCACGCGGCGGCGGCAAAAGTCGCAAGCGCCGCCGCGCCCTGCAACATCAGCCAGCGCCGCTGCGCCTGTTGCCAGGCCTGCGGTTGCGCCGCGGCTAGCACCGGCAGCCGGATCGCTTTGGCCAGACTCGTTGCGGCTGCGATCAGCGCGCCGGCGACGCTGATGATGAGGCCCGCGATCCACCATTCCCGCCTCAGGGTCAGCTCGCCCGGGATCGGTGCGCCGTAGAGGCCGCGCAGGGACGCTGCGACATCGGGCAGCAGTTGAGCGGCGATGAAATAGCCGCAGACCAGGCCTGCGACGCCCGCTAGCAGCGCCAGCGACACCAGTTCGAATACCAGCACAGTGTTCATCAGCCGCGCCGACACGCCGCAGGCGCGCAGCGTGCGCAGCATCGGCAGCCGCTGCTCGTAGGCGAGGCCGATTGCCGAGTTCACGATAAAGAGCCCGACAAAGAACGAGAGCAGGCCGAAGGCGGTGAGGTTGAGATGGAAACTGTCGGTCAGGCGTTCGAGATCGCTTTCGGCATCCGGCTCGACCAGGTGCAGCGCATCACCAGCCACGCTTTCCAGCGCCTCGCGCGGGCCCTTTGATTTGCCGACCAGGAGGCGCGAGACCTGATCGGGCTTATTCAACAGCTTTTGCGCCATGCCGATATCGACCACCAGCACGTCCGGCACGAGTTGCGCCTGCGCTGCGAGCGGCGGCAAGGCCGTGCCGTTGCTCGCGGTTGGCATCGCGCCCTCGGCGAGGTGCATATCGCCGAGCGTCTCCGGCGCGACCAGCGTTTGTCCCGGCGGCGTCATGAAAGTTTGCAGGCCGGTTCGCCCAATCGTCGGCGCGTTGCCGACTTCCGCCGGCAGCGTCACCGGCTCGATGCCGAGCAGGCGATAGGAATGTCCGCCGATCTGCACGCGGCCTTCCAGCACCGGCGAGACCGGCCAGCCCGCGCGGCGCAGTTTCACGTACAGCGCTTGCGGGAACGTCGCGCCATTGCGCGCAGTCAACATCGGCGTCCGCGCGCCACCGAAGATCGCGGCGGCGCGGTCGTAGGACTCGCGCGCCTGTTGATTGAGCGCCTGCACGCCGCTCCACAGCGCGGTCGCCGAGATCAATCCGATCAGCAAGGTTGCGAGCTGCATCGGATGCCGCCGCCAGTGGCTCAGGAGCACGGCAAGGATCCAGACCGCGCGGCTCATGTGACCCTCCCCGCATGCAGCGTGACCCGCCGGTCAAGCGTCGCGGCGAGCCGCATAGAGTGGGTCACCATGAGGAAGCCGCAACCCGTGCGCGCGACGAGATCGCGCGCCAGCGCCAGCACGCCGTCGGCGGTGTCTTCATCGAGATTGCCGGTCGGTTCATCCGCGAGCAGCAGCGCCGGCCTGGTTGCGAGCGCGCGGCCGATCGCGACGCGCTGCTGCTGGCCGCCGGAGAGTTGCTCCGGATAGCGCTTGAGCAGCGCACCAAGGCCAAGTCGCTCGACGAGCTCGGCCTGCCATTTTCCATCGTGCTTGCCGGCGATGCGCGACTGGAAGGCGAGGTTGTCTTCGACCGAAAGACTCGGGATCAGGTTGAACTGCTGGAACACCAGCCCGAGGCGGTCGCGCCGCAGCGCCGCGCGGCCGGCATCGGAGAGATCGGTAACGCTCTCGCCATCGAGCTTGATCTCGCCGCCGTCGGCGGCGTCCAGCCCCGCGATCAAATGCAACAGCGTGCTCTTGCCCGAGCCCGATTCGCCGGTCAGCGCCACCCGCTCGCCGGCGGCGATGTCGAGATTGACCCCGCGCAGCACGGCGGTCTCCTCGCCGGCTGTGCGATAGGTTTTGGTCAGGTTGCGAACGCTCAGCACGATACGGTTGTTACCCGGCATGCCGCGCGCCGCAAGGCCTCACATGAGCTTTCAATTGGGCTTCTGATACTTCAGCACGAACTCGTCGACCGGCACGGCGGGCTTGAACACCTTGTCATCGCGAGGGTCTTCGGGATGACGCAGAAAATCGCCCTCGGCGACCAGCTTGAAGCCGGCCGCCTCGATCTCCTGGCGCAATGTCGTCTCCTCGATCCGGTGCAGCGTCTTGGCCACCGTCGTGCCTTCACCGGGCTTCGCCGAATGATCGGCGATGATGAGAGTGCCGCCGGGCTTCAGCGCCGCGAACATTTTTGCGTTCATCCTGGCGCGGTCGACCGGCATATAGGTCACGTCGTGATAGGCGAAGAAGAAGGTGATCATGTCGAGGTTCGACACGTCGGGCGGGATCGGATCGTCAAAACCCCTGATCACATGCACGACGTTCTTCATCGCAGGATTCTTGGCGCGATTGTCGAACTTGTCTTTGACAAAGCGTTCGATGATCGAGGCCGGGTCCTGCGCCCAGACCATGCCGGTCGGGCCGACCGCGCGGGCGATGAGCTCGGTCGAGTAGCCGGCATTGGCCTCCATGTCGAGCACCTTCATGCCTTCCTTGACGCCGGTGAAGGCGAGCATCTTCGCGGGCTGGCGGCGCACATCGGTCTGCCGGTCGGCATCGCTGCGGTCGGGTGCGGCGACGATCGCCGCGTAGTCCTGGGCACCCGCAATGGCGGGCATGAGCATTACCAGCGCGAAGAGGACGGCGGCGTGGCGAATGGGCATGGTCATGATCTCTCCGCTGATCTCTCTCTTGGCGTTTTGCACAGGATATCAAGGCCGTGGTCGCAGATCACGTTTTCAGTGGTGTGACGACGTGATCGTGATGGGGGGCAGCGTCCGTTCAAAACAGCGTCAGGCGGTATTCCGGCGCCGCACCGTGCGCTGGCCATGCCCAAATGCCCGGTTGCCTTGGCGGGAAAGCCATGCGTAGCATTGGCTTGCGGGGCAAAAAACATAAGACGGGGAAGATTCATGGCTGCGCAAGCGCCGGTTAAGGGAACGCCGAAGGGCGCCTGGACCATCACATTTTTGCTGTTTCTGTTCATGCTGGTGAATTTTGCGGACAAGATCGTCGTCGGTCTCGCCGCCGTGCCCATCATGACCGAGCTGAAGCTCGAGCCGAAAGAGTTCGGCCTGCTCGGCTCGTCCTTCTTCTTCCTGTTCTCGATCGCGGCCATTGTCGTGGGTTTCATCGTCAACCGCGTGGCGACGCGCTGGGTGCTGCTGGTGCTCGCCGTGATCTGGGCCTTGGCGCAGTTTCCGATGGTGGGCACCGTCAGTCTCACCACGCTCCTGATCTGCCGCATCATCCTCGGCGCCGGGGAGGGGCCGGCCTTCTCGGTCGCGGCGCATGCGATCTACAAATGGTTTCCGGACGAGAAGCGCACGCTGCCGACCGCGATCCTGTCGCAGGGCTCGGCCTTCGGCGTGATCATCGCCGTGCCCGCGCTGAACTGGGTGATCGTCAATTACAGCTGGCACTATGCGTTCGGCGCGCTCGGCGTCGTCGGCCTGTTCTGGGTCGTGGCCTGGCTGATTCTCGGCAGGGAAGGGCCGCTGGAGGAAAGCGCGGCGACCGCGACCGCTGAGGTCAAGATTCCCTATTTCCAGCTTCTGACCTCGCGCACCTTCATCGGCTGCGTCGCCGCCACCTTCGGCGCCTATTGGGCGCTGTCGCTGGGGCTCACCTGGTTCACGCCGTTCATCGTGCAGGGGCTGGGCTTCTCGCAGCAGCAGGCGGGCTATGTTTCCATCCTGCCGTGGGTCTTCGGCGCCACCGTGGTGATTCTCACCGGCTGGGTGTCGCAGCTCCTGATGGCGCGCGGCGTCTCCACCCGCGGCGCCCGCGGCGTGCTCGGCTCGGTGCCGCTCGTGGTCGGCGGGTCGATCCTGGCCATGATGCCCCACGTCAGCGGCTCGGGCTTGCAGATCGCGTTGCTCGTGGTGGGCTCGGGCCTGTGCGGATCGATCTATGTCGTCTGTCCGCCCATGCTCGGCGAGTTCACACCGGTGTCGCAGCGCGGCGCCATCATCGCGATCTACGGTGCGCTCTACACGCTCGCCGGTATCCTCGCGCCCTATGTCATGGGCAACGTGATCCAGGGTTCGGCGAACATGCTGGACGGCTATATGACGGGCTTCACCATCAATGCCTGCATCCTGGTTGCTTCCGGTGTGCTGGGGCTGGCGCTGCTGTGGCCCAACACCGAGCGCGCACGGCTGGTGGGCGAAGAGGCCGCGCAGCAGCCGAAATTTGCGTGATGAGGTAGGGTGGGTTAGCCGAAGGCGTAACCCACCATCGCATGTCGGGAAAGGTGGCGGGTTACGCTTCGCTAACCCACCCTATCTCCGTCAAGACGCAGCCGCGTCGAACTGCAGGCTGCCCTGCGAGCCCCGCACGAGCTTGCCCGGCCGCGCGCCGGTGGCGCAGCCTTCGCGCTGGGTCACGACACCGGACACGATGGTCGCGTCATAGCCGTCGACCTGCTGCAACAGCCGCCGTCCGCCGACCGGCAGATCGTAATGCACCTTCGGCGGATGCAGATGCAGGCGATCGTAATCGATCACGTTGACGTCGGCCTTGAAGCCGGGCGCGAGCAGGCCGCGGTCGTAGAGACCGACCGAGAGCGCGGTCTTGCGCGACTGCGCCGCCACCACGAACGGGATCGACAGCTTCTCGCCGCGACTGCGATCGCGGGTCCAGTGCGTCAAGAGATAGGTCGGGAAGCTCGCATCGCAGATGATGCCGCAATGCGCGCCGCCGTCGGAAAGGCCCGGCACCGAGCGCGGGTCGCACAGCATCTCGCGCGTCGCATCGAGATTGCCGTCGACATAATTGAGGAACGGCACATAGAGCATGCCGCGGCCTTCATCCGCCAGCATCGCGTCGTAGGCGAGTTCCTCCGGCTTCCTGCCGAGGCGGCGGGCCTGCGGACCCAGCGCGTTCTCCTTTGGCTGCTCATAGTCCGGCGGATTGCCGAGCAGATACATCTTGTCGTAGTTCGGCCGGAAGAACAGCGGATCGTCGGTGGCGCTGGCGCTTTCGCTCAGGATCGCTGCGCGCACCTCGCCTTGGCGCAGCCGCGCCAGCCGCTCGGCGAGCGGCAGATGCGCGATCGCCCGGTAGCTCGGATGGGTCTGGAACGGATTGCGCGACAGTTCGAGGCCGAGCAGGAGGCCTACCGGGCGCGCCGCGATCTGCGCGGTGATCGAAAGCCCGCGCGCCGCGGCGGCGTTGATCTCGGCAAAGGTCTGCCGCCAGCGCTCCGGCGCCTTGTCGTTCTGGGTGATGGAGAAGGTGATCGGGCATTTGGTATTGTCGGCCACCCGCAACATCATCGGCAGGTCTTCATTGAGGGTCGAGAGGTCGAGCACGAATTGCAGCACGCTGCGCCCCTCCCCATGCATCGCCGCCGCGATCGCGGTCAGTTCGTCCTCGCCGGCTTTCAGCGTCGGCGTGAAGTCGCCGGTCGAGGTGCGGTGGTTGAGCGTGCGCGAGGTCGAAAAGCCGAGCGCGCCGGAGCGCACCGCTTCACGCGCGAGCTGCGCCATCGCCCTGTTGTCCTCGGCGGTAGAGGGATCGCGGCGCGCGCCGCGCTCGCCCATGACATAGACCCGAAGTGCTGCATGCGGCAGCTGCGCGCCGATGTCGATATCGAAATTCCGCTTCGACAGCCAGTTCATGTAGTCCGGGAAGCTTTCCCAGGACCAGGGAATGCCGGCGCTCAAGACCGGCTCCGGAATGTCCTCGACGCCTTCCATCAGCTGGATCAGGCGCAGATGATCGTCTACCTTGCAGGGCGCGAAGCCGACGCCGCAATTGCCCATGATCGCTGTGGTGACGCCGTTCTGGGAAGAGGGCGTGATGTCCTGGCTCCAGGTGACCTGGCCGTCATAATGGGTGTGGACGTCGACAAAGCCCGGCGCCACCAGTTTGCCTTTGGCGTCGATCTCTTCCTTGCCCTTGGCCAAAACCTTGCCGACTTCGGTGATGCGGCCGTCCTTGATCGCAACGTCCGCCTCGTAAAGGTCGCCACCGCGCCCGTCAGCGATGTTGCTGCCGCGAATCACGAGGTCTGGATTGGCTGTCATCGCGTTCTCCCTGGCGTTCCATCCCAGACTTTTGCTGAGTTGCACGTATCATCGGCCCCGCCCCCGGGCGGGTCAACCGCCTGCGACGGGGTTCAGGAATGCATCTTCCTTTTCGCTGGCGTGCGTGGTCGGCGCTTTCCGCTCGGTGAAAAATGCCAGCACCACCGTCATCGCCATGAACAGGGCGGAAACCGCGAATACCGCGTGCGGCAGGTTCTGGTCCATGATCCAGCCGAACAGCAGCGGGCTTGCGATGCCGGAGAAATTGAAGCCGGTGGAGACGATGCCGAAGGCGCGGCCAGCGGCGCCCGGAGGCGCCGCGGCGCGCACCAGCATGTCGCGCGAAGGCGCAATCACGCCGCCAAGGAAGCCCGCGACCGTCATCGCCGCGGTGAGCAGGATCGCGGGCAGCGTCACCATCGCGATCAACAGCACGATTGCAGTGTTGATGCCGAAGCAGACCGCCGCGACCTGGCCGTGACGGTGGGTACGATCGGCAAGGTACCCGCCTGCGAGCACGCCCACGGCGCTGGCGCCGAGATAGGCAGTCAACACGAGGTTGGCAGTCGAGAACGAGGTGCCGTAGCCGCCCATCAGCGCGACCACGCCGAAATTGGAGATGCCGGCGCTGGAAAGGCCGAGCAGCGTGAAGAACGCCGTCAGCACGATCAGCGCCGGCGTCAGGATGCTTTTCCCGGAAGCCGTGCCGCCACCCGCCTGCGCATGCCTGGCGCCGGCATCGGGAATGCCCGCGATCAGGAGCAGCAGCGCCACGATGATGCCGACCGCGCCGGCCGCGATCAGCGCGCCAAAACCGCCGACGAGCGTGACCAGCATGGCCATGATCGCGGGCGCGACCGCGCCGCCCAGGAAGCCGGCAAAGGTGTGGATGGAAAAGGCGCGGCCCATCCGCGCGGAGTCCATGTGTTCCGACAGGATCGCGTAATCGGCCGGATGATAGACGCTGTTGGCGATGCCGAGCAGCACGGCGCTCGCGATCAGCCAGGAATAGCTCAGGTGCAGGCCGAGCATGATGAACGACAGGCCGCCCAGGGTGAGGCCGAGCAGGAGAATGATGCGGGCGCCGATATGGTCGACGATGTAGCCGAGTGGCGCCTGGGTGAGGCCGGAGACCACGGCGAACACCGTCAGCGCAAAGCCGAGCTCGATATAGCCGACGCCGAGCTGTGCTTTGAGGAACGGAAACAGCATCGGCAGCACCAAGAGATGGAAATGGCTGACCCAATGGGCAACCGAGATCAGCCCCAGCGTGCGAAATTCGCCGTCGGCTCTTGTTTGTTCCTTGGCTTGTTGCGGTGCGGCGAGGACGTCGGCCATCTCTGCTGAAATTCCATTGTAATGGCGCCGCACTATCGTCTGACGATGGTTATTTGTCCATGAACGCGGCCGCATGGCAGCCCTCGCGGATGACGCGAAACTGGGCGATAAATCATTAATTTATGCGCGCTTTTAGCCGTCATTCGACGGTTCGATCATTGGATTTGGGCGATTCGGGATGCTAAATTCAGGCATGCAGACGCATCGGATGATCGATCGATGAGACCATCGGTTTCCATGGCCAAGCACCGCGACCAGGTTCGCCGGATCCTGGAGCGCTTTCGCATGGGCAATCCGAAGGTCTTCGGTTCGGCGGCGCGCGGCGACGACACGGAGGGCAGCGATATCGATATCCTGGTCGAGGCGCCGCCCGGCACGACCTTCTACGATCTCGCGCGGGTCGAGCTGGAGTTGGAAGGTCTCCTTGGCTGCAAGGTCGAAGTGCTGACCAAGGACTCTCTGTCTCCCGAAATTGCCAAAAACGTGGAAGCCGACCTCGCGCCCATTTCATGACCCGGCGTTCGGACCGCGAGTGGTTATCGGATATCGTTTCCTGGGGTGAGCGCCTGCAGGGCCATCTCGCCGGGATCGATCGCGAAACCTTCTTCGCCGACAAGCTCATCCAGGATGCTGTCTCGAAATGCGTCGAAGCCATCGGCGAGGCCGCCGGCAAGCTCGACGATCTCAATCCGAAATTGGACGGCAATTTTCCCGATCTCAATCTGAAGTTGGCGCGCCGGACCCGGGATCGTCTATCGCACGGATACTATCGTATCGATCTGGTCTTGTTGTGGGAGACGATGATAGCCGACGTCCCGAAAACACTAGCCGCGGCCAAGGCAATTAGATCACAATACGACGGCGGACATGGGCCCGGGTGAAGGTTCGGTTTAACCAGCCCGCCTTGATCGATCGCTCGTCACGCAGGTTCCGATGCCGCTTCGCGTGCTCTTATCGGAAGGATCCAGCACCTCGGCCCGTGAGGCGATCACGGCGCTCGGGCTTGCCGGCCACATGGTCGAGGTCTGCGATCCCTCGCCCTGGTGCCTCGGGCGATATTCGCGCTTCGTGAAGAAGTTCCACCGCTGTCCGCCGCTGCGCGACGATCCCGCGGGCTATCTTGCCTTTGTCGAAAAGTTGCTGGCGTCGAACCGGTTCGATGTGCTGCTGCCGACCCATGAGCAGGGATTCTTGTTCGCCCGCGTGGCGGAGCGGCTGAAGGGGTACGCCGGGCTCGCGCTGCCCAGCTTCGAAAGCTATCGTGCCGTGCACGGCAAGGCCGGCTTCAGCCGGCTGTTGTCCAGCCTGAGATTGCCGCAGCCGGCGACCAGGATCGTGACCTCCGAAGCCGCTTTACGCGCGAGCATCCGCTTTCCCGCCGTGATCAAGACGTCGGTCGGCACCGCGAGCCGCGGCGTCTTTGTCGTGCGCGAGGCTGGCGATCTCGATAAGGCCGCGCAGGAGCTTGCCGCTGGCAGCGCTTTTCCTGGCGAGGTGCTGGTACAGGAATTTGTCGCGGGCACGGTCGAGAAGGCGCAATCGGTGTTCTGCCGCGGGCAACTGCTCGGCTTCCATGCCTATCGGCAGGTCGCGCCGGGCATCAGCGGTGGCGATGCGATCAAGGAGAGCGTGAGCCGTCCCAACATTTGTACCATGCTGGAAGCGATCGGCGAAAAACTCGCCTGGCACGGCGCGCTCTCGATCGACTATCTGATGCCGGAGCGCGGTCCGACGCCGCGCCTGATCGACTGCAACCCGCGGCTGGTCGAGCCGATGAGCGCCTATCTCGCCGGTAACGATCTCGCGGGCCTGCTGCTGCTCGTCTCATGGGGCGAAACACCCGTGCCGCGGCCGGACAGCCGCACCGGCGTGCGCACCCATCTTGCGATGCAGGCCCTGCTCGGCCTCGCCTCGCGCGGCGGCACGCGGGGTGATCTCCTGCGCGAATGTTTTCGTCTGGCGAGAGGACGCAAACCTTATGACGGAAGTCAGGAAGAAATGACGCCAGTGGGAACGGATTGGATGAGCGCGGTGCCGCTTGGCCTGACGGCCGGCTTGCTGCTGGCGCGGCCGGGCGCGGCGACCAAACTTGCGCACGGCGGCTTTGGTGCGCATCTGCTCAGCCGTGAAAGTATCCGGAAGATCGAGAGCGAAAGCTTCGGCTAGCGCGCGTGCCACCCTCCCGTCCATCCGGTCGGTTCGCCCGGGAAACTCCGGCAGAATGTCTTGGCGGACCTGTCTGGAAGGTTTAGCCTGTCCAACGTCAATACCGATTTGGCTGCATGGACGATCGCTCAGTTGCAAACGAGCGGAGCAAGCCGGCGATGAAGACGATCTTGGTGCCAACCCAGAATATCGCTGCCATGACGTCCACGCTCGAGACGGCGGTGCTGCTCGCGCAACGCACCGGCGGCTATATCGAGGGTGTTCCGCTGTGGTTCGGCGTTCCCGAGTTTGTCGTGGCGGAGCTTGCCAGCGGCTTTTCCATGGAGGTCTATCGGGCGCGGCGCGAAGATGATTCGGCGGGCGCACGCAAGCTGTTCGAAACCTTCATGCAGGAGCACAATGTTCCCGCTGCAAGGACGACCGCGGACCGCCCCTGGTTCGGCTGGTTCGACGCCGTCTCGCCGGGCGAATCCCTGGTCGGCAGCCATGGCCGCACCTTCGATGTGATCGTGATGGCCAGGCCGGACGCTGAAACGGCCGGTCCCTATAACCGGGCGATCGAGTCGGCGCTGTTCGAGAGCGGCCGGCCGGTTTTGCTGTCGCCACCGGTCGCTCCCAAACAGATCGCGACCAACATCATGATCCACTGGAACGGCAGCACCGAGCAGGCCCGCGCCAACGCCTTCGCGATGCCGCTGCTGCGGCTGGCCGGCCGCGTGACGGTGTTGACGGTCCTCGGTGGACAGGACGTGCCGGGGCCATCGCCCGATCAGGTGCGCAAGCAATTGCGCTACAACGGCATCGCCGCCGAGCCGGTGAGCATCGAACTGGAAGGCCGCAGCACGGGTGAAGCCGTTCTCGCGGCGGCCGCGGCGGAAGGCGCCGATCTCCTGATCAAGGGCGCCTTCACCAGGAACAGGCTGCGGCAAATGATCTTCGGCGGCGCCACCAGCCACATCATGCAGCACGCGGAGTTGCCGGTATTGATGGCGCATTAGCGCAGAATGTTTTTTGGTTGGATCGACGTATCCGCAGAACTCGCTGCACCTCTCCCGCTTGCGGGGGAGGTCGCATCGCATCGAAAGATGCGATGCGGGTGGGGGAACTCTCTCCATACGATCAGTGCAACTCGCGGAGACACCCCCACCCCAACCCTCCCCCGCAAGCGGGAGAGGGAGCTCAATCCCCGCGTGGTAATCCCATCATGCGCTAGACAGGCCGTCGCGGAGGCCGCCGGGTGTCCGGCGTCGCTCGCCGCGTGAGCAGGACACCGCTGCTGATGAAAGTCCAGAGCTTCTCGGTCAGTTCGCCGGCGTTCGGCCGCTTGCGGGACGACAGTGCGTGGGCAACCGCCTGGTTGATGCCGCCGACGATCGCGGCGGCCGCGAAAACCGGATCGATTTGCCCTGAGATGTAGCCCTGCTTCTGACCGTTGGCGATGTTGCGGGCCGCCAGCTCGATCATCTGGGCTCTGCGTCCGGTGTCGATCGCGATCACCTCTGCGCTGCTGCTCAGCTTGCCCATGATCAAATGGGTGGCCGGATCGGCGTAGAGAAAATCGATGCTGGCCTTGAGCCTGGCCTTTTCCCGGATCGGCCAGGCAAGCGATTTGTCGACCGAGTGGTTGACGATCGTCTCGTGACGATCATGGAAATCCGTGATCAGGACGGCGATCAGCCCGGCCTTCGATCCGAAGTAATGATAGGCGAGGCCGACCGAGACGCCAGCCCGGCGCGCCACGTCGGCGATCTCGAAATCGCCTTCGCCATCGATCAATTCCTTCATGGCCGCCGCCACGATGCGCTCGCGCGCGCCGGGCTCGGCATTGCCCCTCGCGCCAATGGCCTCGCTGACGGCTGGTCGTCTTGCCATCTTGACTCCTGAATTGAATTCAATTCAATATAGCCAGGCGCGGGTTGGATCAATGGTATTTGTTCGAGGACCTTGCCCATGGCACCCATGGTACCCTTGGCTCAGTCGGCATCCCCTGACTCCCTTCAGCAGGCTTCTCCCTGGTTGCAGGGCCGCTCGTTCGAGGACTGGCGCGATGAATTCGACCGTCGCGGCTTCCTGATCTTCGAGCGCGTGCTATCGGCCGAAAAGGTCGCGGCGATCCGTGATGCGCTCGCGCCGCATCTCGGGCGGGACCTCAAAGGCCGCAACGATTTCGAGGGACTGAACACCAACCGGGTGTATGCGCTATTGGCCAAATCACCGGCGTTCGCCGAACTGGTGATCCATCCGCTGATGCTCGCCTTTGTCGAGGCGGAGCTTGGGCCGAGCTGCCTGCTGTCGGCCTTCCTCGCCATCAACCTGCATCCCGGCGAGACCGTGCAGCCCTGGCACACCGACGACGGCGGCGCCCGGCTGCCGCGCCCGCGCCCTGCGCTCGGTGTCAGCACGTTCTGGGCCATCGACGACACCACCGAGACCAACGGCAGCACGGAAGTCATTCCCGGCAGCCATCTGTGGGACGAGCGCCGGATCGACGGCGCAGCAACCCCCGCCGATTTCGACGCCAGATCGGCGCTGGACCAGGATCATGACGCCGGCTTTCGGGCGGATGCGGTCAAGCTTGCGATGCCATCAGGCTCGCTCGCGATCGCGAAGGGCACGCTCTGGCACCGCGGCGGCAGCAACCGTTCCGACCGGTCGCGCCTGATTATCACCCCGCAATATTGCGCCGGATGGGTGCGGCAGCTCGAGAACATGTGTCTCGCCGTGCCTCCGGAGGTGGCCGAAAATCTTCCCGAGCGTGCGCGCGAGCTGATCGGCTATTCGATCCACCCACCATTCATGGGCTATGTCGACGGCGTGCACCCGAAGCGATTGCTGCGGGCCAAGACAACGCCCGAGACAATGCCGTCGAACTGATGACCATGCGAAAGGTCTGGCGCATCATCCCGCAATGACCAGCTCGATTACAGCGGCTCGTCGTCGTTGCCGTGGCGGTCGCGCTTGGGCGTGGCGATATCGCCATCCTCGTAATCATCGTCATCCGCACGCGGCAGAGGCGGCGGCTTCTTCGGCTTGTCGTCCGCCTTCTTCGGAGGCTCGCTCTTCTTGCCAATGTTACCCATCGGATTCCCCCTGAACGATCAGCCGTGAAGCACCGGCCCGCCGGCCTTCTTCCAGGCGTCGATGCCGCCGGCGATATGAGCGGTGTTGGCAAGCCCGGCCTCCGTCGCAGCCTTCACCGCCATCGCCGAACGTTCGCCAAAGGCGCAGAAGAACACGATGCGGCGGCCGGTGGCGGCCGCGACCTCGCGCAGCATGCCGCCCGGTTGCAGGCTTTCGTCGATCGACGGATAGGGCGCATGCAGCGCACCCGAGAGCGTGCCGTGCTTGGCGCGCTCGGCGCTCTCGCGCAGATCGACGAGCAGTACGTCAGGCCGGCCGAGGCTCTCGATCGCCTGGCGCGCGTTCAGCGAAAGACCGTGCTTCTCCAGTTCGTCCTGGTGCAAGCCGACATGCATGTTGGCGGGCACCGCGACATCCATCATCTTCGGGTTGGGCAGCTTGAGATTGGCCATCAGCTCGACATATTCGTCGACCGATTTCACCTGCAGGCGCGGATTGTAGCGCTTCTCCTCGCCGATGGTGGAGACCGTATCGCCCTTGTAGTCATGGGCGGGAAACACCAGCGTCTCCTCCGGCAGCTTCAGCAGCCGGTTGAAGATCGAATCATACTGTGCCCGCGAGCTGCCGTTCTGGAAATCGGTGCGGCCGGTGCCGCGGATCAGAAGCGTGTCGCCGGTGAAGACGCGGTCGCCCATCAGAAAGGAGTAGGAATCGTCGGTGTGGCCGGGCGTGTACATCACGTCCAGCGACAGGCCCTCGATCGTCACCTTGTCGCCGTCGGAGACCCGCATCGACACCACGTCGGCCTTGCTCTGCTCGCCCATGATGGTGATGCAATGGGTGCGGTCGCGCAGCTCGCCCAGGCCGGTGACGTGGTCGGCATGCAAATGCGTGTCAACCGCCTTGACCAGTTTCAGATCGAGCTCCTGCAACAGTTTGCAATAGCGCTCCGCCTTTTCCAGCACGGGGTCGAGGATCAGCGCTTCCCCGCCATGGCGGCTCGCCAGCAGGTAGGAGTAGGTGCCGGAGACGCTGTCGAAGAGCTGACGAAAGATCATGTCCTATCACCGCCTGAAATGATTCCCGATTCTAACACATCAGTGCCCGGGCATGGCTCGCTCCGTGTTCCTCCAACCGCTTCGCTCCGCCCGCAATGACGTGGATCAAGGCCTGACCAATGTATATCCGTTTTCGGTCAGCAACAGTATCTGCCCGACGCCCACCTGCACCGGCGTGGCGGCGGGCATGATGTCGGGCCGCCGGCCCGTCTCGCGCTCGATGGTGTCGACGGTATTCAGGCACACATCGAAGCGGACACCCTGCGCGATCAGGCTCTCGACCTGCTTTCGGCTCGGATTTTCGCTGCGCAGCAAATCGATGCCGGGGCCGAACGCCACCACTTCGATCGCGACCTTGTCGGGATCGTAGAATTTCAGCAGGTTGTTGGCAACGCTGATCACCAACGCCTCCTTGCGCGGATCATTGTCGGAGAGCTGCAACACGATTTTGTGCTCTGCAAAGGGCTTGTCCTGCAGCGGTGCCTGCTGCGCGCGAACCGCTGAGGCAAGCGTGAGCGCGAGCAAAGCCGCGATCACGGCGAAGCGAAACGTTCTCGAAAACCTGTTCATCCCGCAATCCCCAGATTGCCGTCGACACCCCTGAGCGTGACGTTTTTGCCATAGGGCAGCGGCGTCTTGCCGGAGCGGAGATAATTCGCGAACACATCCCATACCGGCTTGCCCGCCTGCGGGTTGACCGAAGCCCAGCCCGCGACCTTGTAGCTCTTGCCCGCTTCCAGCGCGCGGCCGCTCTCGAGCTTCAGCTCGGATATGCGCTTGCCGATGCTCTCGGCGGGCGTGCAGGTGTAGGTGAGGCCGCCGACACGGACCATGTCGCCGCCCTGCTGGTAATAGGGATCGGCGTTGAACAGATTGTCGCAGACGTCTTCCAGCAGGTCCTTGATCTGGCTGCCGGTCATCGCCTGCATATAGGTCTCCGGGTAGGTGATCGCGGTTTCTGCCAGCACGTCTTCCATGGTGAGCACTTGCCCTGCGAGCGCTGTGGTACCCCAGCGGAAACCGGGTGACAGCGCGATCTCGGCGTCGAGCTCGCGGAGCAAGGCATCACAGATCAGCGCGTCCATCGAGCCGGAAAAATTGCCGCGGCGGAAGAGCAGGCGGTCGGCAGTCGCGATCTTGTCGGCCCACACCCTGGAATGCGCCGCGCGCAGTTGCTCGACCAGCGCCTGCATCGCGGTGTCCGGCTTCAACAGCTCCGAATAGACCGGCAACAAATGATAGCGGAAGTCCTTCACCTTGCCCTTGCCGAGATCGAGGTCGAGCACGCCCAGAAATTTACCGTTCGAGCCGGCATTGGTGACGAGCGTTCCGCCACCTGCGTTCCTGACGAAGACAGGCTGTGGCACGGCATCATGGGTGTGTCCTCCCAGGATCACGTCGATGCCCGTGACGCGACTTGCGAGCTTCAGGTCGACATCCATGCCGTTATGGGAGAGCAGGATGACGGCATCGACCTTGTCGGTGTCGCGATGGGCGGTGACGAGCTTCTGGAGCTCGTCGTCGCGGATTCCAAAGGTCCAGTCCGGCGTGAAGCGCTTCGGGTGCGCGATCGGGACATAGGGAAAGGCCTGCCCAATTACGGCGATGCGAGAGCCGCCGACTTCCTTGATCACGGATGGCTTGAACACGCGGCCCGAGGCAGGGTCGAACGCCCTGGCATCGTTGAATTTGGCTTCCTCGGTGAGGAAGACGTTCTGGGCCAGGAACTCGCCCTTTAAATTCGCAAGATTCCTGCGCAACGCCTCCTCGCCATAGGTGAACTCCCAATGGCCGGTCATCGCCTCGATGCCGAGCAGGTTCGACGCCTCCACCATGTCGGCGCCCTCTGTGGAATTGGCGAGCCCCGTGCCCTGCCAGAGGTCGCCGCCGTCAAGGAGCAGCGAGCGGCCTTGGCCTACATCATTGCGCAGCCTGTCGATCAGCGTCTTCAGATGCGCAAAGCCGCCGAGCTTGCCGAAGCGCGGCGCCGATTTCTCGAAGTCGAGCGAGGTGAAGGCATAGGCCTCGGCACTGTCGGCGTTGATGCCGAAATGCTCGAGAAAAGCCTTTCCGACCAGATGCGGCGGTTTGCCCGCCATCTCGCCGATGCCGATATTGACGCTGGGCTCGCGGAAGAACACCGGCTGCAACTGTGCGTGCGTGTCGGTCAGGTGCAGGATGCGCGCATTGCCGAAGCGCTCGATGTCATAGAGGCTCGGGCTGTCCGCCGCCCGTGACGTGCGGATGATCCCGCCGGAGAAGGCGGCCGCGCCCGAAAGAAGCAGAAAATCCCGCCGGCGGATTTTCATGGCGAACTCGCCCCACAGACTTCAGCGAATTTCCAGATCCTTCCAGCGTTCCTTCTCGCTGGTCGCCTGGAAGATCGAAGCTTTCGCCAGTGCCTCGGCTTCCTTCGCCGCTGTCATCGCGGCGTCAAAATCGCCGCCTGCTGCAGCCTTTTTCGCGGCGGCGAGCTGTGCCTCCGTCGTGGTCCATTTGTGGCGCAACTGGTCGGCCTGCTTTTCTGCAGCCTCCGCTGCGGCCAGGGCCGCCTTGTAGTCGGCCTCGGACGCAGCGAAGGCCGGTACCGCGCCTGTCATCAGCAACACCAGAGCAAGCAGCGTATTCCGCATCACGTTCATGGCCGCGCTCCCGGGCCTGAAATCGGCAAGCCGTTGGCGACATAGGACAGGAAATACTCGACGTCGCGATATTCATCGGATTGCGGCTCGAGCGGAACCGCGCGGGTCTGGCTGTTGCAGGTGATGAAGCGCCGGCTGATCGTGCCCATGCCGTTCCATTCCGAGCGATAGATCGGCATCGCGTTCAAAATGCCATAGGCGGGCGCCAGGATTTCGGCACGGATGCGCTCGCCCGGGCTCTGCACATGGCAGGTGGCGCAGGAGAAGTTGAGCTGGCCGCGGCGGGTGTAGAAATAGCGCTTGCCGTTCTCATAGGCTTCCAGCGCGCGCGGGTCGTTCGGGATCTTGATGTCCATCGGCTTGCCCCGCGAGGTGAACGCCATATAGGCGGTGAGCGAGGCCATCTCGTCCTTCACATAGGAATAGGGCGCCTCGCCATTGGCCTCGCGGCAGCGGTTGAGCGCGAGTTCCAGCGTGACAACCTTGCCTTCCTTCTCGTCGAAGGTGGGATAGTTCTGGCGGATGCCGATGCCGCCGTTCGGGAAACAGTCGGCGTAGGTCTTGCCGTTCTTGAACGGCTTCGAAAACATCTCCTTGCCGGCTTCGAGCGCGAATTCGTAAGGGGGAAACTCCTCCTTCTCCTCCCACTGCTTGCGCATGCCCTCATTCATCGAATAGGGACCGTTGACGAAATCCTCGAGCTTCACCTTCGGGAATTTGTCGGTAAAGAATTTCTTGAACGCCTTGGCGTCCGCCGCTGGATCGGGCGCGTCTGACGCGGAGGCTGCGACGCAGGCGAGTGCCGCGAACGTGATGGCGGCGGCCGCGGAGAGGAGGATCGGTCGCACGCGCATGGTCATCCGATCTTCGCCATGCCGGTGTCGGTCGCGCCCTTGTTGTCGACCCAGCTGATCTTGAGGTCGTCGCCCTTGGCGCCGCCCTTGAAGCTGAACTTCACATAGGGGTCTTTCGAAACCGCGGGGCCCCAGTCGGCGAGGAACACGGCCTTGCCGTTATGCTCGAAGGTGAGCTGCTGGATGAAATGCGGCGGGATCAGCTGCCCCTGCGCATCCTTCACAAACCCGGAATCCATCGGATGCTGGATCAGCGCCTGCACCTCGGTGGTGTCGCCGTTGGCGGTGGCGCGCACGCGAATGGTCGATGCCATCGGATGTATCCTTTTATTTGTCTAGCCGCCGCAACCGCCGACGGTGACTTTGACTTCCTTGGTCGCGGAAAAGAGCTTGCCGCCGGATTCGACGATCGCGATCACGTTGCAGGTCTTCGCCATCTTGAGGCGATTGGCGACAGCGGGCGTCGTGCCGACGGGGATCACATAGGACGCCGCCAGCGCGTTCGGGTTCTCGCTGACAAAGAACGAGATCGAGGTGACGTCTGAAAGCGTGGTCGTCACCGCGATCGGCACCACCGCGCCGTTCTCGGCGATCTCGGGCGCATCGAGCTTGATCTTGTCGCTTGCTTCCGCGGTCTTGCCATAGAGCGCCTTGATCGCGTCGGCATCGGTCTTCTGCTTGAACGCATCTTCCGGATATTTGTCGTTCGCCGCGGCCAAGGCCGGCACGGTGTCCAGGCCGAGGCCGATCAGCGCGACCGAGCCCGCGCCTTGCAGGACGAGGCGGCGCGTGAGCGAGGGGCGGGTATTCATCATGAAGTCTCCGTCAGAGCGTCTGCAGGAAATCGACGATGGCGTTGATCTCCTGCTCGGTCAGAATGCGGTTGCGGCCGAACGGCGGCATCACGGTCAGCGGATTGCGTTTGGTCTCGTCGGACACGATCGCGACCAGCTCGTTGCGGTCGTAGCGCGCCTTGAGGTCTTTCAGCTGCGGGCCGATCGTGCCCGGCAGGTCGCCGCCCTTGATCTGGTGGCAGGTCAGGCAATTGCCCTTGCCGCGGTCGAAGGCGAGTTTTTGCCCGTCCGTGGCGGATTGCGCCTGCGCGAGATTTGCGGACAGCGCCAGCGCAAAGGCGGCAGCCAGAGTGGATTTTGCGGGGTGGATCAAGGGCGTTTCCGGCGGTGATTTTCGCGTTCGAATATAAGGGGTCAAAAGCACAAAGGCCATCTTCTGGCAATCCGGACTATCGGCGCTCGTAATTGGGGTTAAAATACGCCCCAGGCGTTTCGGTTCGGAGCCGCCGATGGCGGAATATCTGATGGAATTCGGCAAGGACGGCCGGCCCCTCGAGCCCGACGGCCGGCTCGATGCGGCGGCCTTCCACCGCAATCAAGCGCCGATCTGGGCGGTGCTGAAAAAGTTCCTCGCTGGCAAATCGGGCGACGTGCTGGAAGCCGGCAGCGGCACCGGGCAGCACGTCGTGCATTTCGCCCGCCAGGCGCCCGCCATCACCTGGTGGCCGAGCGATCTGAACGAGCAGCATCTGAAAAGCATTTCGGCGTGGCGCGCCCATGCGGGCCTTGCAAACATCCGCCCGCCGCTCACCATCGATCTCGCCGATCCCGCCTGGTGCAGGGCGATGACCGACGGCAGCGGTCCGCCGAAGCTGACAGCGCTGTTCTGCGCCAATGTGATCCACATCGCGCCCTGGCGCGTCGCGGAAGGCCTGTTCGCAGGCGCGGGCCGCTATCTCAAGAGCGGCGGCCGGCTCTTCCTCTACGGTCCGTTCAAGCGCGACAGCAGGCACACCGCCGTGTCCAACGCCGTGTTCGACACCAGCCTGCGCAACAACAACCCGGAATGGGGCGTGAGCGACATCGCCGATGTCGAGCGGCTTGCCTCGGAAAACGGCCTCGCGCTGCGGCAGGCCGTCGAGATGCCCGCCAACAACATGATCCTGATTTTCGCAAAGGCGTAAAACGGACCAGCGCCATATGCATGGCCCGCGCCCGCTGGCGTCGGTTGATCGCCCTGCCGCATCTCTCCATAGTGCCGCCGAAAATGAGGCCCGCGACGGGCCTGCTCGGAAACGCCATGATCGATGTGACGGCCAGCGACGAATATGCCAACGACGCCCGCGTCAAGGCCAATGTGGTGCGGCTCGCGGCGGCGCAGGCGCTGACCGGCGCCAATTCGGCCGTGATCTTCGCCACCGGCTCGATCATCGGTGCGACCTTGGCGCCGAATGTCTCTCTCGCGACGGTGCCGCTCTCGATGTATGTGCTGGGCATGGCGTCCGGCACGCTGCCGACCGGCGCGGTCTCGCGGCGCTACGGCCGCCGCACAGCCTTCATCATCGGCACCGGGCTTGGCGCCATCACCGGCCTGCTCGGCGCCATTGCCATCCTCCATGCGATGTTCTGGCTGTTCTGCTGCGCGACCTTCCTTGGCGGGCTCTACGGCTCGGTTGCCCAATCCTATCGTTTCGCCGCGGCCGATGGCGCCAGCACCGCGTACCGGCCCAAGGCTGTGTCCTGGGTGATGGCGGGCGGCGTATTCGCCGGCGTCCTCGGTCCGCAGCTCGTGCAATGGACCATGGACATCTGGCCGCCTTATCTGTTCGCCTTCTCGTTTGTGGTCCAGGCCGCGGTCGCGCTGGTCGCGATGGCGATTCTCGCCGGCGTCGACGCGCCGAAGCCGTCTCCAGCAGACCTGCATGGCGGCCGTCCCTTGTTCGAGATCGTGCGGCAGCCGCGCTTCATCGCGGCCGCGCTCTGCGGCATCATCGCCTATCCCATGATGAATCTGGTGATGACCTCGGCGCCGCTCGCGATGAAGATGTGCGGGCTCTCCGTCAGCGATTCCAATTTCGGCATTCAGTGGCACATCGTCGCGATGTACGGCCCGAGCTTCTTCACGGGCTCGCTGATCGCCCGCTTCGGCGCACCCGTCATTGTCGCGCTGGGGCTTATGCTGGAAGCCGTCGCCGCCACCATTGGCTTGACCGGTATCACCGCTCCGCATTTCTGGGCGACGTTGATGGTGCTGGGGGTGGGGTGGAATTTCGGCTTCGTCGGCGCATCCGCGCTGGTGCTGGAGACGCACCAGCCGCAGGAGAAGAACAAGGTGCAGGCCTTCAACGATTTCCTCGTGTTCGGCATGATGGCGATCGGCTCGTTCTCCTCGGGCCAGCTCTTGGCGAATTACGGCTGGACCGCGGTCAATCTCGTGGTCTATCCGCCGGTGCTGCTCGGCCTCATCGTGCTGGGGCTTGTGTCATTCGCGAAGCGCCGCGCGCGGCTGGCGGACATCGACGAATTTCCCGAGCCGAGCCTCTGACTGCGCTTCTAGTGGAGCGGATTTGACGTTCGCTACCCCGATTGCGGCGAACTCGTAAGCGAACGTCAAATTCAAAGCTCCACTAAAATCAATATTTTGCTAGTGGTCCTCTAATTCCAACATTCGCAAAGGTGAGCGCTGCAACAGGATGCGAATGTTGGAATTGGACCACTAGTGCCAACTGCTGACACTTCGATCGGCGTCGAAGCGATGTGATCTGGCGGAGTTTTGGGCCAAGCCCACATCAAGCCCACATCATGGGCCCGAAACAGGGAGATGATCCGTGGACGCCTTCAGCCCCATCACGATCAACGAAAATTCCGCGCGCTACGAAGGCTGGCGCATCGTCGCGGTCTGTTTCCTGGTCGCGACCTTCGGCTGGGCCTTCGGTTTCTACGGCCAGAGCGTCTATCTCGCCGAATTGCACCGGCTGCACGGCTGGCCGGCCTCGCTGATATCAGGGGCGACCACCTTCTTCTATCTGTTCGGCGCCGCGGTCGTGGTCTTTGTCGCCGAGGCCGTAAAAAAATTCGGTCCGCGCAACTGCCTGGTCGCGGGCGCTTGCGCCACGGCCATTGCCGCGATCTCGCTCGGACAGGTGCGCGAGCCCTGGCAGCTCTACCTTGCCAACGCGATGCTGGCCTTCGGCTGGGCAGGCATGTCTCTCGCCATGATCAACAACACGCTCGGCCTGTGGTTTGCGAAGAAGCGCGGCATGGCGATCAGCCTGGCGCTGAACGGCGCAAGCTTTGGCGGCATCGCCGGCGTACCACTGCTCGTGATCGCCATCGGCCATTTCGGCTTTCCCACAGCGATGATCATGGCGGCCTGTGTGATGCTCGTGCTCGTGGTGCCGACCGTGCTGATCTTCGTCGGCCGGCCGCCGCTATTGTCGGGTGCCGCAGTGGCATCGCCTGCGGATGCGCCTTCCGCCACACATATCCGTGCAGGCGCGCTGCGCGACATCGCCTTCCTCTCGGTCACCACCGCCTTTGCGCTGGTGCTGTTCGCGCAGGTCGGCTTCATCGTGCATCTGATCGCCTTCCTCGACCCCGTGATCGGCCGCGCCAGCGCCACGACGGCGATTGCGCTGCTCACCGCGATGGCGGTGGTCGGGCGCGTGCTGTTCTCGACCGTGATCGACCGGCTCAACCAGCGGCTCGCTTCGGCGCTGTCGTTCCTGAGCCAGGCGGCGGCGCTGGTGGTGCTGATCAACTTCCGCAACGAGTATGCGCTGATCGCGGCCTGCGGCGTGTTCGGCTTCTCGGTCGGCAATCTGATCACGCTGCCGTCGCTGATCGTGCAGCGCGAGTTCGATGCACGCTCCTTCGGGGTGCTGGTCAGTCTGCAGACCGCGATCGCGCAGGTCACATATGCTTTTGGTCCGGGCGTGGTCGGCGTGCTGCGCGACCTCTCCGGCAGCTACACGCTGCCGTTCTCAGGCTGCATCGCGCTGGAATTAACCGCGGCCGTGCTAATCATGATCCGCGGACATTCGGCCAAATCCTCATCCTGAGGAGCGCCCTCTTGGGAGCGTCTCGAAGGATGAGGCCCCACTGAGGCCTCATGGTTCGAGACGGCGCTTGCGCGCCTCCTCACCATGAGGAGTGGAGGCCGTCACACCAGCTCCGGCACTTCCCCCTCCGGCAGCCCGAACTCGAACGTGTTCAGCGTCAGCGACACCAGCGTGTAATAGCCGCAGAGGCCGATGATCTCGACCAGCCCGCGCTCGCTCAGGATAGTGACCGCCTCGGCATAGAGCGTCTTCGACAGGCCGTGTCCCTCGTGCAACGACTTCGCCACCTCGTAGATCGTCTTGGCCTTCGGATCATCGAACTCGGGCGTGCGGCGGTCACGGATGGCGTCGATGATTTTCGCCGCCATGCCGCCCTTCAGCGCCAGCCGCTTGTGCGCGAACCATTCGTAATGCGCGGTGAAATGCCGCGCGGTGACCAGGATCGCGATCTCGGACAATTTCGCGGGAAACATGGTGTTGAAGCGCAGGGTCTCGCCGAGCCGGGTGGCATGCCGCGCCATTTCCGGGCTGTTGAGCCAGGCCATCATCGGCGCCGGCGCCGAGCCGCGCTTGCCCGCGATCGCCTCGTCATAGGTTTGTTTTTGTTCGGCGTTCATTTCGCCTGGCGAAAGCAACTTCAGCCGCATCTCTCGTTTCCTCTTGTTTTTCAATGGTTGCCGCACACCCGGTATATCCCATCGCGCGACGGCGCGACACGGGCCGGAATTGCATAGAGAGGTTGAAATCCGCTGTACCGCCGCTAAGGTCGGCGCAACGATCTTTACAGTGGAAACGTCCCAAACCTGAGCTCGAAAAATGGCCGATCTGGAAAAATTCCGTGACCAAACCCGCGCCTGGCTGGAGCAGAACTGCCCGCCTGAGATGCGCAAGCCCATGACCTCCGATGCCGACACCTTCTGGGGTGGCCGCAACGCCAAATTCTCTTCCGATGCGCAACGCGTCTGGTTCGAGCGCATGCGCGACAAGGGCTGGACCGTGCCGCATTGGCCGAAGGAGTATGGCGGCGGCGGTCTCGACGGCGAGGAGGCCAAGATCGTGCGCCAGGAAATGGCGGCGATTGGCGCACGGGCGCCGCTGACCTCGTTCGGCATCTCCATGCTCGGGCCGGCGTTGTTGAAATACGGCACCGACGCGCAGAAGAAGGAGCACCTGCCCAAGATCACCGCAGGCCTCATTCGCTGGTGCCAGGGCTATTCCGAGCCGAACGCAGGCTCCGACCTCGCCTCGCTGCAGACGCGGGCGACAAGCGACGGTGACGACTACATCATCAACGGCCAGAAGATCTGGACGTCGTATGCGAACTACGCCGACTGGATCTTTTGCCTGGTGCGGACCGATCCCGCGGCGAAGAAGCATGACGGCATCAGCTTCATCCTGTTCGACATGGCGTCGAAGGGCGTCTCGACCAAGCCGATCCTGCTCATCTCGGGTTACTCGCCGTTCTGCGAAACCTTCTTCGACAATGTGCGCGTGCCAAAGTCGCATGTGCTGGGCACCGTCAACCGCGGCTGGGATGTCGCGAAATATCTGCTGCAGCACGAGCGGGCCATGATTTCAGGCATGGGCGAGCGCGGGGTGGGGCGGCCGCTCGGCCAGATCGCCGCCGACTCCATCGGCGCCGACGAGCAGGGCCGGCTGGAAGATCCGGTGCTGCGCGGCCAGATCGCGAGCTTCGAGGTCGACGAGGCCGCGCTCGCGGCCGCGGCCGAACGCATGGTCGATCTCGCGAAAGCAGGACAGGCGCATCCGGCGTTCTCCTCGGCGATGAAATATTACGGCACCGAGCTCAACAAGCGCCGCTACGAAATCCTGATGTCGGCGGGCGGCATCGACGCGCTGGAATGGGAAAGCGACCGCTCCAGGGCCGGCGCCCGTCCGCGCGCGTGGCTGCGGACCAAGGCCAACTCGATCGAGGGCGGCACTTCGGAGGTGATGCTGGGCATCGTCGCCAAGCGCATCCTCGATCTGCCGGGGGCGTGAGGAACACTTTCACCATCCGTCATTCCGGGGCGCGACGCAGTCGCGAGCCCGGAATCCATAACCACCATCGTGAGTATGGATTCCGGGCCTGCGCCTTACGGCGCATCCCGGAATGACGATCTCAATATATGTTTCGACAAGCGGAAACACATCATGGCCCTCGTCCTCACCGAAGAACAATCGATGCTGCGCGACAGCGCGCGCGGCCTGATCTCTGACAAGGCGCCGGTGTCGCATCTGCGAGGCTTGCGCGACTCGAAGGACGCGACCGGGTTCTCCCGCGAGCTCTGGAAGAGTTTTGCCGAGATGGGGTTTTCGGGCCTGCTGGTGCCGGAAGATTTCGGCGGCAGCGGGCTCGGCTGTGTCGAGGCCGGCGTGGTGATGGAGGAAATCGGCCGCACCCTGATGCCGTCGCCGTTCCTGTCGACCGCGGTGGTCGCGGTATCCGCGCTGTCGCGCGGCGGCAGCGCAGCGCAGAAGTCCGAATATCTGCCGAAGATTTCGCAAGGCAGCCTGCTCGCCGCGTTCGCGGTCGATGAAGGCGCCAAACACCGCCCGCTGCAGACGGAGCTGAAAGCCGTTCGCTCCGGCAACGGCTTCAAGCTGAACGGCTCCAAGGCTCTCGTCGTCGATGGCCATGTCGCCGATCTCCTGATCGTCGCCGCGCGCAGTGCGGGTTCGGCCGGCGAGCGTGACGGGGTGACGCTGTTCCTGGTCGATCCCAAGGCGAAAGGCATCGCCACCGAGCGCACCATCATGGTCGATTCCCACAACGCCGCGCGCATCGATTTCGACAATGTCGAGGTCACTGCCGATCACGTGCTCGGCGAGGTCGACCAGGGTTTTGCGCTGCTCGAAGGCGTGCTCAATATCGGCCGCGGCGCGGTCGCCGCCGAAATGGTGGGTCTGAGCGAGGAGGTGTTCACCCGCACCGTCAACTATCTCAAGGAGCGCAAGCAGTTCGGCAAGGCGATCGGCGAGTTCCAGGCGCTGCAGCACCGCGCCGCCCAGCTTTATGTCGACATCGAGATCACCCGCGCCGCGGTGCTGAAGGCGCTGCAGGCGCTCGACGGCAATTTCGACAAGGCCGCCGCCGCGGTAGCCGTCGCGAAAGCGCGCGCCGGCACCACCGCGACCCGCGCGGTGCAGGAAGGCGTACAGATGCATGGCGGCATGGGCATGACCGACCAGTTCGACATCGGCTTCTTCATGAAGCGCGCGCGCGTGTGCGAGGAACTGTTCGGCGACGCCAATTACCACGCCGACCAGCTCGCGCGGATGCGGAGTTATTAGAGTTCCGCGAGCGCGTCAGTCCACCAGCGCCTGATAGACCAGGTTGCGAATGACCAGCCGGTACCGCGCCTCCACGGTCACCGGCACCTGAAGCATGGTAACCCCGATCAGCTTCTCCTTCGGATCGACCCAGAAGGAAGTCCCGTAGATGCCCGGCCAGCCGAACGTTCCCGGCGATCCCGGCAGCGGGTTGCGACCCGGCTGGGTACGAACGCTGAACCCGAGTCCGAAGCCCGTGCCGTTTCGCGCGGAAATACCCAGCGCCAACCCGACTGGGCTGGGTGCCACGTCCGGCGGCAGATGGTCCGACGTCATCAGCGCGACGGTTCTCGAAGACAACAGGCGCAAATGGTTCAACTCGCCGCCGTTCATCAGCATTTCGGCAAACCGCATATAGTCCGGCGCAGTCGACACCATGCCGCCGCCTGCTGACATCAGGTTGGGCCGTTTGCCGGGATCAGGCATCGGCGGCCGCTTGCCGGTCGCCGGATCCGCTTGAGGCTCGGCAATGCGTCCCCCATTCTCCTTGGCTACGTAGAAGCCGGTAGCCGATAGACCCAGCGGCTTGGTAATGCGGTCCGCGATGAATTGATCGAGGCTCACGCCGGAAACGACTTCGACGACGCGCCCCAGGACATCGGTGGAGACGCCGTAATCCCATGTCGTGCCCGGCTGGTAGGCAAGCGGCAGCTTGGACAGCTTGGTCACAAACTCGGCAAGCGTCGAAGTTGGATCAAGAAGGCCGGCCGCGAGATAGGCCTGTTTGACAAGCGTCGGCTTGCCCATGAAGCCGTACGTAAAACCTGATGTGTGCCGCAACAGATCCTGGATCGTGATTTCGGATCGGGCCGCTTCGAGAGACAACTCTGGCTTTCCCGCGGCGTCGACCCTCTCCACGCCCACCTGACGGTTCTTGAGTTCGGGCAAATAAGCCGAGACCGGATCGCTCAACAGGATCTTGCCCTCCTCGACCAGCATCATGATGGCGACCGAGGTGAACGGCTTGCTCATCGACGCAATCCGAAAGATGGCGTCGGTCTTCATCGGCAGCTGCTTTTCGCGGTCCTGAAACCCGAATGCCTTGAGATAGGCCACCTTGCCGTTGCGGGAAACCATGACGACGGCGCCTGGAATGGTGCCCTTGTCAACATCCGCCTGCATGGTGTCGGTCAGGCGTTTCAGTCGTTCTGTCGAAAAACCGACGTCCTCGGCTCGGTCGGCCTTTGGCAAATCCTGCGCAAGGGTCGAGAACGCGACGCATGCCGCGGCGGCGGATAGCCAGATCAGGTTACGGAAGTTCATGTTGCAGGCTCCAACGAAGCTGTGCCCGTGCGCGAGCTGGAAATTTCAAATTGAGCCGGCGGTTCCTGCACGCATTGCGCTGGATCAAGGTTGTTGCCGGGCCGGCCGGCGCCGTCGCCAGTTCTGGAGCAGGATGGTGACGCGGCGCGGGGCGCGCCACCCTAGTCTAGTTATTTTTGGCAGCCGCGTCTGCGCGCACGACACCATTCGCGGTCAGCATGTTCAGAAGCCGCTCGGCGACAACCTTCTGCCCCTCCGGCGTCCAGTGCGGGCCGAGCCCTCCTTGCGTATAGAACGGAGCTCCCTCGAGTTTCGCAAACGGGATCGCCTTGGCCTCGAGATACGCGGCCAGCGCGTCGTCATGATTCTGGATTCCAACCATGAACCTGGCGCCGTTTCCTTCGACGAATTCGCGCATCTTGCCCACCAGTCTTTCGGTAGGGTCGGGCACGACCACCGGTGGGTACCTGAGCCGCACATAGACGTTCGTCGCCAGCCGCGCCAGCCAGAGGTGGCGCACCAGCCAGTTATCCCTGATGTACAGCAGCTGGGATTTCGGGACCGGCTGTCCCGTCAGCGCCAGCGAACCGTCCGCCTGTATCGCGAAGTAGGGCTTGTGATAGCTCGAGTAGCGGATATTGGTGCGGTTATCCAGGCGGTCATTGTCCGAGCAGAAGATCAGCACGACCACCGCCGGCTTGACCTTCGCCCACAAGCGCATCAGCAGCAGATATTCCTGATCGGTGCCGTAGCCCGCAACTCCAGCCGCCAGGATCTTGTATTCGGGAATCTTCGCCTTCAGCAACTCGGTGAAGCGCTCGTCTGCTTCGGAATCGGCGCCCCAGACGAAGGAGTCTCCGAGGACCATGATGGTCGGCCTGGCGTCGAGAGTGAACTCCTCGTCCCGCAGGCCGAGGCTGTTGTGCTTGAAATGGGTGGTGCGAAACGTCGTGATGGTACCGTAAGATTCCGGCGCCGGCGCCCATCCGAGCTCGGCGTCGTAATCGTAATTGAGCGACTGCTCGCTCAAGCCATCGCGCAGCTCCCGGAAATCGGCGATACGGAGCAGGATTTCGAGACCAATCAGCGTCACGAGCGCGATGATCAGGGACATGGACAGCGACAGCAAAAATTGGCGGCCACGGCTATGTTCTGTCTCTCGAATTCATCGCTCTTTATTGCTCGCGTCGGAAAGCTGCCGATCGGGGACATCGGGTACTCGAAAGTAGCGTCCAATGAAAGGGGTGCGCCGTCGCGATGGACGACGCACAATCGCCAGTGCACACGTCCTTAGTTCAAGCTCAAATCCTCCGCTCCTAAAAGCTAATTTCGCCAGTGATCTCAATCCGGTTGAGGCCATCCGGCCCTGATTCGCGAAAACATTCACTTGCACCGTCGGGCAAATCAGTGGCTTCAATTCGCGCGTCCTGCCACCGCAAGAGGGGCGTACGCGTCGTCACGAACGTTGGTGCGGGATGCGATGGACGTGTTGGCTTCGCCGGACGGGCGATGCCGACGCGGACGGCAAAAGCGTGTGGTCCTGATCTCCCGATGCTGGGATCAACCCCCGGGTCAAGAGCCCGGGGGGACGGTGGCTATCAAAGCCCGGACACCGGGGAGAGCGCGTCATAAGCCGCTAAACCATTGCGCAGGGAATGCCGGTTGATCTGGCTAAACCTGTGGTGACTGCCGCCTGCGTTTTTTGTTGCAGGCGGGCCATGGGTGAGGCCATCACCCGGCATTTCCTGCGCCCTCTGATTTCTCGAGGGACAATGTCGATGCATCACTCGGGCAGATCGTGCCGCGGGAACGACGCGTCATGTCTCAGCTCTTTGAAATTCGAATCGGGAATATTGCGCGCGCGCTATTTTTTGCCACATCGTCATTCCGGGGCGCGTCGAAGACGCGAGCCCGGAATCCATAACCACCATCGTGCGTATGGATTCCGGGCCCATCGCTTCGCGATGTCCCGGAATGACGACGTCTAAAATGCTTAGCGAATCGGCGGCGCGTATTGAATCCCGCCGCTGTTCCAGAGCTGGTTCAGCCCGCGCGGGATTTTCAGTTTGGACTCCTCGCCGACATTGCGCTCATAGACTTCGCCGTAGTTGCCGACATGCTTGATGATGCGCACGGCCCAGTCCTTGGTGAGACCGAGGTCCTCGCCATAGGTGCCCTCGTTGCCGACCAGGCGCATGACGTCGGGCTTCTTGGACTTGAGCGCTTCGTCGATATTTTTCGAATTCACGCCGAGCTCCTCGGCATTGATCATCGCATAGAGCGTCCACTTCACGATCATCATCCAGTCGTCGTCGCGCTGGCGCACCACCGGCGCGAGCGGCTCCTTGGAGATGACGTCGGGCAGGATGACGTGGTCGTTCGGTTGCGTCAGGTTCAGCCGCAGCGCATAGAGCTGAGAGATGTCGGCTGTGAAGGTGTCGCACTTGCCGTTCTCATAGGCTTTGACGACGTCGACAAGCTGAGGAAGCTTCACCTCCTCGTACTTCATGTTGTTGGCCCTGAAATAGTCGGCGAGGTTGAGCGCCGTCGTCGTCGACGCCTGCACGCAGACCTTGCTGCCGTCGAGGTTGAGCGCGGAATTGATGTTGCGGGAGCGCGGCAGCATGAAACCCTGACCGTCGTAATAGGCGACCGCCGGGAAATAGAGATCGTAATTCTCCTCGCGCGACATGTTCCAGGTCGAGTTGCGCGAGAGGATGTCGACCTTGCGGCCCTGCAACTCCTTGAAGCGCTCGTTGGCGTCGAGCGGGATGAACTTCGCCTTGCTCGGATCGTCGAAGATGGCAGCGGCCACCGCGCGGCAGAAATCGACGTCAAAGCCGGTCCAGTTGCCCTTGTCGTCGGGGATCGAGAAGCCGGGCAGGCCCTTGTTCACGCCGCAATACACCTCGCCGCGCCGGATCGTGCGCTTCAACGTTCGGGTGTCGTAGAACTCATAGACGATGGCGCAGGCCGCAACCAGAACCGCGACCGCGAGCCCGATCAACAGGCCGCCTCGGAAGGTACGAAACATCTGTGTCTCTCTCAATAAAAGAGCAAAAGGACGGGAGGCGGGTCCGGGCTTACAGTTCAGGCTTCTGCCGTATGATCACCTTGGTCCCGACCGGGACGCGACCGTAGAGATCAGACACGTCGGCGTTCACCAGGCGGAAGCAGCCCGAGGAAACCTTGGTGCCGATCGTGTCAGGACGATTGGTGCCGTGGATGCGGTAGACGGTGGTGCCGAGATACATCGCGCGGGCGCCGAGCGGGTTGCCGGGACCGCCGGCCATGAAGCGCGGCAGATAGGGCTGGCGGGCGATCATCTCCGGCGGCGGGGTCCAGTCCGGCCACTCCTTCTTGTTGGTGATGGTCACGAGTCCCTGCCACTGGAAACCGTCGCGGCCGACACCGATGCCGTAGCGCAGCGCGCGTCCGCCGGGCCGGATCAGGTAGAGGTGACGTTCGGCGGTCTGGACGATGATGGTCCCGGGCGCTTCGGTGGTGCGGTAGAGCACCATCTGCTTCTGCCATTCCGGATCGAGCTGGTAGGAGTCATCGGCTACGAGGCCGGGCTGGTCGGCGTCCTGCGACTGCGCGTAGCTGTGCGAGGCCGAGAGCAACAGACCGATCGCAGCCATCGACATCCAGGCCAGGTGGCGAAGCTTCGTCATCTCGAAATTCTCCTTAAACAGGCGGGGGGTCGTTGTATCACTGTTTGGCAAATCACTGGAACCCTGAAAACTCAAGGGGGCTTGATGGCAAGTTGATGGCGGCGCTGGCGGAATCCCTACGATTCCGGTCACTTAGCGGTATTGCGGAAGGGGCGGAAAGCGCCTCATTTCGGCGCGATCCAGACGTGCAGGACCAGCGACAGCAGGGCGACGCAGGAAACACCGGCGAGCCACAGGCCGGCGAACCACAACAGACGCTGCGCGAGCGGGCGCGGGGTGTCCGGGGGAGACATCTAGTGATAGCCGCTGCCGGCGCGGACCTTGCCGCGGAACACCCAATAGGCCCAGCCCGTATAGCCGAGGATCAGCGGGATCAGCACGGCGACGCCGAACAGCATGAAGATCTGGCTGTTCTCCGGCGAGGCCGCCTGCCAGATGGTGATGCTCTGCGGCACGATAAAGGGATATATGCTGATGCCAAGCCCGGCATAGGACAGCGCGAACAGCGCCAGCGCCAGATAGAACGGCTGCGAATCCTGCCTGTTGGCGAGCGCGCGGAGCAGAGCCACGGTGACGGCGGCGACCGCGATCGGCACCGGCGCGGTGAGCGCCACATTCGGCCAGGTGAACCAGCGCTGGGCATATTGGATGTGCAGGAACGGCGTCGCGATGCTGACCGCGCCGATTGCACCCAACATCGCGAAGAGCAGATACCAGCAGAGATGATAGGCCTTGTCGCGCAGGCCGCCTTCGGTCTTCAGCACCAGCCAGGTCGCCCCTAACAGCGCATAGCCGATCACGAGCGAAATGCCGGTGAGAATCGAGAACGGCGTCAGCCAGTCCCACCAGCCGCCGGCATAGTGCCGTCCCTCGACATGAATGCCCTGCAGGATGGCGCCGAGCGCGATGCCTTGCGCGAGTGCGGCGAGCCACGCGCCGCCGGCAAAGGCGAGGTCCCAATGATTGCGATTGCGCTCGCCCTGCACGCGCCAGCGGAATTCGAAAGCGACGCCGCGGAAGATCAGCCCGATCAGCATCGCGATCATGGGCGTGTAGAGCGCGGGCATCAGCACGGCATAGGCGAGCGGAAACGCCGCCATCATGCCGCCGCCGCCGAGCACGAGCCAGGTCTCGTTGCCGTCCCATACCGGCGCCACGCTGTTCATGATGACGTCGCGATCGGCTTTGGCCGGAAACAGCGGGAAGAGGATGCCGAGGCCGAGATCGAAACCGTCCATCACCACATAGACGAACACGGCAAAGGCGATGATGAAGGCCCAGACGATGGCGAGGTCGAAGGGGATGCTCATCACCTCGCTCCTTCGATGGCAGGCGTGATGCCGGCGGCGCGCGCGGGCACGTCGCTCGGCGGTCCGGCTTCGCCGGGATGCGGCGGCTGCGCCATCAGCCGCAAGAGATAGAACACACCGGCGGCAAACACGGCGAAATAAACGATGACGAATGCGATCAGCGAAGAGCCCACGGCGGGCGCGGCAAGGGGCGAAGCGGATTCAGCCGTGCGCAACAGATTGTACACGGTGAAGGGCTGCCGACCGGTCTCGGTCGTGATCCAGCCTGCGAGCACGGCGATGAAGCCGGAAGGCGCCATCAGCAGTGCAAAGACATGCAGCAGCCGCGATTGGAACAGCGTGCCGCGCCAGCGGCACCAGAGGCTCAACAGGCCGAGGCCGAACATCAGGAAACCCATGCCGACCATGATGCGGAACGACCAAAAAGTAATGGGCACCGGCGGCCAGTTTTCGCGCGGCACGGTGTCGAGGCCGGCCATCGGCGCATCCGGCGAATGTTTCAGGATTAGTGAGCCCATGCGGGGAATTTCCAGCGCATATTTGACCTTGCCTGCCTCCTGGTCGGGTAGGCCGAACAGGATCAGCGGCGCGCCGTTGGGATGGCTCTGATAGTGGCCCTCCATGCCCATGATCTTCACGGGCTGGTACTCCAGCGTGTTCAGCCCGTGCTGGTCGCCGGCGAGGATTTGTATGGGGGCAACAAGCGTGGCCATCCACATCGCCATCGAGAACATCACCCGGGGACCGGCGAGATGCGGGTCGCGCAACAGGTGAAAGGCGCCGACCGCGCCGACCACCAACGCCGTGGTCAGATAGGCCGCGAGCACCATGTGCACGAGGCGATAGGGAAAGGACGGATTGAAAATCAGCTTGAGCCAATCGGCGGCAACGAACTGGCCGTCGGCATTCACCGCGTAGCCGGTGGGCGTCTGCATCCAGGAATTGGCGGAGAGGATCCAGAACGCCGAGATCAGCGTGCCGATCGCGACCATCAGCGTCGCCATGAAATGCAGTTTCGGGCCGACGCGCTGGAGGCCGAACAGCATGACGCCGAGAAAGCCGGCTTCGAGGAAGAACGCGGTCAGCACCTCATAGGCCATCAAGGGGCCGATGACAGGGCCGGTCTTGTCGGCAAAGGCCGACCAATTGGTGCCGAACTGGTAGGACATCACGATGCCCGACACCACGCCCATGCCGAAGGCGACCGCGAAGATCTTGAGCCAATAGTTGAAGAGATTGAGGAAGACCTCGCGCCCGGTCAAAAGCCAGCGCGCTTCCAGAACGGCGAGATAGCTTGCAAGGCCGATAGAGAAGGCGGGAAAGACGATGTGGAACGACATCGTGAAGGCAAATTGCGCCCGGGCGAGGGTGACCGCATCAAAACCTTCGAACATCGCACACCACCCATCAACGTCCCGTTTGGAAGTTTAGCACGGGCGGCGTGACGTTGGTATCGGGCAGGACTGTTCAAAATAGAGCGACCCGGAAAGGGGGGCATCCTTTCCGGGTCTTGGAGGTCCTTGGGAGGTCGAAGAGAAATTCGATAGGTACTGATCTAACAGGCGATTTTTTCAGCGTGATTTCGTCGTCTGTTTCATTTGTTTCTTCGGCAGCCTTTTGGGCCGGCGGAGGCCACCGGCCCGAAATTGGCTTACGCGGCGAGGCTGTCGACGCCGGCGTTCTTGAGCAGGTCCGCAAGCTGCTTGCGGGCATAGAACATGCGGGTCTTCACCGTGCTCTGCGGAATGCCGATGATCTGGCCGACTTCCTCCACGGACTTCTCGTGGTAGTAGACGAGGTTGATGATCTCCCGGTGCGCCGGCGACAGTTTTGCGACGCAGGCGCGCAGGATCGCCCTGGTGGTCGAGCGGTCGAGCGAAGCTTCCGGTGTATCGGCCTCATCGGCGATCTCGCGGACGTCTTCCTGGTCGATGTCCTCGAACTTGCGCTGGCGCAGCGAGGTCAGCGCCTTGAAGCGGGCGATCGACAACAGCCAGGTCGAAACCTGCGAACGGCCTTCGAACTGGCTCGCGGTGCGCCAGACGTCGAGGAAGACCTGGCTGACGAGGTCTTCGGCCATCGTGGTGTCGCGGACGATGCGAAGGATGAAACGGTAGACGCGCACGTTGTGACGCGAATAGAGGATGTGCATCGCGGTCCGGTTGCCATCGGCAATGCTTTCCAGAAGCATATCGTCCGAGGTCGCTTGAGCGGCGATGATGCTCTGGCGGGCTGCGGCGTTGATGGCGACGACGTTCTGCATGACAGGCTCCCATGACGCCGCTCGTGCGGCGCTTCGTTAACCGAGAGTGTTAATGGGGCTGCGTTTCGGGATTTCTGCTCGAAAAGCGGAAAATGGTTTCTTGGGCAGGAGAATTGTTTCGTCGGGGCGGCTGCGACGAAACACTCGAGGCGAAATTGTGAATATTTTCAATGCACGGAATATGCCGGGATTTCAGGACGGAAAAAGTTCCGCAGGCCCGGCCAGGGTTTTAGGCGGTGTCTGGAAGCAATAAGGAGGCCTCATGGCGTGAGGCGGCCGGGGGGGTGGCCTCAGGCCTTCTCGCCGGCCGGGGAGAACAGATAGCCGCCGCCGCGGATGGTGCGGATCACCGCCGGCTTGGTCGGGTCCGGCTCGATCTTGCGGCGAATCCGCATGATCCGGAGGTCCACGGCGCGGTCGAAAGCCTCGCTGTCGCGGGCGTTGGCGAGCTCCAGGAGCCGCTCGCGGGAGAGCACCCGCTTCGGATTGGCGGCGAACACCTTGAGCAGGCCGAATTCGGACGCGGTCAGCGGATGCTCGTTGCCCTCGTCGTCGCGCAGCGCCTGGGCCTCGAGATCGAGCCATTTGGTGCCGAACCGCACCAGATGTTCCTTGCCGGTCTTGGCGCCGGCGGCGTCAGTCGCGGCTGGCGCCGCCTTGGCCGGCCCGCTTCGGCGCAGGACCGAGCGGATGCGCGCCATCAATTCGCGGAGCTCGCAAGGTTTGGCGATGTAGTCGTCGGCGCCGAGCTCGAGCCCGACCACGCGGTCGATCGGGCTTGCGGTCGCCGTTAGCATGATGACGGGGACGTTGGTGCGGCTCTTGAGGTCGCGGATGATGGAAAGCCCGTCTTCCTCGGGCATGTTGAGGTCGAGCACCACGAGATCGGGCTCCGAACCCGTCTCGATCGCGCCGCGCAGGCTTTTTCCGCCGTCGCACAGCGTCACGGTGAAACCGTGCATCTTGAGATAATCACCGACCATCTCGCGGGCCGGCGCCTCGTCATCGACGATGATGATGTGTTGGCTCTGGCTCATGACAACTCGGTCGCCGGCAGGACGATGGTGAAGGTCGATCCCTTGTTAGGACCTCCGCTCGCGGCGGTCACCTCGCCGCCGTGCATATCGATGATGCGTTTGACGATCGAGAGCCCTAAGCCGGTCGAGCTTTCGCCCGCGGTCGGCTTGGCGGAGAGGCGCTGGAAACGGCCGAACAGCCGGCCGAGGTCTTCCGGCGACAGGCCCGCGCCTTCGTCGACGACGCGAATGAGGGTGTTGTCGTCCTCGTGGGCGACCACGACCGAGATCTTGCCGCCGATCGGGCTGTATTTGATGGCGTTGGAGACGAGATTGTCGATCGCCTCGCGGATGCGGTCGGTGTCGCACATGGTCACGATGTTCGGCGGCGCCGATACCGTGATCGTCTGCTGCTTGTTGACCGCGAGCGGCTGGTTGGCCTCGGCGACCTCGCTCACGAGATTGGCGATATCGACCGGCTCGCGGCGGATGGTGATGTCGAAAGCGTCAGCCATCGCGTCCGAAATCAGATGATCGACCATCGAGGTCAGCCGCTTGGTCGCGTCGCGGATATGGTCGATCTGGGCGGTGACGCTCTCTTTGGACGCAGCGGTCGAGATCAGCTCGGTCAGCATCTCGGTGCGGCCGAGGATGACGCCGAGCGGGTTTTTCAGGTCATGCGCGACGGTGCCCAGGATTTCGTTCTTGAAGCCGTTGGCGCGCTGCAGCCGCAGCCATTGCGCCGAAAGCCGCCGGTTGGCCTGCATCAGCGCGCGGGTGCGCTGGGCGACGCGGTCCTCAAGCTGGGTGTTGGCCTCGTGCAGCTGCTGATAGAGGATGACGTTGTCGAAGGCGATCGACAGCCGGCTGCCGAAAATCTCCACCAGCGAGCGGTCGGTTTCGGACAATTGCCGCTCCGACTGCAGCAGCACCACGACCTCGCGGCCCGAGCCGGTGCGCACATAGAGCACGGTGCGGTGATCGGCGAATTCGTGCTTGCGGCGCTTGAAGGCCGCTTCCACCATCGAGCGCAAATCCGGATCGAGCGATTTCGAGCTGGCAGCTCCAATGAAGCGGCTGTAGCAGCCCGACCCCGCCAGCACCGAAAAATCCTCCCGTGACTTGTTGCCGTCGTCGCGCAGCACCAGGATGCCGGCGCAATCGACATTGAGCAGCGAGGCAAGCTGGGTCAGCACGCCCTCGGCCAGCCGCTGCATCGAGCGGAAATCATACAGCGTGGAGGCCGCGTCGATGATGATCTCGAGCCCGCGCCTGGTCTGCACCATGCGTTCAAGCTGCTGGTAGCTGCGCAGCGCCGCGGTGAGCGAGGTGAACAGCTTGTCGGCGGTGAGCTCGGTCTTCGCCTTGTAGTCGTTGATGTCGTACTGGACGATGACCCGCCGCTCCGGCGCCTGGCCAGGCTGGCCAGTGCGCAGGATGATACGCACGGTCTCGTTCTGGATTTCGTTGCGGATGAATTCGACGAGCTCCAGGCCGGCGACGTCCGTCTCCATGATGACGTCGAGCAGGACGGCGGCAATGTCCTTGTGCGCGCGCATCAGCTCGCGGCCTTCGGCAGCGGAATAGGCGGAGAGGATTTCGAGCCCCTGGCCGTTCAGGCTGTAGTCGGAGAGCGCAAAGCGGGTGCCTTCATGCACGGCCTGATCGTCGTCGATGACGGCGATCTTCCACTTGCGGACAGACGAGTCGTCCGGAACGGTTCCGGTGTCGTCGATCAGGTGGAGGACATCGTCCTGTTCGGCCATTGATCAGTTCCGTCGGCTAAAGTCTCTGAAGTCGCGGGTTCACCCTTGGCGACCCGGGGCATGATAATGCGAAAAGTGGTGCCTTGTCCCAGCCTTGACTCCAGCATCATCCGCCCGCCGAGCTGCTGGGTTACCAGATTATAGACGATGTGCAGACCCAGTCCGGTGCCGCCTTCATTGCGGCGCGTCGTAAAGAAGGGGTCGAACGCCTGCCGCTGCACGTCCGGGGTCATTCCGGCCCCGTCATCGGCAAAAATGATCTCGATGTCGTCATGGCCGCGCGCCCGCGCCGAGATCGAAATCGAACCGGAGCGGCCGTCGCCGAAGGCGTGGTTAACCGCGTTGAGGAAGAGATTGGTCAGGATCTGGCCATAGGAGCCCGGATAGCCGTCGATGATCAGGCCTTCCGGCACGTCGACGGTCAGCTCGATCGGCGCCCGCTTCAGGACCGGCCGCAGGCTCGCGATGATCTGGTCGGTGGCCTCGCCGAGCGAGAACTGCCGGCGTTCGGCATGCGAGCGGTCGACCGCGACCTGCTTGAAGGACTGAATCAGCTCGCCGGCGCGGTGCAGATTGGCCACCAGTTGCTGGGCGGCATCGCGCGAGGAGCGGACAAACTCGTCGAGCTGCGAGCGGCGGAGGCCACCGCCGGCCTTGAGCTCGGCCTCGAACATCTCGCTGCGCCGCGCGAAGCTCGAGGCCACCGTGAGGCTGATGCCGATCGGGTTGTTGACCTCGTGGGCGACGCCGGCGACGAGGCCGCCGAGCGCCGCCAGCCGCTCGGCATCGATCAGGTTCTGCTGCGCGGTGTTGAGCTCGAGCAGCGCGCTCTCCGCCTTTTCCTTCGACGAGCGCAGCTCGTCCTCGGTGCGGCGCTTGGCGATGGCGTTTTCGCGGAACACCTCCACCGCGCGCGCCATGGCGCCGACTTCGTCGCGGGCGGTGGTGCCCTGCACCGCGCGATCATAGTCGCCAAGCGTGATCGCGCGCATCGCCGTCATGATCTGCTGCAGCGGCAGGCGGATCGAGAGCGCGATCAGCACGCCCGCGGACAGGATGATGCCGAGGAAGATCACGGCAATCGACAACACGCGCCGCGAAATATCGGCGAGCGTACGGTCGAATGTCTCCTGCGCCTTCTGCTCGCGCTCGCGCATCTTGGCGGAGAGATCATCGATCGCGCCGATGGCTTCGGCCTGCGTCGCGTCGATGGTGTTGCGCAACAGCTCGGTGCGGTTGGTGAGCTGCTCCGACAATTTGTCCATGCCCTTGCGCAGCGCGTCCGTGCGCTCCTTCAACCGCACCAGCGCCATGCGCTGCAGGTCGTTGTCGGCGAGGTCACTCATGACCGGAATGGTCTTTTCGATCGTGTCGGTGTTGCGGCGCGCTTCCTCGGCCGACGCGGTCGCCAGCGACAGATAATAGGCATTGGCCGCGACCAGCATCCCGGTGAAGGCTTCGCGGGATTTGCCGAGCGAGGGCCAGATCAGCGCGTCGCGATGGCCGGTCGCGCCCTCGATGATGGAATAAAGCCCGGCCATATCCTTGGCCGGGCCCAGCACCTGCTGCTCATAGGTCTTGTTGATGGTGGCCTGCACGGCGCGCAATTCGCCGAAGCCATTGAGGAAACGCTCGGTGACGCGCTCGAGCTCCTCGACCGATCCGGACAGCATCGGGTCGGTGGACGCCCGCGTCGTGAGCGTGCCGAGCACGGCCTCGCGAAGCAGCAGGATTTCGGCGAACAGTTCGGGACTCGGCTGGTTGATGTAGCGATGGATCAGGTTCTGCAGCCGCCCGGTCTCGCTTTCGAGCAGCGCCAGGATCTTGTCGGATTCGCGCACCTGGCGCACGTCCTCCCAGGCCGAGCCCAAAACCTTCGAGCCGTTCCAGATCAGCGCGGCGAGCACCACGACGACCGCGGAATTCAGCGCGGCGATCGACAGGATGCGCCAGCGGATTGGCACCGCGCGGAGCAGGCCGACGATGCGGGCGCGGACCTGGGTCACGAGGCTCACCGGCCGTTCCGTCGTGTCGCTGGTGGAGGGCGCTGACAAGACGATCCTCACTCCACCTTGCGAATGCGCTCGATCAGGGCCGCGGATTCGGGATCGCGCCGCGCCTTCTCGTAAAGGTCGGCTATCGCCGCTTCGAACGGCTTGCGGTCGACATCGCTGACGATGGTGACGCCGGCGGATTCCGCCTGCTGCCGCGAACGCTCCTCGAGGTCGCGCCATTTCTCACGCATGAAGTGACTCGACTTCAGCGCGGCTTCGCGAAAGATCCTCTGGTCGTCGGGCGTGAGGCTTTGCCAGGCCTTCAGCGACATCACCAGCACTTCCGGGCTGATCGTGTGTTCGGTCAGCGTGTAGAAGCCGGCATATTTGTAGTGATCGGTGGTGACGAAGGAGGGCCAGTTGTTCTCGGCGCCGTCGATCAGATGTGTGGCAAGGCCGGTGAGGACCTGGCCGTAGGGCATTTCGACCGGCTCGGCGCCGAGCGCGCGGACCATGGCGGACATCAATTCGGATTGCTGCACGCGGATCCGCAGGCCCTTGAGGTCGTCCAGCGTGCGTACCGGCCGCACATTATTGTAGATCGAGCGCGCGCCGGAATCGTAGAAGGCGAGCCCGATGAAGCCATAGGGCTCGAAGCTGCCGAGGATTTCGTTGCCGATGGGGCCGTCCAGCACCTTCTGCAGGTGCTCGATGGAACGGAACAAAAACGGCATCGCCAGCACGTTCATCGAGGGCACGAAAGTCCCGATCAGCGCCACATTGGTGCGGTTGAGGTCGATTGCGCCGACACGGGTTTGCTCGATGGTTTCCTTTTCCTCGCCGAGCTGGCGCGAATGGAAGATGCGGATCTGCAGCCGGCCGTTGGAGCGTTCCTCGATCAGGTGCCCCATGTACTGGAGCGCCTGGACCGTCGGATAATCTTCGCTCTGGGTATCGGCGGCGCGAAATTCACGCGCGGAAACACTCGTTGAGGCCGCCGTCAAAAGCAGCACTGCGACGAGGGCAAAGGTCCGCGGAAGGTCGGCGCGGTACACTGACAACTTCTTCCCCTTAATGGTGGAGTCTCGGGCCGACGGAAAAGGTTCAACGCCTTTTTTGCAGTGGGGGCGGGATGCCGCTATTGTGCCGACGCCGGGATGATCGTCAATGGTGCGCGCCATCGGTCTGTTCCGGAATAATTCCGCGGTGTTGGCGATCCGCGAAATGCGCCGAATATTAACGGATCGGGTTCGTCCCCATAAGTTTGAGAGTGGTTTTATCGTGAAATTCGTAAACAAGCTCGTACAACTCGCGGCTGCAGCGGCCGCTGTCTCGTTTGCCTCGCCCGCTCTTGCCGCGACCGAGATCATGTGGTGGCACGCGATGTCGGGTCAGCTCGGCCGGCAGGTCGAGAAACTCGCCGCCGATTTCAACGCTTCGCAGTCCGAATACCGGGTCGTTCCGAGCTACAAGGGCAACTACACCGAAACCGTTACGGCGGCGATCTTCGCGTTTCGTTCGCGCAGCCAGCCGGCCATCGTGCAGGTCAACGAAATCGCGACCGCGACCATGATGGCGGCCAAGGGCGCGATCTATCCGGTGTTCGAACTGATGCGGGACGAACAGGAGCCGTTTACGCCGAGCGCCTATCTGCCGGCCGTGACCGGCTACTACGCCGATATCAGCGGCAATCTGCTGTCGTTCCCGTTCAATGCCTCGACCCCGATCCTCTACTACAACAAGAACATGTTCCGCGACGCCGGCCTCGATCCCGAAGCCGCGCCGAAGACCTGGCCGGAATTGGGCGCGGCGGCCAAGAAATTGCGCGATCGGGGTGCGGTCTGCGGCTTCACCACGTCCTGGCCGTCCTGGATCAATATCGAGAATTTTTCCGCGTTTCACAATCTGCCGCTGGCGACCAAGGCGAACGGCTTTGGCGGGCTCGATGCGACGCTGGCCTTCAACAATCCAACCGTCGTGCGCCATGTCGCGCAGCTCGCCGAATGGCAGACCAGCAAGATCTTCGATTACAGCGGCCGGGCGCAATCGGCGGAGCCGCGATTCCAGAACGGCGAATGCGGCATCTTCATCGGCTCGTCGGCGACGCGCGCCGACATCAAGGCCAATTCGAAATTCGATGTCGGCTACGGCATCATGCCGTATTGGCCTGACGTCGCGGGCGCGCCGCAGAACACCATCATTGGCGGCGCGACGCTGTGGGTGCTGCGCGACCGGCCGAAGACCGAATACAAGGGCGTGGCGAAATTCTTCTCCTTCCTGTCGAAGCCGGAGGTGCAGGCCGCCTGGCACCAGAACACGGGTTACCTCCCGATCACCCGCGCCGCCTTCGATCTGACACGCTCGCAAGGGTTTTATGATCGCAATCCCGGGGCCTCGATCTCGATCGAGCAGATCACGCTGAAGCCGCCGACCGAGAATTCGCGGGGCTTGCGGCTCGGCTCGTTCGTACTGATCCGCGACGTGATCGACGACGAGCTGGAGCAGGCGGTTGCCGGCAAGAAGAGCGCGCAGGCCGCGATGGATTCCGCGGTCGAGCGCGGCAACCGGCTGCTGCGGCAGTTCGAGCGCGCGAGCCCGGATCGGTAACTTGCGTGGGTTCGTTCAGTCGTCATTGCGAGCAAAGCGAAGCAATCCAGAGCCGGGGCAAGACCATGGATTGCTTCGTCGCGTTGCTCCTCGCAATGACGGCTAACCTGTCGTGACTTCTCTCCCTTCCCTTGCGGACTACGACAGCTATCGCACCTGGCGCACCGAAGTGTCGCGATGGCTGCCGGTGGCGGTCGACATCGCGCGCGGCCATGGGCTCAACTGCACGACGCCGCATGTGTTCGCGAACGGCACCAATCTCGTCGCAGCGCTCGACGCGCGGCTGATACTGAAGCTTTTCCCGCCGATGCTTCGTCAGCAATTCGTGTCGGAACGTGGGGCACTGTCGGTACTTCGCGGGTGGCTCAGCCTGCCGATTCCCGAAATCATTGCCGAGGGCGAGCGTGACGGCTGGCCTTATCTCATCATCACGCGCCTTGAGGGCGTGCTGGGTTCGGAGGCGTGGCCATCGCTGCCGGAAGCTCAGAAGGAGCGCGTGCTGAGGCAGATCGGGCAGACCATCGCGGAAGTCCAGCGCGTGCCGCCCGGCGCGTTGCGCGAGATCGAGCCGCAATGGGACGCCTTCATGCGCAGGCAGATCGCGGGCTGCCGCGCGCGGCACGAACGGCTGGGATTGGCGCAAAAGTTTCTCGACGGACTGGACGATCTTCTGCGCGACGCTGCCGAACTCATTCCGATGAACCCGACGCCGGTGATCCTGACCGGCGAATACATCCCGGAAAACTTTTTGCTCGCGAATGACGGCGGGGCGTGGCGCCTCGCGGGCCTGATCGATTTCGGCGATATGCAGACGGGCTTTGGCGAATATGATCTGCTCGGCCCCAGCGCGTTCATGGCCGCCGGCCGGCCGCGCCGCGTGCGAAGTCTGCTCGAAGGCTTCGGCTATTCGCGGGCGGACATCAATTTCGCGCTGAAGCGCCGGCTGATGGCGCTGATGCTGCTGCATCGGGCCAGCGATCCCGTCAGGCACATCTGCATCGAAGGCTGGCAACACCGGGCCGACGACCTCGTGCAGCTTCAGGAGCTGATTTGGCCGGATTGAGGGAGTGCTTCTGCCCTCATAATGAGCAAAGCTGCCGCTTTGTATGCAAGTTGCCATGCGCCGCCAGGCTTGCGACGCTTCGTACTTTCGGGAAGCCGATCATGGGCTTAGCCGGCCTTTAACGTTCAGGTAAGGTTTGGCACGAACCTTGCGATCACTCTTCCAACGCCATTTTCTGTTGCGTTGGAGCCTTTCATGAAACGCCGCGATTTCCTCAAATCCGTCTCTGGGTTGGCGGCGGGGGCGCTGGCGCCCACCGCGCCCGCGATCTGGTCTCCCGCCAAGGCCGATGCGCGATCCGAAACTCTGCTCATCGTCTCCGAAGGCGGCCCGAACAATCTCGACATCCATGGCGTCGGCACCAACGTGCCCGGCTATGAAGTGTCCTGGAATTGCTACGACCGGCTGATCAGCCACGAGATGAAGAGCGGCCCGGGCGGCGTGCCCTATTACGACCGCGACAAGTTCAAGGGCGAACTCGCCGAGGACATGAACATTGGCGACATGTCGGTCACCTTCAAGCTGAAGAAGAACGCCAAATTCCACGACGGCACGCCGGTCACGGCGAAGGACGTGAAATGGTCGCTCGACCGCGCCGTCTCGGTCGGCGGCTTCCCGACCTTCCAGATGAGCGCGGGTTCGCTCACCAAGCCCGAGCAGTTCGTCATCGTCGACGACAACACCGTGCGCGTCGACTTCGCGAAGAAAGACCGGCTGACGATTCCCGATCTCGCCGTGATCGTGCCCTGCGTGGTCAATTCGGAGCTGGTGAAGAAGAACGCCAGCGAGAAGGACCCCTGGGGCCTCGAATACACCAAGCAGCAGACCGCGGGCTCCGGCGCCTACAAGGTGACGAAATGGACCGCGGGCACCGAAGTGATCCTGGAGCGCAACGACGAGTGGGTTGGCGGCCCGATGCCCAAGATCAAGCGCGTTATCTGGCGCATGGTGCCGCAGGCCGGCAACCGCCGCGCGCTGCTGGAACGGGGCGACGCCGACATCTCCTATGAGCTGCCGAACAAGGATTTCCAGGAACTGAAGGCCGCCGGCAAGCTCAATGTCGTGTCGCTGCCGTTCTCCAACGGCATCCAGTATATCGGCATGAATGTCACCAAGCCGCCGTTCGATAATCTGAAAGTGCGGCAGGCGGTCGCCTATGCGCTGCCCTATCAGAAGATCATGGACGCGGTGATGTTCGGGCTCGCCAACCCGATGTTCGGTGCGCCCGCCGACAAGCCGACCGAGGTCGCCTGGCCGCAGCCGCACAAATATTCCACCGACATGGAGAAGGCGAAGAAGCTGATGGCCGAGGCCGGCGCCGCCAACGGCTTCGAGACCACGATCTCGTTCGACCTCAACTTTGCGCAGGTCAACGAGCCGCTCTGCGTGCTGGTACAGGAGAGTCTCGGCCAGATCGGCATCAAGACCACGATCAACAAGGTGCCGGGCGCCAACTGGCGCACCGAGCTGACCAAGAAGGAAATGCCGCTCTACACCAACGTATTCTCGGGCTGGCTCGATTACCCCGAATACTTCTTCTACTGGTGCTATCACGGCAACAATTCGATCTTCAACACCATGAGCTACAAGTCGCCGGAGATGGACAAGCTCATCGATGGCGCGCGCGCGGCGGCCGCGACCGGCGACAAGGCGACCTACGACACCGACGTGAAGGGCTTTGTCGATCTCGCCTTTGCCGACGTGCCGCGCATTCCGCTGTACCAGCCCTTCGTCAATGTCGCGATGCAGAAGAACGTATCCGGCTATCAATACTGGTTCCACCGCCGGCTCGATTATCGCGCGCTGGTGAAGGGATGATGTGTCATGCTGATGGTCCACGACACATCGGCACGACTTATTCTCTCTCATCCATGTGAGATGGGCTTCGCTCTCTCATTCCCTCCCCCACGCAACCGGGGTTTACCCCGGTTGCGTGGGGGAGGGAACGCAGCTGAGCCAGCCGCCCGAGCTTATTTCTCACAGCTGCTGCATGCGTGGGTGTCGCCATGCTGACCATGATCGGCAAGCGGCTGATGTTCGCGATCCCGAGCCTGATCGGCGTGGTGATCGTCACCTTCCTCCTGACGCGTGCGCTGCCCGGCGACCCCGCTGCCTATTTCGCCGGTCCTGCTGCAACCAAGGAAGCGGTCGACCAGATCAGGAAAAAGCTCGGCTTCGACAAGCCGCTGATCGAGCAGTTCTTCCGCTACACCTCCGATCTCTCCCATGGCGATCTCGGCACGTCGCTGACGACGGGGCAGCCGGTCGCAACCGAAATCCGCAACCGCCTGCCGGCTTCCGCCGAGCTCACGCTGATCGGTCTGTTTGTTTCCATTGCGATCGCACTGCCGCTCGGCGTGCTGGCGGCGACACGACCGGGCTCCTGGATCGACCATCTCTGTAGAATCACCACAACAGCCGGCGTCTCGCTGCCGGTGTTCTTCACCGGCCTCGTGCTGGTCTACGTCTTCTATTTCCTGCTCGGCTGGTCGCCGGCGCCGCTCGGCCGGCTCGACGTATTCTACAGCGCGCCGCCGACGGTGACCGGCTTCTATTTGATCGACACCCTGATCGCGCGCGATTTCGAGGCGTTTCGTTCGGCGCTGAGCCAGCTCGTCCTGCCGGCCGCGACGCTCGCGATCTTCTCGCTGGCGCCGATCGCGCGCATGACGCGGGCCTCGATGCTGTCGGTGCTCGCGTCCGACTTCGTCCGCACCGCGCGCGCCAGCGGATTGAAGCCGTCGACGGTGATCGTCACCTACGCCTTCCGCAACGCCATGCTGCCGGTCATCACCACGCTGTCGATGGTGTTCTCGTTCCTGCTCGGCGCCAACGTGCTGGTCGAGAAAGTCTTCGCCTGGCCCGGCATCGGCTCCTACGCGGTGGAAGCGCTGATCTCCTCGGACTTCGCGCCGGTGCAGGGGTTCGTGCTGACCATGGCGGTCATGTACGTGCTGCTCAATCTCACGATCGACATTCTCTACGGTGTCATCGATCCAAGAGTGAGGCTGGAAGGATGAGTAGCGTCGCTCCAACTGTCGAACCCGTCTCGCCTCCGCGCCCCTCTAGCGGCCTCGCCGCCATGTTCGAGCACACGCGTTATGTGCTCGGCGAAAACCGCGTCACGGCCTTTGCCTTCGGGCTCCTGATCGTGATCCTCCTGGCCGCGCTGTTCGGGCCCTATGTGGTGCCGTACGATCCGCTCGCCTCCGATACCGCCGCGGCGTTGAAGGCGCCGTCGGCGGCGCACTGGTTCGGCACCGACCAGCTCGGCCGCGACATCTTCAGCCGCGTGATCGTGGCGACAAGGCTCGACACCTTCATTGCGGTGGCTTCCGTCGTGCTGGTCTTTCTGATGGGCGGGCTTGCCGGCATTGCCGCCGGCTATTTCGGCGGCTGGACCGACCGCATCGTCGGCCGCATCGCCGATACCATTATGGCGTTTCCGCTGTTCGTGCTGGCGATGGGCATCGTCGCGGCGCTGGGCAACACCGTGCAGAACATCATCCTTGCGACTGCGATCGTGAACTTCCCGCTTTATGCGCGCGTCGCCCGCGCCGAGGCCAATGTCCGCCGCAATGCCGGCTTCGTGCAGGCGGCGCGGCTGTCGGGCAATGGGGAGTTCCGCATTCTCCTCGTGCACATCCTGCCCAACATCATGCCGATCATGATCGTGCAGATGTCGCTGACCATGGGTTATGCCATCCTCAATGCCGCGGGCCTGTCCTTCATCGGTCTCGGCGTGCGGCCGCCGACCGCGGAATGGGGCATCATGGTCGCCGAAGGCGCGGGCTTCATGGTCTCCGGCGAATGGTGGATCGCACTGTTTCCGGGCCTTGCGCTGATGATCGCGGTGTTCTGCTTCAACCTGCTCGGCGACGGGTTGCGTGACATCGTCGATCCGCAGCGGAGGACTTAGGCGGTGGTGGACGCTGTGAAACACGTCGTCATTGCCGGGCTTGACCCGGCAATCCATCGCGCGAAGCGCAACTTTGAATTCTCGATGGATGCGCGGGTCAAGCCCGCGCATGACGAGCTTGATTTGCGGAGCGTACGATGACCGCGCAGCCGCTGCTCGACGTGCATGATCTCACCGTCGAATTCTCCACGCGCCGCGGCATCGTCAAGGCGGTGCAGCATGTCAATATCAGCGTCACCAAGGGCGAGACGCTCGGCATTGTCGGCGAGTCCGGCTCCGGCAAATCGGTCACATCCTATGCGGTGATGCGCATCCTCGACCGCGCCGGCAGGATCGCCGAGGGCTCGGTGATGTTCTCCGGCATCGATGTCAAGGCGGCGAGCGAAGACGAGATGCGCGACCTGCGCGGCCGCGAAATCTCGATGATCTTCCAGAACCCGCGCGCGGCGCTGAACCCGATCCGGAAAGTGGGCGACCAGATCGAGGACGTGCTGCGCCAGCATGTGCAGCAGGCCACCGTCAGCGACTACGGTGAGAAGGCGATCGAGGCGCTGGAGCAGGTCAAGATCGCCCGCCCGCGCGAGCGCTATCACGCCTATCCGTTCGAGCTGTCCGGCGGCATGTGCCAGCGCGTCGTGATCGCGCTGGCGCTTGCCTGCAATCCGCAGCTCCTGATCGCGGACGAGCCGACCACCGGCCTCGACGTCACCACGCAGAAGGCGGTGATGGACCTCGTCGTCGAACTGACCAAACGGCGCGGCATGTCGACCATCCTGATCACCCACGACCTCGGCCTGGCTGCAGCCTATTGCGACCGCGTGGTTGTCATGGAGAAGGGCAGGGTGGTCGAGACCGCGATGTCCGCCGACATCTTCGCCAATCCCCAGCATGCCTACACGCGAAAGCTGATGCGCGCGACGCCGCGGATCGGCGTGTCGCTGCGGGATCTGTTGCCGGAGGAGGATGCGGCGACTTCCTCGAACTCCGCTGTCATGGCCGGGCTTGACCCGGCCATCCATCAATCTTCGAAAGATTTCTCAAGGGCGATGGACCCCCGGGTCAAGCCCGGGGGTGACGAGAATACGAAGCCCCTCCTCCTCGTCGAAAAGCTGGTCAAGGAATATCCGCGCCAGGGCGCGACCGCCTCGCTCGGCAGATTGTTTGGGCGCAAGCCGCCGGTCGACGAAGAGGTGTTCCGCGCCGTCGACGGCATCAGCTTCACGGTGGGCCAAGGCGAAAGCGTGGGCCTGGTCGGCGAGTCCGGCTGCGGCAAATCGACCACGTCGATGATGGTGATGCGGCTTCTCGACCAGACCTCCGGCCGCATCAGCTTCGACGGCGAGGAGATCGGCAGCATCATGCCGAACGCCTTCGCCCGGCTGCCGCTGCGCAGCCGCATCCAGATGGTGTTCCAGGACCCGACCGACAGCCTCAACCCGCGCTTCACCGCGGTCCGCGCCATCGCCGACCCGATCCTCCAGCTTTGGGACATAAGGGGGCGGGACGCCTTGCGCGCCCGCTGCGAGGAGCTGGCGGGCCTGGTGGGGCTACCCGTCAACCTGCTGGATCGTTTCCCGCATCAATTGTCGGGCGGCCAGAAGGCCCGCGTCGGCATTGCGCGGGCGATCGCGGTGCATCCCAAGCTCGTGATCCTGGACGAGCCGACCGCCGCCCTTGACGTGTCGGTGCAGGCGGTGGTCCTGAACCTGCTGCAGGACCTGAAAGCTTCCCTTGGCATGAGCTATTTGTTCGTGTCCCATGATTTGAACGTAGTGCGCTTGTTATGCGATCGTGTCATCGTGATGCGCACGGGGCGAATCGTGGAGCAGGGTCCGGCCGAAAAGGTGCTGGGCGATCCGCAGGACGCCTATACCAGGGAGTTGTTGACGGCGATCCCGCATCCGCCGTTGCCGGTGCACTAGCGCATGATCCGGAAAAGTGGGCACCGGTTTTCCGAAAAGATCATGCACAAACAAGAATCTTGAGCGCGATGGCAATTCATCCTAATTCCATCGCGCTCTAGACAGGATACCCAGGACCCCCAATACCCAGGACCCCCAATACCCAGGACCCAATGGCTGCTGATACCCTGGACGCTTACATCGACGCCGTCGCCAAGGCGCTTGCACTGCCGCTCGAGGACGCGTGGCGGCCGGCCGTGCGTGCCAACCTCGAGGTGTCGCTGCGGCTGGCGCGACTGGTCGACGAATTCCCGCTGCCTGACGAAACCGAGCCGGCCAGTGTCTTCACAGCCTGACCTCGCCATGAGTACCGCGTCCGCGCCGCTGTCGGCTTCCGAAATCGTCAAGGCCATATCGTCCGGCAGGCTGTCGGCACTGAAGGCGACCGAGTCCGCTCTCGCGCGCATCGCACAGCACGACGGCATCCTCAATTCCTTCACCGATGTCACCGCCGATCGCGCTCGCGCCAGGGCGCGCGCGATCGATGCCGCGATCGAGGCCGGCAACAATATCGGCCCGCTCGCGGGCGTGCCGTTCGCGGTGAAGAACCTGTTCGACGTGAGGGGGCTCCCAACCCGTGCCGGCTCGAAGATCAACCGCGATCTTGCACCGGCCAGGCGCGATGCGACGCTGATCGAGCGCATGGAAGCCGCCGGTGCCATACTTGTCGGCGCGCTCAACATGGGCGAATACGCCTATGATTTCACCGGCGAGAATGTGCATGACGGCCCCTCGCGCAATCCGCATGATCCCTCGCGGATGAGCGGCGGCTCGTCGGGCGGCTCGGGCAGCGCGGTCGGCGGCGCGCTGGTGCCGATCGCGCTCGGCTCCGACACCAACGGCTCCATTCGCGTGCCGTCGTCCTTCTGCGGCATCTTTGGACTGAAGCCGACCTACGGCCGGCTGTCGCGGGCGCGCTCGTTTCCCTTTGTCGCGAGCCTGGATCATCTCGGGCCCTTTGCACGCAACGTCCGCGACCTCGCGCTCGCCTATGACGCGATGCAGGGACCCGATCCCGATGATGCCGCCTGCACCACGCGCGCCGTCGAGCCCACGGCGGCGCTGCTCACCCAGAATATCGGTGGCCTGCGGATCGCGATCGCCGGCGGTTATTTCCAGAAGAATCTCTTTCCCGAGGCGGCCCAGGCGGTCGCGCATGTGGCCAAGGCGCTTGGTGTCAACCGCGTGGTAGAAATTCCAGAGGCCTCGCGCGCCCGTGCGGCGGCCTACATCATCACCACCACCGAAGGCGCTTCGCTGCATCTCGACCGCCTGCGCAAGCGCCCGAACGATTTCGATCCCGCCGTGCGCGACCGCCTGATCGCAGGTGCCATGGTCCCAGCGGCGCTGGTCGACCGCGCGCAGAAATTCCGCCGCTGGTATCGCGCAAAGCTGATGGAAATCTTCAAGTCCGTGGACGTGTTGATCGCGCCGGCCACGCCCTGTGTCGCGCCGAAACTCGGTCAGGTGAATTTCACGCTCGACGGCGTCGAGCTTCCGGTGCGCGCCAATATCGGCATCCATACCCAGCCGATTTCCTTCATCGGCCTGCCGGTGGTCGCCGTTCCCGTGCCGCTCGAGCCGATGCCGATCGGCGTGCAGCTGATCGCGCCGCCCTGGCGCGAGGACATTGCGCTCCGCGTCGCCTATGCGCTGGAGCGCATGGGCGCGGTCGCAGCACCCGCGCCAAGGGGAATTTGAGATGGAGATCGACCTGCCCGAGGTGCTGGCCGAGGTCACCGCGCAATTTGCGCACTATGAGCAGGCGCTGGTGTCGAATGACGTCGCCGTGCTCGACGAATTGTTCCGCAAGGATTCCCGCACGCTGCGCTATGGCGTTGGCGAGAACCTCTATGGCTACAGCGAGATCGCCTCGTTCCGGGCGGCGCGTTCGCCGATCGGGCTCAATCGCAAGACGGCGCGGACGCTGATCACGACCTATGGCCGCGACACCGCGGTCGCCTCTACCCTGTTCTATCGCGACACGCTGCCTGGCAAGGTGGGCCGCCAGATGCAGACCTGGGTCCGTTTCCCGGAGGGTTGGCGAATCGTCGCGGCCCATGTCAGCATCATCGACGAGCCCAAGGTTGTGACCGCATGAGCCTCGACGATACACCGGCCAATAACCCGCCGCGCCCCGCCGAGGCCGTGGTGCGCCGCATCGACCGCGCTTCGCCCTCGGTGGTCAAGATCACGCGCGCGGAGGAATTGCGCCTGCAGCTCGCCGACGAGATCGTGCGCGGCGCATTGCCGCCGGGCGCGCCGCTGGACGAGACCGATATCGCGCGCCGCTTTTCCGTGTCGCGCACGCCGGTGCGCGAGGCGTTGCGCCAGCTCGTCGCTTCCGGCCTGGTCGAGGCGCGGCCGCATCGCGGCGCGGTCGTGGCGCGGCCGAGCATCGAGCGGCTCACCGGCATGTTCGAGGCGATGGCGGAGCTGGAAGCGATCTGCGCGGGGCTCGCCGCCGAACGGATGACGCCGATCGAGCGGCATCAGCTCGAGGCCGTGCACGAAGAGTTGCGCGTGCTGAGCTACGCCGGCAATCCCGACCGCTTCCACGAGGTCAACGAGCGCTTCCACAACACCATCTATGCGGGCTCGCAGAACGCCTATATCGCCGAGATGACGCTGGCGACGCGGGTGCGGGTGCAGCCGTTCCGCCGCGCCCAGTTCCGTAATCTCGGCCGCCTCGCCAAGTCGCATGCCGAGCACGACCGCGTCGTGGTCGCGATCATGCGCGGCGACAAGACCGGTGCCGAGACCGCGATGCGCGATCACATCGAGCTGGTGCGCGACGAGTACGAGCTCTATGCGGTGTCGGTGTAGGCGTCTTCGCGCGCTCTCAACGTCGTCATTCCGGGATGCGCCGTCAGGCGCAGGCCCGGAATCCATACTCACGATGGTGGTTATGGATTCCGGGCTCGCGGCTTCGCCGCGCCCCGGAATGACAGTTTTGATTAGACGGCCGCCGCCTTCTCTGCCACATACGCCCGCCAGCCGCCGAACGCGGAAATATCCCGCGCGCCTTCGACGCCGGCGGCTTCGACGATAAAGCCCTTCACGCTGCGGCCGTCGGCGAGACGGATGGTGCCGATGGAGAGTGGTGACGGCACCGCGGCGACGAACTGGCCGAAGGCGGCGGACGACAGCGCCCAGATTTCCAGCTCGATCGCAACGCCCTTGCCCGGATCAACGCGCAACATGCCGGGTTTCGGCGGCGTGGTCGGCAGCGCATAAAGTCTGTAGTCGGGCGCGGTGACCGCGTTTTCGAGCAATCGGCCACCGAGCGAGCGCAATTCGCCGTTCAGCGCCATGCCCGACAGATGCGCGCCGACCACCGCAATCGTGAGGTCATCGCCCGTGCTTGCGGACAGCGGCGCCAGAGGCGGCTGCGCAAGACCCTTCGCACCAATCTTCAGCTTTGTGTCGGCGTGGAAGACGCGGCCGATGCTTGCGAGCAGCGCGTCCCTTCCTGCCGGCGCAAGCAGCGTGATGCCGAACGGAATATCGTCGGCACGCAGCGAGGCCGGCAGCGCCAGCCCGCAGAGATCGAGCAGGTTGACGAAGTTGGTGTAGGTGCCAAGCCGGCTGTTGAGCTCGATTGGATTGGCCAGCACCTGCTTGGTCGAATACACCGTCGGCGCCGTCGGCAGCACGATCGCATCGAAATTGGCGAACGTTCGCTCGGCGATCTTGCGCAGGCCCTGGAGGCGGTACAGCGCGGAAAACGTTTCGGCCGCGGTCAGCCGCGCGCCCGCCGCGGTGATCTCGCGCGTCACCGGGTGGATCGCATCGGGCGAGGACGCGAGCAGATTGCGGATCACGAGATAACGCTCGGCGACCCAGGGCCCTTCATAAAGCAGCCGCGCGGTCTCGTAGAACGGCTCCATGTCGAATTCGATCAGGTCGGCGCCAAGCGCGGCCCAGCGCCTCACGGCCTCGCCATACGCCGCCTCCGAGGCCTTGTCGCCGAAGAAGATCAACTGACCCTTGCTCGGCACGCCGAGCCGGAGCTTTTGCGGGAACGGCGTGATCTCTTTCAGGGGACGGTCGCGAGAGAAGGGATCGGCGAGATCAGGTCCTGTCATGGCGGCGAGCGCGGTGACCGCATCATCGACGGTGAGCGAAAATACCGAGACGCAGTCGAGCGTGCGGCAGGCCGGCGCGACACCGGCGGTCGAGATCATGCCGAGAGAAGGCTTCAGCCCGACGATGTTGTTGAGCATCGCCGGCACGCGGCCGCTTCCGGCAGTGTCGGTGCCGAGCGCAAGCGGCACCAGGCCCGCGGCAACCGCGACCGCCGAGCCCGAGCTCGATCCACCTGGAATGAGATCGCTGCGGATGGGATTGTTCGGAATGCCATAGGGCGAGCGTACGCCGACGAGGCCGGTCGCGAACTGGTCGAGATTGGTCTTGCCAATGATGATGGCGCCGGCCGCGCGCAGCCTGGCGACCGAGGTCGCATCATGGGCGGGCGTGTAGGCGAAGGCCGGGCAGGCGGCGGTGGTCTGAAAACCCAGCGCGTCGATATTATCCTTCACTGCGACCGGCACGCCGTAGAGCGGCAGCTCGGCGGCGTTCTTCGCCTTCAGGCTTTCGGCCTCCGCGATCGCATCCTTCTCGTCGCGCAGGCTGATGAAGACGGCGGGGTCGTTGTAGTCGCGGATGCGCTGATAGGAGCGGGCAACGGTCTGGGCGGGCGTCAGCGTGCTCGCGCGATGCGCGGCGACGATCGCGGCGACGGTCTCAGTCACGCAACACTCCCTGTCTCGGCGCCATCTTCGCGCTTCGCTCCGCGAGCCTAAATCCTGATCAATCGAAGCAAGCGGTATGCCATTGTGTACAAACGCGACAGGGCGAGACAGACCGAAATAGCTTTTCTCTGTCAATGATTTGATTTGCCCGGCGGCGATTGGTCGCCGGGCGTTTCATCATCCGCTGCTCAATTGATGAGCAGTCTCAGCTCGCGACCTTGCTGCTGCCCTGCGTGATCAGCCGTGCCGCGCGCTGGTCGCGGGCATGAATCCAGAGCCAGCTCAGGGCAACGCTGAGGCGGTTGCGCAACCCGATCAGGAAGTAGATGTGCGCGATGCCCCAGATCCACCATGCGATGGTGCCGCGCAGCTTGATACGGCCGAAGTCGATCACAGCGAGCCGCTTGCCGATCTGCGCGAGGCTGCCCGCGTGCTTGTAACGGAAGGGCGGCAGCGTGCCGCCCTTGAGCCGCGCCTTGATCAGCGCGGCGGCGTAGCGGCCCTCCTGCTTGGCCGCCGGCGCGATGCCCGGCACCGGCTTGCCGTCGGGACCGTCGACGGTCACGGTGTCGCCGACAGCAAAGATATCGGGATGGCCGGGCACGGTGAGATCAGGCTCGACCTTCAGGCGATAGGCGCGGTCGGCCGGCGCGTTCAGCCATTCGGCGGCGCGCGAGGCGCGCACACCGGCGGCCCAGATGATGGTGCGCGCGTCGAGCTTCTTAGCCCCATAAACCACGCCGTCGGCCGAGCATTGCGTGACGGCTTCGCCCAGCATCACCTCGACACCCAGCTTCTCCAGCGACGCCTGCGCATAGGCCGAAAGATCGTCGGGGAAGCCCGCGAGCACGCGTTGGCCTGCCTCGATCAGCACCACGCGCGCCCGGCGCGTATCGATGTGGCGGAAATCGCTCGGCAGCGTATCCCTTGCGAGATCGGCAATGGTGCCGGCCATCTCGACGCCGGTCGGCCCCGCGCCGATGACGACGAAGGTCAGCAACGCGTCGCGCTTCTCGGGTTCGGTCTCGCGCTCGGCGCGTTCGAAGGCGACGAGGATGCGCCGCCGCAGCGTGGTGGCGTCCTCGAGCGTCTTCAGTCCCGGCGCGAACGGCTCCCATTCGTCGTGGCCGAAATAGGCATGGCGCGCGCCGGTGGCGAGGATCAGCGTGTCATAGGGAATGCTGCCGCCGTCATCGAGCAGCACGCGCTTGTCCGCGGCGTCGACGCCGCAGACATTGGCGAACAGCGTCGTCACCTCGCGGCGGTCGCGCAGCAGATAGCGGATCGGCCAGGCGATCTCGCTCGTCGCGAGCGAGGCGGTCGCGACCTGGTAGAGCAGCGGCTGGAACAGATGGTGGTTGCGGCGGTCGATCAGCGTGATCTCGACCGGTGCGCCGGCAAGGGAGAAGGTCGCCTCGAGCCCGCCGAAGCCGGCGCCGACGATCACCACGCGATGAGGTTTGGATGGCGTTGCGGTCATCTCTTCCGCCTTCGGTTTGTCGCTCAACCTCAATAAGTACGCCTTTGGTGATCCGGTCCAAGACCGCTGTTGCTATCGTTCGATAGGCGAACGGTATGAAACCGGCCTCGGAAGCCGGAAACTGCGACAAACGTAGCCGCGAAACCGGCACTATATTTCTTGCCTTCCGCGACGGCCACGAACTATGGTGCAGGCCGACGAGCGTCCAGCCGGGCCCTGAGCCGAAGGTTCTATGGCCCAGAACCGGCTTGGCGCTTGCTGGCGGTTGGCGATTTCGCGCAAAAACAGGTCGCAACTGGCGATCGCCCGGCTGGCGTTGTTCTGAGGTAACGAGGAGGGGAAACCAAGATGAAAAGGGCTTACTTGCTTGCGGGCGCCGTGGCGCTGTCGCTGTCGAGCCTTGCGCTTTCAGGCACTGCATTGGCAGGCGACACCATCAAGATCGGCTTCGTTTCGACCTTCAGCGGCCCGACCGCTGTGATCGGCAACGACATGCGCAATTCCTTCGAGCTCGCGCTCGACCATCTCGGCCGCAAGATGGGCGGCAAGCCGGTCGAGGTGATCTACGAGGACGACACGTTCAAGCCGGACGTCGGCAAGCAGAAGACCGAAAAGCTGATCTTGTCCGACAAGGTGGACTTCATCGCCGGCTACATCTGGTCGAACGTGCTGCTCGCCTCGCTGAAGCCGATCGTGGATGCGAAGACAATGCTGGTCGTCGCCAATGCGGGGCCGTCGCAACTCGCCGGCGAACTTTGCTCGCCTTACGTTTTCTCGACCTCCTGGCAGAACGACCAGACGCCGCAGGCGATGGGCGAATACATGAATCAAAAGGGCGTCAAGTCGGTATTTCTGATCGGGCCGAACTATGCTGCCGGCAAGGACATGCTGGCCGGCGTCAAGAGCACCTTCAAGGGCGAGATCAAGGGCGAGGAATATACGGTGTGGCCGACCCAGCTCGACTTCTCCGCCGAGTTGTCCAAGGCGCGCGCGTCCGGCGCCGCATCGATCTTCGTGTTCTATCCCGGAGCCGCCGGCGTGCAGTTCCTCAATCAATATTCGCAGGCCGGCCTCAAGCAGCAGATGCCGCTCTACACCGCCTTCACCATCGACGAGACGACGCTGCCGCTGCAGAAGGACAACGCGCTCGGCGTGCCCGGGGCGCAGGAATGGGTGAACGATCTGCCGAACGAGCAGAACAAGAAGTTCGTCGCCGACTACCGCAAGAAGTACACCGGCCTGCGCCCGAGCTTTTACGGCGCGCAGGCCTATGACGCCGCGCAATTGATCAATAGCGCGGTGGCGGCGGTGAACGGCGACACCAGCAAGAAGGACGAGATGAAGACGGCGATGGAAAAGGCAAACTTCAAGTCGGTGCGCGGCTCGTTCAAATACGGCAACAACCACATTCCGATCCAGAATTTCTACCTGCAGGACGTGGTCAAGGATGCCGACGGTCAGCTCTCGCTCAAGACGATGGCCACCATCGTCAAGGATAGCCAGGATCGCTTCCACGACAAATGCCCGATGAAGTGAGCACGGATTTTGCTTAAGAAGGGGCGGTGGCGCTAAATAAAGAAAAGCGGCAGCGCTAAAAACGCTGCCGCTTTTGCTTGAATATGATGAGATCAGATTGACCTGTGTGGCAACGGAAGTGCGCTCCCTCTCCCCGCTCTTTCGCGGGGAGAGGGTTGGGGTGAGGGGCTCTATCCGCAAATGCCGAATGTGCGGAGAGTCCCCCTCACCCGAAATTCGCTGCGCGAATTTCGACCTCTCCCCGCAAGCGGGGCGAGGTGAAGAACTGAGCCCACCGACAGGGTGGTTCAACGAAGGGCTATCCCGCTCCAGGTTCACAGGATAATGCTGCTCGTCGTCGAACAGATCTTGAATGGACTGCAGTTCGGGCTGCTGCTCTTCCTGCTGGCGGCGGGGCTGACGCTGGTGTTCGGCATCATGGATTTCGTCAATCTCGCGCATGGCTCGCTCTATATGATGGGCGCCTATTTCGCCGCGACCTTCGCCGCGTGGACGGGCAGCTTCCTGCTCGGCGCGGTGCTGGCGCTCGGCGCGACGCTCTTGCTCGGTATCGTGCTGGAGTTTACGGCGCTACGGCATCTCTATGGTCGCGATCACCTCGACCATGTGCTCGCGACCTTCGGTCTGATCCTGTTTTTCAATGAAGCGGTGCGGCTGATCTGGGGCCCGGCGGGGCTCGCGCTGCCACTGCCGGACTGGCTGACGGTGCCGGTGCAGATCTTCCCCGGCATCTTTTATCCCGCCTACCGGCTGGCGATCATCGTGGTCGCGCTCGCGGTGGCCCTGCTGCTCTATCTCGGCGTGATGCGCACCCGTGTCGGCATGCTGATCCGCGCCGGTGCGTCGAACCGCGAGATGATCGGCGCGCTCGGCATCAACATCAAACTGCTCTACACGCTGGTGTTCGGGCTTGGCGCCGCGCTCGCCGGCCTTGCCGGGATGATGCAGGCGCCGATCCTGACCGTGCAGATCGGCATGGGCGAAAACATCCTGATCCTCGCTTTCGTCGTCATCGTGATCGGCGGCATCGGTTCGATCCGCGGCGCATTCCTCGCCGCGATCTTTGTCGGCCTGATCGACACGCTCGGCCGCGCCTTCCTGCCCAATCTGCTGAGGCAGGTGCTGAGCGGCGCCGCCGCGTCGACCGCGGCACCCGCGCTGTCCTCGATGCTGATTTATCTGTTGATGGCGATCGTGCTGGTGCTGCGGCCGGAGGGGCTGTTTCCGGCCACCAGACGATGAAGATCGCGCTCAACGTCCAGAATGCCGCAGCGGCGCTCGTGGTCGCCGGCCTCGTGCTGCTGCCGCTCTATTCGCAGCTGTCGGGCAACGTCTTCATCCTCACGCTGTTCACCCGCATCGTCATCCTGGCGCTCGCCGCCGCAAGCCTCAATCTCATCATGGGCTATGGCGGCATGATGAGCTTTGGCCACGCCGCCTATCTCGGCATCGGCGGCTATGCCGTCGGCATCCTCGCGCAGGAGGGCGTCGGCTCCGGCTTCATCCAGTTTCCCGTGGCGCTCGCCGCGTCGGCGCTCTACGCGCTGGTCATCGGCGCGTTGTCGCTCCGCACCCGCGGCGTCTATTTCATCATGATCACGCTTGCCTTCGCGCAGATGGCCTATTACGTCGCCTCCGGTCTTGCCCGCTACGGCGGCGACGACGGCCTGACCATCTACAAGCGCAGCGATTTTGCCGGTCTCATCAATCTCGGTAACCGCGTGCAGTTCTATTATCTCTGCCTCGCCTGTCTGCTTGGCGTGATCTTCCTGATCTGGCGCATCGTCAATTCGCGTTTCGGCATGGTGGTGCAGGGGCTGCGCTCCAACGAGCAGCGCATGCAGGCGATCGGTTTTCCCGCCAAACGCTACAAGCTGGTCTGCTTCGTCATCGCGGGCACGCTGTGCGGGCTCGCCGGCGCGCTGCTGGCCAACAACACCGATTTCGTCTCGCCGGCCGTGATGTACTGGACCCGCTCCGGCGATCTCATGGTGATGGTGATTTTGGGCGGCATGGGCTCGCTGTTCGGTCCCGTGATCGGCGCGGTGTTGTATCTGGTGCTGGAGGAATTGCTGTCGCAGATCACGGAATACTGGGCGCTGATCATGGGGCCGCTGTTGCTATTCGTCGTGCTGTTCGGTCGCGGCGGCATCATGGGCATTCTCGGGAGGTTTTCGCGTGGCTGAACCGCTGCTCCGCGTCGACAAGGTCGTGCGCCGCTTCGGCGGCATCATCGCGACCGATCATGTCTCGCTCGATAGCAAGTCACCAACGACGAAGTGACAGGAACATGGCCAATTGCTGGTGTAGGGGATTTTGAATTCGCTGATGGGGACGACCATGCGGTCGCCTTTTTTGAGGGTGAGGTGGTCGAGGTTGAAGATGTAGAGGTCTTCATTTTTTTGGCCGTGGCCGATTTCAGGGCCGAGATCGGGGGCGGCGGGGGGTGCTTCGGTGACCTGGTCGGCGCTGTTGGAGGCGATTCGCTGCATAGAGATCTGGCTCATCATGCCGTTGGAGAACTGTCCGGCGGTGCGGTCGTTGGAGCGGAAATATTCGGAGAGAGGGGCGAGGGTTTGCTGGAGAGCGATGGGGTCGGTGTTTCCGGCGAAGGCGAAGGAGGGGACGCCGACGACGAGGTGGGCGGAGACGTCGTGGAGGTCGTAGAGTTCGTTGATGATGGTGGCCTGGAGTTTGACGGTGGCGTTGCCGTTGCCGTCGATGGTGATTTTGTAGGAGGGGATCCAGCGGATGCCTTTCTGGAGGTACATCATGGAGATGTCGGCGGTGGGCTGGGGTTTGTTGTTGTCCCACTGGAGTTTGAGGGTGAGGAGGTTGCGGAGTTCATCGTCGGAGTGTTTGGCTTTGTGGTCGTTGGGGAGGACGACTTCCTGGATGCGGTTGATGTCGATGGCGCGGGTGCCGTTGTCGCCGGTTTTGAGGAGGAGGAGGTTGCCTTTTTGCGGGAGTTTGGGGGCGGTGTTGGGCGGGCTGGTGGCTTCGAGTTCTTCGACGGAGCGTTCGGGGAAGGGGAGGATGGTGCCGAGGTATTCGGGCGGGGCTTGCTGGACCATGGAGCCGTCGGGGATTTCCTTGATGCGGACGGAGGCGCCGACGTTGGCTTCGAGGAGTTCGCGGAGGGAGAGGGCGGTGCGGTTGACGGCGACGCGACGCTGGCTGGCGGTGACGGCGGAGAGTTTGGCGGCTTTGTCGTTGACGGAGGACCAGAAGGTTCCGAGGACGGGAGAGGGGAGGTAATCGAGGACGACGTTGCCGTCGGGGTTGGTGGGCATTTTGCCGGAGTGGAGGAGGAGGGCGTGGCCGTCTTTGAAGATGGTGACTTCGGTGACGGGCATTTTGGCGAGTGCGCCGAGCGGGGGTGCGGCTGCGGGTTCGGCGGGTTCGGCGGAGAGGTGGGTGGCGGCGAGGAGGAGGGCGAAGAGGGTGGAGAGGGCGAGGCGGGTTTTGCGGGTGGTCATGATTGGGTTCTCCGAAAGGGGTTCAGGGGTTAGACGCGTGAGATGGGGGAGTTGTTCAGAGGAATTGGCAGATGGAGATGGCGGGGCGGACGAAAAGGGGGAAATGGGGAATGGGAAATGGAAATAGTGAAAAAAATAACGAACGTTATTTATTTATTGGCAATGAGTTACGAATTGTCGATGGATTTTTTAATTATTTTTGATGTTTCGTGATTTATTTCACGATAAAAAGATATTATAGTCCCTTGGTTGGCGGAGCCGCTGGTGGCTGAGTGGAGATGTCGCGATGCGCGAGAATCGGCCTGCGGCCGAACATCGGCGGGACGCCGATGCCACGAGGGCCGGCGATAGCACGGAATGAAGGAGTTTGTGATGGCAGAGTCGCAGGGAGTTTCGTCGGTGGGGACGCCGTTTCTGCCGCGTGCGGGGCTGGCGGATCTGGTGAAGCTGCTGGTGAAGCAGGGCTATACGGTGATTGCGCCGGTGCAGAAGGACGGGACGATTGGTCTGGGGCCGGTGGAATCGGTGGAGGATATTGCGCACGGGGTGGTGGACCGGACGGACCGGGGGATGTACCGGCTGGAGGAAGGTGATCCGGAGCTGACGTTTGAATATGGGGTGGGTCCGCAGGGATTGAAGCGGTATTTGTTTCCGCCGACGCAGCGGATGTATCAGTTGCACGTGGAGGGGGAGGAGTTTGTGCTGGATGCGGGTCCGCCGCAGGCGCCGAAGCTGGCGTTTCTGGGGGCGCGGCCGTGCGATCTTGCGGCGATGAAGATTTACGACCGGGTGTTTGGTGCGGGTGATCCGGCGACGATGCGTGGGGAGGCGGAGAGCTACTACACGGAGGCGCGGCGTGGGGTGATGGTGATCGTGGTGAACTGCACGCGAGCGGGGGGAAATTGTTTTTGCGTATCGATGGGGTCGGGGCCGCAGGCGGAGTCGGGGTTCGATCTGGCGTTGACGGAATTGCGGGCGGGGTTTGTGGTGGCGGCGGGATCGGCGCGGGGAGGGAACTGGCGGAGCGGTTGCCGACACGAGCGGCGTCGGCGGCGGAGCTGGAGCTGGCGGAGCTGAAGGTGGAGCGTGCGCGGGAGGGGATGAAGAAGGCGATGGATCAGGGGCGACTGAAGCGGGTGCTGGACGGGGCGGTGGAACATCCGCACTGGGATGACGTGGCGAAGCGATGTCTGACGTGCGGGAACTGCACGATGGTGTGCCCGACGTGTTTCTGTTCGACGGTGACGGAATCGACGGAGCTGGCGGATCCGAAGGCGACGCGGACGCGGGAATGGGCGTCGTGCTTCACGCACCAGTTTTCGTACACGACATCGGGGCCGTTGCGGAACAGCATTCGGGGGCGGTACCGGCACTGGCTGCGGCACAAGCACTGCACGTGGTTCGATCAGTTCGGGACATCGGGGTGCGTGGGGTGCGGGCGGTGCATCACGTGGTGCCCGGTGGGGATTGATATTACGGAGGAGGCGCGGCGGATCATGGATTCGGCGCCGGCGGACCAGGGGGCGGGGAAATAAAGAGGAAAGACGAAAGACGAAGGTAACGCGGAAGAGGTTTTCAGGAGCGGCGGCGATGAGTGAGATGATGGTGCAAGAGAAGCGTCCGGAGCCGGTGTGCGGGATGAATTCGTGGGTGCCGGTGCCGGCGCGGATTGTCGGGATTCACCAGGAGAACTTCAACACGAAGACGTTCCGGCTGGAGTTTGTGGACAAGAAGCTGCACGAGCGGTACCGGTTCATGCCGGGGCAGTTCAACATGATTTACGTGCCGGGGATGGGGGAGGCGGCGATTTCGATATCGTCGGACCCGGACCAGAAGGAGTGGCTGGATCACACGATCCGGACGGTGGGGACGGTGACGCGGGCGATCGGGCGGATGAAGGAGGGGGCGATTGTGGGGATTCGGGGGCCGTTCGGGACGGGGTGGCCGATGAAGGAGCTGAAGGACCGTGACGTGCTGATCATGGCCGGGGGCATTGGTCTGGCGCCGTTGCGGCCGGTGATTTACTGGCTGCTGAAGCGTCAGGATCACAGCCGGCGTGTGATTTTGCTGTACGGTTGCCGCACACCGGAGGACCGGCTGTTCGCGGACGAGTTGCAGCAATGGGAGGAGAGTGACAAGCTGGACGTGCTGGTGACGGTGGACAATGCGACGAGCGGGTGGTCGGGACCGGTGGGGGTGGTGGTGAACCTGATGCGGCGGGTGAAGGTAAATGCGGATCGGACGACGGTGCTGGTGTGCGGGCCGCGGATGCTGAACCGTGTGGCGGCGTGGGGCTTTCTGCAGTTGCACGTTCCGCCGACGCATGTGTATGTGAGTTTGGAACGGAACATGAACTGCGGATTCGGGCGGTGCGGGCACTGCCAGTACGGCTCGAAGTTCGTGTGCCGGGACGGGCCGGTGTTCTGTTTTTCGGACATTGCGGACATATTCGGCAAGGAGGAGATCTGACATGCCTCATGACTCCTGTGATTTCGCCATCGAAGGTTCAGCCGAAGCTGGCGGTGTACAAGTTTTCGTCGTGCGACGGTTGCCAGTTGTCGCTGCTGAATCTGGAGGATCAGTTGCTGTCGCTGGTGCGGGCGGTGGAGGTGGCGTATTTTCTGGAGGCGCGGCGGCGGGTGTTGCCGCCGCCGTATGACGTGGGGCTGGTGGAGGGGTCGATTTCGACGCCGGAGGAGCAGGAGCGGATCCGGCAGGTGCGGCGGGACTGCAAGTTTCTGGTGGCGATCGGGGCGTGTGCGACGTCGGGGGGGATTCAGGCGTTGCGGAACTGGGCGGACCTGGGGGATTATGTTTCGACGGTGTATGCGAAGCCGGAGTACATCAAGTCCTGGACACGGCGACGCCGATAGCGTCGCACGTGTTCGTGGATTTTGAATTGCGTGGCTGCCCGGTGAACGAGGGGCATCTGCTGGAGCTGATCTCGGCGCTGCTGGTGGGGCGGCGGCCGAACATACCGACGTATTCGCTGTGCGTGGATTGCAAGCGTCGGGGCTATGCCGTGCGTGCTGGTGTCGGGCGGTCAGCCGTGCCTTGGGCCGGTGACGCAGGCGGGCTGCGGGGCGTTTGTCCGAGCTGCGGGCGGGCGTGTTACGGATGTTTTGGACCGAAGGAGCAGCCGAACATGCCGGCGTTTGGTCAGCGGCTGACGGCGTTGGGATTGAGCCGCGGGATGTGAAGCGGCGGTTGCGGACGTTTAACGGATACCTGGAACCCTTCAAGCAGGCGAGCGATACCTATGAGCAACTCGAGAAACAAGGAAAGTAGATCGGCGGGCGGGACGCGGACGATCCATGTAGGGGCGTTGGCGCGCGTGGAGGGCGAGGGGGCGCTGCACCTGGAGATGCGCGGCGCGAAGTGCGAGGCGGCGCGGCTGGAGATTTACGAGCCGCCGCGGTTTTTCGAGGCATTTCTGCGGGGGCGGGATTTTCGGGAGGTGCCGGACATCACGGCGCGCATCTGCGGGATCTGCCCGGTGGCGTACCAGATGAGCTCGTGCCATGCGCTGGAGAAGGCGCTGGGGTGTTCAACCAGGTGGATCCGGCGATCCGGCGGCTGCGGAACCTGCTGTATTGCGGGGAGTGGATCGAGAGCCACGTGCTGCACATGTTCATGCTGCACCTGCCGGACTTTCTGGGGTACGAGTCGGTGGTGACGATGGCGGCGGATCACGGGCCGGTGGTGAAGCAGGCGTTGCGGCTGAAGAAGCTGGGGAACGCGCTGGTGGCGTTTCTGGGTGGGCGGGCGGTGCATCCGGTGGGGGTGTGCGTGGGGGATTTTACCGGGCGCCGGAGCTGGCGGCGGCGAAGGCGCTGCTGCCGGAGATCGAAGCTGGCGTTGGAGGATATGTCGGGGCTGGTGGTGTTTCTGGCGCAGAAGATCAAGTTTCCGAAGCTGGAGCAGGATTACGAATTCGTGGCGTTGTGCCCGGCGGACGAGTACCCGATGAACCTGGGGCGGATCAAATCGAACAAGGGCTTGAACATCGAGCAGGAGGAATTCGGGAACGTGGTGGAGGAGAAGCACGTGGCGCACAGCACGGCGTTGCATGCGGTGATCAAGGAGCGCGGGCGGTACCTGGTGGGGCCGCTGGCGCGGCTGAATTTGAATGCGGAGCGGCTGCATCCGCGGGCGGCGGAGCTTTTGCCGCGGGTGTGCAAGGCGATCGGGCAGCGAGTTGCCGTGGAAGAATAATTACCTGTCGCTGCTGGCGCGGGTCTGGAGACGGTGCATGCGTTGGGTGTGGCGCAGGACGTGCTGGCGGATTATGTGGTGCCGGCGCGGTCGGCGATACCGATCGTGGCACGGGAGGGGATCGGGGCGCACGGGACGGAGGCGCCGCGGGGGATATGCTGGCATCAGTACCGGATCACGGGGGATGGGACGGTGGCGTCGGCGCGGATCATGCCGCCGACGTCGCAGAACCAGGGGGTGATCGAGAACGACCTGCGGGAATTGGCGCCGTCGCTGGTGGATGATTCGGACGAGGAGGCGGCGTTCAAGTGCGAGCAGTTGATCCGGAATTATGATCCGTGTATTTCGTGCTCGGTGCACTTTTTGAAGTTCACGCGGAGGACGTGAGCACGAAGACACGAAGCACACGAAGACCCACGAAGAAAACCAATAGAAGACGGCGGGACGATGCTGGAGCGGGCGGCGATATTGGTGGCGGGGTGCGGGAATGTGATGGCGGGGGGGGATGCGTTCGGGCCGCTGGTGGTGCGGCGGGTGGCGGGGCTGGTGCCGGCGGTGGGGGTGGAGGTGGTGGATTTGTCGATGAATCCTTCGGAGTTGGTGGAAAAGCTGGAGGGGCGGCGGGGGGTGATTCTGGTGGATGCGGTGGTTTCGCCGGAGCATGTGGAGGGGGAGTTGCTGGATCTGGATTGCAGTGATGTGGGGCGGCTGCCGCTGGTGGTGGAGCGGGCGCGGGGGTCGCATGATTTTGGGTTGGCATGGCAGTTGAAGTTGGCGGCGTCGCTGGGGGTGATGCCGGCGATGGCGCGGTTGATTGCTTTGGTGATTCGGGAGGCGAAGGTGGGGGAGGCGGCGCCGGCGGTGGTGGGGGAGCGGGTGGTGGCGGCGGGGGAGATGGTGAGGGGGTGGTGGGAGCAGTGGTCAGTGGCCAGTGGTCAGTAAGCGGGGGGAGGAGTCAGAAATCGATCGGTCAGCCTTCGGGGGTGTCGAGGAGGGTTTGCAGGCGGGCGGCGAGTTGGGGGGAAGCGTGCGGGCCAGGAGGGGTCGATGAGGCCGACGTCGATGAGATCGCGGAGGTGGGTTTTGTCTTTGTCGCGGTAGGCGGTGAGTTTGATCTGGACGAGGGCTTGCAGCGAGAGGACGCGGAAGAAGGGGGCGTCGGCGGAGTCGGAGACGTCGGGATTGGGAAGGGGTTCGTGAGGGCGGACTTTTTCATTGGCGAAGAGGAGGTGGACGCCGGAGCGCGGGGCGGCGGTGGGCGTGTCGAGGAAGATGTCCATGCCGGCGGCGTGGCGGTGGGTGAAGCCGGCGGCTTGGAGGGCGGCTTTGACGGCGGGGAAGGCTTCGCGACGAATGAGAATATCGACGTCATTGGTGTTGCGGACGGCGTCTTCATCGACGGAGGAGACCCAGGCGGCGACGGCGTTGCCGCCGGCGACGGCATAAGGCACGTTGGCGGCGCGGAGAGCGGCGGTGGCGCGAAGCAGGCGTTGGCGGACTTTTTCCACGGCGTTCACCATGCGATCGAGGGAGATTTGCGAGGCGGTGGGGGACATGGGGTGATTATAGCGGGTCTTGCGATTTGAGAGGGAGATTAAGGGGCACGCGAAAGCCCAGGGATTGCAATCCAATCGTATCTACACAAGTTTTGTCCGCTGAGATGCCGATGATTTCGCGTATGTATCACCACTGCCCGGGGCGGAGCCGCGGCTGCAGCGACGGTATCGCCGTTTAGTCATGTCGCACCTCTCGCCCCTTCAAATCGTGGCTGCGGGACTGCGGGCCTTGCCCGACGTTGCGCGGCCGTTCTCCGCCACGCAAGCGGCGTGGCGGTTTTATGCCAATCCGGAGGCGAGCCTGCCGCTTCTGGCCGGGCCGCTGGTGGAGGCGGCCTGTAGCGGCGTGCGGGAAGACTGCGACCACTACGCACTGGTGGTTTGCGATTGGTCGAATTTGCATTACACGATGCATGAGTCCAAGGCCGACCGGGTGGAACTTTCCAGTCGGCGCGACCTGGGTTATGAGTTGCTCACCGCGTTGGTGGTTTCGGATCGGGATGGCGATCCCCTGGCCCCGGTGGTGTTGGACCTGCGGGCCCAAGGGGGCGTTTACACCACGCGCAGCGAGAAGCCGGCCTTGGCCTTGTCGCCCCTGGATGGGCTGGCCCCGATGATGGGCCACGTTGAGGCCTTGCCCTTGGGCCGGCCTCGGATCTACATCATCGACCGCGAGGCCGACTCGGTGGCGCACTACCGGCAGTGGGTGGGGGCGGGGCGAACGGTTCTGATCCGCGCCAACGACTCACGCCTGGTGATCCACGGCGCACGCGAACGCCAACTCGTCGAGATCGCCAAAGAGATGGCCAAAACCGGCCAACTCCGCGATACCCGGGAAGTGACCATCAAGGGCCAAAAGGCCCGGCAGTTTGTCGGCGAAACCCAGGTGCTGCTGCATCGTCCGGCACGCTCGCACCGGGCGGTGGGCCGAGGCAAGAAGCGCCGCTGGCGGCACAAAAACATCCCGGGTGCGGCGCTCCTTTTGCGGCTGGTGGTCTGCGAAGTACGCGACGATGAGGGAACCTTGCTGGCCCGGTGGCTGTTGCTTTCCAACGCCCCGGTCGAGGTGTCGGCGGCCACGCTGGCGCTGTGGTATTATTGGCGTTGGCGGATTGAATCTTATCACAAGCTCATCAAGGGAGCCGGGCTGCACATCGAACAGTGGCTGCAGGACGACGCTTTGACCCTGAGCAAACGACTGGCGGTCGCAGCGATGGCAGTAGTGGTGGTCTGGAAACTGGCCCGTGATCAACGCCCGCAGGCCCGGGAAATCCGGCAAATGCTGGTGCGTCTGAGCGGCCGGCAGATCAAACGCGGCAAGGACCAGCCCGACTTCACCATACCGGCCCTGTTGGCGGGCCTGGGCGTGCTCCTGCCGATGCTCCACCTGCTGGAAACTCACGGCATCAAGGAGTTGCGCCGCCTGGCCCAAATCATCCTCCCCCATGCTCTACTGCCACCGAGCCTCGCCCCCGATGACGACTCTGGATAATTGTGTAGATACGATTGGATTGCAATCCCTGGGCTTGGGGTTCGAGGGGCGCGGGGTCAGGCGTAGTGGGCGTCGATGG
>CAWJYQ010000013.1:0-166842 GCA_963847045.1 uncultured Alphaproteobacteria bacterium | reverse complement strand
CAAACCTGTGACCGTTGCGTGTCTCAAAGCCCCATCATGCGGAAGATCATGCCGCCGGTACTGTAGCCATGACGGTGACGGGGGTGATGACCTCGCGGGGATGCGTCTCGGTCGGCGGCTAAGGCACTTGTGAAGCCGTTGCGCTCGGGGCCGATGGCGTCGAACGCCGCCTTCTGCTCGTCGGTCAGCGAGTTATAGAAGTTATCAAGCGTCGGGCGCACCGTCAGGATGGCCTGGAGCATGGCATCAAGCCGTGTTGCAACCGCGGGAAGCCGCGGGGGGCGTGCGCGCATCCGCCGGCGGGCATGATGATTTCAGAATGTCCGCTGCTTTGGCCGCGGCATCCTGCAATGCCGTGAGGCTCGCGCGCTGCGTGTCGGTCGGTTTCACGTTGCGCTCAATCCGCTCGCTCGGCCAATCCGTCGCGCCGGGTTGCCCGGCATTGCAGTTGCAGTTGCTCGCAATATCCTCGCGAGGCGCGGGCTGCTGATCCGCCGTCAGCGCTGTGATCCTGGCTTTCTGCTCGTCGGTTAGGAGCCCGTAGAGCTTGTCGAGCGCAGGCTGCACAGTGGTGACAGCACTGCGCATTGCCTCGATGCGCTGCTCCATGGTGGCAAGACGGCTCGGCGCGGTCAGCGCCACGTCCTTGGGGCATGAATTGCGAACGGTCTCAGCCGCCATGTGCGAGGCATTGGCGAGATCGTCGAGCGCGGCGCTCTGCTCGTTATTGGGCTGGATCGCATCGCGGAACCGCTCGATCGGAAAGCCACCGATATCGCGGCTGTCGCTGCCGCACATATCGGCAAGGCTTGTTTCCGCCTCCGAGCCTCTGGAAGAGCGCACGCGCGGCGCTGCTCCGGCATAGCCCGGGAGATAGCCAGCATAGCCACTCAAGGCCCCATAGTCGTAGGGGCCAAATAGGCCGGCATAGAGATCGCCATAGCCATAGTCCCAGAAGAATGGGTCATAGCCCCAGCCCCACCAGGCGTAGTCATAGAAATCGTAATAGGCATAGGGCCAGAACACCGGGCCGACCCAGCCGAAGCCGCCATGGGCGTGGCGCCACCACAAGCCACCATTGTGATGACTCCAGGCCGCGCCCGCGACCCCCGCTGTGATGGCTGCGCGCGTCATCGGATTGCGCAGCCCGCCGGGTGTGCGCAGAGCGCTCCTGATCTGAGGTGAGGATAGCGCATGGCCCACCGCACCGGCGTTGCGCTGCATCATGCGGCCCGAGACGGCGCGGTTTCCTGCGACGAAGCTGCGCGAAACGCCAGACAGACCATGATGGCCGTAGGCGGCGTTGCCACCTGCGTAGGTGTGGGCGGAGCGGGATTGGAAGCCGCGCGCGCCGTAACTGCGTCCCCCGCTCGGCGTGGCGTGGAAGGAATGAAAGCCGCCGCCACGAAAACCGCCAGCGGAATGAAAGCCACCGCCGCCGTGGAAACCACCACCGCCACCACCGTGGAAGCCGCCGCCCCCGCCGCCGTGGAAACCACCACCGCCGCCGCCACGAAAACCGCCAGCGGAATGAAAGCCACCGCCGCCGTGGAAACCACCACCGCCGCCACCGTGGAAACCGCCACCACCCCCGCCGCCATGACCCGCTTGGGCTATGTCTGTGAATGCGAGCCCCGCCAGTGCGCCCACCATGATCCCAGCAAGCGCTAAAATCTGTTTGCACCCAGCTCTCAGCATATGCTCCTCCACCTTAATTGACGGCGGTTGGGAAGGCCGGCAGCGCCAGAGGCTTCGTTAGCAACACTCTAGGTCGTCAATAAGTTCCGCCAGCGGGATTAGCGCGACGCTCCAATGACAATTTTGGGTCGTCATTCTCGACGAATTGGGCTGTCCGCGTAATGTCCGGTTTATCGCCGTCATCAGCCGAACGGCGCACATCAGAGGCGGGCCGCTTCGTGCCAAGGCGAGACATCGACTGTGAAGGTGGCGTGGTTCCTCTAGCAGCCCAGCCTTGCGCCCTTATCGAAGTTGCGCGAAATCCAACGCTCCTTCGGATTTTGACGCGGTTTATTTGTCGGTTTTCTTGATACGACCTTTTCCATCGCAGACTTTGCAACGAACTATGGTTCTCTTACTTGGCTCTGATGGCTGCTTGATGATTTGCACCCCAGTACCACCGCACGCTTCGCACTTAATTTCGTCTGACACGGCGTCTCACGTCTAAAAGAGTTCGGCAGCTAAACCGATAGTAGTGGGACGCCTTAGGCACAAGTCGAGTTGCGTTTTAACCTAACCGTTCAACGTTAACCCAGATTCCACCGCTCATGCGACGGCAAGAGCCGCAACGCACGCGGCTGAGTGTCCGCGAGGCCTGCTTGATTATCTCCGTCGTGGGTTGTGCGATGCCTAGCCGGAATTGGGCGGTCTTTCAGTTAACGCGCTTGCGTCTACGAAGCCGCCTGCTGACGAAGTTCTTCGACGGAGGCTCTTTGCGCTCAACAAGACGTAGGACTGTGTTGCGTGTCTCAAAGCCCCATCATGCGGAAGATCATGCCGCCGGTACTGTAGCCATGACGGTGACGGGGGTGATGACCTCGCGGGGATTCGTCTCGGTCGGCGGCTAAGGCACTTGTGAAGCCGTTGCGCTCGGGGCCGATGGCGTCGAACGCCGCCTTCTGCTCGTCGGTCAGCGAGTTATAGAAGTTATCAAGCGTCGGGCGCACCGTCAGGATGGCCTGGAGCATGGCATCAAGCCGTGTTGCAACCGCGGGAAGCCGCGGGGGGGCGTGCGCGCATCCGCCGGCGGGCATGATGATTTCAGAATGTCCGCTGCTTTGGCCGCGGCATCCTGCAATGCCGTGAGGCTCGCGCGCTGCGTGTCGGTCGGTTTCACGTTGCGCTCAATCCGCTCGCTCGGCCAATCCGTCGCGCCGGGTTGCCCGGCATTGCAGTTGCAGTTGCTCGCAATATCCTCGCGAGGCGCGGGCTGCTGATCCGCCGTCAGCGCTGTGATCCTGGCTTTCTGCTCGTCGGTTAGGAGCCCGTAGAGCTTGTCGAGCGCAGGCTGCACAGTGGTGACAGCACTGCGCATTGCCTCGATGCGCTGCTCCATGGTGGCAAGACGGCTCGGCGTGGTCAGCGCCACGTCCTTGGGGCATGAATTGCGAATGGTCTCAGCCGCCATGTGCGAGGCATTGGCGAGATCGTCGAGCGCGGCGCTCTGCTCGTTATTGGGCTGGATCGCATCGCGGAACCGCTCGATCGGAAAGCCACCGATATCGCGGCTGTCGCTGCCGCACATATCGGCAAGGCTTGTTTCCGCCTCCGAGCCTCTGGAAGAGCGCACGCGCGGCGCTGCTCCGGCATAGCCCGGGAGATAGCCAGCATAGCCACTCAAGGCCCCATAGTCGTAGGGGCCAAATAGGCCGGCATAGAGATCGCCATAGCCATAGTCCCAGAAGAATGGGTCATAGCCCCAGCCCCACCAGGCGTAGTCATAGAAATCGTAATAGGCATAGGGCCAGAACACCGGGCCGACCCAGCCGAAGCCGCCATGGGCGTGGCGCCACCACAAGCCACCATTGTGATGACTCCAGGCCGCGCCCGCGACCCCCGCTGTGATGGCTGCGCGCGTCATCGGATTGCGCAGCCCGCCGGGTGTGCGCAGAGCGCTCCTGATCTGAGGTGAGGATAGCGCATGGCCCACCGCACCGGCGTTGCGCTGCATCATGCGGCCCGAGACGGCGCGGTTTCCTGCGACGAAGCTGCGCGAAACGCCAGACAGACCATGATGGCCGTAGGCGGCGTTGCCACCTGCGTAGGTGTGGGCGGAGCGGGATTGGAAGCCGCGCGCGCCGTAACTGCGTCCCCCGCTCGGCGTGGCGTGGAAGGAATGAAAGCCGCCGCCACGAAAACCGCCAGCGGAATGAAAGCCACCGCCGCCGTGGAAACCACCACCGCCGCCACCGTGGAAACCGCCACCACCCCCGCCGCCATGACCCGCTTGGGCTATGTCTGTGAATGCGAGCCCCGCCAGTGCGCCCACCATGATCCCAGCAAGCGCTAAAATCTGTTTGCACCCAGCTCTCAGCTCCTCCACCTTAATTGACGGCGGTTGGGAAGGCCGGCAGCGCCAGAGGCTTCGTTAGCAACACTCTAGGTCGTCAATAAGTTCCGCCAGCGGGATTAGCGCGACGCTCCAATGTCAATTTTGGGTCGTCATTCTCGACCGAATTGGGCTGTCCGCGTGATGTCCGGTTTATCGCCGTCATCAGCCGAACGGCGGACATAAGAGGCGGGCCGCTTCGTGCCAAGGCGACATCGACTGTGAAGGTGGCGTGGTTCCTCTAGCAGCCCAGCCTTGCGCCCTTATCGAAATTGCGCGAAATCCAACGCTCCTTCCGATTTTGACGCGATTTATTTGTCGGTTTTCTTGATACGACCTTTTCCATCGCAAACTTTGCAACGAACTATGGTTCTCTTACTTGGCTCTGATGGCTGCTTGATGATTTGCACCCCAGTACCACCGCACGCTACGCACTTAATTTCGTCTGACACGGCGTCTCACGTCTAAAAGAGTTCGGCAGCTAAACCGATAGTAGTGGGACGCCTTAGGCACAAGTCGAGTCGCGTTTTAACCTAACCGTTCAACGTTAACCCAGATTCCACCGCTCATGCGACGGCAAGAGCCGCAACGCACGCGGCTGAGTGTCCGCGAGGCCTGCTTGATTATCTCCGTCGTGGGTTGTGCGATGCCTAGCCGGAATTGGGCGGTCTTTCAGTTAACGCGCTTGCGTCTACGAAGCCGCCTGCTGACGAAGTTCTTCGACGGAGGCTCTTTGCGCTCAACAAGACGTAGGACTGTGTTGCAACGCGGACATTTATAAAATGAAATTTGATACCAATTAGTCACGGGCTCTGAGGCAATGGCATTTCTGCGCACATTGCAAGCGGTGCACACGGGTTCTGTCATTGACCACTTCCGCAATGAGTCAACGGTCCCAATCAATCGGCGTTCGATGATTGAAGTTACCGCTGGAGTGACGTTCAGCCTCGCGGACTTCGGCGCCAAGTACCGAATTTCGTGGTCCTTAGGCAGCCTTCTTTAAATGCTTGGCCTCTAATTCAGCCATTTCGATTAAGTAACTCAGAAATGTCTGCTCGGCGTGTTGTGCCTGTTTTTTGAGGCGGCGCAGAGCCGCGAGAAATTCCTTGTCCATGAAGTGGGCTCCGGTGTTGAATCAACGCAATAGAAGCTGCCCATTTATGGTTAATGAACCCTAAAGCTCTCTCTATGTAGAGGCGGCTCGGCGACGCTTCCGTAACAAGAGTGGGAGTGCCGGGGGCCGCTCGGCTCAAATCTCTTCTTTAACCGCATGATGGTGCTGGGCGGATGTCCTTGCGGCGTCGCGCCTCAGGCAATCCCACGCATGCTTCACCGCGCCCGGCTTGTGACGCTCTGTGTGCAGCAAGTACCCGGCCCTGATAGGGGTGTCGATGAGCCGGCGGGGAAACACTGATAGGATAGTTCAATCAATTCGCCCATACAACCATACAACCTCTAATCACCAGGCTACTCCCAGAACGATCCAGCTTCCGCTTGGTTTTCGTTTAGCCAAAGCAAAGCTTCGCGGGAACTGAGGGAAATTAGCCGCTCTCTACATGAAGGGTGCGGTGCTCCATCAGACAAGTAAAGGACGAAGCGACTGCCGTCACGGAATAGCGCTTCTTTCGCTTGTCGAAATTCGAGGGACTCCGAATCAAGAGCAGGAACGCTGCGCGTACAAATCAGCCGCATGTTTCTGGGTCGTACGGCGTTCACGAGACCGGCGGCGCCTTCTTCTTTTTTGCATTGTTAGACACGAAGTGCACGCCCGCAGATGAACCGTTGATCCAAACGAGTTCACACCGACGAAATGCGAGGCCCATTGATGAAAGGACCATGAAGAACTCTCGCGATTTCAAAACGTCCGTCGAACCGTCTACCTCGAGTCTTGCACCGGAAGCTGACACATCTCTTAGAATGCAGGCGCGCCGCCATGTACCGTCTACTCCCATCAGAGTAACAGAATGCTCGTGCTGAAAATGCACACGGTCCGCTTTTCGCTGTCCCATTTAATCGTCTCAAAAACCGACAAGAAAAAACGAGGTGTCTCAGTGAAGGAACTTGCGCCTCAATGGTTAACGAAATTCAGAGCTAGGCTTAGTAGGCCGGGCTCAAACGTTGTCGAAAATAGGCAGATGCGCCAAGTCGTTACGCGGACCATTCGTACCGCGAAGATGCGCAAAAATGTCTTAAGAACCTAGACTTATTGGGGCACCTGCTCGATATGTAGGCGGGAAGTCCAGCATAATGGCCGCGCGCGAATTCAAGAAATCGGCGACGGCAACCCCCGTTGCCGGCGGTAGGTGGCGGTTTGGTTCCGGTTAGCGTCAAATTCATGTGAAAGACTTGCGCGGCTACGCCTTGTTGATGAGCTCGGCCCAGTTAGAACGGCTCGTAGCCATCAAGGTACAAGTAACAGCCAGATCGCCACACCGCAGAAGGCGACCAACCAAAAGAGCGAAAGCCAGAATAGTGCGTCGTCTCGGTTCATCGTCGGCTGCCGGTTGATGGTGGGTTTGGCCGCGAAATGCGGTGCGCGGCGGGGCTGATGCGCTACCTGAACTTCTGCACCCAGTCTTGTTATTGCTCGCCAACGATTTGGGTTTGCCGCCACACGCTGCCCGTGCCCGAGCAAGGCGCTTGCCCGACACGAGCCGCAGTGGCGCGAGCTTCGTCGGAGGTTGTGCAGGGTTGTCGGCGGTTGCCTGCCGTTTGTCACGGCAAAATGCGTGCAAAGATCTATGCGCGCCGCTCCGCCCGTCACCGCGAGGAAAAAAGTGGCCGCCCCCGCCTGCTCGATGTCCGCTCTTCCCCCAATGGCGGATGTGAGAGAGTGCCGACTTGGCGACCGCTAAGTGCCAATAAGCGACATCACGCGTTGTTCGAAATGAACGCAGCCTACAAACGCGCCATCTATTGAAGGTCTTCCCGCCCCCTTTAGGAACTTTTAAATTATAGCTGACATGCTACTTCGCGACGATCAAAAGCCCGCAGTACCCTGCGGTGATATTGATGGTAGCATTGCTCGGAAATTAGAAGAAAATCCGAGTGACATTTAGTAGCTCTCGGACGAGCGCACGAAATTTTCTCTAGGGTCCGGCTTGTTGCTGAAACATTCCGTAGAGGCTGCTTCATGTTGCTCAGCATGTGGCTTCTTCTCGCTTGGATAGCTTCATGATCGAGCCACTTAGAAACGATCCTCTCTGCATTCGATGCAATGCTAAGATGCGATTCTCTTGCAAGGAGATCGAGAAGCCGGGATTTGTCCATGATGTTTTTGAGTGCCGTAGATGCCGGAGCACTCAAAGTTACGTTACGCCGGAGCAGCCACCTGAGTTGGGACGAAATAGGCGGAACACTAAGGATAGAAGGTCTGGGAGAGACACGCGGTCGGAAGTAGAAAAGCAACTCATTGGTGAACAACGTTCGCAAATTGATAGGCGATCCAATCACGATAGAGGGGCGAGTAAACAGCCGCCGAAAGACCAGCTTTCTCTTTTTGCGAAGCGCGTCAGACGGGCTATGAGAGACGAGAAGAGCCGCCATTTTTTCGGTCTTGCCTCGGGAGAAAATGATTTTAGCGGCTATGTCGACGTCCTACGATCCCTTGAATGGATCGAAGTTCTAGCGAGTGACTGATAGGACTGAAGCGCGGCGATCCGGTAGCCGGTTTGAGGCTGCATTAATCGGCCATTGTCGCGTGTTTCTTCCCAACAGACATCGCAGATCCGGTCCGAGGGCGCTCATGATGAGGTGTTCCTGCGTCTTGCCAGACATTTCAGCTCATCAGATCTCCGGTTGCGCAACTTCGACTCATGAATTGACAGATCGTTAAACATCCTAATTGTCGCAGCCTTAAGAGAGCGGCGCTACGCTGCCCAGCTGAAGTTGAGAAAACCCGGTGTGGCTGCCAGAAGACGAAATTGATCAACAGCAATATTGGTTCACGGTCAATTACCAACCGCTGCAGTCGACGGAGATCTTCTCATCGTGGCTTATTCTAAAGTCCGCCGTTTGAGTGAGGTGTCGCTTGGGTAAGGCGCTGAAGGGTTTCTTCGCGATCGGCTTGTCGAAAGCGATCTTTCGAGAAATAACCGATGCCTTGGTGATTTTCTCGATGTCGTTTCTGACCTACATGTTGATCGCCGAATGGGGCGGACTTTCGATTCTTCGAAACGTCCTCCGCCTTGAGATCGAGACCCCTTCGCCACTATATTTCTGCGGCGTCGCGTTGGTAGTCTTTAGCATGCGACGCATTGGCGACCAAAGACGGGAACGCGCAAAGCGGATTGCCGCCGAACAAGATGCCTATCTGGCGTCCACGCGGGATCCGCTAACTCAATTGCCAAACCGGCGGCAGTTTCAAATTGAGGTGAGCACTGCGCTGAAGAATTCAAGAAAAACAATGAGCGTCCTATTGCTCGGCCTCAATCATTTTAGAAAGCTCAACGAAGTATATGGGCACCTGGGGTGTGACGAAGCGCTGTCGCAAATCGGCTCACGAATACGCGATACCGCCAATTCAGGCGACGTCTTCGCGCGGATCGGTGACGATGAATTTGCGCTGTGTTTGGCAGGCATGGATCCGGAAAACGCTCTGAGGGTTGCCGGCGCGTTGCTCGAGGTCGTCAAAAAACCGGTCCAAATCGGAATAGAACATCACAGCATCAGCGCAAGCATCGGGATCGTGCAGGTAGGCCGTGGCCATACGACCGTCGATGAGCTTCTCCGGTGCGGCCACGTCGCGCTTTCGCGGGCGAGAAATGGTAAAATCGATTGCTGCTTTTTCGACCCAAACATGGATGCACATGTCCGCGCGAGGGCCCTTTTAGAGAAGGATCTGCGCGAGGCGATTGGCGGCTGCGGCATTCGACCCCACTATCAACCTATCGTCGATTTAAGAACGAGGCGGATTGTCGGTTTTGAGAGCTTGGCGCGCTGGCACCATCCGATAAACGGCCTAATCGGCCCAGATACGTTCATTCCGCTTGCGGAAGAGTTGGGCTTGATGAACGTATTGTCTGGGCAATTATTTGGCGATTCTTGCCGCGATGCGACGAACTGGCCAGAGGATGTTTTCTTGTCATTCAATTTTTCATCGACGCAACTCAGCGACCAGAATTTTGCGCAAAATGTCCTGACGATCCTCGCCAATACCGGGCTGCCGCCCTATCGGCTAGAGGCTGAAATAACCGAAAGCGCGATTGTCTCGGATTTCGAAGCGACACGTCACGTCATTCGGACCTTGCGTAATGCAGGGGTTCGAATCGTTATTGACGATTTTGGCACCGGATATTCAGGTCTCTCCCAACTATATGAATTGAGGTTCGATAAGCTCAAGGTCGACAAGCGGTTTATCCAGGAGATGGGGAAAAGCTCCGAAAGCGATATCTTCATGCGAGCTATTTTCGGTCTCTGCAAAGGTCTCGATCTGTGCGTGACCGCCGAAGGCATTGAAAATGTCGCTCAAGCCGATGCTGCATTTGCGTATGGTGCGCACCAGGGCCAGGGATTTTTATTCAGCAAAGCCGTGCCCGCTGATAAAGTTCCGCAGTTGCTCGTTGGGTTTCCGCAGGCGAAATTCGTTGCGTGACAAAACACTACACGACGGAAAGTCCGTTTAGGGTGTGCAGTCAATAAGCGACATTCAAGATGCGTCCGCTTCTCTAATCGGCCGTTTGGGGTCAAGCGCTTTCAGACTTTCCACCACCACAGTGTCGATGTCGCTCGCGGGCTCGTGCTTCTCTTCGGAATCGGCACTGGGCCTTTCCATTATGGGATTCGAGGACGAGGCGGAACAATCTGTTATACCAACGGCCCGAGACTGTGAACTCATTAGGGATTCCCAAATCAGTGAAACTCTGACTCGATGCTGGCTTTTGAGAGGAGCGGCATCGATGGGAGCGGCGGTATCGATCACCCGACTTGATCTGACGGCTTCGGAGCTTCGCAAGGCGGCGAGCGGAGAGAAGAATAGTGCGGCGGCGCGTCGGATACTTGCGCTTGCGCTGGTGCTCGATGGCTTGGACCGCAAAGCGGCGGCCGAAACCTGCGGCATGGACCGTCAGACCTTGCGGGACTGGGTGCACCGTTACAACGCCGCGGGACTGGCCGGGCTTCGCAACCTCAAATCGCCAGGTCCCGGCTCAAAACTCTCGGCGCGGCAGCAGGCCGAATTGGCCGAGCTTGTCGAGGCCGGCCCCGATCCCACGGTGCACGGGGTGGTGCGTTGGCGGCGGGTCGATCTGCGCGACGAATTGCAGCGGCGCTTCGGTGTCACGCTACACGAGCGTTCGGTCGGGAAGGTTCTCGCCAAGCTCGGCTACCGCAAACTGTCGGTAAGGCCCCGCCACCCACAGGCTGACGAAGAAGCCCAGGAGACGTTTAAAAAAACTTCGCCACGACAGTCACGGCGCAACTGCCTGACCGCGCCAAAGGCAAGCCGATCGAAATCTGGTTCCAGGATGAGGCCCGGATCGGCCAGCAGGGCACGCTGACCCGCGTCTGGGCCAAGCTGAATGAATGATTGCTGGAGCAGACCCAGCTGGGGGAGCTGGTAGTGGTTTAATTGTGAACTGCGATCAGTCCATACGGCTCGATTTCAGGGCACAACACTGGTACACACGAGCCAATCGGGCAAGCGTTAAGCCATTGATTTTATTGATTTTGCTGAAGCCGTGCGGCAATCATACCGGCCACGCAATTTCTCCTTCAATGAATAGGCCGAAGATCTCCCAACCGGGGGCGGGCGACCGCCTCCGGCGACCCGGTGGGCGCGAGGTAACTCGCGTCCCTACCGCGAAAGACATTTGCTCAGACCGAGTTCTTCCCTTAACGGACCTCGGCTTGAGCCCCTGCCACACGGTTGTCGATCTCGCTGCGAAGTGCAACGAAATCGATGGGCTTTGTCAGGAGCGCCTCAGCACCGCCTTCCAGAGCCTTTCGCCTGGTATCCGGGTCGCCATAGGCCGTGATCATGATGATGGGGACGTCCGGTCGCGCTGCCTTGGCCTTTGGCAATAGTTCAAGGCCACTCATTCCAGGCATATTGATGTCGGAAAGGATCAGGATCAATGATGCCCCCGCCGCGTCACTGATCAGTTTAAGCGCGCCGTCTGCCGATTGCGCGAAATCCATCGTGAAGCGGCCGTCGCGGATGTCGCGTCTGAATTGCTGGCGAAACAGCGCCTCAACATCGGGTTCGTCATCAACAACAAGAATTAGCAAGCTCATTTGTCTGCCCCTGCTTTGCCGGTGGCTGCCATGCGCGGAAGGATGACCTTGAATTCGGTGAATTCACCGGGTCGGGTATCGACCTCGATCGACCCAGCGTGCTGCTTGACGACAATGTCGTGGCTCAATGAGAGACCAAGACCGGTTCCTTCGCCAGGCGGCTTGGTCGTAAAGAACGGGTTGAATATCTTCTCCCTTACCTCGGGCAGAATACCGACACCATTGTCGCGTACTCTGATCTCGACGCTGTCACCGAGACTTCTTGTCGCAACCGCCAGCGTAGGCTCGTAGCCGTCAACCCCAATTTCCCTCCGGCGCTTCATCGCCGCATAGACACCATTCGAAATCAGATTCAGAAGGACGCGCGTAATCTCCTGCGGACACAAATCGACCACTCCGGCAGAAGGATCAAAAGATCGCTCCAGCTTAATGTTGAACTCCTGCTTCTCTGCTCGCGCACCGTGGTACGCAAGATTGAGGCTGTCTTCAACGATGGCATTGACGTCTATCGGGCGGCGCTCACCAGACCCCTCACGCGAATGCAACAGCATGTTCTTGACAATGGAGTTGGCACGCTGGCCGTGCTGGACCACCTTTTCGAGATTTCCCTTCAACATTTGCGCCAGCTCGTCGAACTCCTTCCGCGTTTTTTCTTCAAGGGCAACGGGCCTAATTACATCACTTACTTCATCGACCAGTTCCCTGGAGAGCGCGGAGAAATTGTTGACGAAATTGAGCGGGTTCTTGATCTCGTGCGCGATGCCAGCGGTCAATTGGCCAAGCGAGGCGAGCTTCTCGGTCTGGACCAACCGATCTTGGGCTGTGCGTAGGTCTTCCAGCGATTTCGCCAGTTCGCGCGTGCGCGTCTGCACGCTTTCGAACAGGCGCGCATTCTGAATCGCGAGCACCGACTGTGCGGCGAAGGTCTGAAGTAGATCAACCGTGTGTTTCGGAAATTCGCCCGGTCGCTTGCGCCGAACGACGAGTGCGCCAACGGTGCGGTCGGCACCCAACAACGGCACGATCAGCAGGGAGCGGAACCCAGCACGTACGATGACATCGAGGACGGGTGAATTGGGATCGTCCTTCACGTCTGGAATCTGGATCGGAACACGTTGCTCTACCGCCTCGCCGACCGCCGTCTCGCCGATACGGTCATGACGATCCTTGATCTTGGCAATGATCGCATCGTCCATTCCGTAGGTTGCGTGGAGGTGGAATTCATGGGCAGCATCGTCAAATACATAGATTGTTCCCGCCTCGGTACCAGAGAGCTGTGCGGCCTTGGCGACGATAGTATTCAAGACAGTTTCCAGGTCCACGGTCGAATTTACCGCTTGGCTGACCTCGCCAAGCGCCCGCAGCTCTTCGACCGACTGGCTAAGCTCGCGCGTACGTGCTTGAACCTCGTCGAATAACAGCACATTTTTGATAGCGATGACGGCCTGATCGGCGAACGTCGTGGCCAGTTCAATCTGCTTGTCAGTGAACGGACGCACTTCCGAGCGCGTCAAATTCATGACGCCGATCGGAACCCCCTCGCGTAGCATCGGGATGGCGAGAGCCGTGCGGTAACCGCCTAGCCTCTGCCCCTCGGTCAAAGTGTATTCCGGATCAGCCTTTACATCGGGGATATGTACCGCCCGGCCTTCGAGTAGTGCGCGCCCGGACGCCGAGCCTCGCTCGGCTTCGATCGGAATATCTTTGACATATTCCTGAAAATCAGCAGAAAACCCGTAGGCCTCGGCGCGATAGAAGGCCCCATTTTTCTCACGAGTAATGTTTGCTTTCTCGGCGTCGCAGAGCCGCGCAGCCGATTTAACAAGCGTTTGCAAAACTGCCGGCAAATCGAAGGTCGAGCGGCTGATGACTTTCAGTACGTCTGCGGTGGCCGTCTGCTGCTCCAGCAATTCGCGCAGATCCTCAGTGCGCGCCTGAACCTCGTCGAACAGCCGCACGTTTTCAATGGCGATCACAGCTTGGTCGGCAAAGGTAGTGACCAAATCGATGTGTTTGTCAGTAAAAGGTTGAACTGTGCAGCGCGAAATGAAAATGACTCCAATCGGAACGCCTTGGCGTAAGAGCGGCACGCCCAGCACCGTCCGGTAGTCCCCGATGCGTATAACTTCGGATAGCTCGTATTCGGGATCGGCCTGAATATCGTGGACTTGGACTGTTCGCCTTTCCAGCAAAACTCGACCAACGATTGATCCTCGGCCCGGCTCAATACCGATGCTTCCGAGATATTTTGCGTTTTTCAGCCTCTCCTTGTCTTTGCCAGGGATGCCAAAGCTTGCAGCAAGATGGAAGGCGGCGCCTTCCGGCCGCCAGATGTTCGCTATGTCCGCCTCGCATAGTCGGCACGCAGAATTCAACAAGTGTCTGTAAGACTGTCTGCAGATCGAAAGTCGAACGGCTGATGACTTTCAGCACATCGGCGGTCGCGGTTTGCTGCTGCAGGGATTTGCGCAGGTCTTCGGTGCGTTCGCGCAATTCCTTGAGCAGCCTCGTGTTCTCGATGGCGATGACAGCCTGCTTGGCGAAGTTGCTTAGCAGCTCGATCTGCCTGTCGGTAAATGGCCGGACCTCTTGTCGATAGACCGTGATTGTGCCGACCAGCTTGGTGTCCCTGAGCATGGGTACTGTGACAAGCGTCCGAGCCCCTCCGAGATTGGATAGCAGCGACAATGGCGGACTACCCTCCAGGAATGCCGGGTTCGTCCGAACATCTGCGGTGTGAACCACCTGTTTGGTACTAATCACCAGGCCAAGGGGGCTTTCCGGATGAGGACGAAACGTTCGCGTCTCAAGCGCATCGACGTAGGCGGGGGGCACGTTGTAAAGCGCTGCCCGCCGAGCGACGTCCCCCTCTATGAGGTGCATCGTGCCGAAATTGGCCCCGCAAACTCGCGTCGCGTTCTCCAGCAGGCTCCGAAACACCGGGTCCAGTTCGCCGGGCGTGCTGCTGATGACTTGAAGAACCTCTGAAGTAGCGGTTTGCCGCTCTAACGCTTCGGCCAGCTCGCGCCTGAGAGTTGCGACTTCTGTTTTTAGATCAATATCCGCAGGCGCGCGTTTGGCCTTCGTTGGCGCCTTGCTTCTAGTTGGAGATCTACGCACCGCTTGTCCGCGCTTCACCATTTGGGTGCGCTCCGGCCCGGGAAAGCTGCAATAGCATGGAAATTATAGCACCAAACTACCCAATCCGAGGGCTGCCGCATAGGTCAATCAAACGATTTCGACTTCCGGTTTTGGCACAAAGCGGACCAACCGGGCGGGTCTGATTATGTCCGTTGTTCGGAATAGACCGGAAGTGACCGGACCACCCAAAACGGCGCTATTGACCTTAGCGAGTTGATTCAACCTCTTCCTTTGGCCCTGATTGAGTTCTCATAATGTTTGCTGATGGGCCAAGGGGGCTTGCGTGAGGCGGCGCGATTTCATGGCGGCCGTCGACGGTGCGATGGCTTGGCCGGTAGCGGCGAATGCCCAGCAGGCCGGAAGGTTACCGACAATAGGATTTCTCGGGGCGAATCCTTCTGGCTTCGCTCCTTGGACGGCGGCTTTTGTGGCGCGCCTGCGCGAGCTCGGTTGGGTCGATGGTCGTACAGTTGCAATCGAGTATCGATGGTCGGAAGGCCGCACCGAGCGGTACGCGGAAATAGCGGCAGAGTTCGCCCACCAGAGGGTGGATGTCATTGTTACCGTTGGAAGTGCCGTTCCCGCAGTAAGGCAAGCGGCCGGTTCTATCCCCATCGTATTTGCCGTTGCGATCGACCCCGTGCGCAGCGGGCTTGTCTCCAGTCTGGCCAATCCGGGTGGCAACGTGACCGGATTGTCGCTTCAGGCGACCAATCTTGCAGGAAAGCGACTCGAAATATTGCGCGAACTTATCCCTGAGCTCCGCCGATTGGCGATCATTTTCAATGGAGGCAATGACCAGACGATGCTGGAGATGAGCGATACCGAAATCGCGGCTCGCGAACTTAAGCTCGACGTAGCTCTTCTCGAAATTCGGCGCATGCAAGACATCTCTCCTGTGTTTGAGAAGCTCAATTCGCAGGCCGACGTGCTCTATAGCAAAGACCTTCAGGTGATCGACGTCGCCGACCTCTTTGGCTGTGTTAATGTAAACCCAAACGGTCATGCGTGATCGCTCATCTGCACAAACATCTCCCTCACGTCGATCAGCTTCAGCTTCCCGGCGTAGTGCTGCCTGAGCGCGTGCAATTGCCGCGCGGCGATCTCGTCGCGTTTGACGCTGTTCTTTTCGGCAAAGAAGGCGCGCATGTCTTCCACGAAGCGGCGCGCGACCGCGGGCGGTAGTTCGATGGGCTTGCGGGGCATGCGCAAATATAGGGTGACTTGCTTGGGATCGCGATTCAATCTGGGACACTGTGTCCCGCTAGCGACAGTGTTCCTTCTACTGACCAAGTAAAGTCGCGGTCCCGCCATTCAATCAATGGCGGTGCGGTGGCAGCCCAGCATCCGTATCTCGGGGGGTAACTTGAAGACACGGGGCCCGGCTGCCTGGCCGCGCGGCGGTGCGGCCGCTTGAAAATCTAGCGTGCCTGTTGCAGGCTGTAAAAAAGGGCCGCTCGATGGCAGAAGGAAGTCCTAATTGGCGGAATCCCATGCCGCCGATCGAAGGCCCCAAGCCCAAGAGGGACGCGAGCCACCTCTCCAAGCCTGGGGCCCCATCAGCAGGCACGGCCTAGCGGGGACCAAGCCGTGCGCGGAAATAAGTCCTAGCGCATTACGATGGTTCCTAAGCGAAGAGGTCCGCGCCGGCCTGGGTGAAGCGTACGAAAGTACCGCTCTCGTGCAGCACCAGCCAGCCTTTCTCGATCGCGCGATCAAGGCCAACCTTGTATTCCGACGGCGTACCCCTCAGTTCATAAAGGAATGGTCCGTTGATCTTCTCGATCAGGATGCGGTTGTCGAAGTAAGGCTCGCAGGCATTGGCAAGCTCGAGCAGCTTGCGCGCAGCAACATCAGGATCGGCAAGCGCGCGAGCGGCGACGAATTTCATTTTAGGTCGATGTGCTCTTTGTAGACGTGCTGTTCGGTGTTTTTGAGGTTGATCGCGGCGCCACAGAAGCACTTCGACCGTCCGCTGGCGATCTGGGTCGGCATCTTCAGGGCTTCATTCCACATGCGATGCCGCCATTTGTGGAATGCATGCTCGCGCCGGTAGGCCTCGAAGTTCGCTTCATCGAGATACGGCAGCACTTGGCGCCACGCGAAGAGAAAAGCTGCCCGCGCCGATCTGAACGTGTTGGCCGAGCCATCGCGATGCTGTCCTGGCTCCATGCCAGGATAGAATCCGCAACGCCAGCCCCATTGATTAAAGCCGACTGGCACCCCCGATCGAATTCCGATCCAGCCGACCGGCACATCGCTATAGAAGATGCGCCAGCTCTCTTGCGGACTATCGTTGGAGCGGCGGCGGGTAAGGCTGGGCATCGCCCATGATTCCGCGGCACGCCGCGGAGCGCAAATAATCAATAAGTTGGGGCACGGAAGGGCTGCACGCTACAGCGCGTCGCTGGATTTTCTCACAAGGGATGATCTGATTTCGAGACGTAATAGAGCACGTCGCGCCGTCGTCCCATCCACCGCGAAATCGTGTTTGCGCACTGAGCCAGAAAAACAATTGCGAGGATCTCGAGGATCATCTCAAAAGGCCTCCGTGTTCACTGTGGCCGGACTAGTCGGAATGGTGGACCCGGTCCGCTGCTCTCATATTGAGGGCGCCAAGCCTCGGTCCCGAAGTAGGCAGTCAGGAGCAAACTCACCGAGATCAACAATCCAAATGAAAGTCGGACTACCAAAGGAACCCCGATAACAATTTTAGGCAGCTGATCACTTTGAACTGATTCGAAAAACGCAGCAGTACTGACCCAAGCGCTGCGCGGAACGGCGCCGAGCTACAGCGCGTCGTGGGTGTGGAGCTTCGCCAACTGAGCCGGCCTTATTCTTCCCCCCGCTTTTTCTTTCCCAGAGCGCCCGCTCTTTGAATGAATGCGGTCCGATCACCCTTAAGCACTTTGTCCAAACGCTTCCGCTTTTCGGCGTCCCGAATGTCTTGCTCTTGCTGTGCACGTTCGCGATCCAGCGATGGCGTGGCAGGCCGAGGCTTCTTTTTTCCGCTCAATGGTGTGAAGGTTGGACCGTCGTTGTGGTGCTTCCTGGTCATGACGTTCCCTATCTTGAAGCGAGACTGCACGGCAGTTCGCCAGCATCATCTCTTCGCCTTCAGCCCGATCTCGACCAGGCGGCGGATGGCTTCGGGCCGGCCAGGAAGGTCTAATTGCTGATGGCGCCAATCGTCGATTTGCGCAATGGCTCCCGGAGGCCACCGCTCGCCGACCTGGATGCCCTTTTCCGTAGCCGGGCGGCCGCGGGATTGCCGACGGATCGGCTCGTTAAAACCCAAACAGGCTCTTGCGCAACACGGCGCCGAATGTCGTGGGCAGCAAAGGGGCGGGCGGGCCGGCGACAGGCGGTGGGACGGCTGGTGCTGACGTAGGCGGACGTGGCACATCGAGCGACAGCAGCGAACCGACATCGAGCGCGTTGTCGGCGCGTGTCCCCATGCTTGGGATTGGGGCGGTGCAATAGCGGCGCAACACGGTGGCGATGAGCGATGTGTGGTCGTAGGTGTCGTTAGCCACGGAGCCGCGGGCTTTTTATTTCTGAAACGGCGTTCGGAGCGGATATCGCGGTAGTAGTTATTTCCAACTTGGTGGTCACCGGAGGACGCACCGTGAAGGATCAAAAGCACGGCCCACCATTGTGTGAGTTCAGTGGGGGGGGTGACGGGGCCGTGCACGGGCCGCCTCTTTGGGGGCGCGGCCCGATTGAAACCAGCACAGCGAAACTAGTCGATTGGCACGAGCCGTTCGTCCCACTGCGCCGCAAGGTTCTTTTATCTGCTCGAAGTTCAGGATCGCGGGTTCACCCTCGCGGACGATTGTTGTCCGATTGCGTTCCTTGGGTAGCAAGGCACCGCCTCGCCGGCGAGGTCGCCCGCAGGTCAGCTCCTTCACTGGCATTTGCCGGGGGTGTTAGAGCGCGTCTCACATTGAGTTTCCCGTGCCCGTACGTCGATGAGTCGGCTATTGCCCACGGCGGAAGCGACGGTGCGCTTCCCCGATGTCCGCGGCTCACCCATGACGGCTCCGCCGATCGACTGCGTGGCGATTGAGGAATGTCCCGGTCGACCGGCAACACGGCCCAAGCAGCGCCGCGGCATGGAACCCGGCGGGTTCCATGCCGTTATCAGGCGAAACCCTTGATCAATCACAGCGGAACAGGTCGCCGAGCATGTCCAACCGTCAGAAGAGGGCCGACCAGCCATCGACCGTTTCGAGGTTCTTCGGTGCTCTCGCCAATCGGACCTCTCTCGCCGCCGGCCGGGCGTCCACGTTCATTCTCGCTGTCGGCGTCGTGATCGTATGGGCCGTCAGCGGCCCGGTCTTTGGCTTTTCCGACACATGGCAACTCGTCATCAATACGGGCACAACCATCGTCACGTTCCTGATGGTGTTCCTGATCCAGAATTCGCAGAACCGCGACAGCGCGGCAATTCAGGTGAAGCTGGACGAGCTCATTCGCGTTGGCGCTGCGCGAAACTCCATGGTGGGCATCGAGCATCTCACCGACGACGAACTGGAGGATATCCGGGGCAAGTGCGAAGCCCGCGCAGCGGCTGAAAAGGCCGGCGACAAAACGGTCGAGCTAACCGGAAAGAACGCCCGCCGTGCCGCCGAGCGGGTTGTCAGCTAGCTTGGCACAGGACCTCAATTCGATTCCCTCGACGGCCAATCCGGCTCGGCGCAATATTAAGTCGATTATCCGGGTGGAGAAGGAAGACGAAGCGAAATTGCTGCCGCATCATCGGCTGTTTCATGCAATCGGCTGGTTTGTCGGCACTATCTATTTCGTGACGTTCCAATTCGTCATTGTCGGCGCCTGGATCGTAGTGAACACGATCAGCGCGAGGCGTGGCTGGGTATTCGACGAGTATCCGTTTCCGCTCCTTTCAATTGTGTTGGCTCTCGAAGCCGTCCTGCTCACCTCCTGCGTCCTCATCAGGCAGAATGCGATCGATCAGGCGTCTGAGCGGAGGAATCACCTCGACCTGCAAATCAACCTGCTTGCCGAAGAGGAAGCGACGAAATCGCTTGATCTTCTGCAAAGGATTGCAGAACGACTGGACGTTCCCTTTGAAAAGGATCGCAAGAGCGTCGAGCTTGCAAATGCGACGCCCGTGGACGAGATCGCCCGCGATCTCAGGGCGCGCGAGAAGATGGAGAGCGAGGGGACAAAATAGTGAACGTCTCTCGACCGGCAGTAACGCAGCGCTTTTCCCCATTGTCCGCCGACCGTCCAGCGTTTGCGACATTCTAGATGATCGGATGAGGCAAGGCGATGTCGCTCTTTGGCACTTTTCGGACCTGACAGGCCTGGCTGACGATGTCTGTTCTTAAGGGAATACTGTTGCGAAGGTCTTTTTGGGGTGACGAACGAAAATTCTTTAGAGCCGCTGATGCGCATTACGCGAGGCGACGTGAGGGACCATAGGCCAAATTCGGAACCGTACCGCACCATGTCGGCAGCGTGCTTCCGCGCGCCTTCCAGGGCCTATTTGCTCTTTCTCATCCTGTCTCACTTGTGATGGCTTGCCAGAGCAACATTCTGGCGGCATCCGACAACTATTTTAAGTTTAAAGTATCTCCGAAGCCGCTTATAGGCCGAACTCCTTTGAGCAATGCCTTTGCTCAAGAAACAGGCCAGGTGGGTGGGCGCTTTTGCAAGACCGGAATATTGTCTTAGTTGTCGATGACGATCCAGGAATGTTGGAGGGACTCCAACGGCTGCTCTGGCTGCACGCGTACGAACCCATCCTGTTTTCGTCTGCTGAGGCTTTCAAGAACCACACCGATTTTGAAAAAGCGGTTTGCGTCATTCTCGACATCAACCTAAACGACGGGTCAGGGATCGAGCTGAGGCATGGTCTCCAAGCGGCTGGGTATTCTGTGCCGGTTATTTTCATGACCGGGAACCAGGACCCTGCCGTACGCAAGGCTGCGCTGGACTCTGGTTGCATCGCGTTTTTAACCAAGCCGTTCTCCACGCAGCAGCTGATGGAGTCGCTCAAGAGAGCAACTCTAACGCGCTAGTGAGCCGAGCTCACCAACTACTCTACGAATGGCACGTCGCGAATGAGCCAAAGCACTGAGACGAATAGCGCGGCGATCAATGAGCTTTCAAATCTGATCGCGGCCTTGTTGACCACTGTTCGCAGATTGCCTCCGGGACCAGAGCGCCACGCAGCCCTTAAGCAAGTCGGATTATTTCAAGTGCGGCTGGATACGCTTGCGGCGCACCCTGGTCGCTAGCCTTGGAGCAGCCCGCTGCGTGGTTTGATCCTGCCAATCGGCGTCCTATTGGCACGCTCGCGTCTTGGGCTTCGGATAATTCTCCTCCACGAGGGTCGGAATCAAAAGGGGCCACCTCACGGCGACCCCCTGCTGGCAATGGATTCCGTACTAGCACGGTGTTTCGTTGGCACTTTTTGGATATGGCGAACTGACACGGGCAAAGTCCGCTGTTGGGGGATGAACAGCCATGGCTATAACGCGGCCAGAGGTCCAGAGTCTGACCAGACATTCCTCGTATCGCGGGGAGTGGTAAGGTGGGAGGAGAGCCACAAAGGAGAGTTCGAAATGAGGCGGGTTGTGCTCGTTTGCGCGATGCTGGCAGCAATTTCGCCGAAATATGCAGAAGCTACGGAACGGATTTGGCGCATGGGCCTGCTCACGCTCAGTGACGACAACGCTGTCCGTGCTGTCATCCTGCCCTACTTGGCGACGCGCGGCTTTGTCGAAGGCCGCAATCTGGTTGTCGATGTTCGCGTGGGTACGGAGGAGCAAATGCCGGAACTGGCACAAGCGCTAGTCGGCGACAAAGCCGATGTCATCATCGCCGCATCCGATTGGGCGCTTCATGCGGCCCGCGCAGCGACGACCACCATCCCGATTGTCGCCTCACCAATCGGTTCGGACCCGGTCAGCACCGGCGTCGCCGAGAGGTGGGCACACCCGGGCGGCAACGTCACGGGCGTTTGCCTGATCGCGTCGGAACTCGAGGTCAAGCGTCTGTCCCTGCTTCGTGAGGCCTTGCCTTCAGTGCACCGAATTGCAGTGCTCTCCAATCACCGTAAGGTCGTGGAAGCGGGCATGTTGCCTTTGCGCAAGGCTGCTGCCGAGGCCGGACTTGAGCTGGTCGAAATCTGGGTCGAGAGCCCGAACGCGTATGCCGGCGCATTTGATGCCATGCGTGGGGCAAGCGTAGAGGCCCTCATGATCGTGCCTACCCCGGAGTTATATCGCGACAGCGAACAGCTCGCCGAGCTTGCGGCGAAGAGTGGATTACCAACCATTGGAGGCTTCCGCGAGGGCGCCCAGAAAGGCCTGCTGATTGGCTACGGCCCCAGTCTCAGAGAGCTTGGCCAACAAGCAGCAGGCTATGTCGAGCGCATCTTCAATGGAGCGCAAGCGGGCGAATTACCGTTCCAAGGCCCGACGCGCCTCGACTTCACTATCAACACGAGGACTGCCAAAGCTCTTGGCCTTACGATCCCGCCGTCTCTCCTCGTGGGCGCGGACGAGGTGATCGATTGAGGTTGACGAAATGTCTCTTGTTGGCAGTGCGCCCCGAAGGCGCGAATCACTTGTGGAGGAAGAATCCACCCAGAGAATTGTCGATTGATCTGGTAGCTGACGAGCGGTTCGGTCGGGTAACCGGCAGGGCTGGAGCCTCGTGACAAAGGCCGCTTCGAAGGACCCAGCGCAGTCGGATTGCAGCGTCGAGCCCGAGGCTTTTAAGTCCTTCCGGCATGGTTCAACGGTCCCCCGCTGTGACTGGAATGAGCCGGCCCGCCACGCCAACCCTGTAGACCTCGAGCCGCCGGCACTTCGGGCATCGGAAGGTGAGCTGGCCGGAGAATGCAGGGCCTTCATTAGGGGCGACCGACATCGGCCACGCTCCGCACTGGCTGCATTTCACCAGCAACTCGTCAGGTGAAGGGCTCATGCTCTGAGAACGGGCCGCAATCCGCGATGTTCCGCCGTGCGCTGCATCCAAAAGAAGGCGGGCACGCGCGGCCCGCCTGAAGTCAGTGTGCTGAGGCTCGTCATCCTCGCACTTCCAACGTCGAGCGGCCTTCGCCGTTCCTATAACCCGCGCTGACAATCTCGCCGGCGAGTGCGTGGCAGCCGCCCCGGCAGCTCATTGACTTACCTTGGCCCGTCCTCCGCGTGTTGGTGCTTGCCGGTGTGTGTTGCCGACATTGCCGATGTGCGGGAATTTCGGGCGCCCGGCGGCCAGATCGTGAAGCAGCTCGGGGCGGAAACGTCGATACGTCGCGTGTTCAAGCATTCGACCAATTTCGACGAGCCTGACAACGGGCCCGTCTTCAGTCGACAACGCCATCTCAGCCATTGGGTTGGTGTTATAAAAGTTCATTATATCAACGCGAGCCTGATAATCGCCCCAGAAGATGCCGGGCGACTGGGCGACGCGCGCCACTGCTGCGCGAAAGCGTGTTGCCCCGCGGTGCAACCCGATCTTGAGTACAGACGATCCGATCGTGATGAGCGTCAAGGGTATTTTGCGCCGGCCGAGCGCATTGTCCAATTTCGACGCGCGATCGAGGAGATCAACCGCAAGTGCAGCGCCCAGACTATGGCCAACAATCAGAATTTCATCGGCATCAGAGTTGCTCGCAGCAGCGACGAGCTCAGAAGCCAATTTATCCAATCTCTTTTCTATGATTGAATTACCCCACCGAACGTACTCGCGCGAAAAGATCCAATCGTCGAAAAGGCTGCCTATGTGCAGCCAGTGCCACGGGCCGGCCATAACCGCTGTAAATCCGAGCAAGCCAATGCCGATGGCGACAAGGATTGAACCACCGATTTTGAAAACAAAGATGCAAATTGAAAGCGCGACCAGCATAAGGAGCCCAAACGTAACATAGGGGTATAGAAAGAAAGCCGCATAGCCCCAATTGGCACGAAAGTAGGCCCAAAGAGCTCCGGCAAAAACGAAATCCCAAAAAGCAATGATGCCGAGAGCGATCCGGGTGCCGGTGGCTCGATCTCTAAAGCTGTCAATTACGTCGTCCCACCGAACAAGATGATAGTCCGTTTGAACTCGCCAATTTGGTCCAGTCGTAGTCACGCTCCACTGTCTCTGATCCGCGCCATCCCGGAAGTCTTCGACAAGAGCTTTTACCGACCACGTACGTTGAAACCGAGCGATTTCGCGCATAAAGCGCTCTCGCGCGAAGTCGGGTGATGTGATTGGATCGTAGCCGCCAATATGAAAGACGAGTCGTTTTGTGACGGTGTTTCCCGCCAAAATTCTACCTGCGATTCCGAGCTGCGGACTCATCAACTTACTCACCGCGCAAAATCGATTTGGAATTAAAACTGATCCCTAGGAAACGTCTCGCGCCAATGGTTGTCAAAAGGAATTCATTGATCAAGTGCTTGATGAGCTTCGTTGGTAAGCATAGGCGCGTCGTCGCACATTTCGACCAGTCCCATTTCAATCAAGGTCTTCAAATCATTTGGACTGAAGCCAACGGGGGAGTGTCGTCAACCCGCTCGCTTCCTTCTTCGCCCGCGGGCTCGCTTACAGCAGCTTCAGACGCAGCTTCTTCTGCAACCGGGCGGTCAATGGAAGGCGCCGGCTCCGCGTCGGCGGAATTTGGTGAGCCTTTGCGGAAGAGCGCAGCGATCTTTTCATCCAGTGTCATTTCTTCGCCTTCGGGGACAAGCCGGCGCATTTGGAGCGCGCGAGTAAGATAAGGCAGTGCCATCATCACGTACAGCGGACGTACACCATATTGCCATAGCGCTTGGCCGCATCCGGATCGACAAATCGCATTATCAGCAACCGACTATCAACGGAAACGACTTCGCGATCCTTTTCTCCACCAGCAGGTCCGGGCGGACCGATATAGTTTTTTCCGCTTGGACCGCCCTTTAGCCGCAGATCTTGTGGCGCTGCCTCGTCGGCAAGGTGCATCACCACGCCGCCCGACGCGCCCGCCGTAATCACATAGGGCAGTTTGCACTGTGCTTTAGCCGCAGCTTCAACCCGTGTCCGGTCTTTGGGATCCTGATAAGACGCCACGCCCCAGCGGCCGACAATTTGATCAGCCCGGATCGTCGCCGGCGTCTCCGGGGCAATGCCAGGCTCTTGTAAGGCGGCCTGCTGCGAGCCGCTCGTGCATCCACCAAGAACCGTCGCCAAGACAGCGGCGATCGCTAGATTGAGTGCTGGCCGTGCTCTTTCGTGGGTCATTTCTTCGCTTTCACGCCAATCTCGACCACACGGCGGATGGCTTCTCTAGGACAGACTGGTCGTCCTGCTTGCTGGCCCAAGCGTCTACTTTTGCGATCAGCGGCGCTGTCTGGACAGCGGAACCTAAACGCCATCGGGGAAAGGCGGCAATTGTCCTAGTGGACAACAACGATCCCGCGCGGGCGGGGCTAGTCGCCTCGGGGGCGCGGGCGACGGCGACATATTCCGGCGTCGATCTGGTGCCGAACCGCCTGCAACTGGGGGTGGCCTGGGCGTGCCTGCGACCACCGGCGCGGACTACGCCGGCCCGCTAGCCCGGATATCTCACACTATCTTTGCACTATCGGGGCGCATTGCGCGGTGGCAAGTCGGCTTTTTGGGGATGTGCAGGCTCGTTGCGTCCGGGGGACGCGAGCGGAGCCTGGGATTTTGCTGGGCTGCGGGGGGGGCAGCGAAGGACTGGTCTCAGTGGGCCTGGGATAATGCCGCAGTTGTTCCGCGCTGCGGCGGCGCGTGTCAGGCGGGCGAGCCGCGAGCGCTGGCGGCGGCGAGACGGACGGCCGCGCAGCCCCAGACCTCTGCCGCCGGACAGCTCGATGCCATCGCGATCTTGATGCGGCGGACGCTGACGCGCACGAGCGCGCCGATCTTAAGCAGCTTGAGACGGATGGTGCCGCAGCTCGCGTTGGCAAACGGCGTGTGATGCAGTCCGATCCGGCGCACGGCGCAGAGTAGGACGTAGGCGAACGATGCCAACCACAGACGCAGCTGGTTGGCGCGCATCGTGGCGGTCGAGGTGCGATCGGCATAAAGATCGAGCTGGCACTCCTTGATCCGGTTCTCCATATCGCCGCGAGCGCAGTAGAGTTTTTCGTAAAGATATTTGGGCTTGCATTCGGCTCGCTTGAGTGAGGTCACGACGAAGCGCGGGTTGGCTTCGTCCTCGGTGAACTCGGCCTTGCCGACAACGCGGCGCTCGCGGCTCCAACTGCGGCGCGTCGTCCACCGGAAGTCCTTGAAGTACCGCGCCGGCTTGCCGGTCCGCCGGCTCTTCGCCTCGGCCTGGACGATCTCGCTTGCGATCTCGGCAATCAGGCGGTCGTTCTTCTGCAAGCCCAACAAGAAGTCCACGCCGCTCGCTTCGCACCAAGCCATCAGTTCCTCCCGCGCAAACCCGCTGTCGGCGCGAACGAGAATGCGCACGTGCGGCCAGCGGCGGCGAATCTGCGCGACGATACGCGCCACCTCCTGCGCCGCTCCCGCCGCCGCGTCCATGCTCGCCGGCCGCAGCTTGGCCGCCAACAGGTGGCGTCCGCAGAACACGTAGAGCGGCAGGTAGCAGTAGCAGTCGTAATAGCCGTGGAAGAAGCGTCCCTCCTGCTCCCCGTGCACCGGATCGTCGGTCGCATCGAGATCGAGGATGATCTGTTGCGGTGGGCGCTCATGCGCGTCCACGAACAGCTCGACCAGGAGCCGCTTGATGGCAATCGGATTGTGACTGATCCGATGATAGCGCGTCGGCTGCAACCGGCTCAGTTCCAGCCGGTTCAGCGTCGACTTGCCGGCAACCGGCGCGCAGTCCTCGCGTCTGGCTGCCAGCTTGCCCGCCAGCACCGCCATCATCGGGTCGTGGCGCAACTCGTCGTGGTCATTGAGGTCCTCATAGCCAAGCGCGATCCCAAACACCCGCTGCGTCAGCAAGGTTACGACCTCATGCTCGATCAGATGTTGGCGGCGTGTGTCGTGGAAGCACGCGGCAAACCGCTCCGTCAGCTTGATCGCACGATCTGCCGCCCCGAGAAGCAGCGCTCCAGCATCCGAGGTGATCGCCCCACCGTCGAATCCGCCCACAACTTCGCGTCCTTCAACAGCTGCAAATCCAAACAAATCCGCGCTACACTCTGTCCGCATCGGGGCGCTCCTCGAATCGCTCGAAAGATGTTGCTGCACAACTACTTTCGCTGATTCGGCGTCCCGATGCGCCTATTTGGGTGAGATATCCGGGCTAGCGCGCTCGTTGATCTGCTCGCCTCACTCCGCGAATTTAGCCCAATGGATCCGTGCGGCCCAGAAGATAAGTCGGCTGGCGCGCGGCCGACTGGCGGACTTAGCGCATATTGAGTTCCTGGTGTCCCAGCGGCGGGGTTTAACGTGTAAGGCTTGGATCGGACAGCGTTGCCAGCCGTCCCATCAGCGCCAACTTGCCGCTCTCCGGCGGGCCGGTCACGATCTGACGCCGTGTGTCGCCCTCGCCAAGTAACCAACTTGCGTAGGAGCTCGCGCCGACCGGCATCAGCCTAGGCGCGCAGCTCGTTGCTTTTAGGTGGAATTGCCCTCCTCTCTAGGTGGAAGGCGAAAGATGCCACGCCGCTTCGCGCAGCTCCTAGTCCACTGGCACCAATGCCCTGCCGCGTGAACGGCATAAGCGTAAGGTGAGCGTAGTCCTTCTCCGTTTGACGGCTCGACCTCGGCACATTTAGTTGGTACAAAGCGTCGGTCCGGTGTGGCGGTAAGTTCTTGATTTTGCTTCCGTTGTTGGTGCAGGGCGACAATCCTTTCCTGGGCACCACCACTTTCAAACCAGGGAGCGGTGGAGGCGCAGACGGCGCAAAGCTCTATGCGTTGTCCTCGGGACTGTCGCCGTTCTGCCTGTGGCTGTCCTGCCCGCGGCTGAAGACGCCGTAGTTGCTGGATTTCATGCCGGCATTCCCGTCGCTGGTGGTCACCGTCAGCCCGAGCTTCAAGAGCTCGCGCACGGCCGCGGCGCGGGTCGGCATCCGGTGCTTGAAGCGAAAATCGTCGACGGCCGAGAGTTCCTCCGGCGAAAGCATCACCTGCAGCCTTTCATCCCTCATGTCCTTCATCGGAAACACCCAAAATTTGCCGATTGAGTAATTTACTCAACTTTGTAAGTGGGCGTTGGTTCCATGAATCCAGCCGCTGCCGTCAAATTAGCAATTTCATCCAATAAAACCAATGAGTTAGGTATTGATATCGGCGTGTGAGCGCGGCATGATGCCGGCTTGGAGAACGGCCATGACAGAGGAAATCAAACTGCCTCGCAAACTCTCGGAAGAGCCGAAGCCGCCCAAGCCGCGCCGGCCGAGCCATGAGAAAGTCATCGAGAATCTCGACCGCTGGGCCAACAGCCCCGGCCTGCAGCCGCCGACATCGTTGGATCCGAAAACCGCCTGACCTTCAGGTTTGCACCAACAGCTTCAGCGCCTCTTCGGCGCGCAGCATTGGCTCCAGGCTGCGATAGGTCCGCGCCAGCAGCAGCGCGCCTTCAAGCTGGCTAAGCACGGTGGTTGCGGTGAGCTCGGCCTTGTCCGGTTTCATGCCAAATCGCTGCAGCCCGCGGGCGATTTCGCCCTCCCATTTCTGAAAGGCGCCGCGCGTCGCCGCGGCCAGCACCTCGGATTGCGCTGACGTTTCGAGCGCGGTGGTCGCGATCGGGCAGCCCTCCGCAAAACCCGACTTTTCGAGGTCGGCCGCCATGCCGCGCGCCACCCGCGTCACGAAGATTTCCGCGCTCTCGGAACTATCGGCCACCTGCGCAATGGCCCGCCGCACCGCCTCGCCTGCCAGCGTCAGCGCAGCCTCGCCAATCTCCTGCTTGCCCTTGGGGAAGTGGAAATAGAGCGATCCCCGCGGCGAGCCACTGGCCGCCAGGATGTCATGCAGGGTGGTACCGTGAAACCCCTGCCGGCGAAACAGCTTTGCCGCGGCAGCCAGCGTTTTCCCTTTTGAACCAGTAGTTTTTGGCATGCCCGAAAATACAATTTGCAAATCGGTATGTCGACCTTCATAATAAGTAGGTCAACCGACATAGTATGATCATCGAGAACCCACGACCCAGCTGCGCGCAAAGTAGGCCAGGCTAATCAAGGGAGACGCGAACATGAAGAGAGGGCTTGATGTTGCGGCGATCGTCCTGACCGTGCTGCTGTTGCTCGGCTTCGCGCTTCTGTCGCTGCGTGGCCTGATTGATCCGCAACAGGCCTCGGCGCGGTTCGGAGCGGCCGTATCGGACGCCACCGGCGCGCTGTTTTACCGGGTCTACTTGTCCCGAAACCTTGTCATCGCGGTCTCCGGCGCGATCTTCCTGTTGTCGAGGCAATGGCGGCCGCTTGCCATTCTGCTTTCGATCAGCGCGGCGCTGCCCCTGTTTGATATGACCGTGCTGTCGCTGAATGGCGTCACACCGCCAGTGTTTCACCCGCTGGCGCTGGTGCTGCTCGCGCTGACTGCCGCACTCCTTTGGTGGCGTGCACGCCCGGCGAGGACTTGAGGCGCATAGCCGCAATCGATCGGGATGGCGAGCTATCGGGGAAAATCCTCAAACGACCGCCTCTCCTGTCTTGCTCGCCACCTGCCTTTGCACGAAGTACATCGCGAGCAGCGCGACCAGTGACGTACCGACGACGACGTAGCCGAGGCGGTCGAAATGCCGCAGCGAACCGTCGGCATTTTCCGCAATGATGGCGGCGGCGAACACCGATCCGAGTCCGCCGGAAAGCTGCTGCAGCGAGGCGCTGATGGCGCTGAACGACCCGCGCTGCTGCGGCGCGGGGATCGCCGAGATCAGCACCTGCGACGGGATCATGCGGGAGAAGATGCCGACAAACATCAGGACGTTGACCAGGATGACGATGGTCAGGCCCACCTGGCCGAGATGGGTATAGATCAGCACCATCACGATCGACATGGCCGTGCCGAACATGAAGGTCGGAAATCTGCCGAACGCGTCGCTGGCCCGGCCGACGAGAGGACCGGTGAAGATGCTGAACAATCCGGACACGAGATAGATCGTGGGCAGGTGCACGATGTCGATCCCGAGATTGTGCACGGTGTAGGCGCTGCCGAATGGCATCAGCATGTAGCCGCCGGTCGCGAGCAGGGTGGTCACGCCAAACGCCAGCGTATAGCTGGGCTCGCTGACGGTTGCGAGCAGGTGAGCAAACGCGTTCTTGTCCTGTTTGAACCTCAGATGGCCATCTACCGGTCGCATCAGAACCAGGACGGCCGCGATCACGACGATCGCCAACCCAACGATCGCTCCGAAAGCGACGTGCCAGTTCCAGTGGTTGGCGAGAAGCAATCCGACGGGAATTCCCAGCACCTGGCTTGCCGCGAACGCCGTCTGCACAAAGCCCATCACGCGGCCGCGCAAATGCAGGGCAAACAGGTCGGTGATGATGGCGAGCACGACGGAGCCGACCACGCCGCCGAAAAGTCCGGTGACGATCCGGCCGAGCAGCAGCAGGTGATAATTCGGTGCGAGGGCGCAAAGCGCCGTTCCGGCGGTGAAGCCGACATAGAAAAACAGCAGGAGACGCTTGCGGTCGAACCGGTCGGCAAAGCCTGCCGCGAGCACGCCCGAAATGCCCGCGCTGAACGCGTAGGCGGAAACCGCCACGCCGAATTGCGCGGCCGTTATGTCAAGTGCGGGCATCAGGATGGCGCCAAGTGGCGACATGATGATGAAGTCGAGGATGACCGTGAACTGGACGAATGCCAGAAGCGCGACCAGGAACGACTGGTAGCGCGAAAATCCGCGCCGCAGTTCCTGCTGATCGCCAATCGGTGCCGTGAGGGCCTGTTCAGTCATGATTCCTCGTTGAATAGGCTGCCGCGCGAGCGTTTGGGGGAGGGCGGCGCAGCGATATCCGCAACGCGGCCGGTGAGACAGCCAATTTTTTGTTATGGCAGGTTCCCCATTCCGCCGGTCGCTATGTTAAACGGCAGGAACTATGCTGTTCGCCGCTCGCTTTCCTCGACGGGCGACAGTTGCGATCCACACGATTCGACGGGGCTCAAGAAAGCAATGACCGTACGCCTGCATCGCGGCGACCTGCCCGATCTCTCCCGCTATACCGGACCGGTTGCGATCGACACCGAGACCATGGGGCTCAATCCGTATCGCGACCGGCTCTGCGTGGTGCAGCTGTCGAACGGCGATGGCAGCGCCGATGTGGTGCAGATTCCGAAGGGGCACACGGATGCGCCAAATCTGAAAGCGCTGCTGGCAAATCCGAAGCTCACGAAGATCTTTCACTTCGCCCGCTTCGACATCGCGGCGCTCTATCACGCCTTCGGCGTGATGCCGCAGCCGGTCTATTGCACCAAGATCGCCTCGCGCCTGACGCGCACCTACACCGATCGCCATGGCCTGAAAGACCTCGTGCGCGAGGTGCTCAACATCGACCTGTCGAAGCAGCAACAATCGAGCGACTGGGGCGCGTCCTCGCTGAGCGAAGCGCAGCTCGCCTATGCCGCTTCCGACGTGCTGCATTTGCATGCGCTGCGCGAGAGGCTCGATGCGATGCTGGCGCGCGAGGGCCGCACCGAACTCGCGCAGGCCTGCTTCGATTTCCTGCCGTCGCGGGCCACGCTCGATCTTTCCGGCTGGGAAGCCGAGGACATTTTCGCGCATTCGTGAACGAACGTCTCATTCACCTCGTTCTGCGAAACTGAGGCAATTCGCCCCGTTTCGGACATGTTCGTGAGGCCTGTCGCAGGCTGCATTGTCCGGCCGGGCCGGGTATGATGGCGCTTGTTCGTGCGTCGGAGCAGCCGTGAATTCGGTCCAAAATCCAGCCTATCAGCAGGCGAGCCTCGAGGCGCGCTTTGCCATGGCCGCGCGTCACAGCCGCATGGTGAGGATCCTGCGCATCGCGGTGCCGGGCGCGGTGGGGCTGGCGATGGCGAGTGTGATCGGGATATCGATCTTCAATCCGTTCCGCATAAACATACATGGGCTGCCGCTGGACATGGGGAACCTGGCCATATCCGGCACCAAGATCACGATGGAAGCGCCGCATCTGTCCGGCTATACGCCGGACCAGCGGCCGTACGAAATGTGGGCCAAGACCGCGGTGCAGGACGTGACCAACCCGGATCATGTCGAGCTCAACAAGCTCCGGACCAAGCTTCTGATGCAGGATGGTTCGACCCTGTTCCTGGATTCGCTCACCGGCATGTTCGACAACAAGGCGCAGACGCTCGATCTGTACAAGGATATCTTCCTGCAGACCACGACCGGCTATGAAGCGCGGCTGACCCAGGCCCATGTCGACATGGTCAAGAACACCGTCGATTCCGATCAGCATGTCGACGTCAAGCTGACCAACGGCACGCTGTCCTCCGATCGCCTGCGCATCATCAACGGCGGCGAAATCATCCGCTTCGAAGGCAATGTCGTGATGAATCTCGACCATTTCAACACCGACGACGCCTCGCAGGCCGCGCCGGAGCCCACGCCGCCGCCGAAAGCGAAGACGAACGGCAAGTCCGCCAACTCGAAATGAGTCCCATGACGCAGTTTTTTCGACGCGGCATCGAGCCGGGGGCAGGGCGCGCCATCGCAGCGGCGCTCTTGCTTGCGTCGGCCGCTGCTGCGTTCGAGGCTCACGCGCAGACCACGGTGCAGGGCGTGCCCAATGCGATGCAAGGCTTTACGCAAAATCGCGACCAGCCGATCCAGATCGAAGCCGCTTCGCTCGAAATGCGCGACAAGAAGAAGGAAGCGACCTTCTCCGGCAATGTGAAAGTCGTGCAGGGCGACACCACCATGACGTCGAAGACGCTGGTGGTGTTTTACGAATCGAGCGGGGGATCAGGGTCGACGCCGCCGCCCGCCAACGCCAAGGCCGGCGCGAAATCGGCCGGCGCGCCGATGCAGGCGGCGGCTCCGGGTCCCGGCGGCGCGTCGTCCATCAAGCGGCTGGAAGCGCGCGGCAATGTGGTCGTGGTCCAGAAGGACCAGGTCGTCACCGGCGAGACCGCGGTGTTCGATACCAAGAGCAACCTGATCACCATGCTCGGCGGTGTGGTGCTGACCCAGTGCAAGAACGTGCTGCGCGGCGACCGCCTGATGGTGGACATGACGACCGGCGTGTCGCGGGTGGAGTCCGACAGCGGCAGGGTGCAGGCTCTACTCCCGCAGGGCGGCGGAGGCGATTGCGGCACTCCAAAGCCGGGCGGCGGTTCTGCGCTGCCGGCCCTCAATCCAAATAAACCAAAATAGTATCAGTCACTTGTTAGATAGTGCGGTGCGGCGAGGTTGAACCGCTGGCTGCGAGACTGTATCTACGCCCGGGGATTTGGGGTGCTCCGCTGGGCAACGGGCATCCCTTGCTTCATGCTGGGCCAGCGAATCAAACCGCTGCGTGCGGCTGGCGGGACGCCTCTTAGATTCTTGTTTGCGCATGATCTTTCCGGAAAACCGGTCTCCACTTTTCCGGATCATGCGCCAGGCCTGGGCAAAGCGGGGATGGTGGACTTACTCGGCATGTTCCGGCGGCGCCCTGCCAAGCGGGGCAAAGGCTTTGCGCGCTCGCGCGGGGACATCACCGCACTCGCCGATTCCTTCGGCAACATGCTGACGAGCCCCGTTCGCGACGCGCCGCCGATCGCACGCGAGGCGCCGATGCCGGGCGCCGATCTGCCGCGCTCGCCGCCGGTTGCGGAGCTTCCGAGGGAACATCCAAGAGAGAACCCGAGAGAACCTTCCCGCGAACATCCGCAGCAGCCCAGGCCGCAAGCGCGCGCCAAGCCCGCCAAGCCGGCGCGACAAGCCAAACCCCAGGCGAAGAGCAACGGCTCGGGTGGGCCGCAGCTGTTGCGGCGCCCCGGTTACCTGGCTGTGCATAGCGTGGAAAAGAGCTTTGGCTCGCGCCAGGTCGTGCGCGGCGTGAGCATCTATGTGCGCCGCGGCGAGGCGGTGGGTCTGCTCGGCCCGAACGGCGCCGGCAAGACCACGGTGTTCTACATGATCACCGGGCTGATCAAGGCCGATCGCGGCGCGATCGAACTCGATGGTCACGACGTCACGCAACTCCCGATGTACCAGCGCGCGCGACTAGGCATCGGCTATCTGCCGCAGGAAGCCTCGATCTTCCGCGGGCTGACGGTGGAGCAGAACATCCGCGCGGTGCTCGAGGTCGTCGAGCCGTCGAAGAAGAAGCGCGAGCACGAACTGGACTCGCTGCTCAACGAATTCAATATCACGCGCTTGCGAAAAACCCCGTCGATTGCGCTCTCCGGCGGCGAACGCCGCCGTGTTGAAATCGCGCGCGCGCTTGCGACGCGTCCGAATTACATGCTGCTCGACGAACCCTTTGCCGGCATCGATCCGATCGCGGTGGGCGACATTCAGGATCTCGTGCGCCATCTCACCAATCGCGGCATCGGCGTTCTCATCACCGACCACAATGTGCGCGAAACGCTCGGGCTGACCGATCGCGCCTACATCGTCTATGCCGGTGAAATTCTGACCGAGGGCAGTCCCGACGAAATTGTTGCCGATCCGGACGTGCGGCGGCTCTATCTTGGCGAGGAATTCCGGCTATAGTCTGTATCGCAGCGCAGCGAAAAATCCGGTAACCACTTTCCGGGAAGCGCGCCTCTAGCCCAAAAATTGCATGAGTCAAGCCGTGTACAAGGGCTTTGGACTAAGCTAAGCAAGAATCGGACCAGTTTTCACGGATCGTTCTTGCCTCCATGGCGCTTACCCAGAGATTAGAGTTCCGCCAGTCGCAATCACTGGTGATGACGCCGCAGCTGATGCAAGCCATCAAGCTGCTGCAGCTCTCCAATCTCGATTTGTCGGCCTTTGTCGAGGAGGAACTGGAGCGAAACCCGCTGCTGGAGCGGGCCAGCGATGGCCCGGAACCGCCGGTCGCGGGCGAAGCGACCCCCGAACGGGCCGAATTTTCCGGCGAGGACGAGGGCGCCAGCTTCAACGGCGAGGAATTTTCCGCCGGCCATGCCGAGGCGGCCGGTGGCGGCGAGGGGTTTGAGGCGGGTTTTGAGCCCGCCCAGGAAGAATGGATGAGCCGCGATCTCGGCACCAGGGCCGAGATCGAGCAGACGCTCGATACCGGCCTCGACAATGTGTTTTCCGAGGAGCCGGCGGAAGCCGCGGCGCGCAACGCCCAGGATGCCGCGCCGACCACCTACACCGAATGGGGCGGCGGCGCGTCCGGCAACGAGGACTACAATCTCGAGGCGTTCGTCGCTGCCGAAGTGACCTTGTCGGATCATCTCGCCGAGCAGCTCGCGGTCGCCTTCACCGCGCCGGCCGAGCGCATGATCGGGCAATATCTGATCGATCTCGTCGATGAAGCCGGCTACCTGCCGCCCGATCTCGGCCAGGCCGCCGAGCGGCTGGGGGCATCGCAGACCGACGTCGAATCGGTGCTCTCGGTGCTGCAGAAATTCGATCCGCCCGGCATCTGCGCGCGCAATTTGAGCGAATGCCTGGCGATCCAGCTCCGCGAGCTCAACCGCTATGACCCAGCGATGCAGGCGCTCGTCGAGCATCTCGATCTGCTCGCCAAGCGCGACGTCGCCGGTTTACGAAAACTCTGCGGCGTCGACGACGAAGACATCTCCGACATGATCGGCGAGATCCGTCGGCTTGATCCAAAGCCTGGCCTGAAATTCGGCGCGTCGCGCATGCAGACCATGGTGCCGGACGTCTATGTGCGGCCCGGGCCCGACGGCGGCTGGCATGTCGAGCTCAACAGCGACACGTTGCCGCGCGTGCTGGTCAACCAGACCTATTACACTGAGCTCTCCAGGACGATCCGCAAGGACGGTGACAAGTCCTATTTCACTGATTGCCTGCAGAACGCGACCTGGCTGGTGCGCGCGCTCGATCAGCGCGCCCGCACCATCCTGAAAGTCGCGACGGAAATCGTGCGTCAGCAGGACGGCTTCTTCACCCATGGCGTCGCGCATCTGCGCCCGCTCAATCTGAAGGCGGTGGCGGATGCGATCCAGATGCATGAATCGACGGTCTCTCGCGTCACCGCCAACAAATACATGGCGACGAATCGCGGCACGTTTGAACTAAAATATTTCTTCACCGCCTCGATCGCTTCCGCCGACGGCGGCGAGGCGCATTCGGCCGAAGCCGTCCGTCATCACATCAAGCAGCTGATCGACGCCGAAGATTCCGCCGCGATCCTCTCCGACGACACCATCGTGGAACGATTGCGCGAATCGGGCATTGATATTGCCCGCCGCACGGTCGCGAAATACCGCGAAGCCATGCGTATTCCATCCTCGGTGCAGCGCCGCCGTGACAAGCAGAGTTCGCTTCTGTTGCCGACCTGAAATCGCCCGGCGATTGTTGCGCCTTGTCCAAATCGGTCTAGTCTCGTCTTCCCCAGACTATCCAAACGAGGCATCCCATGACTCTCAGGATTTCGGGAAAAAGCATCAGCGTCGGTGAAGCGCTGCGTGATCGCGTCAGCGAACGCACCGACGAGGTGCTGCGCAAGTATTTCGACGGTAATTATTCCGGTCACATCACGCTAAGCAAGGACGGCTTCGGCTTTCGCACCGATTGCGCGCTGCATCTTGATTCCGGCGTGACGCTGGAAGCGGAATCGAATGCCACCGACGCCTATGCCAGCGCGGACGCGGCGTTGTTGATGATCGAAAAGCGCTTGCGCCGCTACAAGAGCAGGCTGAAGGACCGCTCGGCGCGGAAACATGCCGCCGCGGCGGCATTGGCCGAGATGAACGGACCGGCGCTGGATGCACCGACCTATGTGATCGAGGCGCTGGCGGAAGGCGATGACGAAGTCACCGGCTACAGCCCCGTCATCATCGCGGAGGCGACCACTTCGCTGAAGCGGCTGTCGGTCTCGGAAGCCGTGATGGAGCTTGACCTGACCGGCGCGGCCTGCCTGGTATTCCAGCATGGCTCGAGCGGCCGGGTGAACATCATCTACCGCCGCTCCGACGGCAATATCGGCTGGGTCGATCCGCCCGCAGTCAAGCCGTAAACTTACGGGTAATTGACGCTTTTTTGGGCCGACCACTTTCCTCCACGGTTTTTAAGGTTAGCCGCTCGCAGGTGTTGGCACCGCCCTTGTGTTGGAGTAGAAGCCCCCCAAATCACGGACCCGGGCTTAGAGGCCCGCCTCCCACCTCAGCTTCTTGACGCCGGCCGGCGAAGGCCTATTTCGCAACCTGACGGTTCAATTCACCTCGGAACGCCCTATGACGATTACCGACCTGGTCGCACCCGAGGCGATCCTCCCGGCGTTGAAAGTCAACAGCAAGAAACAGGCACTGCAGGAGCTGGCGGCGAAAGCGGCCGAGCTGACCGGGCAGAATGAGCGCGCAGTGTTCGAAGTCCTGCTGCAGCGCGAGAAGCTCGGTACCACCGCGGTTGGCTATGGCGTCGCCATTCCCCACGGCAAGCTGCCCAAACTGGAAAAGCTGTTCGGCCTGTTCGCGCGGCTGGAGCGACCGATCGACTTCGAAGCCATGGACGGCCAGCCGGTCGACCTCGTCTTCCTGCTGCTTGCGCCGGAAGGCGCCGGCGCCGACCACCTGAAGGCGCTGGCGCGCATAGCCCGCCTGCTGCGCGACCAGGATGTCGCCAAGAAGCTGCGCGCCTCGCGCGACGCCCAGGCAATCTATTCGGTGCTGGCGCTGCCGCCGGCGACCGCGGCGTAACCCGTCAAATCCCTTCAGCGAATGATGGGCGCGGTTGTGGCCGCGGCGGATGCGTGTGCCTTTAACTTCCGAAATTGACAAAGCCACAAGCGAAAATGCGCGGGCGCCGTCCCACCAGAGACGACACCCGCGCATTGAAAACTCGTGCCTGCGGCGCGCCGAAAATGAACGCGCCGACCGGCGAGCGGCTTTAGTGCACGCTAACCGCCTGCAGCTCGTTGCTCCAGGCATTGGCGATCGCGGCTTCGCGCGAATCGGTCAGCATGATCGGCGTGCCGTCGGCGGCGTGAAGCGCGAAAAGCTTCATTCCCGGAGCAAGGTTCGGCGCCTGCGGGAATAGCCCCGGGACGTCCTCGGAGCGGATCTGCTTCACGTAAGCAATATGGCCTTCGCCGAGATGGGCCAGCGCCTCCAGCGAGACGCGCGGTTCTGACGCAACATTACCTTCAGTCATGGTCTCGACTCCTCTGAGACATAAGCGGTCGAGTCCGCTACTCGTTCCATTATTCGTGTTCATTGATAGCGATTGTCTTAACGATCCGCTCCGGTTCAGGCCGGGCAAGATCGATCGACAACAGCCCGTTCTTCAGATCCGCGCCCAGCACATGCATGCCTTCCGCGAGCACGAAGGTGCGCTGGAAGTGGCGCGCCGCAATGCCGCGATGGATGTATTGCCGGGCCTTGTCGTCCTGCTGACGACCCCGAATCACGAGCTGGTTTTCCTCAATGGTTACATCGAGTTGGTCACGGGTAAATCCCGCCACCGCCAGCGTGATTCGCAACCGCTCGGGTTGGCCGTTCGACCGTTCACACCTCTCGATATTGTAGGGAGGGTAACCGTCGGCGCCCTTGACGACGCGATCGAGCACGCGCTCGATTTCGTCGAATCCCAGCAGGAACGGACTGGAGAGCGAAGGAACACGAGACATAGTTTACAAAGTCCTCTCGAAGCGACTTTGACGTTTCAGGGCCCTTTACGGCACCCCTTGCGCAATAATATGGGCATCATCTCTAGGGTGTTCAAGCACCTTGGAAAATCGGCGAAAAGGCCTTTGACCGCACCTCAATTGACCCGCTTGCGGCCGTCGGCGGTAAACAAATGCAGCTTCTCGCGCGGCGCTACCGCCCTGATTTTCTCGCCGATCGCCGGCCCTTCCTGGCCGGGAATACGGACCAGGATTTCGCCCGGCGGCAACTCGCCCGGCTTTGAGCTCACCGCCGGCAGGCCGGCTTGCTGGTTGCGGATGCCGTAGACATAGGTCTCGGCGCCGACCCGCTCGATCGCCTCCACCGTCATCTCCAGTGCGACGCTGTCGTCGGGCGCGGTGCCATTGGACATCACAAGGTCTTCGGGGCGGATGCCGAGAATGGCGGCGTCGGAGCTTGCGCCCTGCAGCTTGACGTCGGAATTGCGCAGCGAAATCAGGTTCATCGGCGGCGCGCCGATAAAGGCGGCGACAAAGGTGGTCGCGGGCTTCTGGTAGATCTGCAGGGGATTTCCGATCTGCTCGACCTGGCCGCCATTCATGACCACCAGGACATCGGCGAGCGTCATCGCCTCGAGCTGGTCGTGGGTGACGTAGATCGAGGTCGTCTTGAGCCGGCGCTGCAATTTGCGGATTTCGACGCGCATGGCGATGCGCAGCTTGGCGTCGAGATTCGACAGCGGCTCATCGAACAGAAACACCTTGGGCTGGCGCACGATGGCGCGGCCCATGGCGACGCGTTGCCGCTGGCCGCCGGAGAGTTGCCCTGGCCTGCGGTCGAGCATGGCTGTCAGTTCGAGGATACGCGCGGCTTCCTGCACGCGGGTGTCGATCTCTCCCTTGGGCATGCCGCGGTTGCGCAGGCCATAGGCCATGTTGTTGTAGACGCTCATATGCGGGTAGAGCGCGTAATTCTGGAACACCATCGCAATGTCGCGGTCGGCCGGTTCGACCTGATTGACGATGCGCCCGCCGATATCGATCTCGCCGGAGGTGATGGTCTCGAGCCCTGCGACCATGCGGAGCAGCGTGGATTTGCCGCAGCCGGACGGGCCGACCAGCACGCAGAACTGGCCGTCGGCGACGTCGACATCAACGCCCTTGATGGCTTCAAATCCGTTCGGATAGGCCTTCTTGACGTTACGCAGCGTGACGTTCGCCATTCCCTATTTCTCCGTCTCGATCAGGCCTTTGACGAACAGGCGCTGCATCAGCACGACGACCGCGACCGGCGGCAGCATGGCGAGCACGGCAGTGGCCATCGCCACCGACCATTCGGTGAGCGCGTCATGCACGTCGATGATCTTCTTGATGCCGATGACGATGGTCTGCATGTCGTCGCGTGTCGTGATCAGGAGCGGCCAGAGATATTGATTCCAGCCATAGATGAAGAGGATAACGAACAGGGCTGCGATATTGGTCACCGACAGCGGCAGCAGCGTATCGAAGAAGAAGCGGATCGGGCCGGCGCCGTCGATCTTCGAAGCTTCCACTAATTCCTTTGGCACGGTCATGAAGAACTGCCGGAACAACAGCGTCGCGGTCGCGGACGCGATCAGGGGCAGGATCAGTCCCGAATAGGAATCCAGCAGGTGCAGGTCGGAGGTGATCTTGTAGGTCGGAAAGATGCGCACCTCGACCGGCAGCATCAGCGTGATGAAGATGGTCCAGAACGCGGTCATCCGGAACGGGAAGGAGAAGAACACGATCGCATAGGCCGAGATGATCGAGATCGCGATTTTGCCAAGTGCGATGCCGACCGCCATGATGAGGCTTGCGACCATCATGCTGCCGACGGGCTGCCGTGTGGTCTTGCCGGTGCCGGAAACGATGGTGTGCCAATAGGTCTCCAGCCCATGCGAACCCGGATAGAGCGGCATCTGGCCGTTGGCGATGGTGGCATTGTCTTGGGTCGAGGCAATGATCGCCATGTAGACCGGGAAAGCGACGACGATGACGCCGGCAAGCAGCACCAGGTGAGGCAGCAGGTTTCCAAATCGCCGGTGCTCGACCATTAATAATGCACCTTCTTCTCGACGTAGCGGAATTGCACCGCGGTGAGGCCGACCACGATGATCATCAGGATCACCGACTGCGCCGCCGAGCCGCCAAGGTCGGAGCCGACCTTGCCGTCCAGGAACACCTTGTAAACCAGCGTTGCCGTGGCGCCATTCGGGCCGCCGCCGGTCGCGGTGTCGATGATGCCCAGCGTATTGAAGAACGCGTAGGTGATGTTGACCACGATCAGGAAGAAGGTCGTCGGCGACAGCAGCGGGAACACGATGGTCCAGAACCGCCGCATCGGCCGCGCGCCGTCGATCGCGGCGGCCTCGATCACGCTCTTTGGAATCGACTGCAGTCCGGCGAGAAAGAACAGGAAATTGTAGCTGATCTGGTTCCAGACCGCGACGATGACGATCAGGATCATCGCATGGTTGCCGTTGAGCACCGGATTCCAGTCGATCCCGTAGCGCTGCAACGCGCGCGCGATCATGCCGAGTCCCGGCTGGAACATGAAGATGAAGAGCACGCTCGCCACCGCAGGCGCCACCGCATAGGGGATGATCAGGAAGGTGCGGTAGATTTGCACGCCGCGGATGTTGTGGTTGGCCATCACCGCGAGCAGGAGCCCAAGGCTCATGGAAAAGAACACCACCAGCGCCGAGAACAGGAAGGTCACGCCGATGGCGTGATAGTAGCCGGGCTGCTGCAGCAGGACGACGTAGTTCTCGAACCAGACGAATTCGGTCGAAAGCCCGAAGGCGTCCTGGACCAGGAAGGATTGCCAGAGCGCCTGCGCCGCCGGCCAGTAGAAAAAGATCAGGGAGATCGCAAGCTGCGGCAGCACCAGGAGATAGGCGAGAGCCTTTCCTGAAAAGATCGCCCGATTTTCCATGAAGCCCCCGCCTCATTTACTCACTTGAGAGCCTATGCTCCCAAGAAATCGTGGCTGCGGTCCGCCGCAGCCACGATATGAGCACCTCATTACTTGACCGCGGTGCGCTCGAACTGCCGCAGCATGTCGTTGCCGCGGCTCACCGCCGTGTCGAGCGCTTCCTTGGCCGGCTTCTTGCCGGCCAGCGCCGCCTCGATCTCTTCCGCCCAGACGTCGCGCATCTGCACCATGCCGCCGAAGCGCAGTCCGCGCGAATTATCGGTCGGCGGCTTATTGGTCAATTCCTTCAGCGGCACTTCCAGGATCGGGTTCTTCTCGTAAAAGCCCGAGGCCTTGGTTTTCTCATAGGCCGCCTTGGTGATCGGAAGATAGCCCGAGACCTGGTGCAGATACGCCTGGCGATCGGTGTCCGACAGGAAAGTGAAGAACTTTGCAATGCCCTTGTACTCTTCCTTCGACTTGCCGCCCATCACCCACAGCGAGGCGCCGCCGATGATCGAGTTCTGCGGCGCACCGTTGACATCGGGGAAGTACGGCATCGGCACCGCGGTGTATTCGAACTTGGCGTTAGCCTTTACGTTCGGATAGAACGCCGACGACGTCATGTACAAGCCGCATTCACCCGAGGTGAAGCGTCCCTCGCCGGTATTGGTGCGACCGGAATAGTCGTAGCTCTTGTCCTTCTGCAGCTCGACCAGGTTTTCCAGGAGCTTGGTTTCGAGCGGCGAGTTGAATTTGAGCACGGTGTCAAAGCCGTCAAGGCCGTTGGCCTTGGTGCCGATCGGCTCGTTGTGCCAGGCGGAGAACTGCTCGACAAAGCCCCAGGTCACCCAGCTCGACGAGAAGCCGCAGGTCGGGCTCGTCGCATGCAGCTTCTTGGCATCTGCGAACACTTCCGGCCAGGTCTTCGGCGGCGCCTCGATACCGGCCTTCTTGAGGGCGTCGAGGTTGACCCACATCACCATGCTCGACGAGTTGAAGGGGAACGACAGCATGTCGCCCTTCGCGGTCGAGTAATAGCCGGTGATCGCCGGCAGATAGGAACTGGGGTCGAAGGGTTCGCCCTGCTCCTTCATCAATTCGTACACCGGCTTGATCGCGCCCTTGGCCGCCATCATGGTCGCGGTGCCGACTTCGAACACCTGCATGATGCCCGGCGCGTTGCCGGCGCGGAAGGCGGCGATGCCGGCATTCAGCGTGTCGGCATAGCTGCCCTTGAAGGAGGGCACGATCTTGTAGTCACTTTGCGAGGCGTTGAAATCATTGGCGAGCTTGACCACGACATCGTTGTTGCCGCCGGTCATCGCGTGCCACCACTGGATTTCCGTCACCGCGCTCGCCGGCGTTGCCGCGAAGGCAATCGTGACGGCGGTGGCGGCAGCCGTGCCGAAGTGTCGAAAAGTCATCAAAACCCTCCCGTTGGAACATCATTCCGATTGTTGCGCGTTATCAGCGCCGGATGACGTACAAATGACCGTTGAAAGCGGCGGGATCGTAAGGGGGAAGAAGGGCCCAAGGAAGCCCAAATCGGGAGGAGGGCGTATTGATCTTTCGTCCCTGCGTTTTGGCCGGGACGAACAGCAATCAGCGCTTGCGCTCAATGCCGCAGACCACGCCGCTTCTGATCAGCGCGTCGATTTCGCCGGCCGAGTAGCCGAATTCGGAGAGAACTTCCTTGGTGTGCTGGCTGAATTTCGGCGGCGTGCGGCGCAGGCTCGGCTTGCTGCGCTCCATGCGGATCGGCGAGGCGACGCCCTTGTACCAGTCCCTGGCGATCACGTCGCCGCGGTGGATGGTATGTTCGTTGGTGAGCGCCTGGTCGATCTTCTGCACCGGACCGGCCGGCAGGCCTGCGGCCAGGAGGCTATTGCACAGCGGCTCGGCCTCGTGCTGGGAAAACACCGCTTCGAGTTCCTGGCGCAGCGCCTCGCGATTGGCGATGCGGTCCTTGTTGCGCGCAAAGCGCGGATCGGTGCCGAGCTCGGCCTTGCCGATCTCCTTCGCGAGCTTCCGGAATGTGCCGTCATTGCCGACACCGACGAAAATGTCGTCGGTCCTGGTCGGGAAGATCGCGTAAGGCACGAGGTTCGGATGCTCGTTGCCGGTGAGAGCAGGCGGCTTGCCATGCATGAAATAATTCGCGGTGTGCGGATGCATCACGGCGAGCCCGGTTTCGTAGAGTGTGGTTTCGAGGAACTGTCCGAGCCCCGATTTTTGCCGCTCTGAGAGCGCCATCAAAATTCCGATCGCGGCATATAGCCCGGTGGTGATGTCGACCACGGGCACGCCGATCCGCATCGGGCCGCTCTCGCGCGAGCCGGTCGCGGCGATCATGCCGGTCATGGCCTGGATGATCGCGTCATAGCCGGGATTGCCGCCGCGCGGACCGTCGGCGCCGAAGCCGGAAATACCGCAATGTACCAGCTTCGGGAATTTCGCGCGCAGCACGTCGTTGCCGATGCCCCATTTGTCGAGCGTGCCCGGCTTGAAATTCTCGATCAGCACGTCGGCCGTCTCGAGCAGCCTCATCAGCACCGCGCGTCCGCCCTCGGAAGCGAGGTCGAGCCCGATCGAGCGCTTGTTGCGGTTGATGCCGACGAAATAGGCCGCGTCTTCCTCGTTGAAGGGCGGGCCCCAGTCGCGCGTCTCGTCGCCGGCCGGCGGCTCGACCTTGATCACGTCGGCGCCGTGGTCGGCGAGGATCTGCGTGCAATAGGGGCCACCGAGCACGCGCGTGAGATCGATCACGCGCAAACCGGTCATGGCACCGGGAGCCAACTGTGAACCCATCGAAAACCTTCGCTCAAATCCAGAGAGGAGATTGAGAGCTAGCGGTCTTCGCAGGCGGCATCAAGCGGTGACAGCGAATGGCCCGCCAGTGGTCTCGGCGGGCCATTCCGCATTGCGGATTTAGACGACGTTCAGCCGCACATCGATATTGCCGCGCGTGGCATTGGAGTAGGGGCACACCTGGTGCGCCTTTGCCACCAGCGCTTCCGCGTCAGCGCGCGCCAGACCCGGCAGGGAGACGTCGAGCGCAATGTCGAGGCCGAAGCCGCCTTCGGAGCGCGGGCCGATGCCGACCGTGGAGGTAACCGAGGCGTCGGCGGGCACCTTGGGGCCGCCTTGGGAAGCCACGAACTTCATGGCGCCGATGAAGCAGGCGGCATAACCCGCCGCGAAAAGCTGCTCGGGATTGTTGCCGGCGCCGCCACCGCCGCCGAGTTCCTTGGGCGTGGTGAGCCTGACGTCGAGAGCGCCGTCGAGGGTTGCGGCGTGGCCGTCGCGGCCGCCGGTGGCCTTGGCCTGGGTCTTGTAGAGCACGTTCACGGACATGGGGATCTCCCTTCGGGTTTGCGGTTTCGATGGGAGCTGTATTGCAAACGATTAGATTGCGCACAATATAAAAAGCGTGGCCTCACATTTAATTGTTCGCAATTGAATACAAGCCGGCTCGGCCCCACAATGGGCCGGGATTCGTGACAAGGATGCAAAATGGCCCGGAAACTGACAGCGGCCGATCAGCCGCTGCGGCTCGACAATCAGATCTGCTTTGCGGTCTATTCGGCCGCGCACGCGTTCAACCGCGTCTACAAACCGCTGCTCGACCGGCTCGGCCTGACCTATCCGCAATATCTGGTGATGCTGGTGTTATGGGAGCGCGACGGCGTGCCGCTGAAGGATATCGGCGAGCGGCTGTTCCTCGACTCCGGCACGCTGACGCCGCTCCTGAAGCGGCTGGAGGCCGCGCAGTTGGTCAAGCGCACGCGCAGCACCGAGGACGAGCGCCAGGTGCTGATCGCGCTCACCGCGCAGGGGCAGGCGTTGAAGGAGAAGGCGCGTGCGGTGCCGATGTCGATCCTGTCGGCGTCGGCGTGCTCGGTTGGAGAATTGACCGCGATGAAGAACGAGATCGTGGCGTTGCGGAATTGACTGAATGAGGTCGTGGGGGATTAGTGGAGTTTGCTACCGCCCGTCTTCGCCCGTTGGGCTTCGCCGGGCACCACGCTTCGTCCTTCGGGCTCTGCGCGGCTGCGCCACGCGTAGCCCAAAGGGCGAAGCGTGGTGGAGCCAGGCGGGATCGAACCGCCGACCTCTTGCATGCCATGCAAGCGCTCTCCCAGCTGAGCTATGGCCCCGTAACCGTCTTTTAGCATGATCCTCTTCGGGGATCATGTTGGCCCGCGAGACCTAGGCGACCCGCGGGGCTGCACCCTGATCACAGATCAAGGCTGATCTCAAGTCTCTTCGTCGCCGCCGACGTCGCCGATGATGTCGGTGACGTCCTCATCGCCCTCTTCCTCGTCGGCGATGAAGGTCGAATCGTCGTCATCATCGTCTTCGATGGTTTCGTCGATCTCGATGTCGTCTTCGGACTCAGGGACAACAGCCTTGACCTTGCCGGTGTTCTCCTCGGCATCGGCTTCCTCGAGCGGCACCAACTCTTCGGCCTCGGCCGGCTCCGGCGCTGCCTCGGCGGTGGCGGCTGCATGCGCGCGCGCGGCTTCGCCACGCATGGCGCGCGGCGGCGCGACGGGCGCGATCGGCACGACCTCGCCGGTATAGGGCGAGATCACCGGACTCTTGTTCAGGTCGTAAAATTTCTTGCCCGTGGTCGGGCAAATGCGTTTGGTTCCGAGATCGGATTTGGCCACGGCGGAATCCTGGGAATGTCTGAAAAGCGGTGCTTCACTTGGCTAGTTGAGCGGCTGCTGTCAATAGCGCTTTGTGCATGAAATACCGGGCCGTGACGCTGCGCGGTCGGCGTGCTACTGGCCCGGCGGAAAGGACCCAATCTTGACCCATTCCGACCATCCGACCCCACTGGAAGCCCGTTCCAGCGGTCCCCTGCACGGCAAAGTCCGGGTTCCCGGCGACAAGTCGATCTCGCATCGAGCCCTGATCCTGGGCGCACTCGCGGTGGGCCAAACCCGGATTTCGGGCCTTTTGGAGGGCGAAGACGTCCTCAACACCGCCAAATCCATGCGGGCGCTGGGTGCCAGGGTTGAGCGGACCGGGGATTTCGCGTGGAAGGTCAATGGTGTTGGCGTAGCGGGCTTTGCGAGACCGCAAAATGCGCTCGATTTCGGCAATTCTGGGACCGGCTGCCGGCTGGTGATGGGGGCGGTTGCGGGCTGTCCCATCACGGCCGTGTTCGACGGCGACGCCTCGCTGCGCAGCCGGCCGATGCGGCGGATCCTCGATCCGCTGGAACTGATGGGGGCCAAGGCGGGCGACATCGAAGAGGGCGGCCGGCTGCCCTTGACGCTGCATGGCGCCCATGACCCCGTGCCGATCACCTACAAGACGCCGGTCGCCTCGGCCCAGATCAAGTCGGCGGTGCTGCTCGCGGGCCTCGCCGCGCCGGGCGTCACCACGGTGATCGAGCAGGAAGCGAGCCGCGACCATACCGAGCTGATGCTCAAGCATTTCGGCGCCGACATCGTCTCGACCAGGGAAGGCCTGCACGGTCGCAAGATCGCGCTCACAGGCCAGCCGGAACTGCATGGCGCCGAGGTCGTGGTGCCGGCCGATCCGTCGTCGGCGGCATTTCCGCTCGTCGCCGCGCTGATCGTCGAAGGTTCCGACCTCGTATTGTCCGATGTCATGACCAATCCGCTGCGCACCGGCCTGTTCACGACCTTGCGTGAGATGGGCGCCTCGATCGAGGAAAGTGCTGCGCGCGGCGATACCGGCGAGCCGATGGCGCAATTGCGCGTGCGCGCTTCCAAGCTTCGCGGCGTCGAGGTGCCGCCCGAGCGCGCGCCGTCGATGATCGACGAATATCTGGTGCTGGCGGTCGCGGCCTCGTTTGCCGAAGGCACCACGGTGATGCGCGGCCTGAAGGAATTGCGGGTGAAGGAATCCGACCGGCTGGAAGCGACCGCGGATATGCTGCGCGTGAACGGCGTCAAGGTCGAAGTCGCCGGCGACGATTTGATCGTCGAGGGCAGGGGACATGTGCCGGGCGGGGGGCTGGTCAAAACCCACATGGATCATCGCATCGCCATGTCGGCGCTGGTGATGGGCCTTGCAGCCGACAAGCCGGTGAAGGTCGACGACACCGCCTTCATCGCCACCAGTTTCCCGGACTTCATCCCGATGATGCGCGCGCTCGGCGCGGAGTTTTCGTAAGCGAGACGACGAAAGGCGTCACATGCGCCCTCAAACTCTAGCTGAAGCAGTGGAGAGAATTCAGGGCGGCGTTCCGCAAGGCGTCGCCCTTGCCGAATTTGTTGACACATTCGATCTCGCTGAGACTGGCGATGACAAGTACGCGACGATCGAGCGAGAGCCGCGATTGACTGAAGACAAAAAGTTGAACGCGTTAGTTGGAGTGATGGCCGAATATCTCGCCAAGAATCGCCGTTTGGGTCGCGTCCCTGCCTGGGTAGGTGGCCCGGAGCGTCGCCTCTCCGATCCGTGGTTCACGACGACATCGCCGTCGCCCGGCATGCGCGAATATCTGACCTTCGCCAGCCCTGGCGAGTTTGCTTCACGCAACATCTTCACCGAGGAACGTCCGCTGCGACGGGCCCGCGGCCCGCTGCCAGTAGGGAAATAGAAGGAATGATCATCGCCATCGACGGACCGGCCGCTTCCGGCAAGGGCACGCTCGCAAAACGCCTCGCCGCGCATTACGGGCTTCACCACCTCGATACCGGGGTCATCTACCGGGCCGTGGCCCATGCGCTGATCAGCGCCGGCGCCGACCTCAAGGACGAGGCCAGGGCGGTCCAAGCCGCCCGGGAACTCGACCCCGAAACCTTCGAGAATCCGGCCCTGAAGTCCCAAAAAGTCGGCACGGCCGCGTCGGTGGTCTCAGCGATTCCCCGGGTGCGCGAGGCTTTGGTCGAATTCCAGCGGCAGTTCGCCGCCAAACCGCCCGGCGCGGTGCTGGACGGGCGCGATATCGGCACCGTGATCTGCCCGGACGCCGAGGTGAAGATTTTCGTGGTCGCCGACCCCAAAATCCGGGCCCATCGCCGCACCCTTGAAGCCCGCTCCCGCGGCGAGGAGGCAGATGAGGCCGCGGTGCTGGCGGACATCCTGGCGCGCGACGAACGCGACCAGAACCGGGCGGTGGCGCCTTTAAAGCCGGCCAAAGATGCTTACTTGCTAGATAATTCCAATCTGGATATAGAAGGCGGCGTCCGGGCCGCCATCGACATTGTCGAGGCCGTTCGAGCGGGCCGTCAGCGGGTATGAGTCGCTGGCGTCATTGGAGGTAGAGCCCGCTCCCGTCCTCAAGACAGGTCGATATCTCGAACAGAATTTTCGAGACCTTCCGTCCCCGGACAGAAATCACCGTATTGAACGTGCAGGCATCTGCCGGCCCGCTTTTGCATTTGATGCAACGAGCGGTCGTCGCGGGTTTTGCGAGCCCTGACCCTTCACGCGCGATACGCCCTCAAACCCCAACGGCCGGCAAGACCATCGCAAGTGGAGAACAAATGGCTTCGACTGCTACTGCAAATTCCTACAACCCCACCCGCGACGATTTCGCGGCGATGCTGGATGAGTCCTTTGCCGGCGGCAACCTTCAGGAAAGCTCCGTCATCAAGGGCAAGGTGGTTGCGATTGAAAAGGACATGGCCGTCATCGACGTCGGCCTGAAGACCGAGGGCCGCGTCGCGCTGCGCGAATTTTCGGGCCCCGGCCGTGAAAGCGATTTGAAGATCGGCGACGAGGTCGAGGTGTTCCTCGACCGCATCGAGAATGCACTCGGCGAAGCCGTGCTGTCGCGCGACAAGGCGCGCCGCGAGGAGAGCTGGGGCAAGCTGGAGAAGGCGTTCCAGAACAACGAAAAGGTCATGGGCGTCATCTTCAATCAGGTCAAGGGCGGCTTCACCGTCGACCTCGACGGCGCCGTGGCCTTCCTGCCGCGCTCGCAGGTGGACATCCGTCCGATCCGCGACGTCGCGCCTTTGATGAACAACTCCCAGCCGTTCCAGATCCTCAAGATGGATCGCCGCCGCGGCAACATCGTCGTCTCCCGCCGCACGGTTCTCGAAGAGACCCGCGCCGAGCAGCGCCAGGAGCTGGTTCAGAACCTCGAAGAGGGTCAGGTGATCGACGGCGTGGTCAAGAACATCACCGATTACGGTGCGTTCGTCGACCTCGGCGGCATCGACGGCCTGCTGCACGTCACCGACATCGCCTGGCGCCGCGTCAACCACCCAACTGAGGTGCTGACGATCGGCCAGACCGTGAAGGTCAAGATCATCAAGATCAACCACGAGACGCACCGCATCTCGCTCGGCATGAAGCAGCTGCTCGACGATCCGTGGCAGGGCATCGAGGCGAAATATCCGCTGAATGCCCGCTTCCATGGCCGCGTCACCAACATCACCGACTACGGCGCGTTCGTCGAGCTCGAGCCTGGCATCGAAGGCCTGATCCACGTCTCCGAGATGTCGTGGACCAAGAAGAACATGCACCCCGGCAAGATCGTGTCGACCTCGCAGGAAGTCGAAGTGCAGGTGCTGGAAGTCGATTCGGTCAAGCGCCGCATCTCGCTCGGTCTGAAGCAGACCATGCGCAATCCCTGGGAAGTGTTCGTCGAGAAGTTCCCGGTCGGTTCGGTGGTCGAGGGCGAGGTCAAGAACAAGACCGAGTTCGGCCTGTTCCTCGGGCTCGAGGGCGATGTCGACGGCATGGTCCACCTCTCCGACCTCGACTGGAAGCTTCCGGGCGAGCAGGTCATCGACAATTACAAGAAGGGCGACATGGTCAAGGCCGTCGTCCTCGATGTCGATGTCGAAAAGGAGCGCATTTCTCTCGGAGTCAAACAACTTGAAGGCGACCCCTTCGCCGAGCCCGGCGATGTCAAGAAGGGCGCGGTCGTCACCTGCGAAGTGCTGGAAGTGAAGGAAGCCGGCATCGAGGTGAAGATCGTCGGCACCGACTTCACCACCTTCATCAAGCGGAGCGAACTGGCCCGCGACCGCAACGACCAGCGCGCCGAACGCTTTGCCGTCGGCGAGAAGGTCGATGCGCGGGTGATCCAGTTCGACAAGAAGGCCCGCAAGGTGCAAGTTTCGATCAAGGCGCTCGAAGTCGCCGAGGAGAAGGAGGCCATCGCACAATACGGCTCCTCCGATTCGGGTGCGACGCTCGGCGACATCCTGGGCACCGCGCTCAAGAACCGCGCTTCCGAGAAGTAAGCCTTCGCTCACTTGCGAGTACGAATCAGGCCCCGGTCACGACCGGGGCCTTTTTCTTGTCCCGGCGTTGATTGTCGAGAAGGCTGGAGCCCAGCGCGTCGCGACCGCGAACGCCTGTGGTTATGGGTCCTCACGTTCGCCAGGACAGGCCTTCATTTCTTCATATTGCGCCGCAATTGATGTAATCAAATAACGCATCGGTTACGCTGCGGGCGCAAAACGCGCGAGGAATATTTTCAGGAGAATTTCGATGTCGCTGGATTCCGATGTGATCGTCGATCGCCGGCGGATGCGCCGCAAGCTGACTTTCTGGCGCGTGGCGGCCGTGGTGATCGCGATCGCGGGGATCGCTGTCATCGGCGCGCTTCTGTCGCCCGGCAGCCGCGGCACCTTCACCACCTCCGGCTCGATCTCGCGCGTCAATATCGAAGGCCTGATTCGCAGCGACCGCGACCGTGTCGAGGCGCTGGAGCGGCTGGGGAAGACGCAGGCCGCCGCCGTCATCGTCCATATCAACTCGCCCGGCGGTACCACCGCCGGCTCCGAGCAGCTCTATGATTTGCTGGTGCAGTTGAAGGCGAAGAAGCCGCTGGTCGTGGTCGTCGAGGGCCTGGCGGCCTCCGGCGGCTACATCACCGCCATCGCGGCCGATCATATCGTGGCGCAGCAAAGCTCGCTGGTCGGATCGATCGGGGTGCTGTTTCAATATCCGAATGTCACCGAGCTGTTGAAAACCATCGGCGTCAAGGTCGAGGAGGTGAAGTCCTCACCGCTGAAGGCAGCGCCCAATGGCTTCGAGCCGACCAGCCCCGAAGCGCGCGAGGCGCTGGACGCGCTGGTGAAGGATTCCTACGCCTGGTTCAAGGGACTGGTGAAGGAGCGGCGCGGCATGGACGACGCGCAGCTTGAAAAGGTCGCGGACGGACGCGTGTTCACCGGCCGCCAGGCGGTCGATCTCAAGCTGATCGACCAGCTCGGCGACGAGAAGACCGCAATCGCCTGGCTGGTCGAGCAGAAGGGCGTCAAGAAGGACCTGCCGGTGCGCGACTACAAGCTCGGACCGCGGTTCGGCGACCTGACTTTCCTGCGAGCTGCGGCCTCGATCACGCTCGAAGCGGTCGGTCTGGGCTCGATCGCACGCCAGGTCGAGAGCGCCGGTATCGATCGCCTCGGTCTCGATGGGATGCTCGCGCTGTGGCAGCCGGCTGCGACCAATTGAAACCTTGCAAAACCGGTTATGGCGGCCGTTCCCGCAGCGCGAGTAGTGGGACAAACCCCTGTTCGGGCGTTTGTCACGCACTTTCGCGGCACGCAAACTTGATTTAGCGTCTTGACAGATCAAGGCATTTTCACGGAAATGGCACTTGACGTTCCCGGGTCCGACCTCTCGATGATCAAATCCGAACTCGTTCAGCGTATCGCCGAGCACAACCCGCATCTCTACCAGCGGGATGTCGAGAATATCGTGAATGCGATCCTCGACGAGATCGTGGCCGCGCTGGCGCGCGGCGATCGGGTCGAATTGCGCGGCTTTGGCGCGTTTTCGGTGAAGCATCGTCCCGCCCGCGCTGGACGCAACCCGCGCACCGGCGCCCATGTGCCGGTCGATCAGAAGAGCGTGCCGTTCTTCAAGACCGGCAAGGAAATGCGCGAGCGGCTGAACCGCGACAATCCCGAGGCCGGCGCCTGATTCTCGCGCCCGGCGGCCGGAGCCCGTGACCGCCTGATGCCTGTTTCATCAACGCGAGCCATCGCCATGCGAAAGTTCTTCAGCACCCTGTTCGCCATTCTCCTGGGGCTGATCTTCGTGACCTTCGCAGTCGCGAACCGGCATCTGGTCAGCGTGTCCTTCAATCCCTTCAACTCCGAGGATCCCGCGCTGTCGGTCTCGATGCCCCTGTTCGTGCTGATCATCGCGGTCGCAATCCTCGGCGTGGTGGCGGGCGGCTGCGCCACCTGGTTCGGCCAGCGCCGCTGGCGACGGGCGGCGCGCCAGCACGAGGCCGATGCACGCGCCGCCAAGGCGCAGCTTGCGGAACTGCGCGCCGATGCGCTGGCCGCCCGGGGCGATGCAAAGCCGCTGGCGCTGCCCTCGCGGGCCGGTTTCTACGGCGCTGCGGGGCGAGACAAGCAGGGCGCGACGTTGTAAACCCGCCCAGCTGAACCCTTTAATTTCCGCTCTGCGAAAAGACCATGTCCCTGGCTGTCAAAATCTGTGGCCTGTCCACGCGCGAGACGCTCGACGCGGCGCTCGAGGCCGGCGCCGACATGGTCGGCTTCGTGTTCTTTCCGCCGTCGCCGCGGCATCTCTCGCTGGAGACGGCACGGGAGCTTGGCAACCGAGTGAAGCAGCGCGCGATCAAGGTCGCACTGACCGTGGACGCCGACGACGCCACGCTGGGAGGCATCATCGCCGCGCTGCAGCCCGACATCTTGCAGCTGCACGGCCATGAGACCGTGGCGCGGCTGTCCGAGATCAAGCGGAAGTTCGGCCGCGAGGTGATGAAGGCGCTGCCGGTCGAGCGCGCGGCCGATCTCGCATCGCTGCCGGATTACGCGGCGGTTGCCGATCGCATGCTGTTCGATGCCCGCCCGCCCAGGGGCGCGACGCGTCCGGGCGGCCTCGGGGCCGTGTTTGACTGGCACCTGCTCAAGAACCTTGACCTCGCCCTGCCCTTCATGGTTTCGGGCGGCCTCCATGCCGGCAATGTCGCGGAAGCCGTCCGCGTCACCCGCGCCGGCGGCGTCGATGTCTCCTCGGGTGTTGAGCGCGCGCCCGGCATCAAGGACATCGACATGATCCGCGATTTCATCCGCGCCGCGCGTGCAAGCGAAGAGTTGACCGTCCGATGAACCAGGTCCGTCCCAATTCCTTCCGCAGCGGCCCCGACGAGCGCGGGCACTTTGGCATTTTCGGCGGCCGCTTTGTCGCGGAGACGCTGATGCCGCTGATCCTCGACCTGGAAAGGGCCTACACCGCGGCCAAGGCCGATCCGGCGTTCCAGAAAGAGATGAACGGCTATCTCCGCGATTATGTCGGCCGGCCGTCGCCGCTCTATTTCGCCGAACGGCTGACCGAGCATCTCGGCGGCGCAAAAATCTATTTCAAGCGCGAGGAGCTGAACCACACCGGCTCGCACAAGGTCAACAATGTGCTGGGCCAGATCATGATGGCGCGGCGCATGGGCAAGAAGCGCATCATCGCCGAGACCGGCGCCGGCCAGCATGGCGTCGCCACCGCAACCCTGTGCGCGCGCTTTGGCCTCGAATGCGTGGTCTATATGGGCGCGGTCGACGTCGCGCGGCAGCAGCCCAACGTGATCCGCATGGAGATGCTCGGGGCAAAAGTGATTCCGGTGCAGTCGGGCACGCGCACGCTGAAGGACGCGATGAACGAGGCGCTGCGCGACTGGGTCACCAATGTGCACAACACCTTCTACTGCATCGGCACGGTGGCGGGCCCGCATCCCTATCCGGCGATGGTGCGCGACTTCCAGTCGGTGATTGGTGACGAAACCAAGAAGCAGATGCAGGAAGCGGAAGGCCGCCTGCCGGATTCGCTGGTCGCCTGCATCGGCGGCGGCTCCAATGCGATGGGACTGTTCCATCCCTTCCTCGACGATCCCTCGGTCGAGATCTTCGGCGTCGAAGCGGCAGGCCATGGGCTCACGCAATTGCACGCGGCCTCGATTGCCGGCGGCCGTCCGGGCGTGCTGCACGGCAACCGCACCTATCTCTTGATGAACGACGACGGCCAGATCCAGGACGCGCATTCGATCTCGGCGGGCCTCGACTATCCCGGCATCGGCCCCGAACATTCCTGGCTGCACGAGGTCGGCCGCGTGAAATATCTCTCCGCCACCGATGATGAGGCGCTGGAAGCGTTCCAGCTGTTGTCGCGCCTGGAAGGCATCATCCCCGCGCTCGAGCCCGCGCACGCGATCGCGAAAGTGATGGAGCTCGCGCCGCAGCGTCCGAAAGATCATCTGATGGTGATCAATCTCTCCGGCCGCGGCGACAAGGACGTGCCGCAGGTCGGCGATATCCTGAAGGCGAGGAAGAAGTGACCACCCGCATCGACGCGCGTTTCGCGCAACTCGCCAAGGAAGGCCGCTCGGCTTTCGTCACCTATCTGATGGCGGGCGATCCCGATCCGAAAACCTCGCTCGACGTCATCAAGGCGCTCCCGAAGGCCGGCGCCGACATCATCGAAATCGGCATTCCCTTCACCGATCCGATGGCGGATGGTCCGTCGATCCAGGCCGCCGGCTTGCGCGCGCTGAAAGCCGGCATGACCCTGAAGAAGACGCTGGAGCTGGTGGCGGGCTTCCGCAAGGACGACAACACCACGCCGCTGGTGCTGATGGGCTACTACAATCCGATCTACATCTATGGCGTCGACAAGTTCCTCGCCGACGCAAAAACCGCCGGCGTCGATGGCCTCATCATCGTCGACCTGCCGCCGGAAGAGGACACAGAGCTCTGCGTGCCGGCGCTGAAGGCCGGGCTCAATTTCATTCGTCTGGCGACGCCGACGACCGACGACAAGCGGCTGCCGGCCGTGCTCGCCAATACCTCGGGCTTTGTCTATTACGTCTCGATCACCGGCATCACCGGAAGTGCTGCGGCCGATACGAAAGCCGTCGGCGAGGCAGTGGCGCGGATCAAGCGTCACACCGATCTTCCCGTCTGTGTCGGCTTCGGCATCCGCACGCCGGACGCCGCGCGCGCCATCGCCGAGCGCGCCAATGGCGCGGTGGTTGGCACCGCGCTGGTCGATGCGTTGCGCGCCAGCCTCGATGCCGAGGGCCGCGCGACCGCCAAAACCGTTAACGCGGTCGCCGATCTCGCTGCGTCGCTTGCGCAGGGCGTGCGAGGCGCGCGCCAGGCCGCGGAATAGGCGTATTTGGCGTCGAGTAAGCGTGAGAGGGCGGCTTGCCGGGTTCGATCTGGCCCGCCATATATTCAACGACCGCAAGTCGGAGCGAAACATGAATTGGCTCACCAACGTCGTTCGGCCGAAAATCCGCAACATCCTGCGCCGCGAGACGCCGGAGAATCTGTGGATCAAGTGCCCGGACTCCGGGCAGCTCGTGTTCTACAAGGACGTCGAGGCCAACCAGTTCGTGATCCCCGGCTCGAACTATCACATGCGCATAGGTGCCGTTGCGCGGCTGAAATCGATCTTCGACAACGAGACCTGGTACGACATCGCGCTGCCGGAGGTAACCGCCGATCCCCTGAAGTTCCGCGACGAGAAGCGTTATGCCGACCGTATCAAGGACGCGCGTGCCCGCACCAATTTGAACGATGCCGTCAAGGTCGGCTACGGCAAGCTGGAAGGCGCCGCCGTCGTCATCGCGGTGCAGGATTTCGATTTCATGGGCGGTTCGCTCGGCATGGCCGCCGGTGAAGCGATCGTTCGCGGCATGGAGCTCGCGCTCGAGAAGAAATCACCTTTCATCGTGTTCGCGGCTTCCGGCGGCGCGCGCATGCAGGAAGGCATCCTGTCGCTGATGCAGATGCCGCGCACCACGGTCGCCGTGCAGATGCTGCGCGAAGCCAAACTGCCCTACATCGTCGTGTTGACGAACCCCACCACCGGCGGCGTGACCGCCTCCTATGCCATGCTCGGTGACGTCCAGATCGCCGAGCCCGGCGCGCTGATCGGCTTTGCCGGCGCGCGCGTGATCGAGCAGACCATCCGCGAGAAATTGCCCGAAGGTTTCCAGCGCGCCGAGTATCTCCTGGATCACGGCATGGTCGATATGGTCGTGCATCGCCATGACCTGCGCCCGACGCTGGCGCGGCTGTGCCGCCTTCTGACCAGGTCGCCCGCGATCGAGAGCGCCTCAAAGCCCGCGCCGCTCGTCCCCGAGCCGGCCCAGATCGTGTCGGCTCCGGAAACGGCGCCGGCCGCGCCGCACGCGTGAACGCGCCGGCCGCCAAACCCCGGAATCCGCTTGGCGACGTGATCGCGCGGCTCTCCGCGCTGCATCCGAAGCGCATCGACCTCAGCCTCGATCGCATGCACCGCGTGCTCGCGCGGCTCGATCACCCCGAGAAGAAACTGCCACCGGTGATCCATGTCGCCGGCACCAATGGCAAGGGTTCGACGGTCGCATATCTGCGCGCGATTCTGGAGACCGCAGGCTTGCGGGTTCACGCCTATACGTCGCCCTGGCTGGTGCGCATCAACGAATGCTTTCGTCTCGCCGGCACACTGGTCGGCGACGACGAATTGCAGGTCTTGCTCGAACGTGTCGAGCAGGCCAATGCGGGCGAACCGCTCACATTCTTCGAGGCCAAGACCGCTGCCGGCTTTTGCCTGTTCGCGCAACATCCCGCCGACGTACTGCTGCTCGAAGTCGGCCTCGGCGGCCGGCTCGATTCCACCAATGTGGTGGAGACGCCGCTCGCGAGCGTGATCACGCCCATCAGCATGGATCACATGGAGTTCCTCGGCGACACCCTGACCTCGATCGCTGGCGAGAAGGCCGCGATCATCAAGCGCAACGTGCCGGTGATTTCAGCCGAGCAGCAGCCGGAAGCCATGGCGGTGATCGAGCAGCAGGCGCGCCGGATGTGCGCGCCGCTGCATACCGCGGGCATGGAATGGCATGTCAGTGTCGAGCGCGGCCGGCTGGTCTATCAGGACGAGCGCGGGTTGATGGATCTGGCCGCGCCCAGATTGTTCGGCCGGCATCAGTTCGACAATGCCGGGCTCGCGATCGCAACCCTGCGTGCGATCGACACCCTCAAGCTCGGTCACGCCGCCTATGAAGGCATCGTCAATGCCGAGTGGCCGGCGCGGATGCAGCGCCTTTCCTCAGGCAAACTGATCGAGTTGGGGCCGCCGGGCTGCGAGATCTGGCTCGACGGCGGGCACAATGCCGAAGGCGGCCGCGTCGCCGCCGCGGCGCTTGGCGATCTCGAGGAGCGGGTATCGCGGCCGCTGGTGGTGATCGCGGGCATGATGGGCAGCAAGGACGCCGGCGCGTTCCTCGCCAATTTCGCCGGGCTGACGCGGCATATCTTCACCGTGGAGATTCCCGGCCAGGACAATGCGATGCCGCAGGATCGGCTCGCCGATGCGGCGCGCGCGCTCGGCATGCGCGTCGAGATCGCGGGCCACGTCGAGGCGGCACTGCGTTCGATCGCCAAACTCTATTATGAAGTGCCGCCGCGCATTTTGATTGCGGGCTCGCTCTATCTCGCCGGCCACGTGCTCGCCATCAACGGCACGCCGCCCAGTTAGGCTCGCGATGCGCTTTGCCGCGATTGCCGATGTTCACGGAAACTATCTCGCGCTGGAAGCGGTGATCGCGGATATCCGCGCGCAAGGCATCAAGGATATTGTCAATCTCGGCGATATGGCGAGCGGCCCGCTGGACGCGCGGCGCACCATGGATGCGTTGATGGCGCTCGACGCTGTTCACGTGCTCGGCAATCACGACCGCTATCTGATCGATCGTCCGCCGGAAAGGATGGGCTCATGGGACCGGCCTGCGCATGCCCAGCTTGATGCTGTTCATCTCGATTGGCTGCGGACCTTGTCGCCGACGAGCGTATTTGGCGATCAGGTTTTCCTCTGCCACGCGACGCCTGCCAGCGACGAAGTCTATTGGCTCGACACGGTGCTTCCAGATGGCACGGTGGCCATGTCGCCCTATGGGCGGATCGAGCAACTGGCAGAGGGCATCACCGAGAGGCTGATCCTCTGCGCGCATACGCATCTCGCGCGCGCCGTGCGCTTGCGGGACGGTCGCCTGATCGTCAATCCCGGCAGCGTCGGCAGTCCCGGCTATCGCGACGTGCATCCATTCCCGCATGTCGTCGAGGCGGGCTCGCCCGACGCGCGCTATGCGGTCCTGGAATCTTCAGGGGAAGATTGGCAGGTGATGTTCCGGCACGTGCCCTATGACCACGACGCGATGGCGGCGCTGGCGCGGCAGAACGGCGAGGCCGAATTAGCGACGGCGATTGCCACGGGCTGGCTCAGATAAAAACAAAACGGCCGGCTCATCGCCGGCCGTCATGCAAATCATCTCGATGGAAGCGCGGATCAGACCGCAGCGGTGATCCACTGCTGCAGCTTCGCCTTCGGCGCGGCGCCGACCTGGCGGGAGGCCATTTCGCCGCCCTTGAAGATCATCAGGGTCGGGATCGACATCACACCGTATTTCGACGCCGTCTTCGGGCTTTCGTCGACATTGAGCTTCACGATCTTGACCTTCTCGCCCATCGCACCGGAGATCTCGTCGAGCGCGGGAGCGATCATGCGGCAGGGGCCGCACCATTCAGCCCAGAAGTCGACCACGACGGGCCCTTGGGCCTTGAGCACTTCGGCTTCGAAATTGGCGTCAGAAACCTTGCCAACGGCCATGGGAATACCTCGTTCGGTTGGAGAGTGGCGCGCTAGAATCGCGCCGGGGAGCATGGGGCAAACCTATGAACGGGATGTTGCCGGGTCAAGCATGGCCTTCCCGGCTTTCGCGGGATGCCAGTTCCGCGTCCAGCGCGGGAGCGGAAATCTCCATCAAATCAGTGGTTTCGGTCCAGAGCAGGGCGGCCCGGACGCTGGCCTGGGGATAAAGCTTGCGCAAAACCGCCCGGTACAGCGCAAGCTGGCGGACATAGGCCGGCGGCGCCTCGGCTGCTGATAGCGGCGGGGCGTGGTTGGTCTTGAAATCAACGATCAAAACTTCGTTTGCCGTCGCCACCAGGCGGTCGATCTGGCCCGAAATGAGCGCCTGCGGCCGGCCCGGCAGGTCGAGCCGGCCGACGATGGCGACCTCGGCCCGGCTGCCTTCGGCAAACACCGGCGCGAATTGCTGATCGGCGATCAGCGCCAGCACCTTTTCCGCAAGCTCCGCGCGCTCGGCGTCGGTCCAGGCGGCGGCATTGCGCGCCAGGAATTTTTCCGCCGCGTCGCGCCGACGACCGGCGGCCAGATCGGGCAGCGACTGAAACAGGCGATGCACCAGCGTGCCGCGTTGTAGGGCTTTCGTGCGCTGCTCGATCGATTTGCCGCCCTTGAGTTTTGGCGCGGCGCTGCCGGCATCTGACGGCCGCAGGAAATGATCGGCTGAAGATGGCGCCAACACGGGTGCGCGCAGCCATTCCGGCAAATCGTGCCGCGCGCCGGTTGTTTGCGCCGCTACGCCAGTCGCCGGCGCGCCGTCCTCCGGCCGCGAATATCGCTTGATCGGACCGTCCGGCGTTTCGATCGTCTGCTCCTGCAATCCAGAACCAGCGAGCCCCTTGCCGATCAGGTCATACCAGCACAGGTCTCTCACGCTGTTCCTGTTGCCGGGCATGCAGCCCGCGACGATCAGCCGGTCCGCGGCGCGCGTCATCGCGACATAGAGCAGGCGCCGATACTCGTCCTCGGTATCTTCAAGCATCGCCTCGCGCGCGGTGGCCACAATTCCGGGATCGTCGGCCTTCCTGCCGGCCCAGACCACGACCTTGCCGCCATTGCCGCGCGGCAGATTGATCAGGCGCAGCCGCTGCGTATCCGACGGCGACGACGTGGTGTCGACCATGAACACGACAGAGGCTTCCAGCCCCTTGGCGCCATGCACCGTCATGACGCGGACTTCGTCGCGCGAGATCTCCATGTCGCGCTTCACTTCGGTGTCGGCCGAGCGCAGCCAGGCCATGAAACCCTGCAGCGAGGCCGGTGCCTTGCGCTCATAGTTCAGCGCAAGCTCGAGGAATTCATCGAGCGCGTCATTGGCCTCATGCCCGAGCCGTTTCAGGATGCGCTGGCGCCCACCGTCGCCGCCGAGCAGCCAGGCGTAGAATGCGAAGGGTGTTTCCTGGCGGAAGCGACGCTCGCACTGGACGAGGCGATGTTCCGCACCGGCGATTTTTTCCTTGGCTGCCGCATGTTTCGCCAGCGCCTCGCGCAGCGAACCCTTGCGCGCCCAGGCCAGCTCGAACAGGTCGTCCTCGGAGAGGCCGAACAGCGGGCTCTTCAGCGCCACCGCCAGCGCGAGATCGTCCTGCGGCAGCAGCAGCGCGTCGGCAAGGTTCATCAGGTCGATGATCGCGATGTGCTCGGTCAGTTTCAGCCGGTCGGCGCCCGCCACGGGGATATTGGCCTGCTTCAGCGCCTGGATGATCGCATCAAAGATATTGCCGCGCCGCCGAACCAGCACCAGTACGTCGCCGTAGCGGAGCGGCCGGCGATCGCCGGTGTGACCGGTCATGGTGCCGGATTCGATCAGCCGCCTGATCTCGGCCTGGATGCGTTTTGAGAGTTTAACCTCCGGGCTTGTCACCGACACGCCGTCGAATGGCGCGCGCCAGCCCTCGATATCCTTCTTGTCGTCGTGCTCCGCCAGATTCCAGAATTCGATGAGGCCAGGGCCGGCATCGCTGAGCGAATGGTGGATGGGATAGCCGATATCGGGCGAATGGATGCTGCGATAGATCGCCTCTTCGCGGAAGACGTGGTCGACCGATTGCAGGATCGCCTGCCCCGAGCGGAACGAATAGGTGAACGACACCGGATCGAATTTCAGGTCGGCCGCGGTGAATTTCCGCTGCAGCTCGCGGCGGCGGGCGTCGAACTCATGCGGAGCCGCGCCCTGGAACGAGAAGATCGACTGCTTCTCGTCGCCGACCGCGAAGACGGTGCGGTTGAGACGATCGCGCGCGCCGGCTCCGGCCGTGAATTCCGAGATGATGTGGTCGACGATTTCCCATTGCCGCGGGCTCGTATCCTGCGCCTCGTCAATCAGCACGTGATCGACGCCGCGGTCGAGCTTGTAATGCACCCAGCCGGCCGAAACGTTGCTCAGTAACGTGAGCGTCTTGTCGATGAGGTCGTCGTAGTCGAGCAGGCCACGCTCCAGCTTCTCGCGCCGGTAATTCGCCGCCGCCGAGGTCGCGATATGCAGCAGTGCCTGCGTGCGATCGCGGGTGACCACCGCACGGCGCTTTTCGATCAGCGGCGCGAGGCGCTGGATTTCGTTTTCGAACAGGCGTGCGACCGAAGGATTGTCCCGGATGAATCCCTTGGTAAGCACCGAGGATCTTGGCGTGCGATCGTCGGTAAGGAACACGGAGAGATATTCGTCGACCTGCGCAGCGCCGGTGAAAGCCAGGGCCGCGCGCAATTGATCCGCCTGCTTCTGATCGGTCTTGCTGCCGTCATCCAGCGCTGTCGCGATCTCCGGCCATCGCCGCCGTGGCAGATAAGGCCCATCCAGAATATCCCGCTCGACATCCTCGATCCGATCGGCCTCGCTGACACCGAGCACGTCAGCCATCTGCATCGCCGCGGCCTCGACGCCGCCGGTCGCATCGGCCCACGCCATGAAATGGTCACGGGAGAGACAGGCCTCGCGCACGACGTCCTTGAAGGTGACGTCAGCGGCACTCGCCATCGCGGTCTGGAGCGCGCGGCCGATCGCGCTGTCGGGCGCGCGTGAGGCTTCCAGAAAAACCTTCAGATTGGCGCGCTCCATCATGTCGTTCTGGTCGCGATCGTCGAGCACGGCAAAACGCGCCGGCACATTGGCCTCGAACGGAAATTGCTGTAACAGCCGCGTGCAGAGCGCGTGGATGGTTTGCACCTTCAGCCCGCCCGGCGTTTCCAGCGCCCGGGCGAAGAGCTCGCGGGCCGCCTTTCGCAAGCGCGGGCTCGGATGGGGAATGCCGACGCCGCGAATGGCATCGTTCAGCGCGGCGTCGTCGAGTGTTACCCAGTGACCCAGCGTCGTGAACACGCGCTCGGCCATGTTGGCAGCGGCGGCCTTGGTGAAAGTGATGCAGAGGATCTTCTCCGGCGGCACGCCGTCGAGCAGCAGCCGGATCACGCGCTGCACCAGCACATGCGTCTTGCCCGAGCCGGCGTTCGCCGAGACGAAAGACGAGGAGGCAGGACTCGACGCCCGCGCCTGCACGTCGCGGACCGCGGGGGGAATTTGACGCGGCGCCTTCACCATTCCGGAAGCCCCAATCCGCCGGCCGCGGACCATTCCTTGATCCGGGCGAGGTCGTCATAGGTGCCGTAGCGATTGGTCCACATCGACAGCACCAGCGAGCGATAGGGTTCATCCTCGCTCTCGAATTTGCGGATCAGCGCCTCGAGCTGTTGCCGCGCGTAGTCGGCGGCTTCGTTGGGAGGCTGCGGCGTTTCGTTCTTGATCTTCAGCTCCAGCGACCGCTCTTCGCCCGGCGGATTGTTGCCGCTCAGGCGCACATAGACCAGCTCACTGACGGAGGCGCCCGCGGCGATGCCCTCAAAGCCGCCTTCGCGCAGGATCGCGGCCTCCAGCGTGAGCTGCGGCGACAGGCCCATGCGTACCTGCTTGCCGGTCGGCGGCTGTCCGGTCTTGTAATCGAGGATCGCGAAGGTGCCGTCGGCGCGGCGCTCGATGCGGTCGGCGCGCGCCGAGAGATGGAAAGTGCGCTCGTTGTCGAGTTGGATCGGAATCTCGCCCTTGATCTCGGCCTCGATCGCATCGATGTGGCCGCGGCGGCTGGCCTCCCATTCGGCAAACCAGTTTGCGATGCGCTGAAAGCGCGGCCACCACAGCGCGCGCGCCTCGGGGCGCTCCATCAGCGGCGCAAAATGCTTTTCGCCAATCTCGCGCAAGGCACGCACGGGATCGTCGGGCAGCTTGTCGGCATGGGATTTTGTGAACTCGCCGATCGCGGCGTGGATCGCCGAGCCGCGATCCGCCGCCGACAGCGGCATGTCGACGGGATCGAGCGCGTCGAGCCTCAAAATATGTTTGGCGTAGATCGAGTAGGGATCGCGCAGCCAGTCCTCGATCGCGGTCACGGACAGTTTCAGCGGCCGTGTCGCACGCGGCGGCTTCGGCGCGGGCTGCGGGATCGGTACGACTTTCTCGGGCCGGTCGAGTTCATCGGCGAAATGCACATATCGCTCGCCCGCCGCCCTGGCTTCCTTCCATCGTGCTTCGCCTGCGACCGCCTCCAGCCGGTGCAGGAAACGTGAGGCCACCGCCGGCGCGCCGCCGGACTTCGCGCTGTGGCTCAGGATTACGTCGGCGGTGCCGAGCAGTTGCGCGAAATCATGCGCGGAAAGGCCGATGCGCCGTTCCGGCAGATCGAGGCCGAGTTCGTGCCGCATCGGCCGGCTCAGCCACGGGTCGATCCGCGGCGCCGGCGGCCACACGCCCTCGATCAGGCCGCCGACAATGACGCGGTCGGCCTGCATCAGCCGCGATTCCAGCGGACCGTAGATGTGGAGTTTTGTGCCCGGACGCTCCGGCCGCCGCACCGCGCGATCGGCAAAGGCGGTCTGGAACACCTCGGGATAATCCGACAGTGCGACCATCAGCCCGCTTTGCTGCTGCGCCGACAACAGATCGTCGAAGGCAGTTGCGAGCGCAAGACCCTCCTGATTCTCGAAGGCGACCGAGACGCCGTTCTCGTCGCGCGACAATTCGATCAGGATGTCGCGGTGCCGTGTCGCGAGTTCAGCGAAGTCGTACGGTCTTGTCGACGACAGGCTTTCCAGCGGCCCCAGCGCCGTCTGCAATGAGCGGATCAGCGCTTGCGCGCGGTCGAGATCGCGATCCCGAAGGCGCGCCCGCGGTTCGGCGCGGTGCAGCGACGACACCTCGCCGCGATTCAATTTATCGAGCTCGGCGCGGAAGCGCGCAAAGTCCTGCGCAAGACCTGCTGTGCCCGGTTGCGGCCGCGTCCCGCGCAGCAATGCCAATTCCAGCGTCTCGATCGCGGCCTTCAAAGCGCCTTCCGCGCTGTCGAGCCGGCACATCGGATGCTTCAGCAGCGCCAGCAGCGTCGGCGGCTCGAGCCCGCCCGCGACGGCTTCCGCCGCGAGGCGGGCAAAGACGCCGGCGGTGGTTTCGATCAGCGCATCACCGCCGGAATCCTCATAGTCGAGGTTCCAGCGCCCGAGCGCGGCCATCACGCGGCGCGCCAGCGCGCGGTCGGGCGTCACCAGTGCCGCCGTCTTGCCGAGGTGCCGCGCCTCGCGCAGCGCCACCGCGATCGAGAGCGCCTCCATTTCCGGATTGGGCGCTTCGATCACGGCAAGATGTTTCATGCCGTTTTCAATGTGCGCGGCGATCTCCGGCTGCTCGAGCCGGTCATGCCATTGCGCCGTCGCCTTCGAGGGGCGCATCGCCTCCGACAGCAGTACGTCGCGGCCGTCGGGCGACGGTGCTTCCAGAATTTCGACGTCGCCGCGCTTGATGCCAAAGCCCTCCAGCAGCGCCTGCATCGCGAATTGCGGATGGTTGGAGGCGGGATGCTCGATGAATTTGCCGCTGTCGTCCCGCTCGCCGCCGATGCCGCGCCAGGATTCTTCGTCGAGATCGGTGTCGAGGCCTGGCAGCACTACGGCGCCCTGCGGCAGTCTTGCGACCGCATGCAAGAATCTCGCGGTAGTCGGCATCGAGCCGGTCGAGCCCGCGGCGATCACCGGTCCCTTGTGCTGGGCGGTCAGCCGCGCGGCCTCGGCCGTGATCAACAGATCGCGCCGCGCCGCCGGCTCGATCTTGCCGATCTCGGCGAGATAGTTCGGCCATGCCTCGCGGGCGATTTTCAGGAATTGCAGCGAATGCTGCCAATAGACATCGAGCTGGTCGGGCACGAGCCCATCGAGCGCATTCCAGTCGACGCCGCGCGTCACCATGTCGTCGATCAACCGCGCCAGATCGCCCGCGAGCGCCAGCGTCGAGGCCGGTCCGCCGACCACCAGTGGCGCCAGCACGGGACCCTTGGCCCAGGCGGCAACAAGGCGCGCCAGCGTCAGCCGGCGTTCCAGCTCTCCCAGGCGCGGCGGGATGTCGAGCGGCGCGCTGCCGGAAAATTGCTCCGCCTCGTCGGCGAAGGCGAGCTCGTCCTCGTCGATATCGCCGAGCGCGACGATGCGCGGCAGCACCGCGGCGTCGCTTTTCAGCTCGTCGAGAAAGACTTCGCGCGCGACGCGCATCGCGCGCCGGGTCGGCAAATAGAGCGTCGCTTCGGCGAGCTTTGCCGGATTGCTGCGCGCTTCAAACCCCTCGACCAGGGCGCCGTCGATCAGCGCCGCAATGACGCAGCGCAGGAACGGCACCGAGAGGGGAACGCTGAAAACGCGCATGGAGGGCCTGATTCGAGGACAGGCGCCAATATAGGGTTTCTCGGCTCGTCACGCGCGGGCTTGACCCGCGCATCCATCTAAAAAGAATCTATTCAAATGATGGATTGCCGGGTCAAGCCCGGCAATGACGACGGGGCTGACTTAAGCCACGCTCTCCAGGAACGCCTCTTCCGCGGCGTTCACGGCGTCAGGCGTGCCGACATGCATCCAGACGCCATCGAGGCGCAAGCCAAACAGCCGCTCCTGCTCATTGGCGGCGTCGAACATTCTGGTCAGCGAGAACTCGCCCTTCGGGCTGCCTGCGAAGATCGCCGGCGAAATGATCGCGGCGCCGGCATAGACGAACGGCACCACCTGGTGCTCGCGCCGCTTGCGCAGCGCGCCGTCTGGCAGCATGGCGTAGTCGCCGCGGCCGCCATAGCCGATGCTGTTGGCGGTCGGTGCCATCAACAGGAGAATATCCATGCGCGCGGGATCGAAGGCCTCAGCGAGCCGCTTGAGGTTGGATTGCACGCCATCGATCCACATCGTGTCGGAATTGACATGGAAGAACGGCGCTTCGCCGAGCAGCGGCAGCGCCTTGACCACGCCTCCGCCGGTGCCGAGCACCTGGTCGCGCTCGTCGGAAATGATCACGCGCGGCGATTTGCGCGCGGCGACATGGTCGATGATCTGGTCGGGCAGGTAATGCACATTGACCACCGCCTCGGTCACGCCGGCCGTGGCCAGCTTGTCCAGCACATGGTCCAAGAGCGGCCGTCCGGCCACCGGAACCAGCGGTTTCGGCATGTGGTCCGTCAGCGGGCGCATGCGCAGGCCGAGGCCGGCAGCGAGGACCATGGCTTTGGTGGGTTTGACGGACATATTCGGGAGATCTCGGTAAAAAGCGCGGCGAATCATACCACGGCGGCAGGGCGGGTGTAGATGCGCCGACGCCATAGTCGCCCCTGATGACGGCCGTACGACGGTGCGGCTGCCCTCAAAGTCAGGCATCGGCCGGCGTGTGGCGCGCCAGCTTCTTCTTCTTGTCGCCCTGCTTCAAGAAGTTGACGCCGATCTGGTTGCCGTTGACCCAGGACAGCTCGCAACGGCGGTAGGCGAGGCCGGTCGAGGACAGCAGCAGGAAGAACTCCTTCAGGTGCAGGCCCTCGACGGAGCCGTCGACCGTGAGCTTGGCGCCGGTCTCCGAGACGTCGTCCATGATGCAGTCGCGCCGCCAGGTGCCGTCAATGCCCATCATGTGCGCCGGGATGCCGCGCTCGAAGGTGACGCGGTCGCCCTTGCGCCGTTCTGTCGCCGACATGTCTTCGCTCCAGCCGTGATCGATCGGCCAGTCGCGCGCTCGCGAGCCTTGGCCTGCCGCAGCGTAAAGGGGGCTCGCTAACAACCAGTAAATCTACGGTGCTCACGCACCAGGCGGCGGCACATTCGCCGCATACCAGTCCTTGAGCGGCGCCAGCGACGGATGCGCCAGCGAGCGGTTGAGATAGGCCCAGATTCGTGGCTGGTGGGCCAGATATTGCGGCTTGCCGTCACGCCGGTTGAGCCGGGCGAAGGTGCCGAGCAGCCGCGTGTTCCGCTGCGCCGACAGGATCGCGTAGTGGGTCGCGAACTCGGCGGCGTCGAAGCCGGAACCGGCCTCGCGCCTGGCCTTGATGTAGCGCGAGAACAGCGAAAGCTCGACCATCTCCGGTACGTCGATCCGAGCATCCTGCAGCAGGGAGACGACGTCATAGGCCGCAGGTCCCAGCACCGCATCCTGGAAATCGAGGATGCCGACCCGTGCGATCCCTGAGCGGTCGGCGAGCCAGATCAGGTTGGGCGAGTGGAAGTCGCGCAGCACCCAGGTTCTGGCGGCGGAAGCGGGCTTTTGCAGGATATCACGCCACATGGTCATGAACTCGGTGCGGAGCTGATCGCTCGGCGTCACGCCGCGGTCCGGCAGATACCATTCCAGCATCAAGCCGATCTCGACCAGCCAGGCGTCGATATCGAACACCGGTATAGGATAGTCGGCCTCAGGCACCAGCGGCAACACTTCCGGTACCGCCTCGTGATGCAGCGCCGCCAGCATGTCGGTGGCGGCTTCATAGCGCTCGGCAATCGGCGCCGGCGGATCGCCTTCGATGAAGGGCTCGCTGCCGAAATCCTCGGTGACCAGGAAGCCGCCTTCGAGATCGGCATGGTGGATTTCGGGCGCCGAGAAGCCGCGCTCGCGCAGGCCCTTGTCGATGGCGACAAAGGGTTTGACGTCTTCGGCAAGATGGACTGCAGCACTATAAGACTTGCCGTCATAGATCGCGGGCCCATCCGGCCGCTTCGGCGAGTTCATCAGGATGAAGGCGTCGTCGTCCTTGAGCAGGCGCGCGTAGGAGCGGATCGAGGCGTCGCCCGGCATGCGTTTGCGGCGGGCGTCGATGAAGTTCGCGCCCTCGAGGAATTGCCGCAACGCCTTGAGCCGCTCGACCACAGCGGCCGACGTGCCGTAGCCGGTGATCTCGGCGGCACGCGCGGTCGCGCCGAGCGCGGGACGATGGTCGAAGGCGATGTCGATGCGATCAGCCGGCAACGCATCGCCGGCGCGCTCCGGCCATTCGATCAGCGCGACTGTGCCCTCCGGCAGCGGCGATAGCCCGATCTCTTCCAGCTCGTAAGGATCGCTCACGCGATAGAGGTCGGCATGCACGAGCGGGAACGACGGCAGGTCGTAGCTTTGCGCCAGCGTGAAGGTCGGGCTCGGCACTTCCAGCGCCTCGTCGTCGGCGAGGTAGCGGATCATCGCCCGCGCCGCCGCGGTCTTGCCGGCGCCGAGATCGCCCGACAGCGTGATGAGGTCACCGGGGCCGATCAGGAGCGCAAGATCGGCCATCAGCTGCGCGGTCGCCGCCTCGTCTGTGAGCGCCACGGAGAATGTCGCAGGCGCGTTCATTCAGCGGCGTCGCGCTGCACGGCCTGTTGAAGCGGAAATTCGCAGATCACAGTGGTTCCCTTGCCCGCGGGCGGCGCGAAACGCACGTCGCCCCCATGCAGTTTGACAAAGGAGCGCACCAGCGACAAGCCGAGTCCGGCGCCGCGATGCCGCGAGCCCTGCGAATGGCTCTCGAACAGGTCGAAGGCCTTGTCGCGGAACTCCGGCGGCACGCCCGGGCCGGAATCGGTCACGGTAAAGACCACGCTGCGTTCGGTCCGTCTGGCGCTGATGCCCACCGTCGCATCCTGCGGCGAGAAGCCGACGGCGTTGGCGAGCAGGTTATAGAGCACCTGGACCACGCGCCGCTCGTCGCCGATGAAGCTGCCGATATTGGCATCGACGTCGACCTTGAGGCGAATGCGGTCGGTGGCGAGCCGGTCCTGCAGGCCTTCGGCGGCCGCCTCGATCGCCTTTCTGATATCGACCGGGCCGAGTTCGAGCTTCATGGCGCCGGCATCGATGGTGGCGAGGTCGAGGATGTTGTTGGTCAGCGCCAGCAGCGCGTTGGTCGATTTGGTGACGTAGTCGAGATATTCGGCCTGCTTCGGCGTCAGCGGGCCGGTCGAGGGATCACTGAGGAAATGGGCGAAGCCGATGATGGTGGTGAGCGGCGCGCGCAATTCGTAGGAGACGTGGTGGACGAAGTCGATCTTCATCTGGTCGGCGGCCTTCAGCGCGTCATTGCTCTCGCGCAGCGCCCGCTCGACGTTCTCGGTGTCGGTGATGTCCTGGAAGGTCAGCATGGTGGCGCCGTCCGGCAGCGGCCGGCTCATGCAGTCGAGCACGCTGCCGTCCTTGCGCTCGAGCTTGAGATGCATGTCGGTGCGGCTTTCGATTGCCGTGATCGCCTCGCGGATGGCGCGCCAGGCCTTGGCTTCGTCGAACAGCGGCCTGCACCAGGCTTCCACCGTTTCGATATGCGGCTGTTCGCGCAATGACTTCCGGCGACAGCTTCCACATCCTGGCAAAGGTCGGATTGAACAATTGCGCGCGGCCGTTGCTGCCGAACACCGCGACGCCCTCGGCGAGGCTGTCCAGCGTCTCGCGCTGCACGCGGATCAGCCCGTCGAAGCGGCGCGCAAGATCGAAGCTCTCGGTGACGTCGTCGAACAGATAGGTGACGCCGCCTTCGGTATTGGGCGTGGTGACGACGCTGAGCGCGCGACCGTCCGGCAGAAACCAGGTGTCCTTGATGGTCTCGTCAGCACGATAGGCCTCGTGCAGCTTCGCCTTCCAGGCGCGGAAATCCGCCTGTTCGGGCAGCTTGCGCGCCGCGCGCAGCCGGTCGAGCACGCTGGAATCATCGGGGTTGCTGTCGAGGAATTGCGGCTCGAGGTCCCACAGCCGGCGATAGGAATCATTGTAGAAGGCGAGCCGCTTCTGGCCGTCGAACGCGGCCACGCCCGAAGACAGCTGGTCGAGCGTGCGGCGATGCGCCTCCGCCATCCGCACCAACGCCGAGCTCAGCGCTTCGGCTTCGCTGGCGTCGATCGCAACGCCCACGCTGCCGCCGCCGACATTGACTGCGCGCACGTCATAGATGCGCCGCTCGCCGCGCGCCACGATCGGCAGCCGCGCGTTGAAGGTGGCGGTCTCCCCGAGCGCGCGCTCCATCTCGGCGCGGTGGGGGAATCCAGCAACTCGATATGGCGGCCGATCGCGTCCGCCATGCTGCCGGCCTCGGTTGCCTGGACATAGGCGGCGTTGGCATAGGCGAGCTCGCCCTTGGCGCTCTTGGCCCAGATCGGGAAGGGCGAGGCGTCGGCAAAGCCGCGCAGCATCTCCGTCTCTTCCATCAGCGCCTTGAGGCGCAAATTGGTTTCCGCGAGCTCGCGTCGCAGGCCGGACAATTCGCGAATCCGCACGATCGCCTGGCCGCCGATGGCGCGGCCCATCGCCTCGATCGAGTATCCGTTGGAGGTCGTGAGGTTGAGCAGGAAGCCTTCGCCGCTCTCGCGCAGCGCGTCGACCGCATGGTCCATCTGCAGCGCCGGCTCCGGCGGCAGCCAGGTTCCGAAGGCGAGGATGCGCTGGGGGGTGTCCTGCTGCATCAACAGCGAGATGTCGCCGGAAATCCGCGGCCGGTTGTCGCCGGCGGCCCAGGAGATCAGGATCTGCGGCTCGGCGAACAACAGCGCGCGATAGCGGTCGGCCTGCAGCTGCAGCCCCTCGATCCTGGTGTGCAGCCGCGCCTCGGCTTTGGCGGCGCGGATGCGGGTGTGCATCAACAGGATCGCAGCCAGCACCGAAAAGCCGAGCAGCGCGAGCGCGGTGGTCAGCACCGCAACTTCCTGCCGGTTGAAGTCGAAGATCGCAGCGATCAGCGAACCGTCGCCGGCCCAGGCGGGCCGCGCAAAGGGCAGGGCACTGGCGGCGAGTCCGAGCAGGCCGTTGCGTGCAAGCGCAGTGCACGACAGCAGCGTCCGACGTATCGACCCGATTACGCCCGACATCCTTCGCGCCCCAGAAAACCTCGAGAGAACATGATTTTGCGCGCAGCATTTTCCCCACTACGCGCGAATCAAAGGACAATATCGCCAAGGGGACTCCAGGGGTAAGAGTCCAGACCGTGAACGGGGGCAGTGCTGGGGAAAAAAGCCGGATTCCACGCCAACAATAAGACGCACTCACCGGATTTCAAGAAAACTCGCTCCGTGATTCGCCGCCAGTTTGCCGATCAAGCGCCGGAAGTGAGCTGCAGCTTCATCACGGTGATGACGTCGCGCAGTTGCGTCGCGTCGCCCGTGGTGCGTTTCACCAGAAGCGCGCCCTGCAGTGCGCTGAAGATGAAGCGGGCCTGCTTGCCGGCCGGCGCCACGAGATTGAATTCACCCCGTGCCGCCCCGCGCTTGAGGATGTTCGCGAGCCATTCCTGGTGGGTGCGGAAGAAGCCCTCGACGCGGGAGCGCAGTTCGGGAGGCAGCGCCAGGATTTCGCCGGCCAATGCCCCGCACAGGCAAACCCGGTCCGGCGTGGCCGCGAAGCCGGCATAGGGTTCGACATAGAGATCCAGCACCGCCATCGACGGCCGCGATTCGTCATGGACGAGCGCCGCCAGCGCCGCGCCGAAGCGCGCGACATAGCGGTCGACCACCGCGATGCCGAGGTCGGTCTTCGAGGGGAAATGATAGTGGATGCTGGCCTTGCGGATGCCGAGGCTGTCGGAGATGTCCTGGTAGCTGAAGGCGCTGTAGCCGCGGGTCTGGATCAGCGTCTCGGCGAGGTCGAGGATCTTCTCGGCGGTTTCTGATCTCTGCTTCGGCGCCGTCGTCGTCATTGGTTTCCTGTCATGGGGAGAGATGCCCCCGCTTCACCCAATAGGTCGCTCCGTGTGACGACCCCAAAGCGTGCCGGAACCCGCTTGGGTTCCTGATCCAGGTCCCGGTGCGGTGGATGCCGTACCCGTCATGGAGGTCGCCGGACAATATGAATATCTCTTCGCCGGCCGGACAGTCCATCTCCGCCTGGACCGCGCCGGGGTCGAGGCGCTCCAGTGCGACGCTTTCGCCGTCGGGACCCCTGTAGAGCGGCAGTCGCGCCAGGCCCGCCGGCTCGCTCTTCCACGCGGCGCTGGAAGTGTCGATGACGACCCGGTCACTCTCGTCGGGCCGCATCTGCCGCAGCTTCACGAAAATCGTGCAGCCCGGCGCGGTGCGCGGCGCATGACGGCTGAGCGGCGGATTGCGGACATAGGTTCCGGCCGGGTAGTCGCCATGCTCGTCGGAGAACACGCCGTTCAGCACAAGGAATTCCTCGCCAAGCAGATGCTCGTGCGCCGGGAATGAACTCGCGGCGGCGTAGCGCACCAGCGAGGTCGCCCGCGCCACCTCGCCGCCGATGCGGTCAAGCAGCCGGCGCTCGACGCCGGCCTGCGGCGAGGGGACCCACGGCATCTCATCTGTTCCCAGCACGATACGCTGCGTGAAATCGGCATTGATGCGTTCGTTCGACATGTGAGCCTCCTAGCGCATGATCCGGAAAAGTGTGTAGCGGTTTTCCTCAAAGATCATGCGCAAACAAGAATCCAGAGTGCAATAGCGATTCATCTAGAACCGTTCGGCGAACGGGCGCAGGTCCATCTCCTGCGTCCACGCCGAGGGATGTTGGGCGGCGAGACCGAGATAGGCCTCTGCGACCGATTTCGAATCCATCCGCCCGGCCGGAGCCGACCCGAACCGCCGGTCGGTCTGCGGCGCGTCGATCAAGCCGTCGATGACGACATGCGCGACATGAACGCCCTTCGGGCCGAACTCGCGCGCCAGCGCCTGCGAAAGGCCGCGCAGCGCGAATTTGGCCGAGGCAAAGGCGGAGAAATTGGCGCCGCCCCGCAGGCCGGCGGTGGCGCCGGAGAAGATCACCGTGCCGGCCTTGCGCGAGGCCATGTGCGGCAGGACGGCCTGCGCCGACGCCATCGCGCCCAGACAAGCGACGCGCCAGACCTGCTCGAAGGTATCAGGCGAAATCTCCGCGAACGGCTTGATCATCAGGAGCTGCGCATTGTGGATCAGGACATCGATGCGTTCCGCGATCGGGGTCAGCATGCAGGCCACATCGGTCGGACGCGCGAGATCGCAGGCAAGGTGCGTATAGCTGCCGCCGCCCTGTTCGACCGATGCCCTGATCGCTTCCGAGCAACGGTCCGTGCGCGACAGGCCGAGCACATCGTAGCCGGCGCGCGCGAAGGCTCTCGCGATCTCGGCGCCCAGACCTTCGCCAACGCCGGTGATGAGCAGAGTGCGCCGGGCCATGACAGTCAGATCCAGCGCAGGATGCTGGCGATGATCGCGATCTGCGCGAGCCAGCCCGCGGTGAAGGTCAGCGTGCGCGCCGCGGGAATGCCGGCCGAATAGACCACGAAGTGGGCGAGGCGCGCGAAGAAGTAGACGATCACAGCGGCTTTTGTGGCGCCGTTCGAAATGCCGAGCACATGCGCGGTCAGTACGATGGGCGCGAAGATCGCGAGATTTTCGATCGCGTTGGTGTGCGCGCGGGAGGCGCGCTGCGCCCAATCGGAAAGCTTGCCGATGTCGGGTGCGGTACCGGCGAGCGTGCCGCCAAGCCCGGTCGCGGCCAGGCGGTTGAGGACATAGGGCACCCAGAACAGCGCCGTCATGAGAGCGGTCAGCGTCAGCCAATAGAGTTCGGTGGTCACGGTCTTCCCTTTCGCTGGAAACGAGTCACCAATTTATCTATCTATTAGTAGGTAGAGTCAAGCGGCGCGAAAAGGCGCGCCGGACTGTTCCCCGATTGCCCAACGCAAATAATGAGTTAGCGGCCGGTCGAGCCGAATCCACCGCTGCCCCGGTCAGTGTCCGATAGCGTGGCGATGGCCACGAGCTCGGCCTGCACGACGGGCGCGATCACCATTTGCGCGACGCGCTCGCCGCGCAGAATCGTGAACGGCTCGGCGCCGTGATTGATCAGGATCACCTGGATCTCGCCGCGGTAATCGGCGTCGATGGTGCCGGGTGAATTGAGCACGGTGACGCCGTGCTTGGCGGCAAGCCCCGAGCGTGGCCGCACCTGCGCCTCAAAACCTTCCGGCAGCGCGATGACCAGTCCGGTCGGCACCATGGCATGCTTGCCGGGCGCAAGCACCAGCGGCGTGTTCTCGGCAACAGCCGCGAGCAGATCGAGCCCGGCCGCATGCGCGCTCTGATAGGCGGGCAGCGGCAGGCCTTCGCCATGCGGCAACTGCCGGATGTCGACCTGGATTGATCCGTTCAAGAGGCTTCCCCGCGTGTCATGACTGGCTCCCGAAAGACCTGCGACCATCGCCCTTGCCTTCCACCCGTAACGCGTTACATTGTAGCTTGTTACGGATAGGCAAGTCCATGGCATTACCAGCCGAACGAATGAAGTTGATGCGAGAACGCCGCCGCGCACGAGGTCTACGCGAATTGCGTCTTGTCGTTGCAGATCCGCGCTCGCGCGCCGTGCGACGGCGGGTGGCGAAGCAGGTGGCGGCTCTTGACCCGGATCGCGAGCGTGATGCCCTGAATTGGATCGAAGCCGTCTCTGAGTTCGACGCCGATGCAACGCGGTGACGTGGTCACCGTCGCCGCGACCGGTGACTATGGTAAGTCCCGTCCGGCCGTCATTGTGCAGACTGACGCCCTTCCGGAAAGTCATGCCTCGGTGGTGGTCTGCCAGCTGACCTCCGAATTGGCGAATGCTCCGGATTTTCGTGTCACCATCGATCCCACACCAGAGAACGGCCTACGGGTACGGTCGCAGGTCATGGCCGATAAGCCAGTCACTATCAGACGCGAGCGGATTGGACAGAGGATCGGATGCCTCGGCAGTCAAGACATGGCTGGGCTCCGTGCAGCCCTGGCGTTTGTCCTGGGGCTGGCGGACTAGTGCCGCCGATTTGAAGTCCCTGCACCGCAAGCGGCGAAATGGACCCAGGGACTTCAAATCGAAAAGCGGCACTAGAATCATAAGTTTGCTAGTGCCCATGGCTTTCCGAAGTTCGTAAAAGGTGGTTGCCGCAACGGTGTACGAACTTCGGAAAGTGGGCACTAGCGCTGCTTTGGCGGCGCAGTCATGCTGCTGCAAGACTCTTCGCGACATGGGCGATCAGTTCCACCGCGACCTGCTCCTTGGTCATGACCGGCCAGGAATCGACATCGATCTCCGTGCCATGACGGGTGAGGAGATGCACGGTGTTGCGGTCGCCGCCCATCACCCCTAGCGCGGGCGAGACGTCGTTGGCAACGATCCAGTCACAGCCCTTGCGCGCGAGCTTTGCCTTGGCGTTGTCGATGAGGTGCTCGGTTTCGGCGGCGAAGCCGATCACCAGCGGCGGCCGGCGCTCCTTCAAATGCGAAATGGTCGCGAGGATGTCAGGGTTTTCGACCAGCGCCAGCGGCGGCATCGCCGTGTCGGTCTTTTTCAGCTTCTGGCCGCCCTCATTGGCGACGCGCCAGTCGGCGACGGCAGCGGCGAAGATCGCGATGTCCGCCGGAAGGGCCGCTTCGACGCGGCTCAGCATGTCGCGCGCGGATTCCACGCGCACGACATGGACGCCATCGGGATCGTCGAGCTCGACCGGGCCCGAGATCAGCGTCACGTCGGCGCCGGCCGCCTGCGCGGCGGCGGCGATGGCATAGCCCTGTTTGCCGGAGGAGCGGTTGGCGATGTAGCGCACGGGATCGATCGGCTCATGCGTGGGGCCGGCGGTGATCAGCACGCGCTTGCCGGTGAGCGGGCGCGGCAGCACCGGGCGCAGGAAGCGCTCGGCGGCATCCGCAATCTCGACCGGCTCCGCCATGCGGCCGACTCCGGCTTCGCCCGACTCCGCCATCTCGCCGGCATTGGGGCCGACCATGGCGATGCCGTCGCGCGCGAGCTGCGCGGCGTTGCGGCGGGTCGCGGCATTGCTCCACATGACGGGGTTCATCGCGGGCGCGAGCAGGATCGGCCGGCTCGCCGCGAGCAAAACCGCGCTGGCGAGATCGTCGGCGGCGCCGTGCGCCATCTTCGACATCAGGTCGGCGGTCGCCGGCGCCACCACGATCAAATCGCAGTCGCGCGCCAGGCGAATATGCCCGGCATCGAATTCGCTCTCGGGATCGAACAGGTCGGTATAGGCGCGCTCGCCTGACAGCGCGCTTGCGGCGAGCGGTGTGACGAATTGCGTCGCGGCGCGGGTCAGCACGCAGCGGACGCGGATGCGGCGCTCCTTCAGCCGCCGGATCAGGTCCAGCGCCTTGTAGGCCGCAATGCCGCCGCCAATGATCAGCGTGACGCGCGCCTCGGCCGACGCGCTGCGGGGCTGCGCCGAGCGGGCGGGGGCCGGCGCGGGCGCCAGCGGGGCCGCCTCGGGCCGGCCCTGGAACAGCTCGCCCAGGATCACCCGGACCTCCTCCTCGACTGAGCGGCCATTGCTGGCCGAGCGCAGACGGAGATAGGCTTTGACGGCCTCGTCGAGTTTTCGGATGGTCAGGCTGGCCATGGCGGGCATCCCTGCAGGTCTGCTAGCAATGCTAGCGCCAACGTGATTGCAATGCAATCACAATTGCCGGATGGCGAACAAGATCCCGATAAAGGTCGCGGCAATGATCCAGAGCGCGATGGTGCGCCAGCGGCTTTTCTTGCCCTCGGAGCGGCCCATGGCGGCGATCGTGTCTGGCGACAGTCGCAGCCCCTCGGCGGTCATGACCTCCAGCTGCTCCAGCACGGTCACGGCGCGGTTCGCGATCTGCGGCAGCTTCGAGAGCAGGTGGCCCAGCTCGCCGGCGCCGGACATCGCGCCCTGGATGCGGCCGATGGGCCCGAGATTGCGCTCGATCCATTCGCGCACCACCGGATCGGCGGTCTTCCAGATGTCGAGCCTGGGATCGAAGCCGCGCGCCACGCCTTCGACCACGACCATGGTCTTCTGCAGCAGGATCAGCTCGGGCCGCGTGCGCATGTCGAACAGGCCGGTGACCTCGAGCAGCAAGGTCAACAACCGCGCCATCGAAATCTCTTCGGCGGTGCGGTTGTGGATCGGCTCGCCGATGGCGCGGATCGCTTGCGCGAAATTCTCGACCGAATGATGCGACGGCACATAGCCGGCCTCGAAATGCACCTCGGCGACGCGGCGATAGTCGCGCGTGATGAAGCCGAGCAAGATTTCGGCGAGGAAGCGGCGTTCCTTCAGGCCCAGCCGGCCCATGATGCCGAAATCGACGGCGACCAGGCGGCCTTCCTTGTCGAGAAAGAGATTGCCCGGATGCATGTCGGCGTGGAAAAAGCCGTCGCGCAGTGCGTGCCGCAGGAAACTCTGGATCACCTTGCGGCCGAGATCGGGCAGGTCGACCCGCGCCTGCTCGAGACGGGCGTGATCGGACAGCGCAATGCCGTCGATCCATTCCATGGTCAGCACGTTGTGCGTGGTGCGGTCCCAGTCGACCACCGGCACGCGGAAATCCGGATCGTCGCGCGTGTTCTCCGCCATCTCGGAGAGCGCGGCGGCCTCCAGCCGCAGATCCATCTCCATCGCGACCGAGCGCTGCATGGTGTTGATGACTTCGACCAGCCGCAGCCGGCGCGCATCGGCCGAATGGGCTTCGGCCTTGTGCGCGACAAAGAAGAAATCGGCGAGGTCGCGGCGGAAGCGTGACGCCACATTGGGCCGCAGCACTTTCACCGCGACCGGATGGCGGTTTCCGTCGCGCAGCACCTCGCCGCGATGCACCTGCGCGATCGAGGCGGCGGCGACCGGCGGCCCAAAGCTCGCAAAGGCCTGCGACAGCGGGCGTTCCAGCGATGTCGCGATTGCGGCTTCCGCCTCGCTCTGCGAGAACGGCGGCAAGCGGTCCTGCAGCGCTTCGAGGTCGCGCGCCATCACCACGCCGACGACGTCCGGCCGGGTGGCGAGAAATTGCCCGAGCTTCAGATAGGCCGGCCCCATCCGTTCCAGTGCGCGCGACAACCGCGGTCCGGACTTGGCGCCGCGGCGCTCGACCAGCCGCGCGAGCTTCAGCGCGAGCTGCCCGGGCGGCGGCACCAGCGACGGATCGACGGCGCCAAAGACGCCTTCGCGCGCGAACACGAAGCCGGCGCGTGCAAGCCGCACAATGTGGGTGAAAGCCGAGATCACAAACGCCAGCCCGAATGCAAGGCCACGATGCCGCCGGAGAGCGTCTGCCAGTTGACGCGGGAGAAGCCGGCCGCGCGGATCATGTCCGCGAACGCCGCCGGCTTCGGAAACTTGCGGATGGACTCCACGAGATAGCGATAGGACTCGGCATCACCGGTCACCGCGCGGCCGAGCTCGGGGATCACCCTGAACGAGAAGAGATCGTAGAGCCGGTCGAGGCCGGGCACGTCCACGCTCGAAAATTCCAGGCACAGGAATCGCCCGCCTGGCTTGAGCACGCGGAACGCCTCGCGCAGCGCAAGATCGATCCGCGGCACATTGCGGATGCCAAACGCAATGGTGTAGCCGTCAAAACTGCGATCGGGAAAGGCGAGCGCCTCGGCATTGCCCTCGACAAACGACACGCGGTCGTCGAGATGACGCTTGGCGGCGCGGTCGCGGCCGACCGCGAGCATGTCGGCATTGATGTCGCAGACGGTGGCGCGGAAGCCTGCGCCGGAAGCCTGCGCGGCGCGGAAGGCAATGTCGCCGGTGCCCCCGGCGACGTCGAGCAGCGCGTAAGCCTTGTCGTTCTTCGGCGGGTTGAGCGTGTTGACCATGATGCCCTTCCAGGCCCGGTGCAGGCCCGCCGACATCAAATCGTTCATCAGGTCGTAGCGCCGTGCCACGCTGTGAAACACGTCGTTCACCAGCGTCTGCTTGTCTTCCAGCGGGACGTCGCGGAAGCCGAAATGGGTGGTTTCGTCCGGCCGGTTCATAACTCAACTACTCCGTCTCCCGGACCATAGCGCGCCCGGCGCAATGGAGCTATCACGTCACCCTCATAAGGTGAATGACTTGAAGGTGATGGTTTTCCATGCCTGAACTTCCCGAGGTCGAGACCGTCCGCCGCGGCCTGCAGCCGGTCATGGAGGGTGCAAAAATTCTGCACGCCGAGACCCGGCGGAAGGACCTGCGTTTTCCCTTTCAGAAGGATTTTGTGGCGCGGCTGACCGGCCAGACCGTCACCGGCCTCGGCCGCCGCGCCAAATATCTGATGGCCGACCTGGGCTCAGGCGACGTCCTGCTCATGCATCTCGGCATGTCGGGCTCGTTTCGCGTCGAGATGAAGGACGAGGCGGCTACGCCCGGCGGGTTCCACCATCCGCGCGGCAAGGATGCCGCCCACGACCATGTGCTGTTTCGCATGTCCTCCGGCGCCGACATCGTGTTCAACGATCCGCGCCGCTTTGGTTACATGAAAATCATCGCGCGCCATGCGCTCGATGCCGAACCGCTGCTGAAGGGCCTCGGCCCCGAGCCGCTCGGCAATGAATTCGATGCCGCCATGTTGGCGCGCGCCTGTGCCGGCAAATCGACCACGCTGAAGGCGGCGTTGCTCGACCAGCGCGTGGTGGCGGGGCTTGGCAACATCTATGTCTGCGAGGCGCTCTATCGCGCGCATTTGTCGCCAAAGCGGCAGGCCTCGTCGCTTGCCAACAGGAAGGGCGAGCCGACCGACCACGCGAAGCGCCTGGTCGAGGCGATTCACGAGGTGTTGAACCAGGCGATCAAGGCCGGCGGCTCGTCGCTGCGCGACCACCGCCAGACCTCGGGCGAGCTCGGCTATTTCCAGCATTCCTTCCAGGTCTATGACCGCGAAGGCGAGAAATGCGGAAAGGGCAGCGGCGGCGCGATCCGCCGCTTCACCCAGAATGGACGTTCGACCTTCTGGTGTCCGCAGTGTCAGAAGTGATGCGCGCCCTTAAAGGCCCGCATCCCAAATGATCTCGTCGCCGCGCTCGCGCTGGGGCGGTGGTACGATCGAAGCGGGGGCCTTGGTGTGTTCGGGCGCGAGGATGATCGGAAACTCGACGTCCGAAATGTCATCGCTGATTCCCTCGCTGGCCGCGACATGGCCGTTGATACGCGCATCGACCCATCGCCAGAGGTCGCGGATTTCGTCGGCCGACTTGCCGAACGGCGAGAGCTCGCTGACCGCAAGGCCGGCGGCGAGCGCGTCCTGGTGGTCGTTGCGCATGACGATGAAGGGGCGGGCGAGGACATCGTCCAGGTCCCGCGCGGCAGCGTCGCCGATCGCGTCGGCGGCACAGTTGATGCGCTGGCTGCGGATCGGCGTCTGGTTGAGGATGAAGGCGAACGGCTTCCGCCAGGCACGCACGAGCTCGAGCGTCGCGGCACTGGCTTCGATGTCGACGATCGAGGGGCGCGTCGGGATCATGCAGAAATCGCAATGACGAACCGCTTCCGTGGTCGCGGCCGTGATGCCGCCGGCGGTGTCGATGATCGTGAGCGTCACGCCGGCGAGCGCGAGGGACTGCAGGCGGGATTCGATCTCACGCGCGTTGTGGACGGTCTCGACCAGAGGCTTGGCGGGGCCGCGGCGGCGCTGCCAGTTCGACAGGGTCCCCTGCTGGTCGGTCTCGATCAGGCAGACGGTGTGCCCGGCCTCTCTGGCGGCCAGCGCCAGCCCGATGGCAAGCGTGCTCTTGCCGCTGCCGCCTTTTTGGGTGGCCAACACGATGGTCTGCATTTGCAAGCATCCTTCGGATGATTGATGGAGCTGTCTCGGATACGCCGAACTGAGTGCATCGCATGCGCGACGCGGAGCAATTCTTGCTCAGGACGTTCCGGGCTCGTTCCGAAGTCGAATCAGATGCCGGCAACGATAATCGACCATGACACGATCGCCATAATTTCAAAGTCCGTGCAAGTACCGAAGTGTTACCAAGCATTAACCTTTGTGGCAGGCGAATATGGCTTGGCACGCCCGGCTGAGCATCGAGCGCATCGCAAACAAAATGGCGTCAACTGGATAGCCCGGCGACAGCGCGGCCGCGACCGCCGGTGACAGCGAGAGACCAATAAGGATGACGGCGCCCAGCGTCGCCATCTGTATCAACCATGCCAAATGCCGTGCGTCCAAATTCATCGAAATGATCCTTGTCGAGAAAAAGCGCGAGGCGGCCCTGGCGGCGATCCCGCCGCAGTCCTGGCTCAAGTCCTGGCTCAAGCCACGCGCGTTCGTTGTCCCGTCAATAGGGCGCCTGGGCGGCTCGCCTCCAGTTCAGGAAGTGAATCCCGCCCGATACAGAATCTGAACTGGAAAAGCAGCCGGGCCCGCCTTAGCTCCTCGGCCCGATCAGGAGAGAAACATGAGTGCCGCCAGCTACCAGCAGTTTTGCCCCGTGGCGATGGCCGCGGAGATCCTGTGCACGCGCTGGACCGTCGTCTTGTTGCGCGAGATGTTCGCGGGCTCGACGCGCTTCAACGAGTTGCGCCGCGGTGTGCCCAGGATGTCGCCGGCGCTGCTCTCGCGGCGGCTGAAGGAACTGGAGGAGGCCGGCATTGTCGCGCGCGCCGCGTTGGAGACCGATGCCAAATTGTTCGAATATCATCTGACCGAATCCGGCCGGGAACTCGGCCCGCTGGTGGAAGCCTTCGGCATCTGGGGCCAGCGCCGGATCGAGGCTAATCTGTCGCTGCAACATCTCGATGCCGATCTTTTGATGTGGGACATGCGGCGCAGCCTCGACACCACGCCGATGCCGCCAAGCCGCAGCGTGATCGAGTTCGTCTTTCCCGCCCTGCCGGCGGCGCGGCGGCGCTACTGGCTGGTGGTCGATCCCGACGCCGGCGCCGATCTCTGCAAGATCGATCCCGGCTTCGACGTCGATCTCTATGTATCGGTCGATCTGCGCAGCATGACCGCGATCTGGATGGGGCTCGACACCGTGCGCGCCGCAGTGGCGAGCCAGCGCATGGTTTTGACCGGCAGCAAATCGCTCGCCGCCTCGATGCAGACGTGGCTGGGCCTCAGTCCGTTCGCGAAGGAGCGCAAGCTCGCGAGCTAGTCCCGCTGTATCAAAACCCTCATGGTGAGGAGGCGCGTTAGCGCCGTCTCGAAGGATGAGGCCCCGACTGTGGCCTCATCCTTCGAGACGCTCGCTGGCGCGAGCTCCTCAGGATGGAGGGATAGAGCCGCTTTTGACGCAGTAGGACCAGTATAGTTCGTGAACTGGACCGCTTTGGCGGGGAGCCGATAACTGCACCATTGCTTGTCCACTCAAGGAGAACATCAATGGGCTATATCGGACGCTGCTTTTGCGGCGCGGTTGAAATCGAGGCTGACGGCGCGCCGGAAGCGATGGGTTATTGCCACTGCAGTTCCTGCCGCTCCTGGTCGGCCGCGCCGGTCAACGCCTTCACGCTCTGGAAATCGGACAGCGTGAAGGTGAAGGCCGGCGCCGAGCATGTCGGCACCTTCGAGAAGACGGCATTCAGCCAGCGCATGTACTGCAAGAAGTGCGGCGGTCATCTGATGACGGGGCACAAGCCCGTGGGGCTGATCGACGTCTATGCCGCGACCATCCCCGACCTGAAATTCGCTCCGGCCGTCCACGTCAATTACGGCGAGACGGTTTTGCGGATGAAGGACGGGCTGCCGAAGATGAAGGATTTTCCGGCCGAGCTCGGTGGCTCCGGCCAGACGCTGCCGGAATAATCCGTGCGACGAAAAACCCCGGCGAGCGCATGATCCGGAAAGCCTGCCCCGCACTTGATGCGGGGTGGGGACCGGTTTTCCGAAAAGATCATGCGCCGACAAAATGCGCCGGGGTTTTGTCCGCTTGACCGCGTCACCAATTGCCGCTCACATCCTGCCAACAAGAACGCAGGGACAGCTCATGAGCGGCAACTGGCGCGACCGGACGGCCACGACCTTCCTTTGTCAGAAGAAGCCCGCCGCCGGCAGCCGCGGCATGGTGGTGAGCAATCATCCGCTGGCGTCTGCCGCAGGCGCGGAGATGCTGGCGGCCGGCGGCAACGCCATCGACGCCGCGATCGCGACGCTGTTCGCGCTGACCGTGGTCGAGCCGATGATGATCGGCATCATCGGCGGCGGCATGGCCCATATCAGGCTTGCCGACGGCAGCCATCGCTTCATCGACGGCCAGAGCACGGTGCCGGCGATGGTCAAGCCGGATACGTTTCGTTCGAAACCTGGTTCGGCGCATGACGTGTTCGATACCGTCGACGACGAAAACCTCACCGGCCCGAAAGCGGTCGCGGTCCCGGGCTCGCTGAAGGCCTGGTGCGAGACGCTCCGCCGCTTCGGCACCATGTCTCTCGCCGACGTGATGCAGCCCGCGATCAAGCATGCCTCGCGCGGCTATCTCGTCACGCCCTATCTGCATGAATGCATCCGCGATGGCGCGAAGGAAATGCGCAACGACAAGCCGATCTCGGCGATCTATCTGCCCAGGGGCGAGCCGCTGCAGGCCGGCGAGCGCGTGGTGCAGGCGGAATATGCGGAGACGCTGACGTGTATTTCCAGTCACGGCGAGAACGCGCTGTATCACGGCCCGCTCGGCGACGTGCTCGTGGACTACATGACGAAGCACGGCGGCTTCATCCGGAAGGAGGACCTGACCAACTACAAGACCGTCGAGCGGCAGCCGATCCGCTGCGATTATCGCGGTTGGCAGATCCTGGGCCCGCCGCCGCCCGCCGCCTCCGGTGTGCACATCACGGAGATGCTGAACATTCTGGAGGGTTTCGACCTCCGCTCCCTCGGCTTCGGCACGGCGGAGACCGTCCATCTGATCGCCGAGGTGTTGAAGATCGCCTTCGCCGACCGTGCCGCGGCGAGCGGCGACCCCGATTATATCAACGTGCCGGTCGAACGGCTGACCTCGAAGGATTACGCAAGCGAGCGCCGCCGCGCGCTCGATCCGGCCCGCGCGCAGAAATGGGGCGCGGGCGTGCAGCAATTGGAGAGCGCTTATACCACGCACATGACGGCCGCGGATTCCTTCGGCAACGTGGTCGCGACCACGCAGACCATCAACAATCTCTTCGGCGCGAAATTCCTGATCCCCGGCCTCGGCACCGTGCCGAACAATTACATGAATCTGTTTGATCCCCGACCCGGCCACGCGCTGTCGCTGGCGGCGGGCAAGCGCGTCACCACCTCGATGTCGCCCATGATGGCGCTGCGCGACGGCAAGCTCGTGTATGCGCTGGGCCTGCCCGGGGGAAAGCGTATCTTCCCGAGCGCGATGCAGGCGCTGATCAACCTGATCGACCACGGCATGAACCTGCAGGAAGCGGTGGAGGCGCCGCGGGTCTGGACCGAGGGCAACGCGCTCGAGGTGGAGCAGGCGGTCCCGGAAGCCGTGCGCGAAAAACTGCGGGCGATGGGCCACGACGTCGTCGAGATGCCGACGGTGGCAGGCGGCATGAACGCGATCCAGTTCCACGACGATGGCACACTGTCGGGGGCGGCCTGCTGGCGCGCCGACGGCACACCGGTTGCGATCGCTGGCGGGCTTGCGCATGCCGGTGTGCGCTTCGGACTGCGGTGAGGCAGCCATGCCGGAGAAGATCCGCATCGCCGTGTTGCATTTCGCGCATGAGACGGTGACGTTCCTCAAGAACGACACCACGCTTGCCGATTTCATCTATCCGGGCTCGCCGGCCAGCGGTGAGGCGCTCTTGAAGGCCTATCCAAAATCTTACATGGGCGGATTCGTGAAGATGGCGCGCGAGTTCGATGGCGTCGAGCTCGTCGGCATCGAGTCGCCGCTGTGGCCGAAAACGGGTACGGGCTCAGGCTGGGTCACCACCGAGGCCTTCGAAACCTTTGTCGGCAAGATGATCGCCGGGCTCAAGGCCGAAGGCCCGTTCGATGGCGTCTATCTCTCTCTTCATGGCGCGATGGCGGTGCGCGGCGTGCTGCGCCCAGAGGCCGAGCTGGCGCGGCGGGTGCGCGAAGTGGTCGGGCCGAAAGCCTTCATCGCCGCGACCTTCGATCTCCACGGCAACGAGGACGACGAATTCCTCAAACACGCCGACATGGGTTTTGCGGTGAAATATTTCCCGCATTACGACGAATATCTGCAAGGCGAACGCGCCGCGCGGATGCTGGTGCACATGATCCGCGGCGACTACAAGCCGGTCCATGCCGTGAGAAAAGTGCCGATCCTCACCGCGACGGTGCGGATGTGGACCGGCGCTTCACCCTGGATGGATCTGAGCCAGCGCGCGCTCACCTGGGAAGCGCGCGAGGTCGACGTCTATGTCAACGTGTTCTTCGGCTTTCCCTTTGCCGACGTGCCCGATGTCGGCATCACCATCCAGGTCATGACCAACGGCAACGCCAAACGCGCCGAGGAGATCGCCAAAGACATCGCCGATCTCGCCTGGCGCAAGCGCGAGGCGCTGCTGACCTCGACCAGGATCTATTCCATCGCCGATGGCGTCGCGTTGGCGAAGCAGGCAATCGCCAAAGGCGAGACGCCGGTCGTGCTCGCCGATCACAGCGACCGCTCGGGCTCGGCGACATTCCTGCTCAAGGAAATCATCGCGCAGGAGCTCTCGCACACGATCATTGCGACCATTGCCGACGCGAAGGCCACCGCGAAGGTCAGGGAAATGGGCACCAAGGCCGGCGATGCCTTCGACATGGAAGTCGGCGGCCTGGTCGATGAGTCCGCAGGCTCACCCGTCCGCATCGAGGGCACGATCCTGAGGGCGGTCGAGGGCTATGGGCAGTTCTGGGTCGCGATCAAGTTCGGCCGGGACAATGTGCTGGTTCTCTCGACCTATCTGGTGCAGGTGATGGAGCCGTTCTCGCTTGGGGCGCTCGGGCTCGACATCCACGCCTTCAAGGGTTTCGCGATCAAGTCGCGCGTGCATTTCCGAAGGGGCTTTGACGACAACGGCTTTGCGAAGACGATCCTGCTGGTCGAGCCGGATCAACCGTTCCTCGGCACCATCCATCTCGACGCGCTGCGGTATGAGAATGTCGATCTGAAGCAGTTTTATCCGTACGGCGAGCCGGATGGGCTCCCTCTCCCCGTTCTTACGGGGAGAGGGTTGGGGTGAGGGGCTCTCTCCACGAACTCGATGCGTGTCTTATAAACGCGGTCTTCCGAAAGCGAAACTTCGGCAGGCATCGTGCCTCGCCCCTCACCCGGATCGCTCGCGCGACATAGCCGAAGCTTTTGCTTCGGCGTTCTATTAGTGCGGCCGCCGAAGGCGGCCTATGCCTCTCCCCGCAAAGAGCGGGGAGAGGTGAAAAGGAGCGTCACTTCCTTACGCAGATCACGCGCACCACGGCGGCTTTCGCATCGGTCGATTTGCCGTCCGCGGTGACGTCATTGGCCTTCAGGAATTCGCGCACGGAATCGGGTGTCACCAGCACCGCCTGCGACGCCGGCGCGGCACCCGCGGCCGCCGTGGTCGCGACCACCACCGGCTTCAACAGCGCGACGCCGGCGAACTTGCCGCCATCATCGAGCGCGGGCGCGCCGGAGAAACCGATGGGCGGCGAGGGCGAGAGCGCGAGATCGCCGCCGGCGCCGACCTGTGTCACCTGCGCCTTCACGCCAGTGACCGCGGCGGCTCCTCCTTGATTTTGCGGATCGGCGATGCCGACAATGTCCACGCTCGTCTTCGCCGCGCCCTCGGCCAGATTGAGCGGCTTCAGGCCGCGCACGCCATAGATGTGCAGCAGCGCCAGGCCGCGATCCTTGTCGTCGTCGATGAGATCGGCACGGCCAAAACCCTGGATCGAGATCGCCTGGCAGCCGTCGCTGGCTTCGCGATCGGCCAGGATCGCGCCGTCCTCGGTCACGACCAGGCCAGTCGAATATTCCACGGTCTTGCGCGGCGCCGGCCCGACCGCACCCGTCGGAAACGGATTGAAGGCGCTCGACATCGCGATCACCACCGGCTCGACGGTATTTTCCACCGCCTGGTCGTACAGGATGGTCATGATGCGGACTTCGTCGCCCTTGAAGGTGCCACGCAGGTAAAACTTCTTCAGGTTCTGCAGGCCCGACAGCACGAAGAAGTCCGGCTTGACCACGGTGTAGTCGACGGTGCGTCCCGACTCCTTCTTTTCGCGATCGGCAAGCTTTGCCGTGGTTGGCCCCGCTTCCTTGCGCCGTGCGAGGGCCACCTGGATGGTGCCGGTCGGCGAGCTCCATTTGGAGCCGTTGGCGTCACTGGTCTGCTGCGGCACCAGCTTGGTCGGGATGCCGAGCCGCACCCCGGTGCCGGCGTCGGTGACGATCTTCCAGCCGACATTCTCCTGCCGCCGCCGCGCGGTCTCGGCGAGCACCGCGCGTTCCTGCGGATTGAGCACGCCGGTCTGCTTGCCGCCCCTGGACTTCTGGTATTCCTTGATCGCGGCGACCATGCGCTCGCTGACATCGCCTGATATGGCGCCATTATATTCGCCGACCCAGGCGAGATCCGATTGCAGCGCCAGCCGCTCGCCCTGTGCCATGGCATTGGCGGTATCGGTCGGCGTCTGCAGCCCGGGGGGACGGATCGGGACGGTCGCAACCGCCTTCGGCCTGGTGCCGGCGGTCGACGGCGCCACCATCTGCGCCTGTGCCGATACCCCGGCAGCCCAGAACATCAAGGTTGCCGCCAGCCACGATCTCATGACAAATCCCGGAGGTGATTGAATGGGGCCGATTTAAGCACATCTGCTTGGTCGGCAACAGCCGGACGGTGGTTCAGCACGCTTGATCCTCATGGTGAGGAGCCGCAAAGCGGCGTCTCGAACCGTGAGGCCCTGCCGGTGGCCTCATCCTTCGAGACGCGGCTTGCGCCGCTCCTCAGGATGAGGCGTGGGATCGGAGAATTAGGCCAAGATGCTAAGCGCTGACGAACTCGAACGCTATGCCCGCCACATCGTGCTGCACGAAGTCGGCGGACCCGGCCAGCAGGCGCTGAAGGAAGCCTCGGTGCTCGTGATCGGCGCCGGCGGGCTCGGCGCGCCCGCGCTGATGTATCTCGCCGCGGCCGGTGTAGGCGAGCTCGGCGTCGTCGATGACGATTATGTGTCGCTCAGCAATCTGCAGCGCCAGATCATCCATGCCACGACCGATCTCGGCCGCCTCAAGGCCGACACCGCGGCCGAGCGCGTACATGTGCTCAATCCGCATGTGCGTTTCGCCGCGCATGCGACACGGCTCACCGCCGGCAACGCCATGACGCTGATCGGCGCCTACGATCTCGTGCTCGACGGCTCCGACAATTTCGAGACGCGCTATCTCGTCTCGGACGCCTGCTTCCTTTCCGCCCGTCCCCTGATCACGGCCTCGCTCGGCACCTTCGACGGCGCGCTGACCACGATCCGCGCGCATGAGAGGAACGACAAGGGCGAGTTCAACCCGACTTATAGGTGTCTTTTTCCAGAACCGCCGCCGCCGGGTACGGTGCCGACCTGCGCCGAAGCCGGCGTGCTGGGGGCACTCGCCGGCGTGCTCGGCTCGATGATGGCGCTGGAGGCGATCCGCGAGATCGTCGGCTTCGGCGAGGGCCTGGTCGGCAAGCTCCTGATGTTCGACGCCCGCAACATGCGCTTCGAGACGCTGCGCTACGCCCGCGATCCGCTCAATCCGCTCAACGGCGACGCGCTGACCATCACGGATCTCAGCGGGCACCGGTAACTTCTTAGGAGCCGGGTCGTCGTCAGGCGACGCGCACCGAGTTCGAGGAACTTGCCGACCTCGAGCTTGAGCCGGTTACTGTCGCCGGACAACGACTGCGCCGCCGAGAGAACCCGAGACGAGGCCGTTCCGGTTTCACTGGCACCTCGCTGCACGTCGGTGATGTGAGACGAGACCTGCTGGGTAGCTTGCGCGGACTGCTGCACGTTGCGGGAAATCTCCTGGGTCGCCGCGCCCTGCTCCTCCACCGCCGCCGCGATGGTCGAAGAAATCTCCGAGAGCCGTTCGATGGTGCCGCTGATCTCCTTGATCGCATCGACCGAATCCTGTGTCGCTCCCTGGATGCTGCCGACCTGCTGGCTGATCTCGCCGGTGGCCTTCGCGGTCTGCTCGGCCAGTGCCTTGACCTCGGAAGCCACCACGGCAAAGCCACGGCCGGCTTCGCCGGCCCGCGCCGCCTCGATGGTGGCGTTGAGTGCCAGCAGATTGGTCTGCCCGGCAATGGTGTTGATCAGTTCGACCACGTCGCCGATGCGGGCGGCCGCCTTCGACAATTCGCCGACGCGGTCGTTGGTGTTGCGTGCCTGATCGACCGCCTCGCTGGCGATCCGCGCCAATTCCTGCACCTGGCGGCTGATCTCGTTGATGGACGAGGCCATCTCCTCGGTGGCGGAAGCCACCGACTGCGCATTGGTCGAGGCCTCCTCGGAGGCCGCCGCAACCATGGTGGTGAGTTCCTGCGTATGCTCGGCGGTCGTGGTCAGCGTACCCGCGGAGGCTTCGAGCTCGCTCGAGGCCGACGACACCGTCTGCACGATCTCGCCCACCGCGCTCTCGAAATCATCGGCCATCTTGCACATGTCGGCCTTGCGCAGGGCAACGGCGCGGGCCTCCGCCTCCCGCCCCTCGGCCTCCAGCGCCTGGCGGGCGACCGCATTGCTCTTGAAGACCTCGACGGCCTTCGCCATCTCGCCGACTTCGTCATGGCGGCCGAGGCCGGCTACCCTGACGTCGAGCCTGCCGTGCGCGAGAGCATTCATCGTTGTCGTCATTTCCCGCAGCGGCCCGGTAATGCGGCGGGCGACGATGATCGATACCGCCAGCGTCAGCATCAGGACCAGCCCGGCCGCGATCAGCCCGCGCTCGGTAGAAGCCCAGTTCTGCGCCCTGAGGTCGTCGATGTAGACACCTGTGCCGATGACCCAACCCCATGGAGCAAAGCCGGTCACATAGGACAGCTTCGGCTGCGGCTGGTCGAAGCCCGGCTTTGGCCACTCGTAGGCAACGAAGCCCGCCCCGTCCTTCTTCACGACGTTGACGAAGTCGATGAAAATAGCCTTTCCGTTCGGATCCTTGAAGGTCGAGATATCGGTACCGTTCATCTCCGGCTTCATCGGATGCATCACCATGCGCGGCTGCATGTCGTTGACCCAGAAATAATCGTTGTTGCCGTATCGCAGCGCCGCGACCCGCGCCAGCGCGCGCTTCTGCGCGTCGGCGGCCGCGACGCCGCTCGTCTGCACCGCCGCATGTTCTTCCTTGACGATGCCGAGCGCGAGTTCAGTCAGATGCTGCAGTTCGATCTGCTTCTGATGATCGAGGCCCGACAGCTGTTCGCGCGAGTCGAGAAGCGCAATTCCGACGACGCCGATGAAACTGAGGGCGATCAGGGCATAGATCTTCCGGGCGATGGTCATCTTGAACCGGCCCAGCATCGAATCCGCCAGCGAATGACGACGAATGAGACCTGCCGTGACGGTGTAATTTTGCGCCTTCTTGGCGCGTATCAGCCCGTACACTTGCTCGGCTTCCGCGCGCTGCTCGGCGGGCAGCTTGGTGCGGATCGACATATAGCCGGCTATCTGACCATTTTCCCAGATTGGCGTGGCGCTGGCCCGGACCCAGTAAAAATCACCATTCTTGCACCGGTTCTTGACGGCGCCGGCCCACGGCATGCCCGCCTTGATCGTGGTCCAGAAATCTTCAAACGCTTCCGGCGGCATGTCGGGATGGCGAACGATGTTGTGCGGCTGTCCCATCAATTCCGCCTCCGCGAAGCCGGAGGCATCCACGAACTGCTTGTTGAAATATACGAGCTTACCCTTGGCATCGGTCTTCGAGACGATCAAGGCACCGTCGTGGATCGGATGTTCGACATTGGTGACCGGAAGGTTCGTGCGCATTTTCATATCCCCAGGAAAATTCGGAAATCATCAGCCAGTTCGCGACGTGGACCGGAAGTACCTTGGCTTCGACGAAGGTTTGCGCCACCGGATGAAGAGACTTGGAACGCCGGCGCCTCAGAACATGATGGCGAGCGTGGTGCTGTTCCGCAGATTTTTAACAATGCTTTTCGCGAATGTGCAGCGTCGTGAAAATGCTGCCACAAGTTCCAAATTAGTCTTAAGGGACGGCCCCGTAGCTTTACGGTCGACTCAGGAAACCCACGCTGATGGCACTACCTGAATAGTGTTGGGGACCATTTCTCACAGCGGCACGCACGTCCGCGGCGGCGTTCGTCGCTTTCGTCGGCGAGTGGTGGAAGCAGGAGCGGAAAAAGGGCGGCAGCACAGTGTGATCACGCGGCGCCATGTAAACCCTCATCCTGAGGAGCCGCGCCGCGCGCCGCGTCTCGAAGGATGTGGCCACCGGCGAGGCCACATGGTTCGAGACGCGCTTCGCGCTCCTCACCATGAGGATTGAGCTACTACCATACGCGCCATGCGCAAATTGCCCGTCGTGTTATTCTGTCGCAGGCGGTCGCGGTTGCACCGTCGGGCAAATCAATGGCTCTTATTCGCGCGTCCCGCGCTCACAAAGAGGGGCGCTTCGCGATCGTCACGAGTGTTGAACGCGGGATGCGATGGACGCGGCGGTATCACCAGACGTGTGATGCCACGCGGACGGCGAAATCGTGTGGTTCCGATCCCCCGACGCTGGGATCAAGCTTCTCGCGGGACGTTTCGCGGGAAGCGACGGTGGCTAACAAGCCCGGACACCGGGGAGATCACGTATAAGCCGTTAAAACCATTGCGCGGGGAATGCCGGTTGATCCGGCTGAACCTGTGGTGACTGCCGCCTGCTTTTTTGTTGCAGGCGGGCCATGGGTGAGGCCATCACCCGGCATTCCCTGCGCCCTCTCCTCGAAGAGGGACATTGACGATGCATCACCCGGGCATTTCGTGCCGCGGGAATGCAGTCGTTCGTCATTGCCAGCGAAGCGAAGCAATCCAGACTCTTTCCGCGCAAACATTCTGGATTGCTTCGCTTCGCTCGCAATGACGACGTGGTTCGGCTGTTTGAAATTTGAATTCAGATCGTAGGGTGGGCAAAGCGATAGCGTGCCCACCACTCACAATCATGCTGTCGATAGATGGTGGGCACGGCGCAAATGCGCCTTTGCCCACCCTACCACTCACAACATGCTCGGCAGCACGCGGTCCGGCGGCTTGTGGTTGTCGAGGAAGGTGCGGATGTTGATGATCACCTTCTCGCCCATCTCGACGCGGCCTTCGATGGTGGCCGAGCCCATATGCGGCAGCAGCACCACCTTGCCCTGTTTCGCCAACCGCACGAGCTTTGGATTGATCGCGGGCTCGTTCTCGTACACGTCGAGGCCGGCGCCGCCGATCTCGCCGGTCTCGATCAGCTTCGTCAGCGTATCCTCGTCGATCACCTCGCCGCGCGCGGTGTTGACGATATAGGCATCCTTGCGGATCAGCTTCAGCCGCCGCGCCGAGAGCAGATGGAACGTCGCCGGCGTGTGCGGACAGTTCACCGAAATGATGTCCATCCGCGCCAGCATCTGGTCAAGGCTCTCCCAATAGGTGGCGCCGAGTTCCTCGGCGATCACGGGCGCGACCGGGCGGCGGTTGTGATAGTGGATCTGCAGGCCGAAGGCGCGCGCGCGCCGCGCCACGGCCTGGCCAATGCGGCCCATGCCGATGATGCCGAGGCGTTTCCCGCCGATGCGATGACCGAGCATCCAGGTCGGCGACCAGCCCGGCCAGTTCTTCCCCTCGGTGAGGATCGAGGCGCCCTCGACCAGCCGGCGCGGCACGGCGAGGATCAGCGCCATGGTCATGTCGGCGGTGTCCTCAGTCAGAACCTTCGGCGTGTTGGTCACGGTGATGCCGCGCGCATGCGCCGCCACCACATCGATATTGTCGACGCCGTTGCCGAAATTGGCGATCATCTTCAGCTTGCAGTCGGGCTGCTTGAGCAGCTCTTCCGTGATCTCGTCGGTGACGGTCGGAACCAGTATGTCGGCGGTGCGGACCGCTTCCGCAATCTGCTCCTCGCTCATCGGCGTATCGTCGAGATTGAGCGTCGCGTCGAACAGCTCGCGCATGCGGGTCTCGATCGAGTCCGGCAATTTGCGGGTGACGACGACCAGAGGCTTTTTCTTAACCGACATGTCCTGCTCACATGAGGTGATTTCAGACCTCATTAACCCGGGTGTTCGACACTGCCGTTGCCGCCCAGTCCCGGCGTTTCCTTGGGTTCCCAATCAACCCCTTGGAGCGTCGCAAAAAAGGGCTTTGGGGCGCGTCTTGGTTGCGGGCCGTTCCGTCCTCTCTAGCAGAAGGCCGGGCCAAGACAAGAACTCCGGCAAACCCCGGCTTTGGTAAGGCCAGGGGCGAACGGGGCAGGGGATTTAGGGGATCAGGCGCGGGTTTCGGTTTTCAGCTCGAAGTATTTGAGTTGGACGGGCTCGGCAGGAGACGAGTTGATGGCGTTGGGGCGTTTTGGTTCGGTTGTGGCGCTTGCGGGTCTCTTGCTGGGGACCTCGGTCTCCACCGGATGCACCGCCAAGGACGCCGCGATGACGACCAGCGGTCTGCCGATTCCGCGCTATGTCAGCCTGAAATCCGATCACGTGAACGTCCGCGCCGGCCCGACCAAGGACAATGACGTGGCCTGGGTCTTTACCCGCCCGGGCCTGCCGGTCGAAATCACCGCCGAGTTCGAGAACTGGCGGCGCGTGCGCGATTCCGAAGGCTCCGAAGGCTGGGTCTATCACTCGCTCTTGTCGGGGCGCCGCACCGCGGTCGTCACCATGAAGAACAAGGATGATCTGGCGCCGCTGTATGATCGCGCCGATTCATCGGGCGCGATCGCCGCGCGCCTGCAGGCCGGCGTCGTGGCGCAGGTGAAGCGATGCGACGCGCATTGGTGCCACATCAGTGGCGACGGCTTCGACGGCTGGATCGAGCAGCAGCGCCTGTGGGGCGTCTACGCCGACGAGCAGGTTAATTGACGCAGGTCTGTCGTTGCCGGGCTTGACCCGGCAACCCATCCACTTTCAAAAAAAGCATTTTGCGAAGATTGATGGATAAGCGGGTCAAGCCCGCGTATGACGAGTTTTCAACTCAGCGCTTCTTGCGCAGGCGCACGACCATGTCGATGCGCGCGATTTCGTAGCCCTCGGGCACGTCGGGCATCTTCGAGAGCATCAGATGCGGGTCGGGAATATCGACCAGCTCGTGATTATTCTCGAGATAGAAGTGATGATGCGCGGTGACGTTGGTGTCGAAATAGGTCTTGGTGCCGTCGACGGAAACCTGACGCAGCAAGCCCGCATCGGTGAGCTGGTTGAGCGTATTGTAGACGGTGGCGAGCGACACCGGAACCTTGGCCAGCGTTGCTTCCTCGTAAAGCATTTCAGCGGTCAGATGGCGGGCGCCCTTGCCGAACAGAAGCCAGCCCAACGCCATGCGCTGCCGCGTGGGGCGGAGCCCCGCGGATTGCAGCATTTCGTTGACATCGTGCCAGGGGCAGCCGGTCAGCGCCGGTTGCCGTCCCGCCGCGGAAGCCTGCGCGCTGTCATCGTTCAATTCTGAACGGTTATCGGTCGTTTCCACTTCGGGCACCGCACTCTTGAATCCGGACTATCTCGTCGGAATATATGGAGGAAATTCCTTAGATGCAAGTTTATCGCAACTAGAGCCGACCCCGGGAACTTACGGGTGGATGCGGCGATTTTACCGGTAGAGGGCACTTTGCCGGCGGCAAGGGCCTATGTTAGAGGAGCGCCGGACCCGGTTAACCCATTCGGCACAGCGAAGCGCCAGCAACCCTTAAGGCCCTCTTGGCCTTCCGGAATTCGCGCCGAACCGCAAGTCGATCGGCGCGCTTCCCACTTCACAGCGGGTCCATTCGCGGAAAACGCTCAATCGGGGATTGTAGAAGAGGCACTTTGATATGCTCAATCGGCGCAGCGGCTATGAATATGAGGATTTGCTGGCCTGCGGTCGCGGCGAGATGTTCGGCCCGGGCAATGCCCAATTGCCGCTGCCGCCGATGCTGATGTTCGACCGCATCAGCGAAATCAGCGAGACCGGCGGCGAATTCGGCAAAGGCCTGGTGCGCGCCGAACTCGACGTGAAGCCGGACCTGTGGTTCTTCGGCTGCCATTTCAAGAATGACCCCGTGATGCCCGGCTGTCTCGGCCTCGATGCGCTCTGGCAGATGGTTGGCTTCTATCTCGGCTGGAGCGGCGGCGAAGGCCGCGGCCGGGCGCTGGGTTTGAGTGAATTGAAGTTCGGCGGCCAGATCATGCCCGATGCGCGCAAGGTTGTGTACAACGTCGATATCAAGCGCGTGATGCGCTCAAAGCTGGTGCTGGGCATCGCCGACGGGTGGCTTTCGGTGGACGACAATATTATCTATCGCGCCAAGGATCTGAAGGTCGGCTTGTTCAGGCAGGGCACCGCACCCGCTTGAACGAAAACAGCGCGCAACGAGACACAGTTAGAGGCAGGGACGAGGCGAACATGAAGCGGGTTGTCATCACGGGGATGGGCATTGTCTCGTCCATCGGAAACAACACCCAGGAAGTGCTTGCGAGCCTTCATGAGGCCAGGTCCGGGATTTCGCGCGCGGACAAATATGCCGAGCTCGGCTTTCGTTCGCAGGTGCAGGGCGCGCCCACGCTCGATCCATCCGGCGTGATCGATCGTCGCGCGATGCGTTTCCTGGGGCAAGGCGCCGCCTGGAATCACATCGCCATGGAGCAGGCAATCCAGGATTCAGGCCTTGAACCGTCGGAGGTTTCGAACGAGCGAACCGGTATTATCATGGGTTCGGGCGGTCCGTCGGCGCGCGCGATTGTGGATGCTGCCGACATCACCCGCACCAAGGGACCGAAGAAGGTCGGGCCGTTCGCGGTGCCGAAGGCGATGTCGTCGACCGCCTCCGCGACGCTTGCGACCTGGTTCAAGATCAAGGGCGTGAACTATTCGATCTCGTCGGCCTGCGCGACCTCGAACCACTGCATCGGCAATGCCTACGAGACCATCCAGATGGGCAAGCAGGACATCGTGTTTGCCGGCGGCTGCGAAGAGCTCGACTGGACTTTGTCGGTGCTGTTCGACGCGATGGGCGCGATGTCGTCGAAATACAACGACACGCCCGCGACCGCCTCGCGTCCCTATGACATCAGCCGCGACGGCTTTGTCATCGCCGGCGGGGCCGGTGTCGTGGTGCTGGAAGAGCTGGAGCACGCCAAGGCGCGCGGCGCGAAAATCTATGGCGAGATCGTCGGCTATGGCGCGACCTCCGACGGCTACGACATGGTCGCACCCTCGGGAGAGGGCGCCGAGCGCTGCATGAAGATGGCGATGGCGACCGTGAAGACCAAGATCGACTACATCAACCCGCATGCCACCTCGACGCCGGCCGGCGATCCGCCGGAGATCGAGGCGATCCGGAAGGTGTTTGGCAGCGGCGAAAAGTGCCCGCCGATTGCGGCGACCAAGGCGCTGACCGGGCATTCGCTCGGCGCCACCGGGGTGCAGGAAGCGATCTATTCGCTCCTGATGATGAACAACGGCTTCATCTGCGAAAGCGCGCACATCACCGAGCTCGATCCGGTATTCGCCGACATGCCGATCGTGCGCAAGCGCATCGACAACGCCAGGCTTGGAACCGTGCTGTCGAATTCCTTCGGCTTCGGCGGCACCAACGCGACGCTGGTGTTCAAGCGGCTGGATGCGTAGGGTCTGTCTCATCGCGCAAGTGGAGTGAGGGGGCGATGGACGACCTGATGAAGGGCAAGCGCGGCCTGATCATGGGCATTGCCAATGATCATTCGATCGCCTGGGGCATTGCGAGAACGCTCGCCGCGCAGGGCGCTGAGATGGCCTTCACCTTTCAGGGCGAGGCGCTGGGCAAGCGGGTCAAGCCGCTCGCGCAATCACTCGGGGTCGAGCAGGTGCTGCCCTGCGACGTCGAGAATCTCGACAGCGTCGATCAGGTCTTCTCCGCGTTGAAGGCGAAATGGGGCGGGCTGGACTTCCTGGTGCACGCCATCGCCTTTTCCGACAAGAACGAGCTGAAGGGCCGCTACGCCGACACCACGCGCGAGAACTTTTCGCGCACCATGCTGATTTCCTGCTTCTCCTTCACCGAGCTCGCCAAGCGCGCCGCCGAGCTGATGCCGGAGACGGGCGGCTCGATGATCACGCTGACCTTTGGCGGCTCGATGCGGGTGATGCCGAATTACAACGTCATGGGCGTGGCCAAGGCCGCGCTGGAAGCTTCCGTCCGCTATCTCGCCTCCGATTTCGGCCCGCGCGGCATCCGCATCAATGCGATCTCGGCCGGTCCCGTGCGCACGCTCGCCGGCTCCGGCATAGGCGACGCGCGCGCGATGTTCGCCTTCCAGCAACGGCATTCGCCGCTCGGGCGCGGCGTCACGCTCGACGAGCTCGGCGGCTCCGCGCTCTATCTGTTGTCCGATCTCTCCGGCGGCGTCACCGGCGAGATCCACTATGTCGATTCCGGCTACAACGTGGTCTCGATGCCGCGGCCGGAAGAGCTGAAGGACCGGAACTAACCCGCCGCGATCTTCTCGGCGCGCTGGAACGCGGGCCGCGCCATGCAGCGGGCGATATAGGCGTCGAACGACGGGCGCGACGGCACCATCTTGAACAGCCGCACGCAGAAATTCAGCGCCGAGCCGATCGCGATGTCGGCGGCGGAAAAATTCTTGCCGAGGATCCACGGTCCCTTGGCGAGCGCCACATCGAGCACGTCGAACACGCGCTGCGCCTCACCCCAGCCGGCGGCGACCGGGTTCATCTCGATCTTGGTGGCTATCTGCACCATCGCGGGCTCGACGCAGCCCGGCGCGAAGAACAGCCAGTAGAGATATTTCGCGCGCAGGGGATCGCCGAGCGGCGGCGCCAGCTTTGCGTCAGGAAAGCGCTCGGCGACATAGGCGCAGATCGCGGCGGCTTCCGCCAGCGTCGCATCGCCGTCCTTGAGCGCCGGCACCTTGCCCATCGGGTTGATGGCGAGATATTCGGCCTTCTTCTGTGCGCCGGTCGAGATGTCCGTCAGCACGCGTTCGTAAGGCGCTCCGGTCTCTTCCATCAGCCAGAGCGTCGTGAACGAGCGCGAGCGCGGCGACCAGTAAAGCTGCATCATGGTGTGTCTCCCACGTGAACGATTGGTTGCCTGACGGCGCAATGGAACAGAAAGATATAGCAGCCTCTTGGCGAATTGGTGTCGAGCTCATTCCCGCTTAAGATAGTCAGGCAATGTCTGGTCAAGCCGTGCCGCCACCAGCTCGCGGGTTCTTTCGCGCAGGATCGCGCTGCCCGCAGCCGAGGACGCCGGTTCGGGGAATTGCGAGTTATCGAGCCTGTTGAGCGGATCCTCGGTTAGCCTCATGCTTTGGGACAGCCTCGCGCCGACACCTGCGAACGGTCGGTCGAGCTTCTCGTAGGTCTTGCCGTCGAGCACGTTGACGGCAAAAACCGCAAACAGGTGCGAATGCCGCATGAGGGATCCGAGGCCCTGATTATACGCGCCGATTCCATCCAGTTCCAGATGGGTACCGGGCACCTCGCCTCTGGTGCGGGTCGCGACAAGATAGCGTTTGCAGTACGCATTTGCGGTGAAGCTTTGGACGATCGCCGACAGACCCTCGCGGGGATCCGGCAACAATCTCGACTTCGGATTGAAGTAAGGCTCGAACGCGCCTTTGGGATAGGCGATCTTCCGGACCGAGGGATCGCCGCTCGTCGCGGCGCGGACCCGCGCCAGCACGAGATCGTCAAGTCCCCAATCCTCGATCGGAACATAGGCCTGCTCGTTTTGGAAAACGGTGAGGCCGAACTTCTGCACGGAGAAGCGATCGCCAATCGCCGAAATCACGCCGAGACTGCAGGGACCGCTTTCGGCCGCAACGGCTTGCTTCGCGAATGGTTTGGCCTTGGCGGCAGGCTTCTTTGCGATGGGCTTGGCGGGTGCAGCTGTTGCAGGGGCAGGCGTTGCAGGGGCAGATGGCGCTGATGGAGACTGGGCCCATCCTGCCGCCACAAGGCATAACGCGAGGGCGGCGGCGGCGAAGTTACGTAACATGATCCGGAAAGCGAAGGTTTGATGCGGCGGTTGGCGCAACCTAGAGGGAGCGGCTCTCCTCCGCAAGGCCGACGATGATCCTCACGCGCGCTTCTTCCAGCGATAATATTTCATCATCAAGCCGTTCATCGGCTCGACCTGCTTTTTCTCGAACACAAAACCTTCGCGCTCATACCAGCGCCAGGCTTTCTCGTTACCCTCCGCGCAGCGCAGATAGATTTCGTCAGGCAGTTGCGCTCGCGTGAAGGCGAGCAGTTTGCCGCCAAGCGAGCGGCCCTGATATTCGGGGGCGACGAAGAGCTGGTCGAGATAGAGCTTTGGCTGATGAATCGCCAGCATCGCGGCGATCGTGCCGCGGTCGTCGGCGACAAACAGGCTCCAGCCGTCTTCGATCTCGCGGCGAACGCGCGCGCGCAAATTGGCCAGCAGGAATTCGCTTGCCTCGGCAAGTCCGGTCGAGACCCAGCTCTCCATCCAGACGCGGGCGATCTCGTCATATTCTTCCGCAAGGGCGGGGCGGATCTTGGGGTCCAACATCAATGCCGTTCAGGTTCGCTGATTGCGCGCCGAGGTTCCGTTCGTGCGCCGCCCGCGACCCTTTCCCGCCGCCAGGCACACCACGTCGGAGATTTGCTGGAGCTGTCCGGCCAAAGGGCTGGACTTGCGCCAGACCATGCCGATGGTTCGCGAGGGCTGCGGATTCTTGAAGCGGGCGATCGATACCGGCGCCGAGCGTGTTTCCACCGCCACGGCCATTTCCGGAATCAGGGTGACACCGATGCCGGCGCCGACCATCTGAACGAGCGTGGAGAGCGAGCTCGCGTCGAGCACCTCGCGCGGCGGCGACGATTGCATCTTGCAGAACGCCAGCGCTTGATCGCGGAAACAATGGCCCTCTTCCAGCAGCAGCAGCCGCATTTCGCGCAGCGTCTCGTGGCTCGGCACTGGCGTTCCCTCATCTGCGCCCGGACGGACCAGCAGGAAATTTTCCGTGAACAGGGCGACTTCGGTCAATGAAGGCTCGGACACCGGGAGCGCAACAATGGCCGTATCAAGCCGGCCTTCCGCGACCTCCTTGATCAGCTTCGGCGTCAGCGTCTCGCGGACGTGAATGTCAAGCTCGGGATGAACGCGTGCGAGGTTCTCGATGACCCTGGGCAAGAGATAGGGCGCAATCGTCGGGATCATGCCGATACGCAGCCGGCCGGCGAGCCGGTCGCGCGATGCACGCGCAAAATCGCCGAGCTCGTCGACCGAACGCAGGATGTCGCGCACGCGTTGAACCAGTTCTTCGCCGAACTTCGTGAGTGCCACCTGTCGCGCGCTTCGTTCCAGCAGCGCGCCGCCGAGCGCTTGCTCCATTTCCCTGATCTGCATCGACAGCGCCGGCTGCGAGATCGCGCAGGCCTCCGCCGCGCGCCCGAAATGGCCATGGCGGGCCAGCGCATCGAAATAACGAAGCTGTCTGAGCGTCACGTTTATCATCAGATTATCTTATCGCTGCGATCATTAAAGTCAATTTCCCCTGATGGATCGCGACGCGTAGATTGCGGCCGCCTGGTTCAGGGGGGAATTCCCTAACCCACCAGAGGAGACAATCATGGATGACAAGACGAAGTGCCCGTTTTCGGGCGGGAAACCCGCACACTCCAACCGCGACTGGTGGCCGAGCCAGCTGGACATCGAGGTCCTGCACCGCAATTCCAGCTTGTCCGACCCGATGGGCAAGGATTTCGACTACGCGAAAGAATTCAAGACTCTCGACCTGAATGCGGTCGTCAAGGACCTGCATGCCCTGATGACGGAGTTGCAGGAATGGTGGCCCGCCGATTTCGGTCATTACGGCGGACTTATGATCCGCATGGCATGGCACAGCGCGGGTACTTACCGCATCACCGATGGTCGCGGCGGCGCGGGAGCCGGCCAGCAGCGCTTCGCGCCGCTCAACAGCTGGCCTGACAACGCGAACCTGGACAAGGCGCGCCGGCTGTTGTGGCCGATCAAGCAGAAATACGGCCGTAAACTCTCGTGGGCCGACCTGATGATCCTCGCCGGCAACGTCGCGCTGGAGTTGATGGGCTTCAAGACGTTCGGCTTTGCAGGCGGTCGCGCCGATGTCTGGGAGCCCGAGGAACTGTACTGGGGTCCCGAGGGCTCGTGGCTGGGCGATGAACGCTACAGCGGCGAGCGTCAGCTCGCAGAGCCGCTCGGCGCGGTGCAGATGGGCCTCATCTATGTCAATCCGGAAGGTCCGAACGGCAACCCGGACCCGGTCGCAGCGGCCAAGGACATTCGCGAGACGTTCTTCCGCATGGCGATGAACGATGAGGAGACCGTCGCGCTGATTGCCGGCGGCCACAGCTTCGGCAAGACTTCACGGCGCCGGCGATCCCTCGCTGGTCGGACCGGAGCCGGAAAGCGGCGCCCTTGAGGATCAGGGCCTCGGATGGAAGAGCAAATACGGCACGGGCATCGGCGTTGATACTATCACCGGCGGCCCCGAGGTCACCTGGACGCAGACGCCGACGAAGTGGAGCAATCTCTTCTTCAAGAACCTGTTCGAAAACGAATGGGAGCTGACGAAGAGCCCGGCCGGGGCGAAGCAGTGGACGGCAAAAGGCGCCGCGGCGTCGATCCCCGACGCCTTCGACAAGTCCAAGAAGCATGTGCCGACGATGTTGACCACCGACCTGTCGCTGCGGCTCGACCCTGCCTACGAGAAAATATCGCGGCGTTTCTACGAGCACCCCGACCAGTTCGCGGACGCGTTTGCACGCGCCTGGTTCAAGCTCACGCATCGCGACATGGGGCCGATCGCGCGCTATCTCGGCTCGCTCGTTCCCAAGGAGACGTTGATCTGGCAGGACCCGATCCCCGCCATCAACCATGAGCTGGTGAGCGAGCAGGACATCGCGGCGCTCAAGGCGAAGATCCTGGCGTCGGGGCTGTCGGTATCAGAGCTCGTCTCGACCGCATGGGCGTCGGCTTCGACGTTCCGCGGCTCCGACAAGCGCGGTGGCGCCAACGGCGCGCGCATCCGCCTGAGCCCGCAAAAGGACTGGGAGGTCAACCAGCCGGCGGAACTGGCGAAGGTGCTTGGCAAACTCGAAGCGATCCAGAAGGAGTTCAACGCGGCGCAGAAGGGCGACAAGAAGGTCTCGCTCGCCGACCTGATCGTTCTCGGCGGCAGTGCGGCGGTGGAGAAGGCGGCGAAAGATGCCGGCACCGACGTGAAGGTTCCCTTTACGCCGGGGCGGATGGATGCTTCGGAAGCGCAGACGGACGTCGCCTCCTTCGCGCCGCTCGAGCCGCGGGCCGACGGCTTCCGCAACTACATTGCCGGAAAGCATCAGTACATGATGCCCGAGGAGGCCCTGGTCGACCGGGCACAGTTGCTGAGGCTCACCGCGCCCGAGGCGACGGTGCTCGTCGGCGGCCTGCGTGTTCTCGGCGCCAATACGGGCAAGTCCAAACATGGCGTCTTCACCGGCAAACCGGGAACGTTGACCAACGACTTCTTCGTCAACCTGCTCGACATGAGCACGCAGTGGCATCCGACCGCCGACGGCGTGTATGAGGGGCGTGACCGTAAGACGAACGCGGTCAAGTGGACCGGGACCCGTGTCGATCTGATCTTCGGCTCGCACTCGCAGCTGCGCGCGTTTGCAGAAGTCTATGCCTGCACCGACTCGAAGGAGAAGTTCGCAAAGGACTTCGTGGCAGCCTGGACCAAGGTGATGAACGCCGACAGGTTCGACATCGTCCGCTCGAATTGAGCATCAGGAAGGGCGAAAACAAAAAGGGCGGCCGAAAGGCCGCCCTTTGCATTTGCGTGTGAGTGCGATTACTCGCCGGCGGCTTCGCGCGGCATCGGGGCTTCAGCCTTGTCGCCCTTGCCCTTCTCGAGATCCTCGCCGGTGGCCTGGTCGACCGCCTTCATCGACAGGCGGGTCTTGCCGCGGTCGTCGAAGCCGAGCAGCTTGACCTTGACCTTGTCGCCTTCCTTGACGACGTCGGAGGTCTTCTGCACGCGGTTGGCCGCGAGCTGGCTGATGTGGACGAGGCCGTCCTTGGCGCCGAAGAAGTTCACGAAGGCGCCGAACTCCATCACCTTGACGACCGTACCTTCGTAGATCTGGCCGATCTCGGGCTCCGAGGTGATCGACTTGATCCACTTGATCGCGGCCTTCATGGCCTCGCCGTCGTTGGAGGCAACCTTCACCGTGCCATCGTCCTCGATGTTGATCTTGGCGCCGGTCTTTTCCACGATCTCGCGGATCACCTTGCCGCCGGTGCCGATCACTTCGCGGATCTTGTCGGTCGGGATCTTGAAGGTCTCGATGCGCGGGGCGTATTCGCCGAGCTCGGCGCGCGCCGCGGTCAGGGCCTTGGACATCTCGCCGAGGATGTGGATGCGCCCTTCCTTGGCCTGGCCAAGCGCGACACGCATGATCTCCTCGGTGATGCCCTCGATCTTGATGTCCATTTGCAACGAGGTGATGCCGTGATCCGTGCCGGCGACCTTGAAGTCCATGTCGCCGAGATGATCTTCGTCGCCGAGGATGTCGGAGAGCACCGCGAAGCGCTGACCCTCCAGGATCAGGCCCATGGCGATGCCGGCCGTCGGCCGCTTCAGCGGCACGCCTGCGTCCATCAGTGCCAGCGACGAGCCGCAGACGGTCGCCATCGACGATGAACCGTTCGACTCCGTGATCTCCGACACCACGCGGATGGTGTAGGGGAACTCGTGGTGCGGCGGCAGCACCGGGTGGATCGCCCGCCAGGCGAGCTTGCCGTGGCCGATCTCGCGGCGCTTGGTGCCGCCGAGGCGGCCGGTCTCACCGACCGAGTAGGGCGGGAAGTTGTAGTGCAGCAGGAACGTCTCTTTATACGTTCCCGACAGCGCGTCGATGTACTGCTCGTCCTCGCCGGTGCCGAGCGTGGTCACGACCAGACCCTGGGTCTCGCCGCGGGTGAACAGCGCCGAGCCGTGGGCGCGCGGCAGCACGCCGACTTCGCAGACGATGTTGCGCACGGTCTTGGAGTCGCGGCCGTCGATGCGCTTGCCGGTGTCCAGGATGTTCCAGCGGACGATCTTGGCTTCCAGCTCCTTGAACACGTCGGCGACGCGGAGCTTGTCGTATTTCGGCTCCTGCCCTTCCGGGAAGAAATGCGCCATCACCTTTTCCTTGACGGCGCCGACCGCGGCGTAGCGTTCCTGCTTCACCGGGATCGCGTAGGCCTTGCGCAGGTCCTGCTCGGCGAGACCGAGCATTTCCTTCTCGATCGCGGAATTGTCGATCGCGGTGACCTCGCGCGGCTCCTTCGCGGCCTTCTCGGCAAGCTCGATGATCGCGCTGATGACGGGCTGGAAGTGGCGATGGCCGAACATGACCGCGCCAAGCATGATGTCTTCGTTGAGCTCCTTGGCTTCCGATTCCACCATCAGCACGGCGTCGGCGGTGCCGGCGACGACGAGGTCGAGCTGGGTTTCGGTCATCTCGTCCAGCGTCGGGTTCAGTACGTATTCGTCATTGGCAAAGCCAACGCGGGCGGCGCCGATCGGGCCCTTGAAGGGCGCGCCCGAAAGCGTCAGCGCCGCGGACGCAGCCACCAGGGCCACGATATCCGGATCGTTCTCCATATCATGGGAGAGAACGGTGACGATCACCTGGGTCTCGTTGCGCCAGCCGTCGACGAACAGCGGACGGATCGGACGATCGATTAGCCGGGAAACCAGCGTTTCCTTTTCGGTCGGACGGCCTTCGCGCTTGAAATAGCCGCCGGGAATGCGGCCCGCGGCGTAAGTCTTCTCCTGGTAGTCAACGGTGAGCGGCAGGAAGTCGACGCCCTCGCGCGGCGTCTTCGCCGCAACCACGGTGGCGAGCACCACGGTCTCGCCATAGGTCGCCGTCACGGCGCCGTCGGCCTGGCGGGCGATCTTGCCGGTTTCCAGCTTGAGGGGACGTCCACCCCAGTCGATCTCGACTGAATGAATATTGAACATTTCGGTCTTCTTTCATGGGTTCACGAAAGGCGGGACGCCACAAAACAAAAAACCATGCGCAAGATTGCGGGACGCTGGGCGCAATGCGGCCTCAGCATCCGGCGATCCTGCCATGGTTTTCGGTTTTAGGATGGCGTCCATCCTTTCGCTTAAGTCACGGGCACCTTGCCCGTTGTGTCCAGCGGCCGGATTGCTGCTGGACATTCGAATAGGGCACGATCTTTCTGCTTCGCACCCTTGCGCATCATCGATTTCGAAAACCGTTAAACGCCGGCTCTCGGACGATCATGCAAAAACGCGCGTCATTTGACGCGCGTGCACTTCAAAACAAAGCTCAACGACGAATGTTATGCTTTTCAAGGAGCGCCTTGTAACGGGCTTCGTCGGTCTTCTTCAGGTAGTCGAGAAGCGATCGGCGCGTCGACACGAGCTTCAAGAGGCCGCGACGCGAATGATTGTCCTTCACGTGGGTCTTGAAATGATCCGTGAGGCTGTTGATGCGTTCCGACAGGATCGCGACCTGAACCTCGGGGGAGCCGGTGTCGCCGGCTTTGGTAGCACTCGCCTTGATGACTTCCGCTTTGCGTTGCGCGGTAATCGACATCGTCAAACTCTCTCGTTGCGACCGGAACTGGCTGTCAGCCCGGTCAGGTTGAACACGCGCTTGGGGATGACTTCGCCATTGTTCACCTCGGCAAGCGCGAGAAGCCGGCCTGCCACCGTGACATAGACTGTGCCGCTACTATTGGGCGCATCCCGTCCGCGCAACAAAACGGCTTGGCCCCTGTGGAGCCTCGCCGCATCAGCCCGAGTGACGGCCAGTGCCGGGATGTCGTCCAGCGCGGTCTCAACGGGCAAAAGCGCGTCGGCGAGGCTGCCCTCGCCGGACGCGGCTCTATTGCATAAAGCCTCCAACTGTTCCAGCAGAATCATGTCGTTTTCGCCGAACGGGCCGACCAGGGTCCGCCGCAGCGCGCAGATATGGCCAAAACAGCCGAGAATTCGGCCGATATCGCGGGCCAAAGCCCGGACATAGGTTCCCTTGCCGCATTCGGCCTCGAATACCGAATGGCTGTTATCTGTTTGTTCTATAAGGTCCAATTGGTGAATCTCGACCGGACGGGGGGCCAGTTCGACGACTTCTCCGTCGCGCGCGAGGTCATAGGCGCGCTCGCCCTGCACCTTGATGGCCGAATAGCGCGGCGGGGTCTGCTCGATCAGGCCGGTGAACTGCGGCAGCAGCGCGCGAATCGCTTCCGCCGTCGGCCTCACGTCGCTGGTCTTGACCACCTGACCCTCGGTGTCGTCGGTGTCGCGCTCTTCGCCCCAGCACACCGTGAAGCGGTAGCGCTTGCGGCCGTCCATCACGAACGGAACCGTCTTGGTGGCCTCGCCGAGTGCGATCGGCAGGCCGCCGGAGGCGAGCGGATCGAGCGTGCCGGCGTGACCGGCGCGCTTGGCCGAAAACAGCCGCTTCACCACGGCGACCGCTTGCGTCGACGTCATGCCGATCGGCTTGTCGAGCACGATCCAGCCATGGATGTCACGCTTGTCGCGGCGCGGTTGATTGTTGTTCTGGCGTTGCTGCTTGCCCGCGCGCGGATCATTATTGCCGCGCGCTTCGTTGCGCACCACATCGGAAAAATTTTTTTTTGAAACGTCATGCACGTCAGCGTCAATGACGCTCTTGGCGGGGGTTGCAATCATCGATCTTCATCCGAATCGGGTGCGAGGTCTCTCTGCACCGCAGGCGTTCGCAGTAATTTCTCGATACGTTCCGCCTCGTCGAATTGATCGTCGACGCGGAAGCGGAGATCGGGAGCAAATTTTAGGTTAACGCGCCGCGCGACTTCGCCGCGCAGATACTTCTTGTTGCGATCCAGCGCCGCGATCACGATGCCCGTGTCACGCCCGCCAAGTGGCATTACATAAATGGTTGCGAGTTTCAGGTCCGGCGACATGCGAACCTCAGGCACCGTAATGATGTGACCCTCGAGATCGCCGTCGTGGACGCTACCGTGAGCGAGAATATCGGCAACAGCGTGGCGCACCGCTTCGCCGACGCGCAATTGTCGCTGCGAGCCGCCCGGCGTCGAATTTTTTTTCTGATGATGGCGAGGCATTGTCAAAATCCAATTGTCGTCATCACCCGCAAAAAGCGGGTGATGCGCCATTTCCTGTTCCAAGTTAGCTCAGCGACACCTCGATGCCCCGCCTCTACCGGGGCACGACGTCCTGTCTAAGATCCTCGGCGCTTTGTAAGATTTGGACTTACAGCGAGCGCTGGATCGTCTCCACGCGATAACACTCGATAACGTCGTTGACGCGCATGTCGCCGTAATTCTCGAACGCCATGCCGCATTCCTGGCCGGCTTGCACCTCTTTCACTTCATCCTTGAAGCGCTTCAGTGTCGAAAGCTTGCCTTCGTGCACGACGACATTGTCGCGGATCAGCCGGACATTGGCGCCGCGTTCCACGGTGCCGTCGGTGACACGACAGCCCGCAACCTTGCCGACCTTGGAAATGTTGAAGATTTCCAGGATCTGCGCGTTGCCGAGCATGGTCTCGCGCAATGTGGGCGAGAGAAGGCCGCTCATGGCTTTCTTCACGTCATCCACAAGGTCATAGATGATGTTGTAATAGCGGATCTCGATGCCGTTGCGCTTGGCCGCGGCCGCCGCCTCCTTGTTGGCGCGGACGGAGAAGCCGATGATCGCGGCGTTGAAACCTTCCGCCAGCGTGACGTCGGATTCCGAGATGCCTCCGACACCCGCGTGCAGGATGCGCGCGGCGACTTCCTCGGTGCCGAGCTTTTCGAGCGAGCCGAGAATGGCCTCGAGCGAGCCCTGCACGTCGGCCTTCACGACCAGCGGGAACTCCTTGCGGCCCGACGTCTTGAGCTGCGACATCATCTGCTCAAGCGAGCCGCGCATGCCGGAGATCGACGCAGCCGCGTTCTCGCGTTTCTGGTGCGAGCGATAGCTCGTGATCTGGCGGGCACGGGCTTCGTTCTCGACGACCGCAAGACGATCGCCGGCTTCCGGCGGACCGTTGAAGCCGAGCACTTCGACCGGCACCGACGGACCCGCTTCCTCGACGGTCTCGCCCTGATCCGAGATCAGCGCGCGGACGCGGCCCATCTCGGCGCCGGCCACGACGATGTCGCCGACGCGCAGCGTGCCGCGCTGAACCAGCACGGTCGCGACGGGACCGCGGCCGCGGTCGAGCTTGGCTTCGATCACGGTGCCTTCAGCGGGACGATCGGAATTGGTCTTGAGGTCGAGCAGATCGGCCTGCAGTGCAATCATTTCGAGCAGGCGATCGAGGTTGGTCTTGTTCTTGGCGGAGACTTCGACATCGACCACCTCGCCGCCAAGCGATTCGACCTGCACCTCGTGCTGCAACAGTTCGGTGCGCACGCGCTCGGGTCTGGCGTCGGGTTTGTCGATCTTGTTGATCGCCACGATCATCGGCACCTTCGCCGCCTTGGCGTGGTTGATCGCTTCGACAGTCTGCGGCATCACCCCGTCGTCTGCGGCGACCACCAGCACGACGATGTCGGTGACCTTGGCGCCGCGGGCGCGCATCGCGGTGAACGCGGCGTGGCCGGGCGTGTCGATGAAGGTGATCATCTTGCCGCTCTCGGGCGATGCCACCTGATAGGCGCCGATATGCTGGGTGATGCCGCCGGCTTCACCCGAGACCACATTGGCGTGGCGCAGCGCGTCGAGCAGCGAGGTCTTGCCGTGGTCGACATGGCCCATCACGGTCACGACCGGCGAGCGCGGCTCGGTATCGGTGGAATCGTCGACGACGTCGAACAGGCCTTCCTCGACGTCGGAGGCGGCCACGCGCTTCACCGTGTGGCCCAGTTCCTCGGCGATGAGCTGCGCGGTGTCGGCGTCGATCACGTCGGTGATCTTGTGCATCGCGCCCTGCTTCATCAGCATGCGAATCACGTCGACCGCGCGCTCGGACATGCGGTTGGCCAGCTCCTGGATGGTGATCATCTCAGGGATTGTGACTTCGCGGATCAGCTTTTCCTTCTGCTCGTTGGACGCATGTCCCTTCAGGCGCTGGGTGCGACGGCGGAACGAAGCGATCGAACGCTCGCGGACTTCGTCGGCATTGAGCGCGGTGACGACTGTGAGTTGGCCACGTTGCTTTTGCGGCCCTGGCTTGTGAGTTGTTTTCGGCGCGGCAACCGGACGCGCGGCGCCGCCGGGGCCGCGGCGAATCTGGCGGGGGCCCTCGTCTTCCTCCATCTCGGCGGCGATGCCAGGTGCCCTGGTGGTCGGCACCAGCGCGGGCGTGCGCGCCGGGGCTGGCGCCTTCGCCGTTGCCGGCGCAGCCGAAGTCTGGCGCGGAGCTGCCGCGGCGGCAGCCTCTGCTTCGCCAAAACGCTTCTTGGCCTCGAGTTCGGCCTTGCGCTTGGCGTCCTCTTCTTGCCGGTGGCGCTCTTCTTCCGCCTTGCGGCGGGCTTCGGCGGCTTCACGCTCGGCCTGTTCGACGCCTTCGCGGCTGGCGCGCCGCTTGGCTTCCTCTTCCGCATGGCGCCGCTCTTCGACCTCGCGCTGCCTGGCGTCGGCCAGCGCGCTGACACGGGCGGCATGTTCGTCCTCGGTCAGGGTCTGCAGCACCACGCCGGAAGGCTTTCGCGGCGGGCCGGCCGGACGTGGGCCGAGCGGGGCCTTTGCGGTTGCGGGCGCGGCCGCCTTCGCCACGGCCGGTTCGGGCGCGGCGTGCGGGGCATCCGTGAGGAGGCCATCACCGCCGACGCGGCGCTTGCCGCGTTTTTCGACCACGACCTGCTTGGTGCGACCATGCGGAAAACTCTGGCGCACGGTGCCCGTCTCGACGCGCGGCTTGAGCGTCAAGGTCTTGCTGGGGACACTCAGTTTCTTGTCGCCGGGAGTATTCTTGTCGGCCATTCAGTAGTCCTAATTCTGGGGTGCGCGGACGCACCGTCGTTTGAAGCGGTGTTGCTATTTCGAATGCGAGCTCAAGTTCTTCGAGCTCAAGTTCCTGGCCGCGGTTCCGGCAGTCTTGTCGGCGTCGGCCAACCGGTATCGGACCAGGATCTGGCTGCGCGACAGGAAGGTCTTACTCGCCGGGCCCGCGAGCAGCGCTGCATGTACCACATTTGACCGGCCCAGTGCCAAATCCAATTCTTCGGAAGAGAGCGCGGTGACTATCGAAAATTCGGTCGTTTCGCCCCTATTCCCGGCTTTTTGCCGCGCCAGCGCGTCCAGTTTGCGGATTCCGTCCTCGGCGCCGTCGGAGGCATGGATCAGGGCCCGGACCGCAGTCCCGCCCTGCCGCGACGTCAGCGCGGCCTCGACCTTGGCAAAGCCGGAGATGACCTGACCCGCCTTGGCGGCGATGGCGAGCGCCTCGACGGCGCTGCGGGCGAGCAGGTTCTCGGTATCGGAAGCCAAGGTCGCCGCCACCCGGACGTCGCGCTTGAATCCCCTACTGAATTGGTGACGCCGGACGGCTTCTGCAACCGTCTGGCGGGAAGCCGAAACCCATAAGCCCCGGCCGGGAAGCTTGCGCTTGATATCAGGCACGACCTCGCCCTGGGGCGAGACGACGAAGCGGATCAGCTCGTCGATCGGGCGCTGCTCGCGGCTGACCGCGCACATCCGCAACGTCGCGGACTTTTCGGTCCGCGGCCCGTTGTCGAGATCAGGGTCAGCCAAAGCGAGCATGCGCGGGGCATCTCCTCGACCTTAAGCAGGCTGATCTTCGGAGGCTTCGGCCTCCGAAGGCTGCTTGGCAAGATCGGCTTCGCTGATCCAGCCGGCCTTGACGCGCGCCTGCATGATCATGGCTTCGGCGTCGTCGCGGGAGATGTCGATGCTGTCGAGAATACCGGCATGCTTGGTCGGCTCGCTGCCTTCCTTGCGCTCGGTCCAGCCGACCAGGTCGTCGGTGGCGCAGCCGGCCAGATCCTCGACCGACTTGATCTCGTTCTCGCCGAACTTCACCAGCATCTTCGAGGTCACGCCGGGTACCGCCTTCACGGCGTCCTCGACGCCCAGTTCCTTGCGCTTGTTCTCGAGCTCGGCTTCCTGCTGCTCGAGATATTCCTTGGCGCGGTCCTGCAGCTCGGTCGCGGTCTCCTCGTCGAAACCTTCGATGCCGGCGAGTTCCTTGACTTCGACCAGCGCCAGTTCCTCGACCGAGGTGAAGCCTTCGGACGCGAGCAGCTGGCCCACGACTTCGTCGACGTTGAGCGCTTCCATGAAAACGCGGGTGGAGTTTTCGAAGTCGGCCTGGCGCCGCTCCGACTCTTCCTGCTCGGTCAGGATGTCGATGTCCCAGCCGGTGAGCTGCGAGGCAAGGCGGACGTTCTGGCCGCGGCGGCCGATCGCGAGCGAAAGCTGGTTGTTGGTGTCAGGCACCACGACCTCGATACGCTCGCGGTCTTCGTCGATGACGACCTTGGCGACTTCAGCCGGCGCCAGCGCGTTGACGACGAAGGTCGCGATGTCGGGCGACCACGGAATGATGTCGATCTTCTCGCCCTGCAATTCGTTGACCACGGCCTGCACGCGCGAGCCGCGCATGCCGACGCAGGCGCCCACCGGGTCGACGGAGGAGTTGCGCGAGATCACGCCGATCTTGGCGCGCGAGCCGGGATCGCGCGCGACCGCCTTGATCTCGACAATGCCGTCATAGATCTCGGGCACTTCCTGCGCGAACAGTTTTGCCATGAACTGCGGATGGGTGCGGGACAGGAAGATCTGCGGACCGCGGGTCTCGCGGCGCACGTCGAAGATATAGGCGCGGACACGGTCGCCGTTGCGGAACACCTCGCGCGGCAGCATCTCGTCGCGGCGGATGATGGCTTCGCCGCGGCCGAGATCGACGATGACGCTGCCATATTCGACACGCTTGACGATGCCGTTGACGATGTCGCCGATGCGGTCCTTGAACTCCTGATACTGCCGGTCGCGCTCGGCCTCGCGCACCTTCTGCACGATCACCTGCTTGGCGGATTGCGCGGCGATGCGGCCATATTCCAGCGGCGGCAGCGTGTCGGCGATGGTGTCGCCGATCTGCGCGCCGGGATTGGCTCGCCTAGCGTCTTCCAGCGAAATCTGGTTGGCGGAATTTTCGACGGTCTCGACGACCAGCATGTGGCGCGACAGCCGCAGCTCACCCTTCTTGGCGTCGATCTCGGCATGCACGTCGGTCTCGCTGCCGTAACGCGCCCGGGCCGCCTTGGCGATGGCATCCTCCATCGCCGCGATCACAATGCCGCGGTCAATCGATTTCTCGCGCGCGACGGCATCCGCAATCTGCAGCAGTTCGAGTTTGTTGGCGCTGACTGCCATGACCTAGTCTCCTTCGGTACGATCGATGTCGCCCCTGCGCGCTCTAACGGCGGCGAGGCGATGTTGCTTGGTATTCTTCGCCGCCGGCTTCTTCGGCGGCCCGACCTTCTGGCTCTTCGCATGTGCGGGCGGCGGCGGTTCAAGCCCGAGTTCGCGCTTGAGCTCGCGTTCGGCGGCCTTGCCGCGCCGCATCGATTCCGCGATCAACTCGTCGGTCAGAACGAGCCTGGCATCGCCGATGTCTTCCATCGTGAGAAGCACCTCCGGCTCTTCGCCCGCCGGCGTATCGTCGCGACGGACCCTGATCGCGTCACCCTCGACGCCGGCCAGGATACCACGAAAACGCTTGCGGCCGTGATGGGCGACCGCCATCTCGATCTTCACGAGGTGGCCGCCAAAACGCTCGAAATCCGAGCGGCGCACCAGGGGCCGATCGATGCCGGGCGAGGAAATCTCCAGCCGGTAGGCGCGCTCGATCGGGTCGGCGATATCAAGCACCGGCGACAGTGCCCGCGAGATCGCCTCGCAGTCCTCGATCTGCATCGAACCGTCAGGTCGTTCCGCCATGATCTGGACGGTGCAGCCGGCTTCGCCCGAAATCCTGATCCGCACCAGCCGATAGCCCATCTGCTGCAGCACAGGTGCCGCGATCGCCGACACGCGCGCCGCCACCCCGGGCTCGACCACCAGGCGCGGCTCGGCCAGCAGTTCGGCGTCGATGGAACCAACAGTTGGTTCGGTCATATCCAGCGTCAAACGGGCTCTTCGCTTGCTTTGTCCGGGCCGCAAAGCGCGGTTCGGGGGGCTGACCCGAGCCTGTCCACGCCAAATCGGCGGGAGGCGGGCTCAGGTAATAAAAAGAGCGGGTCCCGAGGGGCCCACTCTCAATACGCGTTTCGTATGAGACAGCTAAGTTGCGGCTGATATAGCGCTTTTCGCATCCACCGGCAAGGCCGGACTGGATTAATTTGCAGCCCCGGCGGGTATTCTTGAACCTAACCCTTCCTTCACCAAGCCTTCTTAAATTGTCGGGGAAATTCGCTGCCCGGGCCGAAGGTTAGGGCGAGGGGCCGAGCGTGGGGCTCGAGGGGTGGTCGCGCGCTGTGCGTGCGGGTTGAGTAGCTTGGATGACAATCGCCACGTCCCTGATCCCCGGGCTTGATGAGATCGTCAGGAATGGCGATCCCAAACTCCGCGCCGAGGCCGCACGCCGGATCGCCGACCTGTTCTTTCAGGACGCCGCGCACTTGAGGCCCCACCATGTCGATCTCTTTGACGAGATCCTGATCGACCTCGTTCCCCATGCCGAGCTGATCGCGCGCGCCGAACTCGCCGAGCGGATGTCGCTGATCGCCAATGCGCCGAAAGAGCTGGTCGGCCACTTCGCACGCGAGAACGAGATTTTGGTGGCGGGGCCGATCCTGCGCCGCTCGCCGGTGCTCGACGAAGAGGTCCTGCTCGAGATCGCGCGCGTCAAGGGCCAGGGCCATCTGCTGGCGATGTCGGAACGGCCGAAACTGTCGCCCGACCTCACCGACGTCATCGTCGAGCGCGGCGACCGTGAGGTGGTCCGCCGCACCGCGAGCAATGCCGGGGCGTTGTTTTTCCGAAAGCGGATATACCGAGCTGATCAAGCGCGCGAGCCAGGACGGCGTGCTGACGATCACCGTGGGTCAGCGCGCGGATATCTCCGATGTACGGCTGAAGCAGTTGCTCGCGGGCTCGATCGACCCGGTCCGCCGCCGGCTGTTTGACCTCGTCAAGCCCGAGCGGCAGAACGCGATCAAGCAGGCAATCGCCGAGATCACCGGTGTGCCGGAACGGTTCGAGAGCAAGCGCGATTTCGTGCCGGCCCAGCGCATCGTGCTGGCGCTGCATGAGACCGGCAATCTCAACGAGGCGGCGCTGCTCGGCTTTGCCAAGAGCTATCGCTACGAGGAATTGATCGCCACGCTCTCGGCGATGTCCGGAGTGAAGATTCCCACCCTCGACAACCTGATCTCGGGCGACCGCTTTGATCCGATCCTGATCGTCAGCAAGACCATCGGGCTCGAATGGGCAACCGTACGCGCCCTGATCCTGCTCCGCCTGGGCCCGAACCGCGTGCCGGCGCCGTCGGATATCGAGGGCGCGCGGGTGAATTTCGCAAAGCTGATGCCGTCGACCGCCGAGCGGGTGGTCACCTTCTGGAAGTCCCGCTGGTCGGCGTGATGACGCGCCGCCCTTCCCAAGAGGGGCGCCGGCCCGCTATGGTCGCTACCCAAGGCGCGCCACAGCGCCATTATGTCCGGGCATGGTCTATTCGGAAAACCGCTTCACACTTTTCCGGATCATGCCGTAGGGAGACCAGGATGCTGGCAGAAAGCGCCATTCAATCGCACGCCGAAAGAATAGGGAATGACGGCTACACCGTGATCGAGGGCGCGGCTTCATCCGATCTCGTCGAGGGATTGAAAGAGGCGGTCGAGCGCATCGAGCGCGAGCACAATCTTGGGCCGGCCAGGACCTCGTTCGAGGGCTTCAAGACGCTGCGCGTCAACAACCTGCTCATCTACGACGACATCTTCCGGGAAGTGCCGCTGCATGAGAACGTGCTGCCGGTGGTCGAGCGTGTGCTGGACAAAGAGTGCCTGTTGTCCTCGTTCTGCTCGCTGGTGCTGGGCCCGGGCCAGGAGGCGCAGCCGATCCATGAGGATACGCAGCTCATTCCGCTGCCGCGTCCGCATATCCCGATCACCGTGAATGCGATCTGGGCGCTATCCGACTTCCGGCACGACAACGGCGCGACGCGTATTGTCCCCGGAAGCCACACGTATGATTCATCGCCGGAATACGGCAAGGAATACGACGCGGTCACCGCGACCATGCCGGCCGGCAGCGTGATGCTGTTCGACAGTGCGCTGTGGCATGGCGGCGGCGCCAACACCAGCAACGCACGGCGCTTCGCGTTCTCCTGCGCCTATTGCTGGGGCTGGATGCGGCAGCAGGAGAATTTGCAACTCGGGATTCCCCAGGAGGTCGCGCGAAAATTTCCGCGTCGTCTGCAGGAATTGTGCGGCTACAGCGTCTACAAGGGACAGTTCGGCCACATCGACAACCGCGATCCGATCGAACTGCTGGGTCGCGAGCGCGGCAAGCGGATGGTCTGGGAGGCCACCGACGCGAAGAAGGCGCGGATGGCCACGAAGTAAAGATTGTCATTCCGGGGCGATGCGCAGCATCGAACTATGGTGCGCAATTGCGCACCTGAGAATCTCGAGATTCCGGGTCTGGTCCTTCGGACCATCCCGGAATGACGGGCTAAGCAGCGCGCTCATAGCGCAGATAGTTCGCCACACGGCCTTCGCGTTCGGCTTTGCGGCCGTAGCGCGTCATGGTGTAGCCGTCCCAGGGCAAGCGCCAATCGTCGGCGCGCTCCGCCAGCCAGCGAAAATCCGGCGAGCGCAACAGATGCCACAGCGTCCAGGCGCAGTAGTCGTCGATGTCGCTGACAAAACGAAATTCGCCTAACGGCTTGAGCACGCGCGCCATCTCCCTGACGGTGGCGTCCTGCACAAAGCGCCGCTTCCAGTGTCGTCGCTTCGGCCATGGATCGGGATGGATCAGGTCGATGCGCGCGAGCGATTGCGGTGGCAGCCATGCCAAGAGCTCGGCGGCGTCGCCCGCGAACAGGCGGATGTTGCCGATATTGTTCGCCTCGATCTGCGCAAGGATCTTGGCCATGCCGTTGACATAGGGCTCGCAGCCGATGAAGCCCGTGCGCGGAAAGCGTTGCGCCTCGGTGGCGAGGTGCTCGCCGCCGCCAAAACCGATCTCCAGGCGGACCGCGTCCATTGGCGAGGCGAACAGCTGCGAAAAATCGGAAGGCGCCGAGGTCTGGATATCGAGCGCAAGATGCGGCAGCAGATGCTCGATGAGGTCGGCCTGATGCGCACGGAGCTTGTGTCCCTTGCGGCGGCCGAAGAACGAGCCGTGCGGCTGCCGCACGGAGCCGTCATCGGACATCGCCTCGCGCCTCGTGCGATCGCCGGAGACCGCGCTCATCGCAGCGTCTGATAGAGCCGGTGGAGCAGCCGCGCCCGCGGCTCGAGCGAGGAGATGTAGAGCTGCTCGTAATGGGTATGCGCGCCCTTGCCGTCGACCCCGAGGCCGTCGAGGGTTGCAGTGTGGCTTGCTGTGAAATTGCCGTCGGAGCCGCCGCCCGTGAAGGTGTCGACCAGCTCGAAGCCGATCTCGGCCGCCAATGTCTTTGCGTGCTCGAACAGCGCAGCACCCGCATTGCCCTTTTCATAAGGCGGCCGGTTCAACTCGCCGGTGACCTTCACGCTGACGCCGTCGCTGCGCGATTTCACCTCGAGGATCTTCGCAACCAGTTCGTCGGCATCCGCAATCGTCGGCACGCGCAGGTCGACTTCGGCGTAGGCTTCTTCCGCAATGACGTTCGGCCGCGTGCCGCCTTTGACCACGCCGACATTGACGGTGATGCCGCGCTTCAGATCGTTCATGGCCTCCAGCGTCTGGATCACATAAGCGAGCTCGCGGATCGCGCTGCGGCCGTCTTCGGGCCGGGTGCCGGCATGCGCCGGCGCGCCCTTGATGAAGACCTCGAACCGTCCGACGCCCTTGCGCCCCGTGACGATCTTGCCGCCGTCGCGCGCGGGCTCGGTCACCAGCACATATTTGGCCCTTTGACCCTCTTGTTCGATCAGCGCGCGTGACGTGGGGCTTCCGATCTCCTCGTCCGAGACATAGAGCTGAGTGATACCGAGCGGCGATTGTGCGTCAGCCGCACAAAGCTGCCGGAACGCATGAAAGGCGAGATAGGCGCCGCCCTTCATGTCGTAGATGCCGGGACCGAAAGCGCTGTCGCCCTCGACCTTGAACGGCAGACGCCCAATGAAACCCATCGGATGCACGGTGTCGAGATGGCTCAGGATCAGAATGCCCGGCGCATCCTGTCCCCATGCCGACCGCGCCACCAGATGATCGCCGCAACCGTCCTTGCCCGCGATGCGTTCGACGCGCGCCGGCAGGCCGCGATAGAGATCGGCCACCAGGGTCGCGAGCTTGTTGACCTGCTCCGGCGTGTCGGTCGGCGTCTCGATTTCGACCCAGCTTCGGATGCCGTTCAGAATGGTGGTCGAATTGAAAGGGTTTCGGGCTGTCATTGGCCTGCCATCGGGGAAACGAGCGCCCTCTCATGCGCTCGCCCCCTTGGGCGCGTCAATGGGTCGCTAGAGCATGATCCGGAAAAGTGGACACCGGTTTTCCGAAAAGATCATGCTCAACCAAGAATCCGGCATTTTAGCGCTTCTCGGCCGCCTCGCGCGCGGCGATCTGCTCGACCAGATCGACGATGCTGCGCCGAAGTTTCGCATCGGCAATGCGCGTGAAGGCGCGCGTCAGCGCCAGTCCTTCCGAGGTTGCGAGGAAATCGGAGATGTAGGACGGCGAAGTCCCTTCGCCAAAGCCGTCGGCGCTGGTGATCCCGCTCGGGCCCCCCTCGAACAGGAACGACACGGGGACCTGCAGGATCTCGGAGATCTGCTGGATACGGCTGGCACCAACCCGGTTGGTACCCTTCTCGTATTTCTGAATCTGCTGGAAGGTAAGGCCCAATGCTTCACCGAGCTTCTCCTGGCTCATGCCCAGCATAATGCGGCGCATCCGCACCCGGCTGCCGACATATTTGTCAACAGGGTTCGGTGCTTTGGTCGACATTTCCGACTCTCCTTGGGATCAGGCTAACCCGGTCCTAAACTCGCATCCCTCGCACCCTGCACTCGTCATTGAGGCCGGGCCCGCGGGTTACTCGCAAAATAAGATCAGCGTGCACTTTAGATGTGACATCCACCGGCTAGGTTCAGCGAAAAGATCGAAGCGAATGTCAACGCAAGCGCACTGGCGGGAAGAGGCCAACGCAATTTACGTTTGCCTCTTGCGCCAACACCGTCAAAACTTGCTCGGAAGGGGTCTGTAGATTGTCGACAATTTGAGCATGAAGTGACTGGATCGTACTGGTCACGACAGAATGCGAAGCGCCGCGTCGATCTGTCAACTGGTGGAACCGCGCACGTAGAATATTTCTAGTGAGTGTCGGAAATTCGAACACGAATTTGCAGGGCTCTGACGGCTGAAGTCATCGAGCCCGCTTTGTCATGCGCCTGTGAATGACGAAGATCATGGCAAAAGCGATGATGATAACGGCAGGAACGTCGCCGGCGCGGGCGTAAATCGTCGGCGGGTTGGCTGACGGCAGCGCCGAATCAAGCACACCTTCGATACCGAGACCAAGCCGTGCGACAATGCGTCCCAGTGGATCAATGACTGCGGAAATGCCCGTGTTTGCGGCACGCACGACCGGCACGCCTTGCTCGATCGCGCGCAGCCGCGCCTGCTGCAGGTGCTGGTAGGGACCGGTCGAGATTCCAAACCAGCCGTCATTGGTCAGGTTGACGATCCAGCCGGGACGATCGTCACGGCTAGCGACGGTGTCGGGAAAAATCGCTTCGTAGCAGATCAGCGGCAGCACGCGCGGCGCGCTCGGAATCTCCATCGAGCGCCGCACCGTGCCCGGAATGAATCCGCCCTGGACCTTGGTGAGCTGCTGGAATCCCAGCATCTCCATCCAATCCTGGAATGGCAGGTATTCGCCAAACGGGACCAGGTGCAACTTGTCGTAGACCGAAAGCACGTTGCCGTCGTGATCGATGACATAAATCGAATTATAAGCACGCGTTATGCGGGTGCCCGGCGGCAGGTCTGGCGCACGCACCGAGCCCGTGATCAGCACCGTGCCCTTCGGCAGCAGCGCGGCAATCTGCGCCATCGCATCGGCCTCGCGGGTGAGGAAGAACGGAAAGGCTGATTTGGGCCAGATCAGCACGGTGGCGTCGCGCACGCCGGTCGACTGCGGCCCCGACGAACGATCGGACAGCGTCAGGTATTTCTGCATCACCTCCGCCTTGGCGGAGTAATTGAACCGGACGTCCTGCTGCAGGTTGGGCTGCATGATTCGCAGGCGGACCTTTGGCACCAGACGCGTCGGCTCGTGCGACAGGCGCACAATTCCGAACACGCCCATCGCGACCAGCACCGCAAGTGCAGCGACCGGCGCGATCCACGGCTTGCGCCCGCGCGAGGCGCCGTCGATCAGCACCGCAGGCGAAGCAAAGATCGCGACGGCGAGGAAGGTCAGGCCCCATAGCCCGATCAGCGACGCGGTCTGTGCCAGCGCCAGCGGCTCGGTCAGCGCGTAGCCGAACGTATTCCAGGGAAAGCCGGTCAGCGCCTGTGCGCGCAGCCATTCGCCGATCGTGAGGCTGATGGCGAGCGCAAGGATCCGCGTCGCATCGCGGGTCCAGAGCAGGCGGGCGAGGGCAAAGCCGAACGCGGTGAAGAGCGCGAGATAGGCGGGCAGGCCGAGCACGGCGAACGGCATCAGCCAAGCGAACGTCTCGGCATCGACCAGGAAGGCCTCGCCGATCCAGTAGAGCCCGACCACGAAATAGCCGAGCCCGAACCACCAGCCGGTCCAGGCCGCGGCCGGCACGCCGCCGCGGCGGCCGGCGCCGGCGCCGTCGATCAGCCAGACCACGACCGGAAAAGTCAGGAACAGGACCGGCCAGGCATTGAACGGCGCCATCGCCAGCGTCGACAGCGCACCGGCGAGACACGCAATGGCTGCCCGCTTCCATCCCCAGGCCAGGATGATCGACAGCCCGATGCCGCGAAGTTTGTCGGCGATGATCACTGCGGGCCGGCTCCGTCGGAGGGCGGCGGCTTGGTGTTGTCATTGGCCTGCGCGTTGTCGTTCGCCTGCGGCGGCGGGTTGGCGTCGGGCGCGGTTTCACGACGGCGGCTTTCCCGGTGCGTGCGCGGCGTGGGCCGCTCCTTGCGCGGGGCGATGCGCAGCCGCTTCACCCGCCGCGGATCGGCATCGAGCACCTCGATCTCGAAATTGCCGGGCCCCGAGATGACCTCGCCGCGCACCGGCAGACGGCCGACATGGCTGACCAGATAGCCGCCGAGCGTCTCGACCTCCTCGCCCGCTTCGCCGGTGACGAATTCGTCGCCGATCACCGAGCGGACGTCGTCGAGCGTGGCGCGCGCGTCCGCAATGAAGGAATTGTCCGGCTGCCGCACGATCGCCGGCGGCTCGTCGCTGTCATGCTCGTCGTCGATTTCGCCGACGATCTGCTCGACAATGTCCTCGATCGACACCAGCCCGTCGGTGCCGCCATATTCGTCGACCACCAGCGCCAGATGAATGCGGGAGGCCTGCATCTGCGCCAAAAGATCGATCGCGCGCATCGAAGGCGGCACATAGAGCAGCTTGCGGATGATGTTGGCTTCCGACAGCGGCAGCGCCAGATTCACCGCGCGCAGGTCGAGGCCCGCAGGCGGCGGCTTCTTGCGCCGGGTCTTCGCGGTCTCCGATACCCGCGCCGTCGCGGTCATGAAGGCCAAGAGATCGCGGATATGCACCATGCCTTCGGGATCGTCGAGCAATTCATTATAGACCACGAGCCGCGAATGCGCCGCGCGCTCGAACAGGTCCATCAATTCGCCGAGCGTGATGTCGCGCTTGACCGCGATCATGTCGGCGCGATGCACCATGACGTCGGCGATGCGCCGCTCGTGCAGGCCAAGGATGTTGCGCAGCATGGTGCGCTCGACCGCGGTGAAGCCGACATCGTCCGGCTGCGAGGCGTCAAGCACGACCTGCAGGTCGTCGCGCACCGATCCCGGCTTCCAGCCGAACAGGGTGCGGATGGCGCGCAGCAGCCAGCTCTCCGCACTGGGGCGCCCGACCTCGCCCGGCGGCACCACTGCGGGCAGGTTGCGCGTGTTGCGCGGATTGTCGTGGGTCGGGTCGGAGTCCGGCATCTCAGTCCATCCGTTCCCGGTCCGCATAGGGGTCGGGAATCCCGAGCTGCGCCAGGATCTCGGTTTCCAGAGATTCCATTGCGTCGGCATCAGCGTCGTTTTCGTGATCGTAGCCGATCAGATGCAGGAAGCCATGCACCGCAAGGTGGCTCAAATGATGGTCGAAAGGCTTTCCTTCCTCATCGGCCTCGCGTCGCATCGTCTCATAGGCGATCGCGATGTCGCCGAGCATGGGTGGCGCGTCACCCGGCTTGCGCGCCGTTTCCGACTGCAGCGCCGGAAACGACAGCACATTGGTCGGCTTGTCGATGCCGCGCCAATTGCTGTTCAGCGTGCGGATACCGGAATCATCGGTGAGCATGACCGCGAGCTCGGCTTCGCCGATATCTGACTCGACGGCCTCGGCCGCGGCCGCGATCGCGCGCTGGATCACGGCTTCGGCGTCGGGCTCGTTCTGCCAGCAATCGGCGACAACGAGAACCTCGGTCATGGGCAGGGTGAGTTGCGACATCGTCGTCTAGAGGAAAAGTCTTCCGGCGCGCCCCGACAGGCGCGTCACTGCTTGAATCACTTGGCGCCGGCCGGTTTCTGCGGCGCACCTTCGTAGGCCGCGACGATACGCGCCACCAGCTCATGGCGGATCACGTCTTCGGCGGTGAACCTCACCTGCGCCACGCCCTCCACGCTTTGGAGCAGTTTGGTCGCCTCCGCAAGGCCGGAGGTCTGGCCGTGCGGCAGGTCGACCTGGGAGGGATCGCCGGTGACGATCATGCGGCTGTTCTCGCCGAGCCGGGTCAGGAACATCTTCATCTGCATCGAGGTGGTGTTCTGCGCCTCGTCCAGGATGATGGCGGCATTGGTGAGCGTGCGGCCGCGCATGAAGGCGAGCGGCGCGATCTCGATCTCGCCGGTCTGCAGCGCGCGCTCGACGATCCGTGCATCCATCACATCGTAAAGCGCGTCGTAGATCGGCCGCAGATAAGGATCGACCTTCTCGCGGAGATCGCCGGGCAAAAAGCCGAGCCGCTCGCCGGCCTCGACCGCCGGCCGAGACAGGATGATGCGATCGACTTCTTTGCGCTCGAAGAGCTGGGCTGCATGCGCGACCGCGAGCCAGGTCTTGCCGGTGCCGGCCGGGCCGATGCCGAACACAAGCTCATGCCGTTTCAAGGCGCGGATGTAGGAATCCTGCGCCGCGGTGCGTGCCCGCACCGGGCGCTTGCGCAGATTGATGATCTCGAAGGCCGACTTCGCAGCCTTGGCGTCGTATTCGAACAGCGATCCCTGCGCGATCACGGCACGGATCGCGCCTTCGACGTCGCCTTGCGCGATATCATGTCCCTTTACGGCCTGCGCATAGAGCGTTTCCAGCACCCGCCGCGCCGCATCGCAGCCGTCGCGCGAGCCGGCAATGCTGATGTGGTTGCCGCGGGAATCGACGACGATGCCGAGCCGGCGTTCGATTTGCGCGAGGTTCTGTCCGTAAGGTCCGACGAGCGCGGAAGCCGCGCGATTGTCGTCGAAGTCGATGACGACTTGCGTCTCGGGCGGAACCTGCATGTCGCGGTCAAATTTGCGGCTGGGAGCGAGCGAAGGCGAATCCGATGCGCTTTTTGGCAAGGGTTCAGGCTCCAATGGTCATGGGAGAAGACGAAGGCTGAGTGTCGCGTGGCGACGTGACGAGCTCGCCGAGCAGGCTGTAGCGTTCGAGGCTGTCTACCCTGACCGGCAGGACTTGGCCGATGATGTCCGGTGACGCCATCACATGCGCGGGCTGGAGATAGGCGGTGCGGCCGACGATCTGGCCGGGCTTGCGGGCGGTGCGCTCGAACAGCACATCGACAGTGGTGCCAATCGCGGCCTCGTTGAAGGCCGATTGCTGGCTGTCGATCAATTCCTGGAGCCGCGCCAATCGCTCATCCATGTCCGCTAAGGTTACCGTCTCCCGCATGTCCGCCGCCGGCGTCCCGGGCCGCGGCGAATATTTGAACGAATAGGCGGCAGCGTAGCCGATTTGCGTGACAAGCGCGAGTGTGGCGGAAAAATCCGCCGCGGTCTCTCCGGGGAAGCCGACGATAAAATCTGATGAAAATGCAATGTCTTGGCGTGCCCGGCGGAAACGCTCGATCACATCGCGGTAATCGCGGACGGTATGTTTGCGGTTCATGGCCGAGAGAATCCGGTCCGAACCCGACTGTACCGGCAAATGCACGAACGGCATCAGCGCCGGCAGGTCGCGATGCGCTTCAAGCAGCGAATCATCGACGTCGCGGGGATGGCTGGTCGAATAGCGCAGCCGCGCGATGCCGGGGATGGCGGCGAGGCGGTGCAGCAATTTGCCGAGCGGCCAGGCGCTCCCGTCCGGCCCTGCGCCATGATAGGCATTGACGTTCTGCCCGATCAGCGTCAGTTCGCGCACGCCATGGTCGGCGAGCCGCTTCACATCCTCGACGATCTTGTCGACCGGGCGGGAGACTTCGGCGCCACGCGTATAGGGCACCACGCAGAAGGTGCAGAACTTGTCGCAGCCTTCCTGCACGGTGACGAAGGCCGAAATGCCGCGGGCGCGGATCGCATCCGATTTCGGCTGCGGCAGGAAGCCAAACTTGTCCAGGGGCGGAAATTCGGTCTCGATCGCTTTGCCGTCGCGCGCGGCGCGCGCCAAAAGTTCCGGCAGATGGTGATAGCTCTGCGGGCCGACCACGACGTCGACGACCGGCGCGCGACGGATGATCTCGTCGCCCTCGGCCTGCGCGACACAGCCCGCGACTGCGATGCGCATGTCGCGGCCGAGGCGGGCGGCTTCATCCTTCGCGACGCGCAGCCGGCCGAGTTCAGAGTAGACTTTCTCCGAAGCCTTCTCGCGGATGTGGCAGGTGTTGAGGATCACGAGGTCTGCTTCTTCAGCGCTCGCGGTCTCGACAAAGCCCTCGCTGGCCAGCGTGTCCACCATGCGCTGGGCATCGTAGACATTCATCTGGCAGCCATAAGACTTGATATGCAGCTTGCGCGGCGGCTTCATGGAACCTGTATGCGGGATGGAAACGGCGCTGTCAGGGCGCCAAAGCTCAAATTCAAGGCTCAGATATAGCTTAAGGGGCTGAAAATCCAGCGACGAGGTCCCGATTTCGGGCGATCAGGCCGGGTAATTCGCGCATATCGTCAAAGGTTTGGTGGGCGCCCGCGGCCGTCAGCGTCGCGGCGTAACCGTCCCGGCAATGGCTGCCGCCGTGGAAGCCGAGCACGGTCATCCCGGCGGCGCGCGCGCCGGCAATGCCGGAGATGCTGTCCTCGATCACCAGGCAACGCCTGGGCTCTGTGTTCATCTTTTCGGCAGCATGCAGAAACAGGTCCGGCGCGAGCTTGCCGTTCCCGACCTCGGAGGCCGAGAAGATATGCGGCGCGAATTTTTCGTAGAGGCCGGTGCGGCCGAGACTGACCCGCATGCGCTGGTGCGAACCGCTGGAGGCCACGCAGACCGGAAGCGCGACGGCGGCAAGCGCGTCGTGGATATAGGACACCGCCTGCAGGTCGGCTTCAAACTTGCGGAACAGCTCGTCCTGCAAGTCGGCGTGATAGTTTTCGGGCAGGCTGCGGCCGAGCTCGGCCTCGATCTCGTGGTTGGCTTGCCGCGTCGAGCGGCCGAGGAAGCGCGCGAACACCTCGTCCGGGGTGATCGGATAGCCATGGCGCGTCAGCACGGTCGCATGCGCGCGGCAGGAAATGACCTCGCTGTCGACAAGCACGCCGTCGCAATCGAAAATGATGAGATCAATCGCCTGATTTATGTTTTGACGCGTTTTCTTCACGCGAACCGGTATCCACTTCGCTCGAAAACGCTATGGTCAGGTGGAAGACTTATCGTCGTCCAGCGGCACGCAATAAAGCTCGAGCCGATGATCGACCAGCTTGTAGCCGAGCTTGCGCGCGATCTCGGCCTGCAGTTTCTCGATCTCTTCGTTGGTGAATTCGATCACCTTGCCGTCGCGCAGATTGATCAGGTGGTCGTGATGGCTGTCGCGCATCTGCTCGTAGCGGGCGCGGCCCTCGCGAAAATCATGGCGCTCGATGATTCCTGCGTCTTCGAACAGCTTCACCGTGCGGTACACGGTCGAGATCGAGATCTTGTCGTCGACCGCGACACAGCGGTGGTACAATTCTTCCACGTCCGGATGGTCGGCAGCCTCCGCCAGCACACGCGCGATCACGCGGCGCTGCTCGGTCATGCGCATGCCGGTGGCGGCACAGCGGGCTTCGATGCCGGTGGCCTTCGGCGCCGGCGGGGATTTCAGTGCGGTCATGGAGTTTTGCCTTGGGTGGACGTTCTGCCACCTCGCGCATTCTACGACAAGTCTCGGCGCATCAGAAGCGCATTCAACTGTTCCCGGCTGGCCTGCCGATAGTAGCGTTCGCGGCGTCCGACCACCGCAAATCCGGCCCTTTCATACAGCCGCCGCGCCGGCGCGTTGTTTTCCTCGACTTCCAGAAATATCGTGCGCACGCCACGTCCGGCGAGATGGCCAAGATGCGTCAGGAGCAGGTTGCGGGAGAGGCCGCGGCCGCGATGGCCGGCGTCGATGGCGATCGACAATATCTCGGCCTCATCCGCGCCCATGCGCGACACCGCAAAGCCGATGGTCTTCCGCCCAAGCCGCAGGCGATGCACCAGCGTATTGCGTTCGGCGATCATGCTCTCGAATTCGCCTTCGCCCCAGCCGCGGTGAAAGGAGGCCGCGTGAAGCTGGGCCAGCCGTGGTGCGTCTCGTTGCGTGGCGGGTTCGATCGAAGGCGTGCCGCCACTGAGCCAATCCGAAAACCACGCCATCATGAGGCCACGGGCGGCGAGGCGATCGCATCCTGCGACGGCTTCGCATCGACCGCGCGCAGATAATAGGGTTTTGCAGGCGCGGTATCCGGATTCACCGCCGCACCCAGCCACGCCACCCAGGTGATGTCAGGGGCGGGTTGCGCATCGACCTTGAATGGCGGCGGCGCATCCGATGGCCAGCGCTCGGAGAGAATTTTGGCGGCGTTGCCGACCAGATGCGGCGCGCCGAAGCGCGAGGCCGCCAGTGCTTCCTCGATAGACGCGACCTTCGGGCGGATCAGCGAACTGCCATTGCCGCTGACCACCTGCAGATAGACGTGGTCGTGCCGCGCGTCGATCGCCGAGATCACCGGCTGCTCGGCGCCCTCGCTGACGATCGGCGCAGCGTAGGCGGAAAGTGTGGTGAGCCCGACCACGGGCTTACCCGCGGCAAGCCCGATGCCGCGCGCCGCCGACAGCCCGACGCGCAATCCAGTGAAGCTGCCGGGACCGCTGGTCACCGCGATACGGTCGAGCGCGGCAAATGGAATCCCTGTCTCCTTCATCACGCGCGCGATCAACGGCATCAGCGCTTCGGCATGCCCGCGCTTCATCGCCTGCGATTCCATCGCGATCACCTTGCTCGTGCCGGTGTCGAGCACACAGGCAGCACAGGCATCGAGCGCGGTATCGATGGCGAGGATCAGCATCGCTCAAAGCCTAGCATTGTCAGGCATTCCCGTGGAATTCCGGTGCTCAACCTCAGGGCTCCCTACACGGAATTTTCGTGCCCGATATATGACGCGTAGCATGCGTGGTGCAACCTGAGATATACGTAAGTTATTGAAAATAAAGGGGATTAATCCAAAATTAGTCAAGTCATGGGAGCCTTAACCAAGCCAAAGCAATTCCATTCTCGGCAGGCCCGCGCATTTTTGGCGGATCAATCCACTCATTCCTATTAGCAGGCAGAAAGAGGCCCCCATGACTTTGTGGCGCAGCAATTCCAGGGCGCGCGACGCGCTCGCCCAAGCCGACGCGATCAGCAAATCCCAGGCCGTGATCGAGTTCAACATGGACGGGACCATTGTCACCGCCAACCAGAACTTCCTGGACGCGATGGGATACAAGCTGCTGGAGATCATCGGCAAGCACCATCAGATATTCATGCCGCGCGAGGCGCGTGACAGCACCGAATACCGCGCATTCTGGGCCGACCTCAATCTCGGCAAGTACAAGGCCGGCGAGTTCAAGCGTGTCGGTAAGGGCGACCGCGACGTCTGGATCCAGGCCTCCTACAACCCGATCCTGGATTCGAGCGGCAAGGCGGTGAAGGTCATCAAGTTTGCGACCGATGTCACCTCGCAGAAGATCCGCAACATGGAAGACGCCGGCAAGCTCGCGGCGATCGGCCGCGCCCAGGCCGTGATCGAGTTCAATCTCGACGGCACCATCATCACCGCCAACGAGAATTTCCTCGCCGCGCTCGGCTATTCGCTCTCCGAAATTGCGGGCAAGCACCACAGCATGTTCGTGGCGCCCTCCGAGCGCGACGGCAGCGGCTACCGCGAATTCTGGGCCGGTCTCAATCGCGGCGAATTCCGCTCCGGCGAGTACAAGCGGTTCGGCAAGGGCGGCAAGGAGGTCTGGATTCTGGCCTCCTACAACCCGATCCTCGACGATGCCGGCAAGCCGTTCAAGGTGGTGAAATTCGCCTCCGACATCACCGCTGAGAAGCTCAAGGCCGCCGATTTCGCCGGCCAGATCGAGGCGATCGGCAAGTCGCAGGCGGTGATCGAGTTCAACATGGACGGCGTCGTGCTCAACGCCAACCAGAATTTCCTCGCCACGCTCGGCTACTCGCTGTCGGAAATCCAGGGCAAGCATCATCAGATGTTCGTGTCGGCCGAAGAGCGGCAGAGCGCTCCCTACCGCGAGTTCTGGGCTGCGTTGAATCGCGGTGAGTTCCAGTCGGGCGAATACAAGCGCGTCGGCAAGGGCAACCACGACGTCTGGATCCAGGCCTCTTACAATCCGATCCGCGATCTCAACGGCAAGCCTTACAAGGTGGTCAAATACGCCTCCGACGTCACCGCCCAGGTGATTGCGCGCATGAAGAGCGAAAAAGTGCGGGACATGATGGAATCGGTCGCGGCAGGCGCGGAGGAATTGAACGCGTCAGTCCGCGAAATCTCCGAAGCGATGTCGAAGTCGAAGGAGACGGCGAACGATGCGGTAGGTCGCGTCGAGTCGGCCGATCAGCAGGCGCAGCGGCTGAGCGAAGCGGCCGAGTCGATGCGCAGCATCGTGCAGTTGATCGGCGACATCACCGGTCAGATCAACCTGCTCGCGCTCAACGCCACGATCGAATCGGCGCGCGCCGGAGAGGCAGGCCGCGGCTTTGCGGTGGTGGCGGCGGAAGTCAAGAATCTCGCCAATCAGGCCAAGCAGGCGACCGACAAGATCGAGCAGGAGATCGGCAACCTGAATGGCATTTCGGGCGACGTCCTCGCGGCTCTTGAAAACATCAAGAAGGCCATCCAGAGCGTCAACGAATATGTGACGTCGACGGCGGCGGCGGTCGAGGAACAGAGCGCGGTCACCGCCGAGATGTCCACCGGCATGCAGCGAGCCGCTGCCGAAGCCGCGGCCATCGGACAGGCGGCTTAGCTTTCGTCGACCGGGCACCACAACAACTCGTCATGGCCGGGCTTGACCCGGCCATCCACGTGTTGACTTCCGGCGCTGAAGAAGATGGATGCCCGGGTCAAGCCCGGGCATGACGAGTTTTACCGTGAGCTGCTGGACTCTCAGTCACATCGGCCGCACTTCCACCACGTCGGGCACGAAGTGGCGCAGCAGGTTCTGGATGCCGTGCTGCAGGGTCGCGGTCGATGACGGGCAGCCCGAGCAGGCGCCCTTCATGTTGAGATAGACGATCCCGTCCTTGAAGCCGCGGAAGGTGATGTCGCCGCCGTCATTGGCGACGGCGGGCCGCACCCGCGTCTCGATCAGGTCCTTGATCTGCTCGACCGTCTCGGCATCGGCCTCGTCGAAGAACTCGTCTTCCTCGTCCGAAAGTTCGTCGCTCGCTACCGTGCCGTCGGCGAGCAGCGGCGCGCCGGACATGTAGTGCTCCATGATGGCGCCGAGGATCGCGGGCTTCAAATGCTGCCAGTCGCCTTCTTCCTTGGTCACGGTGATGAAGTCGGAGCCGTAGAACACGCCGGTGACGCCGGGCACGCCGAACAGCTTTTCGGCGAGCGGTGAGCGCGCGGCGGATTCCCGGTTGGCAAATTCCATGGTGCCGCCGTCGAGCACGAGGCGTCCGGGGATGAATTTGAGCGTGGCGGGATTAGGGGTGGCTTCGGTCTGAATGAACATGGTTTTCTCCGGCGTCGCCGGTTCAAGGCCGGCGCGTTGGCTTCCTTGTATCAAATGGCGACGGTTAACGCACCGATCAAGGCGCAAATCAGCGGTTCCAGGAGCGCATAAGCCGTCAAGAAAGGGCGTCAACCTCGGCGTCGCCGAGCTCGCCGGGCACGATCATCACCGGAATCGGGAATGAGCCCATGGTATTGGCTATGGTGGTGACCAGCGGACCCGGGCCTTCCGCGCCGGGATTGGCGGCGAGCACCAGCATGGCGATATCGGCGTCCTCGTCGATCACCTCGAGGATCTGCTCGACGGCGCTGCCTTCGCGGATCACGCGCTCGGGCGTGATCGCGGCAATGCCATTGGCGCGGCCGGCGGCGCGGTCGAGCGCCGCATTGGCGTTCTCATGCGCCTCGGCGCGCATGATGTCGGCCACCCCCAGCCATTGCTGGTTCTCATCCTCGATCTCGATGATGCGCAGCATCACCACGCCGCCGCCGACGCGGATGGCCCAGCGGCTGGCGTAATAGACCGCGCGATCCCATTCGGCGGTGTCGTCAACGATAACCAGGCATTTCGGCTTGTGACCGGCTTCGTAGCTTCGTCGCTGGGTGGTCATGCAGATCCCGGCTTGCAAGGCGCCAATGCTGCCACAAGCCCTCTCCGTTTGGGAGAGGGCATCGCATTGCAGCATTTACTTGCGGATGAAGCCGACGATGTCCTTGGTCTCCTGCATGGTTTCCGCCGCAATCGCGCGAGCCCGGTCGGCGCCATCGACCAGGATCGCGTCGATATGACCGGGGTCGGCGGTGAGCCGCCGCATCTCGTCGGCGATCGGCGACAGCTTTGAGACGCACAGCTCGACCAGCGAATTCTTGAAGCTGGAGAATTGCCCGCCTCCGAATTCGCGCAGCACGTCGGCTTTGCTTTTCCCCGCAAGCGCCGCGTAGATGCCGACAAGGTTGTCGGCTTCGGGACGCGCCTCGAGGCCCTTCTCTTCCGTCGGCAGCGGTTCCGGATCGGTCTTCGCCTTGCGGACCTTCTGCGCGATGGTGTCGGCGTCGTCGGTGAGGTTGATGCGCGAATAGTCGGACGCGTCCGATTTCGACATCTTCTTGGTGCCGTCGCGCAGGGACATCACCCGCGTCGCCGGTCCCGTGATCAGCGGCTCCGGCAGCGGGAAGAACAGCCCGTCATTGGCGCCATGGTTGCGGATGGAATCGCCAAAGTCGTTGTTGAATTTCTGCGCGATGTCGCGCGACAGCTCCAGATGCTGCTTCTGGTCGTCGCCGACCGGCACGTGGGTCGCGCGATAGACCAGAATGTCGGCCGCCATCAGCACCGGATAGTCGTAAAGACCGACGGAGGCGTTCTCGCGATCCTTGCCCGCCTTCTCCTTGAACTGCGTCATGCGGTTGAGCCAGCCCATCCGCGCCACGCAATTGAATATCCAGGCAAGCTCGGCATGCTCGGCAACCTGGCTCTGGTTGAACACAATCTGCTTCTTCGGATCGATGCCGCTCGCAATGAAGGCCGCGGTCACTTCGCGGGTGCTGCGTGCGAGCTCGGCCGGACCACCCCAGACGTCGATCGTATTCGTGATGGCGTGCATGTCGACGACGCAGTAGATGCAATTATGCGTCTCCTGCAGCTTCACGAAGTTGACGATCGCGCCGAGGTAGTTGCCGAGATGCAGATTCCCGGTCGGCTGGACGCCAGAAAAGACCCGTTCAACGAATGCCATCGTCCGTTCCCGTAAAAATCGAATTTGGCGGTAGCGTTTGCCACGCAAGGCTTATCGGCGCAAGTCGCCGGCTTCTCTTTGCCTGATCGCGTTAACCACCTCGCGCCAGCCCGTGACGTCAAAGGCCGCCAGCAATGCGCCATAGGCCGCCATTCCCGCCGCGATCAGGACAAGCAGCACCACCGCTTGCGCGAGGCCATGGACGCTGGCGGCAAAGCCGGCCACGAGCCACAGCAGGGCGCCCATCAACAGGGCCGCCGCGGCGATGCGTGGCAGCCGCCGCCGCGCCGCCGCATCCAGGGAGAAGCCGAAGGTCGCGCTGCCGTGCCGGATCAGCGAGAACGCATTGCTCCAGGCGCCGCCGGCGATGGCTGCGGCAATGCCGCTCGCGCCGTAGAAGTGGCCGAGCAGCACGGCCAGCACGATTGCGACGACAAAACCCTTCAGCGTCGCGATCAGCGGGACATGGGTATTTTCGCGCGCGAAAAAAGCCGGAGACAGCGCTTTCACCAGCACATGGGCGGGCAGGCCAAGCGCCAGAAAGATCAGCGCTTGCGAAGTGGCTTGGGTGTCGGCCGCCGTGAACGCGCCGTGCTCGAACAATAGCCGCACGATCGGCTCGCTCAGCGCGATCAGGCCGAGCATCGCGGGCAGCGCCAGGCCGACGGCCAGTTCAAGCGCGCGCGATTCCGCTGATACGATCGCGCCCTTGTCGCCACCATGCAGCGCGCGGGTGAGTTCGGGGATCAGCACCGTGCCCATGGCGACGCCGACAATGCCGAGCGGCAGCTCGATCAGGCGGTTGGCGAAATAGAGCCACGACACCGCCGAGGGCGAGCTTGAGGCAATGATCGCGCCGGCGACGATCAGAAGCTGGGGCGCGGAGCTTGCCACCATGCCCGGGATCGCGCGCGTGAGGAAGCCGCGCATCTCGGCATCGAAGCTGACGCGCAGCGGCGCTGCTACGCGCTCGCCACGGCGCAGCGCCAGGATCAGCAATTGCAGGAAGCCCGCGATACCGACCGTCGCAGCCAGCGCCGGCGCGACAAAATCCGCATCGCGATGCGCGAAAATGAGCACGATCATCACCGCGATCAGCGCGATGTTGAACAGCAGCGGCGAGAAGGCGGTGAGGAAGAACTGCCCTCGCGCGCTCGCAAGCGCCAGCAGCACGGTCGCGGGGCCTGCGAAGCCGAGATAGGGCAGCATCAGGCGCGCGTCGGTCACCGCAAGCTGCAAGGTCGCCTCGCCGGCAAATCCCGGCGCGAACAGTGTGATCACCAGCGGCATCACCAGCCCGATCAGCACCGTTATTGCCATCAGCGCGGCGCTGATCGTGCCGAGCACGCGCCCGGCGAAGGCCGCGGCTGCCGCCGGTCCGCCATCTTCGCGCAGCCGCAGCCAGGCCGGTACCAGCGCCGCATTCAGCGCGCCCTCGGACAGCAGCCTTCGAGCGACGTTCACAAGCTGAAACGCCACCAGGAAAGCGTCGGCGATCGCGCCGGTACCGAGCAGGGCGGCGATCATGGAATCCCGCACAAAGCCCAATAGCCGCGAGGCCAGCGTGCCCGAGGAGACCGTGAGGAAGGAGCGGATCATTGGGCTTCTATAGCAGCGTTGCCTGTGATAGGCCGCGATCTCGGCGATGGCGCCAACAGGGTTTTATGAATGGCTGACGCAAAATACGACGTTCTCGGCATCGGCAACGCGATTTTCGACGTGCTGGTTAAGACCGACGAAAAATTCCTTAGCCGCCACGGCATGACCAAGGGCGGCATGGCGCTGATCGACGAGGCCCGCGCGGCCTCGATCTATCGCGACATGGGTCCGGCGACCACGATGTCAGGCGGCTCGGCCGCCAATACCATCGTCGGGGTCGCGAGCTTTGGCGCCCGCGCCGCCTATGTCGGCAAGGTCAAGGAGGACGAGGTCGGCCAGCTCTACAGCCACGACATCCGCGCCGCCGGCGTCGCCTTCGGCACCAGGCCGGCCTCCGATGGTCCGGCCACCGGCTGCTCATACATCCTGGTGACCGGCGATGGCGAGCGCACCATGAACACCTATCTCGGCGCCGCGCAAAACCTGTCTTCCTCCGACATCGATGCGGGCGAAATCGCGGCGGCGAAGATCGTCTATCTCGAAGGCTATCTCTGGGACCCCCGGGATGCCAAGGATGCCTTCGTCAAGGCGGCGACGATCGCGCATGATGCGGGCCGGCAGGTCGCGCTGACGCTGTCGGACGCGTTCTGCGTCGATCGCTATCGCGACGAGTTCGTCGATTTGATGCGCAAGGGCACCGTCGACCTCGTCTTCGCCAACGAGGCCGAGCTGCATTCGCTGTATCAGACGGCCGACTTCGACACCGCGCTGAAGGAGCTGCGCAAGGACGTCAGGCTCGGCGTCGTCACCCGCAGCGAGAACGGCTGCGTGGTGGTGTCAGCCGACGGCGTTGTCGCCGTGCCGGCTTCGCCGATCGACGAGCTGGTCGACACCACGGGCGCCGGCGACCTCTTCGCCGCCGGGTTTCTGTTCGGCCTGGTGCGCGACGCCGGCTACGAAAATGCGGGCCGGCTGGGTGCGCTTGCAGCCGCCGAAGTGATCCAGCACATCGGCGCGCGGCCGCAGGTTTCGCTGAAGGAGCTGGCGAAGAGGGCGGGGCTGCCGGTGTAGGTTTAGGCGCCACAAATAATGCTCGTCATGGCCGGGCTTGACCCGGCCATCCACGTCTTTGACTCCCTGTGGGCATCCACGTCGCGGTGCTCGGCTTAAGAAGCCTTCAAGACTTTCTCCAAATCCGGTTCCCAGGCGCTCTCTTGTATTAAGATACGGAAGCGCATTTCGTCCGGCCGGTCGTCGAAAAGATCAACCTCGCCGGCCTCGACGCCTTTAGTATAGGCCTCTTCCAAAAGTTCAAAAAACTTGGTCTTGAACTCGGTGTCGTCGCTGCCTTCCAAATGTTTTCCCTTGGTCTCCAAGACCAGAAAGCGGGCAACATCTTTCTCTGCGTCGAGATGAATGAGAAAATCCGGATAGACCTTGTTCTTCATCCAGCCTTGCAGGCCCCAGTCCCGCCGCGCTGCGATCCGCCACCACCACGTCACTGCATCTTTTCCGTCCAGGTAAAGTGCCACATCCTTTTCAAATCCATTCACGTGCTTTTTGAAAGCGGTCTCGTAGAGCGAGCGCTCAAGTGGCGTCCCGATGTCGCGCAGCAGCGGCGCCTTGTCATCACCGGAAGCGATGTGGATTTTGAAAAATTCCTGAAACTGAAAATTAAGTTGATCTAGTGGTGCAGCCAGTAATTTAAAAACAATCTCGCCGCTCTTCACCTTGGCTCGGAAAATACTTTCGGTTGCAGCCTCCAACTGCTCTTTAAGATCCCGTGCTATACGATCAACCAGAGTAAGTCGGGAGTTGATGATTGTCTTCTCGTCAGCCCGCTTACGAAGCTGGGCCAGCGCATCGTCCAAAATGCGCGCACCCTGCCAGGGATTTGGCACGACATCCAACATTCGGCGGATGAGCGCGGGGCGATCAAGATTGGCTTCGATTACAACCTCCGGCTTTGCTTCCGTCGCTCCAATTTCAAAGCCCTGGCCCTTTGCAATGTCCACTTGCACTGAATGTCGCGAAGCTAGGTCGTAGTCGGCGAAGTCGAAGCTATCGGCATGTCGATAAGTAAGCCTCTCAAAGTCGACCAGGGCCAATATGTCGGCCTCGTAGTCAAGCTCTCGGTAGTTTTTCTTGCCCTCACGGTGCAGGATTTTAGGCACCATAATGCGCTTGCCGCGAAATGCCTTGCGCATCCGAATCGTGATTTCTTCCTGCTCGGACTTGCCGCCGCCGTCGCTGACATTCTCGCTCCCGAGGTCGCCCATGCCCTCGGCTTCAAGGCCGTCCTTTATGTTTCTCACCGCGTCAGCAACGGCCACTTCCGCACAGAATACGTGAGCCTCGTCCAACGGCTCCGCTCCGGTTCGCTTAGCGTGTGGTTGACGCAGCACGCGACCGATCATCTGTGTGAGCGCGGTTCGCGCAGTACCCTTGCTCAGGATCGCAAGCACATAGGCGAACGGGCAATCCCAGCCCTCTCGCAGGGCATCCTTGGTAATGATAAAGCGGACCGGACAGTAAGGCGACAGCAGATCATCGTCCTTCAATTCTTTCAGCTCTGCGGTCTGCCGGCGGATTGCCTCCGGCGGAACGCCAGCCTTTTGCGTCAGATATTCAAACGCGTCTTCGGAATGAACGAGGTCGCCGCTTTTCTCGCGCTGATCGCTGCCGGTACGATCGACACGCAGCAGCATGATCGGCCGAATATAGCGGCCCATGGTATTCTCGAGGCGACGGGCTGCTTTCTCCAACTCGTCCAATCGGTCCACCGCATTTTGCAATGTTGCCTGCCAGCGCTGCTTCTTCGCAACGTCGAGACGAATCGGTAGCTTGATCATCTCCTCGTCTTTTAGGGCGGTGCCTGAGACGTTAACCAGAATGTTCGACAGGTTGCGGTCCGGTGTTGCGGAAAGCTCCAGCAGGAAACGGGGATTGAATCCCGCAAGCGTTTGGCGCGCGGTCGCTGAATAGGCCCGATGGCCCTCATCCAAGACAATCACTGGTCGAATGATTCTTAGCGTGTTGCCCAAGCTCTGCTTGATCACGAGCCCAGGCGTTCCTTCTCCGTCGGCCAGATCGAACTCGTCTAGGTTTGGGACCGCTTCGCGCAATTCCTTGAGCGCAGTAAAATCATCGTCGTTCGGAAAGAAGCTCGGATAGCGGCCCGAGTCCCGGAACACCTTGAGCGTTTCCTTGTTCTCACGGCCGGTCGATTGGAGCATGAGCAGCATCACACAAAGTTTTTGCTCCACGTCTTGCCGCGTAAAAGGGTCGGGCTTTTCAAGAATCTTGACGCGTCCGCCGCTAGCGCGATCCAATGTCTGTCGCAGCGGGCAAGCGCGGTCCGTCAAGAGTGCCTTAGTCTGGGTGTAAATCGCTTCAGACGGCACGATCCAGAGCACGAAACCCGACGTCTGCTTGAAATGGCTGACCAGAACGCGGTCCACGCTGTGGGCAGCAAGCAATGTCTTACCGCCGCCTGTTGGCAATTTCAGGCAGACATGTGGGATCGAACGCCCGACGCCATCCTTCAATTCACGCCATGCATCAGGCGACGCCGCAATACCCTCGGCTTTTGCTCCGTCCCAGGCATCTGTTACGGGGTCTCCGAGCATCGCAATGACTTTTTCGCGGGTCCCCTTGGGCAGCTTGTTTATATCTGCCAATTCTTTCGCACGGTTCCCGTCTTCGGCGCTTAGTTGGGCAAGATACGCCGACAGCTTATCGAGTACGTCATTTTGGTAGTCCTTAAGACGCATCGGGTGCCTCGCCGAGCACGCGGTGAACTGAGTAAGGCAACTGACAGAAGGTGATGCCAACGCGTGTCAATTCCGCCTGAGACATGAATTTGGCTGCAGCATAGACAAGCACAGGCTTTCCCTTTGCACCCTTAGCAATCTCCTTTGCCAAGGGGAGGGACAGCGCTGCGTCGTTACCGCGCATGATCGCGAGGTCTGGCTTATAGATCAGGTGAATGCGATAGCCGCCCGCCTCGCCTACAAACCAGTCTTTGCGTGGTGCTTCCGGCACATCGGGCGCCGAATACCCCGTCGCTGTGTAGACCACATAGCGCCCGATCTGTTCATACGTCGGCGCGCCTTTGCCATAGAAGAAGCGATCTAGGTCAAGCGACCCGCCAAGTTCACAATAGGTAAAAGAGCCTCCGAGCCCTTTCTTGAGCGCCTCTTCCTTGGCGTTTGATGCACCCTTGATGACGCGGCGCACACGTTCTGCCGTTAGTTTCCCTCAAGCGGCTTCACCGTAGACGGCCGACAAGTGCGGGTCGAACTATTCAACCAGATCACGCTAAACTGGCTGTGGATGATATCTCCCGCCCGGTCGCTTCTTTCGAGATGCTCGGAACCACCAGCGCAGATGCCGGGATGTTGCTGCAATCGTCGACTGGAGTTCGGGTCCGAAGAAAGATAGGGGGATACGCCACCGTGTGCACGACGGCTGATTTGTTGAATTATCTCAAGCTGATGATAGCTGTCGAGTTTCCCTTCGTAAAATAAATCGCTTTGCGGTCACCAAATCAGCCCCATATTTTTTACGACCGTAACCCGCCCCCAGCCTGAAATTTGCGATTTTCAGAAGTTTTGCTTGGCGCCACCCCCAAATCACCAATACCTTCCTCCCCATCCTGTCCCACTCGAGGGGCGTATCCGGATCGTCAGAGACGCGGGGCGGGGTGCGGTGGACGCGGCAGCGTCAGGCGTGAAACGTGATGGCAGGGCGGGTCCGCAAGGGTCTGTGAGCGATCAGACGGCGCGCTGACGAACGGCGCCTTGCCCGGCGAAGCCTCCTGGCAATGACGGGCCCTGCCCGGCGAAGCCTCTTGGCGAAGACGGGTTGCTGCGTACGGCAAAATCGTGTGGTCCTGACGCCTCAGCGGTTGGCGTCAAGTCTGCGGAGGCCTGTCATCCCAACCGGGCTCTGACAGCCATATTCGCGAGACGACGGTGTCAAACAAGCCCGATCGCCGGGGAGAGCGCGATATAAGCCGTAAAGCCATTGCGCAGGGAATGTCGGATTGCCTCCGCTGAACCTGTATGCTCGTGTGCGTTTTCTTCCCCTTTTGCACACGGGACCGCGGGTGCAGCGCGCATCCGGCATTCCCCGCGCCCTCTGATTTCAAGGCGCGAAACGTTTGAAATGCCTCGGGCGGATCGCGCCGCGAGAACGCGGACTCCTGTCCACCAATGTCATTGCGAGGAGCACTTGCGACGAAGCAATCCATTCTTCCTTTGTGTGGCTCCATGGATTGCTTCGCTTCGCTCGCAATGACGGCCGGCATCTCACGCCGTCTTCGCCGCCTTCAGCCCGAGCCGGGACTCGACCGCGTCGCGCATCAGGAATTTCTGGATCTTGCCGGTGACGGTCATCGGGAACTCGTGGACGAATTCCACATAGCGCGGGATCTTGTTGTGGGCGATCTGGCCCTGGCAGAACGCGCGGACTTCGTCGGCGGTCAGCGTTTCGCCCGCGCGTATCCGCACCCAGGCGCAGAGCTCCTCGCCGTAGCGGTCGTCGGCGACGCCGAACACCTGCACGTCCTGGATCTTGGGATGGCGGTACAGAAACTCCTCGATCTCGCGCGGATAGAGGTTCTCGCCGCCGCGGATCACCATGTCCTTGATGCGGCCGACGATGTTGCAATAGCCCTCGTCGTCGATCACGGCGAGGTCGCCGGTATGCATCCAGCCGTTCTGATCGAGCACGTCGGCGGTCTTCTCGCGCTCGTCCCAATAGCCGAGCATGATGCTGTAGCCGCGGGTGCAGAGCTCGCCGCGTTCGCCGCGCGGCACGATCCTGCCTTCGAGGTCGACGACCTTGACCTCGACATGCGGATGGATGCGCCCGACCGTCGACACCCGCCGCTGCAGCGGATCGTCGGTCGCGCTCTGGAAGCTCACCGGGCTCGTCTCGGTCATGCCATAGGCGATCGTCACCTCGCGCATGTTCATCTCGCTGTTGACGCGCTTCATGACTTCGATCGGGCAGGGGGCGCCGGCCATGATGCCGGTGCGCAGCGATTTCAGGTCGAAGCGCGCAAACTCCGGATGATCGAGCTCGGCGATGAACATGGTCGGCACGCCATAGAGCGTCGTGCATTTCTCCTGCTCGATGGTCTTCAGCGTCGCCAGGGGATCAAAGCCTTCGCCGGGATAGACCATCGTCGCGCCCAGCGTCACCGAAGCGAGATTGCCCATCACCATTCCAAAGCAGTGATAGAGCGGCACCGGGATGCAGATGCGGTCCTGCTCGTTCAGCCGCATGGCGCGGCCGGTGAAATAGCCGTTGTTGAGGATGTTGTGGTGGGTCAACGTGACGCCCTTCGGCGAGCCCGTCGTGCCGCTGGTGAACTGGATGTTCACGGCATCGTCGAACTGCAGGATCTCGCCGAGTGCTGTGATCTGCTCGCGGTGCCGGGCGCCGCCCATGCGCGAAACTTCGTCGAACGGGATGGTGCCAGGGCAAAGCGGGCCGCCGATCTGGATCACCGCGCGCAGTTGCGGCAGTTTTGCAGCGCGCAAATGACCGGGCTCGGCACTGGCCAATTCCGGCAGCAGCGTGTTCAGCATCTCCATGTAGTTAGAGGTCTTGAACGCGGTCGCGGTGACGATGGCGGCGCAGCCGACCTTGCCAAGCGCGAATTCCAGCTCGCTCAGGCGGTAGGCGGGATTGATGGTGACGAGGATCAATCCTGCTTTGGCGGCGGCAAATTGCGTCAGCGTCCATTCGGGGCGGTTCAGCGACCAGATGCCGATCCGCTCGCCCTGCTGCAGGCCGAGTGCGAGAAAGCCGGCCGCCAGCGCATCGACGCGTTCGGCAAATTCCTTCCAGGTCCAGCGCACATGGTGGCTGGGCGACACCAGTGCCTCGCGATCGCTCCAGCGTTCAACCGCGTTGTCGAGCGCGCGGCCGATGGTCTCGCCGAGCAGCGGCGCATCGGAAATGCCGGAAACGTAACTATCCGATTTTTTTGCCAAGACTGCTTCTCCCTCTCATGCCGCGTGTGCCCTGCGTTTTTTGGGGCCATCATAGTTCGTTGGCGCCGGCCGGACACGCCCGACTTGGGGTGGGGAACAAAAAATTCCCTCCCCCGATCGGGGGAGGGAATGCCGTTTGCGCGAATGCTCGCGCGTGGCTTACGCCGCCTTCTGGCCGCTGCCGGCATCGAGCCCGGCATAGACGCCGCGCTCGAAGCCCGCAAACGCCTCCAGGCACTTTCCGTCCACGAACGGCAGGAGCTGCATCAGGATCACGCCGCAGACGTCGCGCGACGGATCGATCCAGAAATAGGTATTGGCGAGCCCGGCCCAGAACAGGCTGCCGGGGCTGCGGCCTTCCGCCGTCTTCGCGGTGTTGATCAGGAAGCTTAGCCCCCATTTCTTCACTTGATCCGGGAACAGTTCGACGTCGTTGGTGTAGATCGGCGCTGCCGTCGGTATCTTGCTGGACACGTTGAGATCGCCGATGTGGTTCTGGCCCATGGTAGCTATGGTCTCGGCCTTCAGCACCTGGTTGCCGTTGCCGTTGCCCTTGTTCAGGATCATCTGGCAGAACTTGATGTAATCGGCCGCGGTCGAGTAGAGGCCGCCGCCGCCCATGTGGAACTCCGGATTCTGCTCCAGTTCGAACGGCATCGGTGCCAGCGTTCCATCCTCGCCGCGGACGTGCATGCCGACCAGCCGCTTGCGCATATCGTCCGTGATCTTGAAGCCGGTGTCGCTCATGCCGAGCGGCGTGAACATGTGATCGCGCAGGTAAGCATCGAGCTTCTTGCCGCTCGCGGCTTCGACCGCCTTGCCGACGAAATCAATATTGGTGCCGTATTCCCAGCGCGTGCCGGGATCGCTCGCGAGCGGCGTTCTCAGTGCGGCGTTCTGGCAGGTGGTGATTCCGGGAGTGCCGGTCTTCTCCAGATACGCGGCCTTGTCGCCGTTCCACAGCTCGTAGCAGAAGCCGGCGGTGTGGGTCATGAGCTGGCGCAGCGTGATCGGCTTCTTCGCCGCGCGCAGCTTGGGCTCGCCTTTCGCATCAAAACCTTCGAGCACCTGAGGCGAAGCGAGATCGGGCAGCAGCTTGCCGATCGGCTCGTCGAGCGAAAGCTTGCCCTGCTCGACCAGCTGCATCGCGCCGGCGGTGGTGACCGCCTTGGTCATCGAGGCGATCCAGAACACGCTGTCCACGGTCATGGCATCGTCCTTGCCGAGGTCGCGCTTGCCGAACGCACCCTGGTAGATCACTTCCTTGCCGTTCGCGGCCATCGCGACCACGCCTGGGATTTCTTTCGCGTCGGCTTTTTGACGCAGAACCTGATCGATCTGGGCCTTGCTTTGCATGGGGTCTCCTCCCGTTTGTATTTTTTGGTAGTGTCGCGATCTTCCTCCTGCTTGTTGTCTGCGGCAAGGCGCATCCAGTCGCGCACCCCGGTCGCGATCTCGTGATGTGGGACCGGGAGTGGGCGGGTGGGAAAATGTCGCGAAACCGATACAGAACTGCCACACTTGCCACAATTTGCATGGGGATTTCGTGCTCTGGCGATGACCCCCATGCGCATCGGCGATATGCTTCACTGGCGGTTGTCGCGTGAGACGAATTTGGCTGTAAAGCGTTCAGAGCACTGCGGAATTTGCGGTGCAGACCCATTTTTTTGATTCAAAATGTTTGCGGCCAGAAGGCCGCGAGGGCTTGGAAAATGATCTCGACCTGGAGTGAATGGAAGCGCTACCCCCGCCCCGGGCGTGGGGAGAACATCGAAGCGCCAATCTCGCCCGGCATCTATGAGGTTCGTATCGCGACGACGGGTGCGCTGCACTCGTTCGGTGCGGTCGACAACGTGGCGCAGGCGCTGTCGCTATTGCCGGTCGGTGCGAAGTCGTGGTTCGGCCGGCGCGATGCGGCCGGAACACCCGACCTCGAATATCGCACTTGCGCCACCTCTTCGAAGGCGGACGCCAAGGCCGCAGCCGAGCGCATGATCGGACGGCGCGAAACCTATATGAGCGGCGCGGCCTGATCGGGCCGCTTCGACGTTTCAAAATTGCTGAAGGCTGCTGCGCGTTGGCGCCCGGTGCATTGCGGGTGGTTTGAGCCTATATTCGGTTCAACACCCACAACACCTTGGGAGCAACGCTATGACCCCGACCGCAGCCGCACGCGCTTCGCAACCGTCCGCTCATTCGCTCCGCGACCGCCTGAAGGACGCTTCGCTGCTGCGCGACCGCTGCTATATCGACGGCGCCTGGGTCGGCACGCCCTCGCGGCCGGTCACCAATCCGGTCAACGGCGTCGAGCTCGCCAAGGTGCCGGTCATGAGCACCGCGGAGACCACGCAGGCCGTCGAAGCCGCCGAGCGCGCCTTTCCGGCCTGGGCCAAGCTCACCGCGAAACAGCGTTCCAACATCTTGCGCAAATGGTTCGAGCTGATCGCCGCCAATCGCGAGGATCTGGCGCTGATCCTCACCTCCGAGCAGGGCAAGCCGCTCTCGGAAGCGCTCGGCGAAATCGATATCGGCGGCGCCTATGTCGAGTTCTTTGCCGAGGAGGCACGGCGCGTCTATGGCGAGACCATTCCGACCCAGCGCGCCGATGCGCGGTTGCTCGCGATCAAGCAGCCGATCGGCGTCTGCGGCGCGATCACGCCGTGGAACTTTCCGTGCTCGATGATCACCCGCAAGGTGTCGCCTGCGCTTGCGGCCGGCTGCACCGTGGTGCTGAAGCCCGCCAATGAGACGCCGCTGACGGCGCTGGCACTGGTGGCGCTGGCCGAGAAGGCCGGTGTGCCCAAGGGCGTGTTCAATATTCTCACCGGTAACTCTTCGGCGATCGGCAGGGTGCTGTGCGAGCACCCGGCCGTGCGCTTCGTCGGCTTCACCGGCTCGACCGAGGTCGGCAAGATCCTTTACCAACAGGCTTCCGTCGGGGTGAAGAAGCTCGGGCTCGAGCTCGGCGGCAACGCGCCGTTCGTGGTGTTCGACGATGCCGATATCGATGCCGCCGTCGACGGCGCGATCGTCTCGAAATACCGCAACATGGGCCAGACCTGCGTCTGCGCCAACCGCCTCTATGCCCAGGACAAGATCTACGACGAGTTCGTCGACAAGCTTTCCACGAAGGTCGCGGCGATGAAGATCGGCGACGGCACCGAGCAGGGCGTCGTGCAAGGGCCGCTGATCAACATGGATGCCGTGCTGAAGGTCGAAAAGCACATCGCGGACGCGGTCAAGGGCGGCGCGAAGATCGTCACCGGCGGCAAGCGCCACGTGCTTGGCGGCTCCTTCTTCGAGCCCACCGTGCTCGCCAATGTGAAGCCGGATGCGCTGGTCGCGCATGAGGAGACCTTCGGCCCGCTCGCGCCGGTGTTCCGCTTCAAGGACGAGGCCGAGGTGATCGCGATGTGCAACAACTCGCCGTTTGGTCTCGCTTCCTATTTCTATTCGCGCGATCTCGGCCGCGTCTGGCGCGTGGCGGAGGCGCTGGAGTCAGGCATGGTCGGCGTCAACACCGGCCTGATCACCACCGAAGTGGCGCCCTTCGGCGGCGTGAAGGAGAGTGGCCTCGGCCGTGAAGGCTCGCATCACGGCATGGAGGAATATGTCGAGATCAAATACGTGATGATGGCGGGTGTTTAGTTCGTCATTGCGAGTCGCTTCGCTCGCAATGACGCTGGGTCGACAGCGCCTATAGAACTCTCTATGAACTCCTTTAGCCGCGGCGCCCATTTATGCGCGTCGCGGCCGGATGCGGAGTGGCCGTATTCGCTGTCGAGCAGGAAATAATCGGCATCGACGCCGGCCGCTTTCAGCGCCGGCATCACCTGCGGCTCGAGCTCCGGCGGAAACAGCTTGTCGGTGCGCGACAGGATGTAGAGCACCTTCGCCTTGATCTTGCCGAGCTCGGCGGTAACGTCGAAGCTGCGCAGCGCCTTGGCCAGGATGAGCAGCGAATTGGCGTCAAAGCCTTCCGCCCATCGCGTCGCCTCCTCGCGGATCGCCTTCTCTATCTCGGCCGGGTCTGACATCGTGTCGCGCAGCCGCGTCTCGATGCCATAGGTTTTCAGCCTTCCGACGCGGATCTGGATCATGCTCTCGAGCACGCCGCCGACGTCGTAATAATCGCCGCCGTTCCAGTTCGGATTCTGCGACAGCGTGGCAATGAGCCGTGCGACATTGCCCTCCGAGCGCTCGCGCGGCACGCGCGGCGAGGTGACGACCGGCGCAATGCCCTTCATCGCATCGGGGTAATCGACCGCCCATTGAAAGGCCTGGAAGCCGCCATAGGATGGCCCGACGATCGCGACCAGCTTCTTGATGCCGAGGCTGTCGAGCAGCAGGCGCTGGGTCGCGACGATGTCGCGCACGGTGATATCGGGGAAGTCCGGCCCGTAGCGCCTGCCCGTCTTCGAATTGATGCTCGTTGCGTTGGTCGATCCGTAGGACGAGCCCAGCATGTTCGGGCAGATCGCGAAGAAGCTGACGGTGTCGACCGCTTGTCCCGGGCCGACCAGCGCATTCCAGCTGCCTTCGCCGGTCGATCCACCGGGATCGATCATTTGAGGCCCGCTGGTGTTGCCATGGGTGATCAGCACCGCGTTGTCGCGCGCCGGCGAGAGCGTGCCCAGCGTGCGGTAGGCGATGGTGACTTCCGGCATCACGACGCCGCTTTGCAGGCGGAAATCGCGGGTCGTGAAGCTTTCTGGCCCGGTCGTGGAATTGGTCATCACCATCAGCCGTTCCCCACTTCGCCGCCGAACGAGCCGTGGCGGCCGGCGCCGGAGGCAAACCGCGTCGCCCCCGACAGCGTCTCGCCCGAAGCGATTACCTCCAGCCCGCCGCGCATCTCGGCCGCGATCGCCTCTTCCTCCGACAGGTCCCATTGGCGCAGCGCCGACAGCCGGTCGGCACGCAGGCAGGTCTGCGGGAAGCGGGCGATGTCTTTCGCCAACGCAATCGCATGCGCGCGGGTCTCGCCCTTCGCTACCAGGCGATTGGCAAGCCCCATGCGCAGCGCTTCGGGGCCGCCGACCGGCCGCCCGGTCAGGATCAGGTCGATCGCCTGCGAATGACCGATCAGCCGCGGCAGGCGGATGGTGCCGAGATCGATCAAGGGCACGCCGAAGCGGCGGCAGAAGATGCCGAAGGTCGCGTCCTCGGCGACGACGCGCATATCGGCCCACAGCGCCAGCTCCATGCCGCCCGCCACTGCAAAGCCTTCGACCGCCGCGATGACAGGCTTCGACAGCCGCAGCCGGCTTGGCCCCATCGGCGCCATCGTGTTGTGGCCGCCAACCTCGCGCTTCTTCTCGCGATCGCCCTTGGCAACCGCCTTCAGATCCGCGCCCGCGCAGAAAGTGCCGCCGGTGCCGGTGAATACCGCAACCGAAGCCTCCTTGTCGGCATCGAAGGCGAGAAACGCGTCATAGAGCTTGCGCGCGGTGGCGCCGTCGACCGCGTTGCGGCAATGCGGGCGGTTGATGGAGACGATGGTGATCGGACCATCGCGTTCGACGAGCACGGCATCGGGTTCGGACATTTCACCCTCCCTGGTGTTTCTTTCTCCATTGTCATTCCGGGGCGCCCGAAGGGCGAGCCCGGAATCCATAACCCCCGTCCGTGGTTATGGATTCCGGGCCTGCGCCTTGCGGCGCATCCCGGAATGACGAACTCAAATCTTCAACTCACGTCCCGTCACGCGCCGGTACGCCTCGAGATAGCGCTCGCTGGTCGCCGCGACGACACTCGCCGGCAGCGGCGGCGCGGGCGCGTCGCCGTTCCAGCGGCCGGCGCGGCGTTCGGCGTCGAGATAATCGCGCAGCGGCTGCTTATCGAAACTCGGCTGCGGCCGGCCGGGCTTGTAGGCGTCGACCGCCCAGAAGCGCGATGAGTCCGGCGTCATCACCTCGTCGATCAGGATGACCCGCCCGTCTTTGTCGCGGCCGAACTCGAATTTGGTGTCGGCGATGATGATGCCCTGCTCGCGAGTCTTTTTCTCCCCGCGCTCATAGACGGCGCGCGTCAGCCGCTCCAGCTGATCTGCGACCTCGCGTCCCACCACCTCGCGCATCCGTGAGACCGTGATGTTCTCGTCATGACCGGTCTCGGCCTTGGTTGCCGGACTGAAAATCGCAGGCGCCAGCTTGGCGCTCTCGACAAGCCCCGCGGGAAGCCTCTCGCCGGCCAGCGTGCCGCTCGACGCATATTCCTTCCAGGCCGAGCCGGAAATATAGCCGCGGATCACGCATTCGATCGGGAACACGGTGGTGCGCCGGCACAGCATCGCGCGGCCGAGAATCTCGGTGCGACGGTCTTTCAGTGCGGGCACTTCGCGGATGATCTCGTCGGCATTGGCAGAGATCATGTGATGCGGCACTACGCCCTCGAGCTCGTTGAACCAGAACGCGCTGATCTGGGTCAGCACCGCGCCCTTCATCGGAATGGTCTCGGCCATCACCACGTCGAACGCGCTGATGCGATCGGTGGTGAGCAGCAGCACGCGGTCCTCGCCGACCGCATAGATATCGCGCACCTTGCCGCGCCCGATTTTCGGCAAGGGCAGGTCACTGGCGCGCATCGTGGTCATCGGCAAGGCTTTCACAAAGACAGGAGCAGCCGCGGAGATAGCCTTATTGTCTGCGCATGATCTTTTTCGGAAAACCGCTGCACACTTTTCCGGATCATGCGTTACTCCGGCAGCGGAATGAACTCGTGCTCCTGCGGGACCGGCGCAAAACGCCCGGTTTTCCAGTCCTGTTTGGCCTGCTCGATCCGCTCCCTGCTGGAGGAAACGAAATTCCACCAGATGTGACGCGGACCTTCCAGCGCGTCGCCGCCCAGGAACATCATCCGTGTCGGCTGGATCGTCTTCACGGTGATGCGGTCACCGGGCCGGAAGATCAGAAGTTTGGGGCCCTCGTGCCGTTCGCTCGCGATCTCGACCTCGCCGTCGACGAGATAGATCGCGCGCTCCTCGTGATCGGGATCGAGCGGCACGCTGACGCCCCCTTCCGCCGTCACCTCGGTGTAGAACCAGGGCGAGACCATCGTCACCGGCGAGGAGATGCCGAAGGAAGAGCCCGCGATCACGCGCGCGGTGAAGCCGCGCTCGGAAATCATCGGCAGGTCTCCGGCCGCATAATGCTGGAACGTCGGCGCGATCTCCTCCTGGCCGGCCGGCAGCGCGATCCAGCTCTGCAGGCCCAGCATCTTCTGCCCGTTCTGGCGCTGTAGGTTCGGCGTGCGCTCGGAATGGGCGATGCCGCGCCCCGCGGTCATCAGGTTCATCGCGCCGGGCGTGATCTCCTGGATGTTGCCCTCGCTGTCGCGGTGCATGATGCTGCCGTCGAAGAGATAGGTGACGGTGGCAAGCCCGATATGCGGATGCGGCCGTACGTCCATGCCCTTGCCGGACACGAACTGCACCGGGCCGAAATGATCGAAGAAGATGAAGGGGCCGACCATCTGCCGCTTGCCGTGCGGTAGCGCGCGGCGCACCGCAAAGCCGTCGCCGAGGTCGCGGGTACGCGGCACGATGATCAATTCCAGCGCGTCGCAGGTCTTGGGATCGCCGAGCACGGGATCTTCGGAAGGTTGCCAGCTCATGTGAGCCTCCATTTGTTTTGGCGCGAGCCTAGCAGGAAATATAGGATGCGTCCTGCGACGCGCTCCGGACAGGATGACAAAAGAATGATGCCACCGCTGAAGCAAGGTGCCACGCTGCCGCGACCCGAATGGCCCGGTATCGAGACCGAGCGGCTCATCCTGCGGCAATGGTGTGCGTCCGACGTGGCCGCGAATATGGCGATGCTTGGCGATCCGTTGAGTGCGCGCTTCATCACCGCGGATCGCAAGCCCGTTACCGAGCTGATGGTCGGTTGGCGCAATGCAGTGATCATGGCGGGACATTGGATACTGCACGGCTTTGGAATGTTTGTGGTCGAGGAGAAGGCGAGTGGAAAATTCACCGGGCGCGTCGGTCCGTTCTTTCCGCCGGTCTGGCCCGGCTTCGAAGTCGGCTGGGGGATCGCGAAAGAATTTCGCGGCAAGGGCTACGCCGTTGAAGCGGCGCGGGCTTCGATCGAGTGGTCGTTCGCTACTTTCGAGCTTGAGAAGATCGTCCATTGCATCGATCGGGAGAACGTGGCTTCCCAGGCCGTGGCTCTACGCCTCGGAGCAAAAAACGAGGGCGAGACCATGCTGCTCGGCCATCCCTGCGATCTCTGGGTGACGCATCGCAACCAATGGGCCGGGTAGTTCACCGAATTTGAACCGGCGTGTGATCTCCATTAGAATCGCTGGAATACACTTGATTGGACCGATTGGATGTCGTTTGCCGCTGTCGAACTTGCGTTGCGCGCCGCCACCATAGCGTTGCTGCTAGTGCTTGCGGCGTCGCTGTTCCGCGATTTCAGGAGCAGCACGGCGGGGCGGCTCGCGATCGCGCTGGCCATCGGTTCGGCCGCGCATGCCGCGGTCTGCGCGATCGGCGCGCCTTCGGCGATTTCGTCCTGGCATGCGCCGCTGATCGCCTTGTCCACCGGCAATGTCGTGGTGTTCTGGCTGTTTTGCCGCGCGCTGTTCGACGACACTTTTTCGCTTCGCTGGTGGCACGCCTTGATCTGGCTCGCGGTCGCCGCGTTCAGCTTTGTCAATTGCATGTGGGTCGCGCCGGCTGGGGATGCGCGCTTCTCAGTCATCGCGATCAACCTGATCGCGCTTGGGTTCATCGGTCTTGCGGTCGGGCAGACCGTTTCCTCGTGGGCGGCCGATCTCGTCGAAGGTCGCCGCCGCCTGCGTGTCTTCATCGTGAGCGCGGCGGCGCTCTATGGCGGCCTCAACGCGCTCCTGCAATTGCTGGCGCTGCGCGGCGAGGCCGCCGACATCGCCAACGTCGCCAATATCGCGATGCTCACCGGCATCGTTGCCGCGATCAGCTACGCGATGATGCAGGTCACGGCGCGCGAATTGTTCCCTTCCGCGAACGAGGCGCCCGCAAAGACTGCAGCGGTGCCGGAGCAGGACACGGCCGACCAAAAATTGATCGATGCCCTGATGCGCCTGATGGCGGATGAGCGTATCTACCGCCACGATAACGTCACCATCGGCACGCTAGCGACCAAGCTCTCGATCCCCGAATACCGGCTGCGGCGGCTGATCAACCAGCGGCTCGGCTACCGCAATTTCAACGTCTTCCTCAACGAGCACCGCATCGAGGAGGCCAAGGCGGCGCTCGCCGATCCGACGCAGGCCGAGGTGCCGGTCATCACCATTGCGATGGATGCGGGCTTCCAGTCGCTTGGGCCCTTCAACCGCGCTTTCAAGGCCACGACCGGCGTCACCCCGAGCGAATATCGCAAGCTCAAGGCTTCCGCAGCCTGATCCGTAAATATCTGTAATATCGATATATTTTCGGAATTGGCGAGGCCGCTACAGCTTTCGGCCATGCGGATCTTCGAATCCGGCGAGCGCCTTTGCGCCGCCTGTGGCTTGTGACCGGCGAACGCTTAGCCGGAGCCAGCCATGACCCGAAACAAGACGATCCTCGTTCTCACCGCCTCGACCGCGCTTGTTGCACTCGCGGCCACCGCCGTTCGCGCCCGCGACGTGCCGAAAGTCGCAACTGGCTTCATGGCCAATGTGCTTTGCTCGGAGACCTTTGTCTCCGGCCTCGATCCGGCAAGGGATTTTGCCGAGACAACGGCCGCCATGCCGGGCGCCGGCTTGATCAGCTGGGCGCTGGATTACCACGTCGACCGCGCACGCAAGGACGTCACGGTATCCCTTCTGGGCCTTGGCCGCAGCCACGCGGTCTATCGCGGCGAACTCGGCTGTTTCCTCGATCACGGCGACGCCACAGCCGACATTGCGCTGCCGGCCGGCGACAAGCCGCAAGCACCGCTGTTGCCCGAAATCGCAGGACCCTCAGTGGTCGCCGCGCAGAGCGAGGCGCTCGCGGCCGCGCTCGACCGCGCCTTCGCCGACCCCTCTTCGCCGCCCTTCAAGCGCACGCGCGCGATCGTGGTGGTGAAGGACGGCCGCATCATCGCCGAACGCTACGCAGCAGGCATCGGCATCGACACGCCGCTGCTCGGCTTCTCTTCGACCAAATCGGTGATCTCCGCGCTGACGGGCATTCTCGTGCGCCAGGGCAAGCTCAAGCTCGATCAGCCCGCACCGGTCGCAGCGTGGCAGAGCCCAACCGACCCACGCCAGGCGATCACCGTCGATCAACTCCTGCGCCACACCGCGGGCCTTGCCCTAGGCAGTTCCCTGCAGGCCTCGCTCGGTGCTGCGCTCGAGCCGGTCAACCAGATGAAATTCATGGAGACCGACATGGCTTCGTTTGCCGAAGCCGCTTCGCTCGAAACAGCGCCCGGAACCGCCTGGAATTATCACGACGGCAATTATCTCATCCTGTCGAAGCTGATCCTCGATGCCACCGGCGGCAAGCCCGCCGACGTCCTGCGCTTCGCGCGCAACGAATTGTTCGGCCCGCTCGGAATGCGCCACGTAACGCTTGAGTTCGACGGCGCCGGCACGCCGGAAGGATCGAGCCAGATGCTGGCGTCCGCGCGCGACTGGGCGCGGTTCGGCCAACTCTATCTCAACGATGGCGTGGTCGGAGGAAAACGCATCTTGCCCGAGGGTTGGGTGAAGTATTCCGCGTCGCCGGTGCCGAATGCCTTTGTCGGCTATGGCGCGGGGTTCTGGACCAATCTCGGCGACAGTTTTGGCGCCCACTATCGCGTCGAAAACGGTTGGCCGCGCGACGCGTTCTTCGCCAAGGGATCCATCGGGCAATATGTCATCGTGATTCCGTCGCAGCATCTGGTGATCGCACGTTTCGGCCGCACCGTGAACTGGCCGCTCGATGCCGACGGCGTGTCGCAACTGGTCAGCGACGTCGTCGCCGCGACCGGCGGCAAGGAGCACCTGGCAGGTAGCAACTGACGCGCGCCTCAGCCTCGCGCGCGAGGGCCTTGCGGCCGCAGGATCTCGCGCAGGGCCTGGATGTTGGGAGAGCTGGCGCCCTTGCGCCAGATCAGCACGGTCTCGGCGCGGTTCTCGCCTTGCGGCAGGCGATGCACCGCGAGCCGCTTGCTCTCCGGAAAGGTCGTGAGCACGCTTTTCGGCATCAGCGCGATGCCCATGCCGGCGACCACGCAGCCGAGCATCGCGTGATAGGAGCCGAGCTCGACGGTGCGTTCCGGCATTTCGCCGCGTTTTGCGTACCAGTCCTCCAGCCGCTTGCGGTACGGGCAGCCGTGTTCGAACGCGACCATGGTCTTTGGAAACCGGCCCTTCGTGCCGGGCACAGGCGCTCCGGCCGCGGAAACGACCACGGGCTCCTCCTCATAGGCGAATGCCTTGTCGAATGGCTCATCCGCGATCGGCTCGGCAACCAGCGCCGCGTCGAGCTGGCCGGCGAGGATCGCGCTTGCGAGCGTGAATGGATTGCCGATGCGAAGCTCCAGCGTCACTTCGGGATAGAGGCGATGATATTCGTTCAGCGCCTTCGGCAATTTCACGGCGGCGGTGCTTTCCATCGAGCCGAGACGAAACAGGCCGCGCGGCTTCGGGTCGTGCACCGAGGCGCGCGCCTCATCGGCGAGCGCCAGCAGGCGTTCGGCATAGCCGAGCAGCGCCTGTCCGGCCGGTGCGAGCCGCAACCGCTTGCCTTCGCGGATGAACAGCGTTGCCTCGAGGTCCTCCTCGAGCTGGCGGATTCGCGTCGTCACATTGGACTGCACGCGGTTCAGCCGTTCGGCGGCGCGCGTGACGCCGCCTTCGCGGACGACGGCGAGGAAAATGCGGAGGTCGGACAGGTCCATTTTAGTTCATCTCATTTAGAGATCAAAAGTATCTCAATTATTCATTTTATGGAATGTTTTGCCGGCTGTAAACACACCCTCGCGCGGACCGAAGAGAGGTCACGCCGCGATGGAGCCAGACCATGTCCGACGATCATTTCGGAATTGATCCTTCCAACTGGAAGACGCTCACGCCGGCGCAACAAAGCGCGCTGACGCGGCTATTGGTTCGGCGCGTACACGCCGCGCGCAGCCGCGCCATTGGCAAAACCTTGCTGGCGCTCTTGGGCGCCGCGCGGGGGCGGCTGTGCGCGCTCACTGGGCTGCGTCCGTCCCCGTTTCCGCGCGGCGCCGGCAACTGGCCCCGGCTGGCGCCGCGCGGAAAGGATTTTTGAACATGTCGCTGTCCCTCGAGTTTCAGCGCGCCAGTGCCTGGCGCCACCTCTGGCGCGCCAGCCGGGCGATCCGTTCGGCCTTGATGCGCTACCGCCGCCATCAGCAGCTTCGGCGCGAGCTGGCGCAACTCGCGGCGATGGATGATCTGTGGCTGAGGGATATCGGTATCTCGCGCATGGAGATCCGCGCGGCGATCCGGGAAGGGACCGATCTGATTTCACGGCCTGGCTAAAACATTTCACTCAAATAAATCACTTCAAGGAGAACAACATGCCCAAAGCCTATTGGATCGTCCGCGTCTCGGTGCGGGATCAGGCGCACTATCCGGAATATCTGGCCGCGGCGCGGCCGGCTTTCGAGAAGTACGGCGCCAACTTCGTCGTGCGCGGCGGCGCCTATGACGTGATGGAAGGCAACGCCCGCGACCGCAATGTGGTGGTCGAGTTCGCCGATCGGAACACGGCCAAGGCCTGTTACGACAGCCCGGAATACAGCGCGGCAAGAATCATCCGTCAGAAATATGCCGACGCCGACTTCATCATCATCGACGGCGCGGCCTGATCGGTCTCCCTACTGTCGTCCGAGCTGCGTCGCCTGCTCGACGCGGTCAAACCGTTCGAGCGAAAGGATCGCATCCGCCAGCTGGTCGGCGCGGCCGTTCAGGACCGGGCGCGCCAGCGTCAGGAATTTCTGCTGCATCGCTGCCGCATCCGGGAAAGAAGCAGGCTCGCCGGAGGGATCGGCAAACAGCCGCTCATGCACGCCGTCCTCGGTGGTGATCGAGACGCGCGCGCCGAAGGGGTGGCTGCGGCCGATCTCGAGCCGGTCGTCCTGCACCACGTCGAACTTGTCGGCGAGCGCGTCGACGGCCTTGTCGCCCAGCCGGTCGTAGTCGTCCCAGCCAAAACTGCCCTGGTCGAGCGCCACCGCACCGGTGAAGAACATCGAGAACTGCCCGCCGACGATGGAGTTCGGATGCCGCTTGGTGGCGGCGTCGCCAGTCAGCGTGATGCCGTTGCGGTGCAGGCCGACCTCGACGCGCTTGACCTGGTCCGGCGTCAGATTGTGTTCGCGCCGCATAGCGATGATGGCATCCAGCGCGGCATGGGTGTAGCGGCAGCTCGGATAGGGTTTGACGCCGATCTTCATGGTCTCATAGGTCGAGCCGAGGCCGGCGACCGCCTTGTCCGGATGCGGATTGTCGCTGTAGCCGACCAAGAGGCCGTGCTTGCCTTCGACCGATTCGGTCGAGCCGACAAAGTCGTTGCGCGCGAGTGTGGCGGCGATTACCCCTTTCATCGCGGCGGCGCCGACCTGGTAGCGCTTGTTCCAGGCGCCGTTCTGCAGGAACTGCAGGGAGCCCGCGGCCTGGCTGCCGGAGACGCCGAAGGCGGCGACGATCTGCTCTTGCGACAGCCCGAACAGCTTTGCCGCCGCCGCTGCCGCGCCATAGGTGCCCGCGGTCGCGGTCGGATGGAAGCCGCGCGCATAATGCGAGGTCGGATCGAGCGCATTGCCGAGCCGGCAGCACACCTCATAGCCCGCGACGATCGCGGTCAGTACGTCGCGGCCGGAGCTGCCCATCATCTCGCCGACCGCGAACGCGGCCGGTACGACCGGCGCGCTCGGGTGCAGCGAAGAGTCCGCGTGAGTATCGTCGAAATCCAGTGAATGGCCGAGCGCGCCGTTGAGCAGCGCCGCGACCGCCGGCGTCCAGGTCTTGTTGTCGCCGAATACCGTCGAATAGCCCTTGCCGTCGAGCGCCAGCGCTTCAAGCATCTTCAGGAGCGACGGCGTCGATTCCGCATCACGCCGGGCCCGGATCGCGCTGCCGAGGAAGTCGAGCGTCAGCACCTTGGCGCGCTCCAATACCTCGGGCGGAATGTCCTCGAATTTAAGTTCGGCGACATAGCCTGCGAGCGTTTCGGTTTCATGGGCCATGGCGTTGCCTCGTGTGTTCTTGCGTTGGCTTTAGGTACGGCGCGGGCCGGGCATCGTCAACTTGCGTTCCTGCGTACCAGCCCCTTGGATTCCATGCGCCAGATCAGGAGGTCGATGCGGTCCTGGCCGAAGAACGGCTCGTGCTCGAACACGAAGGTCGGCACGCCCCAATGGCCTGACGCCGCATGGTCCTCTTCGTTGGCGGCAATGACCTCTTCGTAGCGGTCGGGATCGGCCTCGATCGCCTTGTCCATGGCGGCGAGATCGAAGCCGGCCACCTCACCGGCGCGGGCGAGATGATCGCCCTCGTTCCAGCCCTTCACCGAACCGTCCCACAGCACGCGCGCGATCGCATAGGTGAACTCCAGCGAGCGACCTTGCGTTTGTGCCAGCGCGCCGAGCCGCGTCAGGCGGTGGATGTAGGGCTGATGCTCGGCGACCTCCAGCGTGGCCAGGTCCTGCACGATCGGGTCGGGGCTGGGAAAGCGGTAGGGAATGCTCTCGCGCTGGGCGACGCGGCTCGAGTCGATCGCGACGTAGGGGAGGAATTGCGGATTGGTCTTCTTGAAGAAGCCGGGCACCCGCACTGCCAGCGGATAGACCGGGCGCAGATTCACGGCGACGTCGTAATCGGCGACCATCTTCAGCGTTTTGGGCAGCGCCAAATAGGAATAGGGGCTGCGGAAGGAATAGAACAAATCAACGGATAATGTCATCCAACGCTCCCTCGGGCGTCTCGCGCGGGCAGACGACCCGCCAGCAGCCGAAATCGCAATATCAAAAGCACGGCATAGACAAAAGTGCCGAGCGACAGCCCAATCCAGACGCCCGGCGCCCCGAACGGGGTCCAGAAGGCCAGCGCATAGGCCGAGCAAAAGCCGATGACCCAGTAGCTGACAGCGGCGAACAACAGCGGCACGCGGGTGTCATTGAGGCCGCGCAGAGCGCCGGCGGCAATGGTCTGCAGTCCGTCGGTGATGAAGAAGGTCGCGCCGACCATGAGGAGTTGGGCGGCGAGCGCGATGGTGGCGTCGATATTCGCGAGGTTTTCGCCGAGGAACAGCCGTGCAATCGCAAACCGCGTCACGATCACGGCGACCGTGAGGACGATGCCGAAGGCGATGCCGACCCACATCGCGACCAGGCCGGCGCGCCTGACGCCGGCGTCATCCTGGCGGCCTACGGCATGTCCGACCCGCACGGTGGCGGCCATGCTGATGCCGTAGGGGATCATGTACAGGATCGCAGTGACCTGCAGCGCGATCTGATGCGCCGCCAGCGCCGTGGTCGAGATCATGCCCATCAGCAGCGCGGCCGCTGAGAACAGCCCGTATTCCATCAGGAAGGCGATCGAGATCGGCGCACCGATGATGACGAGCTGCCGCATCAAATCCCAGTCGATGCGCCAGAGCCGCGCCAGGACGTGATAGCGGGCGAACGGTTTGCGCTGCGTGGCGAACCAGATGCCTGCGAGGAAGGTACAGCCATTGACGGTAGCGCTGGCCAGCCCCACGCCGAACAGTCCGAGCCGCGGCAGGCCGGCCTCGCCATAGAGCAGCAGATAAACCAGCAGCGCGTTGAGGGGGATTGCGGCAAGCGTGATCCAGAAGATCGGCTGCGGCCGGTTCACCGCGCCCATGAAGCCGCGGATCGCGATGAACCACAGCGCTGGTGCGACGCCCCAGACCAGGCCAAAGAGATATTGCTGCGCGAGCCGCGCCGGCTCTTCGGCCTGGCCGAGCGCATGCAGGATCTGCTCGCCGCGCAGCGGGAACACCATGATCGGCAGCGAGATCAAGAGCGCCGCCCACAGGCCCGCGCGCAGCGAACGTCGCACCCCGCGCGGGTCGCGCGCGCCGAACGCCTGCGCGGCCAGTGGCGCCACCGCCGACATCAGCCCCATGCCGACGGTGAAGGCGACGAAATAGACGGTGCCGGCGAGTGCCGCGGCCGCGACCGCCGCGTCGCCGAGCCGGCCGATGAAGGCGAGGTCCGTCGTCATCATCGCGATTTGCCCGAGCTGCGTCGCCGCCATGGGCGCGGCGAGCCTTATGGTCTCGCCGAGCTCCGCGGCGAGGTGGCCGCCGGCGGGCGCAGCGGCGAGGCGAGCGCGCTCGATCTGGTCTGAGGTGGTCATGGGGCGACAATAGCATTGCGCATGGCGGAAGGATGGTGAGTTTGGCATGAGAGGGCCGCAACATGATTGGTGCGCATGCATTCGCGGCGTGTGATTGCGTGAGGCGTCTTCAGCCGACCTCCAAAAAAAGCCGCTTCGTCGCGAAGGAAAAGCGCCTGCGCGCCGTATTCGTCTGGTGTGGCGGATCTGGCGCCGGTGTCATCGCGGGAAAAACAGCATGAAAATCAGGATCGGACGGGTATTGGCGGCATTTTTCGCAGGACTAGCCCAGGCTTCGGCGGCCGATCTGAGGTTGCCTTCGGCGCCTCCGCCGCAAGCGCAGGCTCCGGTGGCCTATCTGCCGAGCTGGGCGGGGCCCTATGTCGGCGTGCAGGCGGGCTACCTGTCGGGCGGGACCGAGACTTCGTTTCCCGACACGGGAGAATTCCACTTTGTCGACCCGAAGGGGGCCACCGCGGGCGTGACGGCGGGCTGGTCGAGACAATGGGGCCGGCTCGTCGGAGGTTTCGAAGGGGATGTCAATTTCGTCGGTGCAAAGGCGACCATCGACACAGGTTTTGACCCGGTTCCCTCGGTCACGCAGCTTCAATCGGCGGTCAACTGGAACAGCCATTTGCGCGGACGCGTCGGCTACACCTTCGACCGCGCGCTGTTGTTCGCGAGCGGCGGTCTTGCGATCGCGGGTGTCGAGAGCAAGGCGTTCGACAACACCACCGGCGCAGTCGCGACCTGGGATCAAACGCGCACCGGCTGGTCGGTCGGCGGCGGTGGGGAATACAGTGTGACGCCCCAGGCGTCGGTCCGACTCGAATATATCTATGACAATTATGGCTCGACGACGCTGAGCGCCCAGACGGTGGGCGCCACCACCTTCGCCGCGCGGGACTTCAAGCTGGACACCCACACCCTGCGGGCAGGCGTCTACTGGCACTTCTGATTGGCTGTTGAGCGCGGCTTGATGCCGCAGATGGCAATGGCGCGTACATTCTCGAGAGCGAAGAGAATCCTTCGCCTCTCGCGGGCGAGCCTCGCGGCAGGCCGTGACAAGGGACAAAGCGCCAGATCAGAATGACCGAGGACCTGTCCGACGAGGCCTTGATGGGAGCGGTGGCGGCGCGCGAACAGAATGCATTCCGCATCCTGATGGGGCGCCACATCCGGCTGGCGTTGCGCGTCGCGCAGCGGGTCCGCGATGCGGCCGAGGCCGACGACATCTGCCAGGAGGCGTTTCTTCGTGTCTGGACTCACGCTCCGTCCTTCGATCCGCGCGTCGGGAAGTTCACGACCTGGCTTTATCGCATCGTTCTCAACCTGGCATTCGATCGCGCCCGGCAGCGTCCGATCGGCCCGCTGGATGAGGCGAACGAACTGCGCGACGGCGAGCCGCAGCCGATCGAGCGGCTGATCGAAGATGAGGAGCGGCGTCTCCTGGATCAGGCGATGGCCGGTCTGTCGGAACGTCAGCGCGGCGCGATTGCGCTCTTCCACATGGAGGGATTGAGTGGCGAGGAAGCGGCCAAAGCGATAAATCTCGGAGCGAAGGCTTTCGAATCGCTGCTCGGCCGTGCCCGCGCGGCGCTCAAGGCGAACGTCGAGAAAATTCAGAACAACAGGAGCGAGGCATGAGGCTCGATCAATTCAGGCAGTTGGCCGAGACGTGGGGAGGCAATATCGAGCGCTGGCCCGCCGCGACGCAGGAGGCCGCGCGCGCCCTCGCGGCGGGCGAGGAAGGCGCCCGCATATTGGACGAACAGGCTGGCCTCGATCGCCTGTTCTCGATCGCGCCGGCAATCGACTCCGAGCGGGCCGAGATCGCGCGTTTCGCCGTCCTGCAGCGGATCGCATCCGGAGGCGTGGAATCGCAGGTGCCGTGGTTCCGTCGCGCCTTGCGTTGGCCTCCCCTGGTGCCGGCGGCCAGCCTCGCTTGCTCCCTGCTTGTCGGACTCTGGCTTGCCGAAGTGGCGCCCTATGGCCACGACGCGGCATCACCCGACGCGTTATCGGTGATGAGCAGTGTTTTCGACGGCTACAGCTTCGCTCTGGGAGGCGTGCAATGACATTCTGGCGGAACTCCGGTCCGGCCATGCGCTGGCTCGTGCTCGCATCGCTGTGCCTCAACGCTGTGCTGATCACCTACGTATCGGTGCAATGGCTTGATTCCAGCCCGCGGTTTCCACCGGGCATGGCAGTACCGCAGCGCATGATGGAGCGCGTCGCGGGACGGCTGCCGAAAGAGGACGCCGAAATGTTGTGGAGCATCTATCGCGGCAGGGAAGCGGAGATCGCGTCGCTCCAGACCGAATACCGACGCTCGCTCATCAAGGCGATGCAGGTGGCGGGGCAGACCAATCTCGACAAGGACGCGCTGGACGCAGCCGTGAAACAAGCCCGTGACGACAGGATCAAGATTGGCGATGCGGTCATCGCGACATTCAAGGAGATGCTGGAGCGGATTTCCACGAAAGGACGGCGCCAACTCGTTGGCGGTTATTTTTTTTGATCAGCCGCTGCATGTGCACAAAGGATACGGGCCGCCGGCGCGTATCACCTATATCGACATCTGCGAGTTGAGGGAAATCGCGACATGGTGCGGCACGGCGGCGGAGACGGCAACGGATGGACGATGACCTACTCGCGGCGAGTGAACGCCCGCGTGCGGGTGGCGCTGGCGGCCGCCCTCCTGGCCGGAGCCTCCGCGCTGTTCGCGTCGAGGGTCCTGGCGCAGGATGCGCGAAGCGCGGCGCGAGCCGCCTGCATGGCCGATTATTCCCGTTATTGCTCCGGGATTGCGCCCGGCGGAGGCCGCGTTCGGAAGTGCCTCAGTGACAATTATTCGGGCCTGTCGCAGGCCTGCAAGCAGGCCCTCGACGCGAATCCGCCCAAGTAGCGGTAAAGTAGCCGCAGATCGCGGAGACCGGGCCTCAGCGCTCCCGTTCCGGCACGCGCCTGATCCTGGTGCCGAGCGCGTTCAGCCGCTCCTCGATGCGCTCATAGCCGCGCTCGATCTGGTCGGCATTGTTGATCGTGCTGGTGCCTTCCGCACAGACCGCGGCAAGCAGCATCGCCATGCCGGCGCGGATGTCGGGCGAGATCATCGAGGCGCCGCGCAGACGGCTGGGGCCGGCGACGATGGCGCGATGCGGGTCGCACAACACGATGCGCGCGCCCATCGCAATCAGCTTGTCGACGAAGAACATCCTGGATTCGAACATCTTCTCGAACATCAGGATGACGCCGTCGCACTGGCTCGCGGTGACGATCGCAATCGACATCAGGTCGGCCGGGAAGGCCGGCCATGGCTGGTCCTCCAGCTTCGGCACATGGCCGCCAAAGTCGTCCTTGATCTTCAGGGTCTGATCCGAAGGCACGATCAAATCGTCGCCGGCGATTTCGCAGGCGATGCCGAGCCGCTCGAAGCCCATCAGGATCGAGCGCAGATGCCCGACACCGGCGCGCATGATGCGCAGCGGCGAGCGCGTCACGGCGGCAAGGCCGATCAGCGAGCCGACCTCGATATGATCGGGCTGGATCGAATAGCTTGCCTGTCCCAGCGTCGCCGCGCCGTGCACCACCATGGTGTTGGTGCCGATGCCCTCGATGTTGGCGCCGAGCGCGACCAGGAAATGCGCGAGATCCTGCACATGCGGCTCGGAGGCGGCGTTGCGCAGATAGGTGGTCCCCTGCGCGGCGACGGCCGCAACCAGTGCGTTCTCGGTCGCAGTGACGCTGGGCTCGTCGAGGAAGACGTCGGCGCCGCGGAGCCCTGTGCTGCGGAAGACCAGTCTGTCGTTCGATGTGACGGTGGCGCCCAACTGCTCGAAGGCGAGGAAATGGGTGTCGAGCCGCCTCCGCCCGATCACGTCGCCGCCGGGCGGCGGCAGCGCCACCTCGCCGCAGCGGGCGAGCAGGGGACCGGCAAGCAGAATCGAGGCGCGGATGCGTGCGCACAAATCCCGATCGAGATCGGTCGCGCGGATATCCCTGGCGTGGATCGCGAGCCGGTTGCGTCCGCGCCAGTCGGCGCTGGCGCCGACCGAGCGGATCAACTCCACCAGCGTCTCGGTGTCGCGGATGCGCGGGACGTTGTCGAGGGTGACGGGATGTTCGGTGAGCAGCGCCGCCGCGATGATCGGCAGCGCCGAGTTCTTGTTGCCGGAAGGCTCGATGGCGCCACTGAGCCGATGGCCGCCCTCAACGATATATTGAATGGGCGGCATGCCATACTCCGGCGGTTACACGTCGACGTTGGCGCTGAGCGAGTTGTCCTGGATGAATTCGCGGCGCGGCTCGACCAGGTCGCCCATCAGCTTGGTGAAGATGTCGTCGGCCTCGTCGACCTCCTTGACCTTCACCTGCAACAGCGAGCGCGCCTCGGTGTCCAGCGTGGTCTCCCAGAGCTGGCCCGGGTTCATCTCGCCGAGACCTTTGTAGCGCTGCAGGGTGAGGCCCTTGCGGCCGGTCTCGGTCACCGCCTCGAACAGATCGACAGGGCCGTGGATCGGCGTCTCCGACTCCTTCCGCCGCAGCACGCCCGGCCGCGCGTAAGCTTCCTGCAGCTTCGCGGCGTAGTCGTCGAGCTTGCGGGCATCGGCCGAGCCGAGCAGCGCGTGATCGAGGATGGCTGCATCCTTGACGCCGCGCACGGTGCGCTCGAACAGGAAGCCTTCGCCCTCGACGAATTTTCCAATCCAGCCGCGTTCGACTTCGTCCGCCAGCGCATCGAGGCGCCGCGCGATGTAGCCGGCGGCGGCCGTCGCTTTTTCGGGATCGCCAAAGATCTCCTGCCGCAGCACGCCCGCGATCGCGGCCTGCTCGACCACGGTGCGGTTGTAGCGGCTGTGCAGATTGCGCAGCACGGCGCGGATGGCCCGGGCATCCTCGACCAGCGAAAGCAGGTCACGCCCGGCGCGGTCGGCGCCGGAAGCCGGCTTGAACACGCAGTCGTCGAGACCGGCCCCGATCAGATAATCTTCCAGCGCGCGCTCGTCCTTGAGATACTGCTCGGACTTGCCGCGCGAAACCTTATAAAGCGGCGGCTGGGCGATATAGAGATGGCCGCGATCGATGAGGTCGCGCATCTGCCGGTAGAAGAAGGTCAAGAGCAGGGTGCGGATGTGGGCGCCGTCGACGTCGGCGTCGGTCATCACGATGATCTTGTGGTAGCGCAGCTTGTCGACCGAGAAATCGTCGCTGATGCCGGTGCCGAGCGCCGTGATCAGCGTACCGATCTGCTCGCTCGAGAGCATCTTGTCGGTGCGCACGCGCTCGACATTGAGGATCTTGCCTCGGAGCGGCAACACCGCCTGGAACTCGCGGTTGCGGCCCTGCTTGGCGCTGCCGCCGGCCGAGTCGCCCTCGACGATGAACAACTCGGACTTGGCGGGATCCTTTTCCTGGCAGTCGGCGAGCTTGCCGGGCAGCGAGGAGACGCTGAGCGGATTCTTGCGGGTCAGCTCGCGCGCTTTTCGCGCGGCTTCACGGGCGGCCGCGGCCTGGATCACCTTGCCGACGATCACCTTGGCTTCCGACGGATGCTCCTCGAACCAGGCCTGCAGCGCCTCGTTGATGACGTTCTCGACCACGGGGCGGACTTCGGAGGAGACCAGCTTGTCCTTGGTTTGCGACGAGAATTTCGGATCGGGCACCTTCACCGACAGCACGGCGGTGAGACCTTCGCGGCAGTCGTCGCCGGTGAGCGCGATCTTTTCCTTTTTCGCGTTGGCCTCGGCATAGCCGTTGACCTGGCGGGTCAGCGCGCCGCGGAAGCCGGCGAGATGGGTGCCGCCGTCGCGCTGCGGGATGTTGTTGGTGAAGCAGAGCACATTTTCATGATAGCTGTCGTTCCACCACAGTGCGGCCTCGACGCCGATGCCGTTCGCTTCCGAGCGCACCATGATGGGCGCGGGCACGATCGCCTTCTTGTTGCGGTCGAGATATTTGACAAATTCCTCGACGCCGCCGGAATAGTGCATCTCCTCGCGCTTCTCGACCGCGTGGCGCATGTCCGAGAGCACGATGTTGACGCCGGAATTGAGGAAGGCGAGCTCGCGCAGCCGATGCTCCAGCGTCGCGAAATCCCATTCGATGTTCTTGAAGGTTTCGGGCGAGGCCAGGAACGTCACCTCGGTGCCGCGCTTGCCCGGCGCCTCGCCGACCACCTTCAAGGGCGCTACCGCATCGCCATGAGCGAACTCGATGTAATGCTCCTTGCCGTCGCGCCAGATGCGCAAGCCGAGCTTGCTGGAGAGCGCGTTGACGACGGAGACGCCGACGCCGTGCAGACCGCCGGAAACCTTGTAGGAGTTCTGGTCGAATTTGCCGCCGGCATGGAGCTGGGTCATGATGACCTCGGCCGCCGAGATGCCTTCGCCCTTGTGGATGTCGACGGGAATGCCGCGGCCGTCGTCGCGCACGGTCACCGAATTGTCGGCGTTGAGCACGACCTCGACCCGCGTCGCGAAACCGGCCAGCGCCTCGTCGATCGCGTTGTCGACGACCTCGTAGACCATGTGATGCAGGCCGGAACCGTCATCGGTGTCGCCGATATACATGCCCGGCCGCTTGCGCACGGCATCGAGACCCTTCAGAACCCGGATCGATTCCGCGCCGTAGTCGCTTGCCATGGAATGCTCAGTGTCGGCGATGGTTTGCCGGGCGGGTTCAGTCATGTGAGGCCTTTGAGGATGTCCCGAATCAGCTGCGCAATACCAGGCGCTGAGCGGCTTATTTGTGCCATGAAAACGGGGGCGCGCCTAGCGCAAAGTCGTGCCCCATAAACTCCTGAATAAATGGGATTTTTTAACGTTTTTTCAAGACGCCGAAAGGGTGATTTGCGCCTGTGTGAAAGTACAAAAATAATAAAATGTTATGCGCTAATGAAGAATAGACCGGCATTATTTTACTTTAGTCCTCATCTCTCTCTCTTTTTGGTCTTTAAAAAAGACCAGTTTTGCTCTTTTATGGCACTATTTTTGAGCAAATAGCTCTTTTATCTGTTTAACTGACCGGAACCAATAATATTTACCCCCGATTGGAGTTTTAAATAATGGCTATAACATGGTAATAAAAGCACAGAGCTCAACGGGCTCATGAGAAGTTGGGCTTTGCCCTTGCTCTTTGCTCTGTGCCCTGAGCTCTGTGCAAATTTTGAAAAGTGGTAAAATCTGAATAACTTTGAATATAAAATTGTAAACACTTATGAGCTATGGAAGAGAATAAAAAACTTATAGTTGTACCATGGGATTTCTCTCATGTAGCCGGTCACGCCCTGGCACATGCTGTCAAGATTGGCCGCATGGTAAATAATGATATCTGCCTTCTTCATATTGTTGACAATAACATTACCCCAAAAGCCCATTTGGAAAAAGTCAACCACTTAAAAAAACTGATTGAAGAAAATGGGAAGAAATATAATATCCCAATCTCTTATCATATCTCAAAAGGAAGTATCTTTTCAGCAATTGCAGAATATGTAAATGAAATTGATGCCAGCCTGGTAGTTATGGGTACCCATGGCATGAAAGGGATGCAAAAGCTAACAGGCAGCTGGGCTCTTAAAGTCATTGTAAAATCGAAGGTTCCTTTCATAGTCGTTCAGGATCCTCCGGCTGATCAGGAAAGGTATCATAATATTGTCTTCCCGGTTGACTTCAGAGGTGAAAATAAGGAGAAGATAAAAATGGCCATTTTTATGGGAAAATATTTCGATTCAAAAATCCATATGGTCGTTTCGGTGAGCACGGATAAAAACATAATGAAAAAAACAAAGATCAATTTGAATTTTGCTATCAAATATCTGATACAAAACAATATTGAATATGAAATACATGATATGCCAAAAGGGAATATCTCTCAACAAACTATTGATTTTGCTCAGAAAATAAATGCTGACCTTATTCTGATTGTAACTACAAAGAATATCACTTTTGCTGACTATGTTGTTGGGGCATCCGAACAATATATTATCGCCAACAGTTCCAAAATACCCGTCTGCTGTGTAAACCCGATGACATCCTTTGCAAATGTCGGACAATTTATGGGTGGCTGGGGATCATGATGATTGCGGATTACGGATTGTGGATTGTGGATTGAGAAGTGAAAATGGGGATGCGGATTGTAGATTGCGGATTGTCAATCCGAAATCTAAATCGAAATCCGAAATCAAAAAAGGAGCTTATGTCAATTGTAATTCAGGGTGTTACAAAACTCTACGGCAGTCAGAAAGCACTCGATAACGTATCTTTTGAAGTCAAAACAGGTGAAATAGTCGGATTTCTCGGACCGAATGGTGCAGGGAAATCGACCATGATGAAGATTATTGCCGGGTTTATACCTGCTTCCTCGGGTAAAGTAGTAGTAAATGGCATAGCTGTTGATTCGGATAATACCGATGTAAAAAGACAAATTGGCTATCTCCCCGAGAATAACCCTCTCTATCCGGAAATGTATATAAGGGAATATCTTGGATTTGTCGCTTCAATCTATAAAAGCAGTATACCCGTAAAGAAACAGGTCGATAATATTATCGGATTAACCGGATTATCGTCTGAACAAAACAAAAAGATCGGCTCTCTTTCCAAAGGATACAGACAGAGAGTCGGACTTGCCCAGGCACTAATTCATAATCCTGCTGTACTTATTCTTGACGAGGCTACTACAGGACTCGATCCCAATCAGATAGTAGAGATAAGGAATCTTATTAAAGAAGCCGGAAAGGAAAAAACTGTGATGCTTTCAACTCATATTATGCAGGAGGTTGAGGCTATTTGCGAAAGGGTTATAATAATAGATAAGGGAGTAATTGTTGCTGACGAGGAAAAGAATAAGATATATTCCATTATTAAGCAACCCAGGCAATTAATAGAAGTAGAGTTCGATAAAGAAACGACTGAAACGTCACTTTCCGGTATTCCAAATGTAAGCGGAGTAAAAAAAATCCGCAACAATGTGTGGGCAATTGAAGCAGAAGGCGAAGAAGACATAAGGCCATCGATATTCAACTTTGCAGTAAAAAACAATCTTACAGTGCTCTCGCTTCAGAAACAGGAAAATAACCTTGAGGAAGTTTTCAGGCATCTGACTAACGGATAAACACCCCCTGAATAGCCGTCAACTTAAGCTTTGGGGATGAATGAGGTATAGCATAAAAAGTTTCCCCTCCTTTTGAAGGAGGGGTGGTCGGGACGATTGATTATCTTATATATACAGTATTTTTATTTCCCGACCGGGGTGGTTGATTCAGTGATTCTTCTTATTCAGAAAGATATAAACAATATAGGTAACTATATTACTTATTCATGAGTTTCAGAACAAAGAAAAGATCCGAATTTGAATAAATAATCAACCACCCCGGCCGGTATCAGCATTTTTAACATAATTAGATTGTGGTCCGGCCACCCCTCCTTCTAACCTTAATTCCGCATGTTATTGTTGAAAAAAAGCTGTAAAACTTTGATAATATAGGTTTTACAGCTATGGTATTATCACCTAAATTGGTGTTGCAAAACAATACCGACATGAAAGTAGTAAAATCTGAGTCAATTACCCCTTTTGGTGGATTAAATTTTGTTTTTGATGAGTTTGAGAAAATAGGTTTAGGCAGCTTTATTAATAAGGAACTCCCCAATCTGCCTGCCCAAAGCAAGTATTCTTGGAAAGATATTTTGTATAGTTTTTGGGCGACATTTTTTTGTGGTGGCGATTGTGCGGAAGACCTCTCAGGAAATTTCAAGGCCTCATTAAGCACAAACCCTTTTGTTAAAATCCCTAGTCCTGACAGGGTACTTAACCGAATGAAGGAACTTGCCGAGCCAATGCAATTATTCGACACGGTAAGGGGCGACAAACTTCACGAATTTGGCATAAACACCTTATTGACAAGGGTGAACCTGTCAATGATAAAAAAACTTAGGTTACTTGATAAAAGAACCGATATAATCTTGGATTATGACAATACAATACTTTTTACCGAAAAGTCTGATGCCAGGATGACTTACAAAAATGATTATGGTTATTGTCCCGGCGTTGGTTCAATTGGCAGGACGATTGTCTATGTTGAGAATAGGAATGGCAATAGCGATGCACAAACACTTCAGGATAAGACTATTGAAAGGATGTTTGATGCCTTGGTCAAAGCTAAAATAAAAATCAACAGGTTCCGTGCCGATAGTGCATCTTATCAATTGAGAACAATTTGGGTAGCAAGCGAACGTGCCGATAAAATATATGTCAGGGCACGAAAAGACCATTCGGTTATGAAAGAAATCGCTTCCATTACCGATTGGAAAGAAGTCAAAACAAAAGAAGGAGTTGGGTATTATGGTTCTATTGAATTCACCCCATTTATAAAACGTGCAAAGGAACACAAACTACAACATCTTTTAAAACAATACCGGTTAGTTGTTAACAAAACCCCCAACAAAGATGGGCAGCTTGATTTATTCACTGGCGAAGCATGTGAATATTCTGTCATCATTACTACCGACCGTGAAATGTCAGATTTTGAAGTTGTACAGTTCTACAATCAACGGGGAGCCGCTGAAAAGGAATTTGACATATTGAAAAACGATTTTGGTTGGAATAACATGCCTTTCTCAAAACTTGAACACAACTCTGTTTTTCTTATAATTTGTGCAATCTGTCGAAATTTATACGACTACATCATCAGGTTGTTTTCAAAAAGGACAAATATCCTTTTACCTAATTTTCGGATCAAAAAATTTATTTTCCGTTTTATCTGCATTCCTGCCAAATGGGTAAAATCAGCAAGGACAAAGAAACTGAGGCTTTATGGGAACCTGTCTTATCGAACGTAAAGGACCAATCGTGCAATAGTTTTCCTATCATTCAATTTTCTATTGAGAACAATATTCTCTTGAAATACAATTGTTCATAACGGAGATACAATTGTTCATAATTGAATTTTTTTGGCTTTTGGTCGAGAAAATAATACTAAAAAACCAAAAAGTTAGCCAAAATGGACTAATTCTGGGTGAATACTGTCGGATAAAGGCGACTTTACCTCACCCATTGCAAATCCAAATTTAGACATGCGGAATTAAGGT